>JAZKGW010000065.1:0-1832 GCA_040385685.1 Verrucomicrobiota bacterium | reverse complement strand
AGGAGCGCTTCGCCAACCCGTTCGTGGCGGCGAGCAAGGGCTTCATCGACGAGGTAATCTACCCGCATTCGACGCGACGGCGGGTGGCGCTGGGGCTAAGGAAGTTGCGGGACAAGGTGCTCGAGAATCCGTGGAAGAAGCATGACAATATTCCGTTGTGAGTGACGACTTCGTCCAGGCCGGCCTGTTCGTGGCGATTGGAACGGCGATGGCGGTTTTCGGGTCAATTATGCTTAAGCGGACGCCGCGCGCGGAGCGAGGATTTGAGGCAAAGACAGCGTTCTTTCTATTTGCGGCAGTCGTGGGCTTGGTGCTCGCTGTCGTTGGCCTTGGAATACTCTCCTTGGTGTGGAGCACTGACCTCTAGTCCGTCATGCTGAACTTGTTTCAGCATCCACTTTCTTGCGTTCGGTGCTGGTGTTGGATAGACCCTCAAACGAGTTCAGAGTGACGTAAGTGGAGGCAAGCCGATTCCCGGTGCCAGATCGTGCCAGTCCGGGTTTTCGCTTTCGATCAGGTTGATTTTCCATGGGCGATGCCAGTTCTTTAGCTGTTTCTCGCGCGTGATGGCGGAATGCATGTCGGCGAATTGTTCGAAGCGGACGAGGCGTTAGACGGCATAGCGCGAGGTGAAACCGCGGGTCGCGCTGGTGCGGTGCTGGTAAATGCGGGCTACTAGATCGGACGTTACGCCGATGTAGATCGTGCCGTTATGACGGCTGGCGAGCATGTAGACGCAAGGCTGTTTCATTGGGCCAGACTGTCATGTTCGACTTGTTCGGGCATTCCTTTTCTTCGTAGGGCTGCACGGGCGGCGTAGTGGATGCTGAAACGAGTTCAGCATGACGGAGGTAGGAATGAAGCTCGGACGTCTCAACCATGTCGGGATTGCCACCCCTTCGATCACCGCCTCGGTCGCCATGTATCGCACGACGATGGGGGCGGAGCCGGCAGGGGATGCGTTCGACCTCCCCGCGCAGGGGGTGCGGGTTTGTTTTGTGGATGCGCCTAATTGCCAAATCGAGTTGATCGAGCCGCTTGGGGCGGACTCGCCGATCGCGAAGTTTCTCGAGAAGAATCCGCTTGGGGGGCAGCATCATCTTTGCTTCGAGGTGGCCGACATCGCAGAGGCGCGGGCCTGGTATGAGGGCAAGGGCGTGCGCATCCTCGGCGAGACGCGGATCGGGGCGCATGGAACGCCGATCTTCTTCCTCCACCCCAAGGATATGGGCGGGGTGCTGACCGAGATCATGGAATCGCCAAAGCAGGCGCATTAAGCTGTGCCCCGGCGTAGGCCGGGGTCCAGGACGGCAGAGCCGATCACTTCGCGCCTGAGCCCCGGCCTGCGCCGGGGTACAAGGAGAGAGTCATGTCCGCACACACCGCCACCATCCGCTGGTCCGCTTCACCCGGGGAGGAGTTTGGCAAGGGGCAATACTCGCGGGCGCATAGCTGGCATTTTGACGGGGGTGCGGTGGTGGCGGGGTCGGCTTCTCCGACGATCGTGCCGGCACCCTGGTCCGACGTGGGGGCGGTCGATCCGGAGGAGGCGTTCGTCGCTTCGCTCGCGTCTTGCCACATGCTGTTCTTCCTGGACTTCGCGCGGCGGGCGGGGGCGGCGGTGACTTCTTACGAGGATGCGGCCGAGGGAATAATGGCCGAGGGGGCGGACGGGAAGGTGCGGATCACGAGGGTGACGCTTCGGCCGCGGGTCGAGTTTGCGGGAAAGGTGCCTGATCTGGGTGCACTCCATCATGCGGCGCACGAGGCGTGTTTCATCGCCAATTCGGTGACCTGCGCCGTTGTGGTGGAAGCGGCGCGTTAATCATTCT
>JAZKGW010000064.1:0-17525 GCA_040385685.1 Verrucomicrobiota bacterium | reverse complement strand
ACGTCCGCGACGAACTCGCCGATCTGCTGGAGCGCGAGTGGAAGCTCAAGCTCGGCGAGATCGGCAACGATCTATCCGGCGCGGCGGCCTACGCCACCATTCACAAGGCGCTTCTAGCAGGCGTGCCGCGGCAGTTCGGCGTGTGGGACCGCGAATCCAAATCCTACCGCAGCGCGAACGGTGGATTCTTCGCGGTGTTTCCCGGCTCCGGTCTGTTTTCCCTGCCGAAACGCTTCGAGTGGGTGATGGGCATGGAGTTGGTGGAAACCTCCCGGCTGTGGGCGCGGCGGGTTGCCAGGATCGATCCGGAATGGGTCGAGCAAGTCGCCCCGCACCTGTGCAAGAGCAAGTATGGCGAGGCGCATTGGGACGAAAATCAAGGCGCGGTCTATGGCAAGGAAACCGTGATCTGCGGCGGCTTGCCGGTCGTCGCGGGAAGGCGTATTCATTACGGCCGCGTCGATCCCAAGGCTGCCAGAGGCATCTTCCTGCGCGAAGGCATCATCGGCAACGGCCTGCGGAAACGCTGCAGGTTTCTTGATCACGTTCTGGAGATGAGGTCGGAGATCGAAGCCATCGAACAGAAACTCCGCCGCCCGGGAGGGCTGTGGAGCGACGAGGCGGTGTTGCGTTTTTACGAAGACCGCATCCCCGAGGACATCAACACCGCCGCGGCCTTCCACAAGTGGTTGGAAAGAAACGAGGATGTCTTGATGTTAGGTGTGGCCGATGTGGTCGACGAGGATCTGGCATATCTGGGCCTCGATGCCTTTCCCGACACGCTGCAACACGCCGGCGCTGAGTATTCACTCTACTATCATGCCGCGCAGGGCGAGCGCGATGATGGCGTGACCATCGGCGTGCATGTCGATCAGTTGCCGAAATTTCCCGACTGGCTGCCCACATGGGGCGTCGATGGCAACCTCCGCGAGCGGGCGGAAATCCTGTTGCGCTCGCTGCCAAAGGACTATCGCCGGGTCTGCCAGCCAATCGGCCCAGCCGCCGAAAGCTTTGCCGAGCTGTGGTGCTTCGCCCCCAAAGATCGTTCCATCTATCATGCACTTTCCGAGCACGTCAAGGATCGAAACGGATCCTACGTTCCAGTGGGCGAGTATGATGTTGGAAAGCTCCCGCCCGAACTCGTCACCAAGATTTGGGTCTGCGATGACGACGCGGAGGAACTCGCAATGGGCGATGACGTGGCCGTGCTGAAACTCCAGCTCGCCGACCGAATGCGCATTCGTTTCGAAGCGGCGGCGAACGCCGATGTCGAGCGCAAAGGCATCAGCACGTGGGATGGCGAGAGCCTACCGGAGCTCGTCATGACGCCCGGTGGTGCTGCCTATCCGGCGCTGGTGGACGAGGGGAAATCCGTGGGAGTTAGAGCCTTCAGCAGCGCCGCGCTCGCCGCCGAATCCCACCGCGCCGGTGGGGCCCGCTTGCTGTGGCTCGCCCACGCGGATCAAGTCGCTTATCTCAAGAAGAAGTTCCCGTTGGGTTTGATGGCGAAGGTCGAGTTGCCACGTCTTGGGGTTGGCGGGACCTCGCTGGACACTCTCATCCTGTTAGCCGCGGAAGGCGCGGCGGGAAGTGCATTCCCCCGCTCGCCGGATGAATTCAGTGCCTTGAAAGAGGAGGCGAGGGGACGTTGGTATGACGCCGCCGCCGTCATCGGCAAGTCGCTGGATGAGATTTTGGAAATCCTGCCGGAGATCCAGCGCTGGGTTGCCGCCAACCGCAACGACCGCAATCTCGGCGAGATCGCGGAGGACCTCGAAGAGCAACTCGCTTGGCTGTTCCGCAAGGACTTCGCCTGGCGCGCGGGTTTCGGCAACCTCCGTGAATATCCGCGCCGACTGCGCGCAATCCGTTCCCGGTTAGGTCGCTTGTCCTCACTTCCCATCGTCAAGGATCTGGAGAAAATGGACCGCTGCCGACGGCTCTGGCTGCCGTGGTTCCAACGCTACACCGTCCACCCGGATGATCCAGCCGACTGGCCTGCTGGCTGGGCGCTTGAGGAATTCCGCATCTCGATTTTCGCCCCCGACATCCCGCTGTTAGGGAAGGTGTCGGAGAAGCGGATCGAGGAGATGATTTTCCAGAAGTGACTACTCGGAAATGGCGTGGTCCTTGGGAAACGGCTGCCCGCTCCACGCTTTTTTCTGGGTCCAGTCCTCGGCTTTCGAGGTCCAGAAGGAATCCGCTGCCGGCAGTCCGAGCGGCAGGAATACCAGCGCGGTCATGTACAAACTGCCGTTGTTGGTGTAAACGTCGGCCAGTCCGGGCTGATGCCCCACAAAGCCTAACTGGAGATAGCCGTCCTGGTTGAAGTTTCCGTCGCGGGAATACATCCGCTTCATGGTGGCGGTCAGCGCCGACCGCACCTGTCCTTCGGATAGATCCTCCGGCAGTTTCCGCTGCCAGGAGGTCAGTGACAGTGCCTGGAAGACGCCCATGCGGTAGGTCATCGAACGGCCCACGGGAGGAAACGATCCCTCGGGGGAAATGAATCGCTCAAGGATGGTGCTGAAGCGCCGCATTCTGGCCACTGCTGCTCCAACTGTCTTGTCACTGATCTTCGGAGCCTTTTTCGATTTTTGGAAAGCCTGCAGGATCTCCACATACATCGGTTGGATCACGAAGCTGTTGTAGTAGTCGAAGGCAAAGTGGGTGCCGTCGGAATACCAGCCGTCTCCCACATACCATTCCTCAATTTTGCGCAGCCCCAGATCCACTCGATAGATATCATATTCGGCGTCCACGGACATGAGGAAGGTCTCGGTCATGGCCACGAACAGCAGCCAGTTCGAATAGACCGGGGCGAAACGGCGCAGGCCCTGGAATTCCGCGATGTAGCGCTTCTTGGTCGTTTCGTCCAATGGTTCCCAGAGTTGGGCGGGTGCCCGAAGGAAGCTGTTGGCGATAAATGCGGCATCGACGAGCGCCTGGCCGTGCGCCTTCCAACCGAGGTAGTCAGGACTGTTAGGATCGACGGCATGGGCGTAGCTTTTGAGAGCCCATTCCCGCAGTTCTTTGCGCTGTTTTCCTTCCGGAGTGTCATCATCCGGCAGCGCCAGCCATGGAGCGATGCCGGCCATCAGGCGGCCGAACGCTTCCATGTAAGTTACGTCCTTGCTGCGCCCGTCCCAACTCGGACTGACTTCGACCCTCATGTTCTTCTTCAGTTCGCCCTTGCTCATGTTTTCCAACACGGGTCTGGCGGTCTGATAGGCGAGGTCGGCCCAGTATTTGCGGTCCGTGGCTTCCTCAACAGCGCCGGAGCGGCAGACTGATGAAATAACGATTAGTAGGATCAGACCGATCCGGCTGTTCATGGCATTCATGGGTTCTTTTCGATGAAGGTCACCATCTCGCTCGCCGCAAGGAGGAAGGCTCCCACGCCGAAATCCGCGGTGGACTTGGCATCCACGACCTGCCCCGGAATCGCCTTTTCGCCGATCGGTTGGACGTAGCCGACGGCTCCGTCCTGCTGGAGCGCCGTCCCCGTCAGATAGGTCCAGCTTTTCCTAACTACCGGGAGATAGGTCGCCTTGTCCAGCAGGCCGTGGTTGATTCCCCACAGATACCCGTAGGTGAAGAAAGCGGTGCCGCTCGTCTCCGGCCCGGGTGCGTGCGCGGGATCGAGCAGGCTGCGGGTCCAGTAGCCGTCGGCCTGCTGCGTTCCTGCGAGCGCCTTGGCCATGCCTTGATAGATCCGGACGTATTCCTGACGGTGCGAGTCATTGGCGGGGAGATCCTCCAGCACCTTGGGGAGCGCGGCGAAGATCCAACCGTTGCCCCGCGCCCAGAAGTCTTTAACTCCGTTCGCCGACTTGTGCTTCGGATAGATATACTTCGAGTCGCGGAAGAACAAGCCGGTCTCCGGGTCGTGCATGAGTTTTTTTGCGTAGGCGAAGTAGTCGTGGAGTTTCTCCAAATACAGGGGATTCCCCGTCACCTTGTGCAGCTTGGTCATCACTGGCATCACCATGTACAAGCCGTCCGCCCACCACAGGTAATCGTCGGGGCGGGTGGACATCTGGTATTCCATGACCTCCCTGGCGCGGGCGATCTTCTTCTCGTCGGGAGTCAACTGATAGAGATCGATGTAAACCTGGAAACAAGTCTGCCAGTCACCGAACAGGACGAAATCATCGCCTTCGCCGTAGGTATACTTCCACTTCGTCCGGTCATCGGATTTCGCGCCCTTCCATTGGTTTTTCTCGGCCCACGCTTCGGAATAGGCCCGATAGGCTTCGATGCCCGTCGCCTTGAAGGCGGCCATGTTTCCCGTGTGATAGGCGGCGCGGTTCCAGAAGGCGTTCTGGTGGTCCGGATGAGTGGCCTGCCAGTGGTCGTTGACCTTTTTGATGATTTCGATCACCTCGGCGCGCGACGGTGATTTTGCCGCCACCGGGGATTCCGCAAGGGCGGCGTGTGGCAGGCAGGCGACGATGGATAGCCAAAGAACGGAGTTTAGGATTTTCACGGAGTGCGGCTGGGATTCGGATGCCTTGACCGCGATTAGACACAGGTCTTGCCCGGATGGAAAACCGAATCTTCGCAGGGAGATCGGAGTTTGTCGGTCCAAAGGTGGAAGGCGCCCGGCAGCCTGCGGAAGAGGTCTATCAACCCTTCATTTCGTGCGGATGCTTGATCATGTGAAGCTCGTGGAGCCGTTGCTGTTCGCGTTGGTGCTGCTCGGCCTTTTGTTTCTTGAGCATCTCATGCTGAGCTTGGGCTTTCTGTTTCGCTTTTGGGTTCTTATCGCTCATGACAGTGGTGGTTGAAACTTCCGCCTTGGTTGCGGGCGTGGCGACGGCGGATAGCGCCAGCGGGGGAATCTCAGGGATTCCCCGAAAATATTGCCCAATTCCATGGATCCGCCATTGGGAAATGCCGCAGGCTCCGGGTGCTCAATCCTTCAACTCGCGGATCCAGACATTGCGGAAGCGGACGGGATTGCCGTGGTCCTGGAAAGCGATGGGCAGTTTGTCCGGGTGGGCGATGTAATCGGAAACCGCATGGGGCCCTCTCCAATCCGTGCCACCGCTGAGCACCGTGTGGTCTTGAACGAGCACACCGTTGTGCAGCACGGTGAAGGTCGCCCGACGGATAACCTTGCCGTCCTTGTCGAAGAGCGGGCGGTGGAAAACGATGTCGTAGCTTTGCCACTCGCCGGGCTTGCGGCAAACGTTGACCAGTGGCTTCTGACGACCGTAGAGCGCTCCGGCCTGGCCGTCGGCGTAGGTCGGGTTTTCAAAATTATCGAGCACCTGGACTTCGTAGGTTTTCATCAGGAAAACTCCGCTATTGCCGCGGCCCTGACCGTCGCCTTCCGGTTTGGCGGGCGAGGCCCATTCCACATGGAGCTGGCAGGAACCGAAATTCTGTTTGGTCTGAATGTAGCCGGCGGTCTTGACCGATTCGAGCGCGCCATCGACGACTTTCCAGCCGCTGGGGGCACCTTTGGTGTCGGTCCAACTCTCCGTTAGGGTCTTTTCACTGCCATCGAAGAGCACGATCGCATCCGACGGCGGGGCGACGAACGCGGCGGGAGAACCCGGGGTGACGATGGGTGGAGCCGGCTGTTTGGTGGTGTCAAGTTCATGGACCTTGATGCCGTCGAGATATATGTAAGGGACGTCCTTGCCGTCGGCGTCCTTCTTGGTTTCGGTGGTGATCACCGGTTTGCTCAGGTCGGTTTGGGCGAAACTAAGCTGGGTGGTTGCCGTGATCGCGAGGGCGGCGAATGCGGCGGCCGGGCTCAGGGAAAAACGGATAGACTTGCGGGTTTTGGGTGTTTTCATCGTCGTGCCGCAGGATTGATGGAGACCGTCCGGACGTCAACAAGTTCGGTTTTCGGGAACGAGCGATAATAAACCGCGCCATCCGCCCGGAAGTTTGATTGGCTTGCGGCGATGAAACGGCTGGAAGCAAGTGACTGGCCCCGGTTGATCCGCCCCGGGAGCCGGGTGTTTCTCGGCGGCGGCGCTTCGGTGCCGTTAGCGCTGGTGCGCTCGATGTTGGAAATGGCCGGCAGTTTCAAGGACGTTGAGCTGGTTCACATTCACGGGTTGGGCGAAACGCCGTGGACCGATCCGCGCTACGAACAGGTGCTGCGGACCAATTCATTCTATCTAACTCCCACGCTGCGCGAGGCCGTCGAGCGCGGGCAGGCGGACTACACGCCGTGCGCGATGTCCGAGGTGGCGTCACTTTTCAAGAACGGTCCGCTGCCGCTCGATGTGGCGCTCATCCAGGTGAGCCCGCCGGATGCGGACGGCTGGTGCTCGCTGGGAGTGAGCGTGGATGTCGTGAAATCCGCCGCCCGCTGCGCCCGCACGGTCATCGCCCAGATCAATCCGAAGATGCCGCGGACTTGTGGCGACACGCTAATTTCTATCAGGCAGATCGGCTGGTTTATCGAGCACGCGGCGGCGTTGCCGGAAGCCGCGCCGGGGATTTTCGACGATCGGCACGAACGGATCGGCCACCACGCGGCGCAACTCATCGAAGACGGTTCGACGATCCAATCCGGACTCGGCAACAGCCCGGAAGCGGTCGTGCGGGCCCTGCGGAAACACCGTCATCTCGGGATCCACAGCGGGATGTTCAACGACGCGTTGATGGGCCTCGTGCGTTGCGGCGCGGTCGATCATTCGATGAAAAGCTATCGCCCGGGCAAGATCGTCGCCAGCCATGTGTTAGGCAGCCGCAAGCTATACAAGTTTGTCGATGGCAACCCGGACATCGAGCTTCACCCGAGCGAATGGGTAAACGACCCGCAACGGATCGCGCGCAACCGGCGGATGGTGGCGATCAACGGCGCGCGTGAAATCGACCTGACCGGCCAGGTCGTTAGAGACTCCAGCGGGCATCGGTTTTACGGCGGGATCGGCGCGTTGCAGGATTTCATCCGCGGCGCGGGACGCAGCAAGGGCGGCTGCCCGATCATCGCTCTAACATCAACCGCCGATGATGACGGCCGCTCGCGGATCGTCGCCGGGCTGGAGTCCGGCAGCGGCGTCTGCACCGGACGGGGGGACGTCCACCATGTGGTCACGGAATACGGCGTGGCGAGTCTCCACGGCCGTAGCATCCGCGAGCGGGTGGCGAGGCTGGTGGAAATCGCCCACCCGGATCATCGGGAGGGATTGTTAGCGGATGCGCACGAGCGCGGCTGGCTGCCCAAGTTTTTCACGATGCCCGGCTCGGGACGGGCGGAGGACGATGTCGATTCGTCGTGGGTCCAATTCGAAGCGTTCAAGCTGTTTTTGCGACCGCTGCATCCCAGCGACATGCGGGTTTTGCAGGAGTTTTTCTACTCGCACGATGAAGAGACGGTCCGCCTGCGTTATGGCTATCTGCGCGACAAGATGACCGGCGAGTCCGCCTACAAACTGGCCGCGGTGGACCAGACGAGAGACCTTGCACTCGGACTTTTTGCGGAACAGGAACTCCGCGCGATCGGGCGGTACTATCTGGATGACAGCGGGAAATCGGCGGAAGTCGCATTCGTCGTTCACGAGACCTGCCGCCATGCGGGCGTCGCCGGGTTTCTGTTGGGCGAGTTGGCGTTCGTTGCGGAGGACCGCGGGATCACCGAGTTCTGGGCGAGCGTGATGCCTGACAACCGGGCAATGGCGGGATTATTCCTTGCCGTCGGGGCAGTGGAACCGAAATCTGCCGCAGGCGACTCGCGGGAGTTCAGGATTTCCGTGTCGCGGATTCTGCAGGCGCGGAAGAAATTCCTGAAGCGAAAACATATCTATCGAATCGAACGATGAGTGATCAAATCAAACGGATTGGCATCCACTACGATCCTTGTTACGAGCGCCACGATACCGGCCCCGGTCACCCGGAGTCGGCGGCACGTTATCGGGTGTTGGAAGCCGCGCTCGCGACTTTGCCATCAGAGTTTCTTAGGCTTCCTGGCCGCCGCGCGTTGGTGTCCGAAATTATGCTCGCCCACGATCATGATTACCACGACTTGGTCTACCGGGACACCGAGACCTTCGCCGACAAGCTGCGCACGGGCGACACAGCGATCTGCGAGGAGAGTTACGATGTCGCACTGGAAGCAACCGGCGCGGTGTTAGGGGCAGCGGATGCGGTGATGCGCGGTGATATTTCATCGGCGTTCTGCGCGGTGCGGCCGCCCGGACATCATGCCACGGCGACGCGCGGGATGGGATTCTGCATCTTCAATCACGTGGCAGTCGCCGCGCGTTATCTTCAATCCCGTCATGGGCTGCAGAGAATCGCCATCATCGATTGGGACGTCCACCACGGCAACGGGACCGAGGCAATCTTCATCGAGGATCCATCGGTGCTGTACGTTTCTCTGCACGAGGAGAACATCTATCCGTTCACCGGCCCCGCCGCGGAACACGGGCAAGGAGCTGGAACGGGCTTCAACTTGAACATCCCGCTGCCGGCGGATTCGGACGGAAGTGCCGCACTGCGGGAATGGTCATCGCAGTTAGAGCCGGCGGTCGATGCCTTCGAACCGGAGTTCCTGTTGATTTCCGCCGGCTTCGACGCGCGGATTGACGACCCGATCGGCGGGCTGCGCTGGACGGATGAAACGTTCGCGGAAATGACCCGGCGCTGCGTGGCGCTGGCGGACAAGTGGTGCGGTGGCAGAATCGTTTCCTCGCTGGAAGGCGGCTACAACCCGGCAGGGCTGGCATCGGCGGCGTTGGCCCACGTAAGGGCTTTGGCGGGATCATAGAACTGCGCAGGAAGACTGGCGGAAAGAAAAAGTTGAGTTTGAGTCTGACGCTTTCGTGAATGAGTAGCCTCACCACTTGCGAATCGAAGTGGGTTTGACTAGCCTGCCGCATGGCCATCGAGACAATCGCGGGATTTTCCCCGACCATTCATGAAAGCGCGTTCATCGCCGCGAGTGCGGATGTGATCGGGCGGGTGACTTTGCATGAGGAGTCGAGCGTCTGGTATAACACGACGCTACGGGGAGACATCAACGAGATAGTGATCGGTCCGCGGTCGAACGTGCAGGACAACGCGGTGATCCACCTGGCGGACGACTACGGCTGTTATGTCGGCGAACTGGTGACGGTCGGACACTCGGCGATCCTGCATGCCTGCACGGTGAAGGACGAGGTGCTCATTGGCATGGGGGCGATCGTGCTCGACGGCTCGGTGATCGGCGAGCGCTCGATCATCGGCGCTGGCGCGCTGGTGACCGGCGGAACCATCATTCCGCCGGGATCGTTGGTGTTAGGATCGCCCGCAAAAGTAGTTAGGACGCTTTCTCTCGATGAGCAGTTGAAGATCCGAAGCTGGGCGGACAAGTATGTGCTCGGGTCGAGGATCTATCTGGATCGTAAATAGAAAGGATTTACGTCGCGTCCATCTGGCAGAGAACACGAAAGCTATCCGGACTTTTCCTTCACCTTTCATTGGCTTCGCGGACCAGGTGTACATTCTCTCTATCAGAATGGGCGGCTCCCGCAACATCGCCGTCTCGGGGTGTGAATAACAGGAAGCAGGTTGGATAGATCCAAACTTGCCCGGATTAGAACTGGCCTAATGGATGGGAATTGTGGCAGAGTAGGTTGTTCGTGAAGATCTGAGCCATGTCTGACGTCACTCGAATCCTCAAAGCCGCCGATAGGGGCGACGCCGTGGCCGCGGGTCAGTTGCTGCCGTTGGTGTATGTGGAATTGCGGAGGCTGGCGGCCTGCCGGATGGCGCGGGAAGCGCCTGGGAATACCTTGCAGCCGACGGCGCTGGTGCATGAGGCGTGGCTGCGGTTGGTCGGGGACGACGAGCCGTCGTTTGAAAACCGCGCCCATTTCTTCGGCGCGGCGGCGGAGGCGATGCGGCGGATCCTGGTGGAGTCCGCGCGGAGGAAGATGCGGCTCAAGCATGGCAATGGCATGCAGCGAGTGGACATGGATGCCGTGGATGTGGCGCTACCTGTGCCGGATGACGAACTGCTCGCGCTCGACGAGGCCTTGGACGGGTTGGCCGCGGTGGACGAGCACGCGGCGGAAGTGGTGAAATTGTGCTTTTTCGTCGGGCTCACGCAGGAGCAGGCGGCGCAGGAACTCGGAATTTCGATCAGCACCGCGGAACGCCGGTGGAGCTTTGCCCGCGCCTGGCTTTACCGGGAAATGGAAAGGACCCGCGATGGCCCGCAATAGGGCGCGGTGGATTTCCTGAAGGGATCCGGCCCGTTCCGGCGCATGTATCAGAGAAATTTCCCACGACCATGGCCAACGCGGACCGACTCATCGAACTCTTCAACGGCGCCCAACACCTGCCAGCGGGAATGGTTCGCGACGCCTATCTGGCGGAGAAATGCGGCGATGACGTTGAGCTGAAGGCGCAGGTGATTTCGCTGGTGGAAGCCCACGAAAGCGCCGACGGATTCCTTCAGGCCGGACCGGAGTTCTCGCCCGAAATCGAGGCGCAATTGGCGCGACTCACGCCCGAGAAAGCCGGCCAACAGATCGGCCCTTACAAGCTGCGGGAACAAATCGGCGTGGGCGGTTTCGGCACGGTCTGGGTGGCGGAACAAGAGCGACCGGTGCGGCGCACGGTGGCGCTTAAAATCATCAAACTCGGCATGGACACCGAGGACGTGGTCGCCCGCTTCGGCCAGGAGCGGCAGGCGCTCGCGATGATGGATCATCCAAACATCGCGAAAGTCTTCGACGCCGGAGCCACCGAGTGGGGTCGGCCGTTCTTCGTCATGGAACTGGTGGACGGGATCAAGATCACCGACTACTGCGACCAGGCAAATCTGCCCACCGCCGACCGCCTCGCGCTCTTCATCAAGGTCTGTCACGCGGTCCAGCACGCCCATCAGAAAGGCATCATCCACCGCGATCTCAAGCCGTCTAACATCCTCGTCGCCCTGCAAGATGGCGTGCCCGTGCCGAAGGTCATCGACTTCGGGGTCGCCAAGGCGACCCAGGGCCGGCTCGCCGACAGCACCGTCTACACCCTGCTCCAACAGATGATCGGCACGCCGCTCTACATGAGTCCCGAGCAGGCGGAAATGAACGGGACCGACGTGGACACGCGCACCGACATCTACACGCTCGGCGTTTTGTTATATGAACTTCTAACCGGCCGCACGCCGTTCGATGCGGATGCGCTGCTGAAGGCGGGCTACGACGAAATGCGCCGCGTCATCCGCGAACAGGAACCGCAGAAACCGAGCACCGCGCTGGTCACCATGGCCCAGGAGGTGGCGACAATCGTGGCGCACCATCGCGCGAGCGAACCGCCAAAACTCATCCACGCCATCCGCGGCGATCTCGATTGGATCGTGATGAAGACGCTGGAGAAGGATCGTGCCCGCCGCTACGAGACCGCGAACGGCCTGGCGATGGACCTCCAGCGCCACTTGGGTGACGAGCCGATCGTTGCCCGGCCGCCGAGCACGGGATATCGCCTGCGCAAAGCCTGGAGGAGAAACCGCGTCATCTTCAGCGCGGCGCTCGCGACCGCCGCCGCATTGGTCATCGCCGTGGCCGCACTCGGTGTAAGCACCTTCCGAATCTCGCTCGCGAACCAGGAAACCGGTGACGCGTTGCGTTCCGAAACAGAGGCCAAGACGAACCTGCAGGTGAACTCCTACTTCCAAAACGTGGCGCTCGCTCATCGCGAATTGTCCGCGGATAACCTCGGGGGCGCGCTCAAGTTCCTCGAGGATTGCCCGGTCCCGCTCCGTGGCGGCTGGGAATGGCGTTACCTCGATCGGCTCTGTCGAGCGGAGCCAGTGATCCTGCAGGCTTCCACCAAGGTCCATGGCATCGCGTTTCACCCGGACGGCGACCAGATCGCCGCCGGCTGCGGAGATGGAACGGTCAAGATTTGGGACCTTGCTTCCCGCAAGGTGATTCAAACGCTCCACTGTCCGGCGCAGTATGTGTTCAGCCTCGCGTTTCGTCCGCCAGACGGCCGGTGCCTCGCCGCGGCTGATTCCGATCGCAAGATGCGCGTGTGGGATTGGAAAGTCGGCGTGCAACTCTTCGACGTGAATGGACTGCGCGGCGAGTACCGGGGCGTCAGCAATTCCGTCGCCTTTGCCAAGGACGGCAGCCAGCTGTTCGCCGATGGTGGAAATAACAAGGTCCTTGTGCGGGACGCGGACGACGGCAAGGAGCTGCCTTCGCATCAACAGGAACAGAAAACCGTGGTGACCGCCGTGTGCCTGGACCGCGCGGGCGGTTTGCTCGCCACCGGCACGTTTGGCGGCATCCTGACAATCTGCAACACGCGCACTGGCGCGCTCGTGGAACCGCGCCGGGGGGATGGCCATACCCATCGGATTAGCGGGTTATGTTTCGCGCCTGACGGACGGTGGCTCGTCACGGGGAGTTTCGATCGCTCCATCAAGATTTGGGACCCGGGCGACGGCAAGCTCCTGCAGAGTTGGGTGGGGAGTGGCGGACTCATCAGCGCGATCGCGCTGAGTCCGGACGGCCGGCGCCTCGCCACCTGCGGGGTCGAGGACAAGACGGTGAAATTGTGGGATCCCGTGACCGGCCGGGAGATTCTCCGCCTGCGAGGCCATACGTCGATGGTGCACGGCATCGCGTTCAGTCCGGATGGTCAGCGTCTCGCTTCCTCCAGTGACGATGGAACCATCCGCATTTGGGACTCCACCCCTCTTAGACCGGGGGAACGGATGGAGTCGTACACGTGTTCGCACGGCGCGGAAGTTTGGAGCGTCGCCTTCAGCCCCAGCGGGGATTCGGTGGCTTCCGCGAGTTGGGATAATGCCGCGCGGATTTGGGATCCGCAATCGGGTGCGCTGCTGCGGACATTGAAACACGACGGCAGCGCTTTTCATGTCGCTTATAGTTCTGGTGGTCAGCTCGCGACCTCGGCCTATACCGCGAATCGTAAGGCTGTCGTCGCCGGTTGGGATCCGCGCACCGGTGAGAAACTCTTTTTACTCGGCGAAGAAGAGTTTCCATTCTGCGGGGTGTTCGATCCCACCGGCGAATACTTGCTCCGCGAGGGCAAGGACAACTGGATCAAGGTCTTGAACGCGCGAACGCTGCAGGAGGTGGGCGTTTTCGGGCATCACCGATTCAATATCTGGGCCATGACCTTCAGCCCGGATGGGAAACATCTCGCCACCGGCAGCTCGGACGGATTCATCCGGCTCTGGCCGTGGAATCCAGGCCAGATCGAGCAAGACACCAATCCGCTGTGGACAGCTCCCGGGCGCGCCCTGGGCTACGGTGAGCGAGTGGCGTTCAGCCCGAACGGCGACCGCATTTTCGCCGGCGGCGATGGAAACACGGTGCAGATTCTCGACAGCAAGACTGGTCATCGCATCGCGGATCCGCTGACCGGGCACACCGGCGAAGTCTGGGCCGTTGCCATGGACCGCCAAGGCCGCTGGTTGGCCAGCGCCGGCGAAGACACCACGATCCGCATTTGGGATGCGAAAACCGGCAAGTCGCTGCGGACCTTGCGCGGGCACACCGGCTTCATCATGAGCCTCGCATTCAGCCCCGATGGCGGGCAACTGGTCTCCGGGAGCCGGGATCGCACCGTGAAGTTCTGGGAGACCGCAAGGTGGATAGATCCGGCGAATCCGTAGTCAGGCGGGTCGGCCCGGAGGATCGTTAGAAATATTTTTGAGGGGTTTTGAGCGCCCACGTCGCATGACTCGTTGAAGGGGCGTTTCCCTTCACCCAAACGTGGATCTTGTGCGGCCCGGAAGGGCTTCGTGGGACCGCAAACACACCAACAAAAGAAAGCGAAACATCAGATGAAAACCATCAAGTATGTGCAAATGACCGCCCTGTTTTTGGCAACAGCGCTACAGGGCACCATGGCAGCGGAAATGCCCTTCCGAGGCACCTTCGACGCCGTTGAAATTCCAGCGATCGAACTCCCCATCGTCAATATCACGGCGACCGGCGGGGGAAATGCCACACAGCTTGGCAAATTCACCATGACTTATACGGCCAAGGTTAACCTCGTGAGCCGCGTAGGCATTGGGTCCGTCGAATTCATTGCCGCCAATGGAGACCGTCTGTTCGTTGACACTGTCGGACAGTCGTCTCCGACGTCCACGCCCAATGTCATTTCCATTGTGGAGACTTTGACGATTACGGGTGGCACGGGTCGGTTCGCGAATGCCACTGGGAGCCTGACCTTGGAGCGCTTGAAAGACCAGGTTTCCGGCAGCACGTCCGGTCATATGGACGGGACGATCGTCATTCCTAACGGGAAATAGTCACTCCCACAAACAGTCATGGGGGAGAGCGGCAGCGTGGAGTTGCCGCTTTTTCTTTTCAGCCGGGATGCAAAGGGGCAAACCGCATGAGCGATTCAAGGCATCATCGTCTTGGAGGAATATCGGGTCGGGAGCAATTCGGGTTCAAAACTACCCCCGCAGCAAATCGCGGAATTTTTTTGAGGGGTTTGGAGCACTTACGTCGCATGACGGGATGAAAGGACATCACGCCATGAAAACGCCATCCCCACTCACGACCCTCCTTCTCGCCGTTAGTCTCCCCCTGTTCGCCTGGCCCGGAGCCGCTCAGGCGGCACCTGCCGACGCGGTGGCGGTGTGGGGTGCCTTCGACCCAACGACGGTGCCCGTGGCGGCTCAAAGCGGGGTCACGGCCATTGCGGCGGGAGCGGAGCACACCGTGGCATTGAAGAACGACGGCAGCGTGGTGGCGTGGGGATCTAACTACCGCGGCCAAACGACAGTGCCCGTGGCGGCGCAGAACGGAGTCACGGCCATTGCGGCGGGAGGTTCTCATACGGTGGCCTTGAAAAACGACGGCAGCGTGGCGGCGTGGGGATTGAACGACTCCGGCCAAACGACGGTGCCTGTGGCGGCACAGAGCGGAGTGACGGCCATTACAGCCGGAACTTTTCACACCGTGGCCTTGAAGAACGACGGCAGCGTGCTGTCGTGGGGCCACTATCATTACTCCGACGAATCCGGGAGCGAGGACTACGACTTTGGCCAAACGACGGTGCCCACGGCGGCAAAGAGCGGGGTCATCGCGATTGCGGCGGGAACTTTGCATACCGTGGCATTGAAGAACAACGGCAGCGTGGTGGCGTGGGGATCCAATTTCCACGGTCAAACGAAGGTGCCCGTGGCGGCGCGGAGCGGGGTCATCGCGATTGCGGCGGGACATTATCACACCGTGGCCTTGAAGAGCAACGGGAGCGTGGTGGCGTGGGGATTCAACGACTCCGGCCAGACGACCGTGCCCGTGGCGGCGCAGAGCGGAGTTATCGCGATTTCTGCGGGATGGGGTCACACCGTGGCCTTGAAGAGCAACGGGAGCGTGGTGGCGTGGGGACTCGGCGACTCCGGCCAAACCACGGTGCCTGCGGGATTGAGCGGGGTGACGGCGATTGCGGCGGGAGGATTTCACACCGTGGCGCTGTACATTCCAACTGCCCCCGCCATCACCACGCAACCGATGAGCCAGACGGTGAACGCAGGGCAGATCGCGAGCTTCACCGTGGTGGCCACGGGCTACCTCTTGAGCTACCAGTGGCAAAAGGACGGAACCAACATCAGCGGGGCAACGGGAGCCACTTACTCCTTGGGCGAGGTTCGGTTCAGCGCTGCGGGCAGTTACACGGTGGTGGTGACTAACCACCTCGGGAGCGTGACCAGCACGCCCCCCGCAGTGCTGACGGTGAACGCGATACCTCCCGGCACGGTGATGGTGGCAGCATGGGGAAACAATGGCTCCGGCCAAACGACGGTGCCCCCAGCGGCGCGGAGCGGGGTCACTGCCATTGCGGGGGGAGGCTCTCACACCGTGGCCTTGAAGAACGACGGCAGCGTGGTGGCGTGGGGATACAACTACCATGGCCAAACGACGGTGCCCGTGGCGGCGCAGAGCGGGGTCATCGCCATTGCGGCGGGAACTTATCACACCGTGGCCTTGAAGAATAATGGGAGCGTGGTGGCGTGGGGAGACAACTACTACGGCCAAACGACGGTGCCCGTGACGGCACAGAGCGGGGTCACTGCCATTGCGGCGGGAGCTCATCACACCGTGGCCTTGAAGAGCAACGGCAGCGTGGTGGTGTGGGGAAACAACGACTACGGTCAAACGACTGTGCCCGTGGCCGCACAGAGCGGGGTCATCGCCATTGCGGCGGGAAGTTCTCACACTGTGGCCTTGAAGAATAATGGGAGCGTGGTCGCGTGGGGAAACAACGGCTCCGGCCAAACGACGGTGCCCGTGGCGGCACAGAGCGGGGTCATCGCAATAGCGGCGGGAACTTATCACACTGTGGCCTTGAAGAGCGACGGCAGCGTGTTGTCGTGGGGCCACTACTCCTACTACCAAGAATACTACGACGATTTCGGATTATCGGGTTACAACTCCGCCGACTACGACTACGGCCAACCGGCGGTGCCCGTGGCGGCGCAGAGCGGGGTCACCGCCATCGCAGCGGGACCTTATCACACCGTGGCGTTGAAGAGCGACGGGAGCGTGCTGGCGTGGAGGCCCAACGGCATCTCCTACTACTCGGACCGCGGCTACAACCGCTCCTACTACGAGGGCGACTACGGCCAAGCGACGGTGCCTGCGGGATTGACCGAGGTGACGGCGATTGCGGCGGGAGGCTTTCAGACCGTGGTGCTTGACATTCCAACTGCCCCCGCCATCACCACGCCACCGATGAGCCAGACGGTGAACGCAGGGCAGATCGCGAGTTTCACCGTGGCGGCCACGGGCCTTTACTTGAACTACCAGTGGCGCAAGGACGGAATCAACATCAGCGGGGCGACGAGCCCCACTTACCGCCTGGAAAATGTGTGGTTCAGCGATGCGGGCAGTTACACGGTGGTGGTCGAGAACTACTCCGGGAGTGTGACCAGCACGCCGCCGGCGGTGCTGACGGTGACCGCAAACGTTCCCATCATCAGCACGCCACCGATGAGTCAAACGGTGACCGCGGGGCAGGGCGCGAGTTTCACCGTGACCGCCACGGGCTACCCCTTGACCTACCAGTGGCGTAAGGACGGAACGAACATCAACGGGGCCACAGGCACCACTTACCGCGTGGACTATGCGTGGTTCAGCGATGCGGGCAGTTACACGGTGCTGGTGAGCAACCCCGTCGGGAGTGTGACCAGTACGCCGTCGGCGGTGCTAACGGTGAACGCGCCGCTTCCCAACTCGGTGCTGGCGTGGGGATCCAACGACAACGGCCAAACGACGGTGCCCGTGGCGGCGCAGAGTGGGGTCACGGCGATTGCGGCGGGAGAGTCTCACACCGTGGGCTTGAAGAACGACGGCAGCGTGGTGGCGTGGGGATACAACGGCTACGGCCAAACGACGGTGCCCGTGGCCGCACAGAGCGGGGTCACGGCGATTGCGTCGGGAACTCATCACGCCGTGGCTTTGAAGAACGATGGCAGCGTGGTGGGGTGGGGTGCATACGACCAAACGACGGTACCCGTGGCGGCGCAGAGCGGGGTCACGGCCATTGCCGCGGGATGGGGTCACACCGTGGCCTTGAAGAAC
>JAZKGW010000063.1:14450-25353 GCA_040385685.1 Verrucomicrobiota bacterium | reverse complement strand
CGTCGATCTGGGAGAGGTCCTCACCGCTGCGACCGAAACGGTCCAGCCGCTGCTCACCGCACGCGGTCACGAATTCTCGGTTTCCCTGCCGGAGTCTCCGGTCCTGGTCCACGGGGATGCGAGCCGTCTCTCACAGGTCTTCTCGAATCTGCTGAGCAACGCGGCCCGATACACTCCTGAAGGAGGAAAGATCCGCCTCGGCGTGGAGACCGCCGCGGACGAAGTAACGGTTAGCATCACGGACAATGGGGACGGCATCGAGCCGGACATGCAGAACGCGATTTTCGAAATGTTCACCCAGGTCAAGCGCGCGGGTCTTTGCCCCACCGACGGCGGCCTCGGCATCGGCCTGACACTCGTGCGGCTCATCACGGAGATGCACGGCGGCACCGTGGAGGTCCGCAGCGAGGGCCGTGGCACGGGCAGCGAGTTCCGCATCCGCCTGCCGCGGATTTTCCGGCAGGCGCAGACGGTGCTGCCGCGCTCGGCGACTAACAAAAATTCGTCACCCAACCGCGGCAGGATTCTTGTCGTCGATGACGGAGTGTCCACGGCCGACATCCTTTCGATGTTTTTCGATCTCGAAGGCTTCGAAACCCGTACCGCCTACAATGGCGCAACCGGCTTGGAAATTGCCCGTGAACACTGCCCCCATGTGGCGTTCATTGACATCGGCATGCCGGAAATGGATGGCAATGAAACAGCCCGCCGGCTGCGCGAAATTCCCGGCTGCGAATCCACTATCCTCATCGCACTGACCGGCTGGGGGCAGGAGGACGACCGCAGGAAAACCCAGGAGGCGGGCTTCAACCATCATCTCGTCAAACCTGCCGCCCCCGCGATGCTGCGAGAGATGCTGGAGCAACTCGACCTGTGAGGCCTGGGGCTCCTGTCCAGCGCCGGGAATCCACCGCCACTATCAGAAACGGCGTTGCTGTGGAAGCAGGCGGAGGCAGGTGACTGGAAAACGACTCAACCGACTGCCGCGGCGCCGACCGGCGTTTTGGGCGAGCGGTGACGCTTGCCGGGATCCTGACGGTTTCCGGGGTGAGTGACCGCATGGATCAACGCCAGGTAGTTGATCAGATTGGGGTGTGCGGAGGCTTCGTGGGAGTTGGAGGAATGGCGCTTTTTCATGGTAGTGGGAGTTTGCTTCCTTCTTGCAGTGGGCGGACCAACTTTCACGGAGCAAGTGGATCACTCGTTTTGAATGACTTGAAACCAAAATTGCTGAGTGAACCCAACCTCTGCCGCCCGACGGCATTGCAAAACGTCGATCGCCACCCTCCTGATCAAGGCAAGAAGCACTGCGAGCAGCCTCCGGCGGAAGAGGTGGCTGTCGACGGTCGCAGACCGGTAGGAGATCGGCTTTGTGTTCCTTGGCGCTCTTGGCGGCTTGGCGGTGAACTCTCTTTGAACATCGAACATCGAATATCGAAAATCGCACATCGAACGCCCAACATTGAACATCGAAGTGAAGAGGTGGAGCAGCCTCCGGCGGGAGAGGGGGAGTGCGACGGTCGCAGACCAACGCTACAGGAGATCGGCTTTGTCTTCCTTGGCGGCCTTGGCGGCTTGGCGGTGAACTCTCCGACGAAGAGCAGACCGGTTGAAGCGCGGAACTACGTGCGGGAGAAGATGCGGATTTGATTAGCCAGGCATTTCAGCATTTCAGTTTTCAGCATTTCAGCTTTTCCCCCTTCATCGGATCACCTTAACCGCAACGGGCTTGGACTTCTGCCCATCCTCGTCGACCGAGCGGATGCGCACTGTAATTTTGGTTGCTGATTTCCTGAGCTTGCCGGTGACGGTCCACTCGCGTTTGCCGCTGGCTTTCCTCCACTCGCCTTCGCCGCCGAGTTGATACTCCACGCGCACCACCGCCGCGTCGTCGGCCGCGGTGCCTCGAATCTTGAATGTTCCATCATTCTTGGCGCGCACCGTGGCGGGGCTGGTGAGCTTGATGGTGGGCGGGTTCGGGAAAAAGCTGACCAGCCAGGCCTCGTAGTTGCCCGTGGGGTTGATGCCGGATCCGACGATGTGCCGCCCATTGTCGGAGATGCCGTAAGCGAATGCGAGCCTCCACCCGGGCAGGGTGAGTCCCTCTGCCGCCACCATGTCTTGAATGACGCGCTTCTGCAGGTTTGCGTCCCAAAGCACCGCCTGCGCGCCAAGGGAGGACGTGCCGTAACCGACGATCAACGAGCCGGCGGAAGTGACATTCAGCGCGCTGCTGGTAAAGGCGCCGCCGGCAAGATCTCCGAGAGCCTGCATGCCCAACCCACTCGTCCATCGGAAGGCCTCGCTGCCGCTTGCCGACGTGCCGCGACCGACCACGACCGCGCCATTTGCAGAGACGGCTTGCGCCCAGCTCGAAAATGCGCCCTCCGGCAGATCGCCCAGTCCCGCCATGGAACCTTTATTCTGCTGCCAGATAAACGCTTCCTGTCCGGAGGCCGATTCCGACACCCCAACGACAACCGAGCCATCTGCGGAAGCGTCCGATGACTGGCTGAAGTAACCTCCACCCGCGAGGTCGCCAAGACCCAGGATGCCTGCGGCCACGCTCCAGCGGTAGGCCTGCCGGCCTTCGGTGCTGTTGCTGGTGCCTACAACGACTGTTCCGTCCGGAGAGATTCCGGTGACGAAGTTCAGCACGCCGCCTCCCGGGAGATCGGCAACACTTGTTGCGCCCACCCCCAAGGTCCAAAGAGCTCCCTCGCTGGTGCCTTCGAGTGTGGCGGCGATGTGGCGCAGGTCCGCGGAAGCCGCCGCTCCCCGGAAGACCGTGCCGACGGGGAGATTTGGAAGCGACACCATCCCCGTGGCCTTGGTCCATCGGAACGCCTCGAACTGCGATTTGGACGAATTGCTTTGTCCGACGACGCCAGAGCCATCCGCGGAAACCGCCAACGCCGTGCTATCGAAGGTGCCGCCCGAAAGGTCTCCCAAGGCGTAGAAGCGCACGGCGGCGGGGCTCGAGGAAACCGTTGCCAGAGCTACCAGGACAAAACCGAACTTACGGATCTGCGAGGTCTTGATTTTCTTTTCTCGAACAGGCCCCAGCGGATGTGCGGGCAACAGTTTCCAAACGAAGGATCTGCTGAAATGGGGGGACATGGCTCGTGGCTATTACCATAAGATGTGTCCAAGGCAAAGATCGATTTCCAAGAAGACATTCAATGACGCTGAGCGTTGCTAGTTTTGACTAAGGTCCAAGCGGGATGCGGCTTTGCCGGCAGAGCAGGAGTCGCTATCGCTCCGCTGGCTTTCAGTGTTCAGTTTTCAGGAAGAGGTGAGAAAGACCCGGAGCGACGGTGCGTGAAGAACAGCGGCGGGACGCTCGCAGCCACTCCAACTGTCGGTTCTTCCCATCAACCATCAATTTTTCTGTTGGCGGGTGATCGGTCCTCGCGACGGGTGCGTTGGATCACTGGACCGTCGCGGCCTTGAGAAGTCCAGCGAGACGCTCGGTCGTACGGCCGGGCAGCGGGGTGGCACCCAAGGTGTCCGCCGCGGCCACCGGATCGCGGGATACCATGACGGAGAACGCGGACTTGAGCGCGCGGAATTGCGCCGACTCATTGGTGATGCCCTGGGCGATCCGCCACGCCTGATCGGGCTGCTGATAGCTGATCGCGGTGGCCAGCGCGTAGCTCGCGGAATCAGTGCTAGGAGAGGGCGGCAGGCTGGTAACGAAGGCGGTGGCCTCGGTGGAATCTCCCTTGGTGGCCCACACTTTAACGACGCCTTCCAGAATCGCGGCGCGTTGATTCGGCTTCTCGATCTGTTGCGCTGCGGCCGCGGCGGCTGCGGGATCGCCGGCCGCCCACGCCCGGAAGACGGCGGTATGGAGGTCGCCATTGTCGGGATATTTTTCCCGGACCCAGGTGAGAGCCGCAACCGGGTTGGTGGCGGCCCAGCCGTCGAGGACGCCTGATAGACTGGTCAATTTCAGGAAATCTCCATCAAGGGATTCGGCCCAGGCCAGCGCGTCCAGGGCGTCGGCTGCGGCAAGTTTCGAGCCGATCACCTTGCCGGCGGTCGCCATCAACTCGATGTCCGGACTGGTGGGGCTGGGCAGAGAACCGGACTCGAGCATCTCACGATAGGAATCCGGATCGTTGGCGAGGTCCGCTTCGGTGATGCCCGCGGCGGCGAGCTGAGCGGCGCGTTCCTGAAGATACTGGTCGTTGATGCGCTTCGCCTCATCGCTCAGGCTGCGGGCGGCGGCGGGCGGGTTTTGATGGGCCGTGACGAGGAGCACCGCGTTGACCGTTAGAGCGCGCTCCGAATGATTTTTCAGCGAGACCGCCCAAGTGAGGGCGGCGACCGGATCCTGCGCCGCCCAGACCGTGCCGACCGCGGCAAAGGCCTGTGACCGACGAAGTGGAGACTGGATGCTTTCGGCGATCCGAAGTCCGGTTTGGACGTCGGTGCGGGCCATGCCTCTGGCGATCGACACAACCGCGGAATCGAGCGTGTCATCCAACAGAAACCGCCGCGCCCACTCGAGGGCTTTGGCGGGATCGGTCGAGGCGAGGTAGGAAATCAGGCGCTGGACGACAACGAGGATGTGGTCCGAACTGGCGCTTTCGAGGCTCAGGCGGGTCAGGGAGTTTTGTAGCGCGAGCGCGACGATGGCGAGCGAGCCCTTGTCGCCGCTGACTTCGAGGCCATTCAGGTGTTTGATAAATCCAGCGGCATCAACGAGCAGCCAGCGGTCGATGATCGAGGCCACCACGGCTTGCTGTAGGTTAGGATCGCCAATTTTCATGGCGGCAAGCATCAGGCCCTTCAAATCCTGCGACTCGGCAATCATCGCTTGCCAGGTTTCCAAATCGATCGGGAGGTCACTGGCCACGGCCTGGGATTCAGGAGCTGCTTTGGGCGGGGCGGTGACGAGAGGGGCGGTGCTGGCGGAGGGCCTGAAAGCGATCCAGGTGATCGCGATGGCAGCGATTGCGATGAAGCCGATGACGAGGGTTTTGCGACGCATGTTAGTGGAAGTTAGGTTGAAGAAATGAAGAAGGCCGCGGGGTCCGGTTAGAGCCGGACCCCGCAGCCCGAGGTTTGGTTAGAGCGTGATGTCTTCGTAGAGGCAGGTGGCGTTGCCACCGGTATCGACGGCGAGAACGACCACGTCCACCGTGGTGGCGCTGGCGAGGAGTGCGTTCGCCGCGCTTTCACCCGGCAGGACTGCTTTCCAAGTCGTGCCCTCGATCACAGTGGGGATCAGCGCTCCGGCGATGGACACTTCGAGGCGCTCGATTCCACCCTTGTCCGACACCATGCCGGTGAAGATGATGGAGTCGGTTTCCCCCGCCGCAGCGACCGGAGAAATGCTGAGCACCGGAGGCAGCGCGTCCTTCTTGGCAGTCCCGGTCCGGAAGCGTCCGGACATGAACTCCTCGCCGGCAATCGGCGGTGCGAGCGTCGGGGAGTAACGATGCTTGGTGATTGCTTCGTAGGCCGATGCGATGGCGAGCACCTTCGCGTCGTCATACAGACGGCCGGTCACGTTGAGCGTGAGCGGTTCGGTCCCTTCGGCCAGCGTGGCGGTCGCCACCTGGGTGAGAACGCCCATGGGAACAGTCACCGCCGGCAGATACATGAAGTTCACGAGATCCCGGCCGATGATGGTCCCGCCGGTGCGGGTCTTGTTAGGCCATACCGGCCAGACCACTGCATCGAGTCCTTCGGCATCCATCCACGCCTCGAACGCGTTCTTCTGATCGCGCCGCGCGGTGTAGTGTTCCTGGCCTTCCGGTGAACCGAAGGAAAACGCGGCCCCGGGCGAGTAGTCGCCGGTGACTAGATCGACATTATACATCGCGGCGCGGACGGCGGCGCTGATGTAAAAGGTGTTACCGTTCCGCGGGAGAGCGGCGGTCGCGAGCACCTTGGCGGCAAGACTGTTAGGAGTATCAGCGGGAGTTGCCACGATCCCTTCGATCAGCCCGCGGTAAGAATAGGCCGCCACGTTGGTGCTGAAAGGCGCGGTGAGCAGCCGGGTAACCGGTGCTTCGACGCCACGATTGTAGGTGGTGCTAACCGTCGGCGGCATGAAGACGTAATTGACCGTCGCACCCGCGGCTTCCATGTCCAGCTTCGCCTGCTCGACGAGGGCAAACGTGGCGGGCGTGGTGGTCTGGGCAGCGGTGGTGTTGGTCGTCGAGCCGGGAGCGAGCGGGTCCGGATGAGGCAGTCCGACGTAGGTGCCGATGATGCCGATCTTCTTGCCCGCGAGCGTCGCGGTCTTCATCGCTTCGCTGAAGCCGGTTTCCGGGACGGGGCGCTTGTCGGTTAGAATCGGGATCGCAGGCGCCCAGATGTCGTCCGGATCGAGCCCGCCGACGACGTCACGGATGATCGCGTTGTCCACCGTGCTGCGGGTCAGCGGTCCGATCACATCGCGCTCGGGTGCCAGGGGGATAATCCGGTTTACCGAAATCGAACCGCCGCTGACCTTGTAGGCGACGAGTCCGTTGCGATCGCCGGGATTGCGGATGGAGCCGCCGGTTTCTCCGCCGAAGGCAAAGGTGGCGAGGTAGGCGCCCGAGGAAACTCCGGAGCCACCGCTGCTGCCGCCCGGAGCCGCGCCCTGGAGGTAGGAGCTCCGCACCGTGCCCTTGATCTGGGAGGTCGATGTCGACGCGGAGTTCGCCCAGTTGTCCATGTTGGCATGGCCCATCGCGATTCCACCGGCGGCGCGCATTTTCGTGCCGCTCCAGGTTTCGTTCAAGGTCACCAAATCCTTCCAGCCGGTGACTCCACCGGTGATCGGCATGTTGGCGATCGAGTAGGACCATTTGACGAGGAACGGGATGCCGTGAAGCGGACCCAGGGGGGCTCCTTCCTTGCGGAGCAGGTCCGCTTCGGCGGCGTCTTCCAGCAGGTCTGGATTCAACGCGCCGATCGAGTTCAGCGGCTGGTTGGGGGAAATGATGCTCGCCTTGTCGTAGGCCTGAATCCGGCGAAGATAGAGACTAACAAGTTCAACGGAGGTCAGCGCGCCGCCCTCCATCGCCTCTTGGATCTCTGGAATGGTTGCGTCTTCGAGACGGAGAAGCCGTTCTTTTTTCGCCTGCCCGGGAGGAGGGCTGCCGGTGGACGGATTCGGAGCTGTCGCATGAAGCGTAGATGCGAGACCGATTGCGGTGATTCCGATCACAGCGACCGGATGGGGGGTGAGGGGAATACGTTTGTTAGATTTAGACATGGGTGCAGTACGATTAGTGTTGTTAGCATGCCTCGGCCTCCGACCTCGGAGCGATGAGCGGGCGGAATGGAGCTGCGCAACTGAATTTAGCAAGGGCTATGCCAGCGTGATTTCTAGCAGCTCGCGATCATGATGGAAACCTTTCCCACACCCGGAAAAACGCCTGCCGGGCCAATTGCACGGTTAGATCAAGGCTGATAGATACACACTCCGAGTGCGTTACAACTCCGGACCCCGGAGACGCATGAGAAGGGGGATCCCCGACGCTGGAATGTCATGACAGAGTTTCATGGCACCACCTAACCGGCGAATCCGGACTTGGCGGCGGGTGTGTTTGAGGATTTCTCGCTGCGGGTGGGGACGGGCAGCTTGCGACGGATGTTCCCGGAGTGGAAGGCGACAGTGTCGATGCAGTTACAAATTCGCTGGCGATTTCCTTGTAGAAATTTGAGTGTGTTCATTGCGTCCCTTGGCGGGCCTTTGACGTGAACTCTGTAAGGCGGGAAGGCGCTGGAGAAGAACCTGGCGGTGGAGCTGTTGGAACGGCTGTTGCAAGGGAAGATCAAGGCGCAGACGCGGACGAACCTGGTGCGGAAAAAGAAATACAGCCCTGATCGAGGCGCTGGGGAAGTATCACAAACCGGATGATCGAAAGCTCGCAGGTGATCGAGGAGATGATTCAGATGGCCAAGGACCAGCAGGAGGCGATGAAGCGCCACGAACCGCTGGGCCTGAATCCGGATGAAGAGGCGTTTTACGACGCGCTGGCGGATCGGCCGGAGGTGCTGCTATCGATGGGCGATGCGACTCTGAAAAGTTATCGAGCGAGCTGAGGGAGAAGCTGCGGAACAGCACCACGGTGGATTGCCTAAGGGCCAGCCGGTGAGGGCTTCGCCATTTGTCTAAGCCTGCTAGCGCAGGCACTGGATTGGCAGTTCCGCGACAGCGTGCGGGCGAAGATCCGGATTTTGATCCGGCAGCAACTACTTCAGCTTTGATTCCGCCCGCCGGCGGTCCCCCTGCGGGGCACGTCGCGGATAGCTCCTGTCCATCTCGCTCTTCTCGATTCAGCATTTCAGTTTTCAGCTTTCAGTTTTCAGCTTTTCCCAGCGGGATGTGAATGGTGACGCGGATCCAGCCGTTGTCCGTCTGCTCCTCCACCCGCGCCTCCGGCCCTAGCAGAAGGCGGAGCCGCTGGCGCAGGGAGGGAATGCCGTCGGCTGTTCCCTGGCCGGCGGCAATCGGAACCGCCTCGCCGGTATTGGAAAGGGTGATGCGGAGAAAGCCCTGCTCCACGCGTGCGGTCAGCCAAATCTGCAGCGACTGTTCCGCCGCCTTCGGCCGATGCATGAAGGCATTTTCCAGCAGGGGCTGGACGATCATCGGCGGCACCATCACGGCGCGTGCCGCGGACTCGCACTGAATCCGGCAAACCAGATTCTTGCTGAGATGAGCGGTCTGGGCGACGAGGAATTTTTCGAGGGCATCGAGCTCCCGTGAGAGAGGCTCGAGGGGGCGTGATTCCTGAAGCAGGAAGCGCAGGTATTCGGCGAGACTGCGGGTCACGTCCTGCACGGCCTCCGGATCGTCCTTGCAGGCGAGCACGGCGCTGAGGGAATTGAAGACGAAGTGGGGGTTCATCTGCGCCTGCAAATGCCTGAGTTCGTTTTCCCGGGCGGCGAGCTCGGCGCGGGTGGCCCGCAGCTCCAGGACATGTTCATCCTCGAGAACATGGGCGGTGAAATACAGGGCGCTCCACATCCACAGTGAGAAGAACCTGACGACCATCATCTTTAACCCGAAGGTTTCCGCGCCACCGGGAAACGGGATGCCCGCTGTGATCACGGCCTGCAGAAGGATGGCTTCCGCCAGCCCGACCACGATGCAGCAGGCTGCCATGAGCGCGCATTTCGCCAATCCGCCGCGCTGCCGGAGCCACGGTTGGAGGTAGATGACCCGCAGGCCGGCGGTCAGCAAAAAACCGCTGGCCACCCGCATGAACACCGCCCAGCCGAGGTCCGGCATCGCCGACTTGAAGGCCAGGGTCGCGAACAGCCCGACGATGCCAAGGGTGGCCCAGAATGAAGTATGGAGGATCCAGAACACCACCTCGCGGCGTCCTTCGACACGCATTCGGAAAAGAAAACTCGGGCTGGCAGGTGTTTCGGCTTCCTGCGGGATGGGGTTTGTTTGGGTTGATGCTGAATCCATTACGGGTGATTCGAGGTCGCGGAGCTGGAGGATTAGGCGCGTGATCCGGGAATTGAAAGCACGATCTTTTCCGTGATCGCGGAGCTTGGTTAAGTGGGATGTTAGAAAGAGGCGCGTCTCAACGAGACGTGTTTCGTGGTCCCGGATTCCTCTTCGTACGTAGTCCCGCCTTGAGGCGGTCATGGGAACGAAAGACCGCCTGAAGGCGGGACTACGTACGGAGGAAAACGCCGTCGGCATTCAATCGGCCATTACCTTTGGAAATGGGTCTAACCGATACTGCGGAGCTGGGGCTCGCGCTCCCAGCGGCGGCCCGCTTTCGCGGCGGCGATATAGGTGGCGATGCTCTTGCGGTCGGGGATGGGGCAGATGCCATCATCCGGGACGACGGACGCCGCATCTAGCAGCGGTTGGGCGCCCGGGGCGTGGCCGATGACCTTGAGATGACCAAACGCATCCCGGACCCAGTTGACCGCGGCTGCTTCCGCCACCAGTTCCGGGCTGGCACCTTCGGAAACCAGCAGGATGACGGTATCGAAAAAGATCGAGGGCCCGCCGGAGAGAGCGAAGTCCACTTCCACATGAACTCCATCCGCGCCGGTGGCACCGCCAATTTTCGGGGCGATGAGGGCAACCGCGGCTTTTTCCTTTTTCAAAGCGGCCTGGAGGCCGGCCAGCAGAGCGGGATCGAAACCATCCGTTAGGAGAATGCCGGCTTTGCGGCCTTTGAGCGTTGCCGGATCCTTGGCGATGATGCTGAGGCTTTGCGACACGGGCAAATCGCGCGGCGGCATCGCGGGCTTGACCGATTCGGTCTGGCCTTCCATGCCGAGGGCCGCCGCCACGGTGTCGTGCAAAGCGGCATCGATGTTTTGCAAATGGCCTAACATTTTGCACCGGATGTCCTTGATCTCGACATGGGCGAGCTCGAAGGCCAGCGCGGAGGCGATGTGGTTTTGCTCCGGCGGAGTCATCGACTGGAAGAACATCCGCGCCTGCGAGTAGTGATCCGCAAAAGTCTCGGCGCGCTTGCGGAGTTTCGCGCCATCGACCGCTTCCGGGTGGGTGCGGAAGCCATGCATGGGGCACTCGCGCGGGGCTTCGGGAGCGAGGCTGTTAGGCTCGTAGGCCACGCGGCCTTTCGGGACGTCCATCTGGCGGAGGCCGTCGCGTTGGAAATTCCGCATGGGGCAGCGCGGCGCGTTGATTGGGATCTGATGGAAGTTCGGTCCGCCGAGGCGGCTGAGCTGGGTGTCGAGGTAGGAAAACAAGCGGCCTTGCAACAGGGGATCATCCGAGAAGCCGATGCCGGGAACGATGTGGCTCGGGCAGAACGCGACTTGCTCGGTTTCGGCGAAGTGGTTGTCCGGATTCCGGTTCAGCACCATTTTCCCAACCAGCCGCAGCGGCACGATTTCCTCGGGAATGAGCTTGGTGGGATCGAGCACGTCGAAGTCGAGCGAGGCCGCG
>JAZKGW010000063.1:0-14440 GCA_040385685.1 Verrucomicrobiota bacterium | reverse complement strand
AGAACCGCGGAGACATAAACGAAGAACCACTCGTCGTCGAAGATTTGAAAGCCGAGTTCCCATTCCGGAAAATCCCCGCGGTCGATGGCTTCCCACAAATCACGGCGATGGAAGTCCGGATCCGCACCGCTGATTTTCACGGCCTCATCCCAAACCACGGAGGCCGCGCCGATGGTGGGCCGCCAGTGGAATTTCACAAAACGCGATTCACCCTTCTCATTGATCAGGCGGAAGGTGTGAACGCCGAAGCCTTCGATCATCCGCAGCGAGCGGGGGATCGCGCGGTCGGACATGGCCCACATGACCATGTGCATGCTTTCGGGTGTTAGGGAAATGAAGTCCCAGAAGGTGGCGTGGGCGGAGGCGGCCTGCGGGAAGCCGCGGTCAGGCTCCATCTTCACGGCGTGGATGACGTCCGGAAATTTCATCGCATCTTGGATGAAGAATACCGGGATGTTATTTCCTACCAGATCGAAGTTGCCCTCCTCGGTGTAGAACTTCACCGCGAACCCACGCACGTCGCGAGGCAAGTCCACCGACCCGGCCCCACCGGCGACGGTGGAAAAGCGGGCGAACACTTCCGTCCGCTTCTGTGGATCCTGTAGGAACTTCGCCATCGTGACGTCCGCCTGCGATTCATACGGCTGGAAGTAGCCGTGTGCGCCGGAGCCCCGGGCATGGACGATGCGCTCGGGAATCCGCTCGTGGTCGAAGTGGGTGATCTTTTCCCGCAGAATGAAGTCTTCCAACAGGATCGGTCCGCGTTCGCCGGCCTTGAGGGAATTCTGGTTATCCGAGATCGGCAGTCCTTGGTTGGTGGTGAGGATGGGCTGACCTTCGTTGGCGGTTTGATGGGTTTCTGCGGGAAGGTTTGCTGGCTCGGTGGAGGCAGGGGGCGGAGTTTTTTTACGGGAGCTCATGGATTTTAGGGAGTTTAGGGGAGGGGAGTAGGAAGGGCCTCCTTCGCAGGTGGCATACCAGCCGGGTCTGGAGCCGATGAAGCAAGGGTGTGCGCCATTTCCCAAGAGGGGACGCGCGGCGAATTGCAGAAGACCGGATGCACATTGCACCGGTGCCCGCATTTCATCGGGCAAAAGTCGTTATGGATGGCGGATCGAAGATGGCGCGTTCTAACGTCCCAACGCTTGGCTTCAGCCCACTCGCAGGAATCCGTTGCCAATGATCTTCGCCCGCAGCCCGCCGCGGAACCTGCCTTTCAGAAAATCCTCACCCCCGGGCGCGATCACCCGGTCCATCCAGTGGCATGGCCGACATTCCTGGCTGCCTTCGAATTCCACTCCCTGAAAGCGGAAGCGCCTGCCCACCCATTTCCGGAGGTCCACGCCGCGGACGATCAGGTTGCGCCGGAAGACGGATGCCGGGAGTTTCGGCAATTGGAAATGCTCCCGCACCTCGTCCACGACTTCCGCCGAGAAAAACGTGACCTGCCCCTTGTAGTCCGCACGGTAGCCGAAGTAGCGGTCGCCCCGCAGGCCCTTGCCGGCCACGCATTCCACTTCGTTGAGCGCCGTGATCCCATTCTGCAGCCGGCCTTCGCCCTGCTTCCCCCAATAATCATGTCCGGGCGAGATGTAGATGGCCACAAGCTCCGCCTGCCACTCGGGAGCGGCCGTGTTTGCGAATTCGAATTGAGGGCTTTCCTCGTGCATCGGAGAGTTCGAGTTTCCGGGGGAGCGGCACCGCCCGGAGATAGTATGTTAGCCGGTAAAACCAGCAAGTCATGCGGCCGGCCCCTCCCTAACGAGGGGGGCGGTTCAACAGTTCGAGCGCCTTCTTGAGACAGGCGGGGGTCGTAGGCTTGACCAAATGGAGGTCGAATCCGGCTTCCGCGCTGCGGCGTCTGTCGTCTTCCGTGCCCCATCCGCTGAGGGCTGCCAGAATAATGTCGGGGAACCGCTTGCGGATGGCGCGAGCGGTTTCCAAGCCATCGAGCCGTGGCATTCCCAAATCGAGGAATGCGAACTCGGGCGCGAAGGTGGCGGCGACTTCCAGCGCTTGTTGGCCGTCGTAGGCGACGGCGACCTCGAATCCCTCCATCTGGAGGAACATGCCAAGAATGTCCGCGGCATTCTTGCTATCGTCGGCCACCAGGATGCGAACCGGATTCAGCGGGGCCGGTGAAAAGCGGATGTCCTGCGATTCGGGTGGAGCTTCAGGCGAAATCGGCGGAACGGGCAGCCGCAAGGTGAACTCGCTTCCGCGGCCGTCCCCCTCGCTGAAGACTGACACGCTTCCGCCGTGAAGTTCGGTTAGGGTCTTCACGAGCGTGAGCCCAATTCCCAGACCGTCCGCAGAGCCGCTGGCCCCTTGGTCAAACAGCTCGAAGATGGAATCCTGAACGACCGGGGGAATTCCGATCCCATTGTCCTTCACGCGGATTTCCACTTGTCCCTCGGGATCCACGATCGCCTTCAGGTGAATCGTCCCTTCGCGAAGTGTGTATTTCACGGCGTTGGCAAGGACGTTCGTTAGGATCTGGTTGAGACGATAGAAATCCCCGTCGATCAGGACGGGCTGCGGGGGGATCTCACAAATGAATTCGTGGCCCCGTTCGGTTAGCGCGGGCCGCACTGCCTGCATCGCCGTCTCGATCACTTCGGAAAGCACGACCTCGGATTTTTGCAGGATGATCTTTCCCGAAGTGATGCGGGCCATGTCCAGCAGGTCATCGATGAGATGGGTCATCTGCCCGACCTGTGTCTTGAGAATTTCCCCAAGTTGCGTGACCAATGCCGGGTTTTCCGACGAACGCTGGATCATGTCCACCGCGGTGAGGATAGGCGCCAGGGGATTTCTCAACTCGTGGGCGAGAGTCGCTAGGAAGGCATCCTTCCGCCTGCCGGATTCCCTCAAGAGTTCGATCTGCCGTTGTCCGGTTAGGTCGCGCGTGATTTTCGCGAATCCCCGCAGTTCCCGCTTCTCGTCATGGAGCGCGGTGATGACGACATTCGCCCAGAAGCGGGTGCCGTCCTTGCGCAGCCTCCAGCCTTCATCCTTGGCGCTCCCTTCCCTCAAGGCCTCCGATAGAAGACCACCGGGCAACCCGATGGCACGGGCTTCCGGCGGATAGAAAGCGGAAAAATGGACACCCAGGATCTCATGTTCCTCATACTGTTTGATGCGGCGGGCGCCGCTATTCCACGACACCACATGGCCTTCCGAATCCAAGAGGAAAATCGCATAGTCCTGCACACTCTCGATCATCAGCCGCAGGCGTTCCTCGCTTAAGCGCAGCGATTCCTCCGCCAGTTTCCGTTCTGTCAGATCACGGGTGATTTTCAGGAATCCGGCCACCTCGCCGTTGCTCGCGCGGATCGCGGTGATGGTAACCGCGGCCCAGAAGCGGCTGCCGTCCTTCCGGTAGCGCCAGCCCTCGTCCATGAATTTCCCCGTGTGAAAAGCCGTTTGCAGTTCGAACTCGGGCAAGCCACGGGCGAGATCTTCCGCCGAATAGAAGCGGGAGAAATTCCCGCCGACGATCTCCGCCGCAGTGTAACCCTTGAGCCGCTGGGCTCCCATGTTCCAGTCGAGAATGGTGCCATCCAGACTCATCATGAAAATGGCGTAATCCTCGACCGACGCCACCAATTCATCGAAATGCCCGCGTTTTTCGATGAGCCATTCCGTGGCTTCCTGCGAACTTTCGAGGGGTGGGTAAGACGGAGTCATGGAGAGCTGGTAGTCATCCTGTGGTGGACATCAGCGCCTTGCAAGCCCCGCACCAGACGTGCGGTCCTTGCCCTCGCAACATCGTGGCGAATTTGGAGATCGCCGTTCAGTCCAGGAGATCCGCGGGAACTTTACCCCCGTTCTCAGCCAGCTTCTGGAGGACTTGCTTGTGCAGCCAAACATTCATCGTCGCAGAGTCGCTCTGGTCGCTGGAATACTGGAGTTCCCTGGCCAGTTGCTTTCTGGATGAGAGGCTGCTGTCCATATCCAAAAGTTTCATCAAATCGACAATCGAGCGTTTCCAGTCCAGCTTTTCGGGGTTCTTTGCAGCGAGATCGTTTAGCACAGCGGCGACATCCACGGAGGAAATTGGCGCACGTGGCTGAGCTTCCCCCGCTTTAGATGCCGGCGATGACGGGTTGTTCGAAGCGGTTGCCGAGCCCGTGTTAGACTGTGTTGCGGGCGTGGGCGCCGAACCCACGGTGGAGGCACCTGCGGAATCGTGGCCGAAGATTTTCGACATTATTGTTTTGAAAATGTTCATGACGGTTTGAGGGTGATGTTAGAGATGCCGGGTTAACGTCCGTCTCCATCCGCGTCGCCCGGTAGCGCGCGCTCCATACGGTGCCAGCCCGCGCGAACCGCGTGGCGGGCTTGCTCCCATCCCAGCCGGGATTCGCCCCGCGTTTTGTCCCAATTGCGGGCAAGGTCAGTCTCGGCCTCGTCGTACGACTTGCCCTTGCTACCGAACTTTTCGTATCCCATGCGATAGGCAGGTTCGTAATCCTCATAGTTGTATCGGGACTCATAATAGGGCTCGTTGCGGTATTGTTCCTTCCAATAGGCATCTTCCGCAGTGGGATCGAGCGCTTCACCTGCGGCGTGGCCGGCCGCGGCACCAGCCACCGCACCAATCACGCCGCCGACTGCCATGCCCACGGGGCCGCCGACTGCGCCTATTGCAGCACCTGCAGCCGCGCCTCCCGCGCTTCCCAACCCGGTGCCCACCGGGTGGGATCCGGGTTCGCCAGTGAGTGGATCGCGATTTTCGTCCTTATCGAAGTTGTTGTCTGTTTTCATAGTGTAACTTGATTAGCAACATGCGCACCACTCCCGATATTTACCACATCGTTGCCCGACAAACCTGCAACCGCGGGAGAAACGATTTCGTTAGTGGGTTCCCAACAGGCGCGAAAGCTGTTGGTAAGATGCACAACGCAACGGCAAGCTTGCAGAATGACAGAGGGTAATTCGAGCGATCGGACCACTCAGCATCCCACTCGGTCAGTCTTTCGTCTGAAGTGACTCCACTCGGGTCCATCCCGCTTTCGCCGCGTCGCGGGCCTGATGCCATTCGAGCTTCGATGTGCCTCGGTTTGCCGCCCATTGTTCACTCATTGTTTTCTCCGCGGACTCGAACGATGTATCTGGGGAATATAACTGCCAACCGAGGCGGTAGGCGGGGCCGTAGTCTCCAAATTCATACTCACTTTCGTAATAAGGCTCCTTGTTATAATGTTCCTGCCAATAAGTTTCTTCCTCTTCCGGATCGATTCCCGCAGCGATTGCCCTGCCGGTGATTGCTCCAAACACTCCTCCGAGAACGGCGCCCGTCACCGCTCCGAGTGGCCCCAAGCCTGAACCCATGGCGGCTCCGGCGATCGCTCCTCCACCTGCGCCGATCCCTTGTCCCAGTGCGTGTTTTCCGAGATCTTTGGTGGCCGCTTCCTTGGTCCTGTCAGAATCATCGTGATTGTTCATGGCTGTTATTTGTTGAAATAAATTTGATTGGATTCACGGACTCAATGCGTCAGCCGCGTTCCGCTTTCACGGAACGCGGGGTGGAGCAAAGACAGGAATCCTAGCAACCGCAGTCGCCGGAATGCCTGAGCTCCTTCTCGACAGCTTCGCGGGTCTCGCCCGTCCGTTTTTGGATCCTCCCGATGAGTTCGTCTTCCTTGCCGGAAACAAAAGTCAGATCGTCATCAGTGAGGTCCGCCCACTTTTGCTTCAACTTGCCCTTTGCGATGTTCCAGTCTCCTTTGATTTCGAGGTTGTTCATTTGGGTTGTTAGTTTGAGTTTGGGTTCGTCCCCGGAATCTGTTTTTCCGGAGAACGTTCTACCTCCTTATCATTGTGTGTACCATGAGCGCGATAAGCCGCAGGTTCCCACAGAATCAAAGAATCACCCGTTCAATTTCGATTTATCCTGCGTTGCGTGGGATGCGAAATGCAAAGAACGGACGCAACATGCACGCCGGCACACGTCACGAACAGGCGGCAGCGTTTGAAATTCCATGGGATTCGCGGCTGCTGGTCCCGGCATGGATCTTGCGAAGCATGTCGGACCATGAAAACTGATTTTAACAAACTGAAGGCGGCCTATGATCTCAGCGGCAAGCGTGTTGCTGTTCTTGCTACGGATGGATTCGAACAATCGGAACTGGATGTTCCCGTGCAAGCGCTGAGAACCTGCGGCGCGCACGTCGATATCGTCGCACCCCAAGCGGGAACCATTTGCGGCTGGAGCGAAAAGAACTGGGGCGAGAAACGCAAGGTGGACAAGGTGCTGTCCGACGTCTGTGCGGACGACTATGACTCGCTGGTGCTGCCGGGTGGTGTTCTGAACTCGGACAAGCTGCGGACCCTGGCGGACGCCGTGGAGTTTGCCCGCGAGTTTTTCGAACAGCAGAAGCCCGTGGCCGCCATCTGCCATGCGGGCCAATTGTTGATCGAGGCGGATCTGGTGGAAGGTCGCTCGCTGACTTCCTATCCTTCCATCCGCATCGACCTGGAGAACGCGGGGGCATTGTGGGAGGACAGCAGCGTGGTCGTGGACGAAGGGCTAACAACTTCCCGGTCTCCCGACGATCTTCCGGATTTTTGTGAAAAGCTTTGCGAGGAGATTTTCGAAGGCATCCATCGAGGGCAGCACGTCTGATAGTGGATCCGAATCCGTTCGAACAATCGTTTATTGCAATGACCGAGCACGCATATTGCAAACAAGGGCAGTCGTGTCAGCCACGGAGGAACGCTGAATCGTTACAGCTAGGGGGATTCCGCGGATTGGCATCCCTCCTGCGATAAAGAAGCGTTCCGCATCCGGATCCGCCGGATCGGTTGAGTCCACATCGACACCAACAACACAACTCCAATGAAATCCATCATCAGAACCTATAGTCTCGTCACCTTGGGATGCATCCTGCCTCTTGGCGCGCAAGTCACCAAAACCACGGAAACCACCGAGTCCAGCCAGAGCACGGACGGTACCGTGACCGAGAAGACCACCACCACTGTCCAAACCTTCAATCCGGAAGCGCGCACCAAGGTAGTGACCTATTTCGATCCCTACAAAACCAATCCGCATGGTCTTCCGCCGGGCTTCAGCAAAGTCGTCGTGAAGGATATTCCTCCAGCGTGGAGGTCCGCCCGCATCGCTCCCGGAGTGGTCGTGAGCGAATCACAAAGGTCGTACCTGGTCGATGCTCCGGCGGATCTTGTTAAAGTCTTGCCAGCCCCGTCCGCAGGCGTTCGTTACTATGTGGCGGGCAGCAACGTCGTTGCCGTGGATCCTTCTTACCGGGTCGTCGATTCCGTTCAAATTCCTACTATCAAGTACTCGGAAGATGATGACGAAATCAAAATCGAATCTAAGAAAGGCAAGACGACCACCACAACCGAGATCGATAAGGACGACGGCGAGGTGGAAGTCGAAAAGGAAAAGGACGATTGACCCAGCTCTCGCGGTGGCCCGTAAATTTCTGCCTTCCGCGGCTGTGCTTTCCGGGCGCACCTCAAAGGTGCGCTCCTTCCAAAAGAAACCCCAACATATCCAAACCCCCAAAGGAAGGGCGCGCTTGCGTGTCCTTCCTCCTTCGTTTTAGGGTGGTCGCTCAGGCGTCCTGAGAACCAGCAGCTCTCCCGCTTTACAGATCACCCGCTTTTTCTTCCTCTCCCACCGCATGAGTTTCTCCGCATGGATCGCTTTGACAGGAGGACTGCTGTTGGTCATGGCGCTATCGTCGGCGTATTTCCGGCGGTTGCCGGTGACCTCATCGCTCATCTATCTGGGATTGGGCATGGCCGTCGGGCCGTTGTGGCTGGATCTCATCGCCGTCGATTTCATCCGGGAAAAAGTCAACTTTGAGCACCTCACGGAGATTGCCGTGATCATCTCGCTGTTTGTGTGCGGGCTGAAGCTGCGCCTGCCACTTACCCACCCGGCATGGGTCGCCTCGTTCTGGCTGGCCGGGCCGGTGATGCTGGCATCCATCGCGGGCGTGGCGGTCTTCAGCCATTGGTTTCTCGGCTTCGCGTGGCCACTGGCTTTCCTGCTCGGCGCGGTGCTCGCCCCCACCGATCCCGTGCTCGCCGGCGCGGTTACCGTCAATGATGCCGGCGATCAGGACCGCATGCGTTACGGGCTTTCCGGCGAGGCCGGATTCAATGATGGGGCCGCCTTTCCCTTTGTCATCTTCGCACTGATGTGGATGGAGCAACCCGCCGTGGAACAGTGGGCGGCCGGATGGGCGCTCCATCGGCTGGTCTGGGCGGTGCCCGCGGGCCTGCTCACCGGATTCCTGCTCGGAAAATGGGTGGGCCACTTCGCCATCCGCCTGCGCAGTCGGAACCCGGACACTCACGCGCCCAATGACTTTCTCGCCTTGGCCTTGATCGCACTCGCCTACGCCAGCGCCGAAGCCATCGGTGCCTGGGGATTTCTGGCCGTGTTTGCCGCCGGCCAGGGCTTCCGACGGACCGAGGTGAAAACCACCGAAACCCATCCAGCACCCGAGCATTTGGCCAATCTACCACCGGACACCGAGAATCCCGCTCCCCATCCCCCCGCCGAGGAATTCGCCACCTGGGCCGCTGGGGCCGACGATCTGAAACACCCCGCCAAAGCCGCCGGTCAAATGGTCGCGGAAATCATTTCCTTCGGCGATACCGCGGAACGTCTGCTGGAAATGATGATGGTCGTCCTGGTGGGCATTTGTCTGTCCACTTACTGGGACTGGCGCGCGGTCCCTTTGGCGTTTGTTCTGTTCGTCGGCATCCGCCCGGCTTTCACGCTGCTGTTTCTGGCCAAAACCAAAACCCGTTCCTCGCAGCGCTGGCTGATGGGCTGGTTCGGCATCCGTGGCATCGGAAGCCTTTATTACTTGAGCTACGCCCTCAATCACGGGCTTGACGAAAGGCCCGCCGAAATCGCCGCCCTCACTCTCTCGGTTGTGGCTTTGAGCGTTGCCGTCCACGGCCTCACCAGCCCGCTCCTGGACTTCTACGAAAAAGCCGTCGTCCGCCACAAAGTCCGCAAAGCCTCACGTCGACCCACCGCTTGAGCCCGGTCCATCGAACGGAGTGCCAACGCCGGATCAGGTGCTAGCGTAACACTTCGGCTAGGGTTTCCGACACTCTTTGCATTACTCGACGTTGCAAAACGCCCGGTGTTAGTCGCCTGTAGTCATCCTCCCTAAGGGTTACCCATTGAACATCAGTAGCCAAACCCGTAGGGCACGCTTCTTGCTAGACCTATCTGATACCAGCACCCTGCTGGCAGCAGAGTTATAACCCACATCCAAATTACCATGAAACCGATTTCATTTTCGATACTCGCGCTCTCCGCCGTATTGCTGACTAACTGCAACGAACGCAAACAGGCGGTGGAAGATCAAAAGGACGCCGCCAAGGAGTCTCTGGAAGATCAAAAGGACGCCCTCAAGCCGGCGGCTGATGCAGCCATTACTCGCGCAGAGACCAATGCCGACATCCAAAAGGCCAACATCAAGGCCGAAGTGAAGTCCGCAGAAGCGCAGATCGAGGCAGACAAAAAGAAGCTGGACGCTGAAGCCAAAGCCGCCAAGGAGCGGATCGATGCTCAGGAAAAAAGATAATCCTCGGCTTTAAGCAACCTTCTGTCATATTCCCGCTCATTGTCCCGGATCGATGGATCCAAGGCAGTAACTCATCCCCAAAAACAATCCTCATGAACTCAATTATATATATTGTCGGTGCCGTTGTCGTTGTCGTTGTCATTTTGAAAGTCCTCGGGCTTTTCTGAATGGCACTACGCCTCAAAGTTGGCTGTGTGCCCCTCGTCCGTCAGCACACAGCTATCCAATCTCCAGTTCTAATCCCTACTCCGGCGGACTCAAATGCCGGGAGGGATGAACTGTCGCGGGCCGTCCCATGATGTAAGTCGGAAACCTATTTGCATCACCGACTTGGCGTTCGGTGATTTTAAGGAGTTTCCTCCCCGCGTGCAGACGTTCATTCACCTCTCTCGCGCTGGCAAATTCTACAATTTCACGGATCTCGTCGTAGGTATCGGGGATTTCCATTTCCCCCCAATATCGGGCGTCGAAAGTTCCGGTCAATAGGAACATCCACCTGATGGTTCTAACACAACTCCTGAAAGCTCAATACTTCGAACTATTCGTCACTGGATCGGCGACAGAAGATTCGACGCGCGCACCTTGAACTGAAACAAGAACCCGCGGTTGGCGATTTCCTTGGGATCCACAAGACGGCAGTGCGAGAAATCATTCTCTAACATCGTGGCAACCTCCCGGGCGAAGGCTGGATCGCGGATTTCCAAGGTCATCTCGAAATTGAGGCGGAAGGAACGGTTGTCGAAGTTCGCGGTGCCGATGGCGGCCAGATGATCATCCATCAGCGTAACCTTTTGGTGCATGAAGCCGTCGGTGTGGCGGTAGAACTTCACCCCCACCTTGCCAAGCCGCTCAACGAAGGCCCAGCCCGATAGATCGACGAGCGCATCGTCCGCCTTGTCCGGCAGCAGGATGCGGATCTCCACGCCGCGCAATGCGGCTAGCTCGAGAGCGGTGATGAGCTGCTCGTCCGGGACGAAGTAAGGGCTGGCAATCCAAAGGCGCTTGGTGGCGGAGTTGATGAGTTGGAGGAAATAGAGCGTGCAGGTTTCCAACGGATCGGCCGGGCCGCTGGCGAGGCAGAGCACGGTTTTGCGCGCGCCCGAGGGGGCGGCTTCCGGTTCCCACTGGAGTTCCAACTGCCTGTCGCTCGCCCATAACCAGTCCTCCCAGAAGGCGACCTGGATGGTTTGCACGGCGGGGCCGGTAACTTTCACCATGGTATCGTGCCAAGGGGAGAGCTCCTTGTCGGCACCATTGTATTCATCGCCGATGTTCGCGCCGCCGACCCACGCGGCGCGACCGTCGGTGATGACGGTTTTCCGGTGGTTGCGGAAGTTCAGTTGGAAGCGGTTAGTGATGCCCTTCATGGTGTTAAAGGGAATCATCTCGACGCCGGCGCGGTTCATTTCCTCCACATAGGAATCCGAAGTTTTCTGGCTGCCGACCTCGTCATAAACGAAATGCACTTTCACCCCGCGTTTCGCGGCAGCGGTCAGGTGCTGCTGGAAACGTGTGCCGAGCTTGTCATCCCGGACGATGTAGAACTGGACGAGGATGTAGTGCTTCGCGGAATCGATCCCAGCGAGGATCGAGGGGAACATCGCCTCACCATTGCGGAGCAACTCCACGTCGTTTCCGGTGGTGGCCGGAAGCCGGGCAAGGCGTTCCAACAGGCGGTTGGCCACCACCTTGCGACCGGGCGCGAGCAGCGACTTTCTACCGGCCGCTTCGATCAGGCGGGTGACGACAGGGCCGCCTTTTTCCTGATCGTGGCGGCGCTTGGCGATATCGCCATCGAACCGCTTGTTGCCGAAAATCCAGTACGCCGGCACTGACAGATAGGGAAACGTATTCAGCGAGACCGCCCAGGCGATCGCTCCCTGCGCAGTGCGGGTGGTCATCACCGCCCGCACGGAAGTGAGCGCTCCGGCGATGTGGGCGATGACCCAGAACAGGGCCAGGTAGCGTTTTTTCCGCCGCCGCAGATACCCTGCTGCTGCAGCCAATCGAGGAAGCCGCCGAGCAACCCACCGTCCGACGTTCCCTGTGATCTTGCCCATGATGCGGGCAAGTTCGTGGCAGACGCGGAATCGGCAAACAGTTTTATCGAGAGGAACTTGTACCTGAAACTCCTCCATTGGGGCCTGATAGTCCTGCGTGCTTTTTGTCCGGTCGGCTTGGTTGTCTCGGCTCATTCTCTTGCGCTGACTCCCGTGTCGGGAATTTTCCCCACAAAAAATTGCATAAAATTCCTTTTGACGAAGCGAGCTGCCGAGTCAATCTGTTTGCGCTGACCCGCGTGACTGCGGCGAAGCCCGCAATAGCTCCTAGCTCGGCCCCCGAAGCGCGGAAAACGGAGCCTATGAGCCCGCCGTGGAATCATCCTTTTGGTGATTCCACGACGGGTTTGTCATTTTCGGGGAGGATCAGCGGATTGAGGCCGCTGTTAGTTGGTGCGAATTGCACGCAAAGCACCGCAGTTTGCATGTCCGCGGCCGCTGGCCGGACGCGTGGCGACTTCCGTGGTGAAGGGGAACCCGCCAACGCCTAGGGATTCCTACCTGATAGCGTATCCGGAACGTCGTCTGCAAAGAGCGGGTGATCATGCCCCACCAGCCGAATCTAACCCGAAGCGAAACCGACTCAGACGGTTCGGTCACAGGTCCTGCCGCTCACGAGGATCTGACCATGGCCGAAATCTTGGAAACCATGCGCGTGCCCGCGCAGGATCGGCCGGGAGAGCAATGCTTTCAGGACGGGAACGGACTGCGCCACTGGGTTTCCGACGCCAAGGCAGCCACGTTCATCGGGGAATCCGGGGCTCTCCATCCTTCCGACTATTTAGCCTCCACCGGGATCGCCTGGGAGCTCCGGTTCTTCAGTCACCAGACTCTGCAATCTTCCATTACCCCCAAAAAAACTGCCATGAAGCGTAAACCTGCAGCCGGCAATGCCGGCCAAGCCACAGCAACCGTTGATGAAACCTTGAAACCCTTGGAGGAGTCCGCGGTAGCAGCCTACGAGTCGCTTTGTAAGGAAACCAAGCAGCTCGTCTCCCGTGCCAGCGAAAAAATCCGCGAGAATCCCGTGCCTGCGGTGTTAGGGGCGGCGGTCTTCGGCGCCGCTGTCTGTTATCTGCTCATGTCGGGCCGCCACGAAGCGTCCCTCAAGGATAACGCCATTTTCGAACCCCTTGCGGATGCAAGTGACAACGTCAACGCCTCCCTGAGGTCCCTCTACAACAACCTTAAATTCTGGTAGCCATGACTGCCTTGCCCTCCACCATTTCCGAGTCACCAACCATCGAGCAGGGATTGAATTCCATGCTCCACGACGTGAAAGCCAAAGCCTGCAGCACCTTCGAAGACTGCGAGGAGCGCGTGAAACAATCACCCGCCAAGGCGGTCCTGATAGCAGTTGCGGCAGGATATTGCCTGCACCGATTGCCCGTGCGGTCGCTGCTGGTATCCCAAGTCCGGCTGATGGCCGCGCTGGCGCCGCCCGCCCTGTTAGCGGTTGGTGCGGCCAAGTTGTGCGAGTTCCTTCAGAGCCAAGCACGCCGCTAGCAGGATCCAGCCGAATGTTGGTATCCATCCCCATCGACGAAACACATGAACTTCAGGGCGATCATGGAGAACCGCTGGCTCAAGCTGCTAAAGAGCTCGTTCAATAATTGGATGGAGGACAAGGCGCTCCGCCTGAGCGCTGCGCTGGCTTACTACTCGATTTTTTCGATAGCCCCTCTGCTAGTCATCACCATTGGCATCGCGGGACTGGTGTTGGGAGAGGAGGCCGTAACAGGTCAGCTCTATGGCGAGCTGAAGAGCTACGTGGGCGCCCAATCCGCTGAAGCGATCCAATCGATGGTGGAGAGCGCCTCCAAACCATCGCAGGGCGTCATAGCCACCGTCACAGGCTTTGTGATGCTAATGTTAGGCGCATCGGGCGTCTTCGGCCAACTCAAGGACGCGCTGAATACGATTTGGGGCGTCAAGCCCAAGACCGGCCAGGGCATTCTCGCGATGATGCGTGGCAAGTTCCTGAACTTCGGGATGGTGCTGGTGATTGGATTTCTGCTGCTAGTCTCGCTGATGCTGAGCACGGCCATCGCGGGGCTGAACCATCGTCTTGAGAGCGTGCTGCCGCTGCCGGCCTTCGTGTGGGCTGCGATTGCCTTTGTGATTTCGCTAGGCGTCGTTACCACACTTTTTGCATTGATCTTCAAAGTGCTGCCAGACGCGAAAATCCGCTGGCGGCAGGTGTGGTTCGGGGCGTTGATCACCGCGTTGTTATTTGAAATCGGCAAGACCGGCTTGGGTTGGTATCTTGGGCGGGAGGGTGCCGCAAGCGCATACGGGGCAGCGGGCGCCGTCGTGCTGCTTCTTCTGTGGGTTTACTACACTTCTTGCATTTTGTTTTTCGGCGCGGAGTTCACTCAGGTTTATGCCGAAGCTGGAGATGGTGTCACGGAGCCTTCGGCAAATGCGCAACGCGTAACTACCGGGGAACGCGCGCAACAAGGACTGCCAACGACGACCGCCCCCAAGCCTAGCAGCAACGCACCCACAGCCCCGGCGATGAGTCGTCCAGCGCCTGCCGCGTCATCGCACCGGTTGTTCGCCCCCATCCTGAAATATCTCGAAGGGCGCGGCTTGCTCCTTAGCATCGAGGCGAGGGAAGCCTTGCAGCACGTGATTAGTTTGGGGATCTGGCTGGCGGTGGCGGTGGTGGCGATTTTCGCGGGCTGGCTGCTGCTGGCGACGACGCTGGTTGGAGTCCTCACCCACTGGTTAGGGTGGTCCTGGTTAAAGGCTACGGGCGTCGCCGGAGGCATCCATATCCTCATCGCTCTAATG
>JAZKGW010000062.1:0-37369 GCA_040385685.1 Verrucomicrobiota bacterium | reverse complement strand
TTTCCAGCGCCATGGTCACGTTGCGACAGCAGGACAACGTTCGTGCCCAGCCTAAGCCAACCGGGCTGGGATTTGAAAGACCTTCTCATCGACTTCTTTAGGGCTGTGATTCTCTTCGATTTTGAAGTCCTGAACGTCTAACGCGCCCATCAGGACTTTGATATGGTCCTTTGGCCTCAATCCAAATTGGGTCAAGCAGTTCCGATTCATGAGTTCTGCCTGCTGGCGTTGTCGTCCAGAATTCCCACCAGCTCGCAAAAATCGGCTTTGAACTGTAAGGCAAATCGTCGTTCGCCATTCACTCACCGAACAGAGGCGCTTGAGTTCGTCAGGCGTGAAGGCACGGCGCTTGAGTTTCTCATCGCCTTTTTTCTGAATCTTGCCGATTTTACTGAATGGATTGGAAGTCCGTCGGTCCAGTTGGATGAGCCATTGAATGAAACCGCTGACCGGTGCCAGATTGTCATTTGGTGTCTTTGCGACAACGTTTCCATTCACCTGCGCCTAGAAAGGAACGAATCAGTGAAATATCCACGAGTTTGATCTGCTACAAGAGCGTTGAGGAACGACCGGAGTTTCATTTTTTTCAGGAACAGACGGAAATTCTGAAGCCGTCTCATTCCTTCGATCCGCGCAACCCTTGGCGTCATTGAATTGCAGGCTGACCTGTTCTCAAAAATCCCCGGACCGATAACCAGAGTCACACGTCACCGGCCACATCAAATAAAGGAAAAGCGTTGGTCGGATCTCAAAACCTGAGTCACGGCAGCGGCGCGATTGAAAACTTTTTGCCGTGTGGGAGCCTATAAGGGATCCTAGGAACGACCTTCGAAAATTCTGATTTGACGATCATGGAAAGAGCAGTTCATATGAACACGTGCAAGCGATCGAATCGTCCTACGGCCTGAGTAACTGACTGCTGACACCGCCGTTCCACTCGTCGTAGCAATTCACCATTCCCAGCCCAGCTCATGCTGCATGACCTGGATCGCCGGTTGCTCGACGAGTTGGCCTTCGGTGTAGATGGACATGGTGCTACGGGTCACGCGGAAAAAATCCATACCGTCCGGTACCCATCTCAAGCTTTTCATCTCTCACGTCAGTAGTTGCTCCAGCACCTGTGGGGGCGGGAGTAGCGTCTGCAGTGGAGTTGTTCATGCCTTCGGTGGAAGGCTTCGGATTTTGCGAAGCTTGTTCGCTGTTTGTTGTGATTTCAGTTTTCATTGGAATTTCAGAATTGTATTTTTGTTAAATCTCAGTTAATAGTCGGGTATACTTAAATGTCGCAATTTTCTAGAAAGGACTTGGCGGTGGAGTGTCCAGCTCCGGTCCTTGGTGGGGGCCCCCTCGACGAGAGGCTCGGGGAATGGCGTTACTCTTCCGCGCCACGGAGCGACTGGTGTTACACCTCGTGGATAGGATTTTTAAAACGCAGGCAAAGCTCTTGCCGTTTGGGGGTGTCAGGCCATCAAGGGGCACCTCCTTTCTCTGAGGTGCTCTCCACGATTGCGAGGATCGCCATCTTCAGCGATCGGTTCAACGTGGGCCACTTTTCGGCCACCCGTAGGAATAGCCGGAAATCGGGTGACGAATGCGGTGACAATGTGTCACCTAAATCGCTAAGAGTAAGCGGTGATGCGGTCCTTTCGATCCCAACCGCCGGAGCCATTTTTCCCTTGTATTTAAAGGATCGCGGAGAGTTAGACATTACAGATGTCTGCAAACGAATGAAGCGCGATGCAGGTGGATGCATTCCAATTTGCCCATCAATTTGAAGACGTCCCTCTCTGCGGAGAAGGTTTGAACTTCAGCCTCGTCTCAATCACGATCGAACCGTCCGTTGATCTTTTCGACGCTGCGGACCAGCCGATCTTCAGATCGGCGCGGACGTTGCGGTCAAGATGTCACGCGGGCATGGTTCGATGTTCTAATAGAGCAGGCCAGGCGCGGAGGTCGCTTTTGGATGGTCCGATCATCTCCAGCGCTTTTGCGCTATACGACCATTTAAAGAATATCGGATAACGACCTTTTATCTCGCTATTAATCAGTCGCCAAAATGGCGGAGAGGGTGGGATTTGAACCCACGGTAGCTGTTACACTACGTCTGATTTCGAATCAGGTGCCATAGACCACTCGACCACCTCTCCTTGAAGGGGCGGCAAAGTGGCGGGCAGCCCCGGTTTTGTAAAGCCTCCAATTTCACTTAAATCTGCAAAGAAAGTCCGGGTGAGGGAATCCAAACCCATGAGTTCGAGGGATCTCACGGCCATTGCGCGGGTCTCTTCGCCGGCCGAGTTTCGGCTTGCAACTCAAATCCGGCTGCCCTAGAAGCTGCCCGCACAGCTTCTGACGAAAGAAAGGAGTGGGTCTCGCACCCACTCTTTTCCGTCTCCAGACATCAGCAGCGACCGCAGCCACCGCCAGCCATGACCAACGATATCGTCGCCCTCATCGAGTATTACGAAAAAGAAAAAGGAATCGACCGCGAGAAGGTCGTTGCCGCGCTCGAGTTCGCTTTCATTTCGGCTTATCGCAAGATGGTTCCCGGTGCTGACGCGATCGAAACACTGCGCGCCGCCGTCGATACGAAGAAGGGCGAAACCAAGATTTATGCCGTTCTGACGGTCGTCGCGAACGAGGATTACGCGGACAAGTTCAATGAAGTTCCGATGTCCACGGCGGTGAAGAAAAACGCCGAAGCGCAACCTGGCGACATCCAGGAATTCAACGTCACGCCGAAAGATTTCGGCCGCATTGCGGTGCAGACCGCCAAGCAAACGATGATGCAGCGCCTCCGCCAGGCGGAGAAAGAAATGATTTACGAGGAATTCAAGGATCGCGCGGGCGACGTGGTTTCCGGCACCGTCCGCCGCTTCGAGCGTAATGATGTGATGATCGACCTCGGCAAATTCGAGGGCATCATGCCGAACCGCGAGCGCGTGCAGGGCGAGGATTACAATATCGGCGACCGCATCCGCGCTTACGTTCTCGCCGTTGAAAATGAAGGCCGTGGGCCGGAGATCATTCTTTCCCGCAGCCACCCGAACTTCGTCCGCCGCCTGTTTGAGGCCGAGGTGAATGAGATTTCCGACCGCACCGTAGAAATCCGCGGCATCGCCCGCGAAGCCGGGTTCCGCACCAAAGTCGCTGTCTGGAGCAGTGATCCGAAGGTCGATCCAGTCGGTGCCTGCGTCGGCATGCGCGGTGCCCGCGTCAAGAACATCGTCCGCGAGCTCAACAACGAGAAGGTCGACATCATCCGTTGGAGCGAGGATCCCAAGGAATTCGTCCGCGAGGCGCTCAAGCCCGCCGAACTCCGCTCGATCACCGTCGATGAGGAATCCCATACGGTCCACGTCACTGTGGACGAAATTGATCTCAGCAAGGCGATCGGCCGCAAGGGCCAGAACGCCCGCCTTTCCTCCCGCCTGATGGGCTGGGACGTCCAAGTCCGCCGCGACGAGTCCAAGGAAGAGCAATTCAAGGAAAAAATCGGTGGCGCTGCACACACTTTGGGTGAACAACTTGGTATCACCGACGAGCTGGCGAACAAACTGACCCTTGCGGGTGGTTTCAATCCCGAGCTCGTGATCGACATGCCGGCCGACTACATTGCGGCTGCCTTGGAGATCACCGAGGAAGCGGCGGAAGCGATCCTCGTCCGTGCTCATGGCATCGTCAGCGGTTCCGCCGCGGCCGCCTCTAACGACTGATTTCCCACCTCCAATCATTATTCCCACTCCATCAATCTCCCAATCTCTGCCGACAAGCCGGATGCCCGAAAATAGCGACAGTCCTCCCAAGAAAACCAAGGTCCTCGATCTTCTCGATACGACCGCGAAACCTTCGCGTCGCGAGCGCCAGCGCAAGGAGGCAGAGGTCATTCCGCCGGCCCCAAGTGTCTTGGATGAGCAGAAGGCCAACGCCCTCGATCTTTTCGCGGATGACAAGAAGCCGAAGGTCCGCAAGACCACGCGCACCGGCAAAGCGGTGATCGGCACCATTTCCAAGCTTCTCGACAAAGAGGACGAGTCTACGGTAAAAGCCGCGGAACCTGTCGCGACTCCGGCACCGGTTGCTGTTCCCACCCCGCAAGCCGCGGTGGAAACCAAGACTGAAGAAGTTTCCGATGATCCGAAACTGATCGTCATCAAGCCCCCGATCCTGATCCCCGATCTGGCTGCCCGTCTCGGGTTGAAGCCGTTCAACATCATGGCGGACCTGATCAAGATCGGCGTCTTCCCGGCACCCAACCAACCGTTGGAGCCGGAAATCGCCGCCAAGATCTGTGAGATCCACGGGTTCGTTTTCGAACGCGAGAAGCGCGACAAGGACAAGGGCTTCCACAAGGAAGTCGAAGTCATCAAGGAACCGGAAGTGGTCGTCGAAGAACCGGTCGATCTGCTGAAATACCGCCCGCCGATCATCACCATCATGGGCCACGTCGATCACGGCAAAACCTCGATCCTCGACTTCCTCCGCAAGACCAAGATCACCGCCGGCGAAGCGGGTGGCATCACCCAGCACATCGGTGCCTATCAAGTCATCCACAACGATCTGGAAATCACGTTCCTCGACACTCCCGGCCACGCGATTTTCTCCGACATGCGGGCTCGTGGCGCGGACATCACGGATATCGTGGTCCTCGTCGTCGCCGCCAATGACGGCATCATGCCGCAGACAATCGAAGCGATCAAACACGCCAAGAAGGCCAAGAAGACGATCATCGTCGCCATCAACAAGTGCGACCTGCCGTCCGCCAATGTGGACCGGGTGAAATCGCAACTCGCCGAACAGGGATTGCAAACCACCGACTTCGGTGGCGACACCGAGTTCGCTGAAGTTTCCGCGCTAACGGGCAAGGGAATGGACGACCTGCTGGACCTGATGGCCCTTCAAGCGGAAGTGCTCGAACTCAAGGCCAACCCGAAATCCACTGCCCGTGCGGCCGTGATCGAGGCCCGTGTGGTTCCCGGTCGCGGCACCACCGCGACGGTCATCGTCGAGTCCGGCACGCTCAAAGTTGGCACCCCGTTCATCTGTGGACCTTACGCTGGAAAGGTTAGATCACTCATCAATGACCGCGGCGTGGCAGTGAAGTCCGCCCATCCCGGCATGCCGGTCGAGGTTATCGGCTTCGAAGAACTTCCCAACGTCGGCGATCATCTCACCGAGATGAAAACCGAGCGCGAGGCGAAGTCACTGGCCAGCGAGCGCCAGGAGGCCCAACGCCTCACCCGCCTCAAGCCCCAGCACCGCAACCGGATGGAGGACCTCTATTCGATGGTCCGCGACGGTGGCGGCAAGGCCCAGCTCAAACTCATCCTCAAGTGCGACGTCCAAGGCTCCGTCGAGGCCATCAAGAAAGCGGTGCTCGCCATCACTTCCGACAAGGTCGAGTCGTCCTTCATCACCGCCGCCGCCGGTCCGATCACCGAGTCCGACATTTCCTACGCCGCTTCCACGGATGCGATCATTCTCGGATTCAACGTCAAGGTCGAAGCCAAGGCCGTGAAATCCGCCAAGGCTGCCAACGTCGACATCAAACTCTACTCGGTCGTTTACGAACTCATCGACCAAGTCCGCGAAGCCATGCTCGGTCTGCTAGAGCCACTCACCCGCGAGACGGTCATTGGCCACGCCGAAGTCCGCCAGATCTTCAAGCTCAACCGCGGTCGCGTCGCCGGCTCGTTCGTCACCGACGGCCGCATCCACCGCAAGGCCCACGCCCGGGTCATCCGCGGCGGCACTCCGGTTTTCGACGGCCGCATGTCCACGCTCCGCCGCTTCAAGGATGAGGTCGAGGAAGTCCGCACCAACTTCGAATGCGGCATCCGCCTCGGCGATTTCAACGAATACGAGGAAGGCGACATCATCGAGTGCTACAAACTCGAGAAATACGCGCAAACGCTTTAATTCAAAGTGCCGAGTGATCAGTGAGCAGTGATCAGAGAGAAATCCTTGGTCACTTCTCTTCCATCGGATCACTGATCACTGATCACTTCTAACTTTTTTTCCAATGTCCCGCCGTCTCGATCGAGTCAACGAACTCCTCCGCCGTGAAATCGGCAATGTCATTCAAAAAGACTACGAATGGCACAACCGCCTCGTGACTGTTAGCGAGGTCGAGGTCACCCAGGACCTCAAGGAAGGCAAGGTCTGGATTGGCGTATTGGGTGGCGAGGCGAATTCCGTGATCGTGAAGCTGAACAAGGACCACGGCGCGATCCAATCGAAGGTGATGAAACGCGTGGTTCTCAAGTCCACGCCCGTTCTGCGCTTCCAGCATGACGCTTCCGCCGTCCGCGGCGTGGAGATCGTCAACCTCCTGGAGGAGGTCGACAAGCTTCCGAAAGCTCCCGAAGAGGACGCGTGACACAGGCTTTCAGCCCGTCCTTCCGACGTCGACCCGCACGATTGCGTGGATCGCTTTGATTTTGAGCTTCCGGCACGGATCGAGCTAACGTAGGTTTTCCAAATCCTACTCCTCGTAATCCCATGAGCACCCTTGCAACCACCGTCGATGGCCTGAAATTCACCAACCCCTTTGTGATCGGCTCCGGCCCTCCGGGAACCAACGTCAAGGTCATCAAACGCGCCTTCAAGGAAGGCTGGGGCGGCGTGATCGCCAAAACCGTTAGCCTCGATTCCTCCAAGGTCGTCAACGTCAGCCCGCGCTATGCCAAGCTCATTGCCGGCGATGGCAAGGAAGTCATCGGTTGGGAAAACATCGAGCTCATCAGCGACCGGAAATTCGAGGTCTGGCTCGATGAGTTCAAGGAAGCCAAGGACGCCCATCCCGAAGGAATCCTCATCGCCTCCGTCATGGAGGAATACAACAAGGACGCTTGGTGCGAGATCATCGAGCGGTGCCAGGACGCGGGCGTCGATGCCTTTGAACTGAATTTCTCCTGCCCTCATGGCTTGCCCGAACGCAAGATGGGTGCCGCCATGGGACAAGATCCCGTCATCCTCGAGGAAGTCTGCGGCTGGGTCATGGGTGCTTCCAAGATTCCCGTATGGGCGAAAATGACACCTAACGTCACCCACATCGAGGAACCCTCCGCCGCCGCCTTGCGCGCCGGTTGCCATGGTGTTAGCGCCATCAACACGATCCGCAGCGTTATGGGCGTAAATCTTGAGACACTCCGGCCGGAGCCAAGCGTCGAAGGCTACACCACTCCCGGTGGATATTCTTCCAAGGCCGTCAAGCCGATCGCCCTGCGGATGGTAATGGAAATCGCCCAGCTCATCAAAAAGGATTACCCGGGCCGCAGTCTATCAGGACTCGGTGGTGTGGAAACAGGGGCCGATGCCGCGCAGTTCATCTTGTTAGGCAGCGACACCGTGCAAGTCTGCACCGGCGTCATGAAGTTCGGCTACGGCATGGCCAAGGATCTCTGCGAAGGTTTGCTGGAGTTCATGGAGGGTAAGGGCTTCGAAACGATCGGCGATTTCAAGGGTCTCAGCCTCCCGTATTTCACCACCCACGCCGACCTCGTCAGCAAGCAACTCGCCCGCAAGGCCGAGGAAGCCGCCGCCAAGGAAAGCGGCATGGTGAAAAGCGACGCCGAGTGGAACGGAGATGATTTCGTCAAGCAGTCGAACGCCTTGTCGCGCTAATCTGAAGTAACTGCCGCGTCTCGCGGCAGACCGTGCTTGGTGCGTCTCGCACCAAGTCAGTGACCTCAACTTTTGAACGAAATCCGGCTCACCCCGGGCACCGCGCGGATCACTCCGGTGATGGTATCCGTGAATGCCACCATGCTTTTGCGTTTGTATCGCAGATGCATGGTGACTTGGCAGCGGTCGCTTTGCAGGTCTTCTTCGATGTCGATCGACTTCACCTTGATACCTAACGGTTCGAGCGCCTTGACGAGCAGTTCCACCGAGCAGGTCGAGGGCGAGAACGCCACTCCCAGGTCCGAATACCAGTCGTTTTTGATCATCGATTCCACGTAAGGGATCAATCCGAGAATTAACACCGAGCTCGCCAGCGCCACCAGACCGACACCGATTGCGCCTGCACCGAAGGCCAGCCCGATGATCGTCACGAACCACAGCGTTGCCGCCGTCGTCACGCCGCGGATGATGTGGTTGCTCTGCCGGATGATCACACCGGCACCGAGGAAACCCATGCCCGCCAACACGCCCGCCGCCAGCCGCGCCGGGTCCGGGTGCCAGCCGCTGGCGCTGTTTTGCCGGGCGAAGCTATGCCGGTAAAACTGGTCGGAAATGATCATCGCGATGCAGGCCGCCATGCTGACTAACAAAGTCGTGCGCAACCCGGCCGCCCTGCCGTGGCGTTCCCGCTCGATCCCTAACAAGGTCCCCGCCAATGCCGCGAGGCCCACGCGGATCAGGATCTCGACCGAAATGCCCTCCAGGAAGTATCCCGGAAAGTCGATGTGGGCATTTCCAAAATAGGACATCTCAGCGCCCGAGGAAGTTTTTCGAGGGAACCTCGATGGTGTCGTTGCGCCCCGTCAGAATGACTTTGGCCTCATCTTTCGTGAGGTCGTGGGTCGTGGCTTTCCCGTCGTGGATCACTTTCACCCGGCGCATGGAACCGAATTCCGTAGCACCGCCCGCCGATTGAATCGCGGCGTAGAGCGTGAGGGATTTATGATAGGGAACCGGCCCCGGACGACGGACCTGCCCTCCCACCGTGACCACGGCCGGTGTCTGGTTGTTTGGTTTGTCCGAAGGCTTTTCGGCGGCGAAAATTGGAAGCATTGCTAACATGGAAATGGCGAGGACTGTCTTCATGGTGCAACCATGTTTGCAGGTTACTTTGTCGCGTAAAGTAAAAATTCCCGACGTAATTCTGGGTTGCGCGACATGGCGAATTTTCAGGGTTAAGGACTTGCCGGAATGGCATGGAATGCGCTGAATAGGATCAATCGTGCAAATCTCCGTCCATCAACCCATATGAGTTCTTCTGAAAGCCAAGTCTGCCCGCTCTACATCGGCGGCAAGTGGGTGAATCCCGCGAACAAACCCGGCAGCCCTGTCTTCAATCCGTCCCGCGGCAGCGTCATCGCCAGCGTCCCGATGTGCGGCGCGGCGGAGGTGGAACTGGCCGTCGCCTCGGCGAAAGCCGCCTTTCCCGCCTGGCGCGACACACCGCCTAACGAACGGGCGCAGGTGTTGTTCCGGGCGAAAATTCTGCTAGACGACGCGTTCGAGGAACTCTGTCTCGGCATCGCCACCGAACACGGCAAGACTCTATCAGAGGCTCGTGGCGACTTGCGGCGGGGGATCGAGGTCGTGGAATTCGCCTGCGGCGTTCCAACCTTGCTGATGGGCGAGTGTTTGGAAAACATCGCCCGCGGCATCGATTGCCACACCGACCGCCATCCGCTTGGAGTCGTCGCCGGGATCTGCCCGTTCAATTTCCCCGCCCTCGTGCCGATGTGGATGTGGCCGATCGCCATCGCCTGTGGCAACACGTTCCTTCTCAAGCCGAGCGAAAAGGTTCCGCTCACGATGCAGCGAGTGGTTGCGCTGCTGGAGAAAGCAGGCCTGCCACCCGGCGTGATGAACATCGTCCACGGCGGACGCGAATGCGTCGATGCCATCCTCGAACATCCGGACGTGAAGGCGATCAGCTTCGTCGGCTCCACTCCGGTCGCCCGTGAGATCCATCGCAAGGGAACGCTCCACGGCAAGCGCGTGCAGGCCGCCGGTGGCGCGAAGAATTTCATCATCCTGATGCCCGACGCCGATGTCGACCGCACGGTGGAAGCGGTGAAGGACGGCGCTTTCGGCTGTGCCGGCGAACGCTGCATGGCTGGCTCCACCGCGGTGGCTGTCGGCGATGCGGGGAAAAAGCTATTGCCTGCCCTGGCGGATCTAGTGAAGTCCATGAAGGTCGGTCCGACCGATGTTAGGGAGAACCAACCTGACATGGGCGCTGTGATTTCCGCCGAGCATCGGACCCGCGTCGCAGGCCTGATCGATGCCGGTGAACGAGCGGGTGCCACGATACTGGCCGACGGCCGGCCCACCCACGTGGACGAAGCGCCGGAAGGATTTTTCCTCGGTCCCACCTTGATCGACCAAGTGGACGATGCGAATCCGCTGATGGCCACCGAAGTCTTCGGCCCGGTGCTCGCCGTGATGCGGGCGAAGTCGCTCGATGAGGCGATCGCTGCCGCCAATCGCCAGGCGTTCGGCAACGGCGCCGCGATTTTCACCAACTCCGGCAAGGCCGCGCGTGAGTTCCGCCGGAATGTGAGCGCGGGGATGGTGGGCATCAACGTCGGCGTTCCCGCTCCGCTCGCTTACTTTCCGTTCAGCGGTTGGAACGATTCGTTCTTCGGCGACTTGCACATCCAGGGCAAGGAAGGTGTCGAGTTCTACACTCAGCGGAAAACCACCACCACCCGTTGGTTCGGCTACGGCGACGGGGAAATCTGGGCGAAATAACAGGTCATGAGTCTGCTCATTAAAAACGGAGCCATAGTCAATGCGGAGGGAGATCATTTCGTCTCCGATATCCTGTGCCGCAATGGATTGATCACCGAAATCGGTCCTGATCTGACCGCTCCGGCCGATTTCGAAGTTATCGATGCCAAGGGCAAGTATGTCTTTCCCGGCTTCATTGATCCGCACGTGCACATCTACCTGCCGTTCATGGGCACCTTCTCGAAGGACGACTACGTCACCGGCAGCAAGGCTGCGCTGATGGGCGGAACTACCACACTGATAGAAATGTGCTGCCCGTCCCGCAACGACGACCCGCTTGAGGCGATCCGGCTTTGGAAGAGCAAGGCGGCGGGGATTTCCTCGTGCGATTACACGTTTCACATGGGGGTGACGCGTTTCGACGAGGGAACCGCTGAAGTGCTTAAAGCCATCGTGGTCCAAGAGGGTATCACCTCATTCAAGGTGTTCCTCGCCTACAAAGGGGCGTTCGGCATCGAGGACACGGAGCTCTATCAGACATTGTCGCTGGCCAAGGAACTCGGGGTGGTCGTCACCGCGCATTGCGAAAACGCGGACCTCGTCGCAGCAACTCAGAAGAAATTGGTCGCCGAGGGCAAGACCGGCCCCGAGTGGCACGAACCGTCTCGCCCGATTTCGGTGGAAGCGGAAGGTTGCCACCACCTGATGACCTTCGCCGAACTAACCGGTGCCGAAGTTTACGTCGTCCACACCAGTTGCATTCCGGCGGTGGAGGCGATCGTGGATGCCCGCAAGCGCGGGGTGAAGGCGTGGATCGAAACGGTCGCGCCCTATCTAACGCTAGACAGCAGTTACGCGGAGCTGCCGGATTTCGAAGGCGCGAAATATGTCATGAGCCCGCCGATCCGCTCCAAGGAGCACGGCGATTTCCTGTGGCAATGCCTCGCCGACGGCACCGTGAATACGGTGGGCACCGACCATGCGCCGTTCGATTTCTCCCCGCAGAAGCACATGGGGCACCCCGATCCGGCGAAATGCACGGATGCCAATGGTCAGCCTGCGGGCAAGGCCGGAAACTTCACGCTCATTCCCAACGGCATCCCGAGCGTCGAGGAGCGCGTCAAACTGCTCTACACCGAAGGCGTCTGCCGCGGCCGGATCGATCTTCAGACGCTCGTTCGTTGCGCAAGCACGCAGCCCGCGAAAATCTTCGGGCTCTATCCGCGCAAAGGGACCATCGCGGTTGGCAGTGACGCCGATATCGTGATCTGGGATCCGCAGTGGAGCGGAAAGATCTCAGTCGCCACTCACTCGATGGCCACTGACTATTCCGCCTTCGAGGGCCGCGATGTCCAAGGCCGGGCCGAACTGGTGACCGTGCGCGGCAAGGTGATGGTCCGCGACGGCGCATGGTGCGGAGAAACCGGCTGGGGGAATTTCCTGCGCCGCGAGCCCAAGTTCTAACATGCACGCGCCCCGCACTGCCGATGACCACCTGATCAACGCCGACCTCGCACCGGTCCCGCAGGACCAGCGGACGTGGTCGATGTGGAGCTATGCCGCGCTGTGGACCTCCATGGCCGCGTGCATTCCCACCTACATGCTCGCCTCGTCGCTCATCGCCGCGGGCATGAACTGGTGGCAGGCGGTCCTAACGGTATTTCTCGGCAATGTCATCGTCCTGATTCCGATGATGCTCAATGCCCACGCCGGCACCAAATACGGGATTCCGTTTCCCGTCTATTGCCGTGCCTCTTTCGGCACGCTTGGCGCGAACGTGCCCGCCCTGTTGAGGGCGCTGGTAGCCTGCGGTTGGTTTGGCATCCAGACATGGATTGGCGGCGCTGCCATTCACAAAATCCTCGCGGTTTTCGTTCCATCCCTGGCAACAGGTACGACGTGGCCAGGACTCGGCATCACCGGCAGCCAACTGGTTTGCTTCCTTTTCTTCTGGGGGATCAACATGTGGGTCATTCACCGTGGCATCCACACGATCCGCTTGTTGCTGTTGATCAAGGCTCCGCTGTTAGTCGCCCTCGGGCTGCTCCTGTTGTGGTGGGCCTACAGCAGAGCGGGAGGCTTCGGCCCGATGCTTGCCGCGCCCTCCGCTTTTGATCCGGGTCAGCCGCAGGAAGGAAAATTCCTTTCGGTATTCATTCCGTCCCTCACCGGCATGGTCGGTTTCTGGGCCACGCTTTCCCTGAACATACCGGATTTTTCCCGCTACGCCCGTTCCCAGAAGGACCAAATGTTAGGTCAGGCGATCGGCCTGCCCGCAACCATGGCGCTCTATTCGTTCATCGGCGTGGCGGTGACCTCCGCGACGCTGGTGATCTTCAAGGATATCGAAAAACCACTGTGGGATCCGGTCGACGTGCTTACGCGTTTCAAGAATCCGGTGGTGCTCGTCGTGTCGATGCTTGCGATCTGCGTCGCCACCCTGGCCACCAACATCGCCGCCAACGTGGTTAGTCCGGCCAATGATTTCGCCAACCTCGCGCCGAAGAAAATCTCCTTCCGCACCGGCGGATTCATCACCGGCATCATCGGCGTGCTGATGATGCCTTGGAAACTCATCGCGCTTCCCAGCGGCTACATCTTCACCTGGCTCGTCGGTTATAGCGCGCTGCTGGGACCGATCGCAGGAATCATGATTGCCGATTACTTCGTCATTCGCCGCTGCAAGTTGAATGCTGACGACCTTTACCGCGCCGATGGCGTCTACCGCTACCATTCCGGTTTCAGCTATGCGGGCATCGTTGCTTTTGTTCTGGCCGCCCTGCCAAGCCTCCCCGGATTTCTCGTCCAGACTGGTGTCATCGCCAATACCCACCCGACGTTCACGGCGATCTATCAGCAGGCGTGGTTCGTCGGCTTCGGCCTGGCATTCGTGCTCTATCTCGTTTTCCGGAAACTTTCACCCGCCGCGATCAGACTCTAACTCACCACCCGCATGCCCCAGCTTCCTCCCTTCAATTACACGCCGAAACCTTATGATGGTCCGTCACCCGAGGAAATTCTCGCGCTGCGCAAGGAGTTCGTGAATCCGGCGATCTTCCACTATTACAAAAAGCCGATCGCGATTGTGGAGGGAAAGGCCCAGTATCTTTTCGATGAAACCGGCAGGCGCTATCTCGACGGCTTCGGCGGCATCGTCACGGTGAGTGTGGGCCATTGTCATCCGGAAGTGCTAGCTGCCGCGACTCTGCAGAACGAGACGATCAATCACACCACCACGATCTATCTGAATCCCGGTGTCGCACTCTATGCGAAGGAGCTCGCGGCGAAAATGCCGGGCGACCTCAAGGTCTGCTATTTCGTGAACTCCGGTTCCGAAGCAAACGACCTCGCCGTGCTGATGGCCCGTGCCTACACCCAGAACTACGACGTGATCGCTTTGCGCAATGCCTATCACGGCGGCAGCCCGAGCGCGATGGCGCTAACATCCCATCACACTTGGAAATACAACGTCCCGCACAATCACGGCGTTCAGCACGCCATGATGCCGGACACCTATCGCGGCCCGTTCGGTATGGATGATCCGGATGCCGGCAAGAAATACGCATCGGATGTCGGCGAAATGATCCGCTACGGCACGCCGGGAAAGATCGCCGCGTTCATCGCCGAGTCGATCCAAGGCGTCGGCGGCACCGTCGTTTTTCCCGACGGCTATTTGAAGGAAGCCTACGCCCAAGCGCGCTCTTATGGCGGTCTCTGCATCGCCGATGAAGTGCAGGCCGGCTTCGGCAGAACCGGCACTCACTTCTGGGGATTTGAAACCCAGGGCGTGATTCCCGACATCGTCACCATGGCGAAAGGAATCGGCAACGGCTGCCCGTTGGCTGCCGTTGTCACCACGCCGGAGATCGCGCAGGTTCTTGCCAGCCGCATTCATTTCAACACCTTTGGCGGCAACCCGGTCTCGATGGCGCAAGGCCGAGCGGTGTTGAGAGTCATCGAAAAGGAAGGTCTCCAACAGAACTCCCTCGAAATCGGCGCGTATCTAACCGCAGGCTTCCAAAAGCTCGCTGAAAAACATTCCATTATTGGCGAAGTCCGCGGCAAGGGGCTGATGTTAGGCGTGGAGCTCGTCAAGGATCGTTCCTCGAAGACTCCTGCGAAGGACGAATGCGCCGCGGTGTTCGAGAAGTGCAAGGACCTCGGCCTGCTCATCGGCAAGGGCGGGCTGTTCGGCAACACGCTGCGCATCAAGCCGCCGATGTGTATTCACCGGGCGGATGCGGACTTCATGCTGGAAGTTATCGATCAGGCGTTGGGGGAAGTTTGAGGCGTCGCTGCATGAGTTCGGATTTGTGGCGACAGGAATGTCGCCACTCCTTACGCTTCCGCCTGTTTCACCGCGACTTCCGTTCTCGAATTCCGGTGGATCCACACGCTCTGCACGAGTCCTAGCAGGAACATGCAGATCACCACGAAGGTTCCGGAGTAACTGATGAGCGGGAGCGGGATGCCCGTCACCGGCATGATCAGCACGCACATGCCGATGCTTTCGAAAATGTGGGCGAAAAACAATGCCACCACGAGACAGGCAAGCAGCCGTCCGGAGACATCGCGGCTGTAGAAGGCGATAAACAGCCCTTGGATCAGCAGCAGCGCATAGGTGGTTAGAAGCAGCAGGCTGCCCCGGAATCCCAATTCTTCCGCGATGACGCCGAAGATGTAATCGTTGTGCGCGGTCGTCTTCGAGCCGAAGCCTTTTGCAAGCAGCGAGCCGCTTTCGATGGTCGCCTTGTAGCCGGTGCCTTTCCAGCCCGCCTTGCCGACGGCCATCGATACGTAATAGGGAGAGTAGGCGGTGCCCTGGATGTCCACCTCGCGGCCCTGCATCATCCGCAGCCAGGTATCGATCCGTTCGGGACCGCGTTCGGACACCAGCGGGAGCGCGACAAAATACAACAGCGGGATGATGCCCGCACTGATGAAGGCCATGCACGTTAGATAGCGGAAGGGAATGCCGCCGATGATCAGCGCCACGATGGCCACCGGGATCCACACCAATGCGGAACCCATGTCGCCCATTTTCATCACCATCAGGAACGGCACCGCCGCCGCCATTCCGATGATGCCGATCTTGAAAAACGGGGCGCCGAACCAGCGGTGCAGTTTCGGCAGATCCTGGATCAGCCAGGCGATCAACAGGATGCCCGCCGTGATGCCGAGCTGTGCGGGTTGGAACGAAAGGGAACCGATTTGCAACTGGTGGACCGTTTCATCGCTATCCTTCACCATCACCGCCGCCATCAGCCCGAGGCTGACCAGATAGAACGGGATGCCGAGCCAGCGGATCCAACGGTAATCCACGAAGGCGGCGGCGAAGTAAGCCACGCTGCCGATGAAGATGAAGGACTTCTGCTTGGAGGCGAAATAGGCCCCTGCGCTGCCAAATTGCTCGAGAACTCCCTTCGGCACCGTCAAATGCCGCGCCGCGCTCTCGATCATGAATACTCCGAAAATCAGGAGCCCGTACATCACCAGCACGAGCACCCAATTCATCCCGAGGATTTTCCTTAAAAACGGCGTCATGACTGGCTCGCCGGCGACCATACGTCACCGGTCTTGCATGGCAAGGCGGGTGTGAGTTTTCCTCGCGCGGCGCTCACACGTTGAAGCGGAACTCGACGACGTCGCCGTCCTTCATGACGTACTGCTTGCCTTCGATGCGGACTTTCCCCGCGACCTTGGCGGCGGACATGCTGCCGGCGGCGACGAGGTCGTCGTAGTGGACAATTTCCGCGGCGATGAAGCCACGCTCGAAATCCGTGTGGATCACGCCGGCGGCGGCGGGGGCCTTGTCGCCCGCGATGATTGTCCAGGCACGGGTTTCCTGGACGCCGGTGGTTAGGTAGGTGCGCAGGCCTAGCAGATGATAGACACCGCGGATCAGCGCCGAGACGCCGGAGTCGGTCACGCCCATGTCGGCCAGGAATTCGTTGGCTTCCTCGACGGGCATGTCGCTGAGTTCCTCCTCGATGCGGGCGGAAATGACGACGGCTTCGGAGCCGGTGTGTTCGGCGGCGAACTTGCGGACGCGGGCGACCTGCGGGTGTGAGTCCGGGTTTTCAATCGCACCGGCGAGTTCGTCTTCGGCGACGTTGCAGGCGTAGATGGTTTTCTTGGAGGAAAGCAGGAAAAACTCCTTCACGATCGCCTTGTCGTCCTCGCTGAAGTCGATGGTTAGAGCCGGGTTCCCCTGATCGAGATGCGGCATGATGATGTCGATGAGTTCGACTTCCTTCTTCGCTTCCTTGTCGCCGCCCTTGGCTTTCTTTTCGCGGGAATGGCGGCGTTTTTCGAGAGATGCCATGTCGGCGAGGATCAGCTCGGAGTTGATGATGTCGATATCACGGATCGGATCGACGGTGCCGAGTTCGTGGATGATGTCGTCATTTTCAAAACAACGGACGACCTGCACGATGGCATCGGTTTCACGGATGTTGGCGAGGAATTGATTCCCAAGACCGGCTCCTTCGGAAGCGCCCTTCACCAGGCCGGCGATATCGACGAACTCGATCGCCGTCGGCACCAGCTTGTGCGAGCCGGAAATCTTCGACAACACGGCGAGCCGCGGGTCGGGCACGCTGACGATGCCGACGTTCGGATCGATGGTGCAGAATGGATAGTTCGCCGCCTCCGCCTTGCGGGTGCGGGTGACAGCATTGAAGAGTGTCGATTTACCGACATTGGGTAGTCCTACGATTCCGGCCTTGAGCATTGCGGCGGGAGGGTGGGGGAAGGGCGGGCGGGAGGACGAGAAAAAAGTTTGGGCGAGGGATTTCACCGCTCGTTAAGGCTGGATCTCCGAAGATGGGGAGGCTAAGCCCAAGGCGGCTTGAGTGATCGCGAACCCCCATCCTTGCGCGAACGAATCGAATCCTTTCGGATCGATGATCCGGAGAGCAGTCTCCCGTTCACCAGTCGTCTCGCCCGGGAGCAGGGGTGGACGCATGCGTTTGCCGCGAGGGTGGTGGTGGAATACAAACGGTTTCTCTATCTGGCCATGGTTGCCGGGCATCCGGTGACGCCCTCCGAAGAGGTCGATCAGGCATGGCACCTTCACCTGGTTTACACGAAAAGTTATTGGCAGGACCTTTGCCGGGATGTGTTGGGCCGTGATCTCCATCACGAGCCGACGGCCGGTGGGGCGCGGGAAGGGGCGAAATTCGTGGACTGGTATTCGCGGACATTGGAGAGCTATCAGATGACGTTCGGCGCTCCTCCACCTGCGGATATCTGGCCGGATCCGGCGCGGCGGTTTGCCAATGCCGGGGACGGACGTTGGATCGACTCCAGCAGCTTCTGGCTGGTGCCGCGGCCAGTTTTTACGAAGTTTCAGTATTGGAAATCCGTTTTTAGAAAACCTCAGTCATGATTCCATTCCTATTTGATGTCGCTGCGATTCCGGTTTTCGACTGGAACGGTCCCGAGTTTCTCTCGTTCTATCTGGTTTCTTTGATTGCCGCGATCTGGTGGTCCCTGCGGCGATCTCGGAAGGCTCTTGAAAAATTCAACGCACGCGGAGACGCGGCCACTCCCACCGATCCCTATGAACTCGCTTATCTATCCGGCGGTGTGGCGCGCGCGGTGCAACTCGCAGTGGTGAGGTTGCTTCACAAGGAGCTGATTCGCTGGAAACCGGGATTTCTAGGGGCTCATTTGATCCGGAATGGCGACAGCCCGGTGTCAGGTTTGCCCGCGATCGAATCTGCCCTGCTGGCGCGCGTCAGAGCCGAGGGCGCTTCCGGAATCCCCGTGAAGGAAGCCTGCCAGGGGCTTGATTCGACACTCAAACCGGTCGAAGTCCGCCTCGCGGCGAAAGGATTGAGGCCGACAGCGGAGGAACGGTCCCGGGCTTCGAAGTCCGCCATCCTGCCGATGCATCTGCTAGGCTCGATCGGCTTGGTGAAACTGGTGATCGGCGTTTCACGCGAGAAGCCGGTTTGGTTCCTGGTGGGGTTTCTGGTCGTCACGGCCATCGCGGCTTGGGTCATCGCATCGAGGACGCGTCGCCTGACTCCGGCGGGTGAGCGGGTGCTGGCGAACCAGCGGACGCGCCACCACATCGCGAAACGCGCGGCGGAGCGGCGCGAGACGGAGGACTTGCCAATGATTTCCGATGGCGTCGCGCTTTTCGGGGCCATGAGCTTGGCGTCTTCGTTTGCCTATGCAGGTCTCTATCAGGATTTGAACAGGATCACCGGGAAGGCAAATGGGGCGGCAAGCGGCGGCTGTTCCTCTGGCTGCGGCGGAATCAGCGTCGGGAGTTCGGGAGGCGACAGTGGCGGCGGTGGTGGCGGCAGCGATGGCGGAGGAAGTGGCTGCGGCGGCGGCGGCTGCGGAGGATGCGGCGGCGGCGGGGATTGAGGGGAGTTTTGAGGTCAACGCGGAAGCTGTTCCTCGTTAGTTTCATCGAAAGATCCGGCGTCGTGGATGTCCTCCAAATCGATGGGAGGAGGAACCGGGGACAATAACCTGCTGAAAAGTCCGTGAATGAATCGATGGATCATCCCGGCGGTTTGAGGCTCTGAAGTTCTCAATCTCGGACGAACCTCCCGAGCCGAATCAACAAAGATCCGGGATGCCTGGCCGAATACGTCGCAGTCCCGTGGACCGGGGGTCGAAAACTTCACCGCAAACAAAAATGTCAGCGGCTCGTCCCAGTAAACCCGTAACACGGACACTTTCCCAACCGGCAGATGACACAACTCATACACCAGCCGGCGGTCGCGCCGATCCTCAAGGAAAAAGCCCGTGGTTCGCCAAGTTTTCCTGAAGATGCCGCCACCCGACAACGAATACGATTGGATGGCTTCGCAACCCGGATTCGCTCGAACCAGCCGGTGCTCGGATTCGACCATGTTCTTCATTGTGCCCAATTTCATAAGTGTCTTGCGAGGATCATCGTACCAAGGGCCGGAACCATGGTGAGCCCCGGGCCTCTGTCAATTCCATCTCCGGCTGGCTTCCTTAGTGGAGGTTCGACGTGCCGTCGACCCGGGTTGACCGAAGTTCAACCCTCCTACGGGGTTGCGCTGGCGGGAAATATTGCAAAGACTCTTTCGCTTTGTGAAATTTCAACCAGATGACGGCCTTCCTTTTCAGTTGTGATAATGCGACCTGTGCGGTGCCGGAAGCCTATCGGGAAATTTTCCGCGGGTCGGAGGACATCGTGGGATCGAAAGAGGGTTGGGAGCCGGGTGCTTTGAATCTGGCCCAGGGGTTCTCGATGAAATTTCGCACGCCTTTGGTGCATGGCGATGTGACCCGGCTGTTGATCGATTTCCAACAGGATGGCGACGCCCGCTGGAGCCGGTTTTCCCTGAAACTGCCCGAGGTGACCCGGGGGAAAGTGGCGGATCGCCACGAACGGCCCTATCGGACGATGCTCGACCAGCGGATCGCCGAGGATCTGCGGCGTCATGAAGCGCTGTTGCACGTGATGGTTCACACCGATGCGGCGACAGACGGGTTGTTGATGTTAGAGACGCCGGCCGGGGCGGATCTGGCAGAGAAATTTGCCAGCGCCTGGCGCTCGCGGCTGGTGGCGGCGGATCTCGATGTCCGGCAGGTGAGGGGAGTGGATCTGGGTCCGCTGGCAGCGGTGCTAGCCAAGAAATTTCCGGCAAACCAGTATGCCCAGGTAAGGCTCTCCGTCTCGCAGACGTTCTTTCTGGAAGGTCGGCCGTGGCGGTGGGAAACCTTGAAGAAGCTGCTGCTGGAGTCCCTGGGTGCAGTCGGCAGCGAGGTGGTGGTCAGTTCCCCAGAATCCCCTTAGACTGGTCCATGGTGAGTTTCCGTTGTTCCCGCCAGTCGGTGATCTCGGGCTGTTGGAAAGTTGCCCGGGTGTTTTCGATCTCGTCGCTGGAGCCCTTCTTGATCGGAGTGGCCCCCGCTTCTTGGGCGGCACCGGTGGAGTAGGCGCCGGTTTTATAATTGTCCGGGATCCTGGCGTTGGTGCCCGCTTCACGCGCACCTTTGCCTTGCAGCCTGGAGGTCGTTTGAAAGCGGCTGCCGTCGGTGTTGCCGGCGTATTGTTTGGAGCCGTAATCCTTGTTGCCCCACCATGACTTGGTCGCGTAGTCGCCGGTTTTATAATCCGGTTTTTTGTAATCCTTCTTGGCGTAGCTTGATTCGCCCTGGCTCTCGAAGGAGCTGCGCTTGTCGCTCTTGGGAACGAGGTTTCCGTTGGCGTCCTGCTTGAAGCCGTTGTCTCGGGAGGTTTCCTGAACCCATTCATCCAGACTTCGCTCTCTCCCGCCGCTGGATTGGGGCGTCGCGGCCGCCTTCTTGTCCGAGGCGCAGGAAACGAGCAACAACGGAAGCAATGCGATGAGGCGAAGGGCTTTCATTTTTCAGCGAGGCGTTGTTCAAGTTTGGGATCCGGGATCGCTCCGCGTTCGAGGGCTTGGGCGTAGTAGGCTCTGGCTTCTTCGAAACGTTTGGCGCGGGCGCACAGGACAGCAAGCTGATAGTAGGGTTCGCTGGGAATCGGGTCGGCGGCGATGGCGGCCTTGTATTCGGCTTCCGCCTCCTTCGGGCGGCTGAGGCGGTCGGTGATGGCTGCTAACAGGAAGTGGCTCTTGTAATCATCGGGCGCGAGGGCGACGGCTTGCTTGACGTTGAGTTCGGCGGCAGGCAGATCGCCGAGCTGATAGAACGAGTAACCTAACATCCGTTGGGCGTAGGGGTTGTTCCCGTCGAGTTCGACGGCGCGACGGAAGGAATCGACGGCCGAGGCCGGATCGTTGAGCTTGAGATCGACGACGCCGAGCTTGCACAACGCCGGGATGTGGCCCGGGTGTTGCTCGACGATCATTTGGAACAGCTCGCGGGTGGGCAGATAGCGCCCGGCGGCGTAGGATTTCTCGGCGGTGCGCTCGTAAACGGAAATGTCGCGGTTCAGTTCAGAAGTGTTGCGGCCGACGGTCGCGCGGTCCTGGGCGAAGGGCGATATGAACTCACCATCGACGTTCTTATCGGCGACGAGGCGTTGTTCATCGGGAGAAAGCTGGATTTCCTCGCCGTCGAAAAGTTTGACAGCCTGGGCGATGCGTTCGTCCTGGGATCCCATGTCCTTGACCGCCTCGAGGAGAAGATCGCGCGCCTGCCGGCGGCGTTCCTGGACCCGCAACTGCCGCTTGATAATCTCGCGCAGCATATCGACCTCTTCCTGATTCGCACCGACTTTGCCACTGGCCAGAGAGTTTTCCTCACCTTTGAGGTGGGTTTCCAATTCCTGGAGCCGTTTGTCTTGTTCGCGCTTATCCTGATGGAGTTTGTTAATCTGCATCTTCGCGATGGCAAGGTCGCGCAGGGCATCGGTGATGTCGTCCTTGGCGCTGTTGTTGTCCACATTGAGCCGCTCGACCTTTTCGTTGGCTTCACGAAGGTTCTTGGCGAGGCCCATGTTCTGTTGGATGAGATCCTGGATGCGGCCGTCTTCGTTGAGCTTGAGCAGGGCGCTCATTTGATCGCGCTCCTGAAGCAGTGAATCGCGCTCGGTGCGGAGTTGGGCGAAGGCGTCCTTGCTTTCCCTAAGCTCGTTGACGAGTCCGGCAATGCGCTCGTTGGCCTTGCCCAGTTCGGTGTTCCTCTGTGCGAGTTCCTTTTCCATGGCCTGGAGTTGGGCGCGCTGGCCACGAACGACGTCGTTGGAGACAGCGCGCTCGGCTTTGAAGTCGCGGTTGAGATCGGAGTATTTCTGCTGCATCACCGTGAGATCCGCCTGGAGAATGGCAATCTTGGAAAGCGCCTCAGTGTGCGAGCTGCGGCTTTGGGTGAGGGCCATCGCCATCGCCTCGCGCTCTTGTTCGAGACCGGCGATGCGCTGGTTGAGCGCTTTCATTTCGCTCTCGACCGGGCTCGCGGCAAGTCGTGCGCGGAGCGCCTGCACGTTGTTTTCCGCAGCACGGAGCTGGGCCTCGGCAAGATCGCGCTGGCGGGCTAGGTCGCGGACGCGCGAGTCATTCCGGGATGATTCCGGGTCGGGCGTGGGGGGAACTTTCGCGAGTTCGCGGAGCCGTTTCACCTCCGCCTCTGCCTCGGCCAGCCGGCGGGTTTCATTGGGATCCGCTTCGAGGACGCTGGGGGCGAGCGGCACCACGCCTTGCGCGGGATCGATCAAGGTGCCAGGGCTTTTGATACCGCCTTCGAGTTCGGCCACGACGCTGCGGTTCTTTTTACGCTGTTCTTCGGCCTTCGGGAAAAGCCTGACTTCAGCTTCGGAGTTCTGGGCACTGCGGCCGGTGACCATTTCCGTTTTCCAAGTCGGATAATAGCGGTGGACGGTGTCGAAGAGTTCGCGGGCACGCTTCAATTTTTCCGCGGCTCCCACAAAGTCGCCGTTTGCTTCGAGTTGTTCCGCGGCACGGGTCGCCAGGTAGCCTTGGAAATAGACGTCTGATGGATCAAACTGAGCAGGAGCCAGCGGCGCGTTCGCCTGCGCGAACGCGGGTGACGCGGCTAACAGGAACATCGAACCCGCGATTCCGGCTGCAGGGGCGTATAGGGTTTTCGCAATCCGCTCAAACATTGGGGCCGGACCTTAGCACGGGTCGGCGGGGGGGCAAGCGGGATTCCCCGGCAGTTCGGGAGCGGATTTTACCCGCGCGGCCGGTGGACTTTCCTTGCTGCCCACCGGTGTAACCGCATGGTACCCGCGATCTCGTGCTCCGCCGTGAAGCCAGCGGATCACTCACCGGTTGATGAGGATCCGGTAGAATCCCTTGTCGCCGGTTAGGGTGAGCGGCAGGACGATTTGGAGTTCGCCGCCGGTGCCAAGCTGGGCGGTGCCGACGTTTTCCCACGAAACCGCAGTCAGATCGGGCGAACGTTGGACCTGATAATTGTGGCCGATGACCGATGCGGCGATGGCCATAGTGAGGTTGCCGCCGCCCGTTGTGAGATTTGAAAGGGTCAGGGTCGAGGTGCGGATTTCTCCCTCCGTGATCGGCGAAGACTCCGGCATCGCGGTGGCTTCCGCGGAATCGGGACCGAGGCCGGCAAGGTTCTCCGCGCTGACGATGTAATAGCGGGAAATGCCATTGGCGAGGCCGGTGTGGGTGAAGGCGGGCAAGGCGAGGCCGGTGGCGACCGGGGTGTGGGGGCCGCCGGAAACGGTGGAGGATTTAACGGTGTAGGTCGTGGCATTCGGCACGGCATCCCAAGCGAGCTGGACTTGCTGGACACCGCCGGTGGCTTCGAGGTTTTCGGGTGCGGCGAGCGGGGTGGCGAAGGCCGCGACTTCCTCGGTCGTCATGGCGCGCGAGTGGATGCGGAAGTCGTCGATGGAACCGTTGAAGTAAGGGTCGGGCCACTGTGACTTGCCGAGGTAGTTTTGCGTCGTGCTGCCAAGACTGGAGGGGGTGAGGGTCATCGCGTTGTTCACACCGACCTGCACGCCATTCAGGTAGAGCCGACCGGTGCTGCCGGAAAGCACGACCGCGACGTGAGCCCAGGCGCCAACCGGGTTGACGGTGTTGCTGTTGATGCCCTCTTCGCCGACCGAGGGCGTGCGGATGGCGAAGCGGAGTTTGTTCGCGTTGCCGCCGGTGCCAAATTGCGTGGAGAGGAACATGTAGTTCGTGGTGCCGGTGCCGAAGTCAAAGACGCGCTGCCAGGTGGTGGGAGCACCGTTTAGTTTGACCCACGCCATGACGGTGGTGTTCGTTAGACCGCCGATGACACCCGTCGGCAAGGTGGCGTATTGGGAAGAGCTGCCGGTAAAGGCCAGGGCGTTGGCGGATTTCCCTTCTTCCCAGACGGGGCCGTTGACGGTGGTGGCATTCCAGCCGAGTCCGCTGGAATCGGCGGCGGTGGTGCCTTCGCTTTCATCGAACTTCAGATAGGCGCGCAAGTAGGTGGGGGTTGCTACCCACTCGCTGGAGTTTGCGCTTTCGCCTGCGAAGGTGTTGCTTGCGCTGACGACGTAATAATAGGTCGTATCATTGGTGAGCCCGGTGTCAGTGTAGCTGGTGGTGGTCAGCCCGCTGGCGATGACCTCATAGGAACCGCCACTTATGGTCGCCCGTTTCAGCGTGTAGCTGGACGCGAAATTCGCGACGTTCCAGTGCAGCGGCAATTGCGTATCGCCCGCGCCGGCCGTTAGGCCGTTGGGGACCTGGGGCGACGGATGGGCGGCGGCGTTGATCTCCGCGTCGCTCAAGGCGCGGCTGTGGATGCGGAAGTCATCGAGAAGGCCGTTGAGCGTCGGGTCCCCTCCGAACTGGGAATCGCCGAACCAATTCAGGTTCGTGCTCCCGAGGTCGGACGGCTTGAGCGTCATGGTGGTGGTGGTGCCCGCCAAAGTGCCGTTCACATAGATACGGCCTGTAGTGCCGGTCAGCGTGACGGCAACGTGGGTCCAGACACCTGCTGTCATGGCGATGGTGCTAGTGACCTGGTTCAGCGCCGCTCCCGCTGGATCCTCCGTCACCGACGGCGTGCGGATGGCGAAGCGGAGTTTCGCGGCGTTCGGTGCGGTGCCGGTGTACTGCGGCGTGAGGAACATGTAGTTCGCCGTGCTGGTGCCGAAATCGAAGATGCGCGCGAAGGTGGTGAAGGCATTGATCTTCACCCAACCGGAGATGGTGAAGTCGCTGAGGCCGCTGACGATACCGGTTGGCAAAGTCACGCTTTCGTTGTTCACGGCGGGAATGCCGACTCCGCCATTGAAAAGACCGGGAGCCCAAACCGGCCCGTTAGTGAGCGTGCCGTCCCGGCCGTTGCCACTGGAGTCGGCGGCGGTGGTGCCGCTCGTTTCGTTGAACTTCCACCAAGCCAGCAGATCGGACGGCACGGCCGTGACCTGAGCGGAGTCGGCACTTTCGCCTTTGGCGTTGGTGGCGCTGACCACGTAATAATAGGGAGTGCCATTGGTTAGCCCGGTGTTCGAAAACGTGGTGGCCGTTAGACCGCTGGCGACAACCGTGTAGAGGCCGCCGGAGTTCAGGCTGCGCTTCACAGTGTAGGTCTGAGCGCCCTGGCTGGCGCTCCAGGTGAGGTCGATGCGGCTCGTCTTGGGCGTAGCGGTGACACCAACGGGCACGGCGGGCACCTCGTCCATCAGCACGGCAATCTCGGCGGGAGTTATCGCGTAATTATAAATGCGAAAACCATCGATCACGCCATTGAATAACGGGTCCGCCCATTGCGATTTCCCGATGTAGTTGAACTTCGGTTTGAAATCGCTCGGATTGATGGTGACCGCGTTGTTAGTTCCAACGGCGGTGCCATTCGCATATAGCGTGGCGGTGTTGCCGCCGAGCGTCACGACGAGGTGGACCCACTGGCCCGTGGCGAGTGTCGCACTGGTGATCGCTTGCTCGGCACCGCCGTTTTTGATGGCGAAACGCAGGCCACCGGAGCTCGGAGAGAGGAAGAGATATTGCGAGGTGTCGTTGCCGAAATCGAATACGCGTTGATTCGCCGCGCCGCCATTCCAGAAGACCCAGGAGGCGATCGAAATGTCCTGAGAGTCGCCAGCCGCCGCCGGCAGCGAGACGTAGTCATCCACGCCATCGAACACCATGCCGCGACCGATGCGGCCGATGCCGTAAGCTGGAGTGCCGGTAGCGGTGCCGGGGAAGTTGCCGAGGCTGTCGTTCGTGTTGTCCTCGAAGGCAAGATGGGCGCGCATCTGAAACGGCAACACGGTGATGGCAAGCGTGGCGTCATCGGACAAGCCGGTGTCGTCGGTGACGCGCACGGTGAAGTTGTTAGTGCCGACATCGCCGGTGCCGGGCGTGCCGGAGAGCGTGCCATCGGCGGCGACGGACAGCCAGGCGGGACCAGCCACTATGCTGAAGGTGAGGGTCGCACCGCCATCGACATCGGCCGCATCCGCGGCGAGCGAGGCGGTGAGGTACGGTTGATCGCGGGTGACGGAGGGTTTGACCACGGGATCGGAAAGCCAGGTCGGGGCGTCGTTGGTGTTGATGACATCGATGTGCAGCCGGGTGACGCCTCCCGCGCCGGATGGGTCGGCCACCCGCACCAGGAAGGTGTTAGGGCCAACGTCGGCATTGGCGGGGGTGCCGGAAAGAGCACCGTTGGCGGCCACCGTGAGCCAAGCCGGGCCGTCCAGTTTGGTGAAAGTTAGCGCGTTGCCATCGGGGTCGTTGGCGCTTGTGGCGAGCGTTTGCGCGGTGGTGCTGTAGTTGGCGTCCTCGGTCGCATTCGCCTTCGCCACGTGTTCGCCGGTGAAGGACGGCGCGTGGTTCGGGCTCTGGCCCCATAGGGCGTAAACGTCGTGGCCACCGAGCGCATACTGATAGATGCGGAAATCGTCCACTTTACCGTTGAGGTAGGGATCGTTGGGATATTGCGAGCGCCCGATCCAGTTTTGCGCACCCTCCGCCAGTTGGATGGGCTGGAGAAAGCAATCGAGGCTCCGGCCCGCCTCGACGCCGTTGATGTAGAGGGTGGCCACGCGGCCTGATAGGGTCACCGCGACGTGGACCCACTGGCCGGTGGGCAAGGCGGGGCCATCGATGCGCTGTTCATTGTAGCCATAGACTGTCGCGAAGGTGAAGCGGGTGGTGCCGTTTCCCGAGCGGGGGGTGAGGAACATGTAGGAGCCCGGTTTGCCCCCGAAGTCGAAGATGCGCGACCAGGTGTTGCTGCTGTTGAGATAAACCCAGGTGGCGACGGTGAAGTCCGACAGGCCGCCGACCACGTCTGGGGGTAGGCTCACGTGGTCGTTCACGCCGTCGAGGGAGATCGCATTGCCGGTCTTGCCAGCCGTCCAGGTCGGGCCGCTGACCAGCGTGCCGATATGGCCCTTGCCGCTGGAGTCCGCCGCCGTGGTGCCGCTTGTTTCGTCGGCTTTCAGCCAAGTGGTGAGCTCCGCAGGGAATGCGGCCCGCACCTCATTGGATGGCCCTGTCTCCTGCGCCGAGGGCAATACGCCCGTCACCACGTAGTAGTATTGGCCGGGTGCCGCCACGTCCGCGTCGGTGTAGGTGGTGAGGTCGCCGCTCACGCCCGCCGCGATGGTGACATAGGGGCCTCCGGGATTGGTTGCACGCTTGACGTTGTAGGTCGGCGCGTAGGCGGAGCCCCACCACGAGAGAATCACGTCGCCAGCGCTTTGGGCCACCGTGAGTTTCGGGTTTGCCCCGGCGGCGATCGGGTCGCGGGTGAAGGTCAGGGTGCCGAAACCGAGTTGGTCGCCATTTCCGCCGTTCCCCTCGGGCCGGTGCTGCTCAGCCACCTCTTTGGAGAAAGGAGCCGCCAGGCCGAGCCGATTGACGTAGTGGTTGTAAACCATCTCCGCGATCGGGCGATAGCTGCCCCGTGCCGCGCCAGAGACGTTGGCTTGAATCTGCCAGGTGCCGCTTTGGCCGGTGCCCCACATGTAGGGCACGTAAGGCACGTCCTGCCATTGATTGTATTTGAAGACATACTCCGCGCCGGCCAGGCAGCGGTTGTTGCGGTAGCCATAAAGGTCCTCGCCCTGGTTCCATCCCATCTCGCAGATTGCGCCCAGCAGGGAGATGCTCAGGGTGGTGTGTCCCTGGTCGCGCCCCGACTCCTGCATCTGCCCGAGGTTGCCGGCGTGGAGGTTATAGATCGCCCGGTCGATGGCACCGTTGCCGGCACCCTGATAGATGTAGTTCATCGCCTCGTTGTAAATGTCGGCCCGGTCGCAAAAGACCCCGATCGCCTGCATGGAGGCGATGTTGCTCAGATCCCAGTTGCTCCAATAGTTGGTGATCGCGGCGCCGTTGTGGTTCACCAGGAAATCATGGTTCATCGGATAGAAGATGGTCACCAGCAGGTTCTGGAACCGGGCCATGTCCGCCGGTGCCCAGCCCGGATAGGTGCGCATGATTTCACCGGCGTTGGCCCATTGGTAACCGTGGATGCCGGCCGCCAGGAAGCGGTCGGCATTGCCGGTCAGTCCGGTCATGGTGGACGACCAGGCGTTCAGGAAAGTAACGGCCTGGTCCGCATAGTTCGTGTCGCCCGAGACTTTCCAGCGCAACGCGCACTGATACGTCCGATAGATGTCGATATACATCTGCGCGACGTTGCCGGGCCGGATCACCGTAGCCAGCGGACGCGGAGCCGCACCGAGCTGGGAATAGCCGTGACTGGTCAGAGCCTGCCACCCGGAAAGCCACGGCTGCGCACCCAGGTCCACCTTCGCCTTCATCCGGTTAAAATCGGCCTCGGTATGCAGCAGCCCGGGATGGACGAAGGTCTGCGCCGACGCCCGGGGCGCGAACGCCAGAATCATCAGGCCTGCCAGCAGGAGACGGATTGCGAAAGAAGCGGATGGGTTGTGTGTCATGGTGTTTAAAGCGGCGGTCTGGACCGCACGGTGGAATTAGGCTGGGTTGTCGCGGCGACGACCCGGGATGGTCGCTTCATGTGAGGAGCGGAATCGGCGCGAGTTCTCCGACAGTGCTGCGATGAAATTACCGCATCCGGTTTGTGGGAGGGGGTAATAAATGGGTTACCGTGGTAACTTGCATTGCCGGCAAGAGTCGCTCAGCTCAGGAACCACTGCGAAACCGCAACATCCGGGCGGTCCCATGACCTGCCGCAATCGCGAGGGGGCCTCCTGCGGCCCGTTCGAAAACGACATCCAGAACCAGAATCCGAAGTTGATGACTGTAAGAATTGGGCTCTTCGGCCACACCGGTGCCAGGCTGCCCGGCACGGGATCGCCGCCGCAATTTGAAACGCCCGATGACCCGTTAGAATCCCGTTGTTTCTAACAAAATTGAGCTCCGGACGGTCCGCCTGTCGGGCTGAATGGGCGGGATCAGTGATCGCTGATTTGAATATCGCCCACCTGGGAGGCGCGGAGAATCACCTTGGTGCTGTCCGGGTCGTCGATGACGAGGTGGGTGTTATCGATCCAGCGGAGAATCACGGACGGTTCGCCTTCTGCGATGAACGCCTTGCCGGAGCGGTTGGGGAGTTCCGTGCCGGTTTCGATGATGGCGACATGGGTGGTGAAGCCCTGGTTGTCCAACTTCGTCCGGCGGAATAGTACCGCTTGGATTTTTCCGTTAGGCGATGGACTCGACCTGAGGTTCTCGTTCCTTCGATCCGGATAGGCGTGGTTGAACCACATGAGGAAGCCGCCGAACACCAGAATCACGCCACATCCGCTGAGGAAAATGGCGATGCTCCGGACGACGGTGCCGGGTGCCCTGATGGGTCTCTCCGGAAACGGGTTTTTGGTGGGCCGCAGGCTCAAAGCTGGAAGGTATCGTCGGCAGGAGTGGCACCAATGGAGATCTGGACCTCACCGTTGGCGGATAGATGGGCGAGGCAATGATAGACGTCCTCGGGATCCGCATCGACTTCGGTGGCGACGTCACCGGCGGTCTTGGCGTAGGCGGTGAGATGGCCGCGGACCTTGTTGAGGGTTTCGATGAAGGCGCCGGCGGCCTTTTTCCCGGCCTCGACGCCCGGCTGGTGGTAGGCGTTGATGTTGACGAGCGAGGCGTAGAAACTAACAGTGCGCTCGAACAGGGCGATGAGCAGGCCGAGTTGGAACGGCGTCACCTCCGGGATGGAGATGGTCAGCGACTTGCGGCCGGACTCATGCAGCGCCTTGCGGGTGCCCCGGAAGAAGCCCTGCAGGTAATCGGCGGTGGTGGTGCCGGGATCGACCTCGATGCTATGGCCGTGGCGGCCCTTTCTAACTTCGATGAACGTGGCGAAGAAATTGTTCACTCCGTCGCGGAGCTGTTGAACGTAGGCATGCTGGTCGGTGGAGCCTTTGTTGCCGTAGACGGCGATGCCCTGGTTCACAGGCTTGCCATCGAGATCATGCGCCTTGCCCAAGGATTCCATGACGAGCTGTTGGAGGTATTTCGAGAACAGAACGAGCGAGTCCTTGTAAGGCAGGACGACCATGTCCTTTTCGCCCTTGCCGTTAGTGGCGCTGTGCCAGGCGAGGGCGAGCTGCATGGCGGCGTTCTTTGAGACATCCTGCTTGCGGGTTTCCACATCCATGGCGGCGGCACCGGCGAGGAGGGCGTCGATGTCGAGGCCCTGGAGCGCGGCGGGGACGAGGCCGACGGTGGAGAGCACGGAGGTGCGGCCGCCGATCCAGTCTTCCATCGGAAAGCGGGCGATGAAATGGTGGGAAATGGCGTATTGATCGAGCTTCGAACCGGTGCCGGTGACGGCGGCGGCGTGGCGACCGAAGTCGAGGCCGACGGCTTCCCAGGCGGCCTTCGCCTCTAACATTCCATTGCGGGTCTCGGCGGTGCCGCCGGATTTGGAGATGACGAGGGCGAGGGTTCTATCGAGCCCGATCTTGGAGAGCGTAGCGATGACGGTGTCCATGCCGGCGGGATCGGTGTTGTCGAAGAAGTGCAGCGGCAGCCGCGCGTTCTGGCCGATGGCCTCGGACACGAGCTGCGGGCCGAGGGCGGAGCCGCCGATGCCGATCAGCAGGACTTGCTTGTAATTCCCACCGGTTGGCGGGGCGATGCCGCCGGTGTGGATTTTTTCCGCGAAGCGCTTGAGGTCGTCGAGGGGATCGGTGATGGCGCGGCGCAGTTCCTCGGTCGGGGCGAGGGAGGCGTTGCGAAGCCAGTAGTGGCCGACCATGCGGCCTTCATCGGGATTCGCAATGGCTCCGGACTCGACGGCTTCCATGTCGGCGAACGCCTTGGCGATTTTCGGTTGGAGAGCGCTAACATAACCCGGCTCGATGTCCATCAGGGAGAGATCGAGTGAGAATCCGTGTTGGGGATAGCGGACGAGGGATTGGTTGTAGGTTTGCCAGGACATGATGGTTGGGAGGTAAAAGCTGAAATGCTGAAAATGAAGATCAGTAAGTGATGATCGAGTGGACGGTGTGAGGCGTGAGCTTGGCACGGCCTGCTAGAAAACCAAGCTCGATCAGCACGGAAATGGCGACGATGTTCGCGCCGAGTTCGTCGAGCAGTTTCACGGCGGCGGCGGCGGTGCCGCCGGTGGCTAACAGGTCATCGACCAGCAGGACGGATTCGCCGGGTTTCACAGCGTCCTCGTGGAGTTCGACGATCGATTCGCCGTATTCGAGCGAGTAGGCGGTCTGGCGGGTTTTCCACGGCAGCTTGCCCTTTTTCCGAACGGGGACGAAGCCCGCGCCCAGGCGATCGGCCACGGCGGCGGCAAAAATGAAGCCGCGGGCATCGATGCCGACGACCTTGTCGATTTTTACGCCACCGGCCGTCGCACAAAGCAAGGAAATGGATTCGCGAAAGAGCTTCCCATCGGCGAGGACCGGTGTGATGTCCTTGAAGACGATCCCGGGTTTTGGGAAATCGGCCACGTCGCGGATGGCAGCACGGAGGGAAGCGGAACTCATGTGGGTGCGACCCTACAAAAAGGCGACGATGATGGGAAATGCTAAAATGTGGCCGTTGGGGGAGGTGGACGGGTGGAATGCCTCTTCCAGTCCTGTCAATCGCATCATCGAGTGAGTCGATGATTTCATTGAAACGTTCAATTAACGGTCTGCCGGGATTATTGATAGAAACCGGGAATGAGTTTTCCGATGCATGCCTCGACGAGCGGCTGGGCGGGGTGGTGGTATAGCAGCTGCCACTGGCTGTGCGTGAAGCTGTATTTCGACAAGGTCCGCATCCGCGGGGCGGAGCGGCTGCCGGATGCGGGGCCGGTCCTCTATCTCGGCCTCCATCGGAACGGAGCGGTGGACGGATTCATTTATCATCAACTCATGCCCAAGGGTGTTTTCCTGGTCTCCACCCAGTTGCGGAGAAGTCTGCCGGGACGGTTGTTTTTCTGCGGCATCGAAGTGGCGAGGGAAAAAGATGATGCGGCGGCGGGAGGAAATGTGGCCGCGCTGCACGCCTGTACGGATTTGTTAGCCAATGGAGGCGAGCTTGCTATTTTTCCGGAGGGGACGAGTTCGCTGGGGCCGCGTCATTTGCCCTTTAAAAGTGGCGCGGCCCGGGTCGCGTTGGCGGCATTGAGGTTGGGCGTGCCACTGCGGATCATACCATTGGGAATCCATTACGAAAGAGCGTGGGTGTTCCGCAGCCGCGTGGAAGTCGTGATAGGTGAGCCCGTCGATATGGATTTTTCCGCCAATCCCAGTGAGCACGGAAAGTTGAACGAACTGAAACGGAGGATCAGCCGCGCGCTGGAGAATGTGGGTGTGAATTTCTCATCCGCAAGCGAGCAGGAAATGGCGGAGCGGCTGGCCTTTGCCGCGACGTTGGGAACAGGGCGCGGCTATTTTGAATCCCTGAAAGCCCTCGAAGCGGGAGTGCCTTCCCGATTGTCGGAGGGACTGGCAGAAATCTCGAAATCTCGGTTGTTGGATTTTCAAGGCGTGCCCCTGTTTCCGGGGAAACCATGGATCTTTTATCTACTGCTTCTGCTATTGTTGGGACCGCTGGCCTTGGCGGGAGTTCTATTCAATCTGCCGCCGCTGATGCTTGCCTGGTTCGCAGCGCGCCGTCTGGCGGACGGGAAGAATGTCATTTCTCTCTGGCGCATTCTGGTCGGAGTTCCGCTCGGCTTGGTCTGGGCGGGCGTGATGCTGTTGCTGATCGGTTGGCTCCATGGATTGGCTGGGATGGCCGCTTATCTGTTTTTCACCGTGGCCGCTCTCAAATGTTTCCGACGAGTGATGAAGCTGTGTGTCGCCGTTTGGAATGGAGCGTTTAGCCCTGCGATGCATGGCCCGGCGTGGCGATTTCATGCGGAAGTTTTAAACCACTTGTCTGGCAAATGAACTTCCCCCTTCGCCTGAAATTATTGCCGCACGAATGGTTCTTTGGTGGCTTTCTTGTGATCCAGGGGCTCCGCCTCTGCTTTGCCGCAGGTCCGCAGGATGCCGATGCGCTGCTGTATGGAGTGACGATTGCAATGAGCTGTCTGATCATCGCATGTTGCTGCCGGTGGCGGACGAGAGGGTGGTGGTGGGCGCGCCTTTGGTTCCCGGTAGTGGCGATGAACGGGGTTTTCATGAATATGAAAACTTCCGTGCTGAAAGTGACGCCGCAGAAGTTTGACGTCGCGCTCGCCGGATTCGACCGCGCGCTGTTCGGAACGACCTTGAGCGACCAGGCTGGGAAAATTGCCGCGCCTTGGCTGACGGAGATTCTGAGCTTCTGCTACCTGCTGTTTTTCCCCTATCTGCTCATCAGCTTGTGCTATTACACCTATCGCGGCATCCCGATGATGCGGCGGCTGATGGTGGGGCTTTTCACCGTCTATGGAATCGGGTTTCTCGGCTATTCGTGGATTCCCGCGGGTGGCCCGCATCTGGCATTTCCGGAAGAGTTCGGAGTTCCACTCACAGGCTGGGCGATCACCAGGTTCAACGCATGGGTGGTCGCGAACGGCAGCAACGGAGTCGATGTATTCCCAAGCCTGCACTGCGCGGTATCATGCTACCTGCTGTTTTTCGACAAGCGCCATAGCCCATGGCGGTTCCGGCTCTATCTGATTCCATGTGCCGGCATCTGGGTGGCGACGATCTATCTTCGTTACCACTATGCCATCGATCTTGTTGCTGGATTTTCACTCGCAGTCTTCGCCCTGTGGCTCACGAAACGGTGGGCGAAAAATGATTCACTCCACCCAACGCTACTTTCATGAAAAATACATTATCGTTTGAAGATGCCGCCGCCGGATCCCTTGATTTCAGCGGAGGGAAGGGGGCGAATCTATCCTTGCTGACGCAGCGGGGATTTCCTGTGCCGCGCGGGTTTGTGATTGGTGTCATGGTTTACAAGGAATTTGTGCGGCAAGCGGGAGACGGGTGGTTGGACGCTAAGGGACTGTCGTTAGGGAATCCGGCTGAATTGAGAAAGGAATGTGGAGAGATCCAGAAAAAACTTTTGAAGCATTTAATACCGGAGCATGCCGCTATTGAAATATCGAAACGCCTCAGGGATTGGCCTGAGGATACATTCTTTTCGGTGCGCTCTTCTTCGACAATGGAGGATCTGGCCGGGGCTGCCTTTGCGGGGCAGCATGAGACGTTCCTGCATGTGCGGGCGGATGAGGTGGTGGCCCGTGTGCGCGCTTGTTACTCTTCCCTCTGGGCGGATCGGGCGGTGGCCTATCGCGAGCAACAGGGGTTCGATCATGCCCATGCCGCCATGGCGGTGGTGGTGCAGGAGATGGTTCCCAGCGAGTGCGCGGGAGTGGGTTTCAGTATCAATCCGGTGAATGGGAATTTGGCGGAGATGGTGGTCAACTCAAACTTCGGACTGGGTGAGTCCGTCGTGAGCGGAGAAGGGGAGGTGGACCAGTGGATCATCGACAAAGCCGATCGATCGATTCGGCTGAGGAATATCGGAAGAAAATCAAGGAAGGTGATCGGTGGCGATGCGGGAACCTGTGAGATGTCTCTGACGGATGATGAATCTTCCGCCGCAAGCATGGATGAAGGCGAGCTTGCCGAGTTGGTGGATTTGCTCATCCGGGTGGAGGACAGCTATGGATTTCCACAAGACATCGAGTGGGCGTTCGCGAAGGGGAAATTGTGGTTGCTGCAATCCCGGCCCGTCACAACCATCCCTCCACACTGGACACGGGATGAATCCGCGGAGCGATTCCCCAATGTGATCACTCCGCTCACGTGGGATTTCGTGGAATCCGGGTTTCATCGGTCACTGGACCATTCGTTTGAGCTGCTGGATTTTCCCGCGTTTTCCGGTAAATGGTTCGCGAAATTCGACCACTATATTTATGGGGATCAGAATGCGGTGGAACTCCATGCGAGGCGCGCGCCATTTTACGTCAGCTCCCTGGATGACCTGCGGGCGATGATTCCGGAACTACGCCGGCGCTATGCGTGGGTGCAGGAATTGCCGGTCGCGTGGATGCGGGATCTGGATCACTATCTGGTGACACTCGGGCGATTTCAGGGGGAGCCGTTGGAGGAAAAGTCACCCTTGGAGATTTGGCGGCATGTGCTCGCGGTGAACGAGCATGGCGCGCGGTATTTCCTGCCGAATATCGCCATCTCAATCGCCCATGGGACGATCTATCAAATTCTTCACGGCTTGTTGCAACTGGTGTGTGGCCATGAGGGGGGCAACGAGATTTTCGACCGGTTGATGGCGTGGTGTGATACGAAGACCGGTCAAATTAACAAGGAGTTGTTCGATTTGGCGCTCATGGTGAAGGAGCAGCCGATGCTGCGGCTGGAGATCGCATCGCGGGCTTCGCGGGAAATCTTGTTGAACGATGGATTAGGTGGATTCCCTGAGTTCAGTGATCGGTTTCAGAGGTTTATCAGGGATCACGGACATCGCGAGGTGGATTTCGACGCATACATCGCAACATGGGGAGAAGCTCCGGAGATAGTGTTGGACAATGTCAGATTGATTCTGGATTCACCGATGGATCATCCGCCGTCCGAGACACAGCGCGAACTCAAGGTCCGGGCGCAGGAAGCGGAGGCGGAGTTCTTCAACCAATTGCCGCCAGATCTGCATTTCTTCTTCCATGAGCTGCTGCGGCTGGCACGGGTTTATACCAGCTTGGATGATCTGGAACACTATCAGACGACCCGTCTCACTCCGGCATTGCGCCGCGGCCTGCGGGCGCTGGGGGAGAAACTGGCGCCCCGTGATTTGTTAGATGAGCCGATGGATGTTTTTTTCGCCCACCAACAACAGATGGAAACCGCACTGCTGATGGATTCGGATGAAGGATGGGCGGCGTTTGCCGATCAGGTGAAAACGCAGAAGACTGCCTATCACCGCGACCGCATGCGCAAGCCGGATTGGGTTCTCGGTGAATCCGGTCCCGTCTTCCGTAAGGATGACGGCGATTTCCTCCAAGGGCTCGCCGGAAGTGCCGGAGTAGCAGAAGGCCCGGTGTTCCTGGTGCTGGGGCCGGATGATTTCGCGAAATTTCCCAAAGGCGCGGTGCTGGTGGCGGGGACGACGAATCCGACTTGGACGCCGCTTTTTTATAATGCCGCGGCCGTTATCACGGAAAGCGGCGGACCGCTGTCGCACGGTGCGGTGACCGCGCGCGAGATGCGGATTCCAGCGGTCATGTCCGTGAGGGAGTCGCTCTCTCGCCTGAGCAACGGCACGCGCGTGCGCGTGGATGGCGGGACCGGGAGAGTGGAAATCTTGTGAGGAATGCCTCGGATCACTTCGACTGCTCCAGCATCCGCAGCAACGGCAGCTCGGCGCGTTTGCGCAGGGATTCCTCCATCTCCACGCGGGGCTGGAGGGTGTCCAGGCAGTCGCGCAGCTTTTGAAGGGTGTTCATCTTCATGTAACGGCAATCCGCGCAGGCGCAGCGGTCGGTGGGGCCGGGAATGAGGTTCTTGTCCGGGCACTCCTTGCGCAGGCGGTGGAGCATGCCGCTTTCGGTGACGACGATGATGTCTCTAACCGGCGCGTTCTTGCAGTAGGCGATCATCTTTTCCGTCGAGCAAACCTCGTCGGCCAGCAATCTAACGGCCTGGGTGCATTCGGGGTGGGCGACGACGAGGGCGTTCGGGTATTCGGACTTGATTCGGTTGATGGAGTCGCGGGTGAACTCGACGTGGACATAACAGTTGCCCTTCCACAGGTCCATCTTGCGGCCGGTTTGTTCGATGACCCATGCGCCGAGGTTTTCGTCGGGGACGAAAAGGATCGGTCGGTCAGCGGGGGCTTGGTTGACGATTTTGATGGCGTTGCCGGAGGTGACAATGACGTCGCAGAGCGCTTTCACGCCGCCGGAGCAGTTGATGTAGGCGATGACGTAGTAGTTCTTTTCCGCGTTGGCCTTGAGAAAGGCTTCGAGTTCGGGGGCAGGACAGGATTGTTCGAGCGAGCAACCCGCGTCGGCATCCGGCAGGACGACGATTTTGCCGGGGTTCACGATCTTCGCCGTTTCCGCCATGAAATGGACGCCGCAGAAGACGATTACGTCGGCATCGGTGGCTTTCGCATGATAGGCGAGGCCTAACGAGTCACCCACGTAGTCGGCGACA
>JAZKGW010000061.1:0-8396 GCA_040385685.1 Verrucomicrobiota bacterium | reverse complement strand
CTGCCGGGGATCTCCGGCATCGACTGCATCCGGGATCTCAAGAAGAAGCTTCCCCGCCTGGAAGTCGTCATGCTGACCGCCTATGAGGAGGAGGATAATATTTTCCGGGCGCTGAAGGAGGGAGCCAGCGGCTATCTCCTCAAATCGAGCACGCCGGAAGACATCTATAATGCGATCCGCGATGTTTACTCGGGCGGCGCTCCTTTTTCCAGCCACATCGCGCGCAAGGTGGCTCAGTACTTCCGGGCGGAAAAGAACATCGAGGATGAAAACGACAAGCTCACTCCGAGAGAGAAGGACGTCCTGAAGCTCCTTGCATCCGGCTATGTCTATAAAGAGGTGGCTGATCAATTGGACATTACGCTGGAAACCGTCCGGACGTATGTGAAGCGCATCTGCCTCAAGCTGCACGTCCGCAGCAAGGTGGAGGCGATCATCAAATACCGGGCCTGAATGGCATTCCATGAACCGATCACGGTTTGATCGGCATGGCCGGGCTGGCGGTGATTTTCTTCCGCCACGCCGTTCACGCCCCCTTCGCGCCTCCCGTTGTCCCCGTTTTGGGGACTAGCGCAATCAGCACGTTTGGACAGACTGCATCTCAGTTGTGGGAATTCAGATCACCCAAATCTGAAATAGAGAAAGTCATTTGATATATCTATCTACCCTAAAATCCACAGTTGAATATTGATCCATTACCCTCCCATTCACACCGATATTCCACTAGCTGGAAATTCAAAAAATAGAACACACAGGAAATTAACCATGAAACCCATAGACAGAATTCAACCCATTAGAGCTCATCTAAGAACCCTTGCGCTTTCTGCGGCAATGGGGACGGCGATGTTCTTCGGCACCGGGACACAGGCCCGGGCGGAACTTGTCGGCCATTGGCTCTCCGGCGCGGAGAACCTGGAAAACGTGTCATCCACCGGAAGCGTGCATAATGGCGTTGGCGTCGGCGGAACGCTCGGCTACAGCACGGATTTGCCCCCGGGCTTCACCGACCCTGCGCTTCGCTCCTTGAGCCTGAGCAACGGGGCCGCGGTGGAGATCGCCAACAGCTCCACGTCCGATGCGGGTTACCTGGACACCTTTGACCAAGGCACCAGCAACCAACTCACTGTCGCCTTTTGGGCCAAAGGATTTCCGGGAGACTGGTCCCCTTGGCTTGCCAAGGACGGTGAGGGCGCCGGCTGGCAAGTCCGCCGCATAGGTGGCAGCTCGGGGGCTGGCTTCACCCTCCGCGGACTCCCCAACGACAACGGCGGGGACAGCCCAATCAACGTCAACGACGCCAACTGGCACCATTTCGCCGCCGTTTGGGATGCGTCCACATTCACCCGCGCGCTCTATGTGGACGGAGTGTTTTCCCATGAGATCATCACCGGGGACGACACGATAGACTTAGCCACCGGCCGCCATCTGGTTTTGGGTGCCCGGCAAAACGAACCCACGGGCTACAGCCACTTCTTTACCGGCAATTTGTTCGATGTCCGCATCTACAACCACGCGCTCGAGCAAACTGATGTTTTCAACCTCATTCCGCAGTTGGCACCGCAAGGCCTGGCGGCAACAGTTGGCAGCCAGAAGGTCAACCTGACCTGGACACCTTCGCTCGGAGCCACGGAATACACGGTGTGGACCAAGAATACCATCACCGACGGGGAATCGACTGAAACCATTGCGGCACCGCCCTTTCTCAAGCAGGGCTTGACCAATGGCGTGCCGTATCTCTTCAAGGTTCTAGGCACTAACAGCATAAATGTCAGCGGCCCGTATTCGGCCGAAATCACTGCCACCCCAGTCGCGAGCGCAGCCAAGGAAATTCTCACCTTCGATCTCGATGGCCTGGGTCCAGCCACGATCTCAGGCACCAACATCACCAAATACGTATCAAATTTTGTGGATGTGATGAGTCTCGGCGGTTACTACACGGTTTCCCCTTTCGCATCAGAGGATGGCGCATTCCCTTCCGGGACTTCCCGAGACTTCTCCGACCCGCAGACCTACACCATCACCGCCGAGGACTTCAGCACCAAGGCCTACACCGTGACGGTCATCCAAGCCGACCCTCTCACCTACGACTTCAACTCCGGCTTGCAGGGATGGACCCAGGTCTGGCCCGCGCCCGGCGCACTATGGGAAAACGAAGGCCTCGGCACCCCCGAAGGTCCGACTGCCGATGGAGCGGAAACACGGTTCGGCCGCTCCCCGGACTTCTACCTGAACAACCTTGGACCGCTCACCTTCCAGTTAGGAGGCGGACAAGGGAATCTCGCCGCACCCGGCGTGAGCCCTTCGGCAATCCCCCAAAATGCCTCCAGTGACAGCGGCTTTGCGGGCGTTGCCCTGCGCGATGTCGCTACCAACACCTACATCCTGGCCAAGAGACGTGCGGGCAATGGCGGTGGCTATTCCAATGGCAGTTTCACCTTGGCCGAGCTGGCACCGTATGCCAACGACGGCAAGCGCTACACCCTCGACTTCATCGATTATAACAAAGGTGGCTGGGGCTGGACCCGCTTGGACAATGTCTCGATTCCCGGCACGATTGCCCCTGCACTCCCTGAGGCGAACATCATCGGATTTACCCTCAGCAACCCCTCCACCATTGCCACAGTCGGCGATAACATCACCATTACCGTTCCTTATGGAACTGCGTTGACTGCGCTCGCACCAACCTACTTCCTCAGTGCGGGGGCCACTTGTGACAAGCCTTCCGGCAGTCCTCAGAACTTCACCAGTCCGGTGAACTACACGGTCACCTCCTCGGACCTCGCGGTCACCCGGGTGTATCACGTCGCGGTGGTGGTAATGCCTGACCCAGCCCTTGGCTTGGTAGGACATTGGGTTTCCGGCACGGAGACTCTGGCAGATACCTCGGGCTACGCGCCCACTGGCACGCATGACGGTGTGGCAGTCGGTGGAAATGCGGGGTTGCTCACTTATTCGTCTGACGTACCCACAGGCTTCAGCGGCAAGTCGCTGGATCTGTCCGCCGGAAATGTCGGAGTCTCGGTCAGCAACAGCGCCGATACCGATGCGGGTTATATGAACACCTTTGACGGGCCGATCCGCAGCCAGTTCACCATCTCCTTCTGGGCCAAGGGATTCCCGGGAACCTGGTCTCCCTGGGTATCCAAGGGCGGTGAAAATGGTGTCGGCTGGCAACTCCGCCGAGTCGATAACGATCCGGTCGCCGGCTTCACCCTCCGCGGACTTCTCAATGATGATGGCCGGGGCAGCAACATCAACGTCAACGACACCAACTGGCATCATTTCGCTGGCGTTTGGGACGAGACAACCGGCGTCCGCTCGCTTTACGTGGACGGCCATCTCTCACATGATGTCATCACCCTCGGTCAGATGATGAACCTGGCCAGCGGCAGACACCTGGCGTTGGGCGCCAGGCAGACCGACGTCAACGGGGGCTACGGCAACTATTTCTCGGGCTTGTTATACGATGTCCGGATCTACAAGCAGAAGCTCTTCATCAACCAGGTGCAGGCCATCAGCTCTCCCGCGTTGTTTGCAGCGTGGATTAACACCAACTACCCTGGCATGTCCGACAAGACCACCTCGGGCGATCCGGACGGCGACGGAATGACCAGCTATCAGGAATTCGCCTTCGGTCTCGACCCTAGCAGCGGCTCATCGGTCAATCCGATCGTCGCACTGCCTAACAAGACTACCGGCGCCTTCAGCTACACCCGGCTTAACCCCGTGTTGAGCGGTCTCACCTCCTACACGGTCATGACCTCCACCAACCTGGTGGATTGGACCGTGGACGCCGGCGCAACGGCAAGTCAGACTGTCACCGCAACCAATGGTGACGTCCAGACGATGTCGGTCACGCTCAGCGGAGCTCCTCTGGACACGCAACAGCTCTTCGTGCGAGTGGGAGCGCACTGATTCCGGTGGATTAAAGAATCTTATCTGAATCAATCACCAAAAGGCAGGGAGCTGGACTCCCTGCCTTTTTTCTTTTACCAATTTCGATCCCGATGACTGGCGTCATTTCTCTGACACCATTCAGTTTGTTAGAGCAAATGTTTGCTCCTCCCCAATCGCACCTGCTGTCCAGTGAACGCCTTGGAACCTCGAAGGTTGCGAATGCCCGGCGCATTTGATTGTGAGATGATATGAATTCCCCATGATTCTTGCCCTGCGATGTTAGTTGCTAGCGCAAGCATGTTGGGTTCCGTGTGGTCCGGGGCGAAAGCCATGATCTCTATACATATTCTCCGGGTGGCACGGTCGATCTTACGGAGCGCTGGCTTTAGCCGGCGGGTCGTTGTCACGGTTTCCCGCCTCTTCAATGGAGGCTTCGAATTCCTTCCAGCCGTTGAATGCGTTGTTCGCCGCGTGGACGAGCACGACGTGGCCGCCATTACGGACGTAATCGACGAATCCGGACTTCACGCCGTCCGGCCACATCTTGCCGTTATAATCACTGAGCACCACGTCGTAATCCTTGAACTTCGGACGCCAAGCACCCCACGCATCCTCCGGCGCTTCTTCGGAAGGGGTCGTGCTGACCGAAACTTGGAAGCGGCCGGTTTCCTCCAACAGGCTTTCGATCATTGGCGCGCTGCGGAACCAGTCATGATTGTTCTGGCCGGTGACAATGAGCACGCTGATCTTTTCTTCAGCCTGCGCGCCTAACGTCGTCATCACGGCGACGGCGAGAATGTGACAGATCGCACGCATCCGTTAGTTGCCGAGTTTGGAAATCGTCTTCTCCGAATCCACAAGCACTTGCAGTTCGTGGATGGACCAGAAGTTGCCATCCGCCTTTCCCAACTGGGTGATGCGGATGAACCGGGCGGGCGTCGGCGAGAACTCGATGTCGGTCACTGGATTCTTCGAATCTCCCTTGGCAAGCGGCGCGCTCCAGGTCGCGCCATCGGTGGAAACGGCAAGCTCGTAGCCGCGGGGGTAGTCGTTGGCCGAGTTGCTGGAATCGAGGATCACTCCGGTCACGGGGTGGACTTCATCGAGCTCGATCTGGAACCACATGCCCGGCCGCACGAACGCGTCGCTGGTGTAGCGGGACTCGGTGCTGCCATCGATCGCCTTGTTCGCGTCACCACCATTGGCGCTCGCGGTGACTTTCAGCTTATTGTTAGGAACGATCCTGGGAAGCATCGCCTGAAGTTCCGCATAGGTCCATGGCTGGACACGCTCCGCGGTTTCCTTGCGGGCCTGAGCGACATCGGCCGGGCTGACAAAGGTGCCGCGGTTGCCGAAACTGTTACGCACGTAGCTGAGCACGGAGGCCAGCCACTCGTCGTCGTTCGAAGCCATCGGGATCATGAGTCCTTCGTACTTTTTGCCCGCGATCTCGCCCTGGAGTCCTTTGAGCAAAACATAGAGACCGCCCTTGGGACTGCCGCTGATGGTCTTGGAGCCTGAGAGCGGCGGCGCGAGCATGGCACCTTTCAGTCCTGCGATTTCCACGCCACGCCCGGTGTCGCCGTGGCAACTGGCGCAAATGGTGGAGTAGACTTCCTCGCCCTTTTTCATCAGCGCCCGTTCTCTATCCGAAAGTTCCGCAATCTGTTGGCCGGGGGTGAGCGTTAGGTAGGCGCCGATTTGCCTCACGCCCTTGGCCTTGGAATTGAGGACCGTTTCGGAAAGAAGTTTCATGTGTTCCGGCCAAGCAAGGTACTTGGCGGTCATGCAAGCCTGAAGCGCGACTTCCGGCTGCGGGTCGGACATGAGCTTTTCGATGTCTGCGCGGAACGAAGCATCCCCGGCGCGGAAAAGCGACTCGCTCACGCGGATGGCGGCGATGCGGACCTGCGGATGACTGTCGGCCATTTTCTCGCGGACAAGAGCGGGACTAACGGCATTGAGTCCCTGCAAGGTCCATAACGCGTGGATGCGTGCGAGGTATTGCTTGTGAACGCGTGCACCGGCTTCGAGCATCGGAACTACCGAGCGATCCTGGCGAAGAACAATGAGGCGCTGGGCGGTGTCCCGCCACCAACCGTTAGGGCTGGCGAGATGGGCGACCAGCTGGACAGTCGTCTCCGAATACATGCGCGGTTGCTTCACCCGCTTGGTAGAGTCGTGGGTGAGCCGCCAGATGCGACCGAGCCCGGTCACCTTGTCGAAACGGTATTGCTCGACGACCTTGCGCAGGTAGCTGCCCGGGTTCACCCAGTTCGCTTCCTGGATGATGCCGCGATACATGTCCGTGATGTAGAGCGTGCCGTCGGGAGCGGTGGTCATGTTCAGTGGGCGGAAACATAGGTCGGTCGAGCGCAGGAACTCGGATTTTTGCTGCTGATAGGGATTGCCCAACACCTTCAGTCCGCCGTCCATGGTGACTTTCGCCCGGCGGACGAGGCGGCCAACCGGCTCACCGAAGAAAACGTCGCCGAGCATTTCCGCGGGAAGCTGGTCGCCCCGGAAGACCTCGATTCCCGCACCGGAGCTAAAGCCTGATAGAGTTCCCTCCGGCTCGCGGGCGCGACTGGGACCGCCTTGAAAATCCCGCGCACCCACTGCGGGAAAGAGTTCCTTGAAGCCGGTCTCGAACTGGTCCTGCGGATTGAACATCCCGTAAACGACAGGTGCTTGAAAACTAACAGGACCTTTTTCGCCGCCGGCATTGACGTAGTACAGGCTGCCGTGATTGTCCTGGCCGAGCCCCCATTGGCCGTCGTTCGCCTTGGTTTCCTCCTTAACGATGCCGTCGGGAGTCCAGCGCAGGCGGAAGCTGTTATATGTCGTGTAGATCGCGTTATCGATGGCCCAGACGAGACCGCTCGGCTGGTGCTCCAGATTTCCGCCGCGCGGGCCGCCCTTCCACCAGAGCTCTTTTTTGTCGGAAACGCCGTCGCCGTTCGTGTCGGTGTAGAGATATAGGTCGAGCGTGTCGGTTTCATTGACAACAATCTGACCTTTGCCAAGCGGCAGGATCATGCGCGGGAGCATGAGGTTATCGGCGAAGATGGTGTGCTTGTCGAAGGTTCCATCGCCGTTCGTGTCCACGTGCATCGAGATGCGACTGGTGGCGTTGCGCTGGCCGTTGCCGTCGATGTCCTGCATGTAGGTTCGCATTTCAGCGACAAACATCCGACCATCTCCATCGAATACCGTGACGACCGGCTCCTTGATGTCGGGCTCGGCCAACACGAGTTCCATCTGGTAACCCTGCGGCAGTTGGAAGGTCTTCAATTCCTCCAGCGCCGACTTCCCCTGGACCGGTGGCATGGGTGGGAATGCGCCGGTTTCTCCCCGTGAGAATGCAGTGGAAGCAAGTGTGAACAGCAGGACTCTGAATTTCATGTGAGGATTCATGGTCAGCCAGTCGGCCGGTTCATTCCAGTCCCCAAAACGGGGACATGAGGCGAGCAAAGTCCCGTGCTACGGGCATTCGGAACACGCGCTCCCGCGCTGAATGAAACATGAAGAAAGACCATTCGCCTTCCAAAGGTATGTCATCGCGATTCCTAACACCACGATCCCAACATCATGCTACAGCTCAAAGCATTCTTCTGCGCCGTCTTTCTCGGCATGTCACTTTCCGTGGAGGGGAGCGATCTTCATTTCGATGAGACGATGAGCGGCCTGCGCGCGCTGCACGCTCCCTATTACAAACAGATGGACAACCATGTGATAAACCTGAACCAAAAACTCGGCCGGCAAGTCGTCTTCGTGGTTCCGGTGGGACAGGCGGTTCTCGCGCTCCGGGAAAAGGTGATCGCCGGAAACGTTCCCGGGATTGGCAAGCAATCCGAGCTTTTCACCGACAAACTGGGCCATCCGCAGGCACCGGTGGAGGCGCTGGCGTCCTATTGCAATTTCGCGACGATCACCGGTCGGACTGCCGGTCCCCGACGTTCTTGCAAAATCCCCGAATCTCCTCTGGCGCAGCGAGGCGCTCAATCTCACGCTCCAACAGATCGCATGGGATGCGGTGGCCGCTCATCCGATTGCCCGGGTGGCCGGGCAAAATCATTGATCATAATGTCCCCGGTTTGGGGACTATGCCGATTTCGGGGGTTGATCGATGGTTTGCCTCGATGCGCGGAAAAACCCACCAGACTGGCATCCGCATTTGCGCGGCCGAATCGGAATATCCGAGCGGGCCCTGTCCCCGTTTTAGGGACTCGAAAAACGCCGTATATTGTAGTTCCTTTAAACTCATGGGTATTTCCTCCTATTGCGGGGGGAGTAGACGAGGGTCATCGTTGGAACGAGTAGCGGGCTGCCTGCAAGTCCGGTCTCGACTCGGGGTCCCCAAGCACACTTTCAAGCCCATGAAAATTTCCATGAAAATCTCCGCCGGACCTAACACATCGCTCCAACGACGTAGTCGTCCTAACGGCTTCGCCCTGATCGTCACGCTCTCGCTGATGATCCTGCTCACCGTGATCGCG
>JAZKGW010000060.1:0-46556 GCA_040385685.1 Verrucomicrobiota bacterium | reverse complement strand
GGGATGTACGACGGCAGCGCCGTCTCGATGTAGGAGTCACTGTATCGGGGGGGGGGTGGGGGGTGCATTTCACGTTTGGACAGGGAATGAACCCTATCCAGCTGCTTGCTGCTCGCTCTAAGCGCGCTCATATCTAGCAATATTTCAACCGGACAGCAAGAAAGAAATGTCAAATAACCTGATTGTCCAAGCGATTTGCGAGGAGAGGATCGTTTCAAGGTAGACACAGCAGAAAGCGTGCAATCCGACGAGGCAATTTGGTCAGGGGGTACCATGAGTCTTGACTAAGAAGCTGCCGCCTTTGGTCGATTAGAGCGTGAGCACTAAAACCAAAGGAACAGGTGATGAGGTAAGAGGAGTAAGAAATTCAGGAATCTCGAAAGATCAATGAATGATCGCCACTTTTGGGGGAGATTATTTCTGGGAGGAAAAATTACTTGGGGCAGATTGCCGTTCGGCAGCGTCTTTTTAACCAAACTCGAATAATGTTCAATATTTAATACGGATTGATTTAAGATCTCCCGCCCCCCTCTAAGCGGGTAATGGATGCCCCGCGGCTGGATGGTGAGGATGATCGGAATCTGAGGGGATTGGAGTTAACTGTCTCGTCAGGACAAGGTCGACTACCAACTCCTCTTTAACGAGTGAAAGATTGTCACATTTTCGCGATTCCACAATTACGTGAAGACGTAGCATCAAGCGTGCCCGGATATTCTCAGAAAAAGAGTGATCCGTGCAAAACAGTCAAGGTTTCTCTACGGTGGGAGATTACACTGAGTGGGGTCCAAAGCATTGATTCTCAGCACTGTGGCATTTCCGCCATTGCATTTGACCGGGCCCTAGCGGGAGAAAATCTATCAATCTCAGTTCTGCGGGCGGGCTTTCGTCTTTCCGGGTGAACTTGCAATCGTGGATTTCGGGCCTGGCTGCTTGTTGGGCAGGCTGCCGTGCGAAGACTCTCCAGCATCTCCGACTCCACTTCCTTGAAGATCGTGATGTCGAGCGCCTGGTCGGCCACCAGCCGCTTGAGCGCGAGCTCTCCTTCAAGGCCTTGAGCCGGGTGGCTTCGATGACCTCCATGCCGCCATATTTTTTCCAGCGGAAATAGGTCTGCGCGTTGATGCCGTGCGGACGGCAGGCATCGGATACCTTGGACGCAGTCTTTGATCTCTCCCAGAATGCGGATGATCTGCACCGCGTCGTGTCTTTTTTCATGTGTTCTCTCATCGAAAAAGGCACTCATCAATGGAGCCAGATCAGGTTGACGGTGTCAGCCCGAAGGATTCACAGGTCTTCGTAAGCTTTTAAAGATCAATGTCCATCTGGTGATCACTTTCTGTCGAGGATGGAAAATAAGCGGGGCGCAAAACGAACGCACCGGGCAAGAGAATCAGAATGACTTGCTCAGACCGGCGCTCAACAAAATCTGCTGCCAATCGCTGTCGCCGGAATTGAGAGTGTACTGGATGGAGGCATTGAAACCCACTCGATCCCGAAAAAGTGGCCGAGAATAGTTTAAAAAAAGACTGACATTCTCCTGAGCGTCTTGGGTAACTCCACCTGTGGGCCCCACGCTTTCAAAATTTGAAAAGTCCATGTTCAGTCCCAATCCAGCGGAGCCACTCGATAGAGAACGGTTCAAACTGCTGCTGATCGACCAGCTGTTGATCACGTAATTCGTGTAAATGGGAGATGGCACGATACCGGACTGGATTGAGCCGCTCCAAGACCAGATTTCGTCGATCTGCCAAGAGGCATTGAAGCTGCCCGTAAGATTGAATCCTCCGGAGCCTGATTCCCGGGAGTATACTGAATACTGGGTCCCGAGAGATCCGGACAACTGGATCCGCTCCGCAGCTTTGTAGTTCGCTTGCAGAGAGGCACCCCACGAATTGCTGCCACCGGTATTGTCGGAGCTGTCGGTGGAATACGTTAGACTTGGCCCTAATCCGAAACGCTCGGTCGCGGCCCAGAAGCCTCCGAGATTGACCGAATGACCGTTAAAACCCACCGCAGAATTCTCTCCGTATTCCCCTCCATATTCCGTAATCGCTGACGACCACCCGGCGGATATCGAGGTCCTTGGAGCAAGCTGATAGCTTCCCTGCAGCCCGACACTAAGGGCGGAGCCGGTAAGGAATCCACCAGCGAACCGGTCGGTCCCGGAATCCTCGCCGTAACCGGCATAAGCGCTGATCGTAGTCCGTGAGCCGGAAACGATCAACGAAACATTTCCCGATTGATCCACTCCACTGAAATCCGAATTGTTTAAATACACGTTTGCGGAAGGCGTATACCCGCCTGTCATCACAATTCTCGCCCCGCCCTCGGGATCGGAGGTATAAAAAACCGACGGTGTGAGAGACAGCGAAAACTCGCTTTCCGGGTCATTCTCCGACTGAAGGAAATTCGAGTCATATGCCGAATTCAAACTTATCGCGGTGTTGAATCCTCCCTTAAGTCCAATCCCGTCTGCCGTGTCCAATGGCTTTCCAAAAGGCAGGGGACCATTGACGCCGAACGGGTTGAGATAGCCAGAGCGGATTGTGAAATTCTGCGCGCCAAGCTCATACGCGGTCAGAATGGAAACAGAAATCGAAAACACCACCGCTTGGGGGGAGTAAGGGCGGGAAAACGAGAACATATTAAGAGGTCTTAAGTAACGGGTTTATTTTTAAAGAGACCTCCCCGTGCTGTCAAATCATTACCTATGCGCGCATGTATTGCTCCCAGCGGAAGCTCCCCTTGATGACCTTGGCGACCACTGCGCGCGTTCCCCCGTTTCACCCGGGGCCCGTATTCATCTCTTATGTGATCAGTCGGTCTCCTTTTGGAGCTAAAACAACGAGGACGACACCTCTTGCTGAACAATGTTCAAAATATTTTAGCATTTATTCTTGTCAAGGTGTCCGTAATTTTTATACTTCGCGACAGATCAAAGAAGTAAACCTTCGCTGATCGATCTGCCATCCACACCACCGAATTCAATCGCCCCACCGGCTCACTTGAATTTCACTGAAAACCACCTGAGAAGCGAGTCCCTTTTGCAACTCAGGCGGCCTGAATCCGGAATTGTCCCCAAAGGTCGGCTTGCTAGGAGAGATTCTCCCGGTTGGCCATGCCAAGATTCCGAAATCGGGTTGTCCGTCGCTCCGGGGAGTCCCACTCCGGAGATGCAGGCGGAAGGTTTGCTTAACATACGCACCCTTACAACCAGCCATGAATCCCAGCCATTTGGCCCCACGGGCCAACCCGGGCGGAGCCTTGCCACGTAGCAACTCCGCATGCCTCGAATCCTTTGGGAAACTTGCACAATTATGTGCCCTTCTCGGACCGTTTCAGCGAAAACTGTTGTTCGCTGGCTGTCTCTTCGCATCCAACCAAGTATTCTGTGCGCCCACCGTGAGTTTGGCCTGGGATGCCAATTCGGAGGCTGATATTGCGGGATATGAACTCAGGTACGGCAACACGCCCGGCAACTACACTTCAATCGTAAACGTAGGGAACAACACGACAACCGATATCAGCGGACTCACTAATGGGCAAATTTACTATTTTGCCGTTTCGGCCTACAACAGTGCGGGCATAAAAAGCCGACCTTCGTCCGAGATATCATACACTTCCGGTGCAGTGGCTACCGAAAATCTCCGTCTGCATTATGTCGATAGCGAAGATCCCACCAGTTATCCGGCGGTTTATGCCTTCGACGGGGATCCTAACACATTCTGGCACACGGAATTTAGAACCAACGTCCCACCTCCCCCCCACGAACTACAAATTGACCTCGGCTCGGTCTTGAATCTTCAAGGCTTCCGGTATCTTCCCCGCCAGGACAATTTCTATGGCAATATTGGGCGATACGAGTTTTACATGAGTTCTGATGGCTTCAACTGGGGAACACCTGTAGCTAGCGGCTCGTTTCTCAATTCCAGCGCATCCCAAGAAGTCACATTCGTTCCTACAAGTGGTAGATATGTGCGCCTTAGGGCGCTGAGCGAAATTAACGGTCTTAATCAGAGTGCCGTTGCCGAGCTGACCTTTCTCCAAGCAGACAGCTCTCCCATCGAGGGTACCAACACCGCCCCCTCCGCGATCGCGCAGACATTGAGCACGGCCGAGGATGTTCAGCTCCCGATCAGCCTGGCCGGCATCGATGGCGAGGGATCCGCCTTGAATTATGCCGTGGTGACCGGGCCCGTGAATGGCACGCTGGCAGGAACCGCTCCGAATCTCACTTATTCGCCCGGCGCGAACTTCAATGGCAGCGACAGTTTTGCTTTCCGGGTCAACGATGGCAGCTTGAATTCCGCGACCGCCACGGTGTCGATTTCGGTTACTCCCGTGAATGACGTGCCGGTAGCCGAAAGCAAATCCGTCAGCACGTCCAAAGACACTCCAGCCGCCATCACGCTCAGCGGATTCGATATCGAAAGCAGTCCGCTGACATTCTCAATCGTCAATGGCCCAGCCAACGGAACCCTGACGGGCATCGCTCCAAACCTAGTCTACTCACCGTCAGCAGGCTCCACCGGAAGTGACAGTTTCACCTACCGGGTCAATGATGGTGCGGCGAATTCGGCGGCCGCGACAGTGTCGATCACCGTAACTCCGGTGAACACCCCCCCGGTGGCGACCTCAAATTTAGTAACCACCCCTGAGGATAGCTCGATTGCGATCACTCTGGCCGGCAGCGACAAGGATCTTAACACTCTGACCTTCAGCGTCGTCACGGGTCCTTCAAATGGAACCCTCACCGGAACTCCTCCAAATCTCAGTTACAGCCCAACGAAGAATTTCAGCGGCAGCGACACGGTCACATTCCGGGTCAATGATGGCACGGTCGATTCAGCCCCAGCGGCGGTCTCGATCACCGTCACGCCGGTGAACGACGCTCCACTCGCGACCTCCAAGTCCGTGACGACCGACGAAGACACCCAGCTTCCGATCATTCTTGGCGGCACCGACCCGGAGGCCAGCAGCTTGTCGTTCACCGTCCTCACCGTACCCACCCATGGAACACTCACTGGCACTGCACCGAACTTGACCTATAGTCCTGCGGCAAATTTCAGCGGAGCCGACCAGTTCACATTCAGTGTAAACGACGGTACCATCAATTCGGCACCAGCCACAGTCTCCATCGCGGTCAAAGCCGTCAACGACGCGCCTGTCGCTCTGTCGAATTCTGCATCCACCGAACAGGATACCCCGCTACCCTTCACTCTCGCTGGAACCGACGTGGAAGGAAGTTCGCTTACCTTCTCCGTCGTCAGCGGCCCGACCAACGGCACGCTCGGCGGAACAGCCCCGAATCTAACCTATCAACCCGCCGCCGGCTTCAGTGGCAGTGATGCGTTTACCTTCCGGGCGAACGACGGCACGACAACTTCACCGACAGCCACGGTATCCATCACGGTGTCGCAAAAGCCGCTTCCAAGCAATGTCAACAGACTTGCCAGGACAGGTTGGACCTTGAAGTATGTTGACAGCGAGCAAACTCCCAAATCACCCGCCACCTCTGCCTTTGACGGCAATCCCAGCACAATCTGGCAGACCCGGAATTCGTCTGGTTCTGCAGCGCTGCCGCATGAAATCCAAATCAATCTCGGATCCATCCAGAACATCGCCGGTTTCCAGTATTTGCCGCGCCAAGACCTCAGCACGGTGGGTAACATCGGCAATTATGAATTCTACGTCAGTCTCGATGGGGTAACCTGGGGAAGCCCGGTCGCTACCGGAAAATTCGCCAATTCCGCATTTGAGAAACTGGTCACCTTCACGGCCAAGACCGGGAAGTTCATACGCCTCAGAGCCCTCTCGGAAGTCAATGGAGGCAACAGCACTTGTGTCGCGGAACTCAGCATCCTGCAAGAACTCGCCGACAACCAACCGCCGCTGGCCACTCCGCTGACATTGACCACCGGGAAGGACACATCGCTTCAACTACTCCTCGGCGGCAGCGATCCCGAAGGAAGCGCCCTGACTTACTCGATTGTCAACGGCCCGCTCAATGGCACCCTCACTGGAACGGCCCCGAACCTTACCTACCTGCCCAATTCCGGCTTCGTTGGCGGCGACCAGTTCACCTTCCAGACCCATGACGGAGCGGCCTCGTCCGCAACCGCCACGGTATCTATCAACGTCACCGCGGTGACCGTTGTGCCGGAAAATACCGCGCCGGTGTTCACCGCGAACCCCATCATCTTGGCAGCCACCGAGGGCGCGTCCTTCTCAGGACAGCTCCTCGCCACCGATGCCAATGCGGGCGACATCCTCACGTTCCAGAAAGTCTCCGGCCCCGCATGGCTAACAGTAGCGGCGGACGGCAAACTCGGCGGCACCCCACTCAGCGCCGATGTCGGGACTGGTTCCTTCATCGTCAGTGCCAGCGATCCCTCCAACGCAGCCGCCACCGCGACCCTGACCATCACAGTTGCCGCCACTACCAATGCCTCGCCCGTTTTCCTGGTCAAACCTTTGGAGTATCCCGCAGGCACCGAGAAATCACTTTACCTCGGCCAAACCCTCGCCTCCACGGCGACGGATCCCAATGCCGACGACACCATCATCTACTCCAAGGTGGCCGGTCCCGCCTGGCTGGTCGTTGCCAACTCGGGAGCTCTCAGTGGCACACCCCCGAGCGGCAGCGTCGGGACCAACCTGTTCACCGTTCGCGCCACCGACGCTGCGGGATCGTTCGATGAAACGACCCTGCAGATCAAAATCAACGCCAATACCCTCCCGCTGCCTTGGAATCTCGATCGCGTGGGTAACGAAAATATTGCTGGAACCGCCACCTACGGCTCGACGATTTACACTTTGGCCGGTGCAGGGCTCATCGACTTGACGGAAGATTCCGGCTCGTTCGGCTGGCAAACACTCAGCGGTGACGGAAAAATTACCGCACGAGTAAGCAAGCTCAACGATACCGGAACCGGCACCCGCGTCGGCGTGATGATCCGCGAATCCCTCGCCGCGAACTCCCGGCACATCTTCTTTGGAGTCGATGGCACCGGCAATTATCAATGGACCCACAGGCTTGTCACCGGGGGCTACATCGCAAAATCCACCCGCGCCGGTCAGCCAACCGCCAAAATCTGGGTGCGCCTGATCCGCAATGCCAATGTCATCACGGTTTATCAGAGCACCACCGGCACTTCCTGGACCAAAATCGGTAGCTCCACCGTGACACTTCCCAAAAATTGCTACATCGGTCTCTGGGTGGGCAGCGGCGACAAAGGCCTGCTGAACAACTCGCAATTCAGCAATGTCGCCGTCACCCCATGATCAATCACGGCGGCACCAACAATGGCAACGGCTCCTCCGGCATCTCGGGAGTATCGGCCGGCAAATCCAAGGGAATCTCCGCGTTCTTCGAATCCAGGAAATCTTGTGAACGCCGCTTCCCATCCGCGACTTGCGCGGCGGTCATTCGGATCAGGAGGAATGCGATGACCTTCTTCGCCGCCGGATCGCCTTGAGTCGCAGCCAAGTTCACCCACTTGTAAGCTTCCACATCGTCCTTGGGAACGCCGGCACCGGACATATGCATCCGCCCTAGCTGGCACTGGGCGGCTGCATTGCCTTGGTTGGCGCTCATCGTGAACCACTTCGCCGCCTCAGTGCTGTTCTTCAGCACGCCTCTTCCCCCGACGTACATTGCCCCAAGTTTCATCTGGGCCTCAGCATTCCCCTGCTCCGCCGCTTGGGTCAGCCACTTCACCGCTTCGGCCACATCCTTCGTCACGCCTTGGCCCTTCGAGTAGATTCCGCCCAGCTCCAACTGGGCTGCCGCGTCCCCTTGCTGGGCTTTCGCGACCAACTCGACAACCCCATCTCCGTTCACCATGGGCGCCGCCATGATTGCCAAAATCAGTAGATAGCCCGGATTTACTTTCATTGTTCGGATTCAAGCATCCGCCGCTTGGATTGGCAATCCGTGTCTCCTCACGTTTGTCCGCTTGCGCGCGTCCACACCTCGCCTAGTCTGCGCCCGTCATGGCACGCAAGAAGGTCTTCATGAATGCGGCAATCGTCCTGCTCTTGGTCTGGAGCTGCGTCTGGGCCGTCCGCGCTTATGCGGGGTCCCGAAAGATCACCGCCGAGCGCGTCAACAGCGAAGTCGCCGCCGCCCATTTCGCCGATTGGTCCGCGGAAAAATCCCCGCCCGATGCGACCGAGGCCGCACGCCGGGAGCAGAAACTCCGCCAGATCGCCAATCTAGTAAACGGCCTTGATTTCCAAGAACGTGAAAAGAACCGCGGGAATCGCACCGGCGAAGCTTTCTTCCGCAAACTTGCCCCTAACGAAAAAGGCCTCTTCATCGATCTCACCATCATGGAATCCATGGGTCGTTTCATGGATGCGCTCGACGCGATGAAGCCCGAGCAGCGCAAGAAATTCGTCGAGCAAGGCCTCAAGGAAATCAACGAGGGCCGCACCGCTGAGGAAATGGCCCGCGCAGACGAACTCGGATCCGATCTGTTGGACAAAATCAGTGCGGAAGGCATGAAGGCCTATTTCGAAAAATCCAACGCCGACACCAAGCTCGATCTCGCCCCTCTGATGGAAGCGATGAATGAAACCATGCAGGGCCTCCGCGGCAACGAATTCGGCCCGAGAAGATGAGGACGGAACGTGGCTTCACCCTGATCGAACTGCTGTTCGTGCTTGCGATTATCGGCGCACTCGCAGCGATCATCTATCCGATTTCCCGTTCAATGATCGGAAAATCCCGTGAAGCCGCGTGTCTGACCCAACTCCGCTCGCTCGGCGTGGGGCTGCAAACTTACCTGCAGGAGCATAACGACAAGATGCCGGAACTCGCCACGGGCCGTGCCTCCAAAACCGAAGACATCCCCGTTCTGGAAACCCTCCTGTTACCCTATCTGGAATCGCCCGATGCCTTTCACTGCCCCGTTGACAAGAAGGAATTCCAAAGATCCGGCTCCAGTTATTTGTGGAACGCCACCCAGAGCGGAAGACATATCTCCCAGCTCGCCTTGTTCGGCATCAAGAATCGGCCCGACCGAATTCCCCTGATCTATGAAAAGGAAGCCTGGCACCCCAACGGAATGAATTTCCTTTACGGCGACATGAGCAGCTCCAACAAACTTCGTCTTGCCGTCGGCAATTGAAACCCGCCTCACCATGCTCGTCGCCAACGGTCTTTTCAAAAAATTTGCCGGCAAACCCGCGCTCGCGGATGTTTCCTTCCATGTCCAACGCGGCGAAATCTACGGCTTGTTGGGTCACAACGGCGCAGGCAAAAGCACCTCTCTCGGCATCATCCTCGGCATGGTCTATCCCGACCGGGGCGATGTCACCATCGACGGAATTTCCGTGCTCAAGGACCGCTCGAAAGCCCTGCGGAAAGTCGGCGCGATCTTCGAGGCGCCCGCCTTCTACGACTATCTCAGCGGCTGGGACAATTTGAAGATTCTGATGGGCTATTCCGGCGGTTTCGATCCCGATACCGCCCGCAAGGTGATCGACCGCGTCGGACTCACCAAGCGCGTCCACTCAAAAGTCCGCACCTACAGTCACGGCATGCGCCAACGCCTCGCGCTTGCCCAAGCGCTGCTGCCGGAACCCGAAGTCCTGCTGTTGGACGAACCGACCGATGGTCTCGACCCGGAAGGCATCAAGTGGTTCCGCGATTTCATCCTCAACCTCCGTGACGAACGCGGCATCACGGTCCTGTTCAACTCTCACCTGTTGGCCGAGGTCGAGCTGATGTGCGACCGCGTGGCCATCCTCCGCGAGGGCAAGCGCGTCTTCGAGGGCACGGTGAATGGCTTGCAGGACGACACTCCGGTGTTCGAGGTCGATCTCGAACCCTGGGGCACCGCCTGCGGCCTCGTCCACAGTGCCGGCGGCGAGGTCCTGGTGGCAGGGAGGATCAGCCTGCCCCATAACTCCGATCCCGCGGTCTTAATAGAAACCTTGGTTCGCGCCGGAGTTCGCGTCCGCGCCTTCTCGCCGGTCCGCCGCTCGCTGGAAGACCTCTACATGGAAATCCATAACGGCGCGGCCAGCCCCAACTAGCATGCTTTTCCTCCAGCAACTCCGCGGCGAGCTCCGCAAACTCTTCGCCCGCCCGCGGACGTGGATGGGCTACGGCGCCTTCATCATCATGGAGGCCGTCATCCTGTTTGTTTACAAGCTGCCCCGCAGCCAGCGCTACATGCATGGCATGTTGGAACGCAACGGCTTGGAGTTCGGCACTTACTACAGCTCGCTGACGATTACCTTCACCATCATGTTGCTGAGCATGTTCCTGCTTGGGTCGATTTATTTCGCGCTGGTCGCCGGCGACATTGTGGCCAAGGAGAACGAGGACGGCAACCTGCGGCTCGTCTTCGCCCGCCCGATCAGCCGCTTCCGTCTATTGCTGGTCAAATACACCGCCGTCTCGCTCTACACGATTTCCTTCGTCTTCTTCGTCGGGGTGACGGGTTACGCGATGGCTGTCGCCGCCGTCGGGTGGGAAGGCGGCTTGTTTGTGATGGAACCGAAGATGAAAGTCTTCGCCGCCTATTCCAACTGGTGGGAGGGCGCGGGCCGGCTAGCCCTCTCCGCCGCCGGCATCGGCATCAGCATGGTCACGCTGTCGTCGATCGCGTTCATGTTCTCCTGTTTCAAGATCAAGCCGGCAGCCGCCACGATCATCACCCTGACAATCCTGTTCGTGGACATGATCTTACAGGGTTTCCCGTTCTTCAAACCCTACGAGAGCTACTTCATCACATGGCGGATGAGCGCCTGGGTTTTCATTCTGGAGCACAACGTTTCCCTGCCAAAAATCATCGAGTCCTACGCCTTTCTCTTCGGACTCAACATTACCCTCTTCACCCTCGGCTGGCTGTCGTTTCAGACGCGTGACTTCAAAACGTGACGACTGCAAAACTTGGGATGACCCGAGAGCGTTGAAATCCCTCTTGTCTCTCAATCGCACTGCGTCCACGCTAGTAGGACGCCTTGCTGCGATTGCGGATTGGAACGGGGACAATTCTGATCCACTGGTCCTGACGACCGCGAATATGGATCCGCACGACCCTGCAAAAAAAGCAAGCAGGGCGTATGCCCTGCTTGCTCGAAACCCGATGGGTCGAAGTGTAATTACTTTTTAAGCGATGGGAGGAAGCGGCGCATCCCGCCGAGACCAAGCACACTGACACCGAGGAGGGCCAAAGTGGCACCACCATCGGGCACCCGCGGGGCCGGACTGTTGATCGAATCCCATCCGAAGCTGCTTCCGTTTTGGGTGGCGGTGAAGCTCCAAGATCCCACTGTGTCTTCAAATCCGAACACCGACGCAATTCCAAGACCAGTGAGAGTCAAGGAAACACCCGGGAGTTCGTCCACCAAGGTAATGGAGGTCAGGCTGAAGGAGGACAATGGCGCAAGGCTGGTAGTAACCCAAAGTGGGTTAATCGGTCCGACGAATGGAGAATACACAAACGTGTTGTAATGGACGGTGGCACCCAGCAGACCGGTGTAAGAACCGGTAGTATTGGTGACAAGCGCATTGTTGCCAGCTTGGAAGGTGACGGTGTTGGTGCCGTAATTGACGTTGAACGTGTCATCGTTGAAGGATGAGATGTTAATCGTGCCTGTGATCGGGGCGGCATTTGCAGCACCGGCGACGAGGAGCGAGGTAAGTAATATTCTGATTCCAGGAGTTGTTTTCATTTGGGGTGATTTGTTTGATTTTGGAGCAGGGTGAAGGGGGAACACTCTTTCAAGCAGGAGAGGTAGCAAGCGTCATGCCAGCATGATAATGACACATTGCAATCCATTGAATATTAGTTTGTTGAGAACTAAAAATCATTTGAGCATGATTTATCGACCTCTTTTGCATCGTAAGAATTGTAAAGATTCAAGACAGTTCGTAGGCCAAGCTTTACAAGGTGCCCACAAGCACTTCGAAATTCGTCAAGATGGTGGCGGAGAACCTGCCGGCTCTGTTAACAAGAACACCGCTTATAGCAGGACATTTTCCACCAAGCGGATGTCGGAAGGCCTCTTTCGGCCAAACCGAGGCCGAACGGTTCGTGGATCAAAAATCTTACGATCTTGAGTGCCGCGGGTGGCGCTACCGACAGGCCAATCCAAAGCGGTGGGGAGAATTCAGTTCACTGTGGCATATCCCTGACGGTAAAATCGCTTGGGATCCGCACTAATGAGGCGGAGGACCAACACCTTCCGTTGGCTCGTAGGCGAGCTCGTGGATTCGACGGAATAGTGAACCCCCTCCATCATTTCAGCCCATACGTCAAAACTGGTAGTGGTCACCAAGCGCGGCGTAAAATCGACGCCATTGATGCGTTGGTTGATGGTCAGAAACTTGAATCCGCCTGCAAACGAGATGCCGGGGTTGACTTGCAAATTGCCAGCCGCGGATGGGTCAAAACCCATGGCGTATTCTTGGAAATTACTGACGCCGTTGCGATTCGCGTCGGCACCGGAGGCAAGACTGGGATAAAGCAGCGCGAAAGTTACGAAGGAACCCTCGTAGGCACCGAGATCTACCGTCGCATTCTGAATTCGAGCGGCCTTTGAGGCGTCGAGTGCCCCAACTTCAGCGAGATTGTTGCCTTGATCCAGAGCAGGTGAACCCGTGAGGAGGCGAAGATCGCCTCCGAGATGAGGAGCGCTCCCTGCCGCAAGTGCCGAGGCGAACTTGGGATCGTTCGATACAAGGCTGCCGTTAAGATTTCCAGTGCCCCACACCACAGCGTTGCTGTCGTTGAAACTTGCGCTGTCCGATGCGCCCTGAATGAGGGAATAGGAGACGCCCGGGTTGGATCCATTGAGGTTAATGAGTTGCTGAGAGGCAGTGTTTCCGGTGCCGGAATTGCCCCAGACAATACAGTTTCGAATCGCAGGATCGGAGTTTTGATCGCTCCGGAAGCCCCCGCCGGAGTTCCCCTGAACGGTGCAGTTAGTAAGGGTTGGGGAAGCGTTGAAAGTGGAGATGCCTCCGCCGAACGGGCTTGAATTCCCGGCAATCACGCAACTCCGCAAGAGCGTTGTGGATGCTCCGCCCACGAAGATCCCACCGCCGAAACCCAGATTGCCGGTGGAATTCCCGGAAATTCTGGAGCGCTCAATGGTGGAAGTGACTCCAACAGAAAAGTAGATAGCCCCGCCATTGTATGTCGCGAAGCAATCTCTCACCGTGCAGTCCAACATATTGAGGTTGCCGCCAGCCAAGTAGAGTCCCCCTCCGTTCTCATTGATAACCTTGCCATTGATGAGTTTGAGGCTTTGCAAAGTGACGTTGGAGGTGCCATTGATCGCAAAGATCCGGTGAAGAGCGTTGCCGCTCAAAGATATTCCCGCCGGGAGCGATGCCGCGTCGATGTTAACCACCAGATTGTCGATCAAGAGATGGCCGCTGGTCAGCGTGATGGTTGCCCCGTTGAGGGCTGGAGCAAAATTGATCGTTTCTCCGTTAACGGCAGAGGCGATGGCGTTGCGAAGCGAGCCGGGACCGGAATCGCTGGAATTAGTAACTGTGGAGCCTTGGAGATTCTGAAGAAAACCAATGGCGACGATGGATGCAAGGGTGAGGTAGGGGTGGGGGGACTTCATTTCGCCGACTAGGTTGATCGAAGACCTCCCCATGATCAATCACAAATTTTGAAATTACATCATAGTCAGCATTCAAGTATGGCCTATTTATCAAACAATAGCGACCTCCATGCCGACGCGTTTTAAAAATTGCCTTTTCGTTGGCAGTTATGAGGGAGATGTAAAACTCATTCCTATTTCTTGGGCGCCTCTGGATTGTCGAGCTTCGAGAGTGCAGCCTTGGCTTGATCCGCATCCAAGTCCGACAGTCCCGCTTTTAAGGCTTGGTCAAGGGTAGTCCGGGCCTTTTCGGGTTGGTCGGATTTCGCAAGAGACAGTCCGAGGATCAAAAGTTCGTCAGGACCGAGCGGGCGCTTGGTTGACAACTCGGCGAGCGACTGGCCAGCATACTTGAAATCCCCTTTGCGATAGCTGATGACTGCAACGATCCGGGTAAGTTCCTGATCGTCGCGCATGGTGTTACGAGCTTCACGGGCAAGGGATAATGCTTGATCGAGCTTTGCGGGATCCTCCATGTAAAATGCGGCGAGCCGCACGCGGGCGGGGTCGAAGCGGGGTTGAAGGGCCAAGATCTTCAGGAGTGTCGCTTCCGGACTCGTTCCAGCTGCAGTTTCAAGCGAGCTGCGAAGCATCAACGCGGGTACGTCTTCAGGATCTTTGGCCAATGTCTCTTCTACGACGGTTGCGATTCCTGTCGTTGAAGAGCCTCCGGAATCGGTCAAAATCAGGAACTTTTTGGCCGCGGCAGAAGTGGCAGATTCAGATGAGGCGGCACGGGTCATGGCCGCGCGAGCCTCCGCGATCCGACCGAGACTGTAAGCTGCCCGTGCGTAGTTGAAGGCCACGATTGGATCGTTATCGAGGCGGACCGAGGCATCCTTAAGCAGGCCGTAAGCCTCCTCGTGGGCACCTGTCATCATTTTTGCCAGCCCCAGAGCTGCGAGCACCGAAGGATCGCGAGGAGCAAGTTCCCGAGCCTTTGAAGCTGCTTGAAGAGCTTTGTCCGGGGAATTGAGAGGACCTGAATACAAGCTGGCCTGGCCAACGAAGGCCGCAGGGATTTTTGGGTTCAAATCGAGAACTTTCTGGTAGGCAGCCATAGCCTCCTGAGGCTTGCCCTCGCGAGCGAGGAGGCCTGCGAGTTGCAGGTATGCCATAACGTCCTCCGGGTTGTCCGCGACTCGCTTCCTCAGGTTTTCCAAGTCTGCAGGGACCGCCTTACTTGCCTCACGAAGAAGGGACAGGTGCTTCTGGGCATCGCTTTTCTCCGGGAACTCGGAGCCAGATTCAAGCGCCTTCGTAAATGAAGTGGTGGCCTCGTCGGATTGCCCCATGGAATATTGAGCCATTCCAAGATGATAGAGGACCGTTGGGTTTTTTGACATTTTCCCGGCCGCCTCGGTCAACAGGGCCAACGCTGCGGGATAGTTCTTCAGTTGCCACTCGATCCAGCCGAGGGTGTCGGCGATCGCAGGATGTGCGCCATCGATCGAACGTGCCTTGCGGGCGTAATTGGCTGCACTTTCGAGATTGTGAAAAGCATCGGCTTCAAGGCTCGCGAGGTTGTTGTAGGGGGAGGCCTGTTCGGGAGCTGCGGCGATGAGTTCCAATAATGCAGTGCGAGATTCCTCATTTTTTCCCACTTGTTGCAGCAGAAAACTCCTTTGAAGGCGAGCTTGCGGGTCCTTCGGGAACGACTTCAAATAGCGATCCAAGACAGCCAGCGCCTCCTTTTCCTGACCGGGGCCGCTTTTCAACTGGAGCAACAGCCCGTGAGCCTTCAAGTTGTCAGCCTTCAGTTCGATGGCTTTCTGGAGCGACTGCTCCGCGAGGTCGGGCTTCTTGATATCCAGCGCAATGGCTGCCTTGAAAGTGTAAGCTGCCGACGACTCCGGGTGGGCAACGATGTAATCTTCGATGCGCTTGAGGGCGGACTCACCCTTACCTGACTTGAGGTCGAGGTCGGCGAGATTGGAAACAGCCTCCAAGCTTGCAGTGAAAGTCTCTCCGGATTTCTCGAAAATGGACCGCGCCTCGTCCAATTTACCTTGGGAGCTCAAGAGTTGGCCGAGTTCGATGCGGCTGTTGGGATCCTCCTTGTTTGCATCGGATTTTTCGCGAAGGAGGGCGATGGCGGCATCGTTGCGGCCCGAGGAGCGGTAGGCACGAATGAGGAGATCGCGCGTCGGCTCGTCCTGAGGCTCCCTTATGCGAATTTTCTCAAGGGCAGCGATGGCCTCTAAGGTCTTGCCATCCCGCAGGTGGATCATTGCCCGCATTCTGCCCGCTTCGGTGAGATAGGGGGAACTCTTGGCCGCTTCGGTGAGATCGGGGGAATCCTTGGCTGCTTCGGTGAGATCGGCGGAATCCTTGAGAACCCGGTCCAATGCCGCGGCCGCTTTGGGCAGATTGTCCGCGGCGATCAAACATTTGGACAGGGCAAAGTCGATCTGAGTGAGAACAGGGGACCGGAGCGGTTCTTTGAGAGGCTCCGCGCCCTTTTCCGGATTCTCTGCCTTTTCCGGCTTCTTGGCCGGAGGAGACAGGACCCCCGCCAGTTTTTCCAGAAGCTCCACGGCCTTCCCCGGCTCCTTGCCCCGGACCAGGATTTCCGCCTGCATCAAGGAGGTGTTCAGATCGAAAGGATTCTTCGATAGGACGTTTGACAAATACTTGGTCGCCGCTTCGTCCTTCTTTTCGAAATAGGCAATCTGGCCGAGCAAGGCCCAGGCGGGCAAGAAATCAGGTGTCCCGGCCGTGAGTTTTTCGAGGTAAGCAACCGCGTCATCACGGCGCTCACGCGACATGAGCTCTCGAGCGTAGGCGATGGATTCGTCGGAACGGAGGCCCGCAGATTCCGCGGCGAGTTTCCTTTCGGCGAGGGCCTCGTCGGGCAGTTTCTTCCCAGCCAGGATCGAGGCCTTGAGCGCGTGGGCACGCGCCGAATCCGGATTGGATTTGAGAACTTCATCCACCATCGCAGTTCCCGGTTCGATGGAGCCGCGACGGAGCGCAATCAGCGCGGAGGCGAGCTGGGAGGAGACTGATTTCTTCCCGGCAGCTTTGATGCGCTGTTCACATTCATCCATCATCTCCGGCTTGATGGAGGTCTCGGCGAGGAGTAAAAGAGCCTCACCATTATCGGGAGAGCGGTCCAGGATCTCGAGCAGCTCCTTGCGGCTGCCTGGCATGTAACCGAGGCTGAGCAAAGCTTTTGCCAGATTGAGACCAATCTCGTTGTCCTTCGGCAGCTTCTCCTTGGCATATTTAAGTCTTCCCGCCGCTTCGTAAGCGGACCCCTGACGTAACCGGATGATTCCGATGCGCTTGAGGGCCTCAGCGTTGTCAGGTTCTGCGGCGAGGGCATTCTTGTATTCGATCTCGGCTGCTGAGAATGCTCCACTTTCAAAATGTTTGAACGCGGCTTCCAGCGACCGTCCCTTTTTGGCTTCTCGCGTGCAGCTTGGCTGCGTGATCGTGAAAAACAGGGCCGCAGCGAATGGCAATACGTGGAGTCGGGCGATTTTCATAGGACGCTTGTTTTGACGAGAACCCACCTAGGGAGGATTGGAGGCAATGGCGAGTATTTCTTGCGAAGGAAGTGACTTTTCTAGCAAAAGTGGCCAATGGGAGAAGCGGCGGAATCTTCTCCCACAAGGTCATCGTGGCGGCACTGAAGTATTCTGCCCCGCCAAACACCTGGACTTGCCTCGTTCGCGTAACCCTTTGATAACAAGTGAATTTTTTTTAAGGAGTGACCTCAGGCGTGACAGGTGATGTTCCGCAATCCAGCGGCTTCATTTGATGACAGCCGCTGGCGGGCGACCGTAGCCGGCCAGCGGTTTGCCATCCTTGTCGAGTTTGTTGCAGGACCACAGCAGGCCGCGGGTCACGAGATCGAGGTAACGGGAATCGGAAACCGTCTCGTTATTATGGCCGAGGGTGGTCGAGAACACGCGGGTCTTCTTGTTGCCGTATTCATTGGTCCAGACGACGACCTTTTCACTGTCACCTTGTTTGCCCTTGGCCAGCGGCTTCGCGCTATCGTGGATGCTGATGTTGTTATAGAGCTCCTCGTTGACGGTGGTCCAGTTTTCGAACCCGGCGGTGATCGGGCTGGCCGCGGGAAGGTAGGATATTTCGATGGGCTTTTGCGGGCCATGGCCGCTGGATTGGAGGCCGAGGTAGTCGAACCACAGCGAGTCGTTGGTTCCGGATTTGACAGGCTTCCCAATGTCCGCGGCGGTGCGGTAACTGTGCATCGCGCAATGGAGGTTGACGCCGGGCAGGCCCTTGAGATGGGGCTCCAGGATGCGTTTGACCATGGTGAGATCCTTGGTGTCCGCGGCGCATTCGTCGTGGATGATCACGTCATAGCCGTCTGCCCAGTTGTCCTTTTCATAACAGGTCAACGCCGGCTTGGTGTTGGTGTCCGCGGAATAACAAACATCGACGGTGATATTGGCGCGGGACTCGATACCCGCCTCGAGGATGTCTTTTTGGGTTTTGTAGTCATGGCAGCAGCCACCCAGAACGAGCAGAGCCTTGAGCGGCTTCACGACTGGCGCGGCGGAGGCGGAAACGGTCATCGCCGCGGCGATCACGGGAAGGAGAAACAGGGAGGTTTTTTTCATGATGGCGGGAATCTGGAGTTTGGCTTGGTGATTGGATTGAATGCGACTATCAGAAGGGGCGCAAGGAAAACACCCCGTCCGCATGGTGGGTATTACCGACCCGGGAGGGGCAACATTGCAGCTTTGTCACGGTCTCCTGTTTTTCCCTTTTGCATCCTTGGTTGCTTGCTCATGAGGTGGAACGCAGTTCTCGCCGCCCAAACCTCATTGGCTCACCGATCCACTTGTGGAAGCGTCGGAGCCGTTCCGCTTCAGCACCGCAGAGCCCTACGCGATGAGGGAATGGTGCTGCCGGGGAATTGGGACACACTGGATGTCCAATGAAAACGAATCTCCAGCTTTCCAGCAATCGGGCGGGCAGGGTTTTACTGCATCTCTTCTGCATCTCGCGGCACGGGCGCTTCAAGTGGCATTTCCGAGGGATCGTTCGCGAATTCGGCCACTCGACCACGGCGGAGAATTGAGGCTCCACGCCGTGCATTGACGTCGCCAGCCAGCGGCAAGCTGGATAATCAAGCGAGCAGGTTATCCGGGGGGCGATCGTATGGGGTATCGTCGGCCCAGATGTCATCGGCCCGGGAATGGTCGAGAATGTCCTTCGCCCGGTCCATCTCCCCAGGAGTTTCAGTGTGCACGGAGAGCAAAATATCCCCTTGCAGGATCTTCCGCTCATAACTCTTCGCTTCGGTTTCCGGGATCCCCAACCCGATCAGGCCATCGCAAACGCAGCCCAAGGCGGAGCCGGCGGAGGCATCGCTCATCGCGGCGATGATCGGCCCGGCGGCAATGAAAAGGCCCACTCCAGGGATGGTCAAAGCGCCGATTCCAGAGATCCACCCGCAAGTTTCGCCGATGACGGGTCCGGTGGTGGCGCTGGGGGACGTTGCTTCCGCCGCTTTGTGGGTTTTACTGGTGGTGAAGGGCCAATTCATCCTCGGATCGGTTAACAATGCCGAGATCGAGTCATCCCGGAACTTGGCGTTTTTGAGCCGATCCACCGTCCGGGCGGCATGGATCGGAGATGTCGCGATGCAGAACACGGAATGACGGGACATCGGGTCGGGTTTAATCGCGGAGGTGGTTGACGGGATGATGGTAATCATGGACGCAGGGGATAGTTCTCATGCCGGAATTTCACCGGCGACCGCGCGTGCGGCTGAAGCTGGAAAGCGAATGCGACTTGTGCCGGCGGGGGATTTCATCTCTAGCACCGTCACCTTTCCGCGAGAGGGGATCATTCACATTCCCCGACATTCCGCTATGGGGCATTTGCCTATCGACTGTCTCAAAAATCCCTAGAGGAAAAAGGAATGCCACGACAGTTGCACCCTCCTCCAATCCGACCGAACATTTTCCATGCTGAACGAACCGGAATCCGCCTCACCATCCGCGCCATTGCCGGAACCGCTGTTAGCGCCGCAACCCGAGACACCCGTGAGGCGCTTTTTCCGGGACATCGAATCGGCAGGAAACCTGGAAGATGGCATGGAGTTTCATGCGGCGGGCATCGTGATCGACACGCCCACTGATAGGGATGCCAGCCAGGCGGAAATCACCGTACTCTATCTGAATCCATTCAACGCCAAGGTCGAGCGGCGCGCACGATCCCTCTCCGCCGTGATTCTCTATGAGTTCCCGCAGGACGATGGCGTCTATTGGCGGCTGTGGGAACAAACCCGGATGAAGCTCGAAAGCCTCAGGGAAGAATGAAGGTTGCCGCGTTTGAAATTTCGCTCTGGACGTAGCTGCCACCCGGCACGATGGAAACAGGAGAATGAGCGAACAACCTACCCGCGCCTTCAGTCTCGACCTCACGGATGATGAGTTTGTCAAACTTCATGCCGCGGCGTCGGCCGAGGGATTGGAGGTCAACGATTTCATCGTGGCCACCCTCAGGAAGCACGCGAAGATCTTGGCGGACATCGAGACGCATCAGCGGGAATCCGAAAGCGAGTCGTTACCTGATATTTAGGCAAGGGGATAGGGGACACGCAAACGGTTGACGGGTCGCCCTTGGACCGCTGGAGTCGGCCTTCTGCGCGCGTCTCACAGGCATGGCTGCAACTTGGCCGGTGAAGATCCGCCGTCTTTTTTCTCAAATCCATGAAGCGCACGTTCCTCATTTACACGGCCATCGTCTTCATCATCGGCGCGTGCATTCTGGGCATTCTGCATTTGGGACAACAACTCCCCCACCCCGTGGCCGCCTCGAAGGAACTCGCCACGGGACAGCTTGCCACCGCGCCCGTGGCCGGTCATGCGGCGGAATCGCTGCTGGACGGGATTTCCCACAACGCGCGCGATCCTTTGAGCCGGTTGTTTTTGCAAATGCTGGTCATCATCACCGCGTCGAGGATCGCGGGAGCGATTTTCACCCGTCTGGGACAGCCCGCGGTCGTCGGGGAAATGGCGGCGGGGATTTTGCTGGGGCCGTCGCTGTTCGGGCTGTTAGCTCCGGATTTTTTCCATTTTGTTTTCGCCGCCGATTCATTGGGCTCGCTCAAGCTGCTGAGCCAGGTCGGCGTGTGCCTGTTCATGTTTTCCGTGGGAATGGAGTTGGAAGTCGGACAGATCCGCAACAAGGCCCGCACCGCGGTGGTGGTCAGCCACGCGGGCATCGTCATCCCTTATTTCCTGGGCGTGGTGCTGGCGTACTTCCTCTATCAGTCACTGGCCCGGCCCGGCGCGGGATTCACCGCGTTCGCGCTGTTCATGGGCATTTCCATGAGCATCACCGCGTTTCCGGTGCTCGCCCGCATTCTGCAGGAACGCGACCTATCAAAAACCTATCTGGGCACCACGGCGATCACCTGCGCCGCGGTGGATGACGTGACGGCCTGGAGCATCCTCGCCTTCGTGGTGGCCATCGCCCGCTCGACAGGGATGATGGCCTCCGCCTTCAATCTGGCGCTCGTCGTGGTCTTCATCGTGGTGATGGTCTGGTTCGTGCGGCCCGGCTTGCCGCGATGGATCGGACGGCGCAACCTCGAAGCGGAGACGCCCTCGCGGGGAGTGCTGGCCGTTCTGATCTGTGTGGTGCTGGCCGCCGCGCTCACCACGGAAATCATCGGCATCCACGCCTTGTTTGGAGCATTTCTGGCAGGATCGATCATGCCGCACGTTGGAAATATCCGCCACAAGCTCGGCGTACGGGTGGAGAACCTCAGCTCGGTCCTGCTTCTTCCGTTGTTCTTCGCCTTCACCGGCCTGCGGACCGAACTCGGCTTGCTGGACGACGTCCATGGCTGGCTGATCTGCCTTGGCATCATCGCCGTGGCCACCGCGGGCAAACTCGGCGGCACCGCTGTGGTCGCGCGGCTAACCGGCATGCGCTGGCGGGATTCCCTCCAGCTCGGCGCCCTCATGAACACCCGCGGTCTGATGGAGCTCATCGCCCTCAACATCGGCTACGACCTGGGAATTCTATCAGCTAGAATTTTCACGATGCTCGTCATCATGGCCTTGGTCACCACGATGATGACCGGCCCCTTGCTCACGCTATTCGGCGGGAAGCGGACGGCTCGATAGGCGGCGGTGCGATGATTGTAGCCGGGTTTTCAATCGGGGAGAACGAGAGCGGCTAACAGTGCTGCGCTCCGGGGCTGCAACTCCGTCAATCCACATCCGTGCGGAACGGCGAGGCGGGAATTCCTTCCTGGTTGTAGAGGTTCACATCAGGGACGTTCTCCCAGCCATAGCGGGCTGCTTTAGGTTCGGCCACGCCTTCTGCGGAGACAATGATGTTAGATCCTTCGATCTCCGCCCTGGCCGGGACGAACTTGCCGTCGGTGCCGGCGATGGTGAAACCTTTCAACGCGCCGTCCTTCGCGACCAATCCACCGCGGGTGTGGGTGAAACTGAGGACGATCTTGTCGCCCTTCACCGCCATGGACTGATAGAGCGGGCCGGAGTATTCGATCTTCTCGCCGTAAGCCAGGGCCCGGGCTGCCAAGGCAAGGCGCTGACCGACGGGCTCCTTGCGGATCGGGTGAATGTCCTTGGCATTGCCGACGTCAGTGATCACGGCCATCGCGGTGTTTTCGGATTTCCCAAGCGTGAGGAACTGGGCCTCACGGATCTCCGGCGGTTGGCCGTTGTGAGGGGCGATCTGGACGAAGAAGAAGGGGAAATTCCCCTGGCTCCATTTCGCCCGCCAATCGGCGATCATGGCCGGGAACAAGTTTCGATAGAGACGCGCTTGGGTGGCATTGGACTCGCCCTGATACCAGATGGTTCCCTTGATGGCGTAGGGGATAATGGGATTGACCATGCCGTTGAAAAGAGTGGTCTCCGTCTTGGAGTCACCCTCCGGCGGCTTCGGAGCGGCGGGTTGCGGGCTGGAAGGGGCGGGCTTGGGCGGCAATGGTTGGCCCGCCTCTTTCGCCTTAACAGTTTCCTCGTTCCATGCTTTGAGCGACTCCTGATAGGGTTTGCCGACGGTTTCCTCCCAAGCGCTTTTCGCGGCCTTGAACTCCTCAAGTTTCGCCGGATGGGCAGCCACCGCGGCGGGATAGCCTTCAAGTGATTTGTTAGCAGCGTCGAGATAGCCTTTCAGTTCCGGATCCTTGCCCAGGCCCTCGATGCTGGTCCATGCCTGCGCCGGAGTGCCGCCCCACGAGGTGTGGATCATGCCGACCGGGATGCCGAGTTTTTGATAGAGATCCCGCGCGAAAAAGTAACCGACCGCCGAGAAGCCCCCCACGCTTTCAGGCGAACACTCGACCCAGCTTCCCTTGGCCTCGGCGAGCGGCTTGATGGAAACGGTTTTTGCGACCGTGAACATCCGGATCTTTGGATAGATCGCCTTGGGGCGCTCCTCCTCGGCATTCGACGCCTTGTTGAAGGTCCACTCCATGTTGGACTGCCCGGAGCAGACCCACACTTCGCCAACCATCACATTGTTCACAGTGACCGTGTTGTCCCCGGTGATGGTGAGGGTGAACGGCCCACCGGCGGTTAAAGGTTTCAGGTCCACCCGCCAGGTTCCGTTCGCGGCGGTGGTGGTCAGCGTCTGATCAGCGATGGCAACTGACACTTTCTCGCCATCCCGCGCGGTCCCCCAGATGGGGACGGCCTGGCCGCGCTGGAGCACGGCACCGTCGGTGAACAAGGGGTTCGGCTTGACCTCGGCGTGCAAAGAACTGCCGGCGAAAGCAAGCGCGGCAAAAGTAGTGGGGAAGGCTCGGGTGATCATGGGTTTGAAATGAACTTCACACTACGCTGGGGGGGAGCGGCTTTTTCAATGTTTCGCCCACTCCACTTGAGCGACGGCAAGGGCGGCGATGCCTTCCTTGCGGCCGATGAAACCCATGGTTTCGTTGGTGGTGGCCTTGATGCCGACGCGCTCCGGCGGGATGCCGAGGGCGGCACCGATGTTAGTCCGCATGGCGTCGCGATGCGGCAGGACTTTGGGAGCCTCGGCGATGAGTGTGGAATCGACGTTGATGATGGTTAGACCTGCTTCTGCGGCGAGATCGCGGCATTTTTCCAGGATCCGCAACGAGCAGACGTCCTTGCACGCCGGATCGCCGGGCGGGAAATAATAACCGATGTCCGCGAGGCCCATCGCTCCTAACAATGCGTCCGCGATAGCGTGGCACAGGACATCCGCATCGGAATGCCCGGCCAGGCCGTGGGTATGCGGAATGGTCACGCCGCCGAGGACGAGCGGACGGTTTTCCGCGAATTGGTGAACGTCGTAGCCGATGCCGGTCATGGGGAGAGGTTGAGAGTTGATGGTTGAGAGTTGAGAGTTAGAAAAAGAGGTGAGCGGAGACTATTTCTCCAACTCTCAACTCTCGACTCCAGACCCTCAACTTCTTCAGAGAATTTCCTCAATCGGAATCTTTCCGTTAGTGGCGACGATCGAGTAGGCGTCGTCATAACCGGCGATGGGCGTTAGTTCCACTTTGCCGCCGGCGGTTTCGACAAGGAGCTGACCGGCGGCGATGTCCCAAAGCGAAATGCGCGCCTCAATGTAACCGTCGATCCGGCCGCTGGCGATGTAAGCCATGCCGAGGGCAGCGGAACCCATCATGCGCATTTTCCGAGCTTTCAACGATGCCTTGCGGAAACGCTCGATGCCGGTGCGGAGCGCGTCCTCGTCCTTGCCGCAGCCGACATAGAGGATGGATTCGCCAAGAGTTTCGCGTTTGCTGGCGGAGATCGGCTTGCCGTTGAGCAGGGCGGGGCTGCCTTTTTCGACGGTCCAGGTTTCGCCGACCATCGGGTCGTGGATGACACCTACGGTGATTTCCCCGGCGACGCGCAGGGCGATGGAGACGCAGAAATGGGGAATGCCGTAGAAGAAGTTCACGGTGCCGTCGATGGGATCGACAATCCACTGACGGGCGGATTCCTGGTTGCCGGCGATGCCTTCCTCGCCGTAGAGCGCGTCGCCATCGCGGGCTCCTAGCAGGATGTGGGTGATGAGCTCTTGGGATTCCTTGTCGAGCGCGAGCTTGATGTCGTGGTGGGAAGCTTCATCGACGACGCTGTCGCTGCCGAAGTGTTGACGGAGAAGGTTTCCCGCTTCAATGGCGGCGTGGGTGGCGAGTTCGAGGTCGGACATGGGAAGAGAATGAGAGTGTTGGTTGAGAGTTGAGAGTAAGATGAGATATGGTTCTGAGTGCCGCCTCAAATTCGAATGAAGCGAAAAATCACTGTGCCCAGCAAGAATGTTGCCGGAGCGAGGAAGAGGATGGCACAAAAGTGATAGAATGTGAATGTCAGGCGCAAGCCTTTCCAGAACAGAAATAGCGAGCTACAAGTCACCAATAGTGACAATAGTCCCAGCCCGATTCCCATAAGTGAGAACATCATTGGTTCGATATTGGCGGCAAAGGCTGGACCACCCGAGTCGAGATTCGTGATATTCCGAGCCATATAGATCCATGTCAGAATCGCCGTTCCGGAAACGGCAGCAGACAACGCAGCTAGAATGAATCCTGTAAATCCATCCCGCACGATTGGGGTTCTCGGCTGTTGAGTGGTAGTGATTGTGGTGCAGGTTGAATTTCGGGTGAACGCGGATGATAGGCGGTGGCAAATTCTGATTCTTCTCTATCAACCATCAACCATCAACTCTCAACCATCACCCTCTTCACCGCGACGATGGCATCGACGAGTTGGAGCGATAGGTCATGCTTCGAGGCGAATGGAAGCGGCTCGGTGCGGTCGGGATAGACGAGGAGAACTTGGTTGTCGTCCGAGTCGAAGCCAATGCCGGGTTGGGAAACGTCGTTGGCGATGACGAGGTCGCAGTGTTTGCGGACGAGCTTGTCGCGGGCGTTGGCTTCGAGGTTTTCGGTTTCCGCGGCGAAGCCGACGAGGGTGCCGGTGAAGCCGAATTCTTCCCGCGCCGAGCCGAGGATGTCGGCGGTGCGGACGAGTTCAAGGGTGAAGGTGTCGCCGGATTTTTTGATTTTTTGAGCTTCGACGGTGGCAGGCGTATAATCCGCAACGGCGGCGGCGAACACGGCGATGTCCATGCGCCCGATGTGTTTCGAAACTACCTCGTGCATCTCGGCAGCGGTCTCAACCGGGATGAAATCCACGTTTTCCGGCACATCGAGATTCGTCGGGCCGGACACGAGAAGGACCGAGTGGCCCTCATGGACGAAGGCACCGGCCAGCGTGTAGCCCATTTTCCCGGACGAACGATTCGTCAGGAATCGCACGGGATCGATCGGCTCACGGGTGGGGCCGGCGGTGACGAGGACTTTCACGCCGGGAGTTTGGGCGGCAGGGGCGATGTGGCAAGTGCAAGCCGCGGCCGGGCGGAGAATTGGGTCGTTTGGCCTTTCGGAGCGATAAATCGGAGCCCGTTTGCACGACTGGACAGGGTCGGGCGACTAGTCTAAGGCTGACCGCCCATGCCGCCCGATCAGTTGTTTGTTTGCATCCTCGTTCTCGCCACGGTGGCGATGTTCATCTGGGAGAAAGTCTCCCCGGATGTGGTGTCGATGTGTGCGTTTTTCCTCTTGCTGGTGGTGCCGTTCAACGGCCACGCGATCCTGCTGCCGGTGGACAAGGCTCAGAAGGCGTCGATCATGGCGGGAATTTTCGGCAACAACGCGATCCTCACCGTGTCGTTCATGTTCATCGTCGGCACGGCGTTGGAAAGAACCGGGTTGGCGGAGAGTTTCGGCCGCTGGTTTGAGAAAATCGCCGGGCGCACCGAGCGGCAGGCGATGTTGGCATTGGCGGCGGTGGCGATCGGCCTGCATTTTTTCATCACCAACACCACGGTGGTGCTGGTTTTCATGCCGGTGGTGATGGGGCTGTGCCGCCGCACGGGGATGGCGCCCTCCCGGTTCCTGATCCCGCTGTCCTATTTTGCCATCGCCGGCGGAATGCTGACGATGGTGGGTACGAGCACGAACATGATCGTGAACGGCATCGTGAAACAAAAAGGGCTGCGGCCGTTCACCATGTTTGAAATCACCGGCCTCGGCACCGTGCTGGCGATCGGCACGGTGATCTATCTCATTACCGTGGGCCGCAAGCTGTTGCCCAACCGGGCCTGCCTCGCGACTCTGATCGATTCCGAGGCGGAGCGGGAGTTCCTGACCGCGGCGATTGTTTCGGACGATTCGCCGCTCGTCGGCAAGACCTTGTCGGAAACCACGCTTGCCAAGCGCCGGGACATGCGGGTCATCGAGGTCCGACGCAGTGGCAACCGCGTGGAAGTGCCACTGAATGAATTGCGCTTCGAGCCCGGCGACCGCGTGATCATCAAGAGCCGGCTGTCCGGGGTGCGCGGACTCAAGGACGTGGAGGGCATCGATGTGGCCGCCAAATCCGAATTCGGCCTCACCTACGTGCAAACGGAAAAGGCCGTGCTGGTGGAGGGCATGCTCGGTCCCCGGTCGAAGCTCGTCGGCAAGACGTTGAGCGACATCGGTTTCCGCCAGCATTTCGGAGTCATCATCCTGGCCGTCCACCGGCAGGGGGCTAACCTCCGGGATAGCTTTGAAAACCTCAAGTTGGAGGTGGGTGACACGCTGCTGTTCGAAGGATCCGCGGAGCGCATGAAGGAACTTTTCCGCGACAGTGACGTGCTCAATCTCAGCGATTCCAAACAACAGCAGCCCACTTACCGCCGCAAGCGCGCCTGGGTGGCATTGCTCGCGTTGGCGATGGTGATGATTCTCGGTTCCCGCGACAACTTCATCCCGTTCGAATGGGTGGCGCTGGGGGCCGCGCTGCTGGTCGTGCTCGGCGGCTGCCTCCAAGCCGACGAAGTCTATCAGTCCATCGACTGGAAGATCATCATCATGATCCTGGGCACGCTGGCGCTGGGCGAGGCGCTGGATCGCACCGGAGCCTCCAAAACCATCGTTCATGGCCTGATGGACCTCATCGGCGCTTGGGACAAACGGCTCATTCTATCAGCGGTGTTGCTTCTAACGATCATCTTCACCGAACTGCTGAGCAACAATGCCGTGGCCGCCCTGTTGGCACCCTTTGCGATTGAAATGGGGCGGGACATGGGAGTCGATCCGCGGCCGTTCATCGTCGCCGTGATGATCGGCGCCAGCGTGGGATTTGCGATCCCGGCCGGCTATCAGACGCACATGATGGTTTACAGCGCCGGCGGATACCGGTTCAGCGATTTCATCCGGGCGGGTGTGCCGCTGGATATCCTGTGCTGGATCCTCGGTTCGATCTTCATCCCGATTTTCTTCCCATTCTGATGGGGGTGGTGTCGCTACTTAAGCACTGGAATTCGCCCTGGCAGGGACGGAAGCAGCGGGCTGACGGTCATCGGGTGGCCCCAGCACTCGAAATATCGCTTGATTATAAGGAAATACAAAGTTCTACTGCCCGCGCCTCTCCTTGCCCGCAAGGCCAGTCAGGCTTTTGTAAACCTCTCTCCTCCCCGAGATTTGAAAATCATCCGCTCCGTTAGTTCCTTACTTCCGTTTTTCGCACCATTGGCGGGCGCCGCTACGGTCTCGGCACCCAGCACGTCCTGGACTGCCTTGGTGGGAAATTATGACTACCTGGCGGATCAGCAAACGGGTGTCGCTTCCGGTGACATCGTGGGAGAGGGTACGAATTACGGACTGCTGGTAACCTTCAACGACAATGGCTCCACCAGCAACACGGATGGGACCATGGGCTTCCGTCTCAGGCTCGACGCGGCCGGCGGACCCACGAACAAGCCCGCTTTCGACCGGGCGGCATGGATCGGGATCGATGCGGATATCAATGGTTCGGTCGATGTTTTTCTTGGTCTCAATTTTTCAGGCAGCGCGACGGATCTCGGAATCTACTCACCCGGCATTGGGGCGAATACATCGCCGAACACCACTTCCATTTCCACCACCGCATATGCGCCCTACACCATTTCTTCGTCTAACTACGATTACCGACTGGTGAACTTCTCCACGGACGGAGGGACCACCAATGACGTGACCACCACCAGTGCCGGTGATCCGGATTACTACGTCAGTTTCATGGTGCCGTTTGCCGATGTCGCGGCGTTTCTCGCCACCAAATCCATCATCATCACCGATCAGACGCCGCTGCGTTACGTCTCCGCCACCTCAACCCAGGCTAACAGTCTGAATCAGGACCTCGGTGGCGTGAATGGCGGCGTGAACTCCACCACCACATGGACGGATCTCGGCGGCTTCACGCAAGTCGTCAATGCCGGTGGCACGCCCGTCCCTGAGCCTGGCACGTCTCTGCTAGTACTCACCGCGCTTGCTGCCGGAGTGATGCGGCGCAGGCGCGCCTGAGGGAGTTACCTCAACCCTGTCGCAGGCCTCGTTTCAGGTCGCGACTCCGGTTCCACGAAGAGGCTCTTCTGCTTGGTATCAGATTAGTTATCAGACCACGGCGATGATCGTCGTCCCGTCGCTGACGCAGGGAAGGCTGCAATCCCGGTATCTCCTTCGTCGTTGTTTGGCTCGCCTCCGGACTAAACCGTACTGACCCGGGCCTACGCAGCCGGCCTTGGAGTAACCTGGACCCCTCACATCCACACGACCATCGCAGGTGTTATCTATCCGATATTTTCCGGCGGGACGAAGAGATGATTTGGCCGGGCGGTCTTATACCCGAGGCGACGGGGCCGTTACCGCTCACGCTGGGAGTTGCGACCATCCTGTCACAACAAACCCGGCATTTGCCTTGCGACAGAAATGTCACGACTCCGAAAAACATTGAACCGCCGGACCTTCCGGCTATTCTTGGAGTTCCCATGAAAACAAAAATCGTCCTGCTTCTATCCGCCATGATCGCAGCCGTCTGCCTGACCGGTTGCGCCTCCGTGGGTTCCTCCAACACCAAGAGCCTCCTGGTCGCCGCCGGGTTCCGCGAGAAGACCCCTGAGACCGCGAAACAAAAGGAACTCTACGCGGCGGCCGAGTCCTACAAGCTCCACCGCATTACCGCCAACGGGAAGACCATCTACGCCTACAAGGACGAGAAGAACGGCACCGCCCTGGTGGGGAGCGAATCGAACTATCAGCAATACGAAAAACTCGCCGTCCAGCAGCGCATCGCCCAACAGGAATACCAGGCCGCCGAGATGCGGCGTGACGCGGCCTACGGCTGGTACGGGGCCTACGGCTATTCCGTTTACGGCCCGGGCCCCCGCTACGGTTACTGACGATGATGGCAGGATTGGCAACGTTGCCGCCCGCCAAATGCAACTCCCCCTCAATCCAATCTCCCGCAACTTCCGCTTGCCGTTGGAGATTTCACCCATTTCCTTGCCGCAATCTGTCTGATTGAGCATCAGACATCATTCTAACATTTGCTCAAACCCCAACCCCTCGCACACCATGGGCTTCATCACCTGGATCTTCCTCGGCCTCGTCGCCGGGGTGCTTGCCAAATTCATCATGCCCGGAAAAGACCCGGGCGGAATCATCGTCACCATCCTCATCGGGATCGCTGGCGGAGTTATCGGCGGTTATCTCGGAACCTTCATGGGTTTTGGTAAAATCGCGTCGTTCGACCTCGGCGGTATCATGATCGCCACCCTCGGAGCCATCCTGCTGCTCATCATCTATCGTATGATCCGGAAGAAGCAGGCCTGATCCGCGGGCATTCTGATAGTTCGATCCATATCGCCCGCCGGATGAATGTCCGGCGGACAGCCCCTTCTTCCACTATCGCTCCCGTGGCTTCCTAACATCAAATGCCATGGTTCCCTCCACTACTCCACCAACTCCGAGAACCCCGATGAAATCACATTTTCATTTTTCCTCCTGCCTCGCCCTTGCGATACTTGCCAGCAGCTTCGTCTGGAGTTTCGCCAACGGTGAAAAAGCGAGCGAACTCAAGGGCACCTACGGCATCGATGACAAGGGCCTGCTGGTTCTAACCACCGAGGACTCGCAGATGGTGTCCGTGGTCAGCCTGCCGGGAGACAGCGAGTTGAAATTCGTGCTCGTCGGAAGTCTGGAGGGAGATCCCGGGCTCGACTTCAAGAAGGGCTGAGCAAAAATAACAGGGCTGAGCGGATTCGTCCGCTCCGGCTTTTGCGCGTGCATTCCCCACCTCAAACCTCTACCTGCTACTAACCAAATCATGAAAACCACGTTTCTCTCCCACCTCGCCCTCGCGGCGCTGATCGCCCCCGCCCTTTCCCAAGCTCCGCAACCCGCCTTCGAGACGGGCGTCATGTTGCAGGCGTCGTCATTGCTGCCTGCGGAAGTCCTGCACGGCGTCTCCTACCGCGTGCGGGACCACGTCCCGACCGATGGCTACATGGCCCATTTCACCATCGACAGCGACTTCGGCACGTTCACTGCCGTCGGTGTGCCGCAGGCGTTGCAGCGCATCCGCGAGGTGGAAGCGATCCGCACGCTGGTGGAAACCAGCAAGAGCGACCTGTTCGCGGAGGGACTCAAGCGTTCCATCGAGCAACCGATCGACGCGGTGAAACACATCGTGAAGAACCCGGTCGAGTCGGTGAAGCAAGCGCCGAAAACGGTCGGCCATTTTTTCGGGAACATCGGCTCCGCCATCGGCCGTGGCGTGGAAAAGGCAAAGGAGCGCAGTTCCAGCGATGAGCCGGAGCCCACTGCGGGCGAGGTCGGCCGGGGTATTGGTGAAACCGCAAAGAATGTCGCGGGATTCGACAAGGCGAAGCTCGAAACCGCCAAGCAGTTGAAGGTTGATCCTTACTCCGACAATGCCCGCCTGCAGGAGGAAATGGACAAGGTCACGTGGGCGTTTTTCGCGGGCGGATTGCCGTTGCGTGTCGGTGCGGCCGCCGCTTCCGCCGGACTCGCTGTGGCGGCGACCAAGATGGTCGGAATTCCGGAAGACACCTACGCCCTGACCCGCAGCGAACTCGAATTCCGCGATGGCCGCGCGCTTGCCGCCATGGGAATCACCGATGAGGACATCAGAAATTTCCAACTGAATCCCGCCCTAAGCACGACCCGTCGCCACCTGATCGTCACCTCGCTGGAAGCCATGCCCAAGACCAAGGGCCGTGGCCTCCTGGTCCAACGGGCCAACGCCTGCATCTCGGCCGAAGAAGCGGATTTCCTCATCACCGCGCTTTCCATCCTGGAGGAACGCCAACGCTCGGGAGCGGCGGATTATGTCTCGCTCGAAGTGCTGGGCCGCCTGCCCGGCGGGATGAATGCCAAGGGTGAACTGGAAGTTCCCGCCCCGGTCGATTACGTCACGTGGACCCAGGAAGTCGCCGGATTCGCCACCCGGACCGATCTCGGCGCGGCACCCAAGGTGCTGGTCCACACCGGCCGACTCTCACCTGTGGCCAACACGGGGTTCCTGACGGCTGGCTGGAAGGAAATCGCCGTCCCTTACCAGACGCGCTGAGACCCGTTCATCAAAAAGCCCGCCACCGGCATGACCGGGGCGGGCTTGATGGAAATCGGCAGTCTTACTTGGTCTTCTTGGGAGCAGGCGCAGGTGCAGGCTTGGCTCCGGCAGGGGCCTTGGGGTCGGCGGCTTTGCCGGACTTCATGTCTTCGAGTTGCTTTTTGGCCTCGGCCTTTTGCTTGTCGTCGAGCTTGGCCGAGATTTCCTCGACCATTTTCTTGGCGGTTTCCTCGCCGCGTTCGCCGGCGAGACTGGCGAGCGCCCATGCCTTGACGGGATCAGGCTTGGTGCCGATGCCTTCGTTAAGCAGGCGGGCGAGCGCGAGGGTGGCGGGGCCGTGGCCTTGATTGGCGGCGAGCATGTAGAGCTGGCCGGCATTTTCCATGTTTTGGGTGACTCCGGCGGCACCGCGTTCGTAGAGGGTGGCCAGGTTGTTCTGGGCTTGGGCGTAACCGCCTTGGGCCGCCTTGGTCAGCCAGGCGACACCGGCCGCGCCATCGGCGACCGCGAGTTTGCCGGATAGATAGAGCAGACCGAGTTCGTTCTGGGCCTCGACGAGGTTGCCGTTGGCCGCCGCGAGGAGATGCTTGTAGCCGACGAGGAGATCGGGCTTTTCGCCAGAGAGGGATTGCACGGCAAGGCGGAAATTCGCGGCCGGGCTGCCAGCTTCAGCGGCTTTGTCGAGCAAGGCCGTGCCGCGGGCAACATCCTTTTCGACGCCTTTGCCTTGGATATAGAAATCCGCGGTGCGGAGGATGCAGTCGATTTGCCCGGCGTCTTTGCCGCGTTCGTATTCGGCGAGGGCGGCCTTGAGGTCCTTCTTGACGTTTTCCTCGTAGTCTCCGAGGGCGAGATAAGCGCTGTATTCCTTGGCGGCGATAGCCTTCTTGAGCCACTCGCGGCCTTTCTTCTCGTCGCGGATTTTCTCATCGCCGCTGAGGTAACGGGATCCGAGGGCCGCCATGGCTCCGGCATCGCCGAGATCGGCGGCCTTGCCGTATGAGGCGAGGGACTCCTTGGGGTTCTTCAGCTCGGGAAAGCCGAACTGGCCTTCATAAAAACGGGCCATCAGCAGCAGCGACGGGATGTCACCGGCGTCCGCCGCGCTTTTCCACCAGAAAATCGCCTTGTCCGGATCGGCGGTCGGGGTGAGCCGTCCACGCAAATAAGCCTCGCCCAGAATGCGTGCGGCGACCGTTGGATCCTCCTTGGCGGCGGCTTCGAGGGCTTCGCGGGCTTGATTGCGTTCTTCCTCTTTTTCGGAAGCCAGTAGAATGAATGCCAGACGGTAGGTCGCGTCCTTGTGCTTCAGGGCGGAGGCCTTGCGGTAATATTCGAGGGCCTGATCCTTTGACGCTTCCACTCCTTTGCCGGACTCATAGGCAAATCCCATCAGGTAGAGTGCCTCCGGGTTGCCTTGATCGGCGAGCGGTTTCGCGAGCTCCACGGCCTTGGCGTGGCGTCCCGCTTGGAAGGCTTCCATGGCCTCCTTGGATGGACCTTCAGCGGCGGCGGGAACGGCCGCCGAACCGTCCGCAGGACCCGGGCTCGCAGCATGGAGGGAGACGGAAAATGCCGAGGACAGCAGCAGTTGTGTGAGTGAGCGGAGACGCATTCCGAAAAGTAGGCGCGATTTCCCGGGGAATGCAAGCGCGATGAAAGTGCCTCAGCCGCGGCTTTCCCAGCGGGTTCGCAGCTCGTTGATGCAGTCGCCTAGCAGGACCTCGTTGAACTCATGGACGTCGATCCCCTGCCCCACATCCTCCAGCAGGAGGACGGTGAGCCGGCCGCCGAGGTGCTCGCGAAATTCGTCGAGCCCGTCGAACACCCGGCGCCTGCCGCTTTCATCGAGCCAATCGAGCGCGGGGTGATAGATGGCGAGCTGCAGGGCGTCGAGCACGCGCAGCACTTGCTCTGCGACGGAGAATTTCAGCAACCCGGCGCGCGCCGAATACAAGGTGTCCAGTGCCAGCCCGACGGCGACGGCCGGAGCGTGGGAAAGCTGATAGGACGTCATGGTCTCCAGCTTGTGGGCCGCCCAGTGGCCGAAATCCAACGGCCGACTGGAGCCCGTTTCGAACGGATCACCGCCGCTCGCGATGTGCCGGGCGTGAAGCAGGGCGGACTTTTCCACGCACGCCTCCAGCGCATCCCGTTCGAGCGCGGCGAGCGATGTTAGATTTACTTCGATCCATTCGAAGAATTCCCGGTCCCTGACGAGCGCCACCTTGACCGCTTCGATCAGCCCTCCGCGGCGGGTTTCCTCGTCCTGGCTGTGGAGGAAACTGAAATCATTGATTACCGCGTACGGCACCGCGAACGAACCCACCCAGTTCTTTTTGCCAAAGGCATTGATCGCGCATTTCACGCCGACCCCGCTGTCATCCTGCGAGAGTGTGGTCGTTGGAAATCGAACCAAGCGAACCCCGCGGTGGGCGGTAGCGGCGGCATATCCGACCGCGTCGAGAAACGCGCCACCACCGATGACCAGCGCATAGGAATGTCGGTCGAGATGCGCCGCGTCGATCGCCGCCCACACCTCTTTCACGAGGTGATCGTCCGCCTTTGCCGATTCACCGCCGGCGAAAACCGAAGTCCCGAGGAAGTCCAAATCGAGCTGCCCGAAATACGCCTGGATCTGATCCACCAGATCCGGCCAAAAGCCGGCGACCGTTTCCTCGACGAAAACCATCGCCCGGCGTCCGCCGCCTTCGGCCAGGATTTCCGCGAGCTCAGAATTTCCAACAGAAAAGGCGTCGCGCGTGAAAACAATACGGTGCTTGAAGGTGACGGGAATTTGGAAATCGTAGCGGGACATCAGTGCGCGGGAGCAGTAGCGCCCTTTACGCCCGGACGCCACCGTTTCTTGCCCCCATTTCACCTCATGACCACTCCCGAAACCCTTTTCGAAACCCGCTGGCTCGGCATCTACCGCATCGGCCACTGGGACTTCGTCCGTCGACCGAATTCCGATGCCGCCGTTGGCATTCTCGCGATCACGCCCGAGGAGGAAATCATCCTGGTCGAGCAATTCCGGATCCCGATGCAGCGCTTCGTGATCGAGGTTCCCGCCGGACTGGTGGGCGATGAGCCGGAGTTTGCCGGCGAGTCGCTCGCCGCCACCGCCGGCCGCGAGTTGTTGGAGGAAACCGGTTACCGCGCCGGCTCGGTCACCCAGCTCATCGGCGGTCCCACTTCCTCCGGCATGACTTCGGAATACACCTATCTATTTCACGCCACCGATCTGGTCCGCGAGCACGATGGCGGCGGCGTGGCGGGCGAAAACATCACCGTCCACCATGTCCCGCTTGCCGGACTGCGCGAATGGTTTGCGGAGCAGGAAGCCGCCGGCAAACTCATCGATTTCAAGATCCTTTCCGCCCTCTGGCTGGCGGGGATCCACTGCTAACTCTTGCAAGTTTTCCCGGCGATCCGAAGTTTTGTCCGCCGCATGCCAAACGATTTGCCCATCTCCCGCCGCCGTCTGATCAAGACGCTTTTTTGCTCAAGCGTCGCGATGAACCTCAACCTCGTCCACCGCTCGGCCGCCGCGAACGCACCGTCAACACGAGCCCTTGATTTTCTGGCCGTTGGCGACTTCGGCAGCGGCAGCAAGAACCAGTTCGCAGTCGCCCAAGCCATGGCGAAATACGCGAAAGGCCTAGGCAAACCCACCGCAGGCCTGCTCCTGCTTGGCGACAATTTCTACGGTCCGATGCCCGACGGTTTGAAATCCAGTCGCTGGCAAACCGGGTTCTCGGAACCCTATCCGGGGAAAGTCTTCCCCGGCCCCTGCTGGGCGATTCTTGGAAACCACGACTACCACGACACCTTGGGCAACGAGCAGGTCCAGCTCGGCTACGCGGCATCGCTCGCCCGCAACACCCGCTGGACGATGCCAGCGAAATACTACCGCGTGGACCATCCGCAGGTCACCTTCCTGATGATCGACACCAACTGGAAACCCATCAGCGGCGGCGGTCAGGGGAACCGCAAACCCTGCCTGAGCGACGAGGAAAAAGCCGCCCAGCACGCTTGGCTGGAAACGCAGCTCGCCTCGCCCCGCGCGCCCTTCACCGTCGTCTGCGGCCACCATCCGATCTATTCGGATTCCAAGCATGGCGACACCGCACCGCTTGTGACCGAGCTCGGCCCCATACTCGAAAAAGCCGGCGTCCACCTCTATCTCTGCGGCCACGATCACGACCTTCAGCACCTCGAACTCGACGGCCTGCGGACCTCTTTCGTCCTCTCCGGCGGCGGCGGCGCCAGCCTCTATCCCCATGAAAAGGTCCGCAAAAACTCAGTCGTGTTCGATACGTTTGGCTTCAGCCATCTGTCGATTTCCAACCAGCGGTTGATGGTCAGGCACATCGACCCTGACGGAAAGATCCTCCACGCCTTCAGCAAGGGCGTCGGCCACGACTGGAAAATCGAGACCTAACAAGAGAACCGGATAGAGAATTCTTAGCGCAGCATGTTTGAATCATGATCGAGATTCTCGAGATTTCCGGAATGTTCCTGCTTTTCCTGGGAGCAATCATCTACATCTATCATCGTAAAGTGAGCTATCGTGTCGGTTGCCCCTACTGCCGCCACAGGCATTCGTTTGATTACCAGCTGAAGGAGGAAATCAAAGGGCAAGAGGTCGATGCCCGGGTAATTGAATGCGAATCGTGTGAGCGTAAGTTCAAAGTGAAAAACACCTCGCTGGCGATAGGCACGGATCCAAGCTATGTGGCTCAGAAAATTGATTAGCTCCACCCGCTCACTCAGGCCCGCACCAAGGCCACCACCCTCGGCTGCTCGCGCCCGTTGCCCACGATTTCCAACCGATCCGCAAACAGCCGGATCACCGAATACGAATTCACTCCCGGCTCGTGCAGAACAGATTTGAAGGTGATGTAAGGCACCCCTTTTCGCATCACATCGACTCCCGCATGGTTGTGGCCGTTGAAGTAGGCGCGGATGCAGGGATGCCGGTCGATCACTGCCGTCACTTCATCCGCATTCCATGCCTGGTGCATCTCGGACGGAAGCAACGGATGATGCCCGCATAGAATCACCGGCTCCCCGGCTTTGTCCGCCGCGGTTAGTTCGCCATCGAGCCACGCGAGCTGCTTTTCCGAAAGCCCGCCGTTCCACTTCTTGGCTCCCGGAACTTTTTCAGCCTCCAATTTCGCCAGCGTCACTTCCGCCGCCTTGTCCTCCGGCGAACCTTCCGGGTGCTTGTAAACCGACACGTCATTCGTATCCAACATCACAAACCGGACTCCGCTGCTAACAAACGAATACGTGTCACCGGGCATGCCCAGCTTCGCGGTGACCAGGCCCTTCTCGCCATCCGCCACGTCGTAATCGTGATTGCCCAGCAAATGCCGCACCGGATGACCGAGCCCGCCTAACAACGGCAGCATCGTGTCGAACGATTTGAAATCCCGATCAATGAAATCGCCGAGATGCAACGTGAACGGCAGTTCCTGCTTCGCCAACCAATCCACGGCGGTCTTCAATTTCCCGACCGACTCCCGGTAATGCCGCTCGCCGTTAGGGTCGGCATCCGCGTACTGCACGTCGGTGATCAGCCCGAAGGTGAGCAGCGGCTTGGGCGGCGCCACTGCCTGGGCCCCGACTTTCGCGGCGGAGGCGGCAACAGCGGATAAGGCGAGAAACCTGCGGCGGTTCATAAGAGGCTAGGACTACCCCAATCCCGCGATGAGTGCGACGGTAAAAACGCGCGGAAAACGACCTGGCGCGATGGGTCGTTTGACCCTGATGGATCCGCCATCAGCTCATCCGGGCAGTTCGCAGTTATTGAAAAACAGACAGTCAATGAGACGATGTGAAAATTGATTGGCGATCAACCAGGCTCGGACTATTCTATCACACTCCCTTTTTCGCTGGCGCGGGGGCGGCGTCTCCGGAAAAACTTCAGTGCCAGTGCTGCTGCACTTCAAAATCGGACGGCCCGGGGAAAAGGGAGCCTCCTGAGCCTTTTGGATCATTCCCCGCCATGAAAATCCTATCATCCATTCTCCTGGCCGCGCTCGTTCTCCCTGCCGCGGCCCGCATCGGGGAGAATCCCGAACAGCTCGTGGCACGGTATGGCCCATCCCAGCCCGGCAGGAATGCGGCCGAGCTGCTCTTCGAGAAGAACGGCATTGTCATCACCGCCACCCTTTGGAAAGGGGTTTGCCATTCCATTCGATTCGGCCCGGTTCAGGCGACGGGCCGGCGCGGCTTTGTCCATCCGGACGACGTGCCGGCCCCCGACCCACCAAAGGAAGCCGGCAAGCCGCTGACCAAGGAGCAACTCAAGCAGCTGTTCGAAGCGAACTCCGGCGGATCCCCTTGGATCGAAACCAAGAGAAACACCTGGATCACGGAAGACCTCAAGCGCAGTGCCTTCATCCTCTCCGAGGGAGACCTCTGCATTGTCACCGCCGAGTTCATCATCGAGGACATGAAATCCCACAAAGAAAAGGGAACCGAGCGGACGGAGGGATTCTGAGCCCCCGCCACGGGATAAGGCGTCGTCGCGGTGGGCCCCAATCACCGTTGGCACGCCAACTAGCCTTATTTTATAAGGTTTTCAGCGCCTTTAAAGGAATGCCCCCGTCAAGAATCGAACTTGAATCTAGAGTTTAGGAAACCCTTGTTCTATCCATTGAACTACGGGGGCTTGGGATGCCGGAAGGCGGGGAGGAAATAACCGGGCCGGATGTGGCAGGCAAGTCAGTTGTGAGACTGGGGCTGCCTTTGGGCGGAGTAGATGCCTTTGGAACCGCTGCAGCGGTAGGCGATGATGCAGGCGGTGGCGATGTAGATTCCGTTGCCTGCGCCGAAAAGTTCCATGCCAAGAAAGGTGGAGGCGAGTGGGGTGTTGGTCGCTCCGGCAAAAATGGCGACGAAGCCGAGCGCGGCGAAGAGATCGACCGGAGCACCGAGGGCGAGGGCAAGGGTGTTGCCGAGGGCGGCACCGATGAAGAACAGCGGTGTGACTTCGCCGCCTTTGAAGCCGGCACTCAGGGTGATGACGGTGAAGAGGAGCTTCCAGGCCCAGGCGCTGGCGGGGATTCCCGTGGAGGTGAAAAAAGCGGGCAAGGTGATGGCGTCGGGTCGATTTCCCAGGACGCCGAGGCCGAGATAGTCAGGAGTTCCGGCGAGGAAAAACAGGCCGATGACGATAAGCCCGCCGGCCACGGGACGGAGCTCCGCGCGGGGGATATGGGTTTTGAAGGCGTCGCCCAGCCGGTGGGAAAGGGTGGAAAACAGGAAACTCGCCAGACCGAAGCCGACGGCGGCGAGGATGACTTTCCCCATCAACCAAAGATCGGGTTGGTTACCGGTGGCGAGGACCTCGACCTGATAGTGGGTGTGGCCGATGCCCCAGGTGCGGCAGGTCCAGTCGGCGACCAGCGAGGCGAAAAAGCAGGGAATGAGGGCGTCGTATTGGACCCTCCCTACAACGAGGACTTCCAACGCAAACACCGCGCCGGCGACGGGCGTGCCGAAAATGGACCCGAAGCCGGCGGCAACCCCGGCCATGAGCAGAACTCTAACAACAGCGGGATCGGGCTTGAGGAAGCGGGCGAAGGTGGCGGCGATGCTGCCACCCATTTGCAGCGCGGTGCCTTCCCGCCCGGCCGAGCCGCCGAAGAGGTGGGTGAAGAGAGTGCCTAGCAGAATGAGCGGTGCCATGCGGCGGGGAACCCCGGCGCCGGGCCGATGGATTTCATCGATGAGCAGATTGTTGCCGCCGTCCGCGGACCTGCCATAGAGCTGATAGAGCAGGCCAATGCAGAGACCGGCGATGGGCAGCAGGAAGAGCAGGCCGGGATTCGCGAAGCGGACGCGGGTGACGGCATCGAGCGCCCACAGGAAAAAGGCGGAGGCGGAACCGACGGTGACAGCCAGCGGGACGAGCAGGGCCAGCCAACGGAGCGCGACGGTTAGAATCTTCATCGTTGCGTGGCTTGCCAGCGCTCGACGGCGATGCGGATGCCGGCGGCCTTGTGGAGGGTTTCCTCGTATTCCTTTTCGGGATCGGAGTCGGCGACGATGCCAGCACCGACTTGATAGATCAACTGGTCGCCGGTACGGACGAGGGTGCGGATGGCGATGTTGAACGAACTTTCGCCATTGTAGCCGAGCCAGCCGATGGCCCCGCAATAGATACCGCGCGGAGCTTGTTCTAACTCACGGATGATTTCCATGGCGCGCTTCTTGGGCGCGCCGGTGATGCTGCCGCCGGGGAAGCAGGCGGCGATGGCGGCGATGGCATCGACCTCGGACCGGAGGGTGCCGGTGACGGTGGAGACGAGGTGATGGACCTGGGCGAGAGTTTCTAACCGCAGCATGTCGGAGACCTCGACGCTGCCGAATTCGCAGACTTGGCCGAGATCGTTGCGGAGCAGGTCGGTGATCATGACGAGTTCGGCGATTTCCTTGGCCGAGGTCTGAAGTTCGTAGGCGGAGCGGCGGTCTTCGTCGGGATCGGAAAAGCGCGGGCGGGTGCCCTTGATCGGCCGCGACTCGATGCCCCGGCCGCAAATTTTCAGGAACGATTCCGGAGAGGAGCTGAGGATTTCGCGGCCGCCGAGGTTCAGATAAGCAGCCATCGGGGCCGGAGAGGCATCGCGCAGCGATTCATAGAGGCTGAACAGATCCCCGCTGACCGTGGCGACAAAGCCTTGGGAAAGATTCGCCTGATAGATATGCCCGGCGGCGATCCATTCCTTGATGCGGGCGACGCCGGAGGTGAATTTTTCCCGCGAGGCAAGCGGGGTGAAGGGAGAGATTTCGGCCGGGCCGGAGGTTTCGCGGAGTTGTCTGGAGAGCTGGCCGGTCTCCCACCAGGCGTGGTCGTTGTGGCTGTAAACGAGCATTTCCGGGTAGTCGCCAAACACGAAATCGCCTTCGTAATCGATCCAACCACAAAGCCCGCCGACGGGAAAACCGTGGTCGCCCGCGGGATTGGGACCGTCCGCGAGAGCCATCCGGACAGTCTCAAGATCGCAGGGATGATAGATACTGCCACGCAACACGCGCATCGGGCTGGCGGCGATCATCGAAACGGGCAGCGAGCTCCCCGACGGAGAATTTCCCGCCGTGTCGAAAAACACCAGTCCATCAAGATGCCGCAAGCGTGCCGCCACCTCCACGGGGGACAAGCCATCGAGTCGGACGGGGCTCAATACGGGTCGCATCAGGGATTCCGCCATCGCGCGAAGAACCAATGCGGGCGACCGGATGGTGGCAAGCCGGAAACATGATGAAATGTCGCCCTGCTCCGTACGGACTAGCCGATTCTTCAACATGGCTTGCTGGATTTTCAATGTCTTTGGTCTTGGGAAAAACCCGCCTCAGGACAGATTGGGAAAACTGGCGGCTTCCCGTCCCACCTCCGCATTGCAACCCATGAAGTTCGCCCCGCTTCTCGTGCTGGCCTTGTCGTCAAATGCCGCCTGGGCTGTGCCTGCCTTCCCCGGAGCCGAGGGATTCGGGGCCAATGCCAAGGGTGCGCGCGTCTCGGGCAGCCCCACGGTCTATCACGTCACCAACTTGAACGACTCCGGGGCCGGCTCTTTCCGCGACGCGGTGAGCGCTTCCAACCGCGTCGTCGTGTTCGATCTCGGCGGGATCATCCGGATCAACTCGCCGGTCGTGGTCGCCGCCAACCTCACGATCGCGGGACAAACCGCGCCGGGAGGAGGCATCACGGTTTACGGCAACCGAATTTCATTTTCCGGGGCTGACAACACCATCTGTCGCTATATCCGGTTCCGCATGGGCATCGATGGCGACGACGGCGCGGATGCGATGGGTCTGGCCGACGGCAATGACCTGATTTTCGATCATATCTCGACGTCGTGGGGACGCGACGAAACATTTTCCATCAGTGGCGATACTGCCATCCGCATCACGCTTCAGGATTGTCTCATCGCGCAGGGTCTGCGCATTCACTCGGCTGGCGGCCTGATGCAGACGAGTGGCGGGGTGAGCATTTTCCGCACGCTTTACGCCGACAACTGGATGCGAAATCCGAAGGTCAAGGGCGTCAACGACTACATCAATAACGTGGTTTACAACTGGGGTGGTGGAGGCGGCTACATTCCGGCGGGCGACTCCGCGGGCGATTCCTACACCAACGTCATCGGCAACTACTTCATCGGTGGCCCCGAGACCGGCGCGGGAACCTCGCCTTTTAAAACCGGCAACGCCAACTACCGGATCTATCACTCTGGAAACTTCCAGGACCTCGATCTCGATGGCGTGCTCGACGGAACCGCAGTCACCAATTCGAGCTTCCCCACGCTGACCATCGTGCCGTCGCGCTACGCGTATCCCGCGCCAACGACCTCGTTGTCGGCGCAGGAAGCGCTCGGTTGGATCCTTGACCACTCGGGCGTCTCGCACAAACGCGACCGCACCGACAACTACGTGCTCGATGAAGTCCGCTCTTATGGCACCGCTGGCGCTTTCATCTACAACGAGTCCGATATGGGCGGCATCGGCTCGGTCGCCAGCGGGTTGAAAGTCCCGGACGCCGACAATGATGGCATGCCCGACTGGTGGGAGCAGGCCGCCGGCACCAACCCGGCCGACCCCGCGGATGCCACGGTGCTGGGTGCCGACGGATACCTCAATATCGAGCGCTACATCAACGCGCTCGTCATCGGCGGCGTGCCGGGAGCGACTCTCGATGGTATCACCACCGACACAGGTTCGTCCGCCACCGATGGAATCACCTCCGATCCCACGCTCATCCTTCGTGGCACCGCCAAAGCGGGCGCTTCCGTGGCGGTATCGCGGGCCGACACAGGACTCCTCGGCACCGTCAACGCACTCGGAGATGGAACTTGGAGTTTCGATCACAGCGGCACCGTTTTGTCCGACCGGACTTACGCCTTCTTCGCCACCGCCACCATTTCGGGAACCGTCACTCCGCAGTCGCCGGCCTTCGTGCTGAGGGTCGATACGGTCGCAGCCGCCGCACCATCGATCTCCAGCATCGCGGTCACGCCGAATTTCGCGATCAACGGAACCTCCGTGCCGGGAGATGTCCTCAATGTTTTCCTCAACAATTCCGTCGTCGCCACCGCCACTGCCGACGAGCTGGGAAATTGGAGCGCGCCCTACCTCGGCACGCCTCCAGTGCCGGGCGCTTATTCGTTCACGGCCAAGGCGAGCGATTTGGCGGGAAATCCCGGCCCCGCCTCCGCCGTCTACCTGGTCGATACCAGCCGCACCGCGCCGGCTTTCACCGGGATTTCCACCGATTCTGGAAATTCATCCTCCGACCGCCTGACCAACGACACCACGCTCACTCTGAGCGGCACCGCCACAGCCAGCTCGACTGTCTCCGTCACCCGTTACGGCGTGGGCGTGATTGGCACCACTACTGCAACCGCCGGGGGCACGTTCAGTTTCGACTACACCGGCACTATCCTGCCGGGCGGCGTTCACACCTTTGTCGCCACCGCTTCGACAAGCGGCACCGCGGGCCCGGCCTCCACTCCCTTTGTCGTCACCCTCGACACCACCGTGCCGGTTATCAGCTCGATCCGCCGCTTCAATCCCGCGATCTACTCAACTAACGGCGGAACTGTTGTTTTCCGCGTCACTTTTGCCGAAGCCGTCACCGGCGTGGGGTTGGCGGATTTCGGCCTCACCACCTCCGGTGCGATGGGCACGCTATCGTCGATGAGCACGGTCAGCACGTCGGTTTACGATGTGACCGTCACGAGCGTTTCGGGAAATGGCACGATCCGCGCCGATCTCGATGCCAGCGGCACCGGCATCGCCGATCTCGCGGGCAACGCGATCTCCGGTGCTTACACGTCCGGCCAAACCTACACCGTTCGCCCGGCCGGTTCGGGCGTCTGGATTTCCACCGACAACAATGACCTTTGGGGCGATGCCACGAACTGGAACGTAAATGCAGTCGCGTCCGGCTCCGGCACCACCGCCGACTTCGGGCTGTGCGACCTTCTTGCGGACACAAGTCTCCGGCTCGACTCGTCACGCACTCTCGGCCGCCTCGTCTTCGGCGATACCGACTACTCGACTCCGGCCGGCTGGACGATCGACGACGGAGGAGATTCGTCCCACTTTATCACCCTCACCGGTGGCACGCCGGCGATCCAAGTGGACGGAGAAGCCACTCCCGCGGGTGACACCATCGACGTGCCCGCCGCCGCGGACTATCCGCATCACCTCGCGGTGACTCTTTCAGGAAACGCCGGATTCACCAAGACCGGCGTTGGCACGATCGAGCTCAACCGGGCCAACCCGGGACTTAACGGCGCTCTCACCATTTCAAAAGGGGTCGTTCAGATCGGTCCCGGCGGCACGCTTTCACCCTCATCGGTCACCATCGCCACCTCGCAACAACTGCGCGTCGCGGGCGGCACGTTCTCGACTGCCGGCAATGTTTCCTGGACCTCGGGCACCGGCACCGGCGTGATTGTGAGCGGCGGCTCGGCCAGTTTTCAAAACATCCTGTCCACCAACACCCGCAACAGCTTTTTCAAAGTCACCGGCGGAACGGTGACCGCCAAGGATCTCAATTTCCCCCGCAGCGGTGATTCCGAGAGCCAGACTGTGGGCACCGGCGTGCTCATCAGCGGTGGCGAAACCACGTTCGCAAATATCGGTCTCGGCACCGACAACTCTTGGGCGGGCATGACCGTTTCCGGCGGAAAACTCACTGTCACCGGCACCCTTCACAACGGGTATCAGGTAACAGCCGGTCGCGGCGGCGTGATCTATCTCTCGGGCGGCGAACTCGCTGTGCCCGACACCACCACCGGCCTCATCATGTCGCGAAATCCCGGCTCCAATCCCAACAACGTATCCAAGCTCCTCATCACTGGCGGCGTCGCCAATCTCGGCCGACTCGCCCTCGGCTACGACGCCACCTCCAGCGCGGGTTCGGCCACCGTTTCGATCACCAACGGCGAACTCTGCCTCGGCACCGGCGGCATCGTGAAAAGCGGTACCAGCGGCTTGGCCACCTCGATCACCCTGAACAACGGCACCCTCGGCACCCTCGCCAACTGGACTACCACCCACCCGATCATACTCGCTGGCCCCGCAGTGCTTCGTGCCGGAGCCAACCACGGAATGACACTTGGCGGCGATCTGTCCGGCACCAGTGGCGTCACCAAAACCGGTGACGGCATTGTCACCCTCGCGGCAGCTAACAGTTTCAGCGGTGAAGTAAACGTCAACGCAGGCATCCTCAATCTCACCGGTTCGCTCGCTACCGGCGGCACCCTCACCGTGAACAATGGCGGCAAGCTCACCGGCAACGGCACGACCCAGAAACCACTCGCACTCACATCAGGCGGCGTGGTTTCTCCCACTGGTACGCTGACCGCATCCTCTACGCAGTGGAACGCGGGGGGCCGGATGGAGGTCAATCTCACAGGCGACAAGCTCGCCATCTCCGGCAGCTTCACCCAGTCCGGCGTGGGGCCGTTCGCGTTCGATTTTATCCCGGGCACGCTGACCGTCGGCACACCACGCACGTTGGTCACGTTCGGCTCCTCGAATTTCACTGTCGCGAACTTCAGCCACTCCGGACTCGGATATGCCACCGGCCATTTCACGCTAATGGCAAACAGCCTGACCTTCACGCTCGACAATGACGGCAGCGCGATTGCGCCCTTTTACGACTGGCTTGCCTCTCACGGCCTCACCCCGGCCCATGCTTCAGCGGGGGTCGATTCCGACGGCGATGGTACAGCCAACCTGCTTGAATTTGTCTTCGACACCGACCCTTTCGTGGCTGGGCCGGCACCGGTTGAAATCATCACCGCAATCGCCAACCAAGTGTCTTATCCGGCCGTGCGTTTCACCCGCCTCCAAGCCCGCGGCGGGGTCGTTGTCACCGTGCAAGTCTCGGAGAATCTCACGTTCAGCCCGGCGGACGCTACAATCGAAGTTTCAGCCACTCCGCAGGGAGACGGAACCGAAGTCGTCGTGGCGCGTTCACCGCTCGCCATGACCCAGGCGTCCCGGCAATTCTTCCGCGTCCAAGCCACGCTGCCTTGAGTTGTTCTCGTAGCTTCTTCAATGGTGGAAGGGTTTCCCGCCCGCGGGCAAAAAAAGAGCCCGGCTCCCTTTGACAGGAGCCGGGCATATACCTGGCGACGACCTACTCTCACAAGACCTATCGTCTCACTACCATCGGCGCTGCAGCGTTTCACTTCCGGGTTCGGAATGGGACCGGGTGGTTCCACCGCGCTCTGGTCACCAGAGGGTAATTTCAGGGGCAGCTTATTCTTCGCTGCTTCTGGAACTAGGACTCTGGGGATCTGAGCTATGTTGTTGTGACGGACAAGCGGGCTTTGTTGTTACCTTTCGGCGGCCCGCTCCCTGACATCCACACGGAGACTTCCAATCTTAAAACCTGACAACTCACAATCCATTCACGGTCACTTGTTTTCACTAATTCAAAAATAGGAATCAAGCCAAACGGATGATTAGTACTTCTCGGCT
>JAZKGW010000059.1:15376-23920 GCA_040385685.1 Verrucomicrobiota bacterium | reverse complement strand
GCCGGCTGGGACGAGACGCGCATCCGCATCGGCGCGGGCGGCTGGTTGGTGCCGCAGGGCGCGGGAGTTTTCAAGGTGGGCTCGACTTATGAATGGGACGAACTGGACGAGTTGCCGACTGAAAAAGGCCGCGCGCGGGTGGAGGAAATCGCCGGCAAGTTAGGCGGGGATGTTTTTGAAGTGATCGGCCACGATGCCGGGGTGCGGCCGATCCTACGGCGCAGTCAGCCATTGATCGGGCCGCTCGACGGCGGCGGGTGGATGTTCAACGCGCTCGGCTCCAAGGGCTCGCTCTACGCGCCTGGCATAGCGACCCGGCTTGCGCGCTGGCTGCTGGACGGAGTGGAACCCGAGCCGGAAGTGGACTTCCGGGTGTTTCGCGAACAAACTCGTCGCGATGATGCCCGCTGATCCGCTGTTTCCGCCGCGCCCGACGGCTTTGGCGCAGGAGATTCTCAGGCCGTTGATCCGCCCGGGCGATCTTGTGATAGACGCCACGGCTGGGAATGGACATGACACGGTCTTTCTAGCGGAATGCGTCGGTCCGGGTGGCAAGGTGCTGGCCTTCGACGTGCAGGAAGCGGCGCTCGATTCGGCCAGATCAAAGGTGGGGGAAATGGGATGGGTGAAGTTTCTCCACGAGTCTCATGTGAAAATGGCCGACCACGCGGCCGCGGAATCGGTGGCGGTGATCATGTTCAACCTCGGCTATCTGCCCGGGGAGAATCATCAACTCACTACAGAATCCAACGAGACTCTGGCCGCGCTGCAAGTTGCGGCCTTCCTGTTGAAACCGGGTGGCGTGCTGTCAGTGATCTGTTATCCCGGACATCCCGCAGGTGCCGTCGAAGCCGTGGCAGTAGAAGCATGGATGGCCGCGCAAACCGGCAACGGCTGGCGGGTTGCCAGATATGGGGCGGTCGGAACCAAGCGCCCCGCGCCGTTCTTGTTAGTGGCTGCAAAGGTGTAGCTTCTATTCGGTTGTCGTCGGCTTGGCTTCGGACAACAACGCCTCGGCGGTTAGTTCCGCGAATGAGCCGGGCGCTCCCGCGTAGTGGATCTTCCGCTCACCATCCAGAACATAGACAAGCGGCCAAGTGCCGACGCGGTACTGCTTTGCGAGTTGGTTTTCCGGATCGGAAAAATTGGTCCAGGGCACGGTGCCGTCGGCTTGGAGGGCCCGAAGTTTTTCCACGGAGTCATTGTTCACACCCATGATTGCGAGCGGACTGCCCTTGTATTTTTTCTCCAAGGCGGTGGTGATCTCCACCACGCGTTGAGCGTCCGGAACGTTGCTGTTCCAGAACAGCAGGACGATGACCTTGCCTTTGTTAGCTGCCAGGGAGAGCGGGCGTTTGGCGGAATCGACGCCGACCAGGTCGGGGGCGACGCGGCCTTTGGTGAGGTAGCGGATGATGTAGAGTTCGTCCTCGGCGAGCTTGGCGACGGTGGTGCCGTTGAACTCGACATCGGAGCTCTGGATGATGGCCTTGCGCAAATAGGTGAGGCGTTTGCGCATGATTTCGCCATCGTCGCCGAAGGATTTGAGCTGCATGGCGGCACCGAGCGCGGCAACCCCCTGGATTTTCGCATCGGGATGGCCGACTTGGATTTTTTCCAACAGGGCGAGCGAGTGAGGGTCCGGGCTCGATGCCAGGGCGAAGCAGACCGGAGTGAGCTTGAGGCTGTTCATGTGCTGATTCTCCACGGCCTTGCGGATGGCTTCGCATTCCCTGGCGAAAAGGGGAACGGACGCGCCCGTGGGGTTCACTCCTAACAGGCCAGGGGCGATCTGCAGGAACCATGCGGCAGGCTCAAGCGTCCATTCCTTGTCGAGCGATTGGCCGATGGCATTCCACATGTCTTTTGCATAGGGCGTGGCATCGGGGCGGCTGTTCCAAGCCTTGGCTTGCTCCGCGGGATTGGCGGCGATGCGCATTTCCAACGACCATTTGTCCATCGCCGTTTGATAGCTTTTTTGGATGCGCAGGGCATCCGCCGTGGCGGCGTGGGTCTGGGAGAAAGCCAGAATGAAGACCAGGAAGATAAGTTGAGTCAGGCGGTACATGATGAAAGGGAGAGTTCGTTAGAGTGGGACGAGTCCGGTGACGAAAGCAGCGGCACTCTCGCGTGCCAGGCGGTCCGCCGCAACCACGGAGTCCAGCGTGCAGGACGACTGCACCGGGTGATTGTCCATGACGGCGGCGACGCACTGCCAGATGCCAGGGAATGGAATTTTCCCGGCGCGGAAGGCATCGACGGCGACTTCGTTGGCGGCATTGTAAACGGCGGGCAGCGTCCCACCCGTTAGCCCGGCGCGGCGAGCGAGATCGATGGCGGGAAAATCGATGGTGCGCGGGGCCTCGAATTCCAATTTCGCCAGAGCCGGGAAATCCAGCGGGCGCAGTCCGCCTTTGACACGGCGCGGCCACGTCAGCGCGTATTGGATCGGGAAGCACATGTCGGTCCGGCTGAGTTGGGCGAGCACAGAACCGTCGATGAACTCGACCATCGAGTGGACAATGCTCTGCGGGTGGATGACGACATCGATGCGCTCCATGCCTATGCCGAACAACCAGCGGGCTTCGATCATTTCGAGCCCTTTGTTGAACAGGGTGGCTGAGTCGATGGTGATCTTCGGACCCATTTCCCAAGTCGGATGTTTGAGGGCCTGGACGAGGGTGACGCTGGCGATTTGATCGGATGGAAGAGTCCGGAACGGGCCGCCGGATGCAGTTAGAATCAGCCGGGTGACTTCCGCCTCGCCGCCGCCGTGGCCGTCGAGGCATTGGAAAATCGCGTTGTGCTCGCTATCGACGGGCAGGAGTTTCACCCCGCGCCGATCGGCGGCGGCGGTGATGATTTCCCCGGCCATGACGAGGATCTCCTTGGAGGCGATGGCCAAATCCTTGCCGGCCTCGATCGCTGCCAGAGCGGGATGCAGCCCCGCTGTGCCCACGATGGCGATCAGCACGATGTCCGCCCCTGCCAGCGTGGCGAGCTCCAGCAGACCTTCCGCGCCGAGGTGGATTTTCACCCCGGCAGGGAGCAGGGCGCGGAGTTCCGCTTCTTTCGAGGCATCGTAAAGCGCCACATGCCGCACGCCCGTCTCGCGGGCCTGGGCGGCGAGTTTTTCGCAATTTCCGCAAGCGGCCAGCGCAACGATTTCGATCTCGTCGGGCAACTCGCGAGCCACCTTGAGCGTCGAGCAACCGATGGAACCGGTGGAACCTAACAACACAACCCGGCGTTTGCGTGGCGGGGAACTCATGCGGCGGGAAGTAGCACCCATTTCAGGTAGAAATAGAGGGCGGGCGCGGTGAAGCAGAGGCTGTCGATTAGATCGAGCGAGCCGCCGATGCCTGGAAGCATGTTGCCCGAGTCCTTGGCATTGATCGAGCGCTTGAGGATGCTTTCCGCCAGATCCCCGATCACGGCGAGGATGGCTAACAGGACACCGAGAAACACCACGTGGCCCCAACTCTTGAAAAACGCGAGTTCTACCGGGCACAGCGCATACAGGCCGCAGGCGGCGAGTTGCGAGAACAGCAGGGCTCCGCCGAAACCCTCCCAGGTCTTGCCGGGGCTCACGTGCGGGATCATTTTGTGCCGCCCGATCATCGAGCCCACAATGTAGGCTCCCATGTCGGTGAATTTCGTCACGGCTAACAGCCACAGCAGCAGGATCGCCCCCGAGTTCGCGACCATGCCGGGCAATGCGTTGGCACCAGGGGCGATGAAGGTGACCCGCGCGGTGAAATTGAATAGAAACGCGATGTAAACGAAGCCCAACAGATTCGCCGCCACCGCCAGCAAGCTTTCGAGTCCGCGGATCGGATCGCGCAGTTGCAGGGCGAAGGGCACCGCGACCGCGATGAAGACGGCCACCGCGTCCACGTCCAGCGGCACCGATGTTCCGCCATGCAGGAAGTGCCAATAGATCCCGCCGCTGTAAACCGCCGCTAACAGGATCCCGAAGCGCGGGAAACATTTCACCGACGCCGCGCGGAGCATTTGGAAATACTCGATGGTCGCGATCATCGCCAGCACGCCGATGAGGCCCAGCACCCCCCACGAGCGGTGGCTGATGTAAATCGCCGTCACCAGTCCCCACAGGAAAAGGGTGCTCGCACTGCGGCGGGCGAAGACGAGCGCTTTTGATTGTACGGGAGGCGTCGGGGTGTCTGCCATTCTCGGCGGCATCCAAGACGGCCCCGGCGGGCGTGGCAACTCATTCCATCCGAACCCGCGCAACCTTTTTCCAAGAACGTGGTTTGATGACCGCACGAGGAAGTCAAAAGGCCTCGAAACTCCAACTAAAACCAAATGATGAAAGCAACCAAACTTATCACCCTCGCCGCCTTGATCGGCACCTGCAGTTTTGCCGCAGCCCAAGAAGGCGCCCCACCGCCGCCGCCAGCCCAAGGCGAGAGGCCTGAGCGCCCGCAGCGCCAAGTTCCTCCCGATGTCCTCAAGAAATTCGACAAGGACGGCGACGGCAAACTCTCGCAAGAAGAGGGAAAGGCGGCCCGCGAGGCCATGCAGGCGGAACGGATCAAGAAATATGACAAGGACGGCGACGGCAAGCTATCCGATGAGGAGCGCAAGACGATGCAGGCGGACAACGAAGCCAAGCGCAAGGCCCTGCTCGAAAAATACGATGCCGACAAGAACGGCAAACTGGATCCCGCCGAAATCAAGACGGCCACCGATGCCGGCGAAGAAATTCCGATGGGCGGTCGCGGCGGACGCGGCCCAGGTGGACCTGGCGGACAGCGCGGCGGTGGCAAGCCTGCCGACGCGCCACCCGCCGGTGAATAAGCGGACCACGGTCTAACCAACGACCGGAACCATCCATCGCCGCAGGCCGGATTTCTCCGGCCTGCGGTTTTTTGCGGACATGCCGTTAGTTCAGGCTCTCGCGAGCTTGCTCACGTCCCACGCCGGTTGGCCGAGTTCGGCGTTGATTTCGTTGAACTCGCCGACTTCGGCTTCGGTGAATAGCAGGCCGCCGGCTTCATCGGAACGCTTGCGGGCACCCGCTTCGATTTGGCCGGGAAGCATGGACGCGTCGTTGCCGTGGCCGAGAATGTCTCCGATGACGGCCTTGAGGTTTTCCATCTGGCTGCGGCCTTGGGCGAAGTTTCCGCCAGAGATCGCGTCGGGATGGATCACTTGGAAATAGAACACCGGGGTGTTTTTTTCTCCGGTTGCGGAAAGCTTGCGACCGCGGATGGTGGGGAGGGATCCTCCGATCAGGCCGCCGAAAATTTCGTTGAGCAGCGACATGCCATAGCCTTTGTGACCGCCGAAGGGAAGCAACGCGGCGACTTCGTTAGGGTCGATGGTCGGCTGGCCGTTGGCATCGACGGCGGCACCGGGAGGAAGCGTTTTTCCTTCGCGCTTCAAGGCTTGGACGCGTCCCATGGCGACGGTGGAAGTGGCCCAATCCATCACGATCGGGAATCCGTTAGCCTCGGTGCTGGGAATTCCCCACGAGTGCGGGTTGGTGCCGAGGGTCGGGAATTTTCCGCCGAACGGAACCACTTCGGCGAGAGCCGAGGTGCAATTGGTGTAGGCGTAGTAGCCACGCTCGGCGGCTTCCATCACGTAGCCGCCGCCCCAAAGGTAGTGAAAGGCATTGTCCACCGCGATCTGGGCGATGCCGAATTGGTCGGCGAGTTCGATGGCGCGGTCGATGGCGCGGTAGGCGACGGATTGGCCGAGTTTCTTGTTGGCATTCCAGCGCTCGGAGGCGGGGAAACGCGACGACAGGACTTCGATTTCCGCGCCTGGAGTGCAACCGCCGGCGGCGGAGCCAAACAGGTGATCGAGGTGCAGGGCCTTGAGCGCGTGGTGGGTGCGGATCCCATGACGGGCGGCCTCGGCGGCGAGTTTGGCACCTTCCGCGGATTCATCCGCCGTAAAGCCGCGTGATTGATAGGCCAGGGAAACAAGAGCGTCGTGGTCTTTGCGGGGAATGACGAGGAATTCGGACATGTGTTGGTTTTTTTAGTGAAGGGGCGGAAATGATGCCGGGATCCCACGCCATGTCGAGCGGGATGCATTGGCGGTTTGTGCGACACGATCCCCGAAAAACGAATCGGTCGGGTGACCGGAGAAACGCTGGGGGGCTGCGTCCTCCGATCACACCGACCGGGTTTTCATTGGGGGGAAACTATGTTATGGATTGCCCGGTTCCGTGCCATCCGTGAAGTTGACCTGCATCGCATTGACAGCGATCGTCCGTTTGACGCTGAATGTGATGGGTTCGCATAGCAGTCTCGTGTCAAAGACCGTCTCACTCATCAAGGCAATGGTGTAGGCGCCGTCCGCGCCGATTGCCGAGGAGAGTTCTGTTACTTCGAGGATCGTGCTCAGGCTGCGGTCGCGGTCCATGGGGAACGCTTTGACGAGCTTGCCTTGAACCCCATTAATCTCACCGGCTTTATACGCCCCTTCATACACCATCAGATAGGTATCACTGCGTGGATAGAGGTCGTTGAGGTTGAGCTGGAGCTTGGGAATCATATATTCGAGTTCCTCGCCTTGAGTGATGCCGAAGATGGCACCGGACGCGAGCGGCCAGACTTGCACTTTGGCCGAGGCGATCTGGCTCTGGGTGGTCGTGCCGTCAGACAGTGCGTGGACGATGAAGTGCTCCTCACCGGGATCGCTCGCTTTCAGGGACGCTGCCGGGAAGCTCATGACCGTCGAACCATTCTGGGTGATATAGGAACTATGGAGCGGCGTGTTGGCCGCCACCACAGAGGGATCGAGCGAGATATTCCCGTCCACGTAGGACTGGACGTGTTGTTCCAGCAGAACCTTGGTGGCGGCATCTGGCATTCCCGTGCCTGTTAGCAAGTCCGCCACCTGGATTTCCACCGAGAACGGCTGGTCAACACGGGTGCGGCGGACGAGCGGATAGGGATCCAGGGTGGTGATCTTGATATCGGCTTTCGGCAGATAGGCACCGACGAGTTTCTGATCCAAAAGATAATCTTTCACCGTGGCCTGATCGATGGACCAGAGCTGGAACAACGAGCCCTTGGCGGGAAGTTCCAGTGCTGACGAAGCGGTTCCGGTCGCTTCCACCGGCATATCCCATTCGACGAGACTTTCGTAAGGTGTCTCTGGTTGCTGGGTCTGGCGGATGAAGCTTTGAAAACCGTTGAGTTGTGCGGAGGCGTTGACGGAGAGGGCGACTAGCAGGAGGGGGAGGGATTTCATGGTGTTGGGGTGGGGGATTGGGCCGGGGTGTTGTCGCGGACCGAAATCGGGCCGCGTTGATGGGTGGCGATGACCACTTTGTCGTGCTTCGTCCAGAAGGCGACTCGTTCGGGTTGAAGCGGCTTTTTGCCGGTAGCTTGTTCGAAAGAGACATCAGTGGTGGTAAGCCAGGCTTGGTTTTTCGCGAGGAAAGCAGACCAGCTCAGCAGGGAGCCGGCGGGCTTGACGTCCACGCGGCTTTTCATCGCCTCGGGAAGAAAGACCACCGCCCTTTTGGGAACCAGCGTCCAATTGGTCCCATCGTGAAGTATCACCGACTGTTTGATGATGGATTGATTCTCAGGTCGGCGGACGGAGGAGTCAGCTTTGGCCGGCGTCTGCAAAATGGTCATGGGATTGTTTTGCTGAAGCTTGGCCAAGTCGGCGGAAGTGATGGGGGGGAGGATCGGAACTGCGGCGAAGGCACTGTTAGCCAGCACACACAGGAAGAGCGCGGATTTCATGGGGGGATGGGGGGGGCAGAATTGGGACCTAAATTTCCTCGAAGGTGACGAGGAGGATGAGATCCTGGAGATTGAAGTCGGCGTAGATCGGGTTGGATTGGCCCAGTTCCATCATGACGATGAGATCACGGGTGCCGATCTTCACGGTATTGTTAGCATTGAGGTAGGGCTTCAGAGTGCTATCGATGAAGGATTGCTGGATGACCGGGGGCAGGGGAGCTCCATTTTCAAGCACCACCACGTTCTGCGTGGGGCTGGAGGTGGAGTAAAACGGCAGCCACGCACCGTCGCGAAAACCATGGGCTCCGAAACTGACGACGTCGGTTGGTGCCACAGTGGTGTTAACCACAACCGTCGACGGATTTAGATTTTCCGAAGTGCCATAGAAGAGGCGGGTCCACGCTGAATTGTTGAGACTCCACATGACTTCAACTGGAAGAGGGACCGCTTTGCTGCCGTTGGTGGTGTTCTCATCGTCGTAAGTGCCGGATGGATCAATTTGTCCTTTCTTCACGTTGTCAGCATCGACACCATCGATGTTATTGCCTCCGCCTTTATTGGTCCTATAAACTTGGAACGAGGTACCCAGGATGCGGACGCGCATCGTTAGGGTTGTGGTGGAGCGCAATTTGGTAACGCCTACTGGATACTTGATTTTCCAGTCGAGTTGTGACCGGCTGCCGACGCGGACCATCGTGCGGTCCACATTTAGTTCGCCTGTTGGAATGTCTGCGGCGGTGGCGGAGCTGAATGAGCAAAGGCAAGCGAGGCCAGCGATCATCAAGCGTCCACCCAGGGGGAGGTGGGG
>JAZKGW010000059.1:14421-15366 GCA_040385685.1 Verrucomicrobiota bacterium | reverse complement strand
CATGTTGTTGGGGGGAATGTCTGCTCTTGCGAACTGACGGTGCCATTGAAAGCCTCATCGGTCCGAAAATCAAGAAGTCTGGACAAAGTTACGTGATCGCGTAGGGGGATCGGAAATCGAGACCTGCACTTCAGCAATCGTATAACTTGCTAGAAAAAAAAGGGTTGTGGATAAAACAAAAATCCCCACCGCTTCCCTGTTAGGGTACGGTGGGGACAAATGGATTGTTAGTAAAAGCTAACTAACCTGATTTTGCGGTCTTTTCAGCGGTCCAAAATCGAGTTCCAATGCTCCACATTGTCCTTCTGTGACTCGAACAGCGCGGTGGTGTCCTCGTGGATGGTGATGGAGTTGATCTTGTCGCCCTTGGCGATCTTGTTGACCACGTCTTGTCCCGTGATGACTTCGCCGAAGACCGCGTGTTTGCCGTCGAGGTGCGGGGTCGCGACGTGGGTGATGAAGAACTGGCTGCCGTTAGTGTTAGGGCCTGCATTGGCCATCGAAAAAATGCCGGGCTTGGTGTGCTTGAGCGAGCGGTCGATCTCGTCGGCGAACTTGTAGCCAGGGCCGCCGGAGCCGGTGCCAGTTGGATCGCCGCCTTGGATCATGAAATTGGCGATCACCCGGTGGAAGGCAACGCCGTCATAGTAGCCACGCTTGGCGAGGTTCAGGAAATTGGCGCAGGTGACCGGGACCTGGGAGGCGAACAGCCGGGCATTAATGTCGCCAGCGGTGGTGTGGAGTGTGAGTTTGATGTCAGACATGGGCGCTAGGAAATACCGGTTTTGCCGGTCTGGCAACTCATGCCTTTCCGAGCACCCACGCGTATTCCCCGGCGATCTGTTCTTCCACCGGACGCTGGAGCCCGTCGGGCAGCACGCCCCAGGTGTAGGTCTCGATCTCGTAATGCTGGCAGGCTTCCGGATGATCTCTTCTCCACTCAAG
>JAZKGW010000059.1:10394-14411 GCA_040385685.1 Verrucomicrobiota bacterium | reverse complement strand
GAGTCTGGTCACGGGTCGAACGCAAGGGCGCGGCGGGTTCCGCATCAAGCGGGATGTGGAAATGGACGCGCATTTCGAGGAAATGCGCGGGATCGACCGTTCCGTTTTCCTTGGCCGCGAAGAAATCCGGGAGATCGGGAAACCGCGTGATCGTTCCATCGCCGCCACGCAACAGGACCTGATGAAAATACACCGGCTCGTCAAACGAACGGATCGCCGCCAAAGCCGCAGGATCACCCGGATCGAGCGATAGCGCGCTCGAGAGATGGATCTTGGAAATCCGGATGCGGGCTGCGAGCAACGCATCCAGCGCCCAACTCGCCGGATCGTACTCCAGCGCAAAATGGCAGGCATCGTAGTTCACGCCGATCCGCCGTCGGACCACTTCCGGATCCCGGGCCTCCGCGTGCAGATGTTCGAAAAACCTCAGCGTCTCCGCCGTGTTTTCAAAATATCCGAGCGGCTCCGGCTCCAACCCGAGGTGGAAATCGTGGCCCGTTTGCTCTGCCAGTTCCTCCAACCAATGCGCCAGTTCAATGAGATGCCGGCGGATCGGCTCGTCCTCCGCGGAGAAGGTCTTGTGAGAGCCGGGCAAGGTCGACACGGACGCCCCGGTTCCCGGTTTGGCGACGACGGCAAGGATTTTGAAAAGGTCCTTCGTATAATCCAGCCGCGCCCGGTCGGTCCAATCCGGTTTGAAGACCTGCTCCTTCACCCGCGTCCCGTGGAAACTGCCGTAGGGAAAGCCATTGATCGTGAAAACATAGGTGTTCGTTTCCTTCAGCCACTGCTTGAACTCTGCCAGATTTCCACCTTCCAACAGCTCCCGCGCCGCCACGGCTGATAGACGCAGTCCGATCGCGAATGGCTCGGCCTCACCTAACTGTCCGCCGGCTCGCAGTCGGTCACGCACCGCTAAAACATGCGTCCGCAATACCGCGAACGTCTCCGCCCACGTCTCTGCCGGGTGGATGTTAGTGCAGTAGGAAAGATGGGATTCGTGGAATTTCATGGCTTGGGTGAATGCACAGCCTTAGATCTGCCCCTCCAAGTCGCAAGCGGGATTTGCGCAGTCCACAACCTTGACGGTCGGGCTCCTTGTCTCACAAGTTTACGTCCATGAAAGTTGCGGTTCTTTTCGGTGGCAGTAGCGAGGAGCGGGATGTGTCACTGGCAAGCGGCGGGCAAATCATAAAGGCTCTGCGCCTGGGGGGGCATGAAGTGCTCGGCATCGATACTTCCCGCGGCTTTCTTTCGCCAGCGGAGCTGCAGGCGGTGATCGAAGCCGAAGTGGATCCTTTCCCGCCGTCGCAGGAGGCGTTGGCCGGCTTGAAGAACCAGACGCTCGCGATCGCCAACGCGCCGGACCTCCGTGGGGTGGAAGTGGTGATGCTCGCTCTCCACGGCGGATCGGGCGAGGACGGCAGCGTCCAGGCGTTTTTGAAAATGCTCGGCATCCCCTACACGGGAACCGGCCATCGCGGGAGCGCCATCGCCATGGACAAGGACATTTCCAAACATCTGCTGCGCGAGGCGGGCGTGCCCACACCGACGTGGTTGATGGCTCCCGCCGATGTCGAACAGGTCGCGAAGGTGGTGGGGTTTCCCGCGATCGTGAAGCCGAACCAGCAAGGCTCGAGTGTGGGACTTTCAGTGGTTCGTGATCCTGGGACGTATGCGGCCGCCGTTGCCAAGGCCGCAGCTTACGATGACGAGATCATGATCGAGCAATTTATCGAAGGGCGGGAATTGACGGTTGGCATCCTCGACGACCTGGCCCTCGCAGTGGGTGAGATCATCCCGTTGCATTCGGAAACCTTCGACTATGCCAGCAAGTATCAGCAGGGTGGCGCCCAGGAAATTTTTCCCGCTGACTTATCCGAAGAGCTGACCCGCGAAGTCCAGCGCTTGGGGCTTCTCGCCCATCGGGCGCTCAAGCTCGAATGCTACAGCAGGATCGACTTCCGTCTCTCGATGGATGGGCGCATTTATTGCCTGGAGGCCAACACTCTGCCAGGGATGACGGCGACGAGTTTGTTGCCGCAATCGGCGGCGGCCGTGGGGATCGGATTTACCGAACTTTGCGAAAAAATCTGTCGGCTTGGGCTGGAAAAAGCCAGATGAGGAAAGCCTGCGTTAGAGGATGTTAGATCGCGAACCTCGGCGACTGGCTGAGGAAGCGGCGCGGGTTTTGATAGACGATCTTCTCGATTTCCTCCGCCGTGTGCTTGCGGCGTTTCATTTCGAGCGCGCACTTCGGCACGGCGAGGGGATCCGAGTGGCCCCAGTCGCAGGCGGAGTTCATCCACAGACGCTCGGTGCCGTAAATCTCCAGCATGTCGATCGCCCGGTTAGGCGAGCACTTGCTTTCCGGATAGAGCGTCATGCCGGCCCAGTAACCGGCGTCGAGGACGTGGGAGATCGTGTGTTCCTCGACGTGGTCGATGATCACTTTGCCGCGATCCAGCTTCGAGAACGAAGCGAGGGAATCGAGGATCAGCTTGGTTCCCTTGAGTTTGTCCTCGAGGTGAGGCGTGTGGATGAGAATCGGCAAATCCCGATCCTGCGCGAGCTGGACGTGGGCCTCGAAAATCTCCAGCTCGTTGCGCGTGTTCTTGTTCAGCCCGATTTCGCCGATTCCCAAGACCGTCGGGCAGTCGAGAAACTGCGGGATCAGGTCCATCACCTCGCGAGCAAATCCCGGATCGTCGGCTTCCTTCGGATTGATGCAGAGCCAGCAGTAATGCTTGATGCCGTATTTCGCCGCGCGCTTCGGCTCATACTCGGTGAGCTGGCGGAAATAATCGTAAAACCCGTCCGCCGACGAGCGGTCGAAACCGGCCCAAAACGCCGGTTCGCAAATCGCCTCGCAGCCGGACAGTGCGAGTTTCTCGTAGTCGTCCGTCGTTCGGCTGACCATGTGGCCGTGTGGCTCGATGTATTTCATCAAAAAGAAGGAGAAGTTTTCAGTGTTCAGTTTTCAGGAAGAGCCGCACCGAACGCGCCTTGGAACGGGGCGCTGTCGGAAACCTCGGTGGTGTGATCCGAAAACGATTCCAACACGGCGCGGGCGCGGTCGGGGCGGTCGGAGAGCAGGATCGGCAGCGCGTTTTTCATCGCGGTGAACCGGTAGTCCTCGTCGCCGGGATGGCGTTCGATCCGGTCCAGGAACGCGGCGATGTCGATGAGCTTGTGGCGCGCATCGATGAATTGGAGGTCAAGGAGTTCCTTCTTGCTCGGCATGTGAAAAGTTTAGGCAGGGATTTTCAAATTCCTATCCCGAAGAATGGAAATTGATCCCCGCTTGCTAGCCGCCCGGGGATCGTGTGGACTCCGCGCGTGTTTGCGACCTATGTGCATAATTTGGACCCGATCGCCCTGCCCATTTACGGGGGCTTGGCCCTGCGATGGTATGGTCTCGCCTATCTGATGGGCTTCGTCGCGGGTTTCCTGCTGCTGAGAAATCTCGCCCAACGCGGACTCTGGGTCCTGAAACCGGAAAAAACCGCCGACTTTATCGCGGCGGCCGCGTTGTTCGGCGTCTTCCTCGGTGGGCGTCTCGGCTGGGTTTTCCTTTATCTGAAGGACGGCATGATTCGGAATTGGGGCCTCAATCAGGAGTGGCTGGCCGCGATTAAGTCGGATCCGATACTTCCGTTGCGCGTTTGGGAAGGTGGAATGGCCAGCCACGGTGGGATTCTCGGACTGGTGATTTTTACTTGGTTCTACGCCCGCAAGCAGAAGGTGACTTGGACCGGTCTCGGTGACGGGCTTTGCGTGGTCGCCCCGCTGGGCTTGATGTTCGGGCGGTTGGCGAATTTCGTCAACGGCGAGCTCTATGGACGGGTCGCCAATAGCGTCGGTTGGGCGATGAAGTTCCCTCTGACTCTGGTCGATAGCAAAGCCCCGGAATACGACCGCTTCAACGATGCCGCCGCCGCGGCAGCGCAGATCGAGCCGAAACTCGGTCCCGCGTATCACGCATTGGAAACCGCCACGATGCAGGACTTTCCATAT
>JAZKGW010000059.1:0-10384 GCA_040385685.1 Verrucomicrobiota bacterium | reverse complement strand
CCGGGCTCGGCCAAGTCCGCGTATTTCGAGGCCCTGCTGGATGCGAATCGCCATTCGGATAAGGTCACCAATGCCATCGCTCCCTATCTCGATCCGCGCCACCCGTCGCAGCTCTACGAAGCAGCGCTGGAAGGCCTCGCGCTTTTCACCATCCTCTACGTCGTGCGGGTGAAATTTCCCAAAGCCCCGGACGGCCTGCTCACCGGACTGTTCTTCGCTCTCTACGCGATTTTCCGGATTTTCGGCGAACACTTCCGCCAACCGGATGCCGACATGGTGGGAGCTTTTACGAAGGGACAGTTCTTCTCGTTCTTCATGTTCGCCTTTGCGGCGGCGTTCTTCGTCCACGCCTGGCGGGGATGGAAAAATAAGGAGGGTCGACGTTTCGTCGACCCGGGTTGACCGAAGATCAACCCTCCTTATCTCCTCACTGGAACAGCTCCTGCGCCGTGTAGGCCATGCCGATCGCGGCTGCAGCGTCGCCACCGATCGCCCATTCGAACTGTGTCGTCACCTTGTTCGGATCGAGCGGGCTGAACCGGTAAACCGGCCACGCGCGCTCCGCGAATCCTTCCTGGATCCACTCCATGTATTGATCGCGGAATGATGTTTCCGCCAAGCCACCGCCGATCACAACGAGGCCGGGATCGAGCGTCCGGACCATGTCGGCGATCGCGTAGCCGAGGATGAATCCCTGGCGTTTGAAAATCTGCACAGCCAGTGGGTCGCCCTTTTCCGCGAATTCCCGCAGTTTGAAGGCTTTTTCCTCAACGGGCGCGTCGCCTTCGTTGAGCGGATGGCTTGCCCATTCCGGCTTCGCCAGTTCAAGCCGCAGGCGGCGGCGCAGTGCGACCAGCGAGACCCAGGCTTCGGCGCAGCCCTTGAGCCCGCAGGAACACTGCGGCAGTTCGCCGTCGTCCTCGCGGAACGGCACGCTGATGTGGCCGGTTTCAAGAGCCAGGCCGTTGGCACCTTCGTAGCTGCGACCGCCAGGAAGCACCAGGCCGGCGCCAAGGCCGGTTCCCGGTGCGACTAACAGCAAGCCGCCATGGTGCTTGTGACGCAGCGCGTATTCGCCCAGCGCGGCGGCGTTCCCATCATTGGTCATGAAAACCGGAATGCCGGTCCGTGCCGAGAGTTTTCCTCGGATGTCCGTGCCCACCCAGTCCTCGCCGAGGTTGGCGCGGCCCCAGATCACGCCGTCGCTGCTAGGCGCGGGCACGTCCAGGCCGATTCCGGCGATAGCACTGCGCTCCACTCCGGCTCCCGCCGCGAGTTGGTCGAGCGCGGAATCGAGCTGACCGAACGTCGCCTCATAGCCGTCTTTCACCAGGCTCCGCACTTCTGCCAGAGGCCCGACCTGTTCGGCGAGGTGATTGACCAGAACCGCTTTGACGGTGGTGCCGCCGATGTCGAGGCCGGCATAGTAGGAAGTGTTGCTTGGCATGATAGTGAGACTGTTTTCAGGGTCGGGAGGTGTCAAGGCATTGGAAACTATCAGACCAGCGCCGGATCGGCGCCAACCATGCCGACGAGACTGGCGCGGTAGGCGGGCGAGGTGACGTGAGCGAGGGTGGCTTTGGCCTCGGTGATCCGTTCCTGGATGCGCAGGCGCTTGAGTTCGCTCTGATAGTTGGGCTTGGTGAGGAAGGTTTCCAGATAGGCGACGTGACGTTTCCACAGCGCCTGATCCACGCCGGCCTTGGCATCGAGGCGGGCTTGATACCAGTCGGAGGCGATAAGCGACTCGCGGGTGAACAGCTCGCGGATCGCAGGGTCGGTGATGGTTTTGCCCTCGAACTCGCCGTAGGCCATCAGGTGGAGCAATGCCTTGAGCGGCGGGCAGGCGACGTCGATGCTGCCGTCCTTGAAATAGTTGAGGGCGACTAACCGCTGGGTCTCGATGATGTTGTCGAGGCCGTCGATGAAGTCCTCCATCGATTGCAGCTCGGGCCGCAGCATGTCTTCGGTGAACACCGTGTCCGCGGCGGAAAACATCCGACCGAAGAAGGTGGTCACGAAACTTTCGGTGATCCGATAGCCAAGGCGGCTGGCTTCGATGAGTTTTCCGTCGTGCTCGAAGTCCGCGATTTTTTCCAGATAGCCGTTCTTGATAAGGTAATCCGGCTCGCGCTCAGGGATGAACATCCGCGACCAGACCTCGGGAACCAACAGGCTGATGTCGTGATCGACCCGGTATTTCCGGCCGATATGGCCGGCGGCGCTGGTGAAGCCGTGATAGTTCGTTAGAAGGAACGAAACCAGTGCGACGTTGACGTCGTGAATCGGCAGGATCGCGTTGAACGGACCTTTCGTCAGCGCTCCCTCGCTGCCCGCGCCGGTGGTGGACGGGCTTTTGCCAGTGAGGGAGGCGATGAAATCCATGAACAGCTCAGGCAGTTCCTGATAGTGGATTGGTCCATAAACTGCGAGCGCGCGGATGCCGGCTTCCTCATCCGGCGGGTTGTTGCGGCGTCCTGCCAGCACGGAGTTCACCGGCATCGGCACCGCGGCATCGAGCGGCAGGCGGCGGTAGAAACGCGAGCCAAGCCCCGCCAGATAGACGGAGCGCGGATCTTCGAGGTCCGGGCGGTTCTGCAGGTAGCGAGGGTTTTTCGTCGGCTTGCCATCGACGATCCGCGGTTGGTGCGAGCTGATGACATATTCCGGGCGGGGCGAGTCGACGAAAGCCGTTAGCATTTTGCGCAGTGGCGAGGTGAACTGCTCGAAGCGGATGGCGTCCTTGACCATGGTCGCAACGGTGGCGCGGGCGATCGGTTCGTAGTTTGAGAAAAACAAGCCTCCCTGGCTGAAATCGCTTTCGGTCTTCTTGTCGTATCCGCGGTGCACGGCATCGTCGGGGCGCTGGAACAGCCGGTATTCGCAGTTCTTGATGAACTTGAGCGACGGGTTCTTCACATCCGGATGGAGCCCGGCCACCGAGTCGTGCGGGACTACCATCGACGCGCTGATATCGTCTTCAGTTTGGATTTTTTTCGCGGGTGCGAAGTCCTTGCGGATGCTGAACGTCCGCCAAGTACCGTCCTCGCTGAAGCCGACACGCAGGTACTGGGTGACGAGCCGTTCGCGTCGATAGATGAGCTGGCGGCCGGGCTGGCCGTTGACCAGATCGACGCTGAAGCGCTTTGTCCAATCGCCCTCCCAACTCGGCTTGTGAAAGCGCTTGATGATGAAAACCAGATCGCGCACGGACGTGGGGATGGTGGCGATCCAGGCGTTGTATTCCGGGGTGTAGTTCGGATTGGGTGTTAGAAGACGGATCACCGAGCCGAGCGAGCGCTCCGGGCTGAGCAGCGGGCGACCGTGTTTGCCGGGATCGTTGCGGGCCGTGTAACGGTTGGAAAAATCGTGGTCGATGATTTTCAGGGCCGCATCGAGGTCCTTTTTCAAATCGTTGACGATCACCGAGGCGGTGATCATCGCGTCTGATAGAGACTTGGAGATTTCCGATTTGCCGCCGCCCGAGACCGTGCACGGCTTGTGACAGAACGTGCCTTCTGCCGTCGTTCCGATCAGCCGCCAGCGCTGGCCGGCGGTGGGTTTCACCATCTCAACCTTGTAGCCGGACGGCAGGACGTAGGTGATGCCCGGCTGCAGCGAAATCTTCTGAGGCCCATTGTCGTTAGTCCATGTCACCGACTGGCTGTGCAGGTCGATATGGACATCTTCCGGGACGTAGAAAATGTCGGAAAACTGTTTGTCGATGCCATAGCCCTCGGGCTGGAGGTCGAAGATTTCGCTGTAACGGGTGCTGAACCCGCCGGCAAACTTGTGGTCCACCGGGCGCGAGTAATCGCTGAGCGAAAAGTCCTCGCCGAGGTCGAAGCTCGGGAACGCGATGGCGCCACCGGCGTGCTCTTCCTCCGCGTTGCCGAACAGGTTCGCCGCATAGCTGAGCTGGGTTTTCACCTCCTTCTTGCAATAGCCGTAATAGTTGTCCGCGATGATGGTGACGACGATCCCGCGTTTGTCGCGACAGGTGATCTTGAACGCGCTGCCGTCGTTGTATAGCTCGTCCGGCGAGGTCCAGCACATGCCATCCGCCTTCTGGCGGTCAGTGGCGTCGGCGATGTTAGGAAGCCCGAGATCCTTCTTTTTCGTGGTGACCAGATGCGGCGCGAGGATCACGCAACCGGTGTGGCCGGACCAGTGCTTCGCATCGAGGCGGGCGTCGTTGTCGGGCAGGAATGGATCGCCGGCGTTGCCGAAAATACTCTCCACGAAATCGAGGTTGCTGACGAGATTGCCCGGCGCGAAGAAGCGGGTTTCCATCGATTTTTCCGCAGAAACCCCAGGCACCTCCGGCGTCACCACGGGGCGCAGCAGCAGCGAGACAAACACCTTCGCCGGATTCTCGCTGGTTCCCGTGAACGGCAGCGTCATGATTTCCTGGGGCGGAGTTAGAGCGTGTTTCAACAAGCGGGCGAACACCTCTTTCGGCACCGCCTTCTTGTCGGCTGGGACCGGCAAACCGCCCTCCGCCACGTGGAAAACCCCTTCGGTCGTCCGCCGGTCGCTCGCCGGATTGTGACAGACGCCCTGATAGACCCGGTAGGAACTCAGGATCGACGACTTGAATTCATCCTCATCCGGCGGCAGCGACAACATCCGTGCGATCCCGTGCCGTTCCATCATCAGCGGCGAAGAAGGCAGCAAGTGGCCCGCATCCGGGAATACCTCCGCCACGATTTCGCTGCCCAAGTACTCGCGCAGGAAGGCATCGATCGACGCGTCCGCCGGGCACAAGTAGTCGGAAAGCAGCCGGCTTTTCTCCTGGAAATTCGCGATCAGCGAGCGCCCGAGATCGAGAAATGGATAGTCCGCCTCATCGCCGACGATCGGATACCCCCGCGCCGCCAGCTTCAAATTCACGAATTCCCGCAACCGGTTTTCTTCGGCGGGTGAGGCGATGGCAGGGCCGTTGGCAGTGAAGCCGATCTTGTCTTTGAGGTTGGGCATGGTGGGATGCGGACGGTTTAAATGGGTGGCCGTGCAATAAGCAAGCTTCGGGCCACAATGGGCGGGCGATTGCGGCAAGAATTGCACGTCACCACTCGCACAAACCTTCCAGATACGCGGCCGATCCATCGCGGAGCCAGCCGTCGAGTTGGGACGGGTCCTTGAGTTGCTGGCCGCGGACGCGGGGGACCGCGATGTATCGCGTTTCGAGCGACGGCAGGTTGCTCATGTCCACCCAGAGTTTTTCGAACTGGCAGACGGGGAAGATGTCTTCCTGGCCGTGGCCCCAGCGCTTTTTGACCTCCTTGAGGGTGATGTAGGTGGGCATCCGCGCGGCGAGGGTGCGGATGGAGGTGTTGACTTTATCCAGGTCGGTTAGGTCGGCGCGGGTTAGTTGGAAGGCGTCCAACAGGGCGTCGATTTGAATCCAACAGGTGTTGCTGTTGTAGTAGGAAAGATTGAACTCGTCTTCCTCGCGCGGCATGGCGAGGCCTTCGACGAGTTGTGGCCGGCCGTTGACAAGTGCAAGGCCGCCGCCGCGGTCTTCGAGGCGGCGGGTGATGACTTCGAAACTGAGGCCCGCGCCACTATCGAGGTGATGGCCTAGCAGCGCTGGGTCCACGTTCATGCCGACGGTGTCGATGTTGTGGAGGACCAGCGTCTGGAGTTGCGGGCGTTCGGCTAACAGACTGGCGAGCGTGCCGTTTCTCAAAAGGTTGGGAACTTCATACCAGTGGCCGACAGGATGGAGGCATTGGAGCGGGAGGTTGTCGGTGTAGTCGCTGGCCTCGCCGGTGGATTCCGCCCAATGGAGCAGGGCAGTGCGGAGCGAATCACGGACTTTTTGTTGCTGCACGTCGAGCACCTGCTGCGGCATTTCCTCCCAGGCGAAGCGGAGGTCGCGGACCGTGGGCACGGTGCGCAGACCGATGGATTTGCCCTGCGAGAGATAGAGCGGGCCTTGATAGTTATAGTTCCCGTAATGCGTTAGGAACCGCTCGGTGGGTTCGTGAGAGAAGTAGCTGGTTGTGAAAATGTGAGGGATCGGCGTGCCCGCTTCGCGGCCGGTTTTGCGGCTTTTGGCGAGATGAGTCTCGATGAACGACCGATGACGGCCACCGAGTTTGCAAAACGGATGGAGGGCTTTGACGACGCCCGCGCCCTGGGTCCAGCGGGAGCCTGCTCCGGCGGCGAGCGTAACGACGGCGACCTCGCCGTTCTTTAATGCGGTCAGACCCTTTTTTCGTGAGGCATCGGAGATCGACGCTGCTTGAGTGAGGTCGGATTCGTGGACATCCTCGATGATGGCATTCGCAGGGAGCCGGTTCTGGGCGAGGCCGATACGTCCGGCCTTGAGGTCCTCGCGGATTTGCTCGTGGGCGGTGCGGTCAAAGCCGTGTTGATCGAGAATTTGCGCGAGGGACTCGCTGTTGCGGCTTTTTCCCAAGTTGCGCGGGAAGATGGAGTCGAACAGCGTCTGAACCATGCCGCGCAGTTCGGGGTGGTCGCGGCAGGCGGTGGCGAAATGGTCGAGCTCGGCGAGGCGCAGCGGCGAAAGCTCGTGCCGGCCTTTTCGCAAAAGCTGGGGAACGATGTAGCTGTAGTAGCCGGCGGGCATCAACGCGTCCTCTCCAGCCAGCAGATCCGCCCAGGTGCCTCGCTCGTTAATGGCGAAGTCGTAAACGACGGGCTCCATCGCGAACGGCAGCGACGAGGCTAACATTTCCTTGGTTTCGGACATGATCGCCTGGAGCCGTTGCTGGCCCTCGGCCTTTCTAGCAGGAGCAAAAATGAAACCCATGCCGCCACCGGCCATGCCGCCTAACATCCAGAAGCCCCAGAAATCCTTGCCGAACTCGGCGCTCACTTTTTCGATGAGCGTCTCTGTATAAAGGTTGCTGGCCCACGGGATGATGGTCTGGATGGGCTGGCGGAAATTCTCGGTGGTGGCCGCACCGATGGCGGGGATGTCGCCGGTGTGGAGGGCGGTTAGAATGCGATCGAGGATGCCATGCGTCTGCTGGCGGGCGACCCATTCGGGGCCGCTGCGCAGGAGGTATTTCTCGGTGACCATTTCGAGAATGGGTCCGACATTCTGGGCCATGCCGCCGTGGACGAGGACGAGCGAGTCCTGGAGCTTCTGCCGCGCGTCAGCCGGGACGTCGGTGTCGTCGAGGACCTTGTGGGTCGGCATCAGGCGACCGCGGGAAATGCCGTGCTCGGGATCGCCCTCGTGGGCGAAGGTTCCTTGGATGAGTTTCATGCCAGGCCAGACGCCGCCGGAATCCTGCCAGCCACCGCCGGAGCCACCGATCCATTCTCCTAACAACGCACGGGCCAGGACGATGCGGCGCTCGCTTTCCTCCAGCGGGCCGGTGAGCGAATGCGCCTGGCCGGTGGCGCGCATGCAGACGCTGATGAGCGCCGCTAACAGGTTGGTGGAAACGGCTAGGCGCGACCCTTTGGGGATATTGTTGACGTTAGAAACGAGCTCCAGGCCCTTTCCCGGACCGACGACCCGGGCTAACAAATCGGCGAGACTCTGGCCGGAGCCTTCGATGCCGGGCGGCACGATGCCGCTGGCGATGACGGCGGCCTTGAGCAAGCCGAGGTAGTCTTTGGCGAAATCGAAGACTTCGTTGAGACTGAAAATCTCCGCGCTGCAACCGAGATCGACGCTGGTCAGGCGGAGGATCGGTTCCTCGATGATCCGCAGGCTGGCTTCCACCGGGGGGCTCGGGGCCCTGTCACGGCCGTGGACGGCGAGATCGATGGAAATGTTGAGCACCTTCGCGCCCTCCGGGTAGTCCATGCCAAGGAAAAAGATGTCGCTCCAGCCGCAGTGCGTCAGATCCATGCGGACGGGCGTGCGCTCACGCAGGATCGGATAGGTGCCGGTGGATGGATTGCGTTTCGTGAGTTCCGGACGGATCCGCAGCGGTTGGTCGGCCGGGTGGCCCATCCGGAACATCCATTGGTTGCCGCTGACGCTGCGGACGCTGCGGCGGACCTGGTCGGCGAGCGTTTGGAAGGCGAGGCGCTGATAGACGGAGGCCAGCGCGCTGGAAATGCCGTCGCTGGGACCTTCGGCGCGCTGGGTTTTCAGAAAAACGTCGATGGCTTCCTCGAAGCGGCGTTCGAGGAGGTTTTCGTAGCCTTTGAAAGGGATTGCCCCGGGTTTGTCATTTTCTGCGAGGCGGAGCGGAAGATGGAAGCGGTGGATCGAATAAAGGAACAACAGTGCACGGACGCGGTGATAGAGATTCTCGCTGGAGCGGCGGAAAACGTCGAGCGCGTCGGCTTCGGTGAGGAGTTCGGCGAGTGTTAACTTTTCGCAGGCGGCGTCGAGCGACTGGTTGCGCACCGCGTCGTCCGGCGAGGTGATGAGGGGGAGAAGGGCCATGACCGGTTAGGCGTGGGATTGGGCGAGCAGTTCGACGATGTTGGTGAGCACCTCGTCGCGGTCCTTGCCAGCGAGGCCGAGGGCGAGCTGGGCCGTTAGCAGGCCATAGCGGACGCCGATATCATGGCGGCGGCCTTGGAGTTCGTGGGCGAGGTAGCGCTCGCGGCGGGCGATTTCCGAGAGGGCGGCCGAAAGATCGGCCCGGCCGTCAGCGAGCTGGCGGGCAAGGATTTCCATGACCGTGGGCGTGAGAACGTGGAGGCCGAAGAAGCAGAGATAGTTCCCGGCGCGGAGTCCGGGGACGACGAGCTTCTGCTCGGCCTCGGTGGGTGTGGGTTTTTCAATGACGGTCTCGACTTGATAGAGAAAATCGCTGCCGGGGAGGCGGCGTCCTCCGATGGCACCGTAGAGCGGGAGCTTGCTTTCGTGGGTGGCCTGGACGGCGGAGACGGCGCAATTCTCCGCGGCTGCGGTGGCTAACAATTGGGCGGCGCAGGACGTGTCGGTCCGGCTCAGGTAGAGGTGGTCACCAACCATCAGCAGGAACGGATCCTCACCGGTGAATTCCTCGGCGCAATGGACGGCGTGGGCGTAGCCGAGGGCTTCCGGTTGCTCAATGAAACGCATGTGGCTGGCGTGTTTGCCCGCGGCCGCGGCATAGGCGGTTTCGTCGCCCGGGCAAATGACGACGGCTATTTCCTCGATGCCGGCGGAGGTGATTTCCTCCGCGAGAATGGCTAGGGCGGAGCGGGAACAGCCGTCGCGGTCCACAAGTGTCTGGAGCGGGAGCGTGCGCTGGGATTTTCCAGCGGCGGTGATGACGGCTTTTCTAACTTTCACGGGCGGATTCTGGCGAACCACCCCGGTTTGGCAACCTCCGTGAAGCCGTTACACGGACGCTGTCGCGAAATGGAACTCACGGGCGATGCCCGCCAAATGCCAGTGCCAGCGGCCGTGCTTGGCGATGCAGGTGAGGTGGAGGAGGATCCTGCCGGCCCGGCTCCGGGAAAGTCGCAGTTGGTAAGTTTTCATGGCGAGAGGCGGTTGAGGGTTGATCGGGGGGACACCTCTTTCTTGGTCCATTCACTTCCCGGGGTAACGCGTCACGCAAAACTTTTTCGACTCTCGGATGCCGGTGGCAGCGGGCACGCGGACGCGAATGACGAGCGAAGCTTCTGCAAGGGCTACCGTACATCGGAAGACACGGGACAGGAGTTTTACCTTTCAGCAGGGCTCGCGGGTTTTCACCCGGTAGAAACCCTTCGACGTCTTCATTCCAGGATCGCGGGTCCACTCGGACGGGGGGTGGCAGTGCTTGTCCGGAGAGATTTTCGTGAGCGGTTGCCAATCCGTCAGATCCTGCGACTTCCCAACCCGGTAGCCTTTTCCCAACAAACTGGACTAGGACCGCGCGACCTTTTGGTGTGGGAAATCGTCGCTCTGGCTGGCGTTTGCAGCGGCGAGGAGGATATAATTTCCTCCTAATCGCGGAAGAGGCGATACGGTTGACGACTCCCGGCCTAGTCGCAGTTCTTTGCATCTCGCCTCGCGGTTGAAGGCCGAGGCGGAGAGAATGGCGGAGGAGGCGAGGCACTCGGTGGGAGACGATACCGGTTTGCGGGACGTGCGATTGGGCAGAGCACGGAGTTTATTCCAGCCATGAAGGGCGGAGTGAATGCCGCGGTCCGGATTAAACCGACACTGTCGCGAAATGGAACTCACGGGCGATGCCCGCCAAATGCCAGTGCCAGCGGCCATGTTTGGCGATGCAGGTGAGGTGGAGCAAAATCCTGCCGGACCGGCTCTTGGAAAGCTGCAGTTGATAAGCTTTCATTGGAGCAGGTGGGTGAGGATTTGAATGCCGATGGCGACGTGGGCGTAGACGACAAGTTCCACGAGGTTCTTTGCTGGGATTCTGGCTAGGGTTTTCATGGCGGTGGGAGGTTGAGGGTTGATCGGGGGGACACCTCTTTCTTGCTCCGTTCGATTCCGGGGGTAACA
>JAZKGW010000058.1:0-10505 GCA_040385685.1 Verrucomicrobiota bacterium | reverse complement strand
GGTTTGTCACGGAGCCCTCCCTTCGCACTCGTGAAGGGAGGGCTTTTGCGTTCTCCCTCGACGCGTCGCCGCTTCCGCCCCGTAGCGTCTGGCCTATGACCGTCGCTGGCTCTTTCTTCCGTCGGAGGCTAATAGCCAAAGTCCTGCCGGGAGGGAGGAAGCAGGGGGAAGTTTTGACTCGTCCAGGCGGGGAGCAGCGCTGTCGAACGGGTTGGAGGTCTCCAAGGGCTCTCCCAGCTAAAAGGAACTGAAGGGGCAAAGACTATTCTGACTCCGGGTTGGGACTTCCCCTTACCCTCGGGTGAATGAGATCCCCGATTTACGGAATTCGCTTCCGCGTGGATCTTGAGGTGCTGTACGTTTCACCGCGGGCAGCCCGCAACTCGCTCCTAGCTCGCTCCCCCGACGAAGCGCGGTAAAACTGGAGCCCGCAAGCCCGCCGTGAAATCCTCCTAGAATGATTCCGCGACGGGTTTGTCATCTCCGGCTATGCCGTAATGGAGGGTGAGACTTCGGTCCACCTGCCGATGGGAGGCGAAGGAGAGAAACTTCGCGCGACCTATTCGCCACGCATCGGCTTCGTGGACGAGACGTCCACGCTCCTTAAGAGATCGCGGTCCGCCGCGCCATGAGGCTTCGCGGTTCGGCGGAAGAGAATCATTCGTCCTTCCAGTAGATCTGAATCATAAGCAGCACGGCACCGACCACCGCGATCAGGAAGAAGAACATGGCCAGGCCGGAATAGCCGAACAGGCGGTAAGAGGTTTCCACCCGCGCAAGCATGGATGAGCCGACGATGAAGGCGGCGAGGATCAAGCCGGTGGTGATGCGGTTGGCGACCTTTTGCAGCCCTTGGAGGAGCTTGTGCTCGTCGATGGATTCCACCTTCACGCTGAGCTTGTTGTCCGCCACCATTTCGACGATGCGGTTCAGGCGGGACGGAAGCTGGCTGATAAACTCCTTCGCCTCGCTCAGCGTGCCTATCAGATTGGCGGTGGTGAAGCTGTCCTTCATCCGCTGGCTGGCGATCTCGGTGAGGTTGCGGCGGATCGATTCGTTAGGATTGAAATTCGGTGCAAGGGTGATCCCCACGCGGTCGAGATTCATCAGCGTTTTGCCGAGCAGGCTGATTTCCGACGGGATGCGGATGCCGGACGCGGCACAAGCCTGCATCACGAGCAGCACCACCGCACCGACCTGGATGCTTTCCACGCTGCGGGTTTTCACCGAGCCCACGATTTCCTCGATGGCGTTGATGAACAGGTTCCGGTCGATGGTTTGCCCGCGCTGTTCTCCAATTTTAAGCGCGGCCTCCGCAGTCTGGAGGCCGTTGCCATCAGCGATGCCGGCTAACAAATGAATGAGGTGGTCGCGCATCCGCTGGTTGATGCGGCCGATCATCCCGAGATCCAAAATGGCGATATTGCGCCCCGGCGTGAGCAGCAAGTTTCCGGGATGGGGATCGGCGTGGAAGAACCCATCGACGATGATCTGCTTGAGGTAGGCCTTGAACAATTCCTCGGCCAGCGCCTCGCCATTCAGATCCACCAGCACCGCGCCTGACAGGGAGGTGATCTTGGTGCCGGCGCGATACTCCATGGTGAGCACCGTGGAGGTGGAGTAGTCATCGATGACCTCCGGCACCAGCAGGTGCTTGAACTCCGCCAGGTTCGCGCGGAGTTCCTTCAGGTGGAGAGCCTCCTTCTGATAGTCCATCTCGCGCATGAGGGTGGTGCGGAAGTGCTCGACGATGCGACCAATCTCGTAACGTCGCCCGAATTCGGTGTGGGCATCGATAAACTCCGCGATCTCGGCCAGACTCTCCAAGTCATCCACGATCTGCTGGCGTATGCCCGGCCGCTGCACTTTCACCGCGACCTCCCGGCCGCCCCGCAGTTTCGCTAGATGGACCTGCCCGATGGATGCCGCACCCAGCGGCCTGCGCTCGAAGCTGTCGAAGCCCTTGGACAGCCTCACTCCGAGCTGCTCCTGTACGACCCGTTCGATCTCCTCGAAGGGAATCGGCTCGACGTGGTCCTGCAGCCGCTCCAACGCCACGAGGTACTGTGGTGGCAACAAGTCCGCGCGGGTGGACAAGAGCTGCCCGATCTTGACGAAGGTGGGACCGAGTTTCTCCAAATCCGCAGCAAGGTCCTTGCCTCCCCTTGGCTTGTCCTTCGGTTTGTTTTCTGTTTTGGCCGCTAATTTGCCCTCTGTCTCGCCGTCTTTTCCAACCTCCGTATCTCCGCCCGACTTTTCCCCGGCTCCTGCCTCTGTGCTGCCGTTGGTGCTGGATACCGTTTCCATCTCCTCATCCTGCGGAGGCGCCTCGAACCCCGCTGCGAGGAAGACGTCGTTGTTTGCATACTTGTAGAAAAGAACGGCGACGTCCTTGTAACGCTTCAGATGCTTGGGTGCTATTTTCACGGTTAACCGTGATTAGCAACCGATGTACCACGGCCTTGACCGTGGGAAACACGCGGATTCCACCCTCTGATAGATTGCAAAATACCCGATCGGCACCCTGGATTCGCCATGAACGTTGGAGAATGCCCGATTGCTCCCCCGCCATATGATCAGACGGAGGTGGTTCGAACGGCACGATATTAACAGCTTTTCGCCAAAGCCTGAGGGCGCTCCATCATGGCACGGGGCTTGCGATTCAAAAAACACTCCGGCCAATTTGCCGGCAACCATTCACGATCATGAGCACCACCCAAAACCTCAGTGGCAAAGAAGCCATTCAAAAACTTCGCAGCCTCACCGAAAGCACATCCACCTGCATGTTTGGCAGCGGTCTGGAAGTCATTCCCATTCATGTATGCCCCATGCAGGTTCAGCAGGTCGATCACCAGGGCTACCTCTGGTTCTTCAGCGGAGCTGATAGCATCCACAACCGCCAGATCGCCGCTGACTCTCGCGTGCACCTGATTTTCAGCAATCCGTCCAAGATCGAATATCTCACGGTGTTTGGCGAGGCCACCATTTCGGTGAATCCCGCGAAAGCCAAGGAGCTCTGGAGCAAATTCGTGGAAGCATGGTTTCCGGAAGGGCCCGAGGATCCCAATCTCACCCTGATCAGTGTCCGTCCCGTGATGTCGCATTTCTGGGATACGGAAAATGGCAAGCTGGTCACCTTTGCCAAGATCCTCACCGCGGCGCTCACCGGCAGTGAGGCCGACGAGGGCGGCGTGGAAGGCACGCTCGCCGTCTAACTGGTTTTCAAAAGTGAAGGCGGGCGGATTCTTCGGCGACTGGGTTCAACGGCTCAAACTATCCCGCGCCGCTTCGATCCGCCAACGCTCGATTCCGTCGCGCTGCTCGATGGCCTTTTGCTCCAATCTGGCGAAGTCATGCGTGCCCCATTCCCGATAGCACGACGCGATTTCTCGAAGGGCTCGCCACAGCAACGTTTTTCCCTGCACGCCCAAGGCCAGCATTTCGAAGGCCTCGAATCGGCCGAGCATTCCAGGCTCAAGGCCTTCCCACATCAACTTCATGAGGCCGAACCTGGCAGTGATCCGGCCAGCGACTTTGAGAACCGTGCTGGGCTCCATCCCGGCGTCAGTTAGAAGTTGCTGGAGGAGCTCGCGGTCGGCCTGGACACTGACTTTCAAATCCGCGAGGAAATCACGGGCTTCGGACTCCTCCATCGTGTCGATGAGATGTTGAATTAACAGGAGGGCGCCTGAGGCTCCGGCAAGATGATCATTCAGGTAGCGCTCGAGTTCTTGTTTCATTGTCTTCAAAGTAGATCACCTCGGAACGAGACGAATTGATAGGAGGAAGCTACCGACGTTCAGCAGTGGGAGTGCCTGCCGGATGAAATGTGCCAAACCGCTGATACTGAGTTTGCAGGTCGTCCCCACCACCGCCACGCCGCAGACTCCGCATGCAATCCGCACTTGAGTCATTGCAAACCGCTCGGCGGAGGCCCAACCGGTGTTTCCCTCAATCATTGATGAATGGTCTATGGCGGTAACTTAACAACGCCGGGCTCCCCGGCATCGATTCTGCAAGGAATACCGGCGCTGGCATGAAATTGATTTACACCACGGACCAGATGCCCGGCTACAAACGGGTGCGGCGCGGCAAGGGGTTTTCCTTCGTGCTCCCCGACGGCGTCGGCTTTCTGATAGACAAGGCGGAGCGAAAGCGAATCCTTTCGTTAGCGATTCCGCCCGCTTATGAAAACGTTTGGATCTGTCCCCTGCCAAACGGTCACCTCCAGGCAACGGGCATCGATGCGCGCCAACGAAAGCAATACCGCTACCACCCGGCGTGGCATGAAAGCGCGGCGGACAGGAAGTTTGAAATGCTGGGCGGGTTCGCGGCCGCGCTTCCCCGGATCCGGGCGGCGCTGCGGAAGGAACTGGCAGGGACGGACCTTACCCGCGATCGGGTCATCTCGGGGATCGTGGCGCTGCTCGATCTAACCGGCTACCGGATCGGGAATAGCAGATATGTGAAGGACAACAACACCTTCGGCCTCTCCACCTTGCGGACGCGCCATCTCAAGGAAGACCGCGGCCAACTCAAGCTCAGGTTCCGGGGAAAAGCGGGTCACGAACACCGCGCTGAAGTCGCCGACCGGCGGCTCACCCGATTGGTCAGAGACTTGCAGGAACTTCCAGGGCAGCATCTGTTCTGTTATGAGGATGAGTCGGGGATTTGCCACGACATTGGAACCACCGACGTGAATGACTGGCTCAAGCTAACCGGAGGCGGCGAATACACGGCCAAGCAGTTCCGCACCTGGCGGGCAACGGTGATGTGCGCGCGCAAGCTGGCTGAGGCGCCACCGCCAGCCGAGATCAAGGCACAGGATCGGGTCGTGCGTGAGGCAATCCGGGAGACTGCCCGCAGCTTGAACCATACGGAAGCAACGTGCAGGAAATATTACATCCACCCTGGCTTGATTGCGTCATTCGCGAGCGGCAGTCTCTACCGCATCATGAATGCGCCCGCCCCGCGATTGAGGAAAAGCGATGGCACGGCCGGTCTCCATGCCGATGAACGCCGACTGTATAAGATTCTATCCGATACACGGGTCGTCGCCTCTTCCCAGCCGGGTTGAGTGGAGTTCACGATCTTGCCGGGATAGGACGAAGATCTTCCTCTGCCGGCCCAGCGATCAGCGTCCCATCCGCTTCAAAGCGGGATCCGTGGCAGGGGCAGTCCCATGTCTGCTCGCTATCGTTCCAAGCGACTATACAACCCAAGTGTGGACATACTGCGGAAACGCAATGCAGCGCCCCGGCCGCGTCGCGACACGCGGCCACGTTCTCATCATTCAGCTTGAGCACCACTCCTTCGCCAACCTTGAGCTGTTCGGGGCTGGTTTCCTCAATTCCGATCCGATCCTTGATCATCAAATAGGGAAAATCCTTGTTTTCACGAAGGTAGTTTCCGAGCGCCGCCAACTCCTTGCGGCAGGGAGAGAATGCGTCTTCCAAATCGTTATGCTGACCGATTATTTTGTCCCGGATGATCATCGCGGCAGCCACGCCGAAGGTCATTCCATTGCCGGAAAAGCCGGTGGCGATGAACTGGCCATCCTCGTTTTCCCCGATGTATGGCAAGCCATCCACCGTTTCCACCACTTGCCCCGACCAGCGGTGAGAAACCTGCGCAACCGGGGCGATTGCGAGGAGGGATTGCTCGAGGCGGTCGAAACACTCCGAGGTGTCCAGCACCTGTCCGGTCTTGTGATCTTCGCCTCCCCAAATGATCACATCCCCCTCCGGGCTGCGGTTCACACGGAGATAGTGGAATGGGTCGGCGGTGTCCGACCAGATCATCTCAGGAAGGGTGCCCGCGGATGCCTTCGCGGCAATTGCGTAAGTGGAATAGGAGGCCAGCTTGGTTTGAAAAAGTGACGCGCCCACCGTTCCCGCACTTCCTTGAAGTGGCACATGCGTGGCGATGACCACCTGATCGAATTTGACCCGGTGGCCGTTAGCGATGACATGGCGGGGGTTCTCCCCAAACTCGCTGACATCTGACAGTTCATGTATTCTAACTCCTGCGCGTTGCGCCTCCGCGGCCAAGGCGTGAAGATACTTGAGTGGATGAAATTTCAATTGTTGGGGAAACAGCAGACCCGGCCTTCCCGTTGGTGCAACGTTGTCCAGAAGCCGGACGTGAAACCCAAGACTCCGGGCCATTTCCGCTTCCTCCTCCATTCGCCGCACTTCCGTTTCAATATCGTCAGACTCCGCGGCCACCAGGTAGCCAGGCACCTCCCGCAGCTCCACGTCCACTCCCAGTTGTCTGCTGGTGCGAAGGATCCTATCCATCGCCCGCGACCCCGCGATCCAGGAAAGCAGGGCTTTTTCTTCTCCGCAAACGCGAACGAGGTCAGACAGCCGGGTGTCCGTCATGTAAGTGAGATGGGCGGTGGTGTGAGCGGTATCGCCGCATCCGAGACGGTCCCGCTCCAGCAAAGTAACTTTCAGACCGGTCCTGGCTAACAAGTGAGCGGTGCTTATTCCGGTTATTCCCCCACCGATGACCAATACCTCGGTATTCACGTTTTCTGACAACGTGGGATACCGGGGACGATCGATTCCCTCACTCCAAAGCGGCTGTGTATTCATGCTGGGTTTTGAACCGTTCTTAGCACCCGACATGCCATCCGCCTCAAAGCGAATGGCGGTAAGGCCAGGCAAGCACTCCATCAATCGAGCACCAGACGTTTTCCTCTAGCTTGGCTGCAATATGCAAGACTTTCCACCGAAATGCAATGTTGCGAGCAGTTGCTAGATGTGGGGAAATTCTCTTGAGCCACTCCAGAATGACGGTAAGTGTGCGTAACCGGCGATGGCCCGGTTCATGCAAGACAGCCCTCGGGAAGTTCTTAAATCCCCAAACGGATTACTCAAACCGCACCGCTGGCAACGGCATAAACCCATCACCCCTACCCTTATGAATCCCCGGGCCTATTGGGAAGCACTCACACAAGCTGCCCGTGAGTTCATGTCGGACAAGGCGATGCGCCTGAGCGCGGCGCTTGCTTATTATTCGGTTTTTTCCATGGCGCCGCTGTTATTGATCGCGATCGCTGTGGCGGGCACGGTGCTTGGAGAAGATGCGGTTCGCGGCCAGCTTGGCAATGAGTTGAAAAACACTCTCGGGCCGAGCGGAGCTTCCGCCGTGCAGGAAATGGTGGTCCACGCCCGCAGGCCGGACACCAATATCATCGTGTCGTCGGCTGGCATCGTCATGCTCCTCGTCGGAGCGTGCGGATTCTTCGTCCAGCTCCAGGATGCGCTTAACACCGTGTGGGGGGTGGAACCCAAGCCCGGGCGGGGCTGGAGGGGAATACTCAAGGACAGGTTCCTCTCCTTTTCGATCGTTCTGGGCACCGGCTTCCTGCTTCTCGTGTCCATGGTTGTCACGACCATGCTTCAAGCGATGAGCAGTTATGGCGAACGGGTCGCCCATCTGCCGCCGCAGTTGTGGGCGGTGGCGATTGCCCTCGTCTCATTTGCCCTCATCGCGCTGATGTTTGCCGCGATCTTCAAGGTCCTGCCCGACGTCCGCGTGCCATGGCGCCATGTCTGGGTCGGGGCGGGATTCACTGCGGCGTTGTTCGTCGCCGGCAAGTTTGCCCTCGGCTGCTATCTCGGCCGCGAGGCGACCGCATCCAGCTACGGAAGTGCCGGCGCACTGATCGTAGTCCTGGTGTGGGTGTACTATTCCTCCATCATCCTGCTTTTCGGAGCCGAATTCACCCAAGTTTGGGCAAGCCGTCACGGCTTCGCCATTGTGCCCACCAACGGGTCGGTGAAATCGGATGATAACCCGGATGGGGGTCCTCCGTCCAAGTCGTCCAAGGGCCCGCGCCACCCGTTAGGTTCTCTCTTTTAAACATTTTACCGGTACATCAGCGAACCGCGGCCAACACTTTGATGAATCAACTCAGTTGTTCTTTTGCAACCTTGCCGTGCGAAATGCAAGTGATGAAGAGTCCAACAGCTGGGCGGGGCAGCGGTCCCCGTTAGTGAAAGGCGGCCGTATTTCCTAGGCATATCATGATAATGTCGTCATCCGATTCGTTAGGTATCGGCATCCACCGGTGATAGGATCGGCTCGTTAGGCTGGCGCATTTTTTGCTCGTTCATGCTTGATGACTCGTCCTCAAATAGTTGAGCAGGTGCTCGATCGGATGGCGGAAAGCGGCTGGCTGCGGTCACCCGCGAGTATCGAGGATGGGACAATCGAACTGGAATGGACGGTTCAGGGAGCGCGGGATTTGTGGTTGCTCAAGGTGATTAGCGACTCTTACTCGCTCCAGTCTCCTGAAGCCCTTATCGCTTTCGACATCCGTTGCCACTGGGGTCACGACGTTCCTGGGGATTCGATCCCGATCAGCGAAGCTGTCGCAAATTTTTGGAGGGTCTGTATTGAGCGCCTCAAGCTTCCCAGATCGAAGGAGTTTCTGGGGGAATTGGTTCATATCGCCGCCGAATGGGCACCCTCGGACAAATCGAGGTTGCCCATTGAATGAACAGCACGAAGGCCAGCCCCTGCTGCGTCGTCCGAGTCCGGCACGCGGTGTGCGAAGGAAACCATCTGCCGCGGAGACATCCTTTGCGGCCACTGAACCAATCGAACAACCAACCCCGAAAGCCATGATCAGTAATCTTGAAGACCTATACTATGACCAGCTCCGCGATCTCCACAGCGCCGAAACCCAACTTATCGCCGCTCTCCCGGGAATGGTTAGCAATTCCTCGGATGAAGACCTCCGCAAGGCCTTTGCCCACCACCTCGAGGAAACCAAGGGCCACCTTGCCCGCATTACCCGCATCTGCGCCGACCATGACATAGAACCCGGCGGCGAAGAATGCGACGCGATGAAGGGCCTCATCAAGGAAGCCAAGAAACACCTTGCCGAGGTGGAGCCTGGAGTGGTGCGCGACGCCGTGCTCATCGCCTGTGCCAACCGGGTCGAGCACTATGAGATCGCCGCGTATGGGGTAGCCCGCGCTTTCGCCTCAGCGCTAGGCTACGATGACGCAGCCGATCTCTTGGGCGAAACACTCGACGAGGAAGCCGCGGCCGATGCGACGATCACCAAAATTGCGACGGGCGGCATTTTCGCCAACGGAATCAATGAGGAAGCCATTCGACGTTGAAACGCGTCAAGCGGCGGGTACCGCAGAACTCGACACGCCGCGGGGTTACTTCGCGGCGTGTTGCTGATAGGGAACTGCCTTCCAGGCGGTTCCTTTTTGTTCCGGGAAGCGGATGCCGTCCTGCGAATCCCTCGCCTTTTGCCTTCTAACCGGGTGTTAGAATCGACGCCAATCGAACTTCCGCCGTGCGGAGCGACTCATGGAGTACCTCGCTCGCCAGCCGGATCGGCTCCTCTTCGGAGAACCCGAGTTCGAGTGCCCGCCCCGCGCTTTCGATGCGGTGTGGCAGATCGTCGATACCGCAATTCAAATGATCGAGCGCGTCGCCCATCTTGATCAACCGCGCCTCCCATCCCTCTTCTGCCAGACGTCGCCAGCGAGCCTCATCATCTCCACTGCCGTCCTTGGTCAACGCGAGGACCAGGCGCAGCACGCGGTCGCCCATCGCCTCGCGTATTTCCTCGGCCTCCAGCGACGTTTTCTCAAGGGTGTCGTGCAACAACGCAGCAGCAACCACTTCCGGATCGGTGCAGCCGAAGACCCCCATCACCAAACCCGCGACACTCACGGGATGGGCAATATAGGGAGTTTCAGGAAACGCTGTTGTTTGACCCTCATGGGCCGCGGCGGCCATTGAGACGGCGTCCTGACAGCATTTTATTCCGGCGGCATTCATAGGCGGAAGATGAGCTTGAATGCATCCGCCAGCAGGTCCGCTCTGTCAACTGCCCGTCCATAGCGATGTCCAAAAAAGCGGCCGTGGCAGATAGGTTGGTCTTAAAAATGACAAGCCCGCCTTGGTTGGGGGAGCTTCCAAGGCGGGCGTGTAGGCTCTGATTGTAATCCGCGCCCGGTCGTATGCCGGGCTAAGAGCGATTGCGGGCCGACACGGTTTCGTGCGGGCGGCATTCATTCACCCATGATTCAGGCTCGGTCAAAACCAGTCTGAATACCTCATTCGGGGGGCAAGGATTTCGGTTGATCGCGCCGCCGTTGCAATCGGCAAAGCTCAAACACTTGCATTTATGGATGGAACCATTCGAGAGGGTCGGGCTACCCCTACTCGGCAGTCTACTTCACATCATATGCCGACGGCGCCTTCCGGTTCGCCGCCATCGGCGCCTTTAGCGAGTCGAGCACACGAGGTAGGATCGCGGACTTGATCAGGCCAGGCACGATCGCTTTTCCCAATACACCGAGCGCCCCCATGAGAACAGCGCCGAGCAGGGGGCGGGGCGGAGTCTTGGTGACGGAGACCGTCACGGGTTGGCGCGCACTATCAGACGACCGTTTGCCACGGAAAAGAAACAACGCGGGAACGATCCCCGCCGTGAACGCAAGAACGACTACGAGGCTGGCGTG
>JAZKGW010000057.1:0-38731 GCA_040385685.1 Verrucomicrobiota bacterium | reverse complement strand
ATGGCTCGGCGACCTTGAGAGGTGTTAGGGCGGAGGAAACCAGCACGGAACCCTGCGGAGTATTGGCTTCGGCGAGGAAACAGACTTGCCATTCCGCCACCGCGGCGTCGTTGCTGGCGTTAAGTTCGTAAAGGATCTCGGATTGGTCGCCGGGGATTTCCACGGTGACGGGCCCGCTGATGCCGGGAGGATTCCAGAGGGAACGAACGGTGATTTTCTCGGCATAGCCGACGCTGCGGGTTGCGCGGACTTTCAGGGTGATCGTGCCGTTCTTCACGATGGGAATCAAGGGGGCTTCGACGTCGATCTTGAATGGAGCTTCGTTGATCACGGCGGTGGCGATGCGATCGAGCGAGGCCGAATGATAGGGGCCCTCGTTGTTCACATCCACGTGATGGATGGTGTCGACGAGCTTGCCGGTTAGAGCGACGTCGCCGGTGGCGCGGAGAGAAAATGGATAGAGTCCGCCCGCGACGGAGGCATCCGGTGCGGCTTCCAGGACGACGGGGAAAGTGGTGATCGACTTGGGAATCGGGGGCGAATGCATCGTGATGCCGGCGGGCAGTGAGCCCGCTTCGAAAACGGAATCGCAGGCGATGTTTTCCCGGGTGACGTTGACGACTGCGGCGTAGCGATTGCCGCGCGGGACCGGGAAGATTTTCCATTTTTGGCTCATCACCCGCTCCACGGTCGGAAGGCTGGCGGCGAGGACGGGCGATTTGTTAGTGATCTCGATGCGGTAAGTGAAATCCGGGCCGGTGCGGCTGAGTTGGTCGCGGATCTGGAGGCAGTAGTCGCCGTCGCCGGGACACGTCCAGTTGATCACGCTGTCGGGCGCGCCCTGGTCGTCGTTCTGGGCGAGTTGCTTGCCATCCATCTGGTGGATCGACAGAACGGAATCCAGCGGCGAGCGGTGGCTGCGGGCAAGCACGCGGACGATCAGGTTCTGATCTTTTTTTGCCGAGAACTTGAACCAATCCGACTTGGCGTCGCCATCGAGGATGCCATGCATCGCGCAGGGAACCGGAGGCACGGGAGTGGCGGATCCGGCATCACGATTGGCGCCGTCTTCCCTGATAGATTCGAGCGCTGAAACCGTGATCCAGTGCGGCGATGGCGCGGAAAGTCCGTGGCTCATCGGGAAAACCGGGAAGCGATCGCTGGCCGTTGGCGGCAGCGTGATAGACTGTTTGATCTGGCCGGACGGGTCGCCGATGAAAGTAAACTCAAGGGTTTCGCCCGGTTTGCCCCCCGTGGGAAATACCGCCGCAGGGCGGGGGAAAGTGCCGACATGCAGCCGGTACTGGCAGTCGTCGGTTCCTTCGTAGGCCGCCTCATGGACGACGATCCGATAGTCGCCATCCTCCGGCGCGATGATGGAAGCGAACGCGTCGTTGCGCAGCAGCGGCGTATCGTCGCAGGAGGCAAGTTCGAATTTCTTTGGATCTAGAATGGCAACGTAGGCATCGAAGAAGACCCGGCCTAACCGCATGGCCTCGACTTCAACCGATAGACGCTGGCCTTTTTTCAGACTGCACAGGTAGTAGTCGTCGTCCTCGTTGGCTGCGACGCCCTGGATAGTGGTGTTGAGTTCGATCCGTTGGGCCGTGTCGAAGTTGGCGTTAGGCTCGGTTTCCTTAACAGTGGGAAATTGCCCGACCCAGAATGAGCGGAGCTCGGAGATCCCGCTGGCAGTCCTGATTCTCATCGAGTGCTCGCCCAGCATCGCATCGGGCGCGATGTCGAGCTTGGCGTCGGCCTGTCTTTCATCGTTTTTGGTGAAACCGGAGACGGTGATGCCGGGTTCATAAAACAAGATTTCGCCTGCATTCTCCATCCGCTTGCCGAGGAACTGGACGTCAACCGCGGTGCCGCGCTGCCCGCCGCGCGGTTCTATCAGGTGCAGCTCAGGAGAAAAAGCAGCCAGTGGTGCGAGCGTCGCCAGCAACAGTGTCGAAATGGCGCGCATCACGATTTTAGGCCTTTTTCGCTAACAGCGCTTCGAGCACCTGACCGCCATCGACGATTTCGATCGGGCGGTTGCCGGGCGACATCAGCTCGGAGCCGGAGTTGATGCCGATCTGGTGATAGATCGTGCTGGCAAGATCCGCGACGCTCACGCCATCGGTATCGACCTCGCCGCCGAGGGCGTCGGACGCGCCGTGGACGTAGCCTTGCTTCATGCCGCCGCCGGCGAGCATGGTGGAGAACACGCGCGGCCAGTGATCGCGGCCGGCGGTCGCGTTGATCTTGGGCGTGCGACCGAACTCGGTGGTGACCATGACCAGCGTGGAGTCCAGCATCCCGCGCCGGTCGAGGTCGCGGATGAGAGCTGCGATGGCCTTGTCGGTGGATGGAAGCTCCTTCTGGATGCCGCCCTTCAGATTGTCATGGTGATCCCATCCCCCGGCGGTTAGAGAGACGAAGCGCACACCGCCTTCGATCAGCCGGCGGGCCAGCAGCATCCGCTGGCCAGGAGCGGTGCGGCCGTATTCGTCCTTGAGGGCGTCCGGTTCGGACTTGAGATCGAATGCCTCGCGGGCCTTCTGCGAGGAGATGAGCTTATAGGCGTGCTGATAGAAAGCGTCCATCGAGTCGATGGCGTCGCTGTCCTCCAGTGTGCGGAAATGATGGTCCACCGTTTCCAACAGCGACCGGCGGCGGGCGAAGCGGGCATCATCCACGCCCTTGGGCAGGTTCAAGTCGCGCACCTGGAAATTTCCTTGCGCCGGATCCGCACCGAGGGCGAAGGGGCCGAAGGCGGAGGACAGGTAACCGGAGTTCGCGTATTCGTTAGGGACGGATGGGACGCACACATACGGTGGCAGATCGTTCCGCGATCCCATCTCGTGGGAAATCACCGAGCCGATCGACGGATACTCCAGCGCCGGCGACGGGCGGTAGCCGGTGAACATGTTATGGGTGCCCCGCTCATGGGCGGCCTCGCCGTGGGACATCGAGCGGATGAGCGTGATCTTGTCGGCGATCTGCGCCGTTTCCTTCATGAACTCGCCGAACTGGATGCCGGGGATCTTGGTGTCGATGGCCCCGAACGGCCCGCGGTATTCAGCGGGGGCGAACGGTTTGGGATCGAACGATTCCTGATGGGCGAGACCGCCGGGCAGGAAGATGTGGATGATGCCCTGCGCCACCGCGTCGTGCTTGGCGAAGGTTTTTGTCTCGCCGTATGCCTGATTGCGGAGGAACTGCGGCAGGGTGAGACCGATCCCACCTAGCAGACCGACGTAAAAGAACTCGCGGCGGGACGAGTAGCGTTCAAGGGGATTGCCCGGGCATTTGGGGATCATGGCGATTGCAGGTCAAGGGTTGGACCGACTAAGCCATCCGATACGACTGCCAGCGGGGGTTCGTTTCAAAAAGGAAATGATTCACCTTAGAGATTGGCGCGGAAGGATTTGTTCCCTAGGAAAAGCGGCGATGGAAGTGTCGCGCATGGATGGATTGAAACCAGGGAAGCTGATCGGCCACGGCGGCTGCGGGCGTGTTTTCCAAGCAAAGGACGCGGCCGGCTCGGATTGCGCGGTGAAATTTTTCGATGAAAGGGCGATCTCGCGCCAGCTTCTTGAGAAAATGACGGGCCGCTTGGGAATCGGCGGTTGGCCGTCCGGCGTGATGCCCGTGATCGCCGCGGACTTTAAGGCCGCGCATCCGTTCTGGATCACGCCGCTGGTGGTGGCTGCCGAAGGTGGGACCGATCCGACCCCGCGCAATTTGCAAAACCTGCTGCGGGAGCACCCCGGGACCGGCTCGTGGAAACTCGTTAGATCGCTCGCCCGCGCCCTCGCGCGGATGCACCAGCGGCGGGTGGCTCATGGCAACCTGAAGCCGGGCAATGTCTTCCTAGCCCCTGACGGGGAGGTCCTGCTGAGTGACTGGGCGATGGGCAACCTGCCCGGCACGCGGCATTTCACTTTCACCGATGCAGTGCTCTATCAGGCCCCCGAGCAACTCAGGAATCCGGCCGGTTATCTGGACGAGGCGGGCTACCGCTGGGACGTGTTCTCGTTCGGCGTGCTGGCCTACCGGATTCTAACCGGCAGATTCCCGCGTTGCCACGACACGTTCAATTTCGTCGCACCGCCCCCCGGCGAATCCTGCAAGGAAGGTATCCAGGCGGACCTCGGAAAAATCGCCAGGAACCTCGAAGCCCGGCCCGAAGTGATCTGGCCGGAGGCGGCTCGGAATCCGCTGGAGGTCGCCTTCCGGGAATGGATCGACCGCTGCCTGCCACTCGATCCGCTGGAACGCCCGGCCACGATGATGGAGGTGGTGGCAGGGTTCGAGCAGTTGGAAAGCCAGGCCGCCGCGGAAGCGGCTCGCGAGGGTTTGATGGACCAGCGGCGGCGTGCGGATCGGCGGGCATGGCGGACATTGTTAGTCTCGGGAGCCGCCACCACCGCCGCCGTGGTGCTCGGCTGCCTGTGGTTCCTGACGGGGGCACAGCTTGACAAGGAACGCGGCGAGCGCCGTGAGGCAACGAAGTCGCTCACCACCGCCGCGGACACTGCGGTCGCCGCCGAAGCGGATGCCAGGGCGAAAATGGAGGAGGCGCAGCAGGCACTGGCGTATGAGCGGGAAATGTCGCTGGCGCGCTTGGAAGCGTCCCGGCTGATAGGCGACCGTTTGTTTGCATGGGCCATGGAAAAGGGCAACCGCCTATTGCCGCCACTCGACGGCAGGGAACTGCGCTTGAAACGGCTCGAACGCTATTTCGAGGATTTTCTAACACGCACCGCCAACATCACCGCCCTCGCCGACGAACGGGCGCGGATTCGTTTGCAACTCTCGGAAATCTCGCTCGCCGCCGGGGACGCGCCTGCCGCCAGCCAACGGCTCGGCGAGGCGCTGGCGGGGTGGGCCGGCCTGCCGATGGATGCCGAGTTGAAATTCCGGCTGGCCACCAATTCACTGCTGCTGGCACTGCTCCGCCAGGCCAACGCCGACCCGGGAGCCGAACCCGCGTTCGTCGCCGCCCGCAAGGCTCTAACCGAAGTGCCGCAGGCCGAGGTCGATGCCGACCGCCTGAACCAGCTTCTGGCGATTCTTGATTTCCACGAAGCCAAAATCCTCGCCGCCCGGGGCGACGATGCCAAAGCCCTGGAACAACTGCTGCGTGCGACCCAGACGCTCAACCGGATCGCCGACCAGCGCCCGGATGCGGCGATCCTCCGATCGGAGCTGGCCGGCTGTTATCTGTCATCCTCGACGATTCTCGAAGGCATGGGCAAACTGGGAGATGCGCGCGAATTGCGGGCGCTGGCGGTGGTGGAATTGGTGAAACTCCTGAAGGACCAGCCGGATGACTTCACGCTGCGGTTGGAGCTGGCCGGGTGCTACAGCGCCACCGCCGAGTCCGCCATGCTCGCCGGGGATATCGCGGGGGCGGACTCCATGTCCAAGGAAGCGATGAAATTGTTGGATCGGCTCGTCGTCGAGCAACCGGACAATGCGGAAGCTGTTTCAAGGAAGGCCTCCCAGCTCGGCCTGCGTGCCGGAATCCAGCGCGACCGGGGATTTTCCGAGGAGGCGATCAAGGACTACGAGGAAGGCATCCGGATGCTTGAGGCGATCCGGGCGTCGGCACCCGGCAACGCGCTGGTGTCGTACCGGCTGGCCTTGTTGTGGTGGCAGAAGGGTCGGATGTTAGGCATGTCCGGCCAGCGCGACGAGGAGATCGCACTCATCCGGAAATCCCGCGACTTGCTCGGCCAGTTGGAAACGGGACCGTCGTCCAGCGGTCCGCGGCCCGAGCAACTGCAAAGCTCCGGCGCCTATCTGCTAGGCGATCTGGGCCACGCGCTGCAACTCGCCAACCGGAAGGACGAAGCCATCCGCGCCTTCACCGACGCGGTGGCCCTGTGGGAGAATCTGCTGGCCTCCCGTCCCCAGAGCGAGGAATACAACGAAGGCCTCGCCTGGTGCCGCCAGCGCCTCGAAGATTTGAAATGACCCGGAGTGCTGGAAGCTCTGCTCCATGTGGTGCGGAGCTCTTCCTCTTCTCTTTCCACGGAAGAAGCTCCGCCCCGCATCCGTCAGCGCGTCGCGCACTCCGGCTATTTGATCCCGTGCTCTTTCGCGAAGGCATCCTTGCCGGCGTCGTCGCCCTTCGGCCAGTTGCGATGGGTGTTCTTGAGCGTCTCATCGCGGTCCTTGCCGGGTGGCTGGGTCATCGCCCACTGCGCGGCGGCCTGATAGTCGCGTGACGCCCATTGGCGGATGAGATAGTCAATGCGGCGATCCGCTTGTTTCGCGGGAAGCGACTGACGCAACCACTCGACCCATCGCCCGGTCTCGCCGCTGTTGGTGGCGTTGGCGAGCCCATCGAGAAATGGATCCAATTCCTGCGGGGTGAGCTTCGAGTCGGAAATCCAGCGGGTAATGGCTTCGATGCCTTCCCGGTCCATGTGGGCCGCCAACATGCGGAGGTAGGATTTCCCATGCTCATCAAGCAAGTTCCCCGCTTGGATGGTGGGGAGGTATTCGCGCAGTCCGGCAAGCGTGGCTGTTTGCTCTTCGAAGGTTTTCGCGGACTCCACGATGTTCCACGCCGCCTGATTCGAGTCTTTCAATTCCAGCTCGGTGATGAGCTGGAAGGCGTGTTGCGGGTCTTGTTCGGCGGCGGCGGAAACGATCCCGGACTTGGCGTAGTCTGAAAACGGTTGGGGATTTTTCCCCAACCATTCGATCGCGGCTGTGAGATCATTCCTCGCCCAAGAGGCGAGTGCCGTGCAGACCAAGCTCATGCCATCGGCGCCTTCCGTGAAAAGTTCCGGGGAGCTGGTGAAAATCTCAAGCGCCGCTTGCGGGTGATCGATGGCGAGCACGGTGGTGCAGGAATACCCGAGCATCATGCGGGTGGCGGGAGTGAGATCGGGATTCGTGCGGATTTCCGCGAGAAGAGTTTTCAATCCGGCAGGGTCCCATGCGGCAAGGCTGTCGAGGATCCGCAATTGGAGTGCATTGACGGCTTGCTGGTTCAGGCCGTCGGTGGTGTTAGAGTTCTCCATTTCCTTGGCCAATCCGATCACCTCGGCGACGGAGAGTTTTACACCGGCCGCGTGGACTGGTCGCTCGCGCCTGGTGATTTGCGCGGGATCCGATGAAACGCCTAGCTTTGCGGCCTCGGCAGCCAGTTGTGCGCGAGTGGTTCGGATGGCGGCGATCTGCTGCCGGTCCTGCCAGCCGACCACCGCGCCGGTGGCGAGGATGAGAAGGGAGGCGGCGAGGGAAATCTTCATGACCGTAAGGAAGGACTATTTGAGGATGAGGAAGGTCTGGATTTGCCCACGGCGGGTCTCATCGGAGATTTTTCCTGCCAGAACAAGCGCCGCCGCTTTGTTTCTCCGCGCGGCCCCGCTGGTTAGAAAGGTGGCGAGCACCTCGTCGTTGCCGCTTTCCGCGCTGTAGTCGACGGCGAGTTCGGCCGCGGCGGCGAACGGCATTTTATGGTCTCCCAGAGCAGCCTTGGCGAGAGCTGCTGCCGTGACCATGTCCACCGACGCCGGAGCCTGAGTGCCAACCCATTCGCGCAATGCATCGAAGTCATCGCGGGAAAGTTTGTTGGTATCAGGGCTTTTCGGATTCATGTCTTGAATCGCCTTCATCGCACTGGCCGCCCGCTCGGCGGATGTGGCGGCGATCCGGTCCAGATAGCCGGTGGCGGCTGAATAGTCGCCGTGTTTGATCAGGTTGGGCACTTGTGACGCGATCGTCTCGGCTTGATCCTTCTCTGGCACTTGGGCGCGGATGAGGGCGGCGAGCGCCACTTGGTTTTCCTCCGGAACGTTAGTCAGGTCATACATGCTCAGGACATCACCGCGCTGGTCTTCCGGCAGCGCGGCGAGACGCCGGGCCGCCCCTTCCTGCGAGTTGCCTAGCAGGATGCTGATGAGGGCGGATTCGTTCATCTGCCGGAAACCGCTCACGCCATCGAGTGATCTGCCCTTGAATTTTCCGGACGCGATTTGTTGGTCGAACCAGGCTCCTGCGGCGGCGGGATCCTTTTTCGCCCATGTCTGCAATGTTTCGGAGATGAGGTCTCCAAACCGATAGGATTCCATCCCGATGCGACGGTCAATCAAGTCGAGTGCCAGACCGGGATCTTTCCGGGCAATGCAGGCAAGGAGCACCCTCGCCAGATTGTCGCGGGATTCGGCCGGGAGATCGAGGGCTGCGATTTCATCCAGCGTGGCGATGGTTTCCTCGGTGCTCATCGCTTCCATTCGTTGCATGAAACGCATCGCCACCCGCATGTCCGGCATTGCGCCGAAGAAGGCCCTACCCGAATTTGGAACAAAATGCGCGGCGATGTTTCGCCACTCGATGGCCTTCCGGCGCGTGTCCAGCGGATCATGCCGGGTGGAGGTCGCGGGCGATGGCGATTTCGCGGCGGCGATGTTAGTTCGCAACTGCCCGCACTCCGTTTCCAATGCTGCCATCGACCGGCGCTGTGTGCCGACCCAGCTCCCGACCAAGATGAGCGCGACGGCGGGCGGAATGAAGGAGGTGGGTTTCAACTCCTGAGTCATCGGGGATTTCACCCCGCGCTGTCAACGGTGAACGCGTTAGAGCCGGAGTGCTGGACGCTCTGTTCCAGCCGCGGGGGATGGCAGCTCTGCTCCATGTCGTGCGGAGCTCGTTCTCTTCAAACGCGAATGAAAAACTCCGCCCCGCATCCGGCAGAGCCGGATCTGCCCCGGGCGCGAGTCAAGCTTCGCGCACTCCGGAGTCTTTTTCCAGTTCAGGGGCTTTACCTGCCCTTGGATGCGGTTAGCCTCGAATCAAGTAAGGCAACATGGCGGAAACTGAAAAACTCGATACCCTGCAATCGGTGGAGCTCGCCGAGGGCGTCGAAATCCGCCTGCGGATGGCCGGGCCGATGCTGCGGGCGGGTGCCTATCTCATCGATTTTCTGATTCGGGGAGCAGTCTTGATCGTCGGCGGAATCGCCGTGAACTTCGCGGGCATTGCCATCGGTGGGAGGGTCGCGGGCGGGGTGATGCTGCTGGCGTGGTTCCTTCTGGATTGGCTCTATCCAGTGTTGTTTGAGGCTGGGAAGCGCGGGGCCACGCCGGGCAAACGGGCGCTCGGCCTGCGGGTGGTGCAGGCCACCGGCTCGCCAATCACGCTCGGCCAGGCGGTGGTTAGAAATTTCCTGCGCTTCATCGACGGCATGCCGATTTTCACGTATTGCTTCGGACTGACGAGTTGTCTGGCGACCAGGCGTTTCCAACGGTTAGGAGATCTGGCGGCGGGCACGGTGGTGATTTACGACCGGGTCCGGCCGATCCCGGTGGTCGCCGCACCGCCGCCGATGGCCGCAGTGCCGCTGCCGGTGGGGCTAACAGCCAATGAAATGCGGGCGCTCGCCCTTTTCCGCGAGCGCGCGGGGCTGTGGTCGGACGGCCGGCGGGCGGAGATTGCGGACCAGGCGTCGGTGCTCAGCGGTGCGACCGGCGCGGCGGGTGTCAGCCGGCTGATGGCGATGGCGCATTGGGTCCAGGAGAAAAGGGGGGAGCGATGACTTCGGGGGATTTCGAGCACAAGAACATGGCGCGCTGGGCGGAATACGAGCTGCTGGTGTCGCAGATGGAACAAGGCAAGGCCGGGCCGGACGCGGAGAAGCTGCCGCGCTTGTTCCGCGAGCTGAGCTTGGACCTGTCACTGGCGGAGTCCCGGATGTACGGCGCGCGCGTCACCGAGCGCTTGAATGAACTGGTGATCCGCGGCTACGAGTTGATCTATCGGACTCGGCGCGGCAGTTGGGAAAACGTGGTGAACTTCGTAGCGGTCAGGTTCCCGCAGGCGGTGCGCAAGGAGTGGCGGTTGTTATGGCTGTGCAACGCGGTGTTCTGGCTGCCGTTCTTCGCGCTGATGTTGTCCGCCCAGCACGACATCCGCTGGATCCAGGCGGTGCTCGGCGCGGACGGGATGGCGGGGATGGAGCAGATGTACGGAGGCCGGGAGGAACAGCTCAGCCACCTGCGTTCGGAGTATGGCTCCAATTTCATGATGTTCTGTTTCTATATCTATAACAATGTGGCGATCGACTTCCGGATCTTCGCGGGTGGCATGGTGGCGGGCGTGGGCACTTTGTTTTTCCTGTTGTTCAACGGCCTTCAACTGGGAGCGGCGGCGGGATACGTAAACCATGCATGCAACCCGGAATCATTCTGGTCGTTCGTCGCGGGGCACTCGTCGTTCGAATTGTTAGGCATGGTGGTTTCCGGAATGGCGGGCATGCGGCTCGGCCTGGCGATCCTGCGGCCCGGGCGCCTGCCGCGGGTCAGGGCGCTGGTGGAAGCATCCAAGGAAGCGCTGCCGCTGATCTATGGCGCGGCGATCATGACCACGCTGGCGGCGGTCGTGGAAGGGTTCTGGTCGGCGCAGGCGATTCCTTCCAATTTGAAATACACCGTTGGAATTATCGGCTGGGTTTTGCACATCGCGTATTTCACGCTGGCAGGAAGGAGGTCCGGCCATGCGCCTTGACACGGTGACGGCGGAGATCCGCCCGCGCAGCGATTGGGAGGCGGTGGACTTGGGCTTCGCGATGGTTAGACGCAGTTTCTGGCGCTGCATCACCGTGTGGTGGCTGGCCCTGGGAATTCCCACGGCGATCACGGCGGTGCTGCTGTGGGATCATCCGATGTTTTTGTTAGTCCTGTTTTGGTGGGCGAAACCGGCGGGCTCGCGGTTGGTGTTGTTTGAGCTCAGCCGGCGCTTGTTCGGCGAGGAGCCGTCGTGGCGAACGGTCTGGCGGGAAATCCCGCGGGCGTGGACGCGGCGGTTTTTTCATCGGTTCCTGTGGGCCAGGTTTTCGCCGTGGCTGCCGGTGACGCTGGCGGTCGAGGATCTGGAAGGCTTGCGCGGCAAGTCTTACAAACAACGGTGCGCCCAGGTGGTGCGCCGCGGTGAAGGCGTGGTGATGTGGATCTATTTCCTCTCGGATGCGGCGGCGGCATGGATCGGCTTGGGCATCCTCGGGCTGGTGATGATGTTTATACCGGATGGCCAGGACGCATCCTGGCAACAGGCGGTGGAGTCCTGGGACCCCAATTTCCCGATGGAACTGCCGTTGTTGATCAGCCGCACGGTGGTGGCCTGCGTGATGGCGGCGATGTCACTAACCGACGTGTTCGTCATTGGCGCGGGCTTCGGCGTTTATATCAACAACCGCACGTGGATCGAAGGCTGGGACGTGGAGCTCGCATTCAAACGGCTGGCGCAGCGGTTGGGAAAAGTGGCGGTGGTGGTGCTCGCGTTTTTCATGATGGGTCTGCCTGCGGATGCTGCTGTTCCGAAGTCTCCCGCCGAAGCCATCCAACAGGTTAAAGAGGACAAGGCGTTCGAGGTGCACACGGTGACGGACCGGATTCCGAAGACCAAGCCGGCGTCCGCATCGTCGCTGCCGACCGCCCTGATAGAAATCCTGATGACCGTGTTCAGCATTTGTGCCGCGGTGTTGCTGGTGGGCTTCCTCGGCTGGATGTTGTGGAAGAACCGCCACATTTTCCGGCTGCGGGGTGCCGGCGTAATGCCAGACCTGGTGGCACCGTCCGCGCGGGTGGTGATGGGGATGGCGGTTTCTCCGGACACGCTGCCTTCCGATGTGCCGTCGGCGGCTTGGATGCTGTGGCAGCAGGGCCGCCATCAGGAAGCTCTGGGACTGCTTTACCGCGGGTCGATTTCACGGGTGATGGAGCTGGGCCGCGTGGAAATCCACGAGTCGGACACCGAGGGCGACTGCATGCGGCGCGTCGAACAGGCCGGCGCTGCGGTGCATCCTGACTATTTTCGCGGAATCACCGGGATGTGGATCCGCCTGGCCTACGCGGGTGTTAGCCCGGCGGATTCGGAAGTGCAGGCACTTTGCCAACAATGGCCGTTCGGCGGAAGGAGGGTGGCGTGAAGTGGTTGGGATTGCTGGCGGCGGCGTTCGCTCTAACGGCGTGCGATTACACCGAGGTGAAACGCGAGATCGGCTACAAGGGCAAGGCGCGGGTCAATCCATGGCTGGCCGCCGAGCGCTTCGCCGCGCACTACGGCGAGGAGGTGCGCTCGCTCGCGGCGTGGACCGCGCCGGAGTTCGAGGATGCGGTGTGGTTCGTCCCGGCATCGGTGTTGGGCAATGAAAGTTTCACCCGGCGGTTGGAGGGGTGGGTGCGGGAGGGCGGGCATTTGGTGTTGCTGGTCGAGCATTCGGATTCCGAGACCAGCGATTGGTCGAACCACACGACCGAAGCCGAGCTGTCACCGGCCCTGCTCGGCATGTTAGGCGGTGCGGGGATCAGGCTGGAGGAAAGGGAAGGTCCGAAGAACACCGTCACTGCCACGAAGATTGAGTTCGAGGGGAAGTCCTACAAGGTGGACGCCGAATCCGACACCAGTGTCTCGGTGAGAAGGGGCGAGCCGGGAGTTTTCGCGTCCGTTGCGAGCGGCGACGGTCGGATGACCGTGCTCACGGACGCACGCCTGTTCCGCAACCGATGGATCGGCGACCATGAGCACGCGGCATTGTTGGAAGCGTTAATCCTGGCGACCGAGTATGAGGGCAGCATCGCGTTCCTGCGCGGCTCGGGGCTCTCGCTGTGGGGCTTGCTGGGCGATCACCTGTGGCCGGTGCTGCTAGGACTGGCGGTTCTAACCTTGCTTTGGTTATGGAGAAATTTCACCCGCTTCGGACCGGTCGAGGCGGCGGACGGCGCATCGACCTTGCGCGGCTACGATCATCACCTGGAGGCGCTGGGCGATTTTCAATGGCGACTCGACCGGGCGGCGGCACTGCTGGTGCCGTTGCGCGCGCAGATTGTCGAGCGCGGGCAGCGGGTGGTCGGGCGGGCCGGACGGCGTGACGAGGATTTTTTCCAATTCCTGGCCGACCGCGCCGGGCTGCCCCGCGAGCGGGTGTTCCGGGCGCTGGCGGAAGCCGCCCCGGCCGACTCCGCGGTTCTAACACGCACCGCCGCCGATCTCCAACGTTTGCTCCAAGTCCTTCACTAACGAATCCATGAATCCAGATCCCTACGCCCCGGTCCCCCAAGAAATGCCGCCTGTCCGCAGTTTGGCTGAGTTGATCCACCGGATGCGCGAGCAAGTCCGCCGCGTGATCCTCGGCCAGGACACCGTCGTCGAGCAGGTGCTCGCCGCGCTGTTAGCCGGAGGGCATGTCCTGTTGGAAGGCAAGCCCGGCCTCGGCAAAACCCATCTGGTCACCACGCTCGCGAGGACCTTCGGCGGAGCGTCGGCGCGGATCCAGTTCACGCCGGACCTGATGCCATCGGACGTGACAGGCTTCCGCTTGTTCGACATGAAAAGCCAGACATTCCAGCTCCGGCAGGGGCCGGTGTTCACGAACTTGCTGTTGGCCGATGAAATCAACCGCGCGCCCGCGAAGACCCAATCAGCGTTGCTGGAGGTGATGCAGGAACTGCAAGTCACCATCGACGGTGAGACGCTGAAACTAACACCTCCATTCATGACGCTGGCCACGCAGAACCCGGTCGAGCACGAGGGCACCTATCCGCTGCCGGAAGCGCAGTTGGACCGGTTCATCATGAAGGTGCTCATCGACTATCCGGTTCGCGAGGCGGAGTGTGAAATCGTCACCCGCGCTTCGGCGGAGACACCCGGCGGGGCGGATAACGGCGTTTCAGTGATCTGCGGGCCCTCGGAAATCGTCGCCGCCCAACAGGCGACGGCGGAGATCCAAGTCGTCCCGGAAGTGGTCGCCTACGCGGTGGCGCTGGCACAGGCGACGCGCGAGTCGAGGTCGATCTCGCTCGGCGCTGGAACCCGCGGCGCGATCAGCCTGGTGAAGATCGGCAAAGCCTTCGCCGCGCTCGATGGCCGGGGCTTTGTCACGCCGGACGACATCAAACGCGCCGCGCTGCCGGTGTTGCGCCACCGGGTCCAGCTAACCCCCGAAATCGCGATCAGCGGACAGGATGTGGATGAGGTTCTTCACGCCATCGTGGAAAGCGTCCCGGCTCCGCGACAATAGGTCATGAGCCCCTCGATACGACTGCTAACACTTGCCTCGGCCTGGCTGCTTCTCGCCGCCATCGCCTCGGCGGTGCCGTCGCTGATGCAGCCCTGGTTGTGGCTCGGCGTGGGAGCCGGCGTAGTGATCCTGACCGATGCGGTCATCGCCTGGTTCCGCAAGCCGCTGGTGTTGCAGCGTCGTTTGCCCGGCCGTTTCGCCTTGGGAGAAGCGGCCGAAGTCCGGCTGGCCGTTAGAAATGAAAGCGAGAGTCTCGCCGTGGTGGAAATCTTCGATGGTATCCCTCAAGGTGCTGCTGCCCCGAGCCTGCCTTGGCTGGGTGAGGTGCCGGCGGGCCGGGAAATCCGGGTGTTTCATCCGGTGACCTTGCCGGAGCGAGGCGAGGCGGTGTTCGGGCCGGTGCATGTGCGGCGCTTTTCCCCGCTGGGATTGTGGACCCGCAAGACCCTGCATCTGGCCGATGAAACGGTGAAGGTCTATCCGAACTACGAGCCGGTGATCCGCTTCGCGTTGCTCGCCATGCAACACCGCGAAAGCCCGATGGGGATCATCCGCCGGCCGCGTGCGGGATCGAGCCGGGATTTCCATCAGCTCCGCGACTATCGCGACGGCGACCCGTTAGGACAAATCGACTGGAAGGCCACGTCGCGGCGGCAGATGTTGATCAGCCGCGACTATCAGGAACAGCGCAACCAGTCGGTCGTGTTCCTGCTGGATACCGGCCGGCGGATGCGCGCGCTCGACGGAGGAGTCCCGCAATTCGACCACGTCTTGAATGCCATCCTGCTCGTTTCACACGTGGCGTTGCGGCAGGGCGATCAGGTCGCGGTGAAATCCTTCGGCGGTTCTGACCGCTGGTTGCCTCCGGTCAAAGGATCGCATGCGATGCCGGTATTGCTGAACCACCTTTACGATTATCAGACGACACCCGCACCCAGCGATTTCTCCGGTGCGGTCGAGCAGTTGATGGCCCGCCAGCGCCGCCGCTCGCTGGTCATCCTGCTAACCAACCTGCGCGGCGAGGACGGCAAGGAACTGGTGCCGGCCTTGCAGGTGTTGAAATCCCGTCACCTGGTCCTGCTGGCAAGCATGCGCGAGCGGGCGGTGGAGGACGCCATTTCCGATCCGGTGGACAATTTCTCCTCCGCACTGCAATTTCTCGCGGCGGACCGCTACGTCCAGGAGCGCCGGGAAATCCTCGCAACTCTCGGCGCATTGGGGATTTTGACGCTCGATTCGACCGCCCAGGAGTTCGCGGTGGCGGTGGCGAACTGCTATTTCGACATCAAGGCGGCGGGCCGGATTTGAGGGCCTACCCTACGCGATCGCGTAATGGCGATATGGCCGTTTTATGGCATTCTCTTTTCCGTAAGGGATAGCACAAAAAAGCCCCCCAAAGGGCCCACGGGCGTCGGAACAAGGGATCCGACGCCCGTGGTCATTTTAAGGCCGAACGTTTTGGCTGACAGTGATTTCCGATGTTGAGGGCCTTTCCATACAACGCGATCACGTTATTGAGATATGGCCGATTTGTGGCAGGGTCATTGCCGTAAGGGATAGCACCAAAAAAGCCCCCCAAAGGGCCCGCGGGCGTCGGAATAGGGATATCCGACGCCCGCGGTCATTTTAAGATCTGGCGGAATCCGGTCCGCGTCGCCGGATGACGGGAAATGCATTTCCCAGGCGGCTGAGAAGCATCGGGGACGGCGGGAAGCGGACGCGGATTGCCGTAAGATGAGATTTGCGGGGGGGCTGAGCGGTTCCGATCCAACTCTTCCCGCTGGGCAAGCAATCAATCGCCGGGCGGGAAGAGTTGTGTTTTCGGGGAGGAGGGAATCGGGACTGCAATTCGCGTTGCAATTGTGGTTACCGAAATCCGGTCGTCGCGTTACACGAAAAGTGAATTATTTTTTGAGTTCCGGATTTGGAACAAGCTTGCTAGGTCCGGATCGGGCTGTCGGTCGGGCAATTCATCGAAATTGCCGCTGGCAGGGCGGACTTCGGCACGGAGGATTTTCATCAACCGATCTAACTGGCGATGCAACGCGTGGCTGCGGGAGCGAGGCTGATGTGCCTTTCTAACATTCGGGTGAACGATTGATACCCGATCCGCGGGATCGTCGGGTTCACGCGATTGCGGTATGGAGGGATCGCCCGTTTGTGGCAGTGTCGCCTGCGTAAGGGTTGCGTGGACAGCTCCCCAAATGGCCCGCGGGCGTCGGATAGGGATATTCCGTCGCCCGCGGTCATTTCAGGGCCTGGTGATTTTCAGCCGAATGAAGCGTTTCACCAAGTTTGCCACGGGGATCGAGTCGCTGGCCGCGAAGGCGTTCGTGGTGTTGGTGGTGATCGCGGCGGATTGCCAGGATGCCAAGTCGGAGGAGGTTTCCGCGTTCCAGAGGATGTCTTCGGTCATGGCGGTGTTCCTCGGGACGGTTAGAGTCAAATAGCCGGAGCTCTGACTGGTGGTGATTGTGGAAATGCTTGGAACCTTGGGGTCGAGACGCAGCGCATACTCGACCAGGTTCGGGAGCGCATCTCCGTCGGCGTCGCCGTTTTCACCGCTGATGGTGGGGATATCGAGTTCAGGACTGGTGAAATTCGCGAAACGCCATGCGTCAAACGGCTTGTCCTGAATGGTCACCACGGCCGATTGCGCGGGATCCCGGACCAGCGCGAAATCGCTGGCCACGGCCACGCTGACGGTCCGGTCGCCCTGGGCGAGGGAATCGGCCACGGGAATGACTTGCAGCGTGGTTGACGCCTGGCCGGCTGGAATGGTGACGCTGGCGGGCAATGTTAGATAATGGCTGCCCGCGATCGCGCTGCCACTGGCTGTTAGCGGCACGAACAAGGGCAGGGTCGTGTCGCCGGTGCGGCTGACGGTGATGACGCCTGCCTGCAGGTTGATTTCACGGGCAGTCGCGACGGTTGCGGCAATGGTCACCGATGGCAGGCTGTGCCAAGCCACGGCGTAGGGGGTGGCGGTGCCGGAGGTGTTTTCGACAACCAAGGCGTAAGTGCCCGGAGCAAGCGTGGATTGATAGACGAGTTCGACGTTGTCCACGCTGCTCAGGCTTTCCGCGACCAGCGAACCCACGGTGAACCCGGAGGCGTGGTAGAGGCGGAGGTTGAGATTGGCGAGAGAGGCACTCCAGTTGTTGGACATGTTTTTCGTGACGACCCGGTGCCAGGTGAGTGCCGCGCAGAACGGGGTGGATGGAGCGCCGGGCGCGATCGTGAAAAAGTAGGTTCTGGTGGAAGGTGCGTTTACCGTCCCTCCGTTCACCGTCTCTGCGCCCCAGCCGCGAGATTTGTGCAACGTGTTGCTAGATGGGGTGGCCCGTCCGGCTCGGAGGGCGTTGTAGGCGTGGTTGATGTTGAGAATGCCGGCACCGTATTTGATATCCAGCGGGCGGGTGGAGGTGTTTGCCCACGTCGGAATCTTGGTGGCGGTGGCAAGCAGCAGGGCCTTGATGACGCGGGGTTTGTCGGCTGGTTTTAAAGGGATGTCGGTCGGAAGTATCGCGTAAAGCAAAGAGGCCGCGCTCGACACCATCGGCGTGGTCCAACTGCTGGCGTACTCCGGATTGGTGCTCGGCGCGACGATGTCGGGCTTGATGCGTCCGGTGCCATCCAAGGTGGTGAAACCCGCGCTGTGTCCGCCATCGTCGCGACCGACCGAGATCGTATGATAGCTCTGGCTGAGCACTTGTGGCAGGACGGTGGATTCATTGTTGTCCGAGCCCACCACACTAACAAACCCATCGCGGTCGATGGCATAATCCAGCCGTTTGTTGATTTCCGTGGCTTGGGTGTTGTTGATGCCGGTGCTGTCACCAACCCAACTGTGGTTTTGGACCACACGGGATTCGATGGCAGGGTAGCTGTTGGTTCCGAAGTTGAGGAACGTCGTGTTCAGCCAATCGTTCACGAAATAAACATCGATCGGACGATCCCCGGTGATGAGGCTGGTCGTGTTCCCATAAAAATTGGTGGCGACGTGAGCCGCGTGACTGCTGACAGCCGTGCCCGTGGTGGAGGATTTATTAATGAATGTCTTGCCGGCAAACAGGGGATCCGTGGTGTCCGGCATGAACGTGAAAACCGGTTGCATCGTGATGGACGCCTCGACTTGCGTGAGTCCCGGGCTTGGTGCTGAAGCGAGTTCACCGGCGGACAGCAGTTGCAAACGAGTGTAGCCCGCTTCATCCCGCCAGTCGGCGGAAAGCGGGGCGATACTGGCAAAAAGGACCCAGCCAAGTGCTGTTCGAAACCGCGGTGTTGTGGGTGATTGGATTTCTCTCAAGGCGCAGGGTGAATGGGCGGGACAATAATCGGATTCAGCGGTGAAGCAACCCGAGGATCGGTGGCAGCGTTTCCTTCCACGCGTGGGCGACGGCGCAACGAATGATGGCATCTTCGTCGTCGCGGTGAGGGAAACTTTTAGCCTCGCGAAGCTTTTTTGCGGCCCGGGTGATCGCCGCCAACTCGGGGGCCATGGAAAGCACCCCCAGCACCGACGCCAGGGCGGTGGCGGCAAGCACCAGTGCGATGGCATTGATGGGCATGATCTTGGCCACAATGATTGCCATCACGGCGACCATTGCGCTCAACGGCGGCACCGCAGTGCCGAAGCGGCGTGAGTTTTCCCGCGCGGCTGCCGCCTTCGAATCGCGTTCACGCCACTCGGCCAAGGCCTTGAGCCGGACCTGTCGGCCGAACTCCGCCGCCGAGTCTTCGGCACGGTGAATCACCGCCTTGTCGTCGGGCAGGGGCAGCCACGTCCCTAGATCGCAGCGACAGCGGCGCGCGCCGACGTCAGCCAGCACGCGCATCCCGAAAAACCACCGCGCGATCAGCGCGGCGGCGATGGGAAGAATCGACAAAAACAACAACAGGCGCCACATGCGCGACAAGCTGAGCGCTGAGCCACCGATGAAAAAGCAAAACCTGCGGATTGTAAGTGGCTGCTGCGCCTCGCGGCAGGCCATGTTCGCTGCGTCTCGCCGGGAGTCCTGGGATTCACGCTGGCGCCACCTCTATTTCCGTGGGCTCCCTGCGGCCACCCATGCCTTCGGATCGTCCGGCCATGGATGCCGCGGGTAGCGACCGGCGACTTCCTTCTTCATCTGCGCGTAACCCGCTGCCCAGAAGCCCTTCAAATCCTTCGTCATCTGCCACGGTCTCTGCCCGGGTGTTAGAATGTGCACCAGCAATGGCACCCTGCCATTGGCGACCGTCGGTGTTTCCCACATGCCGAACAAATGCGAAACCCGCACTGAGACGAACGGGTCCATTCCATCCGCGTAAGTCACCTTCGCCGTCTGGCCGTTGGGCAAATTCACCCGCTCCGGGCAATACACGTCCAGCGCCGCCCGTTGCGCGGCGCTCAGCCATTCGCGCAGCACCCGCCAGACGTTAGCCTCCTTGATTTCCTTGTAACTGATAGAGCCGTGGCAAATTTGCGCGATCGCATCCACCCGGTCTTCGTCCGACCAACCCGGCATCTCCAGCTCCGGCATCCATCGCCCGAGCGACGCGAGCCGTGCGGTCCACTGGGTGACCGAGTCATCCCAGTTCTTCAAAATCAGTTCCCCTGAAAGCACCCGCACTGCGAGGAGTTCAGCAGCCGCGTCCAAGTTCACCCCGTGGTCGCTCTCCTTCGCCTCCACCACCAAATCCCGAAACCGCGTCTCCTTCCGCGCCACCACCCGGCGCCTGGTTTCGTCCCAGGCCGCACCGTCCGTCACCGCCAGATCCTCGGGAAACAATTCCGCCAGCCACGCGGGATCGATCGCCGTCGCCCGCCGAAGGTGCACGATGATTTCCCGCGCCTCCACCTCGGTGATCTCCGCCGCCACGAAGGCCGGCGCATTTCTAACACATGAATCCTCGTCCAGCTTGCCCTTGCGGTTTCCCACCAGCTTGCACGCCAGCGTTCCCTGGCTCACCCGGATCGCCAGTTGATCGCTGAACGCCGCCAACATCGCCTTGCCCACCGCTTCGTGATTTTCGCGAAAATCAATACCGCGCCATTCCCACCCAAACCGCTTCGCCATCGATCCTAACCGATCGAATCCCTGCGCCACCTCTCGCGCGCCCCGCGCCATCACGCCGACCTGGTCGCAGCGCCGTGGATCGAAGCCCATCGCTTCCGCCGATTCGAATGCCCGCCATTCCCCGGCGAAATCCGAGTCGTCGTCCGGGAAAATAAAATCCTTCCGTCCCGTTCCACCACGCTGGTTCGTGAAAATCCCATCGCCCTGCACTGTCGCCGCGATGAAGGCCGTCTCCGCGACACAACCGTGCTCATGCCCGGCCAGCATCAACCGCGAAAACCGGGGCTCCAACGGCAGCGACGCCATCTTCCGGCCTTCGTCGGTTAGGACTCCTCCCGCATCCAGCGCCCCGAGGTCATGCAACAACCGCTCTGCCCGCGCCAGCGACAACTCCACCGGCGCATCGAACCACCGGAAATCCCGCACCTCCGAAACATCCGCCGCCTTCAGCAACAACGCCGCCTCCGCCAGATCCACCCGATGCACTTCCGGCGATTCGAACTCCGCCCGTCGCGCATGATCGCCCTCGCTCCACAACCGGAACGCCCGTCCCACCGCGGTCCGCCCGGCCCGGCCTGCCCGTTGCTCCGCCGCCGCCCGCGAAATCTTCGTAATTAGCAGCGTGTTGATTCCCCGCCGCGGCTCGAATGACGCCGTCCGCGCCAGCCCGCTGTCGATCACCGTTCTAACACCATCGATGGTTAGTGAGGTCTCCGCCACGTTCGTCGCCACGATGATCTTCGGCCGAGGCCCCGGAGAAATCGCCGCCTCCTGTGCCGCCGGTGGCAGCGCCGAGTAGAGCGGGAAAACATCCCAGCCCTTCGCCAGTCCGCTGTTCTCCAGCAGCTCCACCGTCCGCCGGATCTCGTGCGTTCCCGGCAGGAACATCAAAATATTTCCCGGCTCTGGCATCGCCATCGCTTCGCGGCACACCGCCGCCATCTTTTCCCAGATGGGCGTTTCCCGCGGGGGACCACCGCGCCGGTCATTAACCGGTGGCCGTTCGGCCCGATAGAAAACCTGCACCGGAAACATCCGCCCGCCCGCCTCCAGCGAAACCGCCGGGGCCAGGAAATCCGCCAGCCCGGCCGTTTCCAACGTCGCCGACATCACCACCACCCGCAGATCCGCGCGCGCGCCTTCTTGCAAATCCAAGCACCTCGCCAGCGCGATATCCACCGCCAGCCGCCGCTCGTGGAATTCGTCGAACACCACCGCGCCCACGCCTGTTAGCGTCGGGTCGTCCTGGATCCAGCGTTGGAAAACCCCGTCCGTCAGATAGATGATTCGCGTGTCCTGCCGGTATTTCGTATCGAACCGCACCGCGTAGCCCACCTCGCTGCCAAGCGTCGCCTTGCGCAACCGCGCGACCCAGCCCGCTAACAACCGCGCCGCCATCCGCCGAGGTTCGATCACCAGGATTTTTCCAGGAATCCCCGCATCCATCAGCATCCCCGGCACCGCCGTCGATTTCCCCGAGCCGGTCGGTGCCTTAAGAAGTACACGGGCCCGCTCTCCCCGCACCGCAGCCCGCAGTGCGCTTTCGATTTCAAATACCGGCAACGTCACGCGCAAGGATTTGCCGCAAATCCCAAGGAGTGGCGATCTCCGAATCGCCAGTTTTTAAGGGGACGCATGGGCGAGACTTCCGTGCTCCCTATGTACCGGAATCAGGGAGCCAACCTGTAAAGGACGTTCACGGACGCCCGCAGTTCGATGAGGGTTGGGACGAAGAGTGGGATTTCAGGAACATCGGGACCACCCCGTAACACCCCTGCGTAGCTAAAGCCGAAGTCACTTGCGAAATCGGAGAATCCCTTTTCGCTCACCGCGTGCACTCCGGTGATGGTCACTCCGGCACCCTTTGCCAGCAAATCGGCCTTCTTCCGGGCTTTGGAACAGGCTTCTCCTGTGAGTTCCGCTTCCACTTCGTCACGCTTGCTGGTGTCGAAAATGCTGCTGGTGCTGGTTACGTGGTCAGCCGCCATGAGGGTGCGCACGATTTTTGGATAGTTTACCAATTCCGGCAGCTTCAGTTCGACTCTGCGTGAGACCTCGTAACCGAGAATGTCGCTATCATTGTTCGCGTCCTTTTCGCGGTTCCGAACCGCAGATTTGTCCAAATCATGCGCACGGATCAGGTTTTCGCCGACTCCCTCGGCCTTCAAGGCCGTGATCACTTTGCCGAGAGCGGACTGGACGATGTTCGTGGATTCCTCGGAGCTTTTAGCAAAGGCCAGAACGGTGAAGTAGACCGTCGCATTGGTCGGCGGGACTTCTCGTTCCGCCTGGCTATCCGCCGCGATGAATGGAAAATCAGGAATCGGGCTGGCGGAGGAAATGTCCAACAGAGCGATGATGCAGGGCAGGATTTTGAAGAACGCGGTGGTTTTCATGGGTTAGCGTTTACGGTTGTTATGCGACTTCCGGCGATGCTCTGCCATGTGCTACCGTCTCTCAAGCAGCAAATCTGCGGGAGATGTGGTTCTATCTGTTATCGTCCCAGCCTTCTATCACTTCTCCATCCGCGCCAGCTTCCCCGTCTTGAAGTCATAGGAAATAAAAACGCCCGGATCGTTCGGCGGCGGGCCGTCGGGGGCGTCGCAATCGTAGATGCGGATGACGGCCTTGGTGCCGTCCCATTTCACGAAGTCCGAGGTCGTGCCCCAGTTCGGGTAGCGCGGCGGCAATAACGGCTTGAGCGACTTGGGTTCGAGGACTTTCAGGTCCGCGGTGCCGGCCGCCCAAACGAAGATGGGGTGGAAAAACCGGCGTTGGAGAATCATTGTGAACGCCACCGCCTCGCCGGAGGAATGCCAGTGCGGCGCAAACAACTCATCAGCGGACTCGTTGGTGATCGTCATTTTCAGCACCTCAGGCTCGCCGTTCCATTTGGTCCACACCGGAGACAACAATTCGTGATTGCCGCTCTTCACCAGCGTGACGACGGGCAATTTCCGCCGCTCGTAGAGCACCCACTTTTTCCGCGGGCCGACCGAGAAGGACGGAAACGAGAAATTCCCGGTGAGCAGGCCGATGGCGCGCTGGCAGATGAGGGCGTTGTCCTCGGGACCGAGCGCCTCGCATTGTTTGAGGGCTGCCAGATAGATTTTCCGCTGATTCGCGGGGACGTCGGAAAACCGGCTGCCGATCGCGCGCGCCGCCTGCCGTCGGATGGACCTGCCTTCGTCCTGGAGCAACGGCAGACACGCCGCGGGGATCCCCGGATCGTCCAGCGTCTGGATTGCCTCCACCGCCGCGCGGCGGACGGCGATGTCGGGCGAGGCCAGCTTGGCGATCTCCGGGCTTGGTTCCGCCGCGAGGAGGGCCGAGGCGGTCGCGAGTGAAAGTAGAACGAACGGGAAAGTTTTCATGGTGGGCGGGAGCGGTTCGAATCGGACCGGTGCACGAGTGAACTCTTGAGAGGGAATCCGGCGGACGGGAAGCGGAAACCACCTGGAGTGCGCGAAGCTCTGCTCGCGCCCGTGGTGGCTCCGGCTCTGCCGGATGGGGTGCGACGCAGCGCCCGTCATGCCCGTTAGGTCGGGTTCTATCAATTCCGACATTGCCGCCGTACATTATTTTCCTTAGGATGGGCGGCAAATGAGTGATGCTGACGAAATGGCGGCTGGCGATGTGACGCGGATTCTCCATGCCATCCGGATGGGCCAGTCGCACGCAGGCGACGATCTGATGGGAGTCGTGTACGAGGAGCTGCGGCGGATGGCCCGCGCGAAAATGCAACTCGAGCACAACGGCCACACGCTCCAGGCGACGGCGCTCGTCCACGAGGCCTGGCTTCGGCTGGGCGATGGCGAATTCAGCAACCGGGCGCACTTTTTCGCCGCAGCAGCGGAAGCGATGCGGCGAATTCTCGTGGAAAGCGCACGGCGCAAGCACCGCGTGAAGCATGGTGCGGGAGCGGAGCATTGCGATCTCGACGGGTTGGAAATCGCGGCCCCGCACCAGGATGGCGACGAACTGCTGGCGGTCAACGACGCGCTCGACGAACTGTCGCTGCACGACGCGCGGAAAGCCGAGATCGTGAAACTGCGCTATTTCGCCGGCCTAACATTCGATGAGGCGGCCGAAGCCCTCGGCATCTCGGTGCCCACCGCGAAACGGGACTGGGCCTACGCCCGCGCCTGGCTGCACCACGCGATCAGCGAGGGTTAGTAGGAGTGGACGTCCCGTCCATGCAGCATGAGGCCGGAATTCGCTCCCTCCGTGTGCTCCCGGATGCCGCGAAGTATTCCGCGGCACCGATGATACAAAGTTCGCGGGAAAGTCGCATGCTATCGATGAAGCAAGCCATTCCGCGTTTCGAAAGCCCCACGCCGGCCGACCAGTTTTTTTGCCGTGGCGCATCGTTGACGCGCTCCGTTTCATTTGATAGTTCTAACAACCATTGCTGCCGATGGATCGCGCTCCCCCCGAACAAACCCGTCTGAATCTTTCCCATGGAAACCCCGGATGCCCACGTCGAGCGGGAAATCTGCGCCGCCGCCGCCGCGTTGCCGGCGGAGGAGCGCGCGGCCTATCTCGAAGCGACCTGCGCGGGCCGGTTGGAGTTGCGGGCGAATGTCGAGGCATGGCTCGGCGCGCATGAGCCGAGCGATTTCATGCAGGCCGCGGACGACGAACTTCGCGTGCACCCGGAGCAAGCCGGCGAGCAGATAGGAAATTACAAGCTGCTGGAGAAGATCGGTGAAGGCGGCTTCGGCGTGGTGTGGGTGGCGGACCAGGAGCGGCCGGTGCGGCGGCGGGTGGCGCTGAAAATCATCAAGCTTGGGATGGACACCAAGGAGGTCATCGCGCGCTTCGGCCAGGAACGTCAGGCGCTGGCGATGATGGAGCACCCGCACATCGCGAAAGTCCTTGAAGCCGGTTCCACCGAGCGGGGCCGGCCGTATTTCGTGATGGAATTGGTGCGTGGCATTAAGATCACCGACTACTGCGACCAGGCGAATCTCCCGACCGCCGACCGCCTCGCGCTTTTCATCCAGGTCTGCAGCGCGGTCCAGCACGCCCATCAGAAAGGGATCATCCATCGCGACCTCAAGCCGTCTAACATTCTTGTCACCCTGCATGACGGGGTGCCGGTGCCGAAGGTCATCGACTTCGGTGTGGCCAAGGCGACCCAACAACAGCGGCTCACCGATCTAACGATCTACACTCAATTCGAGCAGATGATCGGCACGCCGCTCTACATGTCGCCCGAGCAGGCGGAAATGAGCGGGCTGGACGTGGACACCCGCAGCGACATCTACAGTCTCGGCGTGTTGCTTTACGAACTTCTAACCGGCCGCACGCCCTTCGATCCGGCTGAATTGATGCGCAAGGACTACGATGAAATCCGCCACGCGATCCGCGAACAGGAACCGCTATCGCCTTCAACGTTCATCAGGACCATGCCCGATGCGACCCGTGCGACCGTCGCGCAACATCGGAACTCCGACCCAGCCAAACTCACGAATCTGGTCCGCGGTGATCTCGATTGGATCGTGATGAAGGCTTTGGAAAAGGACCGCACCCGCCGTTACGAGACAGCGAACGGCCTTGCGATGGACATCAAGCGGCATCTCGCGAATGAACCGGTGCTCGCGCGGCCACCGAGCCAACTTTACAGGGTGCGGAGATTGGTTCGACGCAACCGGCTTGCAGTCGCTGCGGGTGGCGCAATCGCGGCCGCAGTTTTAGTGGGCTTGGTGTTCTCCACCCTGTTTTTCTTCCGCGAGAAAGAAGCGCGATTGCAAGCAACCGCCACCCTCGCAAAGCTGAAAGGGACAGCGCCTACTTTCGAGGCGCAGGCACGCGCGCTCCTCGATGAAGGGAAGATGGATGGCGCGCTCACCAAGATCGAATTCGCCACCGACCTGTCCCCGGAGAATCCCGACTACCGCTTGTTCCGCGCGAACTTGTTGGAGGCGGTGCAGCGCCTGAGCGAGGCGGTGGTGGATTACAAAACCGTCCTCGCACTGCGCCCCGGCGATGCCGTGGCGGGCAAAAATCTGGCTTTGTGCGAGCATCTTCTGGCGAAAAGTGGCGGTCAGCCACTCAGCCCTGAATTGCAAAAGGAACTGCTGGGTTCGCTTCTCGCGCAGAAGCGCTTGATCGAAGCCGCCCCATTGAACGCGCGGTTCGCCGCAGAGTTCGCCGAGACTGACGCCGTCCTGCGCACCAGGCTGAAGGATTACATCAGCCAGGCAGGCTGGAACGACAGCCGCATTCGCCGGGGTGCGCAGGGTTATTACAGTCTCGATCTCAGCGAACTTGTCATCACGGATCTCTCGAAACTGAGCGAGCTTCCCATCATCTGCCTGAACGTCTCGAAGACAAATCTCACCGACCTGCGAAGCGTGCGGCAACTGCCACTGACCTGTCTTCACGCAGGAGAGACGGGAGTAACGGACTTAACTCCATTGGCAGGCATGAAACTCACCCACTTGGATTTGTTCCGATTGAAGGTCAGCGACATCAGTGCTCTCGCTGATATGCCACTGAAGGTGCTTTCGCTGCACAGCACGATGGTTTCCGATCTGGGGCCGCTCGATCAACCGCCCCTTGAACAGTTAGATATCCAATTCACGCCTTGCACCGATCTATCTCCATTGGCCGGTCTGCCTTTGCGGATTCTCAATATCGAATCCACCAAATGCAAAGACCTCTCTGCGCTCGCCCGCCTTCCACTGCGCGAATTCCACTTTGAGAACACGCCAGTGGATGACCTGACTCCGCTGCACGGCCTGCCCCTGGATTTGATCTCGATCTCATCCGAGGTCACTGATCTCGCTCCGTTAAGTGGATTGCCATTGAGAACCTTCCATGCGCGTCGATCCCGAAACTTGAGCACGCTGCGCCCACTGCTGGATTGCCTCGCCCTTGAGAGCGTGATTCTTCCCAAAAGCGCGCTTGACGTCATTCTTTTGCGCGGGCATCCGACTCTCAAATCGATCGACATCCAAGCCGACAAAGGAGGGGCATACGCAACCGAAGGCCCTTTTGCCATTGATGATTTTTGGAAACGCTTCAGCGCAAAATACGAGCGCAGGGCCGAACTGATGGAGGTGGCGACACGTCTCCGGAAACTCCCCGCAGAGCGGCATTGGAACAAGCGGCCTGAAGAGATAGTCCAAATCAACGACGACAACACGTTGACAGTCTCTCTCCATCATACCGATCTTGCCGATCTGAGCCTGTTCCGCGGATTGCCAGTGAAGCGTCTCGACATCGGCGACACCCGCGTCACGGATTTAAGCGACCTGCGGGGGTCTATGGTTCAATTCCTCGGCATAACAGGCACTCCCGTTGCCGACTTGGAACCGTTGCGAGGTCTTCCACTCAGGACACTCACGATGGAAAGATGTGACAACGTCCGGGACGTGTCTCCACTGGCTGATTGCTCGGAGCTTGAGGCTATCCTTTTACCCAAAAATGCTGTGAACGTCGAGACATTGCGTCAACTGCCGAAGCTCCGCCGTCTGGGCCGACGTTGGTCAGGCATACACGATGATTTCGATTTCGTTCCACCGGTAGAAGAGTTCTGGGAGGAATACAACGGACGACAGAAGCTGCTTATGCCGGTGCTCGCTCTTCTGCCAAAACTCGGAATTAAGGACTATGCCGACCGGCTTTCCGTCGAAGCGGGGGGTGCGTGTCTTACGCTTAACTACTCTGACGTGACGGATCTGAGTTCGATCGTATCTTTGCCAATCGATGTGCTGCACACTGCAAGAAGCAAGGTGACGGACCTTTCGCCGTTACGCGGAATGCGACTCAAGGTGTTAACCTTTGACGATACCGCCGTCACAGATGTCAGCCCGTTGCTCGATATGCCTATCTTGGAAGCGGCGATGGTTACACAAGGCACCACCAACGTCGAACTCTTGCGCGACCATTCAACTCTGAAGTATCTCGGATGGGAAGGTGCCGACTGGGATGTAACCACCTCGCGCCCAAAGCTTACGACCGCGGCGTTCTGGGCTCGCTTCGAGGCGAAGAGACGCACCGGTGAAGTTAGCAGTCCTCCCGAAGCCGTGTTGGCTCAAAAGCAGAATTTCTTGGACCTGGAAAAGCTCATGCGTCTGCGGATCGCGAACCACGTTCCGGAATCCAGGATGAATTGGCTGAAACTTGGAGTCGCTACGGGCGCGCGTGGAGACCGTGCCGAGTACCGCCGGGTCTGCGCGGACATGTGGCAAAACTACAAAGACGACCCCGATCCAAGCAAGGTGGAAACTGCGGCTAAGGTGTGCATACTCCTTGCCGATTCGGGAATTGAACCTGCCGAAGTGACGAAACGGCTCGCGAAAATCCCCGCTGTGGGCGCGGACTGGTATTTTGGAACCTACGGACTCGCTGAGTACCGAGCTCAACGCTACGAGGAGGCAGTTAAATTGCTGTTGCGCGCAAAGGGGGTAACTGCTGCGGAAGCCGTGGCTGCCCCCGTGCTGGCGATGGCGCATTATCAACTCAAAAGCCCCGCCGCCAAGGCCGCTCTTGAACGCGCGCGAGAACTCATCGGCCCTCATTGGCCCGGCAGCACTCCCGACCCGAAGTATTGGCAGGATTGGCTGACCGCCTACATCTTGCTGCAAGAAGCGGAGCGGCTGTTCGGAGGCGGTTCTCCGGACCTACAAAACCGATGAAGCCCAGCCCGCCAACGCACTAGCAACCACTTTCGCTTCGCCGCTGGCGATAAGAGTGAGGGGCTTGCAGTTCCACGCAATCCAAGGACCAAGCGCTGGTGAATATTAGTGGAGATCGATGCTTGTTCCCAAGCTGCGGAAAATTCCGCGGCACCGATGATACGATCATCGCGGGAAAATCGCACGTTCCCATTGAAGCGGCTCCTACCAGCGCCTTGGAAAACCCCAGGTGCCAAACCGCGGCCCCCAAACCACCAACAGAATCCAGTTAGATGAAAACCACATTCAAGACGCCTCCGCAACGGTGGCAATCACTCCTCGGCCTGATATTCCTGGCCGCCGTCTCCCTGACATCAGCCATCGCCGATCCCGAGATCCTCTATGTCGGCGACAACGGCACCAACACCGTCAAACGGTTCAACGCTCTAACCGGCCAAGCGATTGGCGGCGGGCACAGCGCCGGCATCTACGTCGCTCCTAACAGTGGCGGCCTGTTCGGGCCGCGCGCGCTGCTGGTGGACTCCGGCAAGCTGCTCGTCGTGAACCAGAACCAGGGCCAGCCCCTGAATGGCGAAATCCTCCGCTACCGGCTTAGCGACGGTTTACCCGACCAGCCATTGGTCGCAGCATCGGATGCCCAGTCCCCCTACGCACCGCTGGGTGCTGTGAGTTGGCGGGGCGTGATCTACGTTTCGGACTTCACCGACAGCGCCGATGGCACGGGGAAGTTGCTGGCCTTCGACGAAAAGAAGGGGACATTTTTGGACGTCTTCGATCCCCCTGCGGACTTCGCCCATTCCTTCCACCCGCGCGGACTCGTCATCGGGTCTAACGGCCTGCTCTACGTGGCCAACGTCCCGACCTTCCCCCCAAGCACCGGCGGCGAGGTGCTGGTATTCGATCCGGAAACGCTCGATTTCATCGGTGCCTTCATCTCCGACATCGGAGGAATCGGGCAGCTCAACCGGCCGGAGGGGCTGGTCTTCGGACCGGATGGAAATCTCTACATCACCAGCTTCCGAGCCGATCCCACCGACGTTGATTCCATCCGAATCTACGATCCCACCAGCGGCTCCTTCATCGACAAGATCGAACTGTATGCCTCCGGCCAGCCACGGGCTTTCGCGCAAGCGCTTCTTTTTGGACCCGGTGGCAAACTGTTTGTGCCCATCACCGGCGGAAATATTTCCACCGCCGGACAGGTTAGACGCTACAATGTGACGACCAAGCTTTTCAATCTTCTCGTTCCCGCCGGCGCCAGCCTGGTGCAGCCGTTCTATCTAACGTTCGACAGAACCGATCCCGGCACGCTGCGTTACCGGAATTCCGGCAGAGACCATCATCAGTGACGCCCCCGCGTCATCGAAGTCTGCGGTGGCCGCAGTGCCTCCCGGGTAACTCGCCTCTCCTTCATCGCGCCGGATGCGGGAGAGGTTTTCAACTCGAACAGCGAAAACTTTTGGAATGCGGATGACGCTTTTCACGCCACGGTCATAGCGACCCGCACCCGGGGAGCGCCGTTTTCCGGGTCCGGCTATGTCGGCGGAGAGTCGGCCACGCTGGTCGTGAAGAGTGTCGGCATTCGCGACACGGTCAACATCCCGGATGCCCCTTCGCGTTTTGTCCAGGTGCGGGTTGATCATTGAGCCGGGGGATGACTTGTTGACCGGGCCCGCCTCAGTTGATAGACATGACATTCCAAGGCTCTTTGCACCGATGGAAAAGCAGGACTCCAACGATGAGAGGAAAATCCTGGCCGCCGCCGCCGCGCTGCCGCCGGAAGATCGGGCGGCTTTCCTCGATGCCGCCTGCGGAAGCGACAAGGAAATGCGGGCGCGGGTGGAGGGATGGCTAATCAAACTCGAAGCCGGCGATTTCATGGCGGCGTTGACCGAGGTCGTGCCACCGAATGGAGAGCAGTCCGGCGAGCGGATCGGCAACTACAAGCTGTTGGAGAAGATCGGCGAGGGCGGCTTCGGCGTGGTGTGGGTGGCGGACCAGGAGCGGCCGGTAAGGCGGCGGGTCGCGCTGAAAATCATCAAGCTCGGCATGGACACCAAGGAGGTCATCGCACGCTTCGGCCAGGAACGGCAGGCGCTGGCGATGATGGATCACCCGCACATCGCGAAAGTCCTCGATGCCGGTTCCACCGAGTGGGGGCGGCCGTATTTCGTCATGGAATTGGTCCGCGGTATCAAGATCACCGACTATTGCGATCAGGCGAATCTTCCCACCGCCGACCGCCTCGCGCTTTTCATCCAAGTCTGCCAAGCCGTCCAGCACGCCCACCAGAAAGGCATCATCCACCGCGATCTCAAGCCGTCTAACATTCTCGTGACGCTTCACGACGGCGTGCCCGTACCGAAAGTCATCGACTTCGGCGTGGCCAAGGCGACCCAGCAGCAACCGCTTTCCGATCTAACCATCTACACCCAGTTCGAGCAGATGATCGGCACGCCGCTTTACATGTCGCCCGAGCAGGCGGAAATGAGCGGCCTGGACATCGACACCCGCAGCGACATCTACAGCCTCGGCGTTCTGTTGTACGAACTTCTAACCGGCCGTACGCCGTTCGATCCGGTCGAGTTGATGCGGAAGGGCTACGATGAAATCCGCCGCGCGATCCGCGAGCAGGAGGCGCAGGCGCCGTCGATGTTTCTCCAGACGATGGCCGACGAGACTCGTTCGACCGTCGCCCAACACCGCCAATCCGATCCAGCCAAACTCATGAAGCTGGTTCGGGGGGATCTTGATTGGATTGTGATGAAGTCGTTGGAGAAGGATCGCACCCGCCGCTATGAAACGGCCAACGGGCTGGCCATGGACATTCAGCGTCATCTCGCCAACGAGCCGGTGCTCGCCCGTCCGCCCACCGCGCTCTATCGGTTCCGGCGGATGGTGCGCAGGAATCGCGGTATCTTCGCCGCCGCGGGCGCGGTAACAGCGGCACTGGTGATCGGATTAGGCATGGCGACCTATTCGTTCTTCAACGAGCGGCGTGCGCTGGCGGGGGAGACGAAGCAACGGCAAATTTCGGAGGAGCGCAGTCGTCAGGCGCAGGCGAGCGAGTTGAAGGCCCGCCAGTTCCTTTATACCGCGGATATCAACCTCGTGCAGGAGGCGTTGCGCACAAACAATGTCGGTCGCGCTCGCAAGTTGCTAGATCGCCATCGTCCCTTGTCCGGCGAGCCCGACCTGCGCGGCTGGGAGTGGCGCTACCTGTGGCAGCAGTGTCGCAGCGGCGCGCAGGCGAGACTGACGAAGCGAGAGGGCGAATCCGTCATCTCGGTTAGCTTTTCGCCCGATGGGGCATGGCTGGCGGCAGGTTACATGGACGGGAAGGTGGAGCTTTGGAATGTTGCGAAGCGCCAGCTCGCCAAAGTGATCAAGGAATATTCCTCGGGGCTGGCATCCGTTGCATCTTCTCCGCGCGGCAATGGACGCCCTGCGCGCGCGACATACTTGCAGAAGCAGGCATACGTTGCGTTTTCTCCGCGTGGCGACGTCCTTGCCACCAGCGTGGATCTCGATGAGGTGATCGCCTATCATCTAGGCACGGGTGCAATCGTACCGCTTTGCACGACCACCGGCTGGGTGAGCGACCTGTCCTATTCACGCGATGGCGAACTGCTGGCAGTACTCACCTGCGATCCCAGCAGGGTGTTGGTGCTGCGTTCGGCGGACGGAGAGTCGGTGATGAGTTACCCGCTTCCCAACGGTGGCGGGACGCCTTTTAACAACGCCCGTTTTTCGCCCGACAAGCAATGGCTCTATGTGAGTTGCGGTGGGCATGAGGCTCCTCCGAAACTGCGCTGCATCAGCGTGCCGGATGCGCGCTTGCGTTGGGAGATTCCCATTGGTTTGACCGAAGGGAGCGAGAGCGATAGCGCCACTGACATCGCCTTTTCCGCAATGGATCTCTCGCCGGATGGACGCTTGCTCGCCGTCGCCACGGGCTTCACGGATCCCCGGATTCGCGTGCTCGACACGGCGACCGGAGGGGTCGTAAAGAGTCTCGAAGGACACACCGGGTGGGTCTGCGATGTCACATTCTCCAAAGACGGCAAGGAGCTCGCTTCCGCGTCCAGCGACCAAACAATCCGGCGCTGGGCGACCGCGACCTGGTCGAAGTTGATGAACCCACTGCGCGGCCACAGTGACGGAGTCCATGCTTTGGCCATTACGGAAGATGGCCGCACCCTCGCCAGCGGCAGCGGGGATGGTGAGGTGTTGCTGTGGGATGCAACCGCGCCGCGCCCTCATCAGGGACGCCGGGAGCTGCCGCCGGACTTTGAGGCGGCGATCGCGCTGCCCGGCGGGCGGAGCGTCCTCGGCGGGACAAAAACCAACTGGTCAATCGTTGACCTCCTCACGCTGGATATGGAACCGCTGCCGGTGTCGGATGCACCGCCGGGAAAACCCGTCGTTGGGCAAAGAGGAGCCATAAAGATTTCGGTGTTGTCTCCCGATGGGAAACTGCGGGCAATCCACAATAACGATCGGACCGTTGATCTTTTCAGCGAAGCGTCCGGATCGAAAATTGCACCGATCCCGGGCACCAAGGGGACGGCGACCGGCGTGATCTTTTCGCCGGATAGTCGACGTTTGGTGCTGATCAATGGTGGCGATCACGGGATCGAGTTGTGGGACGTGGCAACCCGGCAAGAACTGCTTAAACTCACTGCTCGCGGTGTCTACCTTTATGAAGTCGGGTTCACCGATGACGGCAATACGCTGCTTGTCGAAACTGTTTTCTGGCGCGCACCTTCCTGGGTGGAAATCGAAGACGCCGAGCGAGCCGGTGGCAGGTGGCCGCAGACGGAGGCATTTCCACCTCCGCCACCCGCGCCAACTTTTGCCGATAAGAAGAATCTGTTGGAGAAGGCCTATCGAAAAAGACTCGCTGAGGCTCGCGCACACTGGCCCGAGGCATCCATGTTCCGGGAAAAGAGGTTGCTGGCTTTAGCCGATCTGCTTCAGCAGCAAGGCCGGTTTGCCGATGCCGAGCCTCTCTTCCGCGAACTCCTCGAAAACCGTCGGGCGCGCTCGTCCGGCAACAATTCGCAGGTCGTTGTCGCAGTCTCGTTGCTTACCCATGTTCTCATTTCCCTCACCGAAACCGAGCGCGCGGCTGGAGCTCTCGCGAAAATGGCGGATCACGCGCGCGAGGTGGACTCGCTCATCTCCGAACAGTTTAAGCTGCTTGCCGAAAATCGCCGCCAAATCACTTCCTGGGATGAGGGGCCTGTCCGCGAGGCGCTTGCGAGTTTCACCCATCTCCTCGTTTCCCGAGCGGAAACCGAGCGTTTGACAGGTAACCTCGCGAAGATGGCAGATTATCAGAAACAGGCGGATGCACTCATCCCCGACCTGTTCGCGCTGCTCGAAAAAATGTCCGCACGCAGTTCCCAAGGTACGGATCGGCAGGGGGTTAAACTTGCCGCGCTGCAAGCATGGTATGGCAGGGATGCCGAGCATGTAGTTACCTGCCGCCGTTTGATGCAACTGGCGGAAGAAATGCCGGACCAAGCCCACCTTGCTGAGCGGGTTGTGAAATCGTGGTGCCTGCGCCCTTCCTCCGACCCGGCGATGCTTTCGCGCGTTGTTAGCCTCGCGCGACATGCCGTCGATCTCGCAGCCGATGACCGGGAGCGCGCTCGGTATCAATTGGCGCTCGGTATCGCTGAATATCGAGCGGGTAATGACGAGGCTGCGGAGCACGCGTTGATCCGCGCCGGCGAAATAGCAGCCCTTCCCGGACAGCACGCCCGCAACGGCAGGCAATTCATTCAATGTCCGACCCGCCTTTTTCGAAGCATGATCCTTTTCCGCCAAGACAAGGAAGCCGATGCCCGGAAGCTCCTCATCGAAGCTGAAAGCCAAATGAAACCCCTGCCCGCCGACGACCGTCTGGTCTTCGTAAGCTCAGTCAGCCAGGACGACATCTTCGTGTGGCTGGCCTATAAGGAAGCTCGGGCCATGCTCTGGCCTAAGAAATGACGCCTGAATTGAAGCACCCTTTCCAATCCTGCACGCCCGCCGTGTCCCATGGAAACGCCCGACACCAACTCCGAACGAGAGATCATCGCCGCCGCCGCGGTGTCGCCGGAGGAGCGGGCGGCTTACCTCGCCACGACCTGTGAGGGCCAGCCGACCTTGCGCGGGCAGGCGGCGGACGATGAACTCCGAGTGCATCCCGAGCAAGCGGGCGAGAATTTTGGGATCATGCCCGGAGGTGCCTTTCCCAACGGATAAAAATGCTTCGTCCGTGATACGAACTCCGCGGGAAAATCGCATGAATCTCCGAAAGAGTTCGACATCACCCTCCAACACTCTCTGACTGAATTGTTATTTCCCCCTCCCCGCCATGAATAACCTCCCGTTCGTTTGTTTGGAGATTTCTTGCCGTGAAACTTCTGCCGCCGCTGCGGCTTGCCGACGGCTCGCCGCGTTGCTGGCGGCGTTTTTTCTCCTAACTGGATTCGCGCACGCCGCGCCGGGCGATTTGGACGCGGCATTCGATCCCCCTGTCGAGGGCACCGTTACCGCCTCGGCAGTGCAGCCGGATGGGAGAATCGTCATCGGTGGCGGCTTCACGACCGTGGCCGGCACCAGCCGCAATTATCTCGCCCGGCTAAACGCGGACGGCACGCTCGACAGCACCTTCAGCCCCGACGTGAACGGTCCTGTTGATGGCGTGGCGACGCAGACGGATGGCAGGATTATCATCCATGGCAACTTCAACAGCGTGAGTGGGAACGCATGCAACGGACTCGCGCGGCTGGACTCGGATGGCACGCTGGACAACGCCTTCAACCCACCCGGCTTCGACAACTCCATCGTGTGCATGGCGGTGCAGGCAGATGGAAAGATCGTCCTCGGCGGTTACTTCACCACCGTCGGCGGCGTCACGCGAAACCATCTCGCCCGCTTGAACAGCGACGGCACCTTGGACAACGCCTTCGATCCGGACGTGAGCGATCTTGTGAATGCCGTGGTGGTGCAGGCGGATGGGAAGGTGCTCTTCTGCGGCGGCTTCCATGCCGTGGCTGGGAGTGAGCGCAATTATGTCGCCCGCCTTAACGCCGATGGCACGCTGGACAGCGCCTTCAATCCCGTAGTGAACAACTGGGTGGTCAACATGGCGTTGCAGGCGGATGGGAAGATCATCTTCAGCGGCTATTTCACCGCTGTAGGCGGTAGCCTGCGGAACTACATCGCGCGGCTAAATGCCAATGGCACGCTCGACGGTGCCTTCAATCCGAATTTAAACGACTTGGCTTTGACCATGGCGGTGCAGGCGAATGGCAGGGTGCTTATCGGCGGTTACTTCACCACCGTCGGTGGCGTGGCGCGGAATCGGATCGCGCGATTGAACGTCAATGGCACGCTCGACGGTACCTTCATAGCCGGTGGAGACAATGCCGTCTCCAGCGTGGCGGTGCAGGCGGATGGCAGGGTGCTTGTCGGCAGGTCTTTCTACATCGGCGGCATCGTCCGGCTCATCAATGATCCGGCCACCCAGGCGCTGAGCATTTCGGGCGGAAATCGCGTGGCTTGGGCTCGCGGCGGCGCTTCGCCGGAGGTCGAGCAAGTGACCTTCGAGCTTTCCACCGACGGCGGCAATTCCTTCAGCCCGCTCGGTGCTGGCACACGCATCGCCGGCGGCTGGGAGCGGACCGCTTTGAGTCTTCCCGCCAGCGGCGAGATCCGCGCCCGGGGCCGCTGCACGGGCGGCTATGCGAACAGCAGCTCGGGTCTGGTCGAGACACTTCGCGCGTTTGGTTCCGCAGCCCCGGAATTGGCCGTCGAACTGACCGGCGGCACCGACATCGGCGATGGCGGGAACGTGAACTTCGGCAGCGTGGGGGTGGGCGATAGCGGCAGCAGCCAGACTTTCACGATCAAAAACACCGGCACCGCCAGCCTTGCCGGCCTGACGATCACCAAGGATGGTCCGCACCAGGGCATGTTCGAAGTCACCGCCACCCCGAGCGCGGTGGTGCCGGGTGGTGGCAGCACCACTTTCATGGTGCACTTTGCGCCCACGGCGACGGGCGACAAAACCGCCACGCTGCGCATCGCCAGCAACGACAGCGATGAGAACCCCTTTGACATTGTCCTGAACGGAACGGGTGCTCTGAGCACCGATGCCGATCTGGTCGCGTTGAGCATGGACGCGGGTGCCTTCACGCCGGCCTTCGCCACCGACATCACCAGCTACGCGGCGACCGTCGCTTCACGGACGAGTACCGTCACAATTATCCCCACCAAGTCGGGGGGCGCGGCGACGATCACGGTCAACGGCAGCGAAGTGCTTTCGGGCAGTACGAGCACGCCGATCAATCTGAGCGTGGGCACGACGATCGTCTCCACCGTGGTCACAGCCGGCGACGGCGTGAGCACGAAAACCTATACACTTACCTTGACCCGCCCTGAGCCAGGGACGGGAACCGGGGATGTGGAAATCGGCTTCGATCCCGGTGTCAGTCCCGGTGGTAATGTCTTGGCCACGGCGGTGCAGCCGGATGGAAAAATCATCATCGGCGGCGTTTTCACCACCGTGGCCGGCGTCGAGCGCACCCATCTCGCCCGGCTCCACCCGGATGGCTCGCTGGATAGCTCCTTTCATCCCAATCCAGACAATACCATTCACAGCATCTTGGTTCAGGCGGATGGCAAGATCGTCATCGCCGGCTACTTCAACAGCCTGGCTGGCGCGGAGCGAAATTACCTCGCCCGGCTGAATACGGACGGCACGCTGGACAATGCCTTCCTCCCCAACCCCAACGGCGGCGTTTTAGCCATGGCGATGCAAGCCGATGGCAAAATCCTCATCTGCGGCGACTTTAGCGACATCGGCGAGACCCCCCGCAACCATTTCGCCCGGCTCAACGCCGACGGCACGCTCGACAACAACTTCGATCCCAATCCCAACAGCTCCGTTTCGTGCGTGGCCGTGCAAGCAGACGGCAAGGTGCTCATCGGCGGCTACTTCGATCACATTGGCGACACCCCGCGCAACTATTTCGCCCGCCTCAATACGGATGGCACGCTGGACGAAAACTTCGATTTCGCTTCGAATTTCAATGTCCAAAGCGTGGCGGTGCAGCCGGATGGCAAGGTGCTCGTTGGCTTCCAGTATGGTGGTCTCGCGCGGCTGAACGGAGACGGTTCGCCCGACAGCAGCTTCCATCCGCTGACCAGCGGCACCGTCTCGACGATGGCGTTGCAAACCGACGGTAAAGTGCTGCTGGGAAGTACCGAGTTCGCCTCCGTGGGCAACACGCCACGCTACTTTATCGCGAGGCTCCACGCCGATGGCACGCTGGACAGCGCCTTCGATCCCGACGTGATCTACCCCGTTTACAGTGTGGCAATCCAAGCGGATGGCAGGATGCTTCTGGGTGGCTATTTCTACATGGTGGGTGGGATCGAACGCAGCGGATTTGCGCGTCTTCTGAATGGGCCGGCCACCGACAGCCTTACCATCCAAGGCGCGAACCGGGTCCAATGGCTGAGGGGGGGGACCTCGCCGGAAGTCGGGCAGGTGTCCTTCGAACTTTCCACCGATGCCGGAAACAGCTACCGCTCGCTGGGTGCCGTTACCCGCATCGCCGGCGGCTGGGAGAAAGCTGGCTTGAACTTTCCCCCGAGAGGGGAAATCCGCGTGCGCGGGCGGACGACGGGTGGCTATCAAAATGGCTGCGCGGGCTTGGTGGAGAAGATCACCACCTTTGGCTCCGCGGCACCAGAGATACACGTCAAGCAACACCCGGGCCCAAACATCGCCGATGGCGGAGGACTGAGCTTTGCTGGCGTTCCGGTGGGCGATGCCGCCGATCTGACTTTCAGGATCAGGAATACGGGGTCCGCGAGCCTCAGGGGGCTTGCAATCACCACGGATGGCCCGGATCGGGGGATGTTCACCATCGTGAACGGCCCCGAGTCGCAGGTGCCCGGCCGCGGCGGTTTCACCACATTCACGGCGAGGTTTG
>JAZKGW010000056.1:0-14856 GCA_040385685.1 Verrucomicrobiota bacterium | reverse complement strand
ATCATGGTGGGACCGCCCGGCACCGGCAAGTCGATGTTGGCGAAGCGCATTCCCAGCATCATGCCGGACATGACCGAGGAAGACGCGATCGAAACGACCAAGATCCATTCGGTCACCGGGCTGTTGGACTCGAAGCGATCCTTTCTAACGACCCGCCCCTACCGCGCGCCCCATCACACGATCTCGGACGCGGGTCTGCTAGGCGGCGGGACGAATCCCGGGCCGGGCGAGGTTTCCTTGGCCCATCACGGGGTGTTGTTCCTGGACGAACTTCCCGAATTCCGGCGGCAAACGCTGGAGGTCCTCCGGCAGCCGTTGGAAGACCGATTCGTCACCATTTCCCGCGCAGCGGGGTCGCTGACGTTTCCCTCCAATTTCATGCTGGTGGCGGCGATGAACCCATGCATGTGCGGCTATTACGGAGATTCGAAACGTGAATGCCGCTGCTCGCCGCGGCAGATCGAAACTTATCGCCAGCGAATCTCGGGCCCTCTGCTAGATCGGATCGATTTGCACGTCGAGGTGCCGATCGTCGATTTCCGCGAGCTGTCATCCAACACCAACAGCGGCGAGTCTTCGGCAACGATCCGGGAGCGGGTGGTCGCCGCGCGCGCAATCCAGTTGGAACGATTCCGGAAATCCTCCAATTCGACGAACGCGTCCATGGGCTCGCGGCAAGTTAGACAACACTGCCAGCTCAACGCCGAGGCCAGCGGTTACCTCGAACACGCGATGGAGGAAATGAACTTCTCCGCCCGCGCCCACGACCGGATCCTGAAAGTCGCCCGCACGCTCGCCGATCTGGCAGGTTCGATGGACATTCGCCCTAACGATATTCTCGAAGCCATCCAGTATCGCTCGCTTGATCGCAAACTCTTCAGTTGACCTGCCGTGATGATCATCTCCGCCATTTTCGGAGATCGCTAAATCTGGATCATCGGGCATCACGCCATACGGCCACAGCATTGCTTGAACTTCTTGCCGGAACCACAGGGGCAGGCGGAGTTCCTGCCGGGAGCCTCGGTCGTCCGCGCGGGGACGCGATCAGGTAAGTTGAGTTTGAGCGAGTTCTCCGCTGGCGTCTCGCTGCGAAGTTGTGCGAGGAACGCTTCGAGGCTGGCGGCGGATCGGAACAGGTTTTGCAACGCATCCAGCTTGATCGTGTCCATCAAGTTGACGAAGAGATCGTAGCCTTCGTTCTTGTATTCAACGAGGGGATCCTTCTGACCTTGCGAGCGGAGATAAACGCCTTCGCGCAGTTCGTCCATGTTGGTGAGGTGCTCCTGCCACTGTCTGTCGATGGCGACGAGCACCATGCGGCGTTCCTCCTGCTCGAGAATTTCCGCCGGCAGCCCGCTGGCCCGGATTTCATAAGCGTTCCGGACCTTGTCTGCCAACATCGCGGAGATGGATTCGCCGCTCTGATAGGTGAGTTCATCAGGACTCACGCTGATGGGAAGCGTGGCGTGGATCCAATCCAACAGATCGCTGTAATCAGGATCGCGGGGATCACAATCCGCGAGATGTTGGTGCACTCTCGCGGGGATGGTATCGCCGACGATTTCGTAGACCAGCTTGCGCGTGTCCTCGGTGGTGAGCACCTCGTTGCGGTAGCCATAGACGATCTCGCGCTGGAGGTTCATCACGTCGTCGAAATCGAGCACCCGCTTGCGTCCCTTGTAGTCGCGTTGCTCGACCTGCCTCTGGGCAGTCTCAACGAGCGTGCCAATGGAAGAAGCTTTTGAGGATTTCTCAGACTGCTCGATCAAGGCGGCCATGCGATCCGGGGCCGCATGGTTGCGCATCAGGTCGTCCTCGAGGGAAATGAAGAACTGCGATCGGCCGGGGTCGCCCTGGCGCGAACAACGGCCGCGGAGCTGGCGGTCAACCCGGCGTGAGGGATGGCGCTCGGTGCCGATGACGAACAAGCCGCCGAGTTCGGCCACGCCGTCGCCGAGTTTGATATCGGTGCCGCGGCCGGCCATGTTGGTGGACACGGTGACGGCACCGCGTTGTCCGGCGAGAGCGACGATCTCCGCCTCCTGCTCGTGGAACTTCGCGTTGAGCACCGAGTGCGGGATTTTCGCGCGATTGAGCATTCTTGCCAGGGTTTCAGATGACTCGACGGACGCCGTGCCCACAAGGACCGGCTGGCCGCTGGCGTGCGCCTTCCCGATCCTATCGACCACCGCGTTGAACTTCTCGCGGCGGGTCTTGAAGATCTGGTCGTTGTCGTCGATCCGGATGTTAGGCGTGTTGGTCGGGATCGGCAGCACGTCGAGTTGATAGATGTCGTGGAACTCGGCAGCCTCGGTCTCGGCGGTGCCAGTCATGCCCGCGAGTTTTTCGTAGAGGCGAAAGTAGTTCTGGATGGTGATGGTGGCGTAGGTTTGGGTCTCCTTTTCGATGGCGACCCTTTCCTTGGCTTCGACCGCTTGGTGGAGACCGTCGGACCAACGGCGGCCAGCCATTTCGCGGCCGGTGATTTCGTCGATGATGGTGACCTTTTCATCCCTGACGACGTAGTGGACGTCCCGCTCATAAAGACAGTAGGCCTTGAGCAGTTGGGAAATGCCGTGGATCTTCCCGGCCTGCGCATCCATCTGGCTTTGGATTTCGCGTTTGGCGGCAGCCTGCCGATCCGGTGTTAGGCTGGAGTCGGAGTCGATGTCGGCGAACAGCGGGCCGATGTCGGGGAGAGTGAATGAATCCGGATCGCCGGGTGATAGGAACTTGCGGCCCTTCTCCATCAGATCGGCGTCGTGTGCCTTTTCATCGATGACGAAATACAGTTCCTCCTTGAGCTTGAAGACGTTCTTTTGGAAGGCACCTTGCTGGAAGGACAGTTCGACCTTCTCCAGCAGACGGCGAATTTCCGGATCCTCCATCAAACGCATGAACTGGCGGTTGCGCGGTTGGCCGAGTTTGAGTTTGAAAAGCGCGGGGCCCGCTGCCGCGGTGTCGCCCTTCTCTAGCAGACGCTTCGCCTCGGCGGCGAAGTTGTTGCAGAGCTCGGTCTGGCGCTTCACGAGCTGCTCGACGAGCGGCTTGTGGGTGTCGAATTGGTGGGAGTCCCGTGAGGACGCCCCGCTGATGATGAGCGGGGTGCGGGCATCGTCGATGAGGATCGAGTCCACTTCGTCGATGATCGCGAGGTAGTGGCCGCGCTGGACCTGCTCGTCGCGGGTGGAGGCCATCCCGTTGTCACGGAGATAGTCGAAGCCGAACTCGGAGTTGGTGCCGTAGGTGATGTCGCAGGCGTATGCCTCGCGGCGCTCCCAAGGCGGCATCTGGTTTTCAATGCAGCCGACGGTTAGGCCAAGGAAACGGAAGAGCGCGCCCATCCACTCCGAGTCGCGTTTCGCGAGGTAATCATTGACGGTGACGACGTGGACACCGAGGCCGGTGAGGGCATTCAGATAGACCGGGAGCGTGGCGACGAGGGTTTTTCCCTCCCCGGTCTGCATTTCCGCGATCATCCCGCGGTGGAGGGCGATGCCGCCGATGAGCTGGACGTCGAAGTGGACCATCTGCCATTTCATGGCACGACCGGTGACGATGATTTCCCTACCCGAGAGGCGGCGGGCGGCGTTTTTGACCACGGCGTAGGCCTCCGGCAGGATACTATCCAGATACTTTGCCCGTGACTTGGCAAACTGGCCCTCGATCTGATGGAAGGCGGCTTTCGCGGCTTCGATCGACGATACCGTGGCGGCGACGTCCCGCGGGAGCGACGGGAACTCCTTGCGCAGAACGGATAGACGAGAAGTGATGGCTTCGGCGACATCACGGAGTCCGGCTTCGTCCATTTTCTCGATCAGCGACTTCGGCGGAGCGTTGAGCGCGTGGTAGCGGGCCAGATGGTTTTGCCAGGTGGCGGTGAACTGGAGGAGCTTGTCGACAGGCTCGCGCTGGAGCGCTCCTTCAATCTCGTTGATGCGGGCGACGGTCGGACGGATGCGATTCACTTCGCGCTCGTTCTTGCCGCCGATGATTTTGGGGAAAAGCCACTGGATCATGGGAAGCGGGTGGCAAGGGGTTTGAGAGCGGGTTGTGCCGTTAGTAGCGGAATGGACGGGAGTTCGGAAAATGATTTGAAAGTGTTCATTGGATGAAAATAGAATGATGATGCCAAGTGGGCAAGGGGACGGCAGGCCGGAAGATTGCCATGCCGTGCGAAACCTCGTCTCAAGGACGGGTGAATGCTCCGGGATCACCATGGATCCGCGGAACTGGGGGCCACACCATGTTAACGGGCGATTGCCAAAAGGCCAATCATCCGATGGGCGAGCCACCTTCAGGAAAGTGAACTGGCAGGTGGCGCACGACCTTGGACCGCGCCCTCAAGACACCGCATCAGCGGCAGGTCCCGGCGGTTTTCCGAGTATAGAAGTAACGATGATCGGTTAAGAAACCCAGTCCCGGCGAAGGGCGCGGGCGCGAGGAACAACAACGGGTTGAAGATGCGTCCCGGTGCTTGATCAGAGTCCGCCAGCTGGGACAGTCCGATTCCTTTCGAAGATTCGCTCTTTCTGGCAAGAGAATGATCTGGGGCCAGGGCATTCAAGGCCAACAAGGCAACCAACGCAACGACCCAAGGGATCAATGCGGTTCGAACGGGCCGGTTGTCGGTGGAGTTCATCGGAGAATGCCGGGAGATACAAAGGAACCAAAGTTTCGTCGCAACACCCGCGGAGAGAATCAGGGACGTGGGAAGATTGTCAAACGATTGATTCCGGGCATCCACAATCCTGCTGGAGGTTCCGAAGATTCCGTGATGGAGTTCTCGCGAGATGAGGAAACGTCTTCGATTCATCGTCCTCGCCGTGTTGCTGGCAGTCACGCTCGTGGTCGCGATCACCGCTCTTGTTGCGTATTTTGAGCAGCAGACTCAGATCGGCATCGCGGATGACCTGAAGGATGTGGATTTGGTGAACGTGATCGCCTTTGCCGAAAGGGCGAACGCGGCCTACCACGAGGCGAAGGATTTCCGCCACGAATACGGCCCGCACTTTGAAGAAGGCGAGTTCCCGAATTCGGGCTTGCGGATCTACATCATTTCCAACCCGGAGGAAAAGGACCAATGGGTCATCCTGCGCGGCACCGCCAACATGCCTAACATTTTCGGCGATCTGGATTTCGTCGGGCGCGGCGAACATGAACTCGGCATCCACGTCCACGCGGGCTTCGACAGCACCTTGCAGGAATGCCTGCCGTGGGTGCTCGCGCGGCTCGACCCCAAGCGCCCGATCCGGATCACCGGCCACAGCTTGGGGGGCGCGGTGGCGGCGCTGTTAGTCGCGACGCTCGATCGCCGCGGCTTTGCGGATGTTTCCGCGATCACTTTCGGCCAACCGAAGTTCACCGACGGCCACGGCACCGCGAAGCTCGCCCACCTGAAATTGCTTCGGATCGTCCACGACGAGGATCCGGTGCCCATGCTGCCACCATCGATGGTCGAAGGCAGAAGCGTCAGCACCTATCAGCATTTGGGGCCGGAAATCATCGTCAGGGCCAGCGGGCATTTTTCGTTCCTTCCAGCGCACGCCGCCGATCGCATGAATGTGGCGGATTACTGGGCGGAGATTGAAAATATCCGTCCGATCTATCATGACATGGTCAAAGGGTACCTGCCCGCCTTGAAACTCGCATTGGCGAGTGCGTCGAAAAAGGTGGCCGGACAACCGTGAGCGGCGTGCGGTGATTTGCGTGACAAGCTTGGTTACCTACCAAAACGGATAGGTGGCCTCCTGAAAAAATACATGGGTTTGCGGTCGTATTCGGCGAACTTGTCAGCTCTTTCATGAATCTCCGCTTCGATCACCTTCTTGCTTTGGGACTCTCGGCCTGCGGAATCCTTGCCGGTTGCGATTCCGCGCCGCCGAAGGTTCCCAACCGCGTGGTCGCCGCCAATGGGCAGATGGCGGTTGTGAAAATTTCCTTGCCGGAGAAAATCTCTTTCAATGAGCACATCCAGCCGATCCTCTCGGAGAATTGTTATCATTGTCACGGACCGGATTCCGGGACTCGTGAGCCGAAAAAAGCGCCGCTGCGCCTTGACCGGGTGGCGGACGCCTTCACTCCACGCGACGACGATCAACCGGTGATTATAAAGGGCAAGCCATCCGAATCCGCTCTGATCAAGCGGATCATCACAACCGATCCGGAGGAAATAATGCCGCCGCCGAAGAGCCACAAGACGCTCAAGCCCGGGGAGATCGCCATGATCCGGCGGTGGATCGAACAAGGCGCGGAGTATGAACCGCACTGGTCCTTCGCCGCGGTGAAGCGGCCTGAACTGCCAGCGGCCGGCGGGGACTGGGCAGCGAATCCCATCGACCGTTTCATCGCGGAAAAGTTGGAAAAATCCTCCCTCAAGCCCAATTCGCCGGAAGACCCTGCGCGTTTTTACCGGCGGCTGCATTTCGACCTAACAGGGCTGCCGCCGGCTCCAGAGGCGATCGAAGCATTTAAGAGATCCGCCGCCGTCGATCCACAGTCGGCCATCGAAGCCGCTGCCGATCAACTGTTAGCCAGCACCGCCAGCGCTGAAAACTTCACCCGCCATTGGCTGGATGCCGCGCGCTATGCCGACACCCACGGCATCCATATCGACAACTACCGCGCGATCTGGCCGTACCGGGACTGGGTCATCCGCGCCTTCCAAACGAACATGCCGTGGGACCTGTTCACCACCGACCAAATCGCCGGCGACATGCTGCCCAACCGGACCCTCGACCAACTTGTGGCCACCGGCTTCTCGCGCTGCCTCGCCACCACCGGCGAGGGCGGGGCGATCGTCGAGGAATACGACGCGATCTATGCCAAGGACCGGGTGGAAACCGTTTCCGCCATCTGGCTCGGTCTGACCACCGGCTGCGCGACCTGCCATGACCATAAGTTCGACCCGATTTCGACCAAGGAGTTCTATTCTCTAACCGCATTCTTCCGCAACACCCCGATGTCGGCGCTCGATGGCAACAACGCCGAGCATCCGCCCAATGTCTTCGTGCCGCTGATGGAAGACCGGCAGCGTTGGGGAACTCTAGCCGGCGAGATCGCTGGCGTGAACGAACAACTCACCGCCCGCGCCGCAGCGGCCCGTCCCGAGTTCGATTCGTGGCTTGCCAATGCCACCATCGCGCCCACGCGGGACATCGATTCCACTCTCGCGATCCACCTTCCGCTGAGCGAAGCCGAAGGTCCGCTGCGAGGGTTGGTTGATGGCCAATCGCGGGAATGGCCCGCGGAAGTCGCGCGGATCGATGCGCCGTTAGGAAAAGCGCCGGTCATCAGTGATGCGCCGATCGAGCTCGGTGATCTCGGCAGTTTCTCGCGAAGCGACCGGGTGACGTACGGTGGCTTCATCCGCATTGAAGGCGCACCCACCGGTGCGGTTGTCGCCCGCATGAATCCCGCCGAGTCGTTCCGCGGCTGGGACCTCTATCTGGAAGGGGGCCAACCTGCCGCGCACGTCATCGATTCCTGGGACAAGGCCGCTAACAAGATTGTGGCGCCATCGCCGTTGAAGCCCGGTGAATGGCATCATGTCATGGTCACATTCGATGGCACTATCTCCGGCCACCAGGCGAGCGCGATTTACGTCGATGGCAAAAACGCCGGCGGTAAAACCTATCCAAATACTGTCGGTGGCAACATCGAAACGTCCGTGCCATTGCGTCTGGGATCACGCCAAGGAGGGGATTCGAAACTCAACGGCAAGGTGGCGTTGCAGGATTTCCGCTTTTACCGCCGCCTGTTGAGTCCCGCGGAAATCAAAGACCTGGCGGATAACAGCGTGCTCCAGTCAATTGTCTCCCAGCCTGCGGAGAAGCGCACCAAGGAGCAGTTGGAGTCGGTTTTCAAATACTTCGTCGCCAACATCGACGTCCCGTCACGCGAGCTGAGGACCCGGCTCGACGGCTTGAAAATCGAGCAAAGCACCCTGCGCGAGCGCGGCTCGTTCTCGCTCGTAATGGAGGAAAAGAAGGACGCGCCGTTCGCCCACGTCCTCACCCGCGGGGCTTATGCCGATAGGGGTGAAAAGGTCACTCCTAACACTCCCGCCGTCCTTCCGCCTATGGCTTCCGACGCTCCAAGGAACCGGTTGGGTCTTGCCCGCTGGCTCAACGATCCCGCGAATCCACTGCCGGCCCGCGTCACCATGAACCGCACTTGGTCGTATTTCTTCGGTGCCGGCATTGTCGAGACCAACTCCGACTTCGGGGTGATGGGTGCCCGGCCGAGCCACCCGAAACTGCTGGATTGGCTGGCCGCCGAGTTCGTCGAGTCGAAATGGGACTATCGGCACATGCTAAAGCTGATAGTCACCTCCGCGGCCTACCGCCAGTCCGGCGTCGTTTCACGTGAGAAGCTTGAAATGGATCCGTCCAACCGCCTGTTAGCCCGCGGTCCGCGCTACCGGCTCGATGCCGAACAAATCCGCGATCTCGCGCTTTCCTCCGCCAGGCTGCTCTCGCCGAAAGTCGGCGGGCCATCGGTAAAACCCTATCAGCCGGAAGGAATCTGGGAGGCGGTCGCCATGCCGCAATCGAACACCCGAACCTACCGCCAGGACAAGGGCGAGGGACTCTACCGGCGCTCGCTCTACACGATTTGGAAGCGCACCGCGGCCCCGCCGTCGATGGAAATCTTCAACGCGCCGACCCGCGAGGTTTTCTGCGTCCGGCGGGATCTAACGAACACGCCGTTGCAAGCGCTGGTGCTGCTGAACGACCCGCAGTTCGTCGAGGCCTCCCGCGAGCTGGCGTCGCATGCGCTCAAGGAGCAGGCGGACTTCGACGGGCGGTTGGATTTCATCACAGCGCGTCTCGACGGGCGGAAGTTCGACGCGGACGAGCGCAAGATTGTCAGGAAATTGCTCGACTCCGCCCTCGCCAATTTCCGTTCCCACGCGGATGACGCGAAGAATCTAATCACCACAGGAGCCACCCCGCCGCGCAGCGATGCCGATGTTCCCGAACTGGCGGCCTGGACGCTGGTAGCCAGCCAGATCCTCAATCTCGACGAAACCATCACCCGATGAACCCATTGGAAGCCCACAACGCCGCCTACAGCCGGCGGCACTTTTTCCGGAAATCCGGCACCGGGCTCGGAATGGCGGCGCTCGCCTCCCTTCTCGGCCAGCGCGGCATCTCCGCGGCCGAAATCATGGCGGGTGTGAACCAAATGTTGCCGCAGATCGCGCCGAAGGCGAAACGGGCAATTTACATTTCACTCATCGGCGCGCCCTCGCAGATCGATCTGTTCGACTACAAGCCCGAGTTGCAAAAGCGCTTCAAGGAAGACCTCAACGGCTATCTGAAAGCCCAGGGCCAACGTCTAACCGGCATGACCTCCGGGCAGGCGACATTTCCGTTAGCTCCATCGATTTTCAAGTTCAACCAGCACGGCCAGGCCGGCACCTGGATCAGCGAACTGCTGCCGTGGACCGCGAAAATGGTGGACGACATCTGCATCATCAAATCGATGCACACCGATGCCATCAACCACGAGCCCGCGAACCAGTTGGTTTATACGGGTTCGATGCAATCGGGTAAGGCATCGATCGGCTCGTGGCTGTCGTATGGCCTCGGTTCTATGAACCAGGAGCTGCCATCGTTCGTGGTGCTCCACGCCACGCACACCTCGCCGTTCGCGAATGTGCAGGCGATTTCCTCCCGGTTGTGGGGTTCGGGTTATCTGCCCGGCAAGTATGCGGGCGTGGCGCTGCGGTCGTTAGGCGACCCGGTCCTGTTCCTCAAGGACACGGCTGGCATCTCGCGGGAAACGCGCCGCAACATGCTCGATGGGATCAACGAACTGAACCACCGTTCGTTTGAAGCCATCGGTGATCCGGAGATCGAGAACCGCATGCAGCAGTATGAAATGGCATTCCGCATGCAGGCGTCGGTGCCGGAGCTCACCGATCTATCAGGTGAATCCGAAAACACCTATCGGCTTTACGGCGCCGACAGCAAAAACCGCGGAACCTTCGCCAACTCGGCGATCATGGCGCGGCGTCTCGTCGAACGCGGTGTGCGCTTCGTGCAGATTTTCCATCGCGGCTGGGACCAGCACGGTGACCTCCCTCGGGACCTGGCGTCACAGTGCAAGGACGTGGACCAGGGCTGTTACGGTTTGATTCAGGATTTGAAACAGCGCGGCATGCTCGAGGATACCCTTGTCATCTGGGGCGGTGAATTCGGCCGCACCGTTTACAGCCAGGGAAAACTAACCGAGACCGACTATGGTCGCGATCACCACCCGCGCTGCTTCTCGATCTGGATGGCCGGCGCCGGCATCAAGGGCGGGCAGGTCTATGGCGAAACCGATGAAATGTCCTACAACATCGTCAAGGATCCGGTCCATATCCGGGATCTTCACGCGACGCTGCTGCATGCCCTCGGCTTGGAACACGAGCGGCTGAGTTTCAAATTCCAAGGCCTCGACCAACGCCTGACCGGTGTGGAGCCGGCGAGGGTGGTGAAGGAATTGTTTGGCTGAGTCTGCAGGCGCAAACAAAGCTTTGCGCTCCCATCATCATATCCGGATGTGACGATTTGATACTTGAATTCACTCTGCCTGTGCCTAGGTTCCCGTCATGCCGCAGGCCGACCCCACTCTTGAACTCGAACGCGCCCTTGCCGAACGAATCCTCGTTCTCGACGGAGCCATGGGCACCACCATCCGTGGCTACGGCCTCACTGAAGCGGAGGCTAGGGGCGAGCGCTATGCCCACAACGAAAAGGATCTGCTGAACAACGGCGACATCCTTTCCATTACCCGTCCCGAGGTCATCGGCGACATCCACAAGCGCTTTTATGACGCGGGTTCGGACATCTGCGAAACCAACACGTTTTCCGCCACTGGCATCGCCCAGAGCGAATTCTTCGTCGAAGACCCCCGTGAAAAAGGCGGTCGCAAGGATCCGGAGTTCTTCCAGAAAATCCTGGATGACAGTTTTCTCAACGACCTCGCGTGGGAGATGAACGTGGAGTCCTCGCGGCTTTGCCGCAAATGGGCGGACAACATCGGCACCGACACCGGGCGCAAGCGCTACGTCGCTGGGGCGATCGGCCCGCTGACGGTCTCTCTAACCAACTCGCCCGACGCCAACGATTCCGGCTTCCGGGTGGTGACGTTCGATCAGGTCCTCGCCGCCTACAAACATCAAATCCGCGGCCTGATCGAAGGCGGTTGCGACATCCTGATGGTCGAGACGATTTTCGATTCGCTCAATGCCAAAGCCGCCGTCGTCGGGATCCAGGAGGTCTTCGCGGAAGACGGCCGCCACCTGCCCGTGATCATTTCCGCTGCCGTCGGTCTCGGAGGGGAAACGATGATTTCAGCGCAAAAAGTCGAGGCGTTGTGGAACGCCTTCGCCCACGTCAAGCCACTGGCGATCGGCCTGAATTGCTCGCTCGGGCCTGACCTGATGCGTCCGCACCTCGAGGAGCTATCAGAATGTGCCGCCACCTGCATTTCCTGTTATCCGAACGCCGGTTTGCCCAATCCGCTCGCGCCCACCGGCTTCGACTTGGAGCCGAAACACATGTATGACTACATGGCGGAATTCGCGAAAGCCGGCTTGCTCAATCTGGCAGGCGGTTGCTGCGGCAACACTCCGGAGCACGTCGCCGCCATCGCGAAAGCCGTGGCCAACTTTGCGCCGCGCGAGGTTCCGGTGATTGGTTGAGACTTATCGCGGCAATCCCCGCCACAGTTAGGGCTTCGCCGCGAATGCCTTTTCCGCCGCCTCGACGAGTCCGGTCATCGGCCGTCCCTTGTGATCGGTCGCGTCCTTGAACTTCGTTTTCAATTCGCCGAGCAACGCGCGCGCTTTCTCCTTCTCACCGCTCTCCCAGAGCGTCAGCGCGAGGACATACCGCCCGTAGCCGCCGACCTGGCAGCCATCGAGATAATAGCAGTCGCTGAACTTCTCGACCGCGCGGGTGAGATAGTCGATCCGCTCCTTGCCCTCGCTCATCTGGCCCATGTAAAGCGTGGCGCAGCCGGTGCGATTGGATTTGTCGAACTTGTCCAACAGCTTTTTCAAACTGGTCTTGGCCTCGTCGGTGCGCCAGTTTTTGTTAGCCACCTGGTAGAGAGCCTCGATTTCCGCCAGTTCGTCGGGCTTGTAATGGCGGCTGTCCTCAGCAGCGCGGTTGCGGGCTTTTGTTTGGTTTTCCTCGCGCTGGCGCTCGAGCTTCCGGTCCGGCTTGTCCTTGTTTTCGAGTTCTTCGAGACGTTTCTCCAGCGCGGCGGCCTTTTCCCGCAAGGCGGCCGGGTCGTCCTGCGCGTTGAGGTTGGCAATCCCCGCCACGGCGGCGAGGGCGAGAACGGCGGCGATGCCACGGTGGGCGTTAGATTTGGTTTTCATGGATTTGATAGAGGGCAGGGAAAAAGCTGTCGGTCGAAGCAATCGACTTCCGAACCGCGGTAGAAATTCATCTGATTTACGCTGGAAAACTCGAGCTCTTTCGCCCGGAGCGCTGGAAGCTCTTCTCCGTGCGGTGCGGAGCTCCTCCTCTTCCCAATCGCTGAAAAGCTTCGCGAATCCAGCCTTCAAACAATCTCCTTACCAAATCCACGGCAGGTGATGAAATTCTCCACGAAAGCAAACCATCGCCATGATCGCCGCCGCACTCCCCATCAGCAACGACCCCGAGAAGATCGCGGAATTCTGCCGCCAGCGCGGCATCCGCAAGCCGAGTCTCTTCGGCTCCGTGGTTAGGGATGACTTCGATCCCTCCAGGAGCGACGTGGACGTGCTCGCCGAATTCGAATCCGGAGCCCTTGATGGCGTCGGCCTCGATTATTTCGGTTACGGCGATGAACTGGCGGAGATCATCGGTCACCGGGTGGATTTCTGCTCGAGGCTCGGCCGCCGCATCCTCGCCCGCGTGGAATAACAAATGGTCACGATCTATGAGTGAGCGCGACCCGCGGGTGACGATCTATCAAATTCCTGCTTGGCACTCCCGCGTGGGCCTGCTTTAAAAGGCGGAATGGACGAGCGCTGGAAAACTAAAGCCTTCCGGGCTGCATTTGCGTGTGAATACTGCGCGCGTAACTTCTCATAAGGCTCCTGCGTGTCGCTCAATGAAACCGTCTGAGAGAAATATGAAGCCTTACCACTATTCAATAATCGCAATCGTGGTAATTACCCTCTTAGGATGCGCTTCCACCGAATACAAAACCTATGAGGGACGAAATCCCGTATTCGACGGGAACGGCGGCACTCGAAGCTCGGTAGACGGTATCGACTTCTGGGACAACGGTGATCCTCCGAGAAAGTTTAAGCTCATGGGGATCATCGACGACAAACGTCCCGGTGGCATAATTCCGACGGCTCGGCTCAAGGGCGATATCGCCAAGAAAGCCAAAGCTCAAGGAGCTGACGCGGTAGTGATACTTTCGAGTGGTTCGAAAATAAGAGGATTTCACACAAACTCCACAACAACTGCTCAATTTGCCGGAAGCTCTGCCGTTGCTTCGGGAAGTTCTGTTTCCGTTCCGCTTATGAAGAATAGCACCAGTTTCGCAGTAATTAAATACTTAGATTAAATCAAATGAGTGGAATGGAATGGTGTTGCTTTCAGCTCCGATGCCCATTGGCATTGATGCTACGGATAGATTGCTCCGTCATAGTCGAGGGCAAGCTTGAGAATTGTTAATAGGTGGTAGACGAAACATCAAATGGAAGCAGAGACGGCACAATATCTATTCGATTCTGCGGTGCGGTCTCAGTTCGCATGGAGGCAGAAGGCGGCTAGGCTTTACAAAGTTGGAATTCGAACTTTGGAGTCGGCTGCTGAAGCAAAGGCGTCGGCAGAGGCTGGGTGTGACGGATGTGGTCGACCCCAGACATTGGAAGAGAATCAGGCTTTTGAGGAGTTTATGCTCTTCGAGGTCGGATTCTTCCTTGTCGCACTAGCTGTCGAGAATCTACTGAAGGCCATTTGGTCAGGGAGGAACCACGCTTCTATTAGTAATGTCACAAATATTCGCAAAGATTTAGATGGGCTGGCCGATCACGATCTTGCCCGGCTTGCCAAGCGTGCTGGTATCTCGGTCTCCGACGATGAAGAGTCGTTGATGAACACGTTGCGGGATTGTATTCTGTGGGGAGGAAGATATCCAACACCTCTCAAGGTCAGCGACTACCAAGAATACCTGAGTAAGGGGCCTCCAACGAACCGCTTCAATCATGGAACATCCATCTTCTCGATCGATCTACCGATGCCACCAGAACTCGATATGTTGCTAGCGAGCCTTATCGAAGAGTTGAAGACAATTCCAGAGGAGAACACATACTGACCGGCTTAGTTCAACAAGACTTGCCATTTATCAATTGGAAGTCGCCCGGTTACAAGGCGTCGCGATAGGAGTGTCACTCCAACCTCTTTCACTTAGCCCTCTGCCGCAGTTGCTCTAACCGCGAGAGCGGTTTCGCGGGCTCGGTTTTGGCTTGGGGTTCGACGGGTTTGTCGGGGGCTTTGGGTTCCGCCTTGGCGACGGGCTCGGGGGACGGGGCATCGATCCGCAGGGTGCTGTTCATGGCGGTCTGATGGAGAATCGTGGTTCCATTTTCGGGCACCCTGACCCGGCAGAAGATGCCGTTGTGTTTGCCGACCTTGGCATCGGCGGCGACGGTGATCGGGAAGGCAAGTTCGGTTTGGTCCTTGGTGCATGTCAGGGGCGGACAGGTTGCCCCGATGGGGAGTCCTAGCAGCTCGACGGCGGCGGCTCCTTCGAAAGCGTGGGGCGTTTCGATCTTTGCGAGCATCGAAGTGGACTTGCCTTGCTCGGTGGCGGCGAGATCGAGGGTCATGGAAATGTAGGGCTCGGCGA
>JAZKGW010000055.1:0-3788 GCA_040385685.1 Verrucomicrobiota bacterium | reverse complement strand
TGCTGAAGGCGGGCTACGACGAAATGCGCCGCGTCATCCGCGAACAGGAACCGCAAAAACCGAGCACCGCGCTCGTCACCATGGCCCAGGAGGTGGTGACCGCCGTCGCACACCATCGCGCGAGCGAACCACCAAAACTCATCCACGCGATCCGCGGCGATCTCGACTGGATCGTCATGAAGACGCTCGATAAAGACCGCGCCCGCCGCTATGAAACGGCCAACGGGCTGGCCATGGACATCCAGCGCCACCTGGACAACGAGCCGGTTGTCGCCCGGCCGCCCGGCAATCTGTATCGCTTCCAGAAACTCGTGCGTCGGAACAGACTCGCGGTGGTGGCCGTGGGCATGGTGGCGGCGGTGCTGGTGGTGGGAGCGGTCGTGAGCACCTGGCAGGCGATTCGGGCCACGCGGGCGGAACAGGCCCAAATCCGCTTGCGGGAGGAGGCCGAAAACGCCCGGAACAACGAGGCAAAGCTCCGGATCCTGGCCGAAACTGAAACCGCCCGCAGCGCGCAAGTCGCGCAGTTCATGCAGGGAATGCTCAACGGCGTTGGCCCGGCCGTCGCGCGCGGCCGCGACACCGGGCTGTTGCAGGAGATTCTGGACCAGACTGCCCGGCGGTTGGATGAATTGGACACCCAGCCGGCGGTGGATGCCGACCTGCGCGACACGCTCGGCACCGTCTATCGAGACTTGGCGGAATACCCCGCCGCCGCTGACATGCACCGTCAGGCGCTGGATTTGCGGAAAGAGCTGCACGGTGCCGAGCATCCCTCCGTGGCATCCACGCTCAACAAGCTGGGCGGCGTGCTGCATCGCCAGCGCAAACATGCGGAGGCCGAGAAAGTTTACCGCGAGGCGCTCGCCATGCAGAGGAAGTTTCTGAGCGGTGAATATGCGGACATCGCGCTCACCTTGAACAATCTGGGCTCGATCCTCCGCATCCAGGGAAAGCTGCAGGAAGCCGAAGATATCTTGAGGGAAGCCTTGGCGATGCGGCGCAGCCTCTGGAGCAACGAACATGTGGATGTGGCCGAATCGCTCAGCAACCTCGGCTTGCTGCTTCGGGCCCAGGGCGGTGACAAACTTGTTGAAGCAGAAGTGATATTTCGAGAAACACTGGAGATGCGGAAGAAACTCCTACCCGACGACCATCCTTCCATTGCTGACACGCTCGGCGATCTCGGCCTGACGCTCGACCGCCAAGGCAAGTCGGCGGAAGCCGAAAAGCTGCTGCGCGAATCCCTGGTCTTGAAGAGGAAGTTGTTGGACAGCGATCATCCCGAAGTTGTCAAAGCGCTGGCAACGATCGTTCCGGTTCTCACGCGAAGGAGGAAATATGCCGAGGCCGAAATTCTGCAGCGCGAACTGTTGGCGCTTCGAAGGAAGCTGCCGGACGACGATCATCCCGACGTGGTCGCCGCGCTCGCGGAACTCGCTTCGCTGCTAAATCGGCAAGGCAAACACGCGGAAGTCGAGGCTATCTATCGCGAGGCGATTCCGTTGCAAAAGAAGCTCGTTGGGGAGGCCGATCCCTCCGTCGCCACCTTGCTCGAAGCATTAGGCCAAGCGCTTTCCGCTGGAGGCAAGCTGGCCGAGGCCGAAAGAACTGATCGCGAAGTGCTCGATATGCGCACAAAACAGCCTGGAAAAAATCCGGAGCTGTCAATCCCGTTGAGTGCGCTTGCCAATTCAATTGCCCGCCAAGGCCGCTTCGCAGAAGCCGAATCCATGTTCAGCGAGGCTATTTCCGCACAGCGGAAACGGGTTGGGGAGGAGGACCGCTCGGTTGCCAATTTGCTCGATGCGTTCGGCAATTTTCTTCGGACGAATGGACATGCGCCCAAGGCTGAGGTCATCATTCGCGAGGCGGTGGCGATGCGCAGGAAGCTTTTTGGCAACGACGATCGAGACCTGATTCCGTCGCTCCACGCTCTGTTTCTTGTCCTCTCAAATCAGGGCAAACTGGAAGAAGCGGTGGTCACCGTTCGTGAGGAAGTGGCATTGCGGCGAAAGCTTCATGGGAATGTGGATGGCACCGCGAATGCACTCGGCTCCCTCGGCAGATCCCTCTTGACGCGGGGAAGGTCTGGTGATGCCGAACCCATTATTCGAGAAGGTGCCGAACTGGGAAGCAGATGGAGCCAGCAAGCCTTGGGACAAATGTACGCCACCGGCGAGGGTGTGGCCAAAGACCCGGTCGAAGCGGCCAAGTGGTTCCGGAAGGCCGCGGAGAGAGGTGAAACTGGCGCCCAGTATACCTTGGGAAAAATGTATGCCACCGGCACGGGTGTGGCCAAAGACCCGGTCGAGGCGGCCAAGTGGTTTCGTAAGGTGGCGGAATGTGATTCTGCCTCGAATTTGAATCATTTGGCTTGGAACTTGGCGACCTCCGTGGACACGGAACGGGATGGATTAACAGCGGTCAACCTCGCGGAAAAAGCCGTCGCGATGACTGACGGCAAGGAACCGATCTTGCTGGATACCCTGGCTGCCGCCCATGCGGAGGTGGGGCAGTTTGAAAAAGCCGTTAGCCTGCAGCAGGAGGCCATCGCACTGTTGCAGGATGAGAAACAGAAGAAGGATTTCGCCTCCCGGTTGAAGCTCTATCAGTCCGGCATTCCCTGTCGCAATCCAGATTCGCTTGCCACGAAAGTGCGCGAGTTGCTGGACGCGGGGAAGTTTGACGAGGCCGAGCCGCTGGCACGCCAATGCCTGGTCATCCGCGAACAACAGATACCGGGCCACTGGCGGACGTTCAACGCCAGAAGCATGCTGGGCGGCAGTCTGCTGGGCCAAAAGAAACCCGCCGAAGCCGAGCCGTTTCTGTTAGCTGGCTACGAGGGCCTGAAACAACGAGAGGACGAGATTCCCGCCGCCGGCAAAGTGAATGTAAAAAAGGCACTCCAACTCCTCGTGCAACTCTACGAGACCACCGGCCGGCCCGAGCAGGCTTCCCGATGGAAAGGGGTGCTGGCCGGGTTCGAGGAATCCGAAGCGCGAAAAAATTCCGCGCCGCCGCCATGACCCGCCGGATGGAAGTGATTCGTTAAAACTTTTTTGGCGGGTTTCGGAGCGCCCACGTCGCGTTAGTGATTGAAAGGACATCACGCCATGAAAACGCCATCCCCTCTCAGAATCCTCCTTCTCGCCGTTAGCCTCCCCCTGTTCGCCTGGCCCGGAGCCGGTACCGCTCAGGCGGCACCCGGCGCGGTCGCGGCGTGGGGAGACAACGAATACGACCAAACGACGTTGCCCTTGGCGTCCCAGAGCGGGGTGACGGCCATTGCGGCGGGAGACTATCACACCGTGGCCTTGAAGAGCGACGGGAGCGTGCTGGAGTGGGGAAACAACGGCTCCGTGCCGGTGGCGGCGCAGAGCGGTGTCATCGCGATTGCGGCGGGAGGTTATCACACCGTCGCCTTGAAGAACGACGGCAGCGTGGTGGCGTGGGGAAACAACTACAACGGCCAAACGACAGTGCCCGTGGCGGCGCAGAGCGGGGTCATCGCCATTGCGGCGGGAGGTTTACACACGGTGGCCTTGAAGAACAACGGCAGCGTCGTGGCGTGGGGATACAACGGCGACGGCCAAACGACGGTGCCCGTGGTGGCGCAGAGCGGAGTCACGGCCGTTTCAGCGGGAACTTCTCACACCGTGGCCTTGAAGAACAACGGCAGCGTGGTGGCGTGGGGATACAACCCCTACGGCCAAACGACGGTGCCGGTGGCGGCGCAAAGCGGGATCACGGCCATCGCGGCAGGAGATAATCACACCGTGGCCTTG
>JAZKGW010000054.1:0-60024 GCA_040385685.1 Verrucomicrobiota bacterium | reverse complement strand
TCCGGTGACATCGCCGCCATGGTCGGCATCAAGAATGTCACCACCGGCGACACCCTCGCCGCCGAAAACCACGACGTGGTTCTCGAACCCCCGACTTTCCCGGAACCGGTCATTTCGATGGCTGTCGAGCCAAGAACCAAAGCCGACCAGGAAAAACTTGGCATGGCACTCGGTCGTCTATCCGAAGAGGATCCGACCTTCATGGTCAAGACCGACGAGGAAACCGGCCAGACCATCATTTCCGGAATGGGTGAACTTCACCTGGAGATCATCATCGATCGCATCCGCCGCGAGTTCAAGGTCGAGGCTAACACTGGTGCTCCTCAAATTGCATACCGCGAGACCATCACTCAAGCCGCTGGCGGCGAAGGCAAGTTGATCAAGCAATCCGGCGGGCGCGGCCAATATGGCCACGTGATCATCGCCATCAAGCCTAACGAAAAGGGCAAGGGACTCACCATCGAAAACAAAGTGATCGGTGGCACCATTCCTAAAGAATATATCAACGCGGTTTATAAAGGCATCAACGAGTCGATGACCAACGGCATCATCGCCGGTTATCCCGTGATCGATGTGCATGTTGAAATCCTCGATGGTTCCTACCACGACGTTGATTCCAACGAAAACGCTTTCACCATGGCGGCCATTTTCGCCATGAAGGACGGCTTCAAAAAAGCAAAGTCCATTTTACTCGAGCCCATCATGGCGGTCGAAGTTTCCACCCCTGACGATTACCAAGGTGATGTCATGGGCGACCTCAGCCGCCGTCGCGGGCAAATCCAAAACACGGAATCCAAAGGCAAGCTCTCTATCGTTCATGCCAATGTTCCGCTGAAGGAAATGTTCGGTTATTCGACAGCCGTTCGCACCCTTTCCTCGGGGCGTGCTTCTTATGCGATGACTCCATCGCATTTCGAGCAGGTCCCAACCAATATCGTCGAAGAAATCGTCAGCGACCGCCTCGGCTAACTGATCCCGATTACTCGCCCTGTAGCCAACCACGTAAACCGTCAAACAACTTCTCCACCATGGAAAATCAGAAAATCCGCATCCGCCTGCGCGCCTTCGACCATCGCGCCATCGACCGCTCCGCCCAAGAAATCGTGGAGACCGCAAAGCGCACGGGAGCCCGTGTTGCCGGCCCGATCCCGCTTCCAACCCGTATCGAGAAGTTCACGGTCAACCGCTCGGTTCACGTGAACAAGAAATCGATGGAACAGTTCGAAATCCGTACTCACAAGCGTTTGCTCGACATCGTCGATCCTACCGCCCGCACCGTGGACGAGCTCAAGAAGCTCAACCTGCCAGCCGGTGTCGACATCACCATCCGTATCTAAGTTCAGGAGCGTCTGTTTCTATAGTTTCTAATTTCTAAATCTCTAATTCTTTTATCGCCATGTCACTCGGCCTCCTCGGCAAAAAAATCGGTATGACCCGCCTGTTCGACCATCAGGCCGGCATCATGATCCCTGTTACTGTTATCGATGTTTCCGGTAACACGATTCTTCAATCGAAGACCCCTGAAACCGACGGTTACACCGCGGTCCAAGTCGGCTACGGCGATCAAAAAGAACAACGCGCCACCAAGCCTGCTCTCGGCATCGCCAAGAAGGCCGGTTGCGCTCCAAAGCGTTTCATCCAGGAATTCCGCGTCGAAAACGGCGTTGAGCTTCCAGCAGTTCATCCAGGTCTCGAAACTTTCACCGAAGGCCAATGGGTCGACGTGATCGGCGAATCCAAGGGCCGCGGTTTCCAAGGTGCTGTGAAGCGCCACGGATTCGGTGGTTTGAAGATGACCCACGGCTCCATGATGCACCGCCGGACGGGAGCCATCGGCTGCCGCTCGACTCCAGGTCGCGTTTGGAAAAACCAAAAGATGCCCGGCCACATGGGAACCACCCGTTCCACCGTGCAAAATCTCAAGATCGTTGCCGTCCGTCCTGAAGATGGCGTCATCCTCGTCTCTGGTGCGGTTCCCGGTTCCAACGGTAACTACGTCACCGTCCGCCCAGCCAAGAAGAAGTCCGCCTGATCCGGTGGCATTTTTGAAACCTCTCACGATTCCCAGTCATGTCCGCTAAGACTTTCACCGCAGAAGACGCTCAAGCCGCCAACCTCGTGTTGGTAGGTGCCGAGAAAGGTCGCCAAGCCGTCCACGATCTCGTGGTCGCCTATCGCGCCAACCGCCGCACCGGCTCCGCTTGCACCAAGACCCGGGGCGAGGTCTCCGGTAACAACCGCAAGATCTACAAGCAAAAAGGCACCGGTGGTGCCCGTCACGGCGACAAGCGCGCCCCGATCTTCGTCGGTGGTGGTGTTGTCTTCGGACCACGCCCTCGTGATTATTCCAAGAAGGTTCCAAAGACCGTCCGCAAACTCGCTCTTCGTCGCACATTGGGTGACCTCGTCAGCGCTGGCAAGGTTCTGACCCTCCCTTCCTTCTCCGTCGCTGATGGCAAGACCAAGTCCTTTGTGGCTGCTCTCGATGCCATTGCGCCTCTCGGCAAGATCCTCGTGGTTGGAAATTCCTTCGACGACTCCACCTACCTCGCCGGCCGCAACGTCGCTTACGCCCAACTCGTCACGGGGTCGGATGTCAACGTCGAGCAACTCCTCCTCGCCAACACCATCATCCTCGTGGGTGATGCCGTGCAAACTCTTGCGGCTCGCACCGCCTGAACCCCGGACCTAACACCGAGATCATGAAAGACATTTACCAGGTCATTAAAAACGTCCGCCTCTCCGAGAAAGCAACCATGCTTCAGGAGACTAACAACGAGGTCACCCTCGAAGTGGACCGCAAGGCCAACAAGCTTGAAATCAAGCAGGCCGTGGAGCAACTCTTCGGAAAAACCGTTCTGGCAGTCCGCACTGCCAACTATGACGGCAAACTCAAGCGCCAGCGTCGTGCCGATGCCGGTCGTACCAACCATTGGAAAAAAGCAATCGTCCGCCTCAAGGAAGGCGAATCGCTTGACCTCGTCTAAGCGATTACCCGCTGATCCAAACGCAATCATCTAACGTTCCGATTGTCATGCCACTGAAAACTTTCAAGCCAATCACACCTTCCGCTCGCTACAAGAATCTGCCGTCGTTCGACGAGATCACGAAGAGCAAGCCTGAGAAGAGCCTTCTCACGCCTCTCAAGCGCAGCGGTGGCCGTAACAACACCGGCCGCATCACCACCCGTCACATCGGCGGTGGCCACAAGCGCCACTACCGTCTGATCGACTTCAAGCGTGGCAAGCACGATGCACCTGCAACCGTCGTCGGCATCGAATACGATCCGAACCGCACCTGCCGCATTGCGCTCATCCAGTATGAAGACGGCCAGAAGTCCTATATCCTCGCCCCACTCGGCCTGGAAGTCGGAACGACCGTCGTCGCCGGTGCCAACGTCGCTCCGAAGACGGGCAACGCCATGCCACTCAGCGCCGTGCCGCTCGGCACCTCGATCCACAACATCGAGCTCATCCCAGGCAACGGTGGCAAAGTCGCCCGCGCCGCCGGCCAGCTTGCAGTGCTTTCTAACCGCGATGGCGGCTGGGCATTGGTGAAAATGCCTTCCGGTGAAATCCGCCGCTTCAACGACCGCTGCTTCTGCACGATCGGCCAAGTCGGAAACCGTGACCACATGAACGAAACTTCGGGCAAGGCCGGCCGCACCCGCTGGCAGGGCGTTCGCCCGACCGTCCGTGGTATGACGATGAACCCGGTTGACCACCCGAACGGTGGTGGCGAAGGCAAGTCGAAGTCCGGTGGTGGTCGCCAGCACCTTCTCAGCCCATGGGGCCACGCGAAGGGCCAGAAGACCCGCAACAAGAAGAAGACCACCAGTGTCTTCATCGTCGAGTCCCGCCACAAAGCGAAGAAGAAGTAATCTAACGAAACCTTTACCTCACTCCTCTCATGCCACGCTCACTTAAAAAAGGCCCTTACGTCGATCAGAAGCTTCTCGCGAAGATCGACGCCGTCGCCGAAGCCGGATCCGACCGCAAGCCCATCAAAACATGGAGCCGCAAGTCGATGATCACTCCTGATTTCGTCAGCCATAACTTCGCCGTGCACAACGGCAAGACCTTCGTTCCCGTTTACGTGACCGAAAACATGGTTGGCCACAAACTCGGAGAGTTTTCCCCGACCCGTCTGTTCCGCACGCACGGCGGTATCGGTAAGAAATAATCCGCTCTGTTCCATTCCTCCACGTCCATGCGTTCCACCATCCATCTCAAAGCACTTGCCGCCGCCCTCGGGCTGTTGGCCGGCGCGGAGATGTGCGTGGCCCAGGCGCCGACTGCCGCGGAATACCAGGAGATCATCGCGACCCTCCAGGAACAGAACAAAACTCTCCAGCGCAGCCTCGCCGAGGCTAACAGCGGCGAGAAGGAAGCATCCGAGAAACTCGCCGATGTCCGCCTCCGTCTCAATGCTCTCGGCAAGAACCTGCTCGACGGGGGAGACGACCGCCTCATCCAGGGCGCTGCGGATAACGAAATCGCGAAGGAGCGCATCGCCCAGCTCGAAAGCTCCGCCACACGTCTCGCCGCCGTCGTCATGGACTACCTCCGCCAGGCGGTCGTGTCCGACCCGGATGCAAGACTTCGTGTAGAAACTTCACTAAGAGAGCTTGACGCTGTCCTCGGACTGCGCCAGAAGCCCCGCCCCGATGTTCGTAACGGCTCGCTCCAGCAAGCCCGGATCGTCAGCATCGACCAAACCAGCGGCATGATGGTTTTCAATCTTGGCGAAAACCAAGGTGCGAAAATCGGCATGACGTTCCGCCTCACCCGCGGGCAGCAGCCCTACGGAAAAGCCATTCTAGCCGACGTCCGCAAGGGCGTCAGCGGTGCCTTTGTCGAACAACTCGACGATGTCGCCGAATCTCCACGCCCCGGCGATCTCGCCGTTCTCGAAACACAAGCATCAGCGCAGTAACCACTCACGTCCGCCGACCATGGAAGTCAAAAGCACCACTAAATTTGTCCGACTCTCGCCCAAGAAGGCGCGTGATGTCGCCCGCGAAATCCAAGGCCTCCCTGTTTCGAGCGCCCTTGATATCCTCACCTTCACTCCGAAGAAATCCGCTCAATTGATCGGCAAGACTCTCAAAACCGCCATCGCGGATGCTGAGAACAATTTCTCCCTCGATGCCGGCACGCTCGTCATCAAGGAAGCCGTCATCGGCGCAGGTCCTACACTCCGCCGCTTCAAGCCACGGGCCAAGGGATCCGCCGGCCCAATCCTCAAGCGCACCAGCCATATCTCGATCACTCTCGTCGGCTCCGCCCCCGAGAAGAAAAAGAAGGTCGCCCGCAAGGCCGCAGCCAAGCCAGCACCGAAGCAAATCAAGAACGTTCCGGCCGAACCTGTCGCCGCTACCGAAGAAGCCTGAACCACTCTCATTTAATCTCATCCCTCACCGACCATGGGCCAAAAAGTAAATCCGATCGCATTCCGTCTCGCCGTCAACAAAGACTGGCGCTCGAAGTGGTATGCCAGCGGCAAAGACTATACTAACAAGCTGCACGAAGATCTCGCGATCCGCGGCTACCTGAAGAACAAGCTGATCAATGCCGGCCTGGCCCGTGTGGTCATCGAGCGTGCCTGGAACAGCGTTCGCGTCACCCTTCACACTTCCCGCCCCGGTCTGATCATTGGTCGCCAAGGCAAGGAAATTGAAGTGATGACCAAGGACATCACCGCTCTTTGCAAAGGTGCCCAGGTCAAGATCGACATCATCGAAATCCGCAAGCCGGAGCTCGATGCCCAATTGGTCGCCGAGCAAATCGCCGTGCAACTTGAGCGCCGGATTTCCTTCCGCCGCGCCATGAAGCGTGCGTTGCAAACCGCCATGGAATTCGGTGCCGAAGGCATTCGTCTCCGTTGTGCCGGCCGCCTCGGTGGTGCGGACATCGCCCGTGCTGAAGGCTACCGCGAAGGCAAGGTGCCATTGCAAACTCTCCGCGTTCCTCTCGACTACGGCTTCGCCGAAGCCCGCACCTTGTATGGCATCATCGGCATCAAGTGCTGGGTCAACAAGAAGGAAGACGACGGCACCGGCAAGCAACCCCAAGGTCGCAACGACCGTGGTGACCGTGGCGGTGATCGCCGTGGTGGCGGCGGCGGAGATCGTGGAGGCGACCGTCGCCCGAACAGCCGCAACTGATTTTTCAATCTCTCAATTCTCTAATTAACACCTTTCCCGGAAAGACCGAGTTATGCCATTGATGCCCAAACGAACCAAGTTCCGCAAGAGCCACCGCGGAAGCCGCTCTGGCAATGCCCAGCGCGGAACCACCGTCGCCTTCGGTGACTTCGGTCTGCAAACCCTCGACCGCGGATGGATGACCAACCGCCAGATCGAAGCTTGCCGGATCGCGATCAACCGCTCCCTGAAGCGGAAAGGAAAAGTCTGGATCCGGATTTTCCCACACAAGTCCATCACCTCGCGTCCTCCGGAAACCCGGATGGGTAAAGGTAAAGGCGCTGTCGAAGGTTGGGTGGCAGTCATCCGTCCGGGCAACATGCTTTTCGAAATCGGTGGTGTTCCTGAATCCGCAGCGAAAGAGGCCATGCGTCTCGCTTCCTACAAACTCGGCATCCGCACCCGCCTCGTCGCCCGCAATCCGCACGCTTGATCCGTCCGATCAATCCCAATTCCATATCTCACTGAATTATGGCCGCCACCAAAGCCAAAGCGACGAAAGCCAAGTCGTCCAAAGTCAAAGCAACCAACGAGCTCACCGCCGACGAACTTCAAGTCCGTCTCAAGGATCTCAAGCAGGAAGCCCTCAACCTCCGTCTCCAACGCGCCACCGGCACTTTGGAAAACCCCGCCCGCATCAAACAAGTGCGCCGCGAAACCGCTCGAATTCTCACGGCTGCGACCGCGAAGAAGAGCGCCTAATCACAAACGCCTTCAATTACTTTTCCCATGAGCGAGACTCCTTCGGACGCACAAGTCCACCTTCGTAAAACCCGCGTTGGCGTGGTCATTTCCAATAAAATGGACAAGACCCTCGTCGTCGAACACGTGGCCCGCGTTCCCCATCCGAAATTCAACAAGATCGTCAAGCGCTCCAAGAAGTACTACGTGCACGACGAGAACAACCAGGGCCAGATCGGCGACCGCGTCCGTATCGTCGAGACCCGTCCGCTTTCGAAACTGAAGTGCTGGACACTCGCCGAAGTGATCTCGCACTAATTAATTTCAGCTTCTCAGTTTTTCAGCATTTCAGCTTTTACCTAATCTATTGTCATGATCCAGATGGAAACCATGCTCGTCGTCGCCGACAACACCGGCGCGCGCAGCGCAAAAATGATTGGTGTGCTCGGCAAACGCAGCCGCACCGCTTGCATCGGTGATGTGATCACCTGCCACATCCGCGATTCCATCCCGACCGCCGCTGTCAAGAAGGGCAGCGTCGTCAAGGCCGTCGTCGTTCGCACCGCCTATCCGATCCGCCGCGCCGACGGTTCGATCCTCCGCTTCGACTCCAACGCCGTTGTCATCATCGACAAGGACAACAACCCGCGCGGCACCCGGATCTTCGGACCCGTTGCCCGTGAACTTCGTGAACGTTCGTTCATGAAGATCGTTTCTCTCGCTCCCGAAGTTCTCTAAGAACTAACATTTACCATTTCATTCCCATGAGCCGCATCAAGACCCACGTCAAAAAAGGCGATCAAGTCGAAATCATCGCAGGCAATCACAAAGGCAAGCGCGGCACCGTGCTCCTGGTGAATGCCACCAAGGGCAAGGTCACCGTCGAAGGTGGCCGCCCGATCATCAAGGCCACCAAGCCAACCGAAGCCGAGCCTAACGGCGGTCTCAAGACCATCGACGGCCCCGTCCATATCTCCAACGTCAAGAAAGTGGGCTGAAGCGAAAGCTTCCGCCCGCGCTTAAGCGCCTGAGCAATCAGCGCTGACCCGCAAAGAAAATGAGCACACCAGCACTACAACAACACTACAAGGACAAGGTTGTCCCGACTCTCATGAAGAGCCTCGGATACACCAATGGCCATCAAGTCCCACGTCTCGAAAAGATCGTGGTCACTTCCTGCATGGGAAAAGCCCCGGATCGCAAGGTCGCCGTCGATGACGCCGTCAACGAGATCCAGAAGATCACCGGCCAACGCCCGTCCATCACATTCTCGAAGAAGGCCGTCGCCAACTTCAAGCTCCGCGAAGGTGAAGCCCTCGGCGCACGCGTCACTCTCCGTGGCGCCCGCATGTGGGAATTCATGCACCGGTTCATCAACGTCACCGCTCCGAACATCCGCGACTTCCGCGGGATTTCCTCGAAGTCGTTCGACGGCCGTGGCAACTACGCCTGTGGCGTCAGTGACCAATCCATTTTCCCGGAAATCGAAATCGATCAGATCAAGCGCACCATCGGCTTCGACCTGATTTTCGTGACCTCCGCGCCGACCGACGCCGAAGGACGCGCCCTGCTCATGGAGCTTGGCATGCCGTTCCGCGACATGAAGAAGGCCAACGAAGTTGAAGCCGAAGCCGCTGCTGCCAACTAACACACCGCAACCAATTTAAAGAAAGCACCTGTTATGGCAGTTCTCACCGATCCAATCTCCGATTTCCTCACGCGTTTCAAAAACGCCGCCCGCGCCGGCAATGAGGAATTCTCCGCTCCTTACTCCAAGATCAAGGCGGACATCGCCCGCATCCTCCAGGAAGAAGGCTACCTCTGGAACTATGAAGTCGTCACTGGCGAGCGCACCACGCTCAAGGCCAAGCCGAAGTTCATCGACGGCCGCTCGGTCCTCACCGACCTCAAGCGCGTCTCCACTCCCGGCCGCCGCCACTATATCGGCGCGGGTGAAGTTCCACGCGTCATGTCCGGCCTCGGCATTTCCATCCTTTCCACTTCGAAAGGTGTCATGTCCGGCGGCTCCGCCAAGAAACAAAACCTCGGCGGCGAGCTCCTCGCCAACGTCTGGTAAACCTTAACTCGTAAAGGAAACTAACACCATGTCACGAGTCGGACTCAAACCAATCTCTGTCCCCGCGAAGGTCGCTGTCAAACTTGACGGCCGCACGGTGATCGTCGAAGGCCCGAAGGGCAAACTCGACTTCCCGCTTCCCGAAGGCATCTCGCTCACCAGCGAAGACGGCACTGTCGTCGTCTCCCGCGCCACCGAGCTTCGTCAACACAAAGCCCTCCACGGCACCGCCCGCAGCCTCGTTCAGAACATGATCGTCGGCGTCTCCACGGGATTCGTGAAGGATCTTGAAATCATCGGCGTCGGTCTCCGTGCGGCGGTCAAGGGCTCTGACCTTGACCTCTCCCTCGGCCGTTCGCATCCGCTCCTTCACCCCATCCCGTCGGGTCTCAACGTCACTGTCGTTGAAAACACCAAGATCAAGGTTGAGGGCATCGACAAGCAGCTCGTCGGTCAGTTCGCTGCCGAAGTTCGCGGCTTCTATCCACCCGAGCCATACAAGGGCAAGGGCGTTCGCTACGTCGGTGAGAAAGTTCGCCGCAAAGAAGGCAAGAGCGTCGGCAAATAATCCATTACCGTCGTCCCCTACCTCACAACCATTACGGCACCATGAGCACTATCAATCGCAAGTCGATCCGTCGCAAGATCCACAACCGCATCCGTCGGAAAGTATCCGGCACTGCCGAACGTCCGCGTCTCGCAGTTCATTATTCCAATCAACACATCTACGCCCAAGTCATCGACGACGCGGCCGGCAAGACCCTGGTCTCCGCCTCCACGCTCGACAAGTCTTTCGAAAACGCCTCCTCGAACGTCGAGAGCGCCCAGAAAGTCGGAGCACTCCTCGCCGAGCGCGCCAAGGGTTCCAACATCAGCGCAGTGGTCTTCGACCGCGGCGGTCACCTCTATCATGGTAAAGTCAAAGCCCTCGCCGACGCAGCTCGCGAAGCCGGACTCCAATTCTAACGCTCCGACCTGACACTAACATCATGGTAACAATTCCAGAAAACGAAGCGCCGGCAGCACCGGCAGAGGCCAAGCCAGCGCTCGGTCCGATCGCAGGCTCCGCACCTTCCCAGGGCGGCTATCAAGGCAACCGCGGCCAAGGCGGCGGTGGTGGTGGCTATCAAGGTGGTGGCGGCGGTGGCCAGGGCGGTCGCGGTCGCGGCGGTCCACGTCGTGAAGAGCGTGCCGCTCCAACCGATGCCGAAGGCAACGAGCTTTCCGAAAAGGTCGTATTCATCAACCGTTGCGCCAAGGTCGTCAAAGGCGGTCGTCGCTTCAGCTTCTCCGCGCTCGTCGTCACCGGTAACAAGGTCGGCAAGGTGGGTCTTGGCTACGGCAAGGCGAACGAAGTGGCTGACGCCATCAAGAAAGCCAGTGAAGGTGCCCGCAAGGTGCTCGTCACCATGAGCATCGTCGATGGCACGATCCCTCACGAAATCTACGCCGAGTTCGGCGGTGGCAAGGTTCTCCTCAAGCCAGCTTCTCCGGGAACGGGCATCATCGCCGGTGGCGGTGTGCGTGCCGTTTGCGAAGCGGTCGGCATCCGTGACATCCTCGCCAAGTCGATGGGTTCCTCCAATCACGCCAACGTGGTGAAAGCCACCCTCAAGGCCCTCACCCAACTCCGCACCCGCGACCAAGTGCTCGGCGGACGCGGCAAGAAAAAGCGGGAGAAGGCCATCTAATCAGACCAGGAAGGCCTCCGGGTCCTCCTGAAAACTGAAAACTGTTAACTAGAAAACTTCTTATGGAACTTCATTCATTCAGCCCGAATCCCGGCTCAAAGCACAAGGTCAAGCGCCTTGGTTGCGGCGAGAGCTCCGGTCACGGCAAAACCTCCTGCAAAGGCAACAAGGGTCAAAAGGCACGCTCCGGTTCCGGCACCCGTGTCGGTTTCGAAGGCGGCCAGATGCCTCTTCACCGTCGTCTGCCGAAGCGTGGTTTCAACAACTACGACTTCCGCGACAAGGTCGCCGTCTTCAACGTCGGTGAACTCGACGATCTGTTTGACGCCGGTGCCACCATCGACGAAGCCGCCCTCAAGGGCCAGGGCCTCGTCAATGGCACCTACGACAAGATCAAGGTTCTCGGCGTTGGCGAAGTCACCAAGGCATTCAACCTCGTTGTGTTCAATGCCAGTGCTTCCGCTCGTGAAAAAATAGAAAAAGCGGGTGGTACGGTCACCGAGCCCACCGCTTGATCACTTCAATTGATCTTTGATCTCCGATGAGGAAGCGCACACCCGCGCTTCCTCATCGTCTTTATAACACTTAGCGTCATTTTTCTCACCCATCAGCCATGATTTCAGCGTTCACCAACACTTGGAAAATTCCCGAACTGCGGGACCGGATTCTTTTCACCCTCGCTCTAATTGTCATCATCCGCCTCGGGGTGCACATCACGATTCCCGGCGTTGATGCCACGGTCATCAAGGAATGGTTGGATAGTTTGAAGAACCAGGATCCGAAGACCGGCGGCGGCATCACCGCGCTTCTAACAGTGTTCTCCGGTGGTGGTCTCCAACAGGCCGGGATTTTCGCGCTGGGCATCATGCCATACATTTCCGCATCGATCATGGTGCAGTTGATGACGGCCGTTGTGCCCAAGCTGTCTCGGCTCGCCCGTGAGGATGGTGGTCGCCAGAAGATCACCCAATACACCCGCTACATCACGATCCTGATTGCGTTGGTCCAAGGCTTCTTTGTCGCGAAATCGCTGACCAATCCGGGAAGTATTCCATACATGCAGGGAATTGAAAACATCGGCCGTCCGCTGGTTCCCGATCCATCCATGATGTGGATGTTGCTCACAGTTCTAACCATCGTCGCCGGCACCGTCCTGCTGATGTGGATCGGCGACCAGATCACCGAAAAGGGCATCGGCAACGGCACCTCCATCATCATCACGGTTAACATCATTTCCGCGCTTCCGGGTGCCTTGATCCAGGCATGGAATTACTTCGTCACGGGCAAGGGTGTTAGCCCGTTCAACTCGATCATGATGGTCGTGATGATTGCCCTATTGTTAGTCGTCATCGCGGCGACCATCGCCATCACCCAGGCCCAGCGCCGGATCGCGGTGCAATACGCCAAGCGCGTTGTCGGCCGCAAACAGTTCGGCGGGCAAACCCAGTATCTGCCTCTCAAGGTCAACTATGCGGGCGTCATGCCGATCATTTTCGCCTCGGCGGTCCTATCACTGCCACCGATGATGCTGCAATGGTTCTTCGCCGGTCAGCCATGGGCCACCAAACTTTACGGTGAACTCGTCGGCGGCGGCACTTGGTATTACATCCTCGGTGGCATCGGCATCTTCCTGTTCTCCTACTTTTGGGTGGCCATGATGTTCCAACCCTCGCAAATCGCGGAAGACCTCAAGCGCAACGGCGGCTATATCCCGGGCGTCCGCCCCGGCAAGCCTACAGCCGATTTCCTCGACTTCACGATGACCCGGCTCACCTTTGCCGGTGCGTTCTTCATGGTCGGATTGTTTATCCTGCCGGTTCTAACGGGTAAGATGGTGGGTCTGCCACCCAGCTCGCTGGTTCTCCAGTTTTTCGGCGGCACTTCGCTGCTGATCATGGTCGGTGTGGTGCTCGACGTGATGCGCCAGGTGGAAACCCAACTGCTGCAAAAGCATTACGACGGTTTCCTCCGCAAGGGCAAACTCAAGGGTCGCTATGACCGCCTCAACCAGAACAGCAATGCGGCTCCCAAGACCGCCATCGTCTATCTTTGGACGGTGATCGCGGTTCTCATCGTGATCGGAATCACCGCTTACATCTACCAGAAGTAACCGTTGACCGCTCCCGCCGCCAAGCCGCTCCGTGTCGTGCTGCTCGGGCCTCCGGCTTCCGGCAAGGGGACTCAGGGGCGGCGACTCGCAGCGAGTCTCGGCCTCGGCTACCTCAGCACGGGAGCCTTGCTCCGCGAGGAGATGGAAGCCGGAACGGATCTGGGAAAACAGGCGGAACCCATCCTCGCCCGTGGCGAGTATCTGCCGGACGACCTGATGTGCCCGATCCTCGCGGACTGGCTTTCCCGGCAAACCGGCGGCTGGGTGCTCGATGGATTTCCCCGCAGCTTGCCGCAAGCGTTGTTCCTGGATGAATGTCTGGCGAAACGGGATCTGAAAATCGATGCCGCGGTGTCGTTGGAAGTGCCTTTCGAGGTTCTCCTCGCCCGCATCGCAGACCGGGTCGAGTGCCCGGAATGTCGCTGGACCGGCCAACAGGCCCAATTGTTAGCCGTGGACAAGTGCCCGTCATGCGGTGGTGCCGCGGGTCCGCGCGCCGACGATAGCGAGGAGAATTTCAGGAGCCGCCATGCCGAATTCGTTAGTCTGACCCAGCACGTCATCGACCACTACCGCCACTTGGACCTTCTTTGTCCTTGTGATGCGACGGCTCCTCAGGATGAAGTGGCTGCCAAGCTGCTCCGGCTTTTCCCCACTTGAAAATTTCGTTCCTTCAATTCTGTTACAAGATCGTGTCCCGCAGAACCCGCATTCCCATCAAGTCGCCGCGTGAAATTGAATTCATGCGCAAGGCCGGCTCCATCGCTTCCACCATCTTGCAAGCCCTTGCCAAGGAGGTCGCTCCGGGCCGCACCACCGGCGAGATCGACCAACTGGCTGCAGAGATGATGCGTGAGCACGATTGCAAGAGCGCGTTCCTCGGCTACCGCGGATTTCCCGGTTACACCTGCATTTCCATCAACGAGGAGGTTGTCCACGGTATCGGTGGCCCGCGCAAGATCCTGCCGGGCGACATCGTGAAGATCGATGTCGGCATCATCAAAAGCGGCTTCATCGGCGACAACGCGACGACGGTTCCGGCCGGGGATATTCCGATGGAAACGAAGAGGCTGTTAGCTGTCACCGAGCAATCGTTGTTCGAGGCCATCAGCCACGCCCGCGCCGGCAGGAAGCTCGCCGACCTTTGCGGCTCGGTGGAGGCATTCGCCAAACCGCACGGCTTCACCATCGTCCGCGAGTTCGTGGGGCACGGCGTGGGCCGGCGCTTGCATGAAGAGCCGCAGGTGCCGAACTACCGCCCGCAGGGCAAATCTCCCACCCTTGAAGCCGGGATGACGCTGGCCATCGAGCCGATGGTGAATGCCGGCGTTCCATCTGTTAGGATTCTCGACGATGGCTGGACGGTCATCACCGAGGACAAGAAGCCCTCCGCCCATTTCGAGCACACCGTGCTCATCACCTCGGGCGAGCCGGAGATCCTGACCTGGCGGCCGCGCGAGGCGCTGCCGGAGATGTTAGGCCTGCCGCCGTGGTAAGGAGGGCGTACATGCTGTCCGTCTGGTCAGATCTATCCGCACGTCGTCGCTGAAATCCAACAGATCCACACCATGACAGCCCTTGATCCAATCCAACGCTATTTTGCCGCCGCCAACGACCGACGCATCGACGACGCCTGTGCCTGCTTTTCAGCAGACGCCCATGTCCACGATGAAAGCAACGACCATCATGGCACTACGGAGATCCGCGCTTGGATTGAGGAAACGGGTCGCCAGTATCAGCCTCAGGTCGTGGTGCTCCGGACCGTAGGGAGTGGCGACAAGAAGGTCGTGACTGTCCGCGTTTCCGGAAATTTTCCCGGCAGCCCGGTCGAGCTGGATTTCGACTTCACCCTCGCCAACGGCACCATCTCCACACTCTCGATCGAATGAATCCGTCATGACGATGGCGGTCGCCTTGCTGATGTGGGGATCGTTTTCCGCGGGAACTTGGTGGGGAGGGGATAATGGGATTCCAATCCCGCGGGCAGGCTGCTTGATTCGGGCGTGATTCCACCACTAAGCGGCGCGAGGCGTCTACTTCAGGCGCAAGGCCCGTTGCTGGGTTTGATCGGCTTGATGTTCCTGATCTTTTTCGCGCAAGCCGCTTTTGGACCGGCCTGGTACCAAGGCCTGATGGCGGTCCCGGGCAAGGTCGTCGAGAGCTGGCACCATCTGCTAGGCGGCCAAGTTTCCGCTGCGGATTGGCGGCAATTCGGCACCTTGCTGAGTCACGCGTTCCTTCATGGCGACATCGAGCATGTCACTTTCAACATGCTTTATTTTTGGATTTTCGGCGCGCTGCTCGTCGAGCTTCTCGGATGGCGTTGGATGCTGCTCATTTTCGTCGTCACCGCGGTCGGCGCGGGGATCTCGCATGTGATCATGAACCGCGAGGATGTCGTGCCGATGCTGGGAGCCTCCGGCGCGTTGATGGGATTCGAAGGAGCCTACCTCGGGCTGGCGACGCGGTGGACACTTCCCGATCCCCACGTCTGGCCGATTGCCCGCCCTATCACGCCGTCCCGCCTCGCCCTGCTGGCGGTGATCGGGGTCAGCTTCGACTATTTCTCCATCATGAATCAACAGGACACGGGCATCGCTTATGGCGCGCACGTCGGCGGCTTCACCGCGGGTCTGCTGTTAGCTGCCCTCGCCGCGCCACGTCCGCGGGGCAGGGGAGTGGTGAAGCGGTGAGCATGGCCGGAGAGGATCTATGGATTCGGCGCGCCACCCCGCGCCTCTTCCTTGCGCAGGGCCTGGATGGTGACTGCCATTTTCTCAAATGTCGTTAGAAATAGTTCCGCCTGCGCCGGCTCCTTGGCCTTCTTCGCCCGGAATTGATAGGTCAGCCGTGCCCGTTCGAAAAAATCCGGACCCGACTCGCCCTCGCTCCGCCAGAGCTGATGGGTTCCTCCATCGGAAGCCCAGTCGGCGATGAGGTTCAATCGGAAAAAGTCGCCCCGTTCATCCAGATCGAAGGAACACTCGATACCCTCTTTCGCCAGCTCCGTGGGATTGGCGGGGCCGATCATCCACTCCACTTTGTGGGGTTCGTCATAAGGGTTGAGGATCGGGCGGGTGGCGCAGACTTTCGAGTCGCCGATCGGAATCAAGGCGAGCGGTCGCTTCTGATAGGCATCCGGATCGAAGTCGGCGGGAAACGGAATGTTGAACTTGATATCCATCTGTTTCTCCAGCCGGTCAAGCGCACGAATCGTCAGTGGATCCTGGATGGCCTTCTGGTCCTTTCTCTCACAAACAGGATCTCGGATCACATCGTCCTTAGCGCGGACGCTTATGGTCAGACTTAAAACGAGCAATGCGAGGAGAGCTTTCATGACCGGAATGGATGAAGGATTGGATCGCAAGGGGATGACGGCAGGAATCTATCACCGGCAGCGCGCGAAGAAATAGGAGAGGGTGTCCGTCTGCAATTTGTTTTCCTGCTCCCGTGACGCACCGCTGCCGTGGCCGGTTTGATAGTCGATCCGCAGGAAAACATCCGCGTTTTCTCCCTGCGCGGCGATCAGGCGGGCGGCCATTTTCAGCGATTGCCAGAGCTCCACGCGGGTGTCGTTTGCGCCGTGATAGAGCATCGTCGGCGGGTATTTGACGCCCGGCTTCACATGCTCGTAAGCGCTCATCACGCGCAGCCCCTCGAATCCGGCCTGCGTCTTGACGCTGCCGTATTCAGGAATGTTTGGAACTCCGTTAGGTGAGTTTTCCAAGCGGATTGCGTCCAATACGCCGACACCGATCAGCGCCGCGCCGAAGGCTTCCGGCTTCTCCGTCATCGCCCGGCCGGCGGTGATTCCTCCGGCGCTACGGCCGTGGATACAGATCTGGCGCGGCGTGGTGTAGCCTTCGCGCACCAGACCTTCCGCCACGGAAATCATGTCTTTCCAGGTGTTAGGCTTGGTTTTCTGATGACCCGCCAGACGCCATTCGTCGCCCAGTTCCCCGCCACCGCGCACGTGGGCGACCACCTTGATTCCGCCCATTTCGAAAAGCGCGGTCTCCGCCGCACGGAATCCGGGTTCGATGCACATGCCGTAGGCTCCGTAGCCGATCAGCATCACCGGGTGGGTCTTGTCGCGCGGCAGATCCTTGCGATGGATGATCGAGACCGGGATCTTCACTCCGTCGTGGCCCGGCATCATCACTTCGCGGCTGACGAGATTCGCGGAGATCGGCGGCTCGGGAATCTGCGGGAGCGTGGCCAGCTTCGGTGCCGGTTCACCCGGTGCGGTTTGATAGTGCCGGGGTGGACGAGTCCACGAATCGAGGGTGAAATTCACGCCCGCCGATGCCGGATGCCCTGCCATTCCATCGTGAACAGAAATGCGTCCCTCTTCGGCGGTCGGGATCGTCTCCGGCTTGTCCGTTGAATCCCACGGCAATCTAACCAGCCGGCTCGGCCCGCCATCCACCACCCGCACGTAGAGTCCGTCCTTGCTGCCGGTGATGCCTTGGATCGCCCCGCGTGGCGCGGTGTAAACGGGCTGCATTTCTCCCAGACTGTCGCCCTTCAGCGTGCCGCGCACGATCCGGCCGTTAGGGGCGTCCTTGCGAGTGAGCAGGAAAATGTCGTCGCCATGAATCGCCAGTGACTCGCCGGACATCGAGCCGACCAGATCCGCCCGGTCGCTTATCTTCCGCCAGTTCGGTTTCCCGGCGACGATGTCCTTCACCCTTGCCAGATGATAGATGAAGTCCGCCGAGACGCCCCGGTCGTTCGTGGCCACCGCCCATCCCGTGTCCGCCAGCGGGCTAACGGAGACGATTTCCTCGGGCTTCACCGGGACATCCGGATTCACGCCTTCGCCGAAGATCGTCTTGTCGTCCGCCTCGCCCGTTCCGAGCTTGTGGTAGTAAACCTTGCTCCGCTGGAACGTCTGCAGCGGGTCCGCATCCGGCCCCAGCTTCTGCAGCCGGTTGTAGAAAAATCCGGAACTGTCCGGCAGCCACTCCGCCGCGCCCCAGCGCGCGCGGTCGAACGGTCCTTCGACCATCTTCTTTTCTGCAAGATCAAAAACATATAGACTGGCCATCTCGCCGCCGCCGGCCGTGATCGTCACGCCCAGATGCTTGAGATCCGGAGAAATCGTGAACGCCTTGATCGTCACCGGCGACCCATCGCCCTTCACGACCTCCCGCGGATCCAATATCAACTCCGGCTTTCCACCGGGTTTCTGATGGAATAACAGCTCGATCGCGTCTTCCTGCCTCCTCATCAGGAAATAGTAATCACCCGGCGCGGGCTCCATCATCCAACCGACCTTGTCTCCCTGGAGTCGATCCGCTTCATCAATCCATTTCGCGATCCGCTCCCGATCTGGCAGTTTCCCCAATTTTGCCAATGTCGCATCCGAAAGCGCCCGCGCCCAAGCGGTCACTCCCGGCTGGTTCTTGTCTTCGAAATACCGATAGGGATCTTCGAGGGTCGTTCCGAAATAATCCGTCTTCACCGGTCTTGCTTCCGGCAGCGGGAGGGCGATGGCTTGAGGGATGAACGCGAGAAGGGGGAGCAAGTGGAGCGGTTTCATGGGAAGGAAAACAGGCATTCACTAACGGACTCCTCCGCTCCCGCCAATCCAATTCGTCTTTTCCATGCCTGGCTCCATCGGTGCATGTTCTCGGCTTGTGAATCAAGCCGGCCATCGATAGATCCAAGGCATGAGCGATTTTCTCACCCGGTTGCCGACCACCGATCCCGGCCTTATTCTCGATCTGCGCGACCGTCAGTTTGCGGCGGAACTCATCGCAACCGCCCTGCTGCATCTGGATCTATTTTCCTGGCTGGATCGGAATCCCGGAGTCCTGCCCGCCGAAGTGGAGAGGAATTTCGACATCGCCGGCCGGCCAATGGATGTTCTTCTAACACTCTGCCGCGCATACGGCTTCATCAGTTCCGACAAGACCGGCGGAGTCCATCTCACCGCGATGGGGCGCGAGCACCTGGTGAAGGGTTCGCCATGGTTTCTCGGTCCCTATTTCGTGCCGGTTAGGGACACTCCGGTGGTGAAGGGTTACCTCGGAGTCTTGAAAACCGGCAAACCCGGCAATTGGCAGGCGAAAGCCGGTGGCAAGGATTGGCACGAGTCGATGCTGGAACCCGAGTTCGCCCGGGAATTCACCGAATTGATGAATTCCCGCGGATTGGTTTTCGGTCAGGTGCTTGCCAGGGATCTGGGGCCGTTGCTGGGATCGCGGCGCACACTGCTCGATGTCGGCGGTGGTTCGGGCATCTACTCGGCGACCCTTGCCGCTGCCCACCCGCAGTTGCGGGCGACGGTGCTCGAACAGACTCCAGTGGACTCCGTCACGCGCAGCGAGATCGCCCGCCACGGTCTGGAATCGCGGGTCGGCTTGTTCACTGCGGACATGTTCCAAGGACCTTGGCCGGAAGCCGAAATCATCCTGCTTTCAAACGTCCTGCACGACTGGGATTTCCCCGAAGTCCGCCAGCTTCTGGAAAAAGCCGCGTCCACACTTCCTGTTAGCGGTCTGCTGGTGATTCACGACGCGTTCATCCGTGACGACAAGTCCGGTCCGGTTGCGGTGGCGGAATATTCGGCGCTACTCATGAACATCACCCAAGGGAAATGTTACACGCCATCAGAACTTGGCGGCATACTGGAAGAACTCGGATTCACGGTCGGTTCCTATCAGGACACGGTGGCGCACCGCGGTTTCATGACGGCGGAGAAGCGTTGATTTGCCGCTCCGTTCGACCAGGAGAAATAAAGCCCGCCGGATCGCGGGGGCCGGGCGGGCTTCGGGGATTGCGGTGAGACGCAGCCGCGTTCAGATGGCTGCTAGAATGGCGTTGAACGTCGTGCTCGGGCGGAGCGCGGCGTTGGCCTTGGCGCCGTCCAGAAGGTAGTAGCCGCCGATGTCCACGGGGTTGCCTTGGACGGCTAACAGCTCCTCCACGATCTTCGCCTCGTTGGCGGTGAGTTCCGCGGCGACAGGGGTGAAGATCGCCTTCAGGTCAGCGTCGTGGTCCTGAGCGGCGAGGGCCTGGGCCCAGTAGAGCGCCAGATAGAAATGCGAGCCACGGTTGTCGATGGTGCCAAGCTTGCGGCCGGGCGAGCGGTCGAATTCGAGGAACTTGCCGGTGGCTTCATCGAGGGTGTCGGCGAGAACCCCGGCTTTGGTGATGCCGAAGGTTTCGGCGATCTGTTCGAACGATGGTGCGAGTGCGAAGAATTCGCCGAGGGAGTCCCAGCGGAGGTAGTTTTCCTCGGTGAACTGTTCGACGTGTTTCGGAGCGGAGCCGCCGGCACCGGTTTCGAAGAGGCCGCCGCCGTTCATGAGGGGAACGATGGAGAGCATCTTGGCCGAGGTGCCGACTTCGAGAATGGGGAAGAGGTCGGTGTTGTAATCGCGCAGGACGTTGCCGGTGACGCTGATGGTGTCCTTTCCTTGGACGATGCGCTCTAACGAGAAGGTGCAGGCCTCGGCGGGCGGGAGGATGCGGAGGTCGAGGCCGGTGGTGTCATGGTCCTTCAGGTAGGTTTCGACCTTGGCGATGATCTGCGCATCGTGGGCGCGGTTTTTGTCTAACCAGAAGACGGCGGGATCGCCGGAAGCCTTGGCACGTTTGACGGCGAGTTTCACCCAATCCTGGATTGGCGCGTCCTTGGTCTGGCAGGCGCGCCAGATGTCGCCTTGCTCGACTTCGTGGGAAAGGAGGACGTTTCCGTTAGCATCAGTGACCTTGACGGTGCCTTTGGCGGGGATTTCGAAGGTCTTGTTATGCGAGCCGTATTCCTCGGCGGCTTGGGCCATGAGGCCCACGTTAGGGACGGAGCCCATGATTTTTGGATCCAGCGCGCCGTTCTTTTTGCAGAAGTCGATGGTGGCTTGATAGATGCCGGCGTAGCTGGAGTCCGGAATGACGGCGAGAGTGTCACCGGTTTTTCCGGCGGCGTCCCAGACTTTTCCGCCGGCGCGGATCATCGCGGGCATGGAAGCATCGACGATGACGTCGGACGGGACGTGGAGGTTGGTGATACCCTTGTCGGAATTCACCATGGAGAGGGCGGGGCCGTTCTGATAGGCGACCTGGATGTCGGCTTCGATCTCGGCCTTCTTGTCGGCGGGGAGTTTCTCCAGTTTCGCGACGAGGTCGCCGAAGCCATTGCGGAAATCGACGCCGAGTTCCTTGAGGGTGTCGGCGTGTTTGGCGATGAGATCCTTGAAGAAGACTTCGACGGCGTGGCCGAAGATGATGGGGTCGCTGACCTTCATCATGGTCGCCTTCATGTGGAGCGAGAGGAGGACGCCGTCGGCTTTCGCCTTGGTGATCTGCTTGCCGAGGAAATCGACGAGCGCAGCCTTGCTCATGAAGGTGGCGTCGAGGATTTCGCCGGCCTTGAGCGGAGTGGATTCCTTGAGGACCTTGGTGCTGCCGTCCGCTCCGACGAATTCGATCTTCACATCGGTGGCGGCGGGAACGGTGACGGATTTTTCGTTGGAGAAGAAATCGCCGTGACCTCCCATCGAGCCGACGGTGGTTTTGGAATCGGCGGACCAGGCACCCATCGAATGCGGATGGGCTTTGGCGTAATCCTTCACGGCTTTCGGCGCGCGGCGATCGGAGTTGCCTTCGCGGAGGACGGGGTTCACGGCGCTGCCCATGACTTTCGCGTAGCGGGCCTTGATGTCCTTCTCGGCATCGGTGGTGGCGGTCTCAGGAAGATTCGGGAGGGCGTAGCCTTTCGATTGGAGCTCGGCGATGGCGGCCTTGAGTTGGGGAACGGAGGCGGAAACGTTAGGAAGCTTGATGATGTTGGCTTCCGGTTTGAGGGTCCAAGCGCCGAGTTCGGAGAGGGCGTCGGGGATTTTCTGATCGTCGGTGAGGAAATCGGGGAATTGGGAAATGATCCGGCCGGCGAGCGAGATGTCGCGGGTTTCCACGGTGATGCCGGAGTGCTTGGTAAATGCCTTGACGATTGGCAGCAGTGAATAAGTCGCGAGAGCAGGTGCTTCGTCGGTCTTGGTGTAGATGATGGTGGGGATCTCGGACATAGATTTGACGGTTTGAAACTGGGGAACGGTCGTTTAGGGCATTGACCTGCGGTGGTCAAAAGCAATTGCTTCGCCAAATGATTTGTGAAATCACGGCTTGGAACCAGCATGCGGATTGCGACTGTGAATAACTTGGGGGGAACGTTGGAAATCCTCCATTCCAGCTCGGTTGCGGATCCCTTCAGCCAGACATCTTGGGTGTTAGGTCTCGGACGTCTGTAACAACCGTGACGAGAGTTATACCCATTATTTTAATGGCTTCAAACGGATGATTGATCCGCAAGGGTCCAATGTTGAGTTGGTTATGGAGTTGCAAAGTGGTTGCTGGCGATTGTTGCCAAGTTGTTCACAAGCCGAATCCCTCGATTTGGGTAGGATATCCGGGCGCAAACTCCTGAAGCTGAAATCACTCGGGATGAGAAAACTGCTTAAGAAATCCGGTGTGAATAACTTGGGAAAATCTCTTTTGCCATCCTCCTGAATCCCCGTGAAATCAACAAATCGGAAGATCGTTCGGAAAATATATCGAGTGTTTCGGCAGGAGGTGTTTGGCGCGATCGAGCGACTCTTGCGACGGGCGGGCAAATCTCCTGCTACTGGCGGATTCTTTCCGCTTTACGCTGGGCCGTGATCCATTCAGACAAGTGGCCCCGCAGTACGAAACCGTGCGGTGGACCCGTCTAAATCCATTCAAACATCCAATCATGGACATCCAAATCGCCACTCTCTGTGACTTCGCCGCCGACTACAATGGCAAGCTCGTCATTTCCGGAACCTTCGACACCCTTGCGGCCCGCGCCGTGCCAGTGGTTCACCCGTCGTGCGCCCTTGCCATGCGGTTCTGCTTCACTCCGGAAGATGCCGGCCGTCACAAGCTTTCCATCAACATCATCAACGAGGACGGTGAGTCGCTCGATCCTAACAACATGCCGATCGAGCCGGAGTTCGAAGTGCAACTTCCCAAGAACGTTCCATTCCTGACCCGCAACATCGTGATGAACCTCCAGGGTCTGCGCTTCGAAGAAGCCGGCATCTACTCGATCGACATCGGTTGCGACGGAGAAATCCTCGTTCGCCTGCCACTTCGGATCGTCCAGGTCACGCAAGGGGCAAACGGCGAAACTCAGATGGCGTAATCTAATGGCATGGTGTAACACTGCGCCATGCCCGATACCTCCTCTTTTTCTTGTGCCCTCGTCACCGGTGCCTCATCCGGGCTAGGCGAGGAGTTCGCCCTTCAAATCGCGCCACGGGTCGGCAAGCTCGTTCTCGTGGCGCGTCGCGAGCCCCTGCTGCAACAACTGGCAGACCGCATCCGCGCCCGGTTCCCGCATGTCGCCGTCGCGGTGTTTGCGGTCGATCTGCAGCGCTCGTCCGAGCGCGACCAGTTAGTGACCGCATTGGCTGACAAAGGATTTCTACCCGATCTGCTGGTCAACAACGCGGGCTTGGGCGACTACGGTGAATTCGTTTCCGCCGATTGGGCGAAAGTCCAGTCAATGCTGGATGTCAACATCGAGGCGCTCACCCATCTCACCCACTCGCTGGTCCCCGAAATGATCCGGCGCGGCGGCGGGGCGATCATCCATTTGAGTTCGCTCGCCTGCGTGATTCCGATTCCCGATTTCGCGGTGTATGCGGCCACCAAGGCTTACGTCAGCAGCTTTTCCGAGGCGCTGCGCATCGAACTGCAGGAGCACGGGATCCGGGTCCTGGCGGTTTGCCCCGGGCCGGTCAAGACGGAGTTCGGCAAGGTCTCGCGCCGTTCGCCCGATTCGCCCGGGATGCCGGCCAAGAAGTCATTCTACGTGCCGAAGGAGCAGGTGGTCGCCGAGGCTCTAACGGCGCTGGATCGGGACGCCGCGCGCGTCTATCCGGGATTGAAAACGGCTGCCGCCGCGCTGTTGTTAGCCGCGCTGCCGATGGTGGTGCTGCGATTTGCGCTGGGATTCAGGCCGAGACGAAACGGTTAGGCCGTTTGCGGGGAGGTTCATCCGGCAATGTACCTCGGTTGGTGTTTTCACTTCTGTCGAAGTCAGGATTGCTTGCGATTCACAATCGACTCACGAAGCAATGGGATCTGAATGAGCAGCCCGGAAACAAAGCAGAAGGTGATATCAGGAATGAATGTGGGGTGCAGGTTGGGGGTGAGGTGGTTGCGATAGGCCGCCACCGCGAGCGTCGTTCCGACAATGAAGTGAAACGGACCTAGCAACCGGATTAGGCCGACGAATGCAGCCGGGCGAAGACAGGCGAGAGCGGAGCCAATGCCGATGCATCCAAACGCGGATGACGCCATCCGCAGCCAATAATCCAGCAAGGGATCATAGGGAATCGCGTTGGCTCCCAAGTCCTGAAGTTGCTCCGTCGCGACGTCCCAAGGTGCAAACGTGAAAAAGAACGAGATCCCCCAGCCACAAGCGCTCAGCAGCAGACCGAGCCTCAACATTGTTAGCCAGATCCGCCCGGTTGGCAGCATGGTTGAACTTGATGGGATCTAACAATTACCGGAGGCCGGGATAACGGCAGATCAAGCCCGCTCTTCCATCGGCTTGTAGCTGCGCAGCGTTTCGCCGGTGTAAATCTGGCGGGGCCGGGAAATGCGGCTGTCGGTGTCGTCCATGACTTCCTTGTAGTTCGCGACCCAGCCGGGCATGCGGCCGATGGCGAAGAGCACCGTAAACATATTCATCGGGATGCCGATGGCGCGCATGATGATGCCGCTGTAGAAATCGACGTTCGGATAGAGTTTGCGCGAGACGAAGTAGTCGTCGTTGAGCGCGACTTCCTCGAGTTTCTTGGCGATGTCGAGCAGCGGATCGGAAACGTGGAGCTGGGCGAGGACCTTGTCGCACTGTTCCTTGATGATGACGGCGCGGGGATCGAAGCTCTTGTAAACGCGGTGGCCGAAGCCCATCAGGCGACGGTTGCCGACTTTGTTTTTCACCTGGTCGAGGAATTTCGAGCCATCATCTCCTTCGGCGTGGATTTCCTCCAGCATCTCTAGCACCGCCTGGTTGGCACCGCCATGGAGCGGCCCCCAAAGGGCGCAAACGCCGGCGGACGCGGAGGCAAAGACGTTAGCTTTGCTGGAGGCGACCATCCGCACGGTGGAGGTGGAGCAGTTCTGCTCGTGGTCGGCATGGAGAAGGAAAATAAGATCGAGGGCGCGGACCACTTCCGGATTGAGTTCATAATCCTCGCCCGGTAGCGAGAACATCATGTGCAGGAAGTTTTCCGTGTACTTGAGATTGCTCTTCGGATAAGTGCCGGGCAATCCCTGCGCCTTGCGAAAGGAGCTGGTGGCGACGGTGCGCACTTGCGAAATGAGGCGTGCGGCCTGGTGCGGAAAGGCCTCCTGGGGTGACTTGCCCGCAGTCTTCGGGTTGGGATAGGCGGATGCCGCGTGGATCATCGCGGAGAGGATGGACATCGGGTGTGCGGCAGGCGGAAACGCCTCGAAGTGAGCCCGCATGTCTTCGTGCAACATCTGGTGCTCCGAGAGCAGCGCGGAGAAACTCTTGAGCTCGGCGGCGGTTGGAAGCTCGCCGTAGATCAACAGGTAGGCAGTCTCGATGAACGTGCTTTTCTTGGCCAGCTCCGCGATGTCGTAGCCGCGGTATTGGAGGATGCCTTTTTCGCCGTCGATGAAAGTGATCGCGCTTTTGCAGGCACCGGTGTTTCCGTAGCCCGGATCGAGCGTGATGCAGCCGGTTTTGGCTCGAAGGGCACCGATGTCGATGCCCACTTCACCTTCGGTTCCAACAACTGTCGGCAGAGCGAGAGGCTTGCCGTCGACGATCAATTCCACTGTTCCGTTCATGCGGCGCGATCCTAATCAGCAGGAGTTCGGATATGCCAGCCTGCAATGCAGTGATTTTTCAGCAATTTCAATCACTTCGGATCGGACTGCCATTCATCCCGTTCATTCGCCCGCGTCCGGATAGGAACCTAGCAGTTTGACCAGCGAGCAATGGTTGCCGAGCTCCTCCAAGGCCTCGGCGACTTTTTGGTCCACGCAGTGACCGGCGAGATCGACGTAGAAAATGTATTCCCAGTCCTTGCGCTTGGAGGGGCGGGATTCGATTTTCGACATGTTGATGTGAAATTGGTCGAAGGCCTGGAGGGCTTTGACCAGCGAGCCGGGCCGGTCGTGGATCGCGAACAGGATGGAGGTCCGGTCGTTGCCGGTCGGTGGGCAGGGTTTTTCGCCGATGACCAGGAAGCGGGTCGTGTTGGTGGCGCGGTCCTGGATCGACTCTTCCAACAGCGTCAGCCCATACATTTCCGCGGCGAGCGGGCCACCGAGGGCGGCGGCTCCCTGCGCGGCTTGATCTTTGGCGATCTGGGCGGCTTTGGTGGTGGAGGAAACTTCCACTAAGTCCGCCTCCGGGAAATTCTTCAGAATCCAGCTCCGGCATTGGCCGAAAACCTGGGGGTGGGAATACAGGGTCTTGATTTCCGAGCGCGGGATCGACGCCATGAGGCCGTTTTCGATCCGCAACAAAATCTGCGCGCAAATGTGCAGCGGCGAGTCCACGAACAAATCGAGCGTGTGCGAAACCGCGCCTTCGGTGGAGTTTTCGATCGGCACAACTCCATAACTCGCGGCCCGACGGGCGACCTGATCGAAGACGTCCGAGAAATTCGGCTGCGCGGAATAATTCACCGAGTGCCCGAATTTCTTGATCGCCGCCTGATGGGTCCACGTCCCTTCCGGGCCGAGGTAGGCGATAGTTAGATCGTCCTCCAGCGCGAGCGCGGCCGACATGATTTCCCGATAGATCGCGCGGATGGATTTTTCCGGCAGACGGCCGTCGTTGATTTCGATGAGCCGCCGCAGCAAGGCTTCCTCGCGCTCGGGCGCGTAAATTTGCAGGCCGTCGCGCTTTTTCACCAAGCCCACTTCATGGACGAGATCGGCGCGGCGGGACAGCAGGTCGAGCAGATCGCGGTCGATCGTATCGATCTGGAAACGGATGTCGTCGAGATTCACGGCAAAAGGGGGTATTAGGCTTCGGGCGAGGATGGATCACCGGCGGCGGCAGCCGGAATGCCGACCGCACCCAAGGCAAGTTGTTGTTCCGAATCGCCCGCGGGCGCGGCGGCGTCCTGGGGTTCGGGCAGCTTCACCTTGCGGAGTTCCGTGGCGTTCGGCAGATCGTCGATCGACCGGATCCCGAAGTGCTCGAAGAACAGATCGGTCGTTTCATAGAGGAGCGGCCGGCCAGGCAGTTCGGCCCGGCCACCGATGCGGATCAGGTCGCGATCGAGAAGCTTTTGGATCATCCCGTCGCACGCCACGCCGCGGACGGCCTCGATGGCGGCCTTGGTGATCGGTTGGCGGTAAGCGATGATCGCCAGGGTTTCCATTGCCGGACCGCTCATTCGCTCGGGTTTGCGACCGGGGAAAAGCTGGCGGACGAATTCGCCGTATTCCAGCTTGGTGTAAAGTTTCCAGCCTTTCGGCCGCTCGATGATGGTGAACGCCCGCCCGCTCTCCTGATAGGCCAGGTTCAGCTCCCCAATAGCTTCCGCGACCTGTTCCGAAGACGTCGTGGTGAGCGCCAACAGCCAGTCCGGCAGGGGGGGGATCTCCTTGCCTTCTTCCGCCTCGCGGACTCTCACATCCTCCGCTTCGGCCACGCGGGCGCGCACCAACCGGGCGATTTCCTCCGACGGCAGGGGATTCTGGGAGGCGATGAGAAGGGCTTCGACAATGGCACTGAGCTGCATGCGGGGCCGCACCTTAGGGATCCATCGGGGCATTTCAAGCCTCCCGCCGAAAACCTGCCAAATCACTTATTTTGCAAACCATAAACTTTCCGCTTGATGGACTGTGGATCACGGGCTAACCCACCGCGCTCGTCACGCACCCGTAATTTCATTTCGGGCCGGGCGGCGAAAATTTCATCCACCCGCATCCTGATCTCTGCGCCATGGCCGCGAAGAAAACTACCTCAAAACCTGCTCCCCAAAAAGGGAAAGCAAAGCCCGCCGTCAAACCCGCGAAGCCCGCAACGACGGCGAAGAAGCCTGCTGCCAAAGCCGCCGCAAAGACCAAGGCTCCGGCCAAAAAGCCCGCGCCGCCGAAGAAAGCTCCGCCTCTGAAAAAGGCGATTGCCGCGAAGCCTGTCAAGAAAGCCTCTCCGCCCGCGAAGCCAGAGGAAAAGGTCGTGGTGAAGGTGCAAAAGGTTGAAGCTCCGGCCAAGCCAGTCGCTCCCGCGAAAAAGGTACCAACCACCAAGCCGCGTTCATCCGTGGTCGATTTCCCCGCGCCTCCCGCGCCGATCAAGCCACCGTTCGTTCCGCCGAAGGCCGCGCCCGCGCATTCCGGCGAGCCGGTCGCTCCGGGCAGCAACGGCACCCACAGCCCCGCGTTCGTCCAGAAGCAACGCCAGCGACTGCTAGATCTCCGCGATGATCTGGTCGATGCCGTTTCCGGCATGGCCCGCGACACCATCCGCAATGCTCCCGAAGGTTCCGAAGCCTCGGGCAGCGGCCAGCATCAAGGCGATGCCGGCAGTGATGCCTATGACCGCGACTTCGCTCTTTCAGTCCTCGCGAAGGAACAGGATGCGCTTTACGAAATCGAGCAAGCCCTCCGGCGCATCCAGGCCGGTGCCTACGGCATTTGCGAAATGTCCGCCCGCAAAATTCCGCAGGCCCGCCTCGAGGCCATCCCGTTCGCCCGTCTAACGGTCGAATGTCAGGCCCAATGGGAGAAGGAATATGGCAACCGCCGGTTCCGTCCGTCCAACGAAGTTGGCTTCAGCGGCGGGAAATATGTCGATGATGAAGAATCCGAAACGGTTTCTCTTGACGAAGACGACGATTAAAGCATTCTCCCGCCCCCAAAGTCATGCCACGCGAGATTATCATTCTAGAATGCACCGAAGCGAAAGCCGAGGGCAAGCCGACTTCACGTTACGTCACCACCCGTAACAAGAAGAGCCTCCGCACGCCGGGCCGTCTCGAGAAAGTGAAATTCAATCACTTCCTCAAGCGCCGCACCCTTCACCGCGAACTCCGCTAACACCAGCTTCCGTTTCCCATGTCCGAGCCAAAAACAGTCCAGCGCCGCATCAATTTCCGCAAGGCGAACCGCAAGATGACGCGCCGCCGTCATGATATCCCGGCCGATCAGGTCGTCGCGACCAACCCGGAGCTTCTCACCAAGTTCACGACCGAAACCGGCAAGATCCTGCCCCGCCGCGTCACCGGAGTTTCCGCCAAGCTGCATCGCAAGATCAACAACGCGATCAAGCAGTCCCGCGCGATCAACCTGCTTCCCTAACCGGTCGCCAACCGCCTAATTTTCAAACGAGCCAGTCCGTGCAACGCGGGCTGGCTCTTTGTTTTTCCCTGATGCCGCCCGCCGCGAATTCTTCCAGAACTTTTACCTTGGAGCGGTCCGTTTGACTTTCTACATTCCGCCCGGCGCAAGCCGTTACCCATGGCCAAACAAGATTTCACCATCCTAAACAAGCTCGGCATCCACGCCCGTCCCGCCGCGCAGTTTGTCAAAACGGCCAATCGCTTCCAGGCGGACATCTTCGTCGAGAAGGATGGCGAGGAAGTCGATGGCAAGAGCATCATGGGGCTCATGATGCTCGCCGCCGGTCATGGCTCCGTCATCTCCGTCAGTGCCGACGGCTCCGACGCTGACGCCGCCCTCGAAGCGATCGCCGACCTCATCACCCGCAAGTTCGAGGAAGATTGACGGACCGGACGGACCGCGAAATTCATTTCGCATCTACTGGGAGCGCGAATCCAGAGTCTGCGCTAGCAGACTTGATAAAAATGGCGAAGCCCACACTGGCTGGCCCCTAGGCATATTCATTTCGCGCGACTTACTCTTCGTACAGCTCGATCGGCAACCCGTCCGGATCGGCGAAAAACGTGAACCTTTTCCCGGTCAGCTCGTCCACCCGGACTGCCTCCACCGCCACCCCTCTGGCTGTTAGTCCGGCCACCTCACCGGCCAAATCCCGGACCGTGAATGCCAGGTGTCGCAGCCCGCACGCTTCCGGATAGGACAGTCGCCCCGGCGCGGCCGGAAATGAAAACAACTCGATCTGTGTGCCTCCGGGAACTTGCAGATCCAACTTGTAGGAATCGCGCTCCACCCGATAGATTTCCGAGAGGATCGCGAATCCTAACACCTCGGTGTAAAAGCGCTTCGACACCGGATAGTCGGAGCAAATCACCGCCACATGGTGCAACCCGGAAACAGTCATCGCGTCCGGGTTCCACTCACTTCCATGCAGCCCCTGCCATCCGTGCCCGTCTGCCGCAACGCGCACACGTTTTCCCTCTCGGGCGATTTGCTATCAGCCACTCCCGACAAGCTGTTGATCCATTCCAGATGTTTTTCACGGGATCAAACTGCGGAGGAACCCACGCCACGTCAAGGCTCCTGAGCTGACCAGCAGTGAGGAGAATTATGCTCCGATTCGACTTCAAATCCTCCATACGAGCCATAAGGGGCCAAATATTTTTTTGCAGCTTGAACACCGCGATTTGCTGGGGAATATCTCGCTCCATGAAAACTTTGCTCATCGCTGCAGCGTCAATTCTCGCCTCAGTGCAACTCTGCAGTGCCGATCTGTTCGGAAAGTTCAACGGCACGTGGAATCAGAACGGATTGGAACCTGGAGCCAGAATCACCACGGTTTACAAGAGATTTCAGGAAAAGGGGATGGTTGCCACCAGCACGATCGTTTTTCCCGGTGTCGCCAAAAGCACTAGCATCACGAAATACTACGACAGCGGAAGGATCAAGGGAGAGATGCGGCGGAACGGCATTGCCATCTCGGCGGTTTCCGGCACTTGGTCGGTTTCTGGCGATACGCTCAAAGCGCAAATAAAAGTATCGGCACCTTTCATTCCGACATCCAGGGGGGAGGTCAAGACCACGCTGGTCAGCGCCAACAAGATCAGGACGGTCACGACAAGTTCAGAAGGGGTCCGAAATTCCGCCACGATGACCCGCCAGAGGTGACCGCAGGCACACCCGGCCAGCGCTCTTGTTCCCGAGTCGGCCGCCAGCTTCCACAAACTTGAAGACGTTCCCACTGCTGGAATCGGAATGGGTTGCTCGTGGGCAAATCTTGTTTCAATCGAGCGGGTCCACGCTGGAACACGACCCGGCGTTAATCTTTGCTTTTAGTCACGGTCAGCGCCCGAAAATGGCGGAGAACACTGTGGGGATGATTTCCTAACAAGGAAGCCCTGGGGGCTGACCGAACCCTTGTGGATCCGGCGGTTTGAAAAATGGTCGGGCTGGCGGGATTCGAACCCACGACCCCCTGCCCCCCAGGCAGGTGCGCTACCAGACTGCGCTACAGCCCGTTTCGTGAACGGGTGGGGAAGGAAACAGGCGAAATGCGGATTGGCAAGCACGGAAAATCATGAGATCTCCCCTCCATGAATCGCATCAAAACCGCCATCGTCGGAGCCAGCGGCTACACCGGGATGGAATTGCTCCGCTTGCTGCTCGTCCATCCGGGCGTGGAGCTGGTCGCCGTCACGTCCCGTCAGGAGGCGGGCAGGTCGCTGGGCTCGGTTTTTCCCCGTTTCCACAAGGCACCCGGCGCGGAGTTGACGTTCATGGAGCCGGACCCGGACGCCATCGCGGCGACCGGCGCGCAGGCGGCTTTCCTCGCGCTGCCCCACGGAGTGGCGGCGGAAATTGCCCGCGCTTTGTTAGGGCGCGGCTTGAAGGTGATCGATCTCAGCGCGGATTTCCGCCTGCGCGACGCCGCCATTTACGAGGAATTCTACGGTCACGCTCATCCGGCTCCGGATCTGTTGGGCGAGGCGGTTTACGGCTTACCTGAAATCCGCGCGGCGGAAATTGCGGCCGCGCGACTGGTCGCCGCGCCAGGTTGTTATCCCACGAGCATCCTGCTGCCGTTGTTGCCGCTGCTGCGCGAAAATCTAATCGATCCGGCCACCATCGTCGCCAACTCGATGAGCGGTGTCAGCGGCGCCGGACGCAAGGCGGATCTCAGCCTGTTATTTTGCGAGTGCAATGAAAGCGCCCGTGCCTACGGCGTGCCGAAGCACCGCCATCTATCGGAAATCGAACAGGAGCTCGGACTCGCCGCAGGGGAAAAAGTGACTATCACCTTTAACCCTCACCTCATCCCGGTGAACTCCGGCATCGTCACCACCACCACCGCGAAACTGCGTGATGGAGTGTCGGCCGATGCAATCGGCGCGGCGCTCGAACTTGATTATAACAACGCCGCATTCGTCCGTCTGCTAGGCCTCGGCGGCTGCGCGGACACGAAGAATGTCACCCGGACCAACTTCATCGACATCGGCTGGCAGCACGACCCGCGCACCGGCCGCGTGATCCTGATGAGCGCCGAGGACAACCTCGGCAAAGGCGCTGGCGGGCAGGCCGTGCAGTGTTTCAACCTGATCTTTGGCCTGAACCCCATTGATGGGTTGCAAAATTTCTAGCGAGGGCGCAGTCTCCGCCGCTGTCCCTATACACCTGCCATGGATCACCCATTTACCCGGATCAAAGGCGGCGTCGGCGCGCCCCTTGGATTTCTAACCAGCGCCGTGAGCTGCGGGATTAAAAACCCCGATAGCAAGCGCCTCGATCTGGCTCTGATTTACTCGGAAAAGCCGTGCAGTTCCGCCGGCACCTTCACCACCAACCGGGTGAAAGCGGCGCCCGTCCGGGTTTCCCAAACGCATCTCCGCAAGGGCGATCTCCGCGCCATCATCGCCAACTCCGGCAACGCCAACGCCTGCACCGGCGTCCAAGGCATCTGCGACGCCAACGCGATGTGCGATGCCGTTGCCAAGCCGCTCAAATTGAAGCGCTCGGAAGTCGGCGTCGCATCCACCGGCGTCATCGGCCTGCCGATGCCGATGGTCCGCTTCGAGCCGAAATACGACGAGCTCGTCGAACGCCTCGGCTCGAAAAATGGCTCGGATGTCGCCGCCGCCATCATCACCAGCGACACTCATGCCAAGGAGATCGCCATTTCCTTCGATCTCGGCGATTGCCGCGTCCGCCTCGGTGGCTGCGTCAAGGGTGCCGGCATGATTTCTCCCAGCATGGCCACCATGCTCTGCTTCATCACCACCGATGCTAACATCTCCAGCGAAAACCTCCGCAAGGCCGTGCTCGAGTGCGTCGAGGAAAGCTTCAACCGCATCACCATCGACGGCGACATGTCCACCAACGACACCGTCCTGGTCCTCGCCAACGGCGCGGCCGGCATGTCGTCGATCCGCCGCAACAGCGCCAACTGCAAACAATTCCGTCACGCCCTGCGCTGGTTGATGCTGGAGTTGGCCAAGGCCGTCGTCCGCGATGGCGAGCGCGTCACGAAATTCGTGACCGTTAGAGTTGAAGGCGCCCGCACCTATCTGGACGGGAAAAAAGTCGCCGAAGCCGTTTGCAAATCCGCGCTCGTCAAAGCCTCCTGGAATGGCGGCGATCCCAACTGGGGCCGCATCATCCACGCCGTCGGCTACTCCCGCGCGCGCATCCGCGAGGAACTCGTCGATATCCACATCGGAGGCAAACCCGCCTGCCTCGGCGGCCTCCAGGCTGAAACGCCGATGGACCAGCTCCGTGAGATCGTTTCCCATCCTGAGTTCGAAATCGTCATCAACCTCAACCAGGGCGAGGCCGACTACACCATGTATTCCAGCGACCTCTCGCCCGAGTACATCGACTTCAACCGCTCCGAATACGCGTATTGGAAACAAGCGCGGAAAGACGGGCTGGTCTGATAGGGCGGCCAATTGGCGACTTGACTCCGTATTACACGGCTGGGAACCTGCGCCATGAGAATCTTTGCGATGGCTGGAGGCTTGGCATTGATGGCGAGTTTCACGGGTGGAGCGGTTGCCGCTGATACGAAGCTCGGGGCAATGGTCGAAAATCTGGCGAGGACCAAGCAAGCAAAGGCGGATTTTCAGTCGATGGGAACAGCACTGGCAATGTATAAACTCAATGCGGGTGTGTACCCGACCGAAAAGCAAGGACTGGCAAGCTTGGTTGAGAAACCGGTTGTGGAGCCTGCTCCCAGGCGCTGGATTCAAATCATGAAGAAAATCCCGAAAGATCCGTGGGGGCGGGACTACCGATACATTGAGCGAAAGGACAATGAACAGGAGGTCCACGTCTTGGTCAGCGACGGGGCGGAAATGGACAAGACCTCGGACGATATCGAGTTTGTGCTGGAGAAAGCGGGGAAATAAACCCTTTGCCTCAGGACCATCGGCAAGCCCGGCCTCGCGTGAGGCGCCGTTCGTCGAATCCCGAAAAATAACTGTCCGTTCTCACCTGCCGGCGGCGTCTTCATGCCGATGATGACAACCGATTCCATCCAGCTCCTGCGGGAATTTTCTCACAGCCGTTCCGAGCAGGCGTTTCGCGGGCTGGTCCGCGAGCATTCGCCGATGGTGTTCGCAACCGCCCTGCGCAAGCTCAATGGCGACAACGCGGCCGCGCAGGATGTCACGCAAGAGGTCTTCACGCTGCTCGCCCGCAAGGCCAATCAACTGGAATCCGTGGTGCTCGGCGGTTGGCTCTATCGCCAGACCTGCCGCCGCGCCGCCGACCATGTCCGCTCGGAAACGCGCCGGAAATCGCGGGAAATGGCCGCGATGGAAACGACCGCCAGCCCCAATCCTGGCGATGCGCTCGACTCACGCCATCTCGCCCGCGAACTGGACGACGCGCTGCTCTCGCTGCCCGCCACCGACCGGGATGCGCTCGTGCTGCGGTTTTTCGAAGGTAAGGACTACCGGGCCATCGGGAACCTGCTAGGTCTCGGCGAGGAGGCCACCCGGAAGCGGATCCAGCGCGCGATCGATTGCCTCGGCGGCTCCCTGAAGCGCAAAGGAATCACGGCCGGCAGCGTTTCGCTCGGCATCGCGCTGGAGTCCTTCGGCGCGGCTCCGCTCCCTGCGGAGACGATTTCCCAACTCACGGGAACCGCGCTAACAACGGCAGGCAGCTCCGGAGGAGTCGCCCTCGCAACCTTGCTCAAAACCATGTTCGCCGGCGTCCTCGCCTCCTCGCTGGTGACCGGTTCCGCGCTTGCTCTTCGGCAGTCCAATGCCTCGCCCGTGACCACGGCCACCGCCGCGCCTTCGAAGTCTTCGCCCCGCACCGCGCGGCAGATGGACAAATTCCCGGAGCATCCCACCCTTGAGCAGATCATCGCGGAAATCCGCCGCATCCGCTCGGGTCCCGGCAATGTTCTAACTGCCATGCGTCTCAAGGTAGCGCTCGCCAAAATCCAGATCCCGCAGATTCCCGCGTTCGTCGCTTTGGGAAACAAGCAACTCAACCAAGCCGAGCGGAAGGAAATCTATCAGCCGTTGCTGACTCTCTGGTGGAATCAGGATCCCGATGCGGCAATGACATTTGTTCTACGGGAAAAAATTGATGCGAAGATGCAACAACTCGGCAGCAACTACTTGGTCGGTGAGTTGTTCCGGCGCTGGGCGGAGCGGGATTGGCAAGCCAGTGAAGCCTGGCTGATGCGAAACTGGGAGGACGAGATGCTCCGGAAGAAATACGGCCGCGGGGCATTTAGGAACTTCCTCTCCATGTGGATCACGGGCGAACTGTTTTCCCACAACGATGTCGATGGAATCTTCGCTTTCTCCCGGCGGCTGCCGACGATCGACGACCAGGCCAAAGCACTTGGCAACGTCGTGGGGATGGACCCGATGCACTCGATGTGGACCTACGCCGAAGCGAACAAGGACCAGTGGCAGAAATTCTACCGAGGGTTGGAGCAATTCCCGGACGACCATTGGCGGCGGGAACTGACGCGGAATTTCTGGAAGAACATCGGCGAGCATCATCCTGGCAACGCCCTGAAAATCCAAGAATCTTTTCATCCGGCAGACCCGTTCACCGCATCGCTCGGCCTGCTCAGCGTCAAGCAACTCTATGGCAAGTCCGAGCAAAATCTATCAGGCAGCACCTCGATGAAACCCAATCCCGTTAATGATCGCGCCCGGCGTGAAGCGGCGGTGATGGAAATCGGATTGGCCCAGGGAATGACCCGCACTCAGGTGCTCACCGCCATCGGCGGGGCTTTGTCCGATGGCATGAAACCGGATGAGTATTTCGCCTGGGTGGACACCCACAAGGGTGAACTGGAATTGGATGATTTGTTTGCAGCCAAAGCCCGCGAGAGAGGCGTCGATGGGGTGATGGGCGGGCGACAGCCCGAAGCAATCCAGTGGGCTTCACGAATTTCCGATGCGGAACTCCGGCGGAGTTTGTGCCGGGCTGCGTTTCGGCGGTTTCTCGTGGGAAACCCGGAGTTTGCGAAAAAGTATCTCGACCAAGGAGACGCGCCGGAAGATCTCGCTGAGGATTTCAATGACATCGCCACCGCCACCCCATGAAGCCGGTCACCTGTAAAATTCTGGGTTTCTGTCTGGCAAGTGCGGTCACAGCCGTGGCGTGGATCGTCTTCTGGCCCCGGACCGTTTCGATTGCCGCACCACCTCTGTTAGCGCCGGAGACAGTCATTGCGGAAGCACCCTGGAGCAATGAACGAATCGCGTCATCGATCTCCGCGGTTGAAAGAGCAGACTCGGTGGAAACCAAGCTGAACGCCGGCACGGATCTGCTTCAAATCCCGCTCGCCGGCGTGCGGGAATTTCTCGAACGAGCGAATCTGAAAAAAGGGGACCGGCTCTCGCTGGTGGCGAAAATCCTGCTGATCCGTTGGGCGGCGGACGATGGCGAGGCCGCGCTTCAGTGGGCGTGGAAACGCTTTCGCTCGGAAGGATTGTGGGACGAGGCATTTCGGGAAATCGCGCCGGCCTGGGCAGCGCACAATCCCGCCGGCCTCGGGAAATGGGCATTGTTAGTCGCGGAGAAACTGAAGCCTGATTCCGAAGAACCCCGCTTGGCCGAGGTGGAGGCCATGGAGCTTCCCGCGATGGATTCCAGCAAGCTAACCGAAATTGCCAACTGGCTGGTGACCGAGGATCCCCGCCTGGCCTATCAGCTCGTGAAAAGACGTGGCGGTTTTTCCTCCGACGACGCGAAGATGCCGCTGGCCTTGACATCGGTGGCAAAAGTCCAGGAGGCGCTCACGGTATTCGATGATTTGAAAATCACCGACCCGACGAGATTGAGCGGAAATGAGGTTCACTTGTATTACCTGCTCACACGCTGGCACGAGCTCGATCCCGACGATTTCAACCGCTCGACCTACGCCGGATCCATCATCACTAACACCGTGGAAAAATCCGCCGAAGCCGTTGAGCGATGGAAGGTATTGCCCGCCTCGGAGCGGGCGGATGCAGCCAGCTCCCTGGTGGCAAGCGTTATTCCCAAAGCTCGGGGTTGGCGTATTTCCGCCATCGCCGAAGCATGGGCAGAGACCGATCCGGATGCGGCCGTCCGTTGGCTCGACTCGCTGCCGCAGGAAAACGAGATTTCCGCAAGCGCCGCCAGGATCAGCGCGCTTTCGGCGCACGACCTAAAGGCGACGCTGGATTGGGCGGATCAGTTGCCTGTCGGGGAGACGCGACAAAACTCGCTGGTGACCGCATTCGATGGCTGGATCAAAGCCCACCCCGGTGAGCATGCCGATCGCAGCGGCTGGCCGGCCGCCCGGGCGCAGGCGTGGGAGGAGCTTGAATCTTTGCACACGGGGAAATGATTTTTGATCCTCGGCGGGGGTGAAATTTTTTTGTCCGTTCTTACCCGCCAGTGGTGTCTTCATATCGATGATGACAAGCGACTCAAACGAGACCCTGCGCGACTTCTCCCGCAACCGTTCGGAAGAAGCCTTCCGGACGTTGGTCCGCCAGCATTCGCCGGTCGTTTACGGCACCGCCCTGCGCAAGCTCGGCGGCGACCGGGCGGCGGCGCAGGATGTGACGCAGGAGGTTTTCACGTTGCTCGCCCGCAAGGCGAACCGGCTCGAATCCGTGGTGCTGGGCGGCTGGCTCTATCGCCAGGCGTGCCGCCGCGCGGCCAACCATGTGCGCTCGGAAAGCAGGCGGAAGACTCGCGAACGGGTCGCCGCGGAAGCGATGGTCACTTCGTCGCCGGCCGATGCGTTCGACACCCGCTTTCTGGATGACGCCTTGCTCGCCCTGCCGGCCAAGGACCGGGACGCGCTGGTCCTGCGGTTTTTCGAAGGCAAGGATTTCAAACTGCTGGGAAGTGCCCTGGGCCTCAGCGAAGATGCTGCTAGAAAGAGGGTGGCGCGGGCGTTGGAACGTTTGGGTGGAAATCTTAAGCGCAAGGGGATCGCGGTGGGTGCGATCCTGCTTGGTGAAACAATGGGGGGATATGGAAACACGCCGGTTCCAAGCCAATTGATTTCGACGGTGACGGAGAACTCGCTGCGGACGGGAGCGGCTTCAAGCCTTGTTCCGGCGCTTTCACTGCTGGTGCCGTTGGCCGCCGGTGTCATTGCGACGTCGTTGGTCGCAGGGCCGATGCACCAGCTAACGGCAGCCGATCCTCCATCTGCAACGGCCTCCACGCCGGCTCCGAACAAGCGCACAACGCTCAAGCCCGTGACGTCACCCAAAGACCTGTCGCTCGAACAACTGATCACCGAGGTCAAACAGGCGAACTCGAAACCTGGCAACGCTCTAACCGCTCTCCAGCTCGGCATCCTTTTCGAACGGATTGATCCATCCCTCGTCCCGGAGTTCATCCGCCTGGCCAACGGACGCATGACCGCCGGCGAGCGGGTCTCGATCTACCCGCGGCTGTTGGAAAAATCGCTCTCCATCGCAGCCAAAGCGACGATGGATTTCGTGCTGCAGGAGAATGTTGGAAAGCAGGTTGACGCGCACAGCGGGACGAATCTGCTGACCAATCTTTTCGATAACTGGGTGCGGACCGATCGCGCCGCCAGCGAGTCATGGCTGCTGGAAAACTGGGAGAATCCCGTGCTTCGCGAGTCCGCCTTCAGCGGTCCGCTGCGCGACTTTCTCATGATCGAGGTGGTGGACAAACGTTTCTCCCACGAGGGAACCGCTTCGGTGTTAGAACTCGTTCGTCGGATTCCGGCGGTGGAGGATCAGGCGGCGGCCTTGCGTGGGATCGCGGGCATGAATTCATGGCGCGGCAGCTGGCAGCGCGGTGATCGGGACAAATGGCTGGAATTCCATCAGGCGCTCAAGGAGTTTCCCGATGTCCGCCTGGGTCGCGAGCTGATGCGGAATTTCTGGACCAAGCTGAGCGAGGAGCGGACGGACGAGGTCACCGCAATCCAGGCGACCTTGGAGCCGATGGATCGCTTTCAGGTATCACTCGGCTGGCTGGGGGTCAGGTCGAAGAGGGGGGAGGAAACCCTAACCCTTTCCGGAATGTCGGTGGCATCCTCGCCCGTCACGGATCAGGACCAGCGTGAGGCGGCGGCATTGGCCGCCGGACTCGCCGCCGGGCTCAGCCGTAGTCAGGTGTTAGGTGAGATCGGACGGGTTGTGTTGGAGGTCCGCAGAGACGAGGAATGCTTCAAATGGCTGGACGAACATCGGCACGAGACCGACATGGACGACGCGCTGGCCGAGAAAGTTCGGAAACTCTTCAATGCCAGCGGATGGGAGACCGGCAAGGAGATGCAGGCGGTCGAATGGGCCGCCCGAATTGCCAATCCCGAACTGCGGTTGCGGCTCTGCCGTGGGGTGTTCCGCAAGGTCCTGTTTCACGCGCCGGAAAGCGCGTTCGCCTGTTTGAAAAACAACGATCTGCCGCCCGATGTGGCCGCCGAGTTTCAAACCATCCTCAACGCCACCCCATGAGGCCGTTTCCACGAACTATCATTCTGTTTGGAATCGCGTGCGGGGTTACCAGTGCCATCTGGCGGGTGGCGTGGCCACGGCATGAACATCCGACGACTGTCGCTGTTAGTTCTCCGGCCGCCTTGTCCGCCTCGGAGCCGTGGACCAAGCTGCGAATGACCGATCTCATCCGCCAATTGGAAAGCGCCACCACCAACCAGGCACGCTTGGATGCTGCAACCCGACTGGGAGAAATCCCCAGCGCGAATCTGGCAGAAGCGTTGGAACTGACTACCTTGGTCAAGGATCGCCAGCTAACACTCTCGGCCAAGGTGTTGTTGATCCATTGGGCCACGGTCGATGGCGATGCGGCGTGTCGCTGGGCGTGGCAGCGATTCCGTTCGGATGGAATGTGGCAGTGGGCTTTCCGGGAAATGGGCCCGAGCTGGGCGGGGCGGCATCCGCAGGCGTTGGAAAAATGGGCCATCCATCACTACGCCAAATCATCCGGCACCATCACCCTGCGGGAAGGCCTGGCAAGCGACGAGCCGATCCTGGAATTCGAGATGCTCAGCAAAATCAGCAAGTGGTTGATCCACGAAGATCCGCGGGCCGCGTTCAAGGTGCTGCAAGCCCGCGGTGGATTCTCGACGGATGACCGCCTGCCCGAGTCCCTTCAAACGGTGGAGGAAATCCGCCACGCGTTGTTAGCCTTCGAGCATCTTGATGAGATGACGCCAAATCGTTACTCCGGTCCGGAGATCTGGGCCCATGGCCTGCTCGCACGGTGGTGGAAAATCGACCCGGAGGATTTCAGCCGGTCGCCCTACTCCCGTTTTTTTGAATCAAAAGCACCTAACGAAACCATCGCCATTCTCCCCAACGATCTCGAATCCACTCTCGACCGTGCGGACCAACAACCACCGGCCCGGCGTCAATCCAGCCTGGCACAGGCATTCGTCGAGTGGTCCAAGACCCACCCCGGCGAACGTCCCGACACGTCCGGCTGGTCACCGGTTAGAATTCAGGTGTGGGAGGATTTTGAAGCGCTGAAGCCGTAGCAGGCATCGATAATTCGTGGAACAAACTCATTTGCCCTGCAGCGCGAGCTCCCCGCTGAGGGTGGAGAAGCCACCGGGCGTGGTCTGCAACTCGACCTCGCGCCCCCCGCTGCGCACCTTGCAGGGGTTGCCAAGTTTCGAGCGAACCTTCGCTTGTGTTAGCGCGCCGTTCTTCCATTCGATGTCCACCTCAAAGCCACCCCGGGCACAGAGGCCCTTGATGGAACCGGTTGGCCATGCCTTGGGCAGCGCAGGCAACAGATCGATCACCCGCAGTTCTCGCTTCTCCTGACTCTTCACGGTCTGGTGGCTTTGCACTAACATCTCCGCCACGCCGGCGCAGGCACCGAAGTTGCCATCGATTTGGAACGGGCCGCAGAGATCAAACAGATTCGGCAGCGTGCGTTTTTGCAGAAGTCCCTGGAATTGTTTGAAGGCGAAATCGCCATCGCCCACACGCGCCCAGAGGGGCATCCGCCATGCGAAACTCCAGCCGGTGCTGCCCTCGCCCCGCCATTTTAACAGAAGTTTGGCTGCATCGAAGACCTTGGCGTCGTCAGGCGTGATGTCGGTGCCGGGGTAGAGTGCCCACAACGGTGACATGTGGCGGTGATTGTTGTTAGGCGCGTCCCAGTCTTCGAGCCACTCCTGGAGTTGGCCGCGTTTTCCCACTTGGTTAGGTGGAAGCTTCGAACGCAGTTCAATAAGTTGCGTGGCGAAATCCTTGTCGGTGCCGAGGACTTCGGCTGCTTCGATCGTGTAGGTGAACAGCGCGCGGATGAGCTGGTTGTCCATCGCCGGCCCGACGGTGAACAGCGGACGGCCCGGTGGCGTTTGCTCGGGGGAATGCGACGGGTTGGTGACGAGGTAGCCGGATTTCGGATCCTTGACGAGGAAGTCCACGAAGAACAGCGAAGCGGATTTCATCGCGGGATAGGCGCGTTTCCCGAGGAATTCCTTGTCGCCGGTGAACAGGTAATGCTCCCACAAGTGATGGCAGAGCCAAGCGCCGCCGGTGGGCCAGAAGCCGTCCACGTTGTTGATGGGAGCCGCGCCGCGCCAGAGGTCCGTGTTGTGATGGACCACCCAGCCACGCGCGCCGTATTGCTTCTTCGCCGCCCGCGCGCCGCTGACGGTTAGATCGTCGATCATGTCGAACAACGGCTCATGCGTTTCGCTCAGGTTGCACAACTCCGCGGGCCAGTAGTTCATTTCGGCATTGATGTTGAGCGTGTATTTGCTCTCCCACGGCGGATCGATTTCCTCGTTCCAGACTCCCTGAAGGTTCGCCGGCTGGGTGCCGGGGCGGCTGCTGGCGATGAGGAGGTAGCGCCCGTATTGAAAGTGGAGTGCGGCCAGCGCCGGATCTTTCTCCAGCGATGAGCCCTTCAACGCCTTTTGCCTTGCGTCCGTCGGCAGGTCGGCACCCGACGTGCGGCCGAGATCCAGGCTCACCCGCCGGAATAGTTTCTGATGGTCCTGCACATGGGCGTCGCGCAATTCCTGATAGCTCCGGCCGGCAAGGCGGGCGAGATCCTCTGCACAGCGCTTGGCCGGATCGCCGGAAATGTCCTCGAACGTCTTGAAGCTGGTGGCAGCGGCCAGAATGACGGTGACGGCGTTCGCCTTTTCAATGTTCAAGGCATGGTTGCCCGCGGTGACCGATCCACCTTCAGCCAGTACCTGTGAGCGGGATTCGAAACTCAGCCCATCCGCCTGCACCTTGCCGGTCATCTTCAACGTCGGTGCTTCGGCCCGGGTCTGGGCGTTCGCGTGTGGACTGTCCATCCGCAGCCTGAAGGTGATTTTCCCCGGCTGGTCGGCGGTGAGCCGCAGCACGACGGCGCGGTCGGGATAACTCGCGAACACCTCGCGCGTGAATGTGACGGCGCCGACTTTGTAACGAACGGTGGCGATGGCGGAATCCAGATCCAGCTCGCGCCGGTAGTCGGTCGCGCTTTCATGGCCGGGAAAAGCCAGCCGGAGATCGCCAAATGGCTGATAGGGCAATTGCCGCACGGGATTGCTGATCGTCTTTTCCTTCGCCAGTAGTCCGGCCTTGTCGGCTTTCCCTTCAAAAAGCAAACGCCGGATCTCCGCGAGTTGCGCGCCGGCTCCTTCCCGGACGTAGTCATGCGGTTTTCCCCGCCAGAGGGTGTCTTCGTTGAACTGGATCCGCTCGCTCGCCGTGCCGCCGAAAACCATCGCCCCCATATGCCCGTTGCCGACCGGCAGGGCCTCGGTCCATTTCTGCGCCGGTTGCGGATACCAGAGCGTGATGTCGCCAGCGTGCAGCATGCAGGCGGCAATCAGGGATACAACGGCAGTGCCAAAAAAAATGAGCATGGAAGTGGGCCGCGGAACTTTCATCGGGGGTGATTCCATCTGAATCTAATTTGGTTGCAACCCGAAAATATATGTGGGTATTTTCGATGCGACGCTTCGTCGGGCAAAACCCATCCCTGCTGTTCAGGCCAGGGGGGCCGCGCGAGTGGCCAGCCGCGGAAACCGATGAAACCCAACAATAACCACCCCCCCGTCCAGCGGTGCCCTCTGGCGGTAGCCGCGATTTTCCTAACGACTGTATCCGGCGGCTTCGGAGCGCCGCTCAAAGTGGATATCAGCAACAGCGGCCGTCCGCTCAATGAAGGAAACGATCCTGCCTTCACTCCTTGGTCCGCGACCCAGAGCTGGTTCGAAGCAGGCGATTCCACCTCCGCCACTTTCGGCGAGGTGACGGTGAAATTCACCCGGGTGGGCTCGGTGGGGAAGGGGCTCCAGCCGAGCTATTGGAAAGCCGGCGTGCAGAGCACGACTAACAACATCAAGCTGACGGCAGACGGATTAAAAGTGGCGGAGGGAGAGGCCGGGGCGCAGATCGAGATGCGGATTTCCGGGCTGGCAGCGGGAGCCCACACGCTCCTGCTTTACCTCAACAACTGGGATTCAGCCACCAACGTGGCTCCGCTGGATATCCTGGTGGCCGGCAAGCAGGTGGTCAACGACCTGCCGGTTTCCACCCAGGTGACGGATAATAACAAGGCCGCGACTGCCTATCTCAATCTAACGGCGGCGGCCGGTCAGGACGTGGTCGTGCTGATCAAGGCGGAGACCGGCGGCTCGCACGCGAGCAGGAATGTCCACATCAACGGCTTCGAGATCGACACCGGGGATGCGAAGGCGCAGGCGAGCAGCCCGGTGCCCGCCCACGCGGATGAACATGTGGATGCGGCAGCCGGTTCGGTGATCATGAAATGGACCACGGCGCTGATGGGAGCTGCCTCGCACGATGTGTATTTCGGCACGACGGAAAACGCGGTGGCTGAAGCGACCCGCTCATCCGTGGAGTTCAAGGGGAACACGAAATCCAACAGTTATACCGCCCAAGGCACCAGCCCGCATTTGACCTACTTCTGGCGGGTCGATGAAGTCAGCACCTCGGGCGCGGTGACGAAGGGCAGCGTCTGGTATTTCCGCCCGCGGCGTCTGGCGTTTCCGGGAGCGGAAGGTTACGGGCGATTCGCCAGAGGAGGTCGCGGCGGCGTGGTGGTGCACGTCACCAATCTCAACGACAGCGGACCCGGCAGCCTGCGCGACGCGATTCTGGGAGACCACGGCCCGCGCACGGTGGTTTTCGACGTCAGCGGACTGATCACGCTCCAGGATGATATCGTTATCGACGGCTCACGTCCCTATATCACGGTGGCGGGTCAGACCGCGCCGGGCAAGGGCATCTGCGTCAAGCGGCAGCAGTTCGCGATGAGTGGCGCGCGCGATGCGATCGTTCGGTTCATGCGGATTTTCCCCGGCAAGGAAAGCGGTGAAACGCAGAATGCCACCGGCATGGCGGGCGTGGATCACTGCATCATGGATCACTGTTCGTTCGGCTGGGGCCTCGACGAGGGCATCAGCTCGCGGGGCGCGAAAAATCTAACCATGCAGCGGAGTTTCTGTTCGGAGATGCTCAATGTCGCCGGGCACGACAAGAAGGGCAGCGGCAACGCCCACGGCTTCGCGGCGAGTATCGGTGGGGACATCGCCTCCTTCCACCACAATCTGCTAGCTCATAACGAAGGCCGGAACTGGAGCCTCGCGGGCGGCCTAACAGGCGATGGCAGTTACTCCGGCCGTTTGGACATCTTCAACAACGTCGTTTACAACTGGGGCGGCCGGGCTACCGATGGCGGCGCGCATGAAGTCAACTTCGTGAACAACTTCTACAAGCCCGGGCCGGCCACCCGGATGTTCATCGCTCTCAAGCCTCAATACGGAGGGTTTCCCGGCAAGCAGCAGTATTACATGGTGGGCAACGTGATGCCGGGGCATTTCACCGAGAGGAATCAGGAGGCCGGGCGAGAGGTTTCCACCGAAAGCGGCGGCACCATCCCGGAGAAATCCAAGCCATCCTACAGCGCCTGGGTGAACGCCCCGTTTTTTCCTTCCTACGCCGTGATCGACACGGCTGTGGGCGCCTACAAGAAAGTGCTCTCCGACGTCGGCTGCAATCAGCCGATGACGGACGATCATGACAGCCGGATCATCCGCGAAACTCTCGACGGCACTCATACCTACAGCGGCAGCGTTAACAGAAACAAGGACGGCGCGCGGGGGCTGCCGGACACGACGGACGATGTCGGCGGATGGGAAAACTACGGCAACGAAACCCGCTCGGCGGATTGGGATACGGACAAGGACGGAATGCCGAACTGGTGGGAATCCATCAAGGGCCTCAACCCCAACTCGCCTGCAGGGGATTTCGCCGAATGCAACGCCGATGCCGATGGTGACGGATATACGAATTTGGAAGACTATCTGAACTGGATGGCCGCTCCTCACGTTGATTGCACCACGTCGGTGGAAGTGGACCTCGCCAAACTCACCCGCGGTTACTCGAAGACGAAGCCCGTGTATGCGGTTTCCGAAGCGGTCAACGGAACGGTCACCCTCATCAACGGCAGCAAGGCTCGCTTCGCGGCAGCCAATCCGACCGCAGCGCTGGGGAAATTTTCATTCGCGGTCAAGGATTCCCAAGGCGATTCCATGATACAGGCTGTCGGCGTCCGCATCACCGGCGGTCAATCGGCTGCAAAATAGGTATTACCACGAAGATCCGATTTCCAAGTTAGAAGCCCATGAGCCCATCCTCTCTCTCAGTCCGGTTCCGGACCGCCGCAGTTGCGGTTTCAACCACCTTGATGGCACTCTGCCAGGCCGCCCCGCTCAAGGTGGACATCAGCAACAGCGGCCGCCCGCTCGCCGAAGGACTCGATCCGGCATTCACGGACTGGGCCACGACCCAAAACTGGTTCACTGGAGGAAACAGCACCAGTCGCAACTTCAGCGGTGTGACCGTGACGTTCACGCGGACCGGTTCGGTAGGCACGGCATTGCAGACCGGTTATTGGAAAACCGGAGTCCAGAGCACCGCCTACAACGTCAAGCTGACGGCCGACGGGCTGAAAGTGGCCGACGGCGACACCGGAGCGCAGATCGAAATGCGGATTGCCGGCCTCACGGCGGGACCCCACACCATCCTCCTTTATCTCAACAACTGGGACGCAATCACCAGCAATGCGCCGCTGGACATTCTCGTGAACGGAACCCAGGTGGTCAACGACCTAGCGGTTTCCACCCAGGTGACCGATAACAACAACGCCACCACGGCCTATCTGAACGTCACCGCCGTGGCGGGGCAGGACATGGTGGTGCTGATCAAGGCGGAGACCAGCGGCTCGCAGACGAGCAAAAATGTCCACATCAACGGCTTCGAGATCGACACGCCGAACGCCAAGGCGCAGGCGAACAATCCGGTCCCGGCTCACGCCGATGAGCATGTGGACGCCGATACCGGTTCCAAAACATTGAGTTGGACCACGGCGGTCTTAGGCGCGGCTTCGCATGACGTCTATTTCGGCCTGAGCGAAAGCGCGGTGGCGAATGCGACGACAGCCTCGCCGGAATTCAAGGGCAACCAGACCACTAACACCTATCCCGTCACCGGCCTCAACGTGCATCTGACCTACTACTGGCGCGTCGACGAAGTCGCCTCTAACGGCACGGTGACTAAAGGTAACGTCTGGTATTTCCGTCCGCGGCGGCTGGCATTTCCCGGTGCGGAAGGTTACGGCCGGTTTGCCCGCGGCGGCCGCGGTGGCGTGGTGCGCGAGGTGACCAATCTCAACGACAGCGGGGCGGGCAGCCTGCGCGATGCGATCGAGGGCGATTACGGTCCGCGCACCGTCGTGTTCACCGTCTCGGGTCTCATCACCCTCAACGATGACATCATCATCGGCGGCACCCGTCCCTACATCACCATCGCCGGGCAGACGGCTCCGGGCAAAGGCATCTGTGTGAAACGGCAACAGCTCGCTATCAGCGGTGCCGACGATGTCATTTTCCGTTTCATGCGCGGCCTTGTCGGCAAGGAAAGCGGCGAGACGCAGAACGCCACCGGCATGGCGGGTGCGAATCACTGCATCATGGATCATTGCACCTTCGGCTGGGGAATCGACGAGGGGCTCAGCACCCGCGGAGGCAAGAATCTGACGTTCCAGCGATGCAATCTCTCAGAAGCGCTCAACGTCGCCGGTCACCAGAATTATCCTGCCGGGACAGCGCACGGCTATGCCGCGAGCATCGGTGGCGATATCGGCTCATTCCACCACAATCTGCTAGCTCACAACGAAGGTCGCAACTGGAGCATGGCAGGGGGGCTGGATGCCGCCGGCTACTATGCGGGCAAGCTCGATCTCTTCAACAACCTGGTTTACAACTGGCGTGGCCGCACCACCGACGGCGGCGCCCATCAGGTCAACTTCGTCAACAACTACTACAAGCCCGGTGCCGCCACGACTCTCTTCACCGCCTTGAATCCTGATTACGGCGGCTTCCCCGGCACACAGCAGTATTACATGTCTGGCAACGTCATGCTCGGCAAGTTCAACGAGTCGAACCAGGCTGCGGGCTTGGACATCGGCACCGAGAACGGCGGAACATTGCCGGAGAACTCGACCCCACCCTACACCGCGATGGTGGGTGCCCCGTTCTTCCCGTCTCATGCGACGATCCACACGGCCACGAATGCCTACAAGCAGGTGCTTTCCAACGTGGGCTGCAACCAGCCGATGATCGATAACCACGACACCCGTCTCATCACTGAAACGCTCAATGGCACTTACACCTACACAGGCAGCGTCAGTGGTAAGAAAGGCCTGCCGGACACCACCAACGATGTCGGTGGATGGGAAAACTACGGGACGGCCGCCCGCCCGGGGACTTGGGACACCGACCAGGACGGAATCCCTAACTGGTGGGAAGCCCTCCAGGGACTCAACACCAGTTCGGCCGCTGGAGATTTCTCCGAAAGCAATGCCGACCCCGATGGGAACGGCTACACGAATCTCGAAGAATACTTGAACTGGCTGGCCGCTCCGAACGCGGATTGCGCCACCACCGTGGACGTGGATCTGGCGAAGTTGTCGCGCGGTTACATCAGCAGTCCGGTCTATGTGCTCTCCGGAACGGTCAACGGCACGGTGTCCATCGTCAATACCAACAAAGCGCGCTTCACCGCCACCAACCCCAACTCCGCCGCGCTGGGAGCCTTCACTTTCACCGTCACCGATTCCGCAGGTGACACGATGACCCAGACCATCGGCGTGCGCATTCTCGGCCCCGGAGGGATTTCGGCTCAGGCGGTGCCCACAGGGCTGGCCCCGACGGTAAGTGGCACCCAGGTGACGCTGAACTGGACTGCCTCCCCCGGAGCGACCAGCTACAAGGTGAAACGTTCTTCTATCAGCGGCGACTCGTTTCCCGTCACGATTGCCTCCCCGGCCGGCACGAGCCATGTCGATACCGGCCTCGCTAACGGAACCTACCATTACATCGTCTCCGCCATCGGCACCGGTGGAGAAAGCGGCGATTCCGGCCAAGTCAGCGCCACGATCACCGCCGGCACGCCGGTAGCTCCCACCGGCCTGACCGCGACCGCAGGCAATACGCAGGTTTCCTTGAGTTGGTCCGCTGTTTCCGGAGCCACCAGCTACAACGTGAAACGCGCCACCACCAACGGTGGCCCCTATACCACGGTCTCCTCACCGACGGGCACCAGCTACGTGAACACCGGCCTGACCAACGGCACGACCTACTACTACGTCGTCTCCGCCGTGAACGGCACCGGGGAAAGCGCGAACTCCAGCCAGGTGAACGCCACGCCACAAACGCCCGCGCCTTCCGCGCCGACAGGTCTATCAGCCACGGGCGGAAACACGCAGGTGTCGTTGAGTTGGACCGCCGTATCCGGAGCCACCAGCTACAACGTGAAGCGCGGAACCGCCAACGGCGGACCCTACACGACGGTCGCTTCACCGACGGGAACCACCTATGTGAACACCGGCCTGACCAACGGAACGCCCTATTACTATGTTGTCTCGGCAGTGGGCACTGGAGGGGAAAGTATCAACTCCACTCAGACCAGCGCCACACCGGCTGCAGCCGGCACCTCGACCACCATTCAAGCCGAGTCGGGAGCCGCGGGAGGGGGCACGGCATTCGAACAGGGCAGTTCCGGCAATTCGGGCTTCAACGGCACCGGCTACGCGAACTTCCCGACCAGCGGCGGCACACTCCAGTTCAACAACCTCAGTGGCGGCACCGGCGGCACGGCCACTCTGGCCATCCGCTTCACCGTCGGCGGTTCCACCTCCCGCACCGGCAACCTCGTGGTCAACGGTGTCTCCCAGTCCATCACTTTCCCCGCCACCACCCTCTGGAACAACTGGACCATCCTGACCGTTTCCATCCCACTCACCAGCGGCACGACCAACACCCTGCGCTTTGACTCGACCGGCCAGGATCTGGCGAATCTTGATGAACTCACCATCACCCCGGCCGCCATTGTCCTGCCCACCGTCACCATCGTCGCCACCGATGGGACCGCCGGCGAGTTCGGGGGCGACCAGAGTGTCGGGTTCACAATCACCCGCACCGGGGCGACGACCGCAGCTTTGAGTGTTCCTCTCGTCGCCTCCGGCACCGCCACGGGCGGGAGTGACTACTCCGGATTTGCCAGCAGTGTGAGCATTCCTATCGGCCAGGCCAGTGTCGCACTGCCTTTGACGGTCCTGCCAGATGCCCTGTCGGAAGGATCGGAAACGGTCACCATCGCCCTCGGTGCGAGTGCCGCCTTCACCGCCGGTTCCCCGGCTTCCGCCAGCGCCACCATCGCGGACAATCCCTCGCAGAGTTACTTTTTCACCGCCATCGCCAACCCCGCCAAACGCGGCCCCAACGATGATGCCGACGGCGATTCCAGCGCTAACATCGTCGAGTATTTCATGGGCTCGAATCCCGACAACGCGGGCAGCCAGAGCGTCCTGACCATTCCTTCCGTTGGCGAGGGCACCTTCAAGGTCCGCTACCTGCGGGCGAAGAACCGACCGGACGTCAGCGGCAACCTGCGTTGGTCGTCCAACCTCGGAAGCTGGTTTTCTAACGGTCAGGTCGACGGCATCCGCACGGTTACATTCACCGAAGCCGTAGTCTCCGCTCCTGCCGCAGACCCGGAAACGGTGGAAGCGACCGGCACGATCACCGGCTCGGGAGAAGGCCAGCAGATTTTTGTTCGCTTGGGGGTCCAGTGAGCCGAGGTTACACTGAGCCATAAACCATGAAACCCATCATTTCTGCTTCCCGACTTGGAAAAGCGTGTGCCCTCGCACTGTCACTATTTTCCGGTGTCGTCCCCGCGTCCTTCGGCCAAATTCCCGCGTTTCCCGGCGCGCAGGGCTTCGGTGCCTATGCCACCGGCGGCCGCGGCGGCGATGTCTATACGGTGACGAATCTCAACTCATCCGGCACGGGCTCGCTGAACTATGGCATCCAGAACGCGCCGGCCTCGGGCCGCACCATCGTCTTCGCCGTCGGCGGTTACATCCCGATAGCCAACAACACCGACACCGGAAACAAGACCGTGCGCGTCGTCCAGAACAAGGTGACCATCGCGGGCCAGACGGCTCCCGGCGATGGCATCGGACTGAAGGACGGGCGGATCCTTCTAACCGGAAATAACTCGGTAATGCGCCACCTGCGGATCCGCCACGGCAAATACGGTGGGGCGGGGGACTGTCTCAATATCGAAAGCACTGCGAACAACTGCATCGTCGATCACATTTCGCTGATGTTCAGCACCGATGAGAACATCTCGTTTTTCAGCAACGCGATCGACAATTTCACCATGCAGTATTCCACCAGTTCATGGGGCATGGAGCGGCACAATGCCGGGGGGCTGTGGGATTTGCAGGACGGCACCTGCCATCACTCGCTCTGGGCGCACCATCGCACGCGCAACCCCAAGGCGCGGCCCAGCCTGCTGGAGTGGATCAACAACGTGACCTACCATTGGCGCGGCGAGGGGTTCATCATGGGAGACTCGCAGAGCAACACCACCTGGCGCGCCAACGTGCGCGGCTGTTATTTCCTGTCGATCGCCGACCATCAGTTCGGCGCGGACAACACCGCCCTCTCCAAGGCCCGCATCGGCGACAACGGCCAACCTAACTTCTCACTATATCTCGACAACTGCCTTCACGACTCGGACGACGACGGCCTGCTGGACGGGACCGACAAGGGTTATGGCATCGTGGCCGGACAGGCTTATCCCGCGGCAGGCACCACTCCCGGGACCGTGAGCTATAACAAGTCGGCCACGCCGTTCACCGGAGCCACCGGCACGGCCACCGTCACCATCGACCCGCCGCTCACGGCCTACAAGAAGGTGCTTTCATCATCCGGCGCGCTGCGCTTGAACGCCACCTACACCGGCGCGGTCCGCGACGAACTCGACACGCTCCTCATCAACAGCGTGGTCAACCAGGAAAGCATCCTCGTCGCGAAAGACACTCCGCTGGATGCCAACGACACCCCGTCCAGTGGCGAGGCCCTGCTCGCCGCCGCTCCCTATAACATATCTAACGGCGGCTTCGGCACCTTGAACTCCGCGACCGCGCTGCCGGATTCCGACGGCGACGGCATGCCCGACGATTGGGAAATCACGCTCGGCTGGAACTCCGCCGTGCAGGACCACAACACGGCGTTGCCCAGCTCCGGCGGGATCATCACCGGCGTGACGTTCTTTCCTGCGAACACGCCTGCCGGTTACACGCGGCTGGAGGAATATCTGCATTTCAAGGCCAGCCCCCACGCGTTCATTCCCGTCAACGGCACCGTGGATGTGGATCTCCGGAAATACACCGGCGGCTTCATCAAGGCACCGGTGGTTTATACCTTGTCCAACGTGGTCAACGGCACCGTTTCGCTGTTAGCTGACGGGCGCACCGCCCGCTTTGTCCCCACCTCCGGCTTCTCGGGCCGGGCGCGATTTGATTTCAGCGTGTCCGACGGCGATGGAAGCACCTGGACCCAAACCTTCCTCGGACTTGCCAGATCGACCACCGTTCCCGCCATTCCTCCGGTTCCAACCGGTTTGGCCGCCACGGCGGGAAATGCCAGTGTTTCGCTGACATGGAGCGCCTCTTCCGGAGCCACCAGTTACAACGTCAAACGTGCCACCACCAGCGGCGGTCCATACACCACCGTCGCCTCGCCCTCGACCGCCAGTTATAACAACACCGGCCTGACTAACGGAACCCTTTATCACTATGTCGTCTCCGCGGTGAACGCCACCGGGGAAAGTGCCAACTCCAGCCAGGCCAGCGCGACTCCTTCCATCGGCGTCTCCACCACCATCCAGGCGGAAAGCGCCAATCCCATCGGCGGCGGGGTCACCATCGACACCGGCACCAGCTCGAATGCCGGCTGGAACGGCACCGGTTACACCAACTTTCCGACCACCGGCGGCTTCACTCAATACAGCAACATCAACGGCGGCGCGGGCGGCCAAGCGACGCTCGCCATTCGCTTCGCCCTCAACGGCACAACCTCCCGCACCGGCAATCTCGTGATTAACGGCGTCACCCAGTCCATCACGTTCCCCGGGACGAACCTCTGGTCGAACTGGACCATCATGAACGTGTCCATCCCTCTAACCAGCGGCTCGTCCAACATCATCCGCTTCGAATCGAACGGCGCGGATCTGGCGAACCTCGATGAATTCACCGTCACTCCGACTGCCCTAAACGAAGTCACCATCGCCGCCACCGACGCCAGCGCCGGCGAATACGGAGTCGATCAAAACCTGGGTTTCACCATCAGCCGGACCGGCGCGACAAGCTCCGCCCTCACCGTGCCGCTCACGGCTTCCGGCTCCGCCATGGCTGCCAGCGATTTCGCCGGCCTCGCCAGCAGCGTCATCATCCCGGCAGGCCAAGGCAGTGTCCCGATGCCGCTCACGGTTTTGTCCGACTCTCTATCCGAAGGAGCGGAAACCGTAAACATCGCCCTCGGGGCCAGCGCGAATTTCACCACGGGTTCGCCCGCCTCCGCCAGTGCCACCATCGCCGATAACCCCTCTCAAAGCTACTTCTTCAGCACGATCAGCGACCCCGCCAAACGCGGGCCGACCCATGATGCCGATGCCGACTCGAACGCCAACATCATCGAGTATTTCATGGGCTCCCATCCCGACAACCCCGGCGGTTATGGGATGCTGACAATTCCGTCCGTCGGCACCGGCACCTTCAAGGTCCGCTACCCCCGTGCCAAGAACCGCCCGGACGTCGGCGGCAGCCTGCGCTGGTCTCCTAACATGACTAACTGGTTCAGCAGCGGTCAGGGCAACGGCATCCACACGGTTAGTTTCACCGAAGCCGTTGTCTCCGCTCCTGCCGCGGATCCCGAAACCGTGGAAGCCACCGCGACCATCACCGGCCCGGGCGAGGCGCCGACGATCTTCGTCCGTCTGGGGGTGCAGTGAACCCCAAGCCCGATCCCGGCGTCCAACGATCCAATCCATGCGCCCTTTATTGCCGCCGTTTCCGCGAGAGAGGTTCATTCAATCACCCGTCCGGTGCTCCCTGCGGTAGTCGCTGGGTGAGCAGCGGCAGGACTTCTTGAACGCCTCATAGAACCGGCTCAGCGTCGGGTATCCTGCTTCCAGTGCGATATCCACGATCTTGCCGTCGGTGGTGGCTAACAGCCGCTGGGCATGCGACATGCGGTGCTGGGTGAGATACTCATTGATGGTGATGTTGAAGGTCTTTTTGAAGAGGTTCATCGCGTAGTTGGGATGAAGGCCGACTTCTTTTGCCGCCTCCTCGATGAGGATCGCTTCCTGATAGTTCTGTGCGATGAAGGCGGCGAGTTGCTCGACCTTGCTGAGTCCGCCTTCGCCGAGCAGAGTGCTCGGGCGTGGTCCCGTGCCTGGCACCTTGGGCAGACGTTCCGCCAATCGCAGGAGGCGGGCGTGGAGTTCGAGTTGGGTCGCCGGGTTCGCTTCGCTTTTGCCACCGATGAGATCCCGGGTCCAGATTTGAAACAGGTGCAAGTCCAGCTCGAAGCGTTCCGTCGACGGATCCCGTAGGAATTGTCCGAGCAGCAGACGGTCCACCAGCTTCAGAGGGAGCCGGCATTGGAGAAACCACGAGAGCGGCAGCGTCACCACGTAGTATTCCGGATTCCCCGAGGAATCGATGATCTGGTGTGGGATCGCCGCCCAAAAGGCGCCCAGGCCCCCTTGGGGAATCGTCACCCGATTGCCGCCGAGCAGGTAGGTGAGCGAGCCGTTCATCAGGAGATTCAGTTCGATTTCGTTGTGTCGGTCGGGTCTCCGCATGGGGGCCGCCTTCCATAACTCGCAGGTGAATCCGTAAGGTTTGAAGTCGGGCCGATTGTGATCGAAATGGTGCACCAGATTAGGATACAGGAGATTTTAGAGGCAAAACAAGGAGGAAAGCCCTCGAAGTTGGTGGTAGCCTTCAGGTTCAAATCGACTCTCGAGATCCCATTGTGAACGGGCAAACCCATCAAAAGCCATAGCTCTCCGCTGTCGTCGCCCATGACCATGGTGAACAGACCTGGACTCGAAACGAACTAACATATCTCCCGCCAACCCATGATCCCCCGTCTGTTCATTGCCCTTTTTGCGCTCTCGTCATCATTCAGTGCGGGGTCGTCCGCCGCAAGCCTAACCAGTAAACCCGACAGCCGGTTCAAAAGCGATGAGGGCCTGAAAACGGGCAAATTGGGAAGCCCGCGAACCAGTCGCCACCCATCATGTTTCCTGTTCTCAATTTTCAATGTCAATTGCAGAATCCAAGATTGTTTATTGATTGGATGCTCTTCCTGCACCACCTTAATTGTTTCGACGTTAATCGAAGAATCCGGAGTCTCTAATCCGGGAAACCTTGCGGAAAACCCATTCGCTTGCCTCCAAATGCCTCCTCTCGTCCTCTGTGGCCCTTTTTGACTTATATCCAAATATACCTGAATAAACCCGACTACACATCATGAAAACCCGCCTCCTCTGCCTGCCCGTGTCTGCAGCCACACGCCTCGCCATGCCATCAGTTTCCTCCCGCCAGCGGAAGAGAACACTCCATCGCCCGATCATCAGCGCCATTGGCATTCTCGCTCTCACCGGCACTTCCCAAGCGGCAAGCTTCACCTGGGACGGCCAAAGCACCGCGGACGCGAATTGGACCACGGCCGCCAACTGGAATCCCGATGGGGTGCCGGTTGCCCTCGATTTGCTGACCTTTGACAACGCCACCCGCGGATTCGCGAACAACAACTTCGCGGCAAACACTCAATTTAACAGCCTTACCTTCGGCAGTGGCGGGACTGGCGAATGGGTGATCTACGGCAACGCGATCAATCTCGGCGGGAATGTGACGAGCACTAGAACTAGCAATACGGCAGCCATTAACCTCAACTTGGCCCTCTTGCAAACTACGACCGTGAGCACCACCGGGACGCTTGGAATTGGGGGTGTGATTTCTGGTGGATTCGGTCTCATCAAAACCGCCGCCGGCCCGCTGACACTCTCTGGAGCCAACACCTACACCGGACCGACGTCGATCAGTGCTGGCACGGTGAGAGTCAGTTCCCTGAACAACGTGACCGGCGGCTCTGCCTCCAGCAACTTGGGAGCTCCGACCACTGTCGCGGACGGCACGATCGCGATTGGCTCCATCGCCGCAGGTGCGTTGGTTTACATCGGCAGTGGCGAAACGAGCGACCGGGTCATCAATTTGGCAGGCACAACCTTTGGGGTGACCCTCGATCAATCGGGCACGGGCGTCTTTAAATTATCGAGCCCCCTCACCGCCACCGGCGTGGGAGCCAAGACACTCACACTCCAAGGCTCCACCGCGGGCACAGGAGAAATTTCAGGTGCCATCGTCAATGGCAGCGGAACGACCGGTCTCACCAAGGTCGGTAGCGGCACGTGGACGCTCTCGGGAGCCGCCGTCAACACCTATACCGGCACAACCACCGTGAACCGGGGCACGCTCTCGCTGGATTATGCAAATCTCGGACCGCCGACCGATCTGATCAACAGCGGCTCGGCACTGATTCTCGGTGGCGGCACGCTGGCACTCAAGGGCCAGACCGGAGCTATCACCACCTCGCAGACGTTCGCGAGCACGACGATCAACCCGGGAGCCTCCGCGATCACACCGGACTCCAACTCCGGCACGGCGACGGATCTCATCCTCGGTGCCATTACCCGGACTGCCGGAGGCACGGTGAATGTCACCTTGCCAGCGGCTGGGAGCATTACGACCACCACTGCGAATGCGATCTTCACTGACGGCCAGCAGACGATTCTCGATGGTGCCACCGTCGGAGCAAATACGTGGGCCGTCAGCGGCACGGGGGCTATACCGGGGGCCATCTCCGGTCTGGCGACCTACGACAGCGACTTTATCGCGGGCAAAGACGTGGATGCTGTGATTGGCGCATCGGGTCCGGTTTCAATGACCGTCAACTCGGTTCGTTTCAATGGCAATGGTGCCGCAAACGTGACGTTGGGAGGCGCGATGACGATTGCCACGGGGGGGATTCTCGTCACTCCGAATGTGGGTGACAACGCGGTCTCGATCGCGGGTAGCACCTTGGCCAGCGGTAACTTGAAGGATCTGGTCGTGATTCAAAACAACACGACCGGGGTCAATTCCACCCTAACCATCGGAGCGCCGATCACCGGGGCCATTGGCCTCGCCAAAAGCGGTGCCGGAACTCTCATCCTGACCGCGGCGAACACTTATACGGGGATTACGAGTCTGAACGGCGGCACCGTGAATCTCGGCGTGGGGAGCACCCCACTGGGGACGCCGACGACCGCTTTAAACAGTATCGTATTCAAGGGGGGCACATTGCAATACTCCGCTGCCAATACCATTGACTACTCGGCCCGGTTCGGCGGAACCACGGTGGCGCCAGCCGTGGCCACACTGCCAAATCAGCTCATCAGTATTGACACTAACGGGCAGAATGTGACTTTCGCCAGCGCCCCCGGACTCGCCAGTGCAGGGGGCACTCTGACCAAAAGTGGATTGGGCACGCTCATTCTCAACGCTGCCGCCGCCTACACCGGGACAACGACAATTAGTGGTGGAACGCTGCAGCTGAATGGAGCCATCGCCTCCTCAAATATCGTTAACAACGCTTCTCTCGTCTTTTTCCAAAATTCCAACCCATCCTACAATGGTGTCATCAGTGGTTCCGGCACGGTGGCGAGAAATGCAGGAAACAGCAATGCTGCTATCCTTACCGGTGCAAACACCTACACCGGCGCTACCGAGATTGTTAACGGTGTTCTAGGAGTGTATTCGTTCAACAGCGTGAACGGAGGAACGCCGTTGCTGGCCTCCAGCAGCTTGGGAGCACCAACGACAGTGGCGACCGGCACGATCAAAATCGGCGCTGGCAGCACGGGGGTGCAGAACTCTACCTTGCGTTATTTTGGCGACGGTGAGACCACGGATCGGGTCCTTGAATTGGCTGGGCCGGCGGGAACAACGGTGACATTGGACCGAAACCCGGCTGGCAGCGGACTCTGGAAACTCACCGGGAATGTTACCTCGAGCGCCACGGGGAATAAGACACTCATTCTCACTGGTGCATTCTCTGGGGAAATTGCGGGTGCTATCCTGGATAGCAGCGTGGTCGGTATCGTCACCAATCTCCAGAAGAATAGCTCAGGCACCTGGACGGTTTCGGGTAACAACACCTTTACGGGCACCACCGCGGTTACCGGGGGGATTCTGAGAGTGAGTTCACTGAACAGCGTGGTCGGAGGAACAGCTTCCAGTAGCTTGGGAGCTCCGACCACGGTGGCCAACGGCACGATCGCAATGAGTGCCGGTGGGGCCTTGACTTACACTGGCACTGGCGAGACGACCGACCGCGCCATCAATCTCTCGGCGACGACAACTGGGGGAGTCCTGGATCAATCAGGCACTGGGCTCCTGAAGTTCACCAGCAACTTCACGGCCACCGGCGCGGGGAGCAAAACTCTCACGCTCCAAGGTTCTACCGCCGGCACAGGAGAAATCTCGGGGGTAATCGTTAACAACAGCGCAACAAACAAGACCAGCCTTACCAAGACCGGTAGCGGCATGTGGACTCTCGGCGGAACCAACACCTACACCGGGAACACCACGGTTTCCGCCGGCACGCTCAGCCTCGCCAATGCGTTCCTAAGTGACATCTCCTCGCTGTTAATCACCACCACCGGGGTAGCCCCCGGAGTCCTGAATCTCACCCACTCGGACACGGATATCGTTGGTGCCATGGTGGTGAACGGGACACCGGTCGCCAGTGGCGTGTATGGTGCCATCGGAGCTGTGGGTGTGGATTTCAACGTTTCTTACATCACGGGCACCGGCAAGATTCAGGTCACACCCAGCTACGGATGGTGGGCCTCCGCCAATGCGAACAATCAAACCGCGAATCTCGACTTCGACAATGACGGCGTCAAGAACGGTGTGGAGTATTTCATGGGTCGAACCGGTTCCTCGTTCACCGCCAATCCAAGCGTGGTGGCCGGCGCGGTCACCTGGACCAACGGTGGCAATATTCCCATCACCGCCTACGGCCCCCTGGGCCAGTATGTAGTTGAGACTTCGCCCGACCTCGTGACGTGGACCCCTGCCACTGAAGGGGTTGGCCCGGGCTTTGTCACCACCAATACAAACGGCCCGGGCGGTTCGTTGACCTACACCCTGCCGACAGGCGCGGGCAAGCTCTTCGCCCGTCTGGTCGTGAGGCCTAACTGATCGGCCGCGGCTTGGCCGTTGTGGATCGAGATTTCCTTGATCAAGGGAAACAAATGAATCGCCGCGGTGGTAATGGGTTGCCACTGCGGCGGTCTTATGGCCGGGCTATCTGTTTGTTAGCCGAAGTTGCTCTGATCCGCCTGGGAGGAGCTGCATGACGATAGGGTAAACTAATGAGTCAATCTTCAAAAGTCTGTTAAACATGCAACCAATAACTGCACTCTCCATGATCGCGGGAATGACATCCCTCTCCCTCGCCGGACAATTCGAACTCAGGCCCACCGCTGATGCGGAGGTGCGGGAGTCTAACGCAATGGAGCGACGAGGTGATCCGTCACAGGGCACATGGCACACCGAGCTGAGCATTCGCAGCAACGAGAACAAATTCTGCTACATTGAATTCGATCTAGTGCCTCTTGCCGGCAAGACGATCCGTTCGGCGGATCTGCGCCTGACGGTGCGGCATGAGGGCGTCTGGCCGGCCAATGCGGGTGGAATACGGGTGTATGCCTTCAAGACAACGCCTACGTGGAACGAGGAAACCATTTTCTATCGCGATCTGGCGGTTCACGACAACGCCGAGCCGAAACGCACCCTCACCCATCCCGATAACGCCCCGGGATTGTTGGCGGACTATCAGAAAAACTGGTCCCCGCCACCCACCTGTCTTCCCATCAACGAGGTCGATACCTTTGATGTGAAACTCGACGGCGTGGTGTTCCTTGGTTTTCTGAACTACGACAAGCCGACCGCCGATCGTCCCGCGCTAACAGCCGGCGATGTGATCAGTTTCACCGACAGTGCCCACGAGACGGCCAAGCCGGAGAATGACAAGAATCGCGAGGCATTGGTGGAATTCCTCAATGGAATGGTCAGGAAGAGCCGCGGAAGGGTGACACTTTTGCTGACATCGAAGTATGAAGGCGATCCGGGCACGGTGAGCCGCTCTAACATGGTCATGGCATCGCGTGAGTTCGATCCCGACGGAGCCGGTCCGCTGCCGATCGGAGCTTGGGCACCCAAACTGATCGTTACGACCGGGGAGTGAATCAGCGGGAGGCGGGCCGCCTCGACATTGGTGCCCGCTCAGGTCAGAACGAATACAAGGCCCCGATCGAGAGGACGAAGGCCGAGTCGAAGGACAGGGTGGCGTTCGAGCCGTTGGCCCCGAGGTCGAACTCGTCCATGTACTGGTAGCGGCCGGCGGCCTGGATCGACC
>JAZKGW010000053.1:0-78955 GCA_040385685.1 Verrucomicrobiota bacterium | reverse complement strand
TTTCCAATCCCACTTCAACCACTTATCAATCGCTCCCGTAGGAGCGCTCTAACGTCCGGCAAAGAATAAAGCGATGAAAACGGCCCTATTGACATTCCTTCTCGTCGGAATCATCCAGGCAGCTTCGGCCAAAGATGAAGTCGCGGACTCGGTATTAGCCGATGGGAGCAAAGTCACAGTCAGCGTGAAAACCGACGGGAGAACCGAGAAGAAAACATTCGATTTTCCGAAGGCGATTACAGACTACAAGGTGATTCCTTTTATGCCCGGTGCTTCGGTAATCATAGCCGCCAAGCCACGGGAGGCAGGTGATTGGTTCTGGGGTATCGCCTACCTTGGTGACGGCGCTCCTGAGAAGGGAACGGTCGTGAGGTGGACAAAGTCTCCCCCGCATGATGCAACGCTCCTCGCCGTTGAGCATCCAGAGGGCGACTCGTTTGTGGTCTATGCCGCTTCGTTCAAGCGCGACTTCCCCAACGCGAATGAGATCCGAACGTATGCGTATGTGAACCACTGTCCGGCTGCTTTTGGCGCTCGCGATCCTGTTGGTTGCCTGTATTCGGGCGAGATCGGAGGACCGCTCAAATTTGAACAGGCCGAACAAGCCGGCGCTGACCAATCCGCTACCGCCCCGGAGTCGAAGCCGGAGGGTAACGAGAAACCTCAACCTGAATCGAAGGTTGCCCCCCGGTAGCGGTTGGCATCTCAGGGGTCGTCTCTGGGGTCAGTAGTATCAGATCGAATCAAGGGCTTTTTCTGATTTTTGTTGAGGCGGGATTTGTACGCGGCACGGCCTGCCAAGTCGAGTGGTTCGATTTGGCCGGGCAGATTCTGGACCTTGCGGAATGTTAGCCTTCGGGACGGAAGGTGGAGACGGGTGCGGGTGGTGGCAGCCACCGGTTGCAAACCCTTTGCAGGCCTGCTTCGCCCCCTTTGCCTGGCGGACTGGTGTGACGTGCCCTCGACTTGCCTGCCGGGGCGGAGTATCTTGTAGCCATGGTCCGGCCCGGGGCTTGTCTCCCCAGGTCGGATCGGGGGCGACCGGTGTCTTGGCTTACTGACCCAAGCCGTCGCGCGATGGCGCGGCATCCCAACTAGAGCCATCCGGTCGCCCCGTCTCCGTTTTCGTTAGTCCCGGCAGCGGTTCATTTCGTTAGAGTCCGCCGGGTTGGTGGGAAGGGGTTCATGGGCGTGCCGTGAAGTTCCATCATGACGCGGCGCCAGAAGCCCAATGGATGGGCTTCGTCGAGGATGAGGTCGAGGCCGCCGCTGATCGTTCGCCATTTTCGCTGGATGATGCTCCAGGTGGCGTGGGTGGCGGTGGCGATCTGGCCGGGAGTGGCTTGGCGGCCGCGGGCCTGGGGGGCGAGGTAGGGGTGTTCGTTTTTGACGAGGGTCCTGACGAGCCGCAGGTGGTGGCGGGCGGCGGCGAAAATGCCGTGCTGGCCGTTGGCGTTCCAACGGGTGATGCGGTCCTTGAGTTCGGGCGGGCCGTAGAGGTGGATTTTCTGCGCGCTCTGGACGGTCCAGTCCTTGAGGATGCGGTTGCAGCGGGGGGAGGCGTGGCCTTGGACGGCGGGTGAGTCGGGACCGCCGCTCTGGCAGGTGCGCGGCACGATGCCGGCGTAGGCACTCCGGTGAAGTTGGCGACATAGGTGGGCTCGTCCTCGCCGCCGAGGAAGATCCGGTCATTGGGGATCTTGCGGCGGCGGGCGGTGGCGTTGATTTCCTTGATGAGATGGGCGATGCCTGCCGCGTTGTTCTCAACGGGGAAGGCGGCCTTGAGGACGTCGCCGTGGCCGTCGCAGATGAGGGCGACGTGCTTGCGCTTGGAGTAGTCGAGGGCGATACAGAGGATTTTGCGGGGGTCTCCGGCGCGTTCGAAAACGGCGCGGACGAGGGCGTTCTGGTTCCGATAGACGGACTGGGTTTTGCGGGATGTTTTCATGGCACCACGAGGATGCCATGTCAGGCACCCTCAAACATCCGCCGAAGCAGTCAGGCGAGCTTGAGCCCTAACGGGCTCGCCCGCCTGCTTCGGACGGCGTGGAAATGGTACCGGTCCCAAATAACAGACATTAGGCATCTCAAAGACAAATCCGCCGGAACAACACATCAAGCGGAAGCTGCATGCCGATGTAGAAATCCCCGAACTCGCCGTAGCGGGCGGTCACTTCGTCGAAGCGCATTTCATAGACGATCGACTTGATGTCGATGGTGTCTTTGGCGAGCAGGGTGACCCCCCATTCGAACTCGTCGAGGCCGGTGGAGCCGGTGATGAGTTGGAGGATCCTGCCGGAGTAAGTGCGGCCGACGCGGGCGTGGCCGGCCATCAACTTCTTGCGGGCTTCGAAATCGAGCGCATACCAGTTGTCGCCGCCATTGCGGCGCTTGGACATCGGATAGAAACAGATCACCGGCCAATCCGGCAGGACCGGATAGAGACGGTGTTTCAGATAGTGGGCCATCCGTTCGTCGAACTCCTTGAGCCCGGCTTCGAACTCGGGCGAGCCTTCGGTTAGGGCTTTTTCGGCGATGAGGGTTTCGGCCGCGTATTGCTCGCGGGTGGTGGTGTATTCGGAACTCTCGGTTTGGGAAAGATAGGAATAGGTCGGGCTGAGGATCTCGGCTCCGAGCGAGAGGCTGAGTTGTTTTTCAAACATGTTTGCCACCTGCAGGTCCGGAGTGAGCAGCATGAATCCGAGGTCCGCCTTGGGAGTGGCGACGGAGAAAATCAAAAGGTGGGTGTCCGGGGTGGCACGGATTTCCTGCACCAGTTCGGTTAAACGGGTCTTCGCCTGGCGCTTTTCCTCGTCGCTGTAGAGCGTCCATTGCGCGTGATCGACATGATAGAACAAATGCATGACGTGCCAGCCTTCGCGGGGCACGAGTGGAGTGACTTCTTGATTCGACATAGGGATGAAATTCAGCGGCGGTCGGTGGAAACGTCCATTTCAAAGAGCTTCCGGAACTCCGGCCCCGGGGTATTTTCCGTGGGCGCCTCCAGCACCTCGATGGTCCAGGGATCGTTGTCTCCCGTGCGATAGGCGGCGTGCATCCCCGCATCATCGAAGCCCGCGGTCGCGGCAATCTGGAGCTTGCCGTCGACCTTGAGGAAACGAGTCACGGCGTCTCCGATGACATCGCCGTCGCTGTTGCGGAAAAATACCCGGATGGCCCCAGGCCCGCCGCTGGTGGTTAGATCGACCACCGGAATGAGTTGGGTGCCGCGGCGGACGGTATCGGCAGTTTTCGGCGCACGCCAGAAGCTGTCGGCGGAAACGATCGCGAGATGGCTGCCGCGGATCGGGAAATCATTGGCTTTCACCCGGCCGGAATCGCTCGGCAAACGGTGGATGGTGTTGAGAAACACCATGGCGCCACCGATCAGCAGGAGCGCCACCAAAGCCAGCAGCCCAGCGCCTTCGAGCTTGGTCAGGTTCAACCGCGGGCGCAGTGGGACCGGCGTGGCCTTGTCGCGGGCGGGTGGAGAAAACTCGTCCCGCGGATCCGCCGGCGCGGTGTCTGGCGGTGGGGTCTTCGCGATGGCGGGCGGCGTTGGCATGGCCGGTATGGCTCCAGTTGCCGCTGGAGTTTCCGAAACAGGGTGAGTGGCTTCCGGCTCATCCCAATGGTCGAGATCGTCGAACTCGCTGCCGGGTTGGGATTGGCCCGTCGCGGATGGGGTGGGAATCTTGGGGCGGCCGATGCCGACATTTACCCGGATGCTGTCCCCGCCGGTCTTTGGGGGGGGCTGGTCCCCCAGTTGGCGGATCTTCATTTTCCCGGTGTCGCGGGGGACGGGAATCCCGGGTTCCGGAGATTTTGGCGGAGCCTCGGTGACCTCCTCCTCCTCCGAATCCATGTCATCGAAAGCCCACAAATCCTGTTCGGTCGTGTCCTTGGGCAAGTTGCTCAAACTCGGACGGTGCCGGGGGGGCAAGCCGGATCCGTCGGGAGATGAGGGGGGATTGGGTGTCATGGCGCGCGGCTACGCGAAATCTAAATCGCGGACTCCGACTTTGACCAGTGCGAAAGCCGAATCCGAAGTTCCGGAAAATTCCAGTTGCATCAAACGCCCGGGAAAGGCATCGAGGGGGCTGTAATTCCTTTATTTACCATGGCTGACCGCGAAGACAAGAATGTGGAAAACGTGCCCGGCAAGTTCTACGTGGACAGCCAGTGCATCGATTGTGATCTCTGCCGCGAGACCGCGCCCAACAATTTCACCCGCGCGGAAGACGAAGGATACTCGTACGTCTACAAGCAGCCTGAAAATGCCGAAGAGCTCGCCCAATCCCGCGAAGCGATGGAAGGCTGCCCGGTGGAGGCCATCGGCGAGGATGGCGACAGTTAGAAAGCCCGCGGCCATGAAAAAGCCGCCACGCCCGGGCAAAATCCGCGAGGAAATCCTCCGCGAATGGCGCGGGGCTGACGAACCGGCCGATCTCGACGCCGGCATCCACCTCGCGGAAAAATTTGTCGCCGCCATTTTGCGCGCTGCCGGTGCCGAGGACGGCCTGAACGAAGACAAGGTTCGTGCGACCTGGAAAGAACTCGCCGGAGATTTCATCGCCCGCCACACCGAGCCGATTTCGATCAAGGGCGGCAACCTCGTCCTGCGCGTCACCCAGCCGGCGCTGCGCTTCCAACTCGAACAAATGAAACCCATGCTTCTCGCCCGCATCCGCGAGCAGTTAGGCGAAGGACGGGTCAAGACCATCAAGTTTACCATTGGGTAAAAACTGAAATGCTGAAACGCTGAGAAGCTGAAATTTCAGACTCTCCTTTCAGCTTTTCAGCGTTTCAGTTTCTCAGCATTTACTTCCTCATGTTTCGCAACCTCATATTCGACTGGTCGGGCACGCTGGTGGACGATCTCGGCCCGGTCATCGAGGCGACCAATGCGGTGCTCGGGAAATATGAAATCGCCGCGCTCGACCGCGAAGCTTTCCGCCGCGTGTTCCGGCTGCCTTACCGGGAATTTTATGCCGAGCTGCTGCCTGACATTCCGTTGGAAGAACTCGAAGCCCACTTCCGCCCGGCCTTCGATGCCGCCATCACCCCGGTCACCGTCCTTCCTCATGCCCGAGAAAAGCTCGAATGGTGCACCGCCCTAGGCATCCGTTGCTTCGTCCTCACGTCCATGGACACCCTCGCCTTCGAGCGCCAGATGGATGAGTTCGACCTGCGCCGCCATTTCGAAGCCACCTATTCCGGTGTCCTCGACAAGCGGGAAATCATTCACCGCATCCTTGAATCCCACGACCTCAATCCCGCCGAAACCGCCTTCGTCGGCGACATGACCCACGACGTGGAAACCGCCCGCCACGGCGGCATTTCCTCCATCGCCGTGCTCACCGGCTACAACCATGCGGAAATCCTCGCCGCCGTCCGACCGGATCTAACTGTCCCCGATCTCGGTGTCCTGCGCACCCTGCTCGACCGCCGTCGCAGCGTTTCGAGGCCCATCGCCACCGTCGGCGCGCTCATTCACGACGGCCACGGCCACGTCCTCATGGTCCGCACCCACAAATGGGGCGACCGCTGGGGGATCCCTGGCGGCAAAATCGAACGCGGCGAATCCTCCACCGATGCCCTCCGCCGCGAGATCCGCGAGGAAACCGGCCTCGATCTCCGCGACATTGAGTTTGCCCTCGTTCAGGACTGCATCGACTCGCCCGAGTTCATGCGCCCAGAGCATTTCATCCTGCTCAACTACGTCGCCCGCGCCACCACCACCTCTGTCACCCTCAATGACGAGGCCGAGGAATTCCGCTGGCTCACCGCTGCAGACGCCCTCGACCTGGACCTCAACCAGCCCACCCGCATCCTCCTCACCGAAGCCCTCGGCAACGGCCTCGTGATCTAGGCATCCCGGCCTGCACTTTCTTCACCCCCCATGGACACCATCAAGATCCGCCGCCTCCGCGTCAGCACCCTCATCGGCGTGCCCGACGAGGAACGCGCCGGTTCGCAGACGTTGTTAGTCACCGTGAAGATGACTCCGTCACAAGGCTTCGATGGCTTGGCCGATGAAATTTCCCGCACCATCGATTACTATCAGGTCTCGCTGGAAATCGAAAAACTTGCCGCGGCCCGCCCGCGCCGGCTGATCGAAACTCTCGCCACCGATATCGCCGGTCATTTGTTAGCAAGTCATCCGCTGCAACACGTCGCCATCACCATCGAGAAACACATTCTCCCGAACACCGAGTGCGTCGCAGTGCACATCGAGCGCAGCCGATAACGAGCCGGGACGTTTCATGAGATTCACGGAAATCCAATACGGCTCGCCGGAATACCGGATGGAATGCGAACTCCGCCACGCGGTCCTGCGGGTGCCCCTGGGTATGAATCTGTATGACGAGGATCTCAGCGCCGAATCCCACCAACGTCACTTCGGACTGTTTCTAACTGACGAAACCTTGGCCGCTTGTGCCATCGCCGCTACCTTTTCAAGCGACGAAATGAAAATCCGGCAGATGGCCGTGCGCCCCGATTTTCAAGGACTCGGATACGGACGAATGCTCATGACGATGCTTCAGGATCGTCTCGCGGAATCAGGAATTCGCCGACTGTCCTGCCACGCTCGCACCCACGTTGCGGGGTTCTACGAATCACTGGGCTTCCAGAAATCCGGTGACGAATTCACCGAAGTCGGGATCCCCCATGTGAAAATGGAAAGGTTCCTCGAACGAGCTAAGGAGTACCGATGACCCTCAAATGCATGAACAACGGACTGCCGGTGGCCAGTGGCACTTTCCCGGCCCGTTGCTGGGTGGTGCCATCGCTGGAAACCAGGCTGTCTGTCACTCCGACGGAAGACCAAGTTTGCAAATCGGTGCTCCACTCGACTTGATAGGTCAGGTCGGTGGCGGCGATGCTGCGGGTGTAAGTTAGAACCAACTGTCCGCCGGACTCGCTGACGGCGGGCCAAACCGCAGCGCCGCTGTTAGCAAGTGTGGGATTCAAGTTGAAAGCCCGTTCCCAGAAGTTGGTGATGCCGTCGCTGTCGGGATCGGCGGTGGTGGCGGCGCTGCCGGTCGCCGCGGTGCTGCCGAACCATAGCTGGCGCCAACTTCCCGCAAGAGTGGTTTGCACGGTCACGAGGAATGAAACCGACGCGGTGTTGGCGGTGGGCTGGTTGTTGTTCACGACCAGCGTGATGGTCGCGGAGCCCGATTGGTTGGGCAATGGAGTGACCGTCACGGTGCGGGACGAACCGCTGCCGCCGAGAGCGATGTTCGCATCGGGAACCAAACTGGTGGCCGACGAGGTGGCCGTTAGAACAAGGTTGTTTGCCGGGACAAAAGCATCACCGAGGGTCACTGGCAAAATAGGAGTCGAGGTATTTTCAGGGATCGTTTGATTCGACACCGAAGAGATCGTGGGCGGAACGGGGGACGAAACTGTAACATCGGTGAAGGTGGTGTTGGCCAACTCCAGGTGATCATGCGCACATGCCACAAGACCGGCACGGGCGGAGTTCGTTAGATTAGTCGTGTGGGAGCCGATCAAGATCCAATTCTCCGCCGCGGGCATGCCAACGGTGGTCGCATAGTAGGCGGTAATGGTATTGCCATTGCGGGTCAGCCGCAGCCAAGCCGCCGGATTCACCGCAACGTTGGCCCCCTGCTGTGCTGCCGCGGCCGCGGCGGCGTCGCGATACAGGAACTGCAAGCCCTGGCCTTGGTCGTGAACCAAACTAACAAACGGTGCGTCCGAAGCCAGCGAATCGCGGAACATGATCCCGGCCTTGGCGTTCGCATTGGTGATCCCATCGCTGGAGATGGCACCTGCGGTCACGCGGGCCATCAGGGTGCCCGGTCCACTGAACGTCTGATGAACGAAATGGAAGTGATCCGCGGCTTGCCAGATGTCCGCGCCGCCACCGCCGACCGACCAGATGCCGGAAGTGGCATTGTAGCTGGCGTAGCCGGGTGCGCCGGGACTGCCGACATCGGCACCGGTCCACGGCGAAGGCAGTGGTTCCGGAGTGACGAGGGCCGCGATCTGTCGGGGACTCAGTTCGTAGGTGTAGAGCGCGGCATCGTCGAGCGTTCCAGTTAGGTAGCCGCCTCCGGGTTGCTTGCGGCCGATGCGCAAGGCCGTTGACGAACGGGTGCCGGTGGAGCCCGTGGCCGAAGCTTGCAGCACGCCATCCACATACAATTTCATCGCACCGCTGGCGCTGTTGCGGGTCGCCGCGATGTGATGCCAGATGCCATCGTTGATTGTGCTGGTGGAAAGGATCGTGGTCACCGGCGTGCCATCGCTGGTGCCCACCCCGAAGGCCGCCTTGCCGTTCATGAGAGCAGTCCCGAAGTCCGCGGCCACGCCCGCGATATCGGCGTCGATCACTCCTGCCCCTTCGTACCAATTCGTGCCGGTGCCGCCGGTGGAGGTGGTTTTGATCCAGTAGGCGATGCTGAAATCTTCCGATACCGGCACGGGTGTTAGAATGGAAGCATTGGTTCCATTGAACTGTGCCGCTTGGCCATTTTTCCCGGCGACGTAGGTAACTCCGCTGGCGGTGCCGTTGTTGCCGGAACCACTGCTATCGGTGCTGTTGCCCTCGAAATTGTATTTCGCCACCAACGTGGCATTCGGATTCTGGACCGTGGCAAGTTGGGTGATGGTAGCGGCATCCAGCAGCGCGTTATAGAGTCGCACATCGTCGAGCGCGCCGTTGTAAAATGTCCCCGCCGCACCGGATTGGCTGCTGCCAAGGCGCAGGGACGGCGGGGCGACACGCGCGCCGAGGGGGCCCGTCATGCTACCGCTGGCGATGCCGTCGATGTGGATCGACATCGTGCCATCAAGGCTGTTGCGCGTGACAACCACGTGACGCCATCTGCCATCGTTGACGGTGGCCGTCGACTGGAGGGTGGTGTCGGGACTTCCCACGCCAAACGCGATCCTGCCATTGAGCAAGGACACGCCGAAATCATTCGCCACGCCGGCGAGTTTTCCATCGATCAAGCCGGAGCCATTGTACCAGTTAGTCCCCGTGCCACCGGCAGACGTGGTTTTCATCCAGAAGGCGATGGAAAAGTAATCATCCCCGCCGACTGCGCGCGGAAGCTGGACGTTGGCATCCACGCCATTGAATAGCAGCGCACGGGTGCCGACGCGGCTCGCCACGTAATTGTTTGCGGTGGCGCTGGCGATGCCGTGGTTGCCATTGCCGGTATCTTCCAGGGTATTTCCATCCAGCTTGTAGCGGGTCAGGCGGTAGCCATCCTGCGCGCCTCCTGTTAGCAGTGGCAGCCAGTTTTGTTCCGTCCCGGCGTTGTCGGGCATCTGCACGATGGGAGCGCCCGGATTGATGGAGGCACCGCTCACGGTGATCGCCATGCCGGAATGCGTGTTGATGAGTTTCCAAGGGCCTTTGCCGGTTGGTTTCAGCTTCCACTGCTGCGCTCCGGAAGCCGTGTAGTCCCACTGGATGATCGGGGTTCCCGCGGTGGTGCTCCACCCGGCGTTGTCCACGGCGAGGCCGTTGCCGGGATTTTTTACCGTCCAGATGTTATGGCCGAGGTCGGTGAATTGCCAGCGCTGGGCCGGGCCGCCGATGTTAGTCCACTGGTGGAGCTGGGTGTTGTGGACGTTGGTATTGCCGGGGATGTCCAGCGCGAGGCCGCTATTTTGGTTGGAGAGAGCATAGGTTTGTCCGGGAAGAATGAGTTGTTGGCGGCCGACAAGCATTTCGTTGTAATCATTGCTGCCATTGACCGTGATCCGCGAACTTGCCAACTGGATGATGCCCTGGCCGTCCGCCGTCGGGATCATGCCCTGGCTCCAGCCAACCAGATTGTTGCCTCCCCCCTGCCACTGGACCGGGGCCGGAATCATCGTCCAATCGCCGACTCCCAGGTTGGTGTTGATGAAAAGCTGGCGATCCGTGTTGGGGCTGTTGATGAGGAACTGGCCGGAAATAACCAAAGTTCCGTTAGGCCCGCCGGCCGGACTCCACATGATGTAGGGGCAGGCACCGACATAAGCGCCACTCGTCGTCCTAACCGACGTGCCGTAATCCGCGGGACCGCTTCCCCAGTTGATGCCGTCGTCGGAAAACTTGATGCGTGCCTGGCTCCATGTGCCGCTGTCCACCGCCTCGAAACTCATCACGTATTTGCCATTTCCCATCTGGCAAACGACCGCCATTCCGGGACGGTTGACGCCGTCGGGAATGGCGCAGACGAATTGCTCCGGTCCCCACGTCAGTCCGCCGTCGGGAGAAACCTTTTCGCTGAGAACCTGGTCGTAGGTCGCGGTGAACCGCTCATCGCTGTAATAACAGATCAACTGGCCGGCGCTGGTAAGACCCAGATGCGGCTCCCACATGTTCTTGTGAATCGCGTCGGCCGTTTGTACCACGCCGCGGAACAACCAGCTCACGCCGCGGTCGAGGCTATACCACACCTCCAGCCTGCGTCCGCCACCCACGGCATTTCCCGCGAGCATGATGGTTCCCGCCGGCAGGTTTCCCACCGCATGCGGCAGTTCGAAAAGGTCCGGTTCGGCCTTCATGTACCACGGGCCGCTGGAGTTCAGATATTGCGCGGAGATCTGCGTCCACGTCAGCCCGTCGTCCACGCTTTTATAGATTCGGAAATCGTGCGGCCACGATTCGAAGGTGGCGATCAATGTTCCGTTGGCACTGCCGTTGTGTTCCAAGCGGATGATCCGGCCGTAGCGAGTGCCCGGTTCCACCTTGGAATCAACCGCAATCCTCGTGCCTGTGGTGTAGGGAAGGACGGTGGAAATCACTGAATCCGAAAAGGCTGGCGAGACCAAAACAAGACCCAGCAATACGCCCAGTAAAGCGATCCGCTTCAGGATCTTATCTTGATGCCACATCGCTGAATCCTCGGCGAAATTTTCCATCATTGCCCAGCCCCCCGAACGGGGTTTGTCGTGAGGGCCCTCTTGCGCAACATCCGGGCGGCCAATCCAGACCGCCACCGCAATTTCCGGTTGGCTTGACCTGAAGGCGATCCGGGTACACTCTGCGCCGCAAGATGAAATCAACCTTTCTTAACTATCTGCCGCTTTTCGGGCTGGCGGCCGTGACTCTGAATGCGTGCGGTCCTTCCGGTCCGCGCCGTTCGGATTACCTCGCTGGCGTGGGCGGGCCTGTCCACCAAAAGACTTCCGGCGGCACCGGGCACCCGGCTCCGGCGATCCCGGACGACGTTTCCTACTGGGATGGCGACAGCGCTACAGGCAGTCCGATGATCAAAATCAATCGCGGCCAGCAGAAGGCGTTTTTCTACAAGGGCGGCACGCTGGTGGGGATTTCCCGCATTTCCAGCGGCACTGAGGACCACGGAACTCCCGCCGGGAAATACAAGATTAGCGAAAAAGACAAGGACCATGTCTCCTCGGCCTACGGCGTTTTCAAGGACCGGGCGACCGGGATGACGACGAACGACAACGTGGACATCCGCACCGACAAGCCGAAACCCAGCGAGATTTTTTACAACGCGCCGATGCCGAACTTCATGCGCATCAACGGCGGCATCGGAATGCACACCGGTTATCTTCCGGGCTACGCGGCGTCACACGGCTGCATCCGCATGCCGCACCACATGTCCACGCATTTCTTCGACAACGTCCAGGTTGGCACTCCCGTGATCGTTGAATGAGCGGGAACTTTCCAGCACTGCCGGACGCGGCCGATACTTTTGAGATCACTCCCGAGGCGGTGGCGAAATGGATTCATCTGCCACGCGATCAGCGGCCGCGGCTGATCGACTGCCGGGAGGAAGACGAACTCGCCATTTGCCAGATAGAAGGCAACGAATGGTTTCCGTTAGGGATCTTTCCGACCGCGGGAGCAAGACTAACAGCCGACAACTCCCGTGGAGTGATCGTCTATTGCCACCACGGCATGCGCTCGCTGCGCGGTGCTTCCATTTTGCGGGCGCAGGGCGTGGAGAATGCGTTTTCGATGAGGGGCGGAATCGAAGCCTGGTCGGAGGTTGTTGATCCGCAGATGCCGCGGTATTGAGGGGCGAAAGACCCGCACCGCCAAGCAACCCTGGACCGAAGCCGCGTCCCAACAACCGGCGGGCCTCGATCCAAGGTTTACCGCGGAGTTATTCCGCGGAAAGGGATCGTCACGCTGAGCGGCGCCAGCCCGTCACGCCGGACGTGATCTGTGCCGAGTTCCGCGGGTCGGTTAGCCGGGTGCCGCCGGCTGGGTTCAGCCGATGATTCAAACTCAGAAGTTCGAATGTCCTGACGAACGCGGCGGCGCTCGCGGCTCCGGTCGCAGCGCCCACCGCCTTCTCCCGTTTGTCTGAAATGAAGGACAGACTTTCTTCCAGGGAATTGCCGAGATCGCTGAGATCTGTTGGAGAATCAAAGGTGCTCGCCAAGATATCGTGTGACGCTTGTGCTGCCGCCGCCAGTGCCGCGGCGACCGAGGTGCCGGTCGAGGATTCGCTGAAAATGAAGCTATTCCCTCGGCCAAGGATCGAGACAACGGAATCGTGAATCGCCAGCAGCCGGATCGATTCGATCCGACCCGCGGAAGCAGGATCGGATGAAAGCCGGTTGAGATAACGGGCGGCGATGTGATCCCAGGCAAGGATCATCGAGTCCAGCGACGGATTGCTGAGATCGAAGGCGAGGACGGTGACGAGACGGGAGAATTGAGGTGTTGGAAGATGCATGATGTTAGGTGTGATGAAGTGTTAGGAATAATCGGGACCTTGAGCATTGGAGGTGAGGTGTGAGCCGAGGGGGAAGGGGATTCTAACAAAAATCAGCCACCGAGCTCAAAAAACGGGACGGCGGCAGGCGTTTGCCAGGCAACGATAGCCGGGCGGCAACCCCGAGGTGGGACGCATCAACCTCAACAAAGGTGATCGATCGAAAGGAGAATTCCGTGGGGTGTACGAGCTATTGTGGCCTTCATGAGGAGTGGGGTTCAAGGATTGTCCAAACTCAAACTCGGCTCGTACCGTGGAATGCTGCGACGCCCGGATGAAAGCGCCCATTCTCGGCCACCGCAAGCTTAAAATACCAAGTTGGGTAGTTTAGTTATGAATTAATTTCCCAGCTCTCGTGCAACGCCGCAAACAACTGCGCCCCCCCAGTACACTGCCTAACTAAAACTTGGCTTCGTCCGCAGAAGTCGTCCGCACGGCGACTTCATCACCGACGCTGAGACCGAGGTCCTCGAGCTGCTTGCGGGAGAGCTCGACATCGAGGAACTGCCCGTCTGCCAGACGCAGGCTGAGGGTGGCGATTGGACCTGCGCTGAATAGGTGTTGCACGCGGGCCAGGCGGTCGGTTAGGGGGTCGTATTCGGCGGCGAAGACAATCTCGATTTCATGCGGGCGGACATAACTCACAGCTCCGGTCGGGTCGTGCAGCTTGTTCACGTTCCCGAGGAATTCGTAAACAAACGGGCTGCGCGGGCGGTCGTAAATCGTCTGCGGATCGCCGACTTGTTCGACTCGCGCGTTGCGCATGACCACGACCTGATCGGCGAGCTCCAACGCTTCTTCCTGGTCGTGCGTGACGAAGAGTGTTGTTAGGCCGATTTCATCATGGAACTGCCGCAGCCAGCGGCGGAGTCCTTTGCGGACCTGCGCGTCGAGAGCGCCGAACGGTTCGTCTAGCAGGAGGACCTTGGGGCGGATCGCGAGGGCGCGGGCAAGCGCGACACGCTGACGCTGGCCGCCTGATAGCTCGTGCGGGCGGCGTTTGTCGAGGCCTTCGAGTTTCACCAGTTTGAGCAGCTCGAAGACACGGTCATGGATTTCTTTTTTAGCCGGACGCTTGGATCTCGGAAGAACGCTCAGACCGAAAGCGATGTTCTCGGCAATGGTCATGTGCTTGAACAAGGCGTAGTGCTGAAACACAAATCCGACGCCGCGTTTGCCGGCGGAGATCTCGCTCACGTCCTCGCCGTGGAAGAGGATCTTGCCATTTCCAGGGTCGGCGAAATCGAGCCCGGCGACAATCCGCAGCAGGGTGGTTTTGCCGGACCCCGACGGCCCTAACAGCGCGGTCAGCGAGCCGTCCGGAACTTCGAGCGACACGTTCTCGAGCGCGGCGTAGTTGCCGAAGGTCTTGTTGATGGATTTGATCGATATCGACATGGGAAAATGAGTTAGTGCCGGGAGGCCTTTTGACCTGAGAGATGCTCGACAAGGCTCTTCATGCCGAGCGTGACGAGCGCGAGGAATGCCAGCAGCGTGGCGCAGGCGAAGGCGGCGCTGAATTGATACTCGTTGTAGAGCACTTCGATGTGCAGCGGCAGGGTGTTGGTTTCACCACGGATGTGGCCGGAGACGACGGAGACCGCACCGAATTCGCCCATGGCGCGGGCGTTGCATAACAGGACGCCGTACAGCAAGCCCCACTTGATGTTAGGAAGAGTGACGCGGAAGAAGATATGCCAACCCCGCGCACCGAGCGTGACGGCGGCTTCCTCCTGGTCGCTGCCCTGGGTTTCCATCAGCGGGATCAGCTCGCGCGCGACGAAGGGAAAGGTCACGAACACAGTGGCGATCACGATGCCGGGAAACGCGAAGACGATTTTCGGATTCGCGAACCACACGGATAGATCTGAAAACAACCAACTGAACCCGCGATACTCGGCCGCCCACGCGGTGAATTGCGCGGCGGGTGCGAAGAATTCGGTCATCGCCGCCGGCGGAAACCAGCCTTTGGAACCGAAGATCATCACCCACACAAGCCCGGCGATGACCGGCGAAACGGCAAATGGCAGATCGATCAGCGACAGCAGGAACGCGCGGCCCTTGAACCGGTATTTGGTGACCAGCCACGCGGCGGAAATCCCGAACAGCGTGTTGAGCGGCACCGAAATCGCGGCGGCTAACAGCGTGAGTTTGATTGCCGAGAGCGCGATCTCATCGTGCAGCGAGGCGAGGAAGACTTCCCAGCCACGGCGAAGTGCTTCCGAGAACACCGCTCCTAACGGCATCAACAGGAACAGTGACAGGACCAGCAGGGCGGTGCCGATCAGGATGACTCGGACAACGGGGGATTCGGCGGTGGCGGGGCGGAGTGCCATGATTTCAGCGATGCTGCCAGTCGAGCCGGCGTTGCAGGAGATTGATGAGGAAGAGCAGGGCGAACGACACGAGCAGCATGGCGGATGCGATCACCGCCGCGGCTTGATACTTGAACTGCTCAAGCTGGGCCACAATCAGCAGAGGCAGGATTTCGGTTTTCATCGGCAGGTTCCCCGAGATGAAAATAACCGATCCGTATTCACCGATGGCACGGGCAAAGGCGAGGGTGAAACCGGTGATCAGGGCGGGCACTAGAAGGGGAAAGATGACCCGGCGGAAAATCGTCCAGCGGTTCGCGCCCAGCGTGGCTGCGGCTTCCTCGATGTCGTGGCCGAGATCTTCCAGCACCGGTTGCAGTGTTCTAACTACGAACGGAAACCCGATGAAGGTGAGGGCGATGAACACCCCGATCGGGCTGTAGGCCGCACCCTTGGCCGCCAAATCGCTCACTTGCCCGCCAAGCCAACCGGTGGGATGCCAGGTCGTATTCACCCACGTCGCGGCTTGCGAAATGTATTGGCCGATCCAGCCGTTAGGCGCGTAGATCTGCGTCAGCGTGATGCCCGCGACCGCCGTGGGCAGCGCGAAGGGAAGATCGACCATCGCGTCCAGCAGACGTTTGCCGGGAAACTCGTAGCGGACCAGCACCCACGTCACCAGCATGCCCAGCACGACGCTCACCGAGGCGGCGGCGGCGCTTGCCCCGAAGGTGAGCTTGGTGGCGGCGATGACCCGCGGTGTGGTGAGAAGATTCCACCATTCCGTCCAGCCGAGGCCGGCCGCCTTGATGAACAAGGCGGCCAGTGGAATTAGAATGATGAGGCTCAGATAGGTCACCGTGAATCCCATGGAGAGGCCGAAACCTGGAATGACGCGGCGCTTAGACATGCGGGAGGGATTGGTGATTTGGCAGCATTTGAAAAGCAGTTACTTGCTTTTGTAGATTTTATCGAAAGTGCCGCCGTCGTCGAAATGCTCCTTCTGCGCCTTGGCCCAGCCGCCGAAATCCGCATCGACGGTGACGAGCGGCAGTTGAGGCAGCTTGTCCACATACTTGGCGGCGATCGCCTTGTTGCGGGGGCGGTAGAAGTGCTTGCCCGCTAGGTTCTGGGCGGTGTCGGTGTAGAGGAAGCCAAGGTATGCCTTCGCCACCTCGGCGGTTCCGTGTTTCTCCGCGTTCTTGTCAACCACGGCGACGGGTGGTTCGGCGAGAATGCTGATCGACGGATAGATGACCTCGGTTTTTCCGGGGAACTCCTTCTCGATCAGATAGGCCTCGTTTTCCCACGATAGAAACACGTCGCCGATTCCGCGCTGGGCGAAGGTGGTGGTGGAGCCGCGGGCACCGCTATCGAGCACTGGCACGTTCTGGTAGAGGCGGGTGACGTAGTCGATGATCTTCGCCCGATCACCGGCGAACTCCTTGTGAGCCCACGCCCAGGCGGCGAGGTAGTTCCAGCGGGCGCCGCCCGAGGTTTTCGGGTTGGGCGTGATCACTTTCACGTCCGGCTTGATGAGGTCCGCCCAGTCCTTGATGCCCTTGGGATTGCCCTTTCTAACGACCAGCACGATGGTGGAGGTGTAGGGCGAGCTGTTATCCGCAAGCTTGGTTTGCCAGTCGGCGGGGAGACTCTTGGCTTCCTTGACGATGCTATCGATGTCACCCGCGAGGGCGAGGGTCACGACATCGGCCTCAAGGCCGTCGATGACGGAACGCGCCTGCTTGCCGGAGCCGCCGTGGGATTGCTCGATCTCGACGGTCTGGCCGTGCTTGGCCAGCCATTCCTTTTTGAAGGCTTCATTGACCTCTACATAAAACTCGCGGGTCGGGTCATAGGAAACGTTGAGGAGTTTCACGGGCTTGGCCGCTTTCTCCTCGGGCTTGTTTTTCCCGCAACCGGCCAGCACGAGCACGGACGTCAGAATGGCGGGGATGATGTATTTGGTTTTCATGGTGGATTTACGGTTGGGAGATCTGGTCAAAGATGCCGTTGTCGGCGAAATGGATCTTCTGGGCCTTGGCCCAGCCGCCGAACTCCTCGTCGATGCCGACGAGCTTGATGGCGGGAAATTGGGCCGCGTATTTCAGGGCGACTTTCGGATCGCGTGGCCGATAGAAATGCTTGCCCGCGAGATCCTGTCCCACCTCGGTGTAGAGGAATTCGAGATAGGCTTTAGCAATCTCCGAGTTACCTTTCTTCGCGGCGTTCTTCTCGACCACGGCGACTGATGGCTCGGCGAGAATGCTGATGGACGGATAGATGATCTCGGTCTTGCCGGGGAATACCTTCTCGATCAGATGCGCCTCGTTCTCCCAGGAAAGCAGGACATCGCCGATGCCGCGCTGGGCGAAGGTGGTGGTGGAGCCGCGCGCGCCGCTGTCGAGGACGGGGACGTTCTTGTAGAGTTGCTTGATGAAATCCTGCACTTTGGCTTCATCTCCCTGGAACTGCTGGCGTCCCCAAGCCCAACCGGCAAGATAAGCCCAGCGCGGCGCACCACCCGTTTTCGGGTTCGGCGTGATGACCTGCATTCCGGGTGTCACGAGGTCGCCCCAATCCTTGACGGCCTTGGGATTTCCCTTTCTAACGACAAATACGATGGTCGAGGTGTAGGGGCTGCTGTTATTCGGTAGTTTGGTCTGCCAATCGGCGGGAAGCAGGTCGCGCTCCTTGTGGATCATGTCGATGTCGAGCGACAGCGCCAGAGTCACGACATCGGCCTCCATGCCATCGATGACGGACCTCGCCTGTTTGCCGGAGCCGCCGTGCGACTGGTCGATCCTGAGATCCTGGCCGTGGTCCTTTTTCCATTGTTTGGTGAACACGTCATTCACCTCGATGTAGAATTCGCGAGTCGGATCATAGGAAACATTCAGCAGCGTGACCGCGGCGGGCTTGCCGGTTCCTGCTGGGTTCTTTCCGCAAGAGGGCAGCAGGAACAGGGCCGCGCCGGAGACGGCGAGTAGTCGCTTGAGGTTCATGATATCGGTTGGATCTGGCGGAAAGTTCTTCCGAAGCCGGAGAGGCTCAGAGTTTCTGTTGGACTCTGGATTCGGCATCCGCGAGAACCGCGAGGATGTCCTCCGAGGACGAGGCTGACTTCAGGAGCTCCAGAGTGTTGCCATGGAGAATACGGGCCAGGCGGGCGAGGCCATGAAGATGGGAACGATCGTCCGGCGTGCAAAGCAGGAAGAAGAGCGAGGTGCCTTCACCGTCTTCCGCGCCAAAATCGACCGGTTCGGTGGTCCGCAGGAAGCAGAGGAATTGCCGCTCGATGATGGACGGGATCGGCCGGCGCGGATGGCACAGCGCGACACCGCCGGGCATGGCGGTGGAACAAAGCGACTCGCGGTCCACCAGCGAGGCCAGCAGATGCTCGCGGTCGAACAGCAGTCCGGTCGCCTCCGCGACGGTGGTTAGAGAACGGAGGAGTTCCGCTTTGTTGCCAGCCTTCACGTCGAGTGCGATGCCCTTGAGCGGAAGGCGCGAGGTGAGGCGGTCGGTGCGGGTGGTGCGGAAGGTGCCGTCCGCGAGCAGCGAGGATTCCATCTTCGCCTCCAGTTCGGAGACTCGGGCGGTGTCGAGGGTTTGGATCTTCTGTTCGAGCCAGTCCACGACGTCGTCGCGGCGGAAGCGCCATTGGCCGTCGATTTCAAGACCCGGCAGGTGTTCCCCCCGGACCAGTCCCTCGATGAAGCGGGTGGACCATCCGAGGTAGGCGGCAAGCTGGCCGATGGAGATGTATTCCTGTTGGATGATGGTGTCGGTATTGGAATTCGTGTTCATGGGATGTTCGGATAGAAGTTGCGTTATGCCCCGGTGAAGGGGCGCGGGAGCGATGAAAGGATTTGCGGCGTTGTTCGTTAGAACGACATGCGGACGCCGGTGAGGAGTGTGACTTCATCGTAGGTGTCGCCGGTGGAGCCATCGAGACGCGACCATTCAGCACCAGCCATGAGTTTCAACCGGTCGCCGTAGATGAAGTATTGGACGCCCCCATAGAGTGCGTTGTAGCAATCGCCGAGACCGCCGCCGGTGGCCACGGTCCTCTCATAGCGGCTCTGTCCGACCACGCCGAGCGGACCGGTGCTGCTGGCGAAGGAGTAGCGGCCGACAAGCTGGAGCCGGTTGGGAATAACGTCATAGGTGGGCTCGATGTAGAAGCCGAAGACATTACTGTTAGTTCCGTCGCCACCGCTGGCGTAAAAGCCTTCCACGACCACACCCACGAGGTCTTGCTTCAGGGTGAAGGTCGATGAAATGATGTCGTCATATTTTCCTAACACCAAGTCGCCTGTCTCGCGTTCGCTGTGCAGCCAGTCGAGGCGGAAGTCGGCTTTGTCGAGGCAGAGAAGCTTCTTGAAGTCATATCCCACGCCGAGCGAATAGGAAACGCCGCCATCGAGATCCCCAAATTCACCCTCGCCAAACTTGCCGGTGCCACCGGTTGTGGATGGGGTGTCGTTGGAATAAACGCCGGCGCGCCAGGACCACTCGCCGGTGGTACCTTCCACCGTTAGAGCCGTGGCGCGGTTGATGCCGAGCTGGTTGAAAATCTGCGAGCGCTCGAAGGTCGGCTGGGTGTTCGTGGATTCCAGCCAGTCGTATTGACCGATCAGAGGTTTGGTTTTGCCAGCAGTGATGCTGAGCCATTTGGTTGGCTTCCAGCGGAGGTAGGCATCCACCAGGCCGTCGTAGAAATCATCGAAGCCATCGTTGCTTTGGAAATCGACGCGGGCTTCAAGTTGCTTGTCGAACAGCTTGGCATCGAACCCAAAGCGCGAGCGCCGGTCTTCCCAGTCGCTTTGGCTGCCCTGATCCGCATCCACGTCCCAATACTGGCCCTGATAGCGGCCGCGGAGTTTGAACTCCTCGAGGATGGGATTTGTGTCGTCCTTGTAGAGGGTTGCCAGACTCCAGAGCTTGTCGAAGGCCTCGGGAGCGAAGGCCGCGGTCGGCTTGTCCTGGGAAAAGGCCTGCATTGGCAGCGTGGCAAGCAAGGCAAGGGCGGCGGTACGAGTTTTTGTTATTTTGGTATTCATGGATGTCTGCGGTTGGCCGCTGTAGGTGATCCCGTGATCAGGTTGTTGTGGATTTCCTCCCGTTAGTCGGGTGGACGGAGATGGATGTTAGGCAAAAAAAGAGACCGGTCGGACACGGAGGATGACGAGGCATGGACCCAAGCGTGGAGTACGCCGGATGGGACTTGGCACCTTGTCAATCCCTCCGGTGGTCCGGCCGGTCTCTTGAAGTGGAGCGGGCGTGCGGATGGCGCGCCTGTTAGTGATTTATTTTTTGCCCGTGGGGCTCTCGTCGCGCGCGGCGACAAAGCGGGTTTTCTCGATGCTTTCGACTTGGGTCACGCGGCCGTCGTGGACGGTGATCTGGACCGAACCGAAGCGGAGGTTGGCTACATTTTTGCGAACGATCTCCAACCAATCGGTGGGTGGACCGTCGGAGGTGGATGGTTCAGAGGTGATCGTGCTCATTGGGATCTTGAGTGAGAGTGGCAAGTTGGGAAAGGCCGGCGAGGAATCCGTCGGCGGGATCGGCCTTGCGCTTCGGGGCGGTGCCCGTTGCAGCGAAGGATTCGGCAGTGGCGAATGGCGGGACGATGCCGTCGCGGCGCATTTTTCGCAGGGTGACTTCGACGACTTGGGCGACGGTGTAGCGGTCCAGAATGTTAGCGATGGCGTTGCGGACATCGATCATGATCATGCGCAGTCCGCAGTGGTCCTCGTCGGGACAGGTGCAGGGCTGATAGGCGTTCTCACTGGCGCAGCAGATCGGCGCGAGGCGGCCGTCCATCAGTCGCACCAGCTCCCCGATGCCGATTTGGTCAGCAGGTTTGGCGAGGCAGTAGCCGCCGAATTTTCCGCGGTGGGTCTCGACGAGGCCGGCCTCGCGCAGTTCCTGAAGGATGCGCTCCACGAATTTCAGCGGCAGCCTGTTAGCCTCGGCGAGTTCCGAACCCGAAACCGTGGCCCGACCCACTTCGGTCGCGATGCCGAGGTTGATCGTGGCGCGCAGCGCATACTCTGATTTCTTAGAAAGGTGCATTCGTTAATCTGGAGCGATGAGTATGGATTAGGCCGGGGGTATGCAAGAAAAAATTTCCGCGACCCTCGCGAACCCTGAAACGGCGGGGAAATTCTTGCTCCTTGATTCGCCCGACGGAATGAGAAAGCCTGCATTTCCAATGCGATATTTCATTCCACTCCTCTTGGCTCCACTGTCGTTCGGTCATCCAGACAAAGGCATCAAACCGGGTGACGGCCCGCAAACCGCCGTGCATACCGGGAACGGTGCCTGGTCCTACGAAGCCGTGCCGCATTGGGGCGAGCTGCCTGATGGCAAAATCATCGGACCGACCCATGGCGGCGTGGTGGTCGATGATGAAACCGGGCTGATTTATGTTTCCGCCGACTCCGAACTCTCGGTCATCGTCTATCAGCCTGACGGGAAATTCGTGGGGACGATCGCTCCCGAGTGCCAGGGATTCCACGCGATGGCGATCCGTACCGAAGGTGGGAAAACCGTGATTTACGGAGCACAGCTTAACGGCAGAAAGCCACCGATGCGCGTTTGCAAAATCGACACCAAGGGCAAGCTGTTGCTTGAAATCCCGAACGCAACGACCGGCGAAATCCCCGGTGGCTGGGTTGGTCTAACCGGTGTGACCGTCGCTCCGGACGGCGCGATTTTCGCATCGATTGGCTATGGGTCCAACATCGTCCACAAGTTCGACGCCACCGGGAAACTTCTCAAATCCTTCGGCAGCAAGGGCGCGGATGAGCAGCAATTCAACACTCCCCACGGCCTCGCCATCGACACCCGTTTCGGCGAGGCCCGGCTGTTGGTGGCCGACCGTGAAAAGCGTCGTCTCGTCCATTTCGATCTTGAAGGAAAATGGATCGGCGTTCACGCCAGCAACCTCCGCCGCCCTTGCTCGGTGAGTTTCCATGGCGACGCCATTGCCGTCGCCGAGCTTGAGTCGCGCGTCACGATTCTCGACAAAACCGGCACACCGGTCGCCTTCCTCGGAGACAATTCGAACCAGGCGCAGTGGGCGAATTTCGGAGTGCCACCGCAGGACCAGCGCCTCGGAATTTTCACCGCGCCACATGGCTTAAGCTTCGACAAGGCGGGCAATCTATACGTCGAGGACTGGAATAAGACCGGCCGAGTGACCAAGCTGACAAAGCTGTGAGTTTTCCTCTTCGTGCGTAGTCCCGCCTTCAGGCGGTCTTCGCCCAAGAATCGCCTGAAGGCGGGACTACGTACGAGAAATTCGAATTTCTCGCGTAAGATTCCGTCGATTTCCGGTAATATTTACCGGAACCCATGGCGAGCCACCCACTAAACCCGCAGGAGAATCTGGTCGCACTGATCACCCGTCATCAGTCGGCGCTGCACGCCTACATCCTTTCCCTGCTCCCGAACCAGGCCAAGGCGGACGACGTTCTGCAAGAAACCAATCTGGTCCTCTGGCGCAAGGCCGCGGAATACGATCCGGCCATGCCGTTCATGCCTTGGGCGTGCCGGATCGCCTGGTTCCAGGTGAAAGCCGCCCGCCGGGATGCTGCTCGCGACCGCCATATTTTCGATCCCGAACTGCTCGATCTGTTAGCTGCCGAGGACGACTCCGCCCTCGAAACCACCACTGCCCTCGATCACGCCCTGCATGATTGCCTCGGGCAACTTCCCGCCGACAAGCGCGATCTCATCCTCCACCGCTATCAAGCGGACTCCTCGGTCAACGAGATGGCCGCCTCGCGAAATCTAACTCCCGGCGCACTGTCCGTACAACTCCATCGGATCCGGCAAATGCTGGAAAACTGTGTGGCAGGCAAACTCAGCCAACGACCGTCATGAACGTGGACTACGATTCCAACCGGCTCGACGCGCTTCTCCAGCAGCTTTTTGATGAAACGCTGGAAGGTGCCGGGATCGATGAATTCAACACCATCCTCCGCGGCTCCTCTCAAGCCCGCAGCCATTACCGCACGAGTCTGCGGTTGCACGCCGCGCTCATCCGCCACCGCCGGGCGGAAACCATCGTGCCGATGCCGCGCACCGAGCAGCCGGTTCGTTTCGGCCGCGTTGCGATCCTACTGGCACTCGCCGCGTGCGTGATGTTGGCGGCGTTTTTCTATCCCGGTCTAACACGCAGACCCTCCGCCACGCTCACCGGCACCACCGCCGCTCTTTGGGAGGGAAATCCGGACACCGCATCGCTGGACAAGCCGATGAATCTGATCCGCGGGTTTGTCGAAGTCACCTATCAAAGCGGAGTGCGCGTGATCCTCGAAGGCCCATGCCGGTTCGAAGTCACTTCGGCGAGTTCCATGGAGGTCACCCATGGCCGCGCGACGGTGAAGGTTCCCCACCACCTTGACGGCTTCCACCTCGATACCCCTGCCGGAAGGATCACCGATCTTGGCACCGAGTTTGGCGTCGCCGTCGGCTCCGGCGTCGAAGGGCCGGTCATTCTAACCGAGGTCTTTGACGGGGAGATCGAAATCCCCGCCGAGGAAACGCCGAGGAAACGCCTGCTCTCCGGCGACTCGCTGGCCATCGTCCGCGAAACCGGCGGCACCCGGCTCGTTTCCACCCTCGGCGACTACCGCGTCGATCTCGGGGATTCCGCACGGCGTCTTCCTGTTAGCTCCGGCGGTTCGCCGTCGGCGGGGAATCTGGCGCTCGGCAAACCGGTCACCAGTCCGGCCCATTATTCGAAGGCGCATGGCAGTGTGTTTCCCGCCGGATCGCTAACAGACGGTCGGCTCAACGACTCCGGCTCGCCCGGCGACTGGTCGTTCTGGCTCGCGCCCAATGAAGCCGATGGCGAGTTCACCGTGGATCTGTTGGAGAAAACCGAGATCGGCCGGATCGATTTCCAGAACACCCGCAACCGGACCCACGGCGACCGCGGCCTGAGCGGGTTCCGGGTCCTGGTCTCGGACGATGGCCTCGATTTCCGGGAAATCTTACAAGCGGAACTCCAGCGCATCCCCGAGTTGCCCGCGCCGGGAGTTGATTTTCCGTTCGAATCGTTCAGCGTCGCACCGGTGAGTGCGCGCTTTGTCAAAGTCGTGGGCGTCAGCCATTACCGCCATCCGGAACGCGCTCCGGAAAACCCAAACCACGGCGGCGGCCTCAATGAAATCCGGATTTTTGCCCCATGAAACTGCTTCCCATTCTGGCGATCCTAACGGCCATCCTGAATTCCGGGTGCGATCAGCAAAGCACGGCCGCCACCGCACCAGCGGCGACCACAACCCTGCCCAAGCAGGTCACTTTCAATGCCCACATCCGCCCGATCTTTTCGGACACCTGCTTCGCCTGTCACGGTTTCGATGCCAAGACGCGCGAAGCCGACCTGCGCCTCGACACGCCGGAAGGCGCTTACGCCAAACTCAAGGACTCGGACGAACGGGCGATCGTCCCCGGCAAGCCGGATCAAAGCGCGATCCTGAAACGCATCTTTGCCACCGATCCCGAGGAGGTCATGCCGCCGAAGGACTTTCACAAGGATCTAACTGACCGGCAGAAATCGCTGGTCCGCGCCTGGATCGAACAGGGCGCGAAATACGAGCAGCACTGGGCCTTCACGCCGGTTGTGAAAGCGCCCGTTCCCACCTTGACCAAACATGCCGGTGAAGTCGCAAATCCGATCGACTCGTTCATCCTCGCCACGCTTGAGACCGAAAATATCCCGCCCTCGCCGCTGGCCGGCAAGGCCACCCTGCTGCGCCGCCTGTCACTGGATCTAACCGGCCTGCCGCCAGCTCCGGCGGAGCTCGACGACTTCCTCGCGGATCAAAGCCCGGACGCCTACGCAAAACAAGTCGATCGATTGTTAGCCTCGCCGCGCTATGGCGAGCGGATGGCAGTGCCGTGGCTGGATGTGGTCCGCTTTTCCGACACCGTCGGTTATCACGGCGATCAGAACGTCCGCGTTTTTCCCTATCGCGACTACGTGATCAAGTCCTTCAACGACAACAAGCGCTTCGACCAGTTCACCATCGAGCAACTCGCCGGCGACCTCCTGCCGAACGCCACCGACGAGCAGCGCATCGCCACCGGGTTTCTCCGCCTCAACCTGATGACCCGCGAGGGCGGAGCGCAGCCGAAGGAGTATATGGCGAAATCCATGGGCGACCGCGTGCGGGCCGTCGGCGCGGCCTGGCTCGGCCTAACCACCGGTTGCGCGGAGTGCCATGACCATAAGTTTGACCCGATCACGGCTCGGGATTTTTATTCGTTAGGCGCGTTTTTCGCCGACATCCGGCAGTGGGGGGTTTATGCCGACTATGCCTATACCCCTAATCCGGATCTTCCGAGATCCAACAATGACTGGCCGTTTCCTCCGGAAATTTACACGAAGAACTCCGCCTTGGAGCAGCGGCTCGTGGCGCTCCAGAACGAAGGTGTTGAATTGTTGGCTTCCTTGAAATCTGACAAGGACGACGCCGATTTCCAGCAGTGGATCGGGCGGACCGCATCATATCTAGCAGCGAATCCCACCGGCTGGCACACGCTCCAACCGGCCGAAGTCACCTCCCTCAAAGGCACGCCCGATGAGATTCTGCCGGACAAGTCGGTCGTCCTGACCGGCCCTCCCATGAAGGACGAAATCGTGACATTGAATTTTCCGCTACCCGACGAGGCGATCCGGACCATCCGTTTCGAAGCGCTGCCCGATGCGAGGAGCGGCGGCAAGGTGGGGCGCCAGCCTAACGGAAAATTCGCGGTCATGCCGGCGTTCGCCGTTTCGGGAGCGCCGCTCAAGATCGCCTGGAGCCAGGCGGACCGCCGCACGCCGCAGAATCGATACAGCAATGGTGACGAGAGTCCGCAGGTGGAGGGGGAATGGCGATCCGCTCCCGCGTTGTGGGAAGAGCCGCAGGATGCCGCCACGCTGCCGCATCATGCGCTCCATCAGCTAGCGGAGCCGCTTCCCGCCGCGCCCGGGCGGGTGTTGCAGGTGACGCTGGCCAGCGACGACATCGGGAAAGTCCGGTTCAGCGTAAGCCCTTTCGGCGATGGCGTGCCCGGCCGGGAGAACGCGGTTCGCAATGAGCTGATAGATGCTTTCCGTGATCCGCGTGGCGAAGACCATCAACGTGAGCTTGCCGCCGCATGGATCCAGTCAACCACGCCGGAAGCCACGCTTCCCAAGGCTTATAAGGATCTTCGCAGCTCGATCATCGCCTGCCGCGCGGGATACGCCTATTCGGTCATCGCCCAGACCCTGCCCGCGAACAAGATTCCTTCGACCCACGTGCTTCCCCGCGGCGCGTGGATGAATCCGGCGGAGGAAGTGAAGCCCGCTGTTCCCGCGTTTCTGGCGCATGCCTCGGTGAAAACCGGCGCCTCGCGGCTCACCCGCCTCGACCTCGCGAAGTGGCTGATGGATAAGGAAAATCCCCTGACCGCCCGGCAGTTTAACAACCGGCTTTGGAAACAGTTCTTCGGCAGGGGCCTGTCCAGTGTGCTGGATGACCTTGGCAACCAGGGCGAGTGGCCGTCCCATCCGCAACTGCTGGATTGGCTCGCCGCCGAGTTCCGTGATTCGGGATGGGATGTGAAACACCTGGTCCGTCTCATCGTCACCAGCCGCACCTACCGGCAGGTGTCCGCCACGCGCGCCGAGCTTGCGGAAAAGGATCCCGCGAACCGTTTGCTTGCGGAACAATCCGCCCGCCGTCTCGACGCGGAGTTCGTTAGAGATAATGCCCTTGCCGTTTCCGGCTTGCTCAGCACCGGCCTTGTCGGCGGACCGAGCGTGAAGCCCTATCAGCCCGCGGGATATTGGGTGAATCTCAATTTTCCCGAGCGCGACTATCACGCCAGCACCGGCGACGAACAATACCGCCGCGGGCTTTACATGCACTGGCAACGGACGTTCATGCACCCGATGTTGGCTGGATTTGATGCTCCAAGCCGCGAGGAATGCGCGGCCGACCGCTTCCAGTCCAACAGCCCGCAACAGGCGCTCACGCTGCTAAATGATCCTTCATTCGTAGAGGCCGCGAGGGCATTCGCGTTGCGAGTCATTCGTGAAAAATCCGGAACTGACGATGACAGGATCCGTCATGCGATCAAACTGGCGCTCGCCCGCGATGCCAAACCGAGCGAGGTCGAGTCGCTCGGCAAGTTCCTGACGACGCAGCGCGATTTCTACAAAACCAAACCGCACGATGCCGTGGCCTTCCTTAAAACCGGTCTATCAGATCCCGGTGCCGGTCATGATCCCGTTGAGCTTGCCGCATGGTCGCAGCTCTGCCGCGTCATTCTCAACCTTCACGAAACCATCACCCGCTACTGAGCCATGAATCATCCTTTCATTGATCAATACGAGCGGTTCCAACAGGACTTCAGTCGCCGGACGTTTTTGCAGAAGAGCTTCGCGGGCATCGGCGGCATGGCGCTTTCACAACTGCTAGGGGCTTCCAGCAAACTTCCATTTCTCGAAGGCCAGGGCGGCCTGCACTTCCCTGCAAAGGCGAAGCGCATCGTCCACCTCTGCATGGCGGGCGGACCATCGCATTTGGAATCGTTCGATCCCAAACCGAAGTTGGACACGCTCAACGGCCAGCCGTTTCCCGAATCATTCACCGCCGGGCAGCAGCTCGCACAACTCCAAGGCACCGAGTTGCTTGCCCGTGGATCGTTCGTGAAATTCGCTAAACACGGCAAGAGCGGCATCGAGGTTTCCGAGCTGTTTCCGCATATCGCCTCGATCGCGGATGATATCTGCGTCGTTAGATCGATGGTCACAGAGCAGATCAACCATGATCCGGCGCACGCGTTCATGAACTCCGGCTCGATCCTCAAGGGTCGCCCGAGCATGGGTTCGTGGCTGCTTTACGGCCTCGGCGCTGAGTCGCAGAACCTTCCCGGCTACGTGGTGATGGTCTCGCGTGGCGAGCTGCCGGACCAACCGATTTCCGCCCGGCAATGGAGCGCGGGATTCCTCCCCAGCAAGTTCCAGGGTGTGCAGTTCCAGAGCAAGGGCAGCGCCGTTCATTACGTCGGCAGTCCGGACGGAGTGTGCCAATCGACCCAGCGCCAAGTCATCGATGAAATCCAGCGACTCAACGGCGCGCTGCGCGACGAGCGCGTTGATCCGGAGATCGAGACCCGCATTTCCCAATATGAAATGGCGTTCCGGATGCAATCGTCGGTGCCCGAGCTTTCCGACATGCGCGGTGAGCCGAAGCACATCTTGGACATGTACGGCGTGAAGCAACCCGGCGATGGTTCGTTCGCCAGCAACTGCCTGTTAGCCCGGCGGATGCTGGAGCGTGGCGTGCGCTTCGTACAACTTTATCACCGCGGCTGGGACCACCACCGCGATATCGAGAAGAACATGCCCGCCGCAGCTAAACTAACGGATCAAGCGTCTGCTGCGTTGGTGAAGGATCTGAAACAACGCGGCCTGCTGGAAGACACGCTCGTCATCTGGGGCGGCGAGTTCGGCCGCACGCCGATGGGGCAGGGGACCGGCCGCGACCATCACATCAAGGGCTTCAGCCTGTGGATGGCCGGTGCGGGGATCAAGCCGGGCATCGTCCATGGCGCGACCGACGAGCTTGGCTACGCGGCGGAGAAGGACATTGTTCACGTCAGGGATTTACACGCGACGTTGCTCCATCAGTTCGGCATCGATCACGCTCGGTTCACCACCAAGTTCCAGGGTCTCGACTACAAATTAACAGGCGTGGAGCCGGCGAAGGCCGTGAAGGCGATCATGGCGTGAATTCCGCGTCGTCAGCCCGGCGACGTCATCACTCCGCCTCACGATGCCGCCAACCGGGGAGCAGGAAGATCGAGATCCCCATGCTCAACAGAATCCCGATGACCGCGACGTTGCCGAGGCTGACCAAGGCGTCGCTGGATGATAATACCAGCGAGCCGAAACCGATGACGTTGGACGCGCCGCAAAATAGCAGCGCCTTGCCGGTGCCTTGCCAGAGATCTTTGAGATCGCCTCCCGTTCGTCGCAGACTCAGCGTCACGTGGATCGCGTAGTCGATGCCGGTCCCTAGCAGGAGCGGGGTGGCCATGAGGTTGACGAAGTTCCATTTCAACCCGGTTAGGCTCATGATGGCAAGTAGCAGCAGGGTGCTGAGGGCCATCGCGAACAACGCCAGCGCGACATCGCCCGCGCGGCGAAAGATGGCGATCATCATGCCGATCAGCAGGACGAACATCGGCACCAGCATCCGCGTCATGTCCTCTCTAACGAGTTTGGCGATGGCCGGCTTGAAGAGGTCCCAGCCGCTCAGCCAGATCCCGCCGCCGGTCATGGAGCGGAATTTCTCGTAATCCGCCCCGGCCGGATCGATCCCGGTGGCGGGTTCCACCGAGCCCAGCAAATAGCCGCCGCCGTCCGGCTTGCGGGCAAGGAACAACCGCATGACTTCCTGTGCGGCCGGCGATTGCGGATAGATCAATCCACCTTCAAGCGTCTGGCGGGCAAGTGCGTCGAGCACGCCGCGGCCGAGCGCCAGTCCTTCTTCGGCAAATCCGGCGGCATCGGCCTCGTGGAGCAGCCGCACGCGATCCGCGGCGAGAGTGGCGAGGATCGGACGGTTAGTCGATTGGCGGGCGGCATCAGGCCACCAGCCTTCGGGCAGGTTGGCTTGCTTGATGGAACCGGCTGCCCGCGCGGCGGCAATCCTGCGGGTGGCTTCGGTCAGACGCTGGTGCATTTCCGCGTCGGTTTTTGCTTCGACGACAACGCCCAGCGATTTGCCGCTGTAGGCCGGGAACGCCTGTTGCACGTGTTCGAAGGTTTCCATCGCCTCGCTGTTTCGCGGGCGCATGATTTTGGAGCTGAACTCAGCTCCGGGCAGGCCGTGGATGAGTAAAACGGCGACGGCGGCAAGTGATAGAAATCCGGTGATGGACCACGACAACCTCCCGCGCGGAAGGATTCTTCCCGAGCCCCGGGCGGGTTGCCGGTCCACGCCGAACTTCGCAACGAACGGCAGATAGATCACCAGCATCAGGATGGCGGCAGCACTCAGGCCGATGGCGACGATGCTTCCTAACTGCGCCATCCCCGGCAGGCCGCCGAGATTGAGCGCGAGGAATACCACGGTGGTCGTTAGCGCGCCGAATGCGACGGGTTTGCCGCACGCTTTCAGCAGTTGCCTGCGGTCGTGGCCCGCGACCTTGGCCTCTTGGCAGATCACCAGCCCGTAGTCCACGGCGAGGCCGATGAGGATTTCGATCGAACTGAGCGCCATGATACTGAGCTCGCCGTAAAGCCAGCCCGCCGTGCCCAGCGCCACCGCGAACACGAGGATCAGAATTCCTGTTAGTCCGAGCAGCAGGCTGAAGCGCCGTTGCATCCACCAGAACAAAATGCCGATGAGTCCGAGGGTGATGCCGATTGAGCCGCTGAGGTCGTTTTCCATGGCGACGCCGATCTCCGAGGAAAACGCGGGCTCGCCAGTTAGGCGGACCTTGAGGCCTTTGCCGTCGGCGGACTGCCACGCCTCGACCGACTTGCGGAGGTCTTTCAACCACGCGTCCGCCTCGCGATATCCTGGCAGTGGCTGCAGGGCGTCGACGAATAACAGATGGGTGCGGCCATCCTCGCTTTCGAATGCCTCGCCGCCCAGGCCGGACGAGTTCATCAACGCATTCACCGCCGGGTGATTGAGAAAGCCAAATGGGTCGTGGGCGAGCATGACCATGTCGAGCCCTTCCATCGAAGTGGCGACCTTGGCGAGAGAATCCCTAACGGTAGCGGGAGAGTTTGCCGGCGCTAGCGTGTCAGCCTGTGCACGTGTGACGGCCGGGTCGCCGTTGAGCCAGAGGTAGGCGAGCAGTTCGGCGATGCCCTCCGGTTCCTCGTTCCAGCGCGGCTTCCAGCGGGCATGTTTGACCAAGCCGTCGGCTTCGAGTTTCTCCCCGAGTGATTCCGCCGCTTCGGATAGAGTTCCAGCGTCCTGCTCGCCGCCTTCGATGACGAGGATCAGCTCGTCGTTGCGGGAGAACGCCTCGTGGAAGGCTTTCAGCCCTTTCACCTCGGGCAGCCCGGCGGGAAGCATCGACAGGATATCGGTGTCGAAGCGCAGCCGGGTCAGGCCGAACGACGCGAACAAAATCGCGGCGACGAGGATGAGGGGAACTGCCAGTCGGCGGGACATGCGCGGACTCAATCGGGATTCGACCGATTTCGCAAGCAGTCCCGCGTTGAGAGGATGAGCTCCGCGCAGTCAGGAGGTCAGATTTTCCGCAACGATCCGGTGGAGTCGCCGAAGCGTTTTTCCTTCACGCCGAATTCCTCCAACATGCGGAGGTAGAGGTTGGACATCGGAACGTTTTCTCCCAGATCGACGTGGCGGCCGGGAGTGAAGGCACCACCGGCATTTCCGGCGACGACGATGGGTAGGTCGTCGTGGTTGTGGCGGTCGCCGTCGGAGATACAGCCGCCGTAAACGATCATCGAGTTGTGCAGCAGCGACTTGCCATCGACGTCCGGCGTGTTCTTTAGTTTATCGAGGAAATAGGCGAGCTGCTCCATGTAGAAGAGATCGATTTTCGCGAGCTTTTCGAGGTTGTCGGCCTTTCCCTGGTGATGGGAAATGTTGTGATGGCCGTCGGCTACGCCGATTTCCTTGAAGCTGCGGGTGCTGCCATCGTGGGCCATCAGGAAGGTGGAAATGCGGGTGGAGTCGGTTTTGAAGGCGAGCACCATCATGTCCATCATCAGCCGGAGATGCTCCTTGTAGGATTCCGGGCTGCCATCCGGGGCGGGCACGCCCGGGTCTTTCGGCAGTCCCATCGACTCGGCCTTTTCGATCTGACGCTCAATCTCGCGGACACCAGTTAGATATTCGTCCAGCTTGTGACGGTCGCTGCGGCCGAGGTATTTCTGAAGCGCTTGCGCGTCCTGCTGGACGAAGTCGAGGACCGACTTTTTCGAAGCGTAGCGCTGGCCGAGGCTGGCGGCGCGCTCCTTGGAATCACCCGCGCCGAACAGCCGCTCGAAGACCGAGCGGGGATTGGACTCCGGCGACATCGGCTGGGTTTCCGAGCGCCAGGAAAGGTTGAACTGATAGGCGCAGGAGTAACCTGAGTCGCAGTTGCCGGCATTGCGCGCGCCGTCGGTGCTGAGTTCCAGCGAGGCCAGGCGGGTTTGTTTCTGGGCGGCCTGGGCGGCGATCTGGTCCACGGAGATGCCGAGCTTGATATCAGAGCCGGAAGTTTTGCGGGCTTGGGTGGAAGTCAGATAGGTGGCGACACCGCGGGCATGATCGCCGGGGCCATCGCCATTCGCTGCGGCGAATTGCTGTTCGAATCCAGTGAAAATCTGGAAGTCGCCGCGGAGCGCTTCCATGGGTTTGAACGTCTTGCCCATTTTGTAGCTGGCGGTGGTGCCACTCGGCCGCCAGTGCTCGACGTTCACGCCGTTAGGGATGTAGAGGTAGGCCATCCGCAACGGCGCGCCGCTGGCGGTGGTGGCGACGGCGCGTTCCGCCGCGGCGGCCATGAGCGGCCGGAACGATTCCATGGCTGGCAGCGCGACGAACGCGCCGAGCCCGCGGAGGAAGCCGCGGCGATTGTTTCCTGGGAGTTGGAGACTCATGGTGTTGTTGGGTTGGAGAGTTTTGTCAGTCGTCGCCGCGGCGTTTTTGGAAGGGGGCGCTTTCGACGATACCTTGGATGAGTTCGCGGAGTTTGCCATCGCTCTTTGTCATGCGCGCGGTGAGCCCGTCGATGGTGGTGGCATCGTAATACTCAACGCCGCGGCCGGTGGCGTAGGTGAGGAGTTTCTCGGCGATGGTGCGATAGAGATCGGGTTTGCGCTTGCCGGCGAGGATCGTCTTGAGGGTGGCGACGTCGGCAAACTGTTCGCCGGTTAGCAGCTTCCCGGACGCGTCGATCGGCTTGTTATTTTCCTTGGTACGGAATTGGCCGAGCGCGTTGAAATTTTCCAAACCGAGGCCGATGGGGTCCATCCGCGCGTGGCAACTGCGGCATTCCGGCTTCTTCCGGTGAATCTCCATCATCTCGCGCTGGGTGGGATGGGCATTGCCGGGACCGGCGGCGTCTTCCAGCTTTGGAATGTTAGGCGGTGGTGGTGGCGGTGGGGTGCCCAGCAGGTTGTCGAGCACGAACAGCCCGCGCTTGACGGCGGAGGTGCGGGTTGCGTTCGAGGTGACCATCAGGAACGTGCCCTGCGTCAGCAAGCCGCCGCGCTCGGGGTGGTCAGTTAGGTCCACCGGCTGGAAGTCCTCTCCAACGACGCCCTCGATGCCGTAGAATTTCGCCAGCCGCTCGTTGAGGAAGCTGTAACGGGCGGAAATGAGTTCTTCGGCCGGGCGGTTCTGGCGCAGGATGAAATCGAAGAGCATCTCGGTTTCCCGCTGCATGTCGGACCGCAGTCGCGGGTCGAACTGCTTGGCCGCCTCGCGGTTGGTGGCGGTGCCGAGGATGCTTTTAGCGACGACCGGGACGGTCTCCACGTCGCGGGCCTGCAGCCACTGGCCGACGAAATTCTGCACCAGCCGCTGCGAACGCGGGTCCTTGAGCATGCGGTCCACTTGCGCTGATAGATTGGCGCGGAGTTTGGTGTTGAAGGCGAGGCTGAGCAACTCGTCGTCCGGGACCGAGCCCCAGATGAAGAACGACAGGCGGGCGGCGAGCGAGTATTCGTCGAGCGGGACGATCTTCGCCGGATTGTTAGGCTCCGGCTGGATTTCCACGCGGAACAGGAACCGCGGCGAGGCGAGGCAGGTGGCAATGGCCTGTTTGATGCCGTCCTGGAAGGTTTTGCCCGGCTCCCTGGAAATTTCGTTCACGATCGCGACCAGCCGGTTGATCGTCTGGTCGTCGAGCGGCTTGCGGAACGCGCGGCTGACGAAACTGCGCATGATCTTGCGCGCGTAGCGGTCGCGACCTGCGCTGTCTTCCGGTGCGGGACCGTCCACGAAGATCATCCGATAGCCTTTGGCGAATTCCTTCTGCGTGCCGCCGAGCGGACCCTGGACAATGACGCGCTGGATCTTCAGGAAAAGCTCCTCCTCACCCGCCAAGGGCCGACGGCTGGGAGAGAGGCTGATTTCAAAAGTCTGGCGACCTTTTTTCAACGGCGCCTTGCCTGTTAGCTCGATCACCCTCCGCTGGTCCCAACTCAGCGAAGCATCGCCGATCTTGTTGCCCGCCGCGGACACTTCCAGCAGCGCCTCATCGGTCGTCGCTTCCGACGCGCCGTGGATCGAATACTCGACCTCCACCTGATAGTCTCCATCCCACAGGATGTCCTGGCTGAGGCTGACCTTTTGGGTTTTCGAAAAAGGCAGCCAACTGCCGGTGGTTTTCGGATCGCCGGACGCTTTGAAATTCTTCCCATCCATGTCCACCCGCGGGACCTGCGCGGCGGCCCCGGCGGGCAGCGCGAGCGCCACCACCTCGTCGGCCGCGGCCACGTATTTCTCCATCAGCAGCGGCGACATCGACAACACCGCGCCGATGTTGTCGAAGCCATAGCCGGTGTCGTCCGGCGGGAATGCCTCGCGGGTGTCGAACTCCACGCCTAGCAGGTCGTAAACGGCGTTCTGGTACTCCGTGCGGTTCAGGCGGCGGATGGTGACGCGGCCGGGATCGGGGTTGTTAGGGTCGAGCTTGAAAACGTCCTTCTCGATCCAGGCGAGCAGCTTCTTCTTTTCCTCCACGCTCGGCTGGTCCTTGTCGGACGGCGGCATGACCTGGCTGCGGAGGTTCTGCCAGACGGGAAGCCAGTGCTTGCGGTTGTTGAGATGGGCTGGCAGGTCCTTGAACTCGTCCATCGAGAACTTCCCCTTCGCCTCGCCCTCGCCATGGCACTCGTAGCAATACATTTCCAACAGCGGGACGATCTCCTTGGTGTAGGTCGCCGGATCGGCGTGGACCGGGACGCCGGCGAAAAATCCGCAGAGGACCGTTCTAACGAGAAAATGAAAAGGGGATGTCACGGGAAAGTTTTTCATTTCGCGACATATCCCTGCCAGAGCCATTCAAGCGCGGCGGGGAGGGTTTGGCGGGTGACCTTGCCGTCGGTGTGGCCGGCGTTCTTGGAGAAAACGTAACGGTAGTCGTAGCCCTTGGCCTTGAGCTCGGCGGCCATCCGCTCGTTGGCCATGACCCAATTGTGGAGCGACGCTTCGTCGCGGTCCCAGCCGTTGTCCTTCTCGCTGACCTGAAGCCAGACGCGGATCGGCTTCTTGGCCGTCTTTTTGATTAGATTCTTATGATACTCCCAGGCACCGTCCGGCAGTTTGCGGTCTTCGGGAAATTGCTGGTCCACGTAGGTTCCGGAGTAGGTGAGCACCTTCCGATAGAGTTCCGGGTGAAACCAAGCCATCGTGAATGCCGCCGCGCCGCCGGAGCTGAAGCCCACGGTCGCGCGGCCTTCCGGATCGGCGGTGAACTTGATTTTGTATTCCTTGCTGATTTTCGGCAGGACTTCCTTCTCGATGAACTTCGAGTAAGTGTCATCCACCGCGTCGTATTCCAAGCCGCGCTGGCTGCCGAGCGAATCGCCGCCACCGGAGTTGATGAAAACCGCGACCATCGATGGCAGGCGCTTGGCCTCGATCATGTTATCCAGCACCCTCGAAGTCAGGTCGCGGTAGCCGATGCCGTCCTGCACGATGATGAACGGCATTTCCTTGCTCGGCCGGTGATCCGCCGGGATGTAAACCGCCACCTTCCGCTGATAGGGCACCGTGCCTTTCTGGTTCTTGGCGATGCCCTTGTAAATCTTGCTGTCCTTCGAATCCATCGTGAACTCCTCGACCTTGCCCTTCGGCACGCCGTCCTGCACCTTGGTTTCCGGTGCATCGGCATAATCCGGGCCGATGATGGATTCGGTTTCGTCCGCCATGACCGGGGACAAGGAGATCAGGATGGAGCCAAATGCGAGGCGAGCGAGGTTTTTCATGGGGTTCGGGTCTTTACAAGGGCGTTCAATACCGGGCCCCGTCAAGCGTTCTGTCGCCACCAACCCGAAAGGGGGAGGGAAAATTCAGCCATTCACGATCAACATTTTCACGGCCTCCCCGGTGCAAGGGCTGGCGAGGATGAACTCGGTTCCAGGTTTGAAATTGCCAACCGCATCCCGGATGGCTTCACGGACGGAAATGGCCAGCATCAGCGGCGGCTCGCCGACGGCCTTGCTGCCGTGGATGGTGTTGGGTTGTTTGGCCTCGGTGAGAAGGGCGACGCGGAAATCGAGCGGGGCGTCGCTGAAGGCGGGGATGGCGTAGGTGCTGGCACTGTGGGTGAGAAGTTTTCCTTCGAGGTTCCATTTGAGCTCCTCGGAAGTGAGCCAGCCCATTCCTTGCACGAAGCCGCCTTCGATTTGGCCGCGGTCGATGGCGGGATTGAGGGAGTCGCCCACGTCGTGCAGGATATCGACGCGGCGGACATGGTGCATGCCGGTGAAGCCGTCGATCTCGACCTCGCTAACAGCCGCGCCGAAGGCGTAGTAGTGGAACGGCTTGCCCTTGCCGACGGCCCAATCCCATTCGAGGTCGGGCGTGGCGTAGAAGCCGGCGGCGGAGAGCTGGATGCGGCGGGTGTAGGCCGTGGATGTCAGGGAGTTGAATGGGATCGAAATGCCCGCGGAGCCGTGGACCTGGCCATCGCCGAAGGTGACGGCGGATTCGGAACATTGGAGGATCTCGGCGGCCAGCGGAATCAGCCGTTCGCGAAGCTGGCGGCAGGCGTCGGCGACGGCCATGCCGTTGAGGTCGGAGCCGGAACTGGCGGCGGTGGCTGAGGTGTTAGGCACCTTGTCGGTGCGGGTGTGCATCAGCCGGATGCTGCTGGCGGGCAGGCCGAGTTCGCGCATGGCGATGCCGAGGATTTTCGTGTGCAAGCCCTGGCCCATCTCGGTGCCGCCGTGGTTTACCTGCACCGAGCCGTCGGCGTAGATGAGGACGAGCGCTCCGGCCTGGTTATAGTGTTTGAGAGTGAAGCTGATGCCGAACTTGACCGGGGTGATGGCGAGGCCGCGTTTCGTGTTAGGGCGACCGGCGTTCCACGCGGTGATAGCGGCGCGGCGGGAAGTGAAGTCGGAGGTGACTAGCAGTTCGTTCCAGATTCGGGCGATGCGGTTGCCCTCGATTTCCTCGCCGTAGTGGGTGGTATTGGTTTCGCCGCTGCCATGATAGAAGTTGAGCTGGCGGATTTGATCGGGTGGGAGCCCAAGCTTTCCGGCGATGCGGCCGATGATTTCCTCAATCACTAACATCCCCTGCGGTCCGCCGAAGCCACGGAAGGCGGTGTGCGAGGTGACATTGGTTTTCGCGACCTGGCCGCGGAAACGGGCGTGGGGAATGTAATAACAGTTGTCGAGGTGGAACAGGCCGCGGTCGTTGACGGGGAGGGAGAGATCGAGCGACCAGCCGCCGTCGGAGTAGAGCTGGATATCGGCGGCATGCAGGCGGCCGTCGGGGTGGTAGCCGACCTTGTATTTCGCGAAAAATGGATGGCGTTTGCCGGTTGATTCCATGTCGTGGTCGCGGTCGAGCTGCATGCCGACGGTTTGGCCAGTGACGAGCGCACCGAGGGCGCAGATGGCGGCGAAGGCATTTCCCTGCGTTTCTTTGCCGCCGAAGCCGCCGCCCATGCGGGGGGCTTCGACGACGACTCGGTGTTTGTGCAGGCCGAGGATTTCCGCGACGATGGTTTGGATTTCGGATGGATGCTGGGTGGAGCTGCTGACGTGGACGCCACCCTCGCCATCGGGCTCGGCCCAGGCGGCCTGCGTCTCCAGATAGAAATGATCTTGGCCACCGATGTGAAGTTCGCCTTCGAGGAGGTGCGGGCTCTCCAGCAGCGCGGATTCGATTTCACCGCGGACGAGGAAGTGGGGTTCGGTGTGGAAGGAATCGGCGGCGATGGCGTTGGGGATGCCGAGGATCGGGGGAAGCGGAGAATAATCGATTTCTATCAACGCGGCGGCGAGGCGGCAGGCTTCGAGGGATTCGCCGATGACGGCGGCGATGAGTTGGCCGTGGAACTGGACGAGGTCGCTGGCGAACAGCGGCTCGTCGTGGCGGGCGGGGCCGGTGTTGTTGAGGCCCGGGATGTCGGCGGCGGTTAGAACGGCCTTGATGCCGGGGGCGGTGGTTGCTTTCGAAACATCAAGGCGGGTGATCGTGGCGTGGGCGTGGGTCGAACGGACGAGCCAGACGGAGAGGGTGCCGCGGCGGAGGGCGGTGTCGTCCACGTAAAGAGCCTGACCGGTGACGTGGCCGATGGCACTTTCATGCGGCATCTCATGCGCGGTATGGCTTGGGAAAGTGGAATCGCCAAACGGTAGTATCATGTCGCCCGTGTCCGCCGCGATGTATTTCCGGAAGAGATCGCGGATGAGGGATTTTCGATAGGTGGCGGTGCCGCGGAGATCGGTTAGGGGTTCGAACTCGGAGTCCAGCAGGGCGAGGATTTCATCGCTCGCTGCGAGAGGTTTGCCGATGAGGGCGGCTTCGGTCTTGAGGGCACGGGCCGGAGTGGCGGCGACTCCACCGTAGGCGAGGCGGGCTTCGGTGACGAGACCGGCGGCGTCGGTGGCGATGCGAAACGCTGCGGAAACTGTGGAGATGTCCATTTCACGGCGTTTGGAGACTTTGGAAAATTCACAACGCCCGGCTTGTCCGCGGGGCAGGAGGATGGATGTCATGATTTCATCGGAGCCCATGACTGTCTGGCGGTAGCCGGTGAAAAACTCAGATAGAGGAATATTACGCTCGGCTGTTAGCGATACGAGGACCACCGAGGCGTCGAGTGCCAACAAAACCGGTGGCGTGTCGGCGATGGGCGAGGCGGTAACGAGATTGCCGCCAAGCGTGGCGCGGTGGCGGATCTGGCGCGAGGCGAAGAGGCGCATCACTTGAACGATGGCGGGGTATTCGCCGGCCAGAGTTTCCTCGATATCAGTGAGCGGAGCGGCCGCGCCGATCAGCCAGTGCGTGTTGGATTTTACGATCTGTTGGAGTTCCTTAATGCCATCAAGCGCGATCAAGGCCGGGTAGCGGACGTGACGTTTGCTGATGAGCACCGCGAGTTCAGTGGCTCCGGCGATGAAGAGCGCGTCGGAATTTTCCGCGCGCAGCGAAAGCGCTTCACTCACGCTGGTGGGGCGATGCCAGTTGTCGGTTGCGGGCGGTGCTGCGGGAACTTTGGCGATGACGCGGGAGGGTGATGAGTCTGTTAGTGATTGCAGCATCGCGTCGCGGATCGGCCGGTAGCCGGTGCAGCGGCAGAGGTTGCCGCAGAGTTGGTCGGCGATGGCTTCGCGGCCGGTGGTGTTCCGGTCATGGGCTTCGGCCATTGAGCAGATGAAGCCGGGCGTGCAATAGCCGCATTGGGAGCCGTTGCATTCGACCATTGCCTTCTGGACGGGATGGAGCGTGCCGTTTTGTGAAAGTCCCTCGGCGGTGATGATTTCCCGGCCGACGAGCGAGGCGACGAGCGCGAGGCAACCATTGATTGCGCGGGGCGGGGCGTCGTTTTCAACGAGCAGCAGCGTGCAGGCTCCACAGTCGCCTTCGTTGCAGCCGATTTTCGATCCGGTCCTGCCACTTGAGCGCAGGAAATCGAGGATGCTGGCGTGCATCGGCACGCCGGAGACATCCACGGCGGTGCCGTTGATGACGATGATGTTAGGGCAGGCGGTGGACATCCTTGTAATAGAGATAGCTGGCGGGTTCGTCACCCATGGCGACGAACCATTGCGGGCAGTAGGGTGCCATCCAGATCGCGTCGCCGGCAGTGACGGGGTAGTAGCTTTCCTCCAACCGATAGATCCCCTGCCCGGAGAGCATGAGCAGGCCGTGTTCCATGATGTGGGTCTCGACGAATGGCAGCGTGGCGCCGGGCTGATAGGTGAAGATGTTCATCGCCAGATCATAGCGGGGATCGATGGGAAGAAGTGTCTGGAGCAGCGCGCGGGGATTGCCGAGGAAGGGTTCGCCGGGGATGTCGGAGGCGAGGCCGTGGATCATCGGCGGCGCTTCCAAATCGGGATCCATTTGGAAGACCTTGCGGAATAGGGTGACGCGGGTGGTTTCATTGCCGTGGAGGGTGAACAGGGTGTCGCTCGGGATGAAAATGAAGCCGGTGGTTTTCAGGGAGATCGTTAGATCCGGGAGCTCGACGCGGCAATCGCCGGTTTCGACATAGATCGCATGCTCGTAGATGTCGGAGGGGAAAGTGGCGGTGCCTCCGAGGGCACCGAAGGTCACCAGCATCTGCGTTAGATCGGCACCCATGCCGGGTGAGAGCATCACGTAGGCGGTCGCGTTTGCCCAACCGGGAAACGTGGACGGTACGTGTCCGTCCGGGGCGATGAGCGCGTGACGCGTGGAAACGATGGTGCGGGAGTGGCCGAAGGGAGACATGGGTGGGTCGGGGATGAAGTTCCGTGATTCTTACTCTCAACAATCAACTCTCAACCTCTTTGTGGGGCGAGGAATTTCCCGCGGGTCAGAAAGGTTGCCGGCTGGCCGCGCAAATAGGTGGCGGCGACGGTGAAGGCGGAGGACAGGCCGACGTAGGGTGAAATCGGGTGGCGGGTGAGGAGGCTTTCGCGGGTGATGGTGAATGGCTTTTTCGCGAGGACGATGAAGTCGGCATCGTGGCCGGGTGTTAGGAAACCTTTTTGAGGAAGCCGGAAGCGGGTGGCGACGTTGGAGGAAAGCTGGGGTGTCAGGTTCAGGCCGTGGCTTAACAAGAGTGGCAGTCCGTGCTGGATCCCGGCGATGCCGCCCCACATGGCGAAAATGTCGTCGCCTTGTTTCAGCTCGGGAGGTGAAGGCGAGTGGTCGGAGCCGATGGTGTCGATCCCGCCGGCGATGAGCTGCCGCCAGAGGCCGGCGACTTTCTCTGCGGAGCGCAGCGGCGGCGCGCACTTTGCGGCGGGGCCGATGGCGACGGCAGTGCGATCGTCCAGCAGCAGGTAGTGCGGGCAGGTCTCGACGGTGACACGGACGCCCCGGGCCTTCGCGTCGGTGACAAGGTCGATACCTTTCGGACAGGTGACGTGGACGATGTGGAGGTCGCAACCGGTTTCGCCGGCGAGGTCGATGGCGATTTGAATGGCGGCAAGCTCGGCCTTGATCGGGCGGGAATCGAGCCACGCGCGCATGTCGGTGGCGGCGGGTGGATTCGCGAGTTGGTGGCGGCGGATCACTTCCGGATCTTCCGCGTGGACGGCGACGGGGAGTCCGGCGCGGGCGGCGATTTTCATGCCTTGGCGGAGTGTGGAGGGATTGGCGGATTGAAATTCATCGAGTCCTGACGGGCACATGAAGGCTTTGAAACCGATGGCACCGGCGTCGGCCATGGCTGCCATGTGGTCGAGCGAATCGGGTGTTAGGCCCGCCCATAGCGCGAAATCGAGGCAGGACTTTTGTTCGCCGATGCGGCGCTTTTCCTCGAACGCGGCCCGCGTGATGACGGGCGGGCTTGAGTTCAGCGGCATGTCGAAGAACGTCGTGCCACCGCCGGCGGCGAGGGCGCGGGAGCCGGTGGCGAAGCCTTCCCAATCGGCGCGACCGGGTTCGTTAAAATGGACGTGGGCGTCGATCCAACCGGGAAGTATCAGATTTTCCCCGAAGTCGATTTCCTCGTCCGCGGGGGCGGAAATGTTAGGACCGGCGGCGGTGATCCGGCCGTCCTCGATGGCGAGCGAGCCGCGGGTGCCATCAGCGAAGGTGCCGTGAACGAGTAATGTCAGGTCGCTCATGCGGGGTGGGTTTTGAGAAAATGGGTAAGGATTTCGATGCCGATGCCGATATCGGCCGGGCTGGCGAATTCATCGGGGTGATGGCTGAGTCCGTCGCGGCAGCGGACGAACAACATGGCAATCGGGCAGATGGTCGAGATGACGACACCATCGTGGCCGGCACCGCTTGCGAGGGTGAGGCGGGAGCCGGTGACGGCGGCGAGCGATTCCTGCAAGCTGGCGGTTAGAGCGGGGTCGCAAGGGGTGGCGTTGTTGTCCTGGATGGGATTCCATTGGAGATCGAGCGCGCGCGCGTTGGCAATTTCAAGAAACGAATCGTGGAGCAGGCCGAGGGATTCGCGGCGGGTGGCATCGTCGGGATGGCGGAGGTCGATGGTGAAGGTGGCGCTTTGCGGGATCGAGTTGGCGGCTCCGGGGTGGACCTGGATTTTGCCCACGGTGATGACGAGCGGCGGGCGGGATTGCGCCAAGGACTCGGCGGCGAGGATGCAACGGGCGGCTCCGGTTAGGGCGTCGCGGCGCAGCGGCATGGGAGTGGTGCCGGCGTGATCGGCGCGGCCGGTGAGGGTGACCGTTAGGCGGGATTGCCCGGCGATGGACGAGACGACGCAGGCGGGTTGGTTCTCCTCTTCCAACACGCGGCCCTGTTCGATGTGGAGCTCGACATAGCAGCGGCATTCGCCGGGGGCGTAGCGAATGGTGGTGGCGTCGGCATTCCAGCCTTCGTCGGTGATCGCTTGGGCGATGGTGATTCCGGTGGCGTCCTTGACCTCCAGCGTCTCGGGATCGAGCGGGGCGGTGATGCTGCGGCTTCCGAGATAGGTGGTTTGGAAACGGGTGCCTTCCTCGTCGGAAAACGCGAGCAGATGGACCGGGAAGGGCAGGACGACTTTTTCGTGCTGAAGCGTTTCAAGCGCGGCGAGGGACGCGATGATGCCAAGTGCTCCGTCATATTTCCCGGCATCGATCACCGTATCGAGGTGGGAGCCTAGCAGAAGCGGGGCGGCTTCGGGATTGGAGCCTGTTAGAATCCCGCGGACGGTGCCGTCGGGGGCATGGGAGATTTCCATGCCGAGCGCGACCATCCATTGGAGGATTTTCCCGGCGGCTTGCAAACTGGCCGATGACAAAAATGTACGGACGAGATAGGACGGCGAGTCGGAGATGCTGCCAAGGTCATCCAGGCGGGCGATGGCGGTGTTGAGCGGGGTGGACATCAGGAAAATCGCTTAGCTGCCGCGATAGGTCGAGTAGGCAAAGGGTGAGCAGGCGAGGGGAACGTGGTAATTCCGACCCGCCTCGACGGTAAAATGGACCGGAATCTCATTTAGGAAAGGGGAAGTAACCCCATGGGCGCGGAAGTAGTCACCCATGGAGAAGAGCAACTGGTATTCGCCGGGAAGCGGGTCGGCGAGCAGCGGGTTGTCACAGCGGCCATCCGCGTTGGTGAGGGTGTCGGCGAGCAGCTTTCCATCGCCGTAGAGGCGGATGCGGACGCCTTGGGCCGGGTTCCCGGAGGCGGTGTCGAGGACGTGCGTCGTGAGTTTTCCCATTCGTTGAAACTGAGCAGATCGCGGGCCGGGATGCAAGGGTGGCGGAATTTTGAGTTAAGCATTCTCATTCGTCCGCGATTGAATCAGTCTTCCGCCCCAATTCCATGCCCCCTCCTCAAAAAGGCTACAAAGTCATCAATCATCGCGACGTCCAATACCGCTGGATCATGCAAAACCGCCGCGGCGTGAACGAGCTGGTGATCGAGGCCAGCGCACCGGTGGACGGCCAGAACCTGATCGCCGAGCTGCCTAAGATCGTCAGCTACGACATGGTCACGTTGGCGATTGATTTCGGAAATGCGAATGGCTGGAAGCCGAATGACGCGGGAAAACCATTCCGCTGCAAGTGGGAGAGAAAAGCATTTCAACTGGCGGAATCCTAGGACGCCCGATGGCGGTTGAGCTCCTCGCCTTGAGCGGTGGCGATGGCTTCCAGTTCGCCGATCCGCTGTTGGGCCCGCGATGCATGGAGCCCGTGGATCGCGAAGCCGATGGCAAACAGAAGCGAGCCCAGTCCGGACAGGCCGCTGGAAGCAATCATGGAAACGGTGCCCACCGATATACCGCTCGAAATTCCGGTCATCATCAGGACCATAAAAATAGTGGAACCAATCGCCCCGAGCGTGCTGCAACCGATGCCGCTCATCATGCACCACCACGCGCCGTTGCGATTCGCTTTGCCAAGGCCGAGAATGCCCACCCATTGGCCAACGAGGATGGGCAACGCGAAAAGAAACATCCCGAAACCCATGAAGCTGTAGCTCATGAACGGGTGTTCTATTTCCCGGCCATTGCTCTGTCAATTGTGCAGGCAGGCTTGCCCAACCGCCCCGGAAGGATTAACGCCCTCCCATGATCGGCTTGAAAACGATACTGCTCCTCTCTCTTTCGAATGTCTTCATGACCTTCGCCTGGTATGCCCACCTGCGGGATCTTCGTGACAAACCATGGATGATCGCCGCTCTGATATCCTGGGGAATCGCATTCTTCGAATACATGATCCAGGTCCCGGCCAACCGGTCTGGCTATCAGGTTTTCAATCTCGGGCAGCTGAAGATCCTCCAGGAGGTGATCACGCTGGCGGTTTTCGTGCCGTTCGCCGTGTTTTTCATGAAGGAGAAGATCACTTGGAACTACGCCGGAGCCGCGGTGTGTTTGGGAGGCGCGGTGTTCTTCATTTTCCGGAAATAGCGGTCATGGTGATCGCATTTCACAAGCCTTACGGCGTGCTCTGCCAGTTCACTCCTGACCAGCCGGGGCAGAAGACGCTCGCGGATTTCGGATTTCCTTCCGGCGTCTATCCAGTCGGGCGGTTGGACATGGATTCCGAAGGCTTGCTGCTGCTCAGCGACGAGCCGGGCTTCAACAATCGCCTGCTAGACCCCAAGACGGCCCATCCCCGCACTTACCTCGCCCAAGTCGAAGGAATCCCGACCCCGGATGCGGTTGGCCGTCTCAAGCGCGGCGGCCTCATGATCCAAGGCCACCGGACGCTTCCTTGCGAGGCGCGCCTGCTTGATGCCGAGCCGGAAGTCGCACCGCGCGATCCGCCAGTTAGGTTTCGCCAGGCCATCCCGACGTCGTGGCTGGAACTGCGGCTCATCGAAGGAAAAAACCGCCAGGTCCGGCGGATGACGGCGGCCGTTGGATTTCCAACGCTGCGGTTGATCCGCGTGGCGATCGGGAAACTCGATGGCGCGGGCCATGACCTGGGAAAGTGGGAAGAAATCGGTCCTGACAAAATCAGGCGGATTTGGCAAAAGTGATTGCGGAGGTTCCCTCCCCACTGCCCCGATCACTGGGGGGCGACCGGGGCAGCTTATACACACACTATGCTGGGGGGAGCCGCCCGGGCCGAGTCTCAGAAAAACGGCAGGGGGCTAAGAAAGCGATGTGCGTAGAAAAGCACAAAAACCGGCCACAAACTACCCACGTGATCGCGGGATTTACCAATCGGTATGGACCGGCGGCTCATGCTGGGCCGTGACGGCGAGCGAGCACTGCAAATAGAGCTCACCCAGCGGTGGAATCGTACTGGGGCCGTAAGTTTGGCCGAAGCTATAGGTGCCGGCACCCGGGCAGCTCGGCGCCGTTTCGACAAAACGCCCCAAGCCGATGATCTGATTTTGCAGGTTCACGACGGAGGCACCCGGCGAATAGCCGTAGAGATTCGAGTAGCTTCTCACGGCTTTCTGCACCGTCTGGATGTGGATGATGCACAGGGCGCGGTCCGATCCCCGCTTCCACGCCTGGGCTCCGAAAAACAACGTGGTGATCAGCGTCATCAGCACCAAAATCACCACCGTCAACTCGAGCAAGGTCATCCCGGACGGGCCTCTCCGTCTCGCGTGACGGGGCGACGCGGACGAGGCTAATAGTGGCTGGATTGGCTGCGGGGACATAAGCTTTACTTGCTGAGACATTTAATAAGCATAAAATTTTTTGCCCGACAACTCCATTTTTAAAAAAACGAGTAACCCGCCGGGGAGCGAGACCATTTTAAAACGCCGCCGGTGCCTTTGAATGGCGTGCCTCCTCAGCGGGATGCCTTTCCAGACTGGCCTTCAACGCTGGCCTGATGCTCTGTGAAGAGGCCGCGCAATTCAGCGGCGGTGGCCGCTGAACTCGATTTTTGAAGTCGGTCGAGCGCCATCCTGTTGAGGTATTCCCGCCCGCGATTGCCGGAGGCAAACAAGTCGATCTCGATCACGATCCGTGGCCCGCGGTCGGTCTGGATGACGGGGAAGAGCGGATAGCTCGGCTTGCCATCCTGATCGACTTTCACCCCCACCGTGGTCCAAGTGGCTCCTTGATAGATTCCGGTGATGACAGGCACTTCCTTGCTGCGGCGGTAGCCGATGATCTCATATCCGAGATTCTGAAGGGCGGTCGAACCGCTTTTGGGGTCGTTCAGCCTGGCAATCAGGGGGAGCGCGGTTGTGACATCCCCGTGGCGGGTGGCGTCGAGCCACGCTTCCACGGTTTTGCGGGCGTCTTCCTTGGTTGGAGCCGCGAGACCGTCGATTTTCGCCAGCAGCGGGCTGTCGCCGAGGAGGGTCTGCTGCCACTGGTCGGGCCAGCGCCGGGATTCGGAATCCACCCACACTTGGAATTTTTCACGGGTGAGAGCCGTGGGTTCGGGCGTCCACAGCCAGCCTGCGGCGGATTTTTCGAAATAGACGGTTCTCACGTCCAGAAGGTCGGGATCCCGGGTGGAGAAAAACTGGAATATCCCGACCGCGGCAGTCCCGTCCGCTTTGAAAGCGAGCGGCATCGCATGGCGCACGGCGGTGGGGTCGTGGACCGTCCACCAGAGTTGGGCTGCTTCCAGACAAGCTTTGCGAGCTTGCTCCGGACTGCCGCCGAGCTGTGAAATCGCCAGCAGGGATTTCAGATCGCCATCGCCCAGCGCGCGGACCAGGGCTTGCCTCGCGAGTTCCGCCTCCGGCTGAGAAACCGGTGGATGCGCCTGGGTCCATTTCTCGGGAAACGCATCGAGATGCTCGGAGTCGAGAGACTCATCCGGCTCATCGGTCGGTTCGTCCGATTCCTGCAGGAAGCTGGCGGGTAGATTGATTTGCCAGAGGCCGTCCGGGCCTTTGGTGAGATCGCATTCGATCGTCTCAAGCCGGGGGCTGGAGAATCCATTTCCAGTCCCGGCCGGATCCAGACAGCCGATGGAAATAAGGCCGCTGTCGTCTACTTCCTCGTGATGGACGAGCACTCGGATCACATCCGGCGAGGTGAGCAGCCGCCACGGTCGCGGCGCTGTCGATCCCGCCGCGAATGTCTGATCGACCGCTTTCAATCTGGCGGCCCAATCCTCGGGCAACTTCGCGGACAACCCACCCAGCAACCCGAGAACCGTCGATTGGTCCTTCCGCTCGCAGGCTGCCACGAAGCGCTCGCCGACTTCCTTCGAAGAAAAACTCCGAAGTTCCTTCGCCGGCAGGCTGACTTCGATTTTCCGGCGCATCCGGCCGGCCGATTGCTCGCGGAGTTTCTCCAAATCGACGACCTGCTCGCGGAGCATCCAGTTTTCGAGCAGTTCGAGGCGCTTGCGCAGGGCGATCGCGTATCCCGTGCCTGCGTTTTCGAATGACGCCGGCACCGGCGCGGCGGTCCACTCCGCACCGCGCTTCACCAACGCGACGGGGAAAACCTGCAAGCGGCTCGGATCAAATCCACCGACCTTGCGGATCAGCACCGCGGCGAAGTTCTCATCCATCCTGACCTCGCCGATCTCCAACGGGTCGCTGCCGAGGTCGCTGGCCATCCGGTCCAGGCGGTGGGCGATCTGGCGTTTTTTTTCATCGGCCGTCTGGGCGGAAAGGGCGGTGTCGCCTCCCGGTTCGAGGTCGAGCTTCCGCTGCCGCACTTTTTCGAGGAAATCGATGGCAACCTTGCCCGGATCACTCGGTGCGGCGTGCGCGGTCATGGCGACCGCAAGCAGGACGGATAGGAATTTCACTGCGGAATCCATAGCTCATTCACCGGCTGACGAAAGCGAAGATTTTCGCCGCCAGGATTTCCGGAAAATTGTTTCATCCCGATGTCACAAACGGGCACGCTCGAATCAATAGGTGGTGAAAACCATGAAAACGCTCGCCATCGCCCACTCCCCTCCCGACATGGACCGCACCCGCTTTTCCGAACTCATCCGCGATCACCACCAGCCGTTGCTCGCCTACGCCCGGGTGCTGGCCGGCCACCCCGAACGGGCTCGCGAGCTCGTCCAGGATGCGTTCGTCGCCGCTTGGCAGGCGATCGGCCGCTTCGATGTCACCCGGGATTTTGGTTCCTGGTTGCGCGGGATCGTCCGCAACAAATGGCGCGAGGATTGCCGCAAACATCGGCGCGAGGTCGTGCTCGGTGATCCCGAAATGGCGAGACTGGAAGAAGCCATCCGCACCTGGAGCGCCGGCGATGGCGAGAAAGGACTGCTAGATCGCCTTGCCGACTGCCGCGCGAAATTACCCGAAACCCTCTCTCTGGCGGTTCACGCCTACTACGACGAGGACCGCGACGGCGATGGCGCGGCCGCCGCGCTCGGCATTCCGCCCGCCACTTTTAGGAAACGACTCGAACGCGCCCGCTCCGCCCTGCGCCTGTGCCTTGAATCCAACTGAACCCTAACCTTTTTCCATCATGAACTCTCAATCTCCCGAAGACCGCCTGCTCGATGAACTGCTCCGCGAGCAAGCCAAAGGACCCGACGAGGCCTTTCTCAAACAGCTCGAAGCGGCGGTCGATGCTGGGCCTAGCCGTGCGGTGAAACGTCGGACAACACATCACTATGGCCGCCTCGCGATCGCGGCAAGTGTCGCGCTGGCAGCGGGGATTTGGGCGCTCAATCGAAAGCCGCCCCGGGTGATTAGGTCCTTCGATGCCATGATGTCCCAACCATCAGCCAAGCCGGAGCGGACGGAGATTGCATCAGACACTCTGGCCAAGAAGCAATTGGCCGCCAATCACACTCAACTGACACCCCGGCGCGTCAGTGCGGAAGCTGCGAGTGCTAGCCCGTCAATTCCCGAGTCAGAAGTTAGATTCCCGGAAATGGCTGCGAATGACGGAGCACTGTCCCGCGGCAAAGACCTCGCCGGAGGATTGGGCGGCTCCGGGACTGGCAAAGGACGCGGTACCGGGAATGCTCCCATGGCAGGGATAGGATCAAGTTCAGGACTCAGCAGGGATGCTGAATCCTCAGATGAATATCGACGGTTGGAAATCGCCCAAACGGCAGGACAACCCCGGCCACGTGTTTCGCCCGCTCCCGGGGCTGTCACGGATTACGATGCAAAGGCGAAAGAGGACAGTCTGCGATTCGGGAGAAGTCTTCCTTCTGAACAAACTTCTGGCGACCGCTACGGCCCTTTCGTCGACCAGCCGTGGAAATCACCCGACCGCGATCCGCTTTCCACCTTCTCGATCGATGTCGATACCGCCTCTTACAGCAACGTCCGCCGGATGATCCAGGAGGGCCGCGAGATCCCGCGCGACGCCGTGCGCATCGAGGAATGCATCAATGCTTTCAGCTATCACTATCAGCAGCCGAAGGGCGACGGACCGTTTGCCGTGAGTGCCGCGCTGGCGGCATGCCCGTGGGCACCGGCTCACCAGTTGGTCCGAGTGGCGATCAAGGGCCGCGAGATTGAAACGAACAAACGCCCCGCCTCCAATCTGGTGTTCCTGATAGACGTTTCTGGCTCGATGCAGAGCCCCGACAAACTCCCGCTGCTCAAGCAGTCGATGGCAACGATGGTCGAGCAACTCGACGAACGCGACCGCGTGGCCATCGTCGTTTACGCTGGCACGGAAGGCGTCGCGTTGCCCTCGACCCGCCTCGATGCGGAAGGCCGGGCCACCGTGCTCAATGCTCTTGGCAAACTCGAAGCCGGCGGTTCCACCAACGGCGGCGCGGGCATCAAACGCGCCTACGAAATTGCGATGGAGCAAAAAATCGAAGGCGGCGTGAACCGCGTGATCCTTGCCACCGACGGCGATTTCAATGTCGGCGTCACCGGTCAGGAAGCGCTGGTCGGGCTCGTGAAGGATCGGGCGAAAAGCGGGGTCTATCTGACAGTCGCCGGCTTCGGCACCGGCAATCTCAACGACGCGATGATGGACGCGATCACCCATGACGGAAACGGCAACTATTTCTACATCGACTCCGAACGCGAGGGTCGGAAGGTATTCCTGAAAAACCTAACCAGCACGCTGGTCACCATCGCGAAGGATGTGAAGATCCAGATCGAGTTCAATCCGGCGAAGGTCGGCGGCTACCGGTTGATCGGTTACGCGAACCGCGTTTTACGCAACGAGGACTTCAGCAACGACAAGGTCGATGCCGGCGACATCGGTGCCGGCCACACCGTCACCGCGTTCTACGAGCTAACACCTCCGGGCACCGCTTCCGGCACGGACAATCTGAAATATCAAGCCGCTCCCCCGAAGCCCGCCACCACCACCGACGAGTGGTTGACCGTGAAACTCCGCCACAAGCACCCGGACGGCGACGAGAGCCGCCTGATCGAGTTCCCGCTAACAGGCGATGCGCTTGCCCTCGACAGGACCGATGCCGATTTCCAATTCGCCACCGCCGCCGCGCTCTTCGGCATGAAGCTCCGCGGGATGGACGAGGTGAAGGACATCGGCTGGGACAAAGTGCTCGAACTCGCCAAGCCCGGCCTCGCCGACGACGCCACGGAAGACCGCGCGGAGTTTGTCGGGCTGGTGAAAAAACTGGCAGGATCGCGCGAACGGATCGTTCCCGCACCTGCGGAAGTCACGCCGGTGCGGTGAAGCGCTCCGTACCGATCACTCCACCACCGGCAAAAACTCCGGCAAGCTCCCGGCCACGCCTGCCAGCCGCGGGTTCGCTTCCCAAGCCTCGCGATTGCCAAACGCCCGCGCGGCCATTCGCTCGAGGAAATCGCCCGAGCTGCCGCTGTCCGTGGAGGTTTGTCGAAGGTGGTCGTTTTTTTCCGATGAATCGATCACCCAGGAAAACACCAGGCGACTGTCCACCATGCCTTTCTTGCTGCCCCAAGTCCGGAACTCCGGGAAGCGCAGGTCGCCAAACCAGGCGCCCTTTGCGTGAGGACGCGCAAGCCACCAGCCGTCGCTGATAGACGCGAGGGATTTGGTTTCCCGCAACGTCGCGACTTTCGTCAGCGCCTCGCCGCCTTTCAGATAGATCGTCCAACGCACCGGAGTTTCGCGGCGCTCGAATACGCTCCTGTAACCCACCTGGAATTCAGTTCCGCGATCGACCACCGAGCGCCAGAGCAGGATGTTGAACCGCGTGGGCGTCTCCATCCGGCGCTCGTACTTCGTTCCGCGCCGCGCCAGATCCGCGTCGAATCCGGCGGAGACCACGAATTTCATCCCAACCGCTAACAGCGCGTAAGCCGAGCTGAGTCCGAGTCCCCACACCAACAGTTTCTTTCGCTTCGACGTCGGCTGCGTCTTCTTCGAGCGCGTCTTCTTCGCCGCCGGTTCCCGCAGGAATGCCAGCCACAACACCGACACCACCAGCGGTCCGGTGAAGAGGAAATCGACGGGATGGAGGAAATTGAACGCCACCCGCTTGTCCATCACCGGCCACAGCACCGCCGCCCCCTCCACGGAGAAACAATCCGCCAGGACATGCGCACACCACACTGCGAAAACAAACGCCCCCGCCTGCCCCTTGCTGATCTTCTCCCGCTTCCACAGCTTCGCCAGTCCCTGCGCGATCGCCCACGATCCCAGTGCCATCGCCACCAGCGAATGACCTACTCCGTGTCCCCACGCCAGTTCCCGCGCGGTATCCAGCACCGGCGAAACCAGCACCGCCAACAGCTCCGGCAGGACCCCGAACAGCGCGCCCCAAGCCAACGCCCGGTTCCCCAAACGCCTGCCCATCATCAGCTCCCCAATCAATGCGCCCAGCGCTGCCTGCGTGATCCAATCCACCGCGCGAAGATGCCGGAATTTCGACTTTCGGAAACCAGAAACCGCGACGGATGGCTCTCCACCCTCTTTGATCGTGTTTCCCCGACCCCCCGTGCCTGCACTGAGTGCGGGATGGATAATTTACCGGGTCTTGACGTCGCCCCCTGCCCAGCAAGATGCTCCGCCCGCGATGAACGACACCACACGCCCCTTTTCCAGCCCGATGCTTGATGGCCCTGACCGCGCGCCCAGCCGCGCGATGCTTTACGCCGTCGGCTTCAACAAAGAAGATTTCGCCAAGCCACAGATCGGCATCGCCTCCACCTGGAGCCAGGTCACGCCGTGCAATATCCACATCGACAAGCTCGCCATCGAGTCCTCCAAGGGCGCGGACGCGGCCGGCGGCAAAGGCGTCATTTTCAACACCATCACCATCTCCGACGGGATTTCCATGGGCACCGAGGGGATGAAATACTCGCTCGTTTCCCGCGAGGTGATCGCCGATTCCATCGAGACAGTTGTCGGTTGCGAGGGGATGGACGGCTACGTCGCGATCGGCGGTTGTGACAAGAATATGCCCGGCTGTCTCATCGCCATGGGCCGCATGAACCGCCCGGCGGTGTTCGTTTACGGCGGCACGATCATGCCCGGCTGTGCAAAGCTGAAGGGCGAGGAAAAGGATCTCGACGTGGTTTCCGTGTTCGAAGCCGTCGGCAAACACGCGAACGGCGAGTTCTCCGACGAGGAATTGGAAACCGTGGAAAAGTGCGCCATCCCCGGCCCCGGTTCCTGCGGCGGCATGTACACCGCGAACACCATGGCCTGCGCCATCGAGGCGCTCGGCATGTCGCTGCCCCACAGCTCGTCGCAGGCCGCGATTTCCGACGACAAGATGCGCGACTGCTTCGATGCGGGCGCGGCGGTGATGAACCTCATTAACCTCGGCATCAAGCCGCGCGACATCATGACGAAGCAGGCTTTCGAAAACGCCATCACCGTGCTCATCGCGCTCGGCGGATCGACCAACGCCTGCCTCCACATCCCCGCGATGGCGCATGCCACCGGCATCGATATTTCCATCGACGACTTCGAGCGCATCGGGAAAAACGTCCCCGTGCTCGCCGACCTCCGGCCCTCCGGCAAATACGCCATGGCGGACCTCGTGAAAATCGGTGGCACGGTCCCTCTCATGAAGATGCTGCTAGATGCCGGCCTGCTTCACGGCGATTGCATGACCGTTACCGGGCGCACCCTGAAAGAGAACCTCGAAAAATTCGCCAAACCCTATCCGGAAGGCCAGCAGATCATCCGCCCGGTGGCCAATCCGTTCAAAAAGGACAGCCACCTGCGCATCCTCTATGGAAATCTAGCGGAAGGCGGCGCGGTCGCGAAAATCTCCGGCAAGGAAGGCGAGCATTTCACCGGCAAGGCCCGCGTCTTCAACTCCGAGGATTGCGCGATGAAAGCCATCCTTGCGAAGGAAATCAACAAGGGCGACGTGATCGTCATCCGCCTGGAAGGACCGAAGGGCGGCCCCGGCATGCGCGAGATGTTAGGGCCCACCAGCGCCATCATGGGACTCGGCCTCGGCAAGGACGTTGCGCTCATCACCGACGGCCGCTTCTCCGGCGGCAGCCACGGCTTCGTCGTCGGCCACATCACCCCGGAAGCCTTCTGCGGCGGCACCATCGGCATCCTTGAGGACGGCGATGAAATCGTCATCGACGCCGTGAACAACCGCATCGACGTGAAGATTTCCGATGAGGAAATCGCCAAGCGCAAAGCCGCCTGGGTCCAGCCCGAGCCCCGCTACACCCGCGGCGTCCTCGCGAAATACGCCAAGCTCGTCTCCACCGCCAGCGAAGGCGCGGTGACTGACAAGTATCTGTGATGGTGCGTTGCTTTGTTAAAATCATCTCCGCAGCGATCGTCGTGACGGTCCTCGCTGCGGTGCTTCTCACGGTGACCTGCTCCGCCTGGTACGGTTCGACAGAGGCCACGACCCGGAAGGATCAGGAGGCGGCGTTTGTCGAACTCTTCGGCATCACGCCGCCCGCTTCCGTCGCAAGCATATCCTACCATGAGCACTCCAATCATGGCGGCTATGAACGGTGGTTGAGCTTCACCCATGACGCCGCCACCTACGAGGCGGTTCTGAAAAAGGGCGGCTACAAACCCTCCCCGTATGCCTTCGAATCCTCAACCACCAACGCCCCGGTCTGGTGGCCCACGACAGAGCCTCCTCAAGCCATCGTTTATTACCTGGACCAGGACGGCACCCCGGACAACGAAGGCTTTCAATTCAGGGTATTCATGTGGCATGACCCTTCATCCGGACGGGTCTATCTCAACAAGTTTTATTGGGACTAGGAATCTAGCAGAGCAGTCCAAGCTCGTTTACACCGCCAGTGAAGGCGCGGTGACGGACAAATACCTGTAATCTGATGGAGGCGGGGACGCCCCGTCGCTGCTCCCTAACGGAGTAGGGAGGCGTCCGACAATTGCTCGGATGGAACGGGCGTCTTGCTCCGGCCAACCCCTTGAATCCCACCCGCTTCCACCAAAACGCAAATACACGCGACTGCGTAGGTTGTCAGATTATCAAGATTGTCTTAGTGTTTCCCCAGTTCGACGCCACACCCCGTTGAATTTATCAAAACGGCGTTCCTCAGAAAAACGCCATTTCGAGAATCCAAACTAAAAACAAAAAAGACAACACACACCATGAAACTGACAAACACCTCCAGCCTGAAGCGCAAGTCCGGTATGACCCTCCTTGAATTGACGGTCGTCATCCTCGTCTTGCTTTCCCTCATCTCGATCCTATTCATCGGCGCCCGCGCTTGGAAGAAGGGTTCTGACCGTGCCGCGAACATCCTGAACATCCGCAACGTGCAACAAGCCGTGCGTGCTCATGCCAACGTCCGTGCTCTCGCCATCGCCGACACGCTCGCCAGCACCGACATCGTGGGATCCGGCAAGTACCTCAACAGTGTCACCAGTCCGAACACCGACATCGGCTACGCCTACGGCACCACCGTTCCGGCCATCGGTTCGTTGTATCTGCTTGCTACCTACGCCGCCGGCACCACTGTTGACTACGCTCCAGCCGCCACCACCTACCAAGAATGGTGATCGTCTGAGGTTTCCTTCACCTGAAACCAATCGAGCGGCTCGCCCCTGTTAGGGGGCGGGCCGTTGTTCGTTGGGCACGGTTGGTGGCCCCGGGCGAATATGGCCTGTAACAAACGGGCGGATTTGCTTATCCATGGGTAAACACGCCCATGCCCGACCCATCCGCCACCGACGCACCGCAGCCATTGTTTCTAACCACGCGATGGTCGATCGTGCTGGGCGCGCGGGACCGGGCTTCGTCGTCGGGCATGCTGGCGCTGGAGTCGCTTTGCCTGGCGTATTGGTATCCGCTGTATGTGTTCGTTAGGCGCCAGGGACATGGAGCGCACGACGCGCAGGATCTGACGCAGGCGTTTTTCGCACGACTGTTGGAGAAGGATTACCTGCAATCCGTGGAGCCGGAGAAAGGCCGCTTCCGGACATTTCTCATCGTCGCGATGAAGCGGTTCCTGCTGAACGAGTGGGACAAGCTGCGCACGCAAAAGCGCGGGGGGAATGTCCTCCATCTCCCGCTGGATACCGGACTCGCGGAGTCGCGTTATTTGAACGAATCGTCGGAAACCCTGCCGGCGGATCAGGTTTTCGAGCGGCGCTGGGCGCTCACGTTGTTGGAACAGGCGATGGCGCGGCTGCGTTCCGACTATGTGAACTCCGGGCGTGAAGTGGAGTTTGAGCATCTCAAGACTTCCCTAACTGCGGAGCGTGGCGAGGTGTCGTACCGTGAGATCGCGGCTGCCCTGCAAATGACGGAAGGCGCGGCGCGTGTGGCGTTGCACCGTTTGAGGAAGCGCTTTCGCGAAGTTTTCCGCGAGGAGATCGCGAACACCGTTTCCACGAGCGCCGAGGTGGATGACGAGGTGCGCTACGTGGTGGGGATTTTGAGCCGGAGCTGAAAATTCCCCCTCGCCGTGTAACAATCGTCCGCACATCCTTATTGGATAGGCATGACCACGCATGATTCCCCACCGCCTGTCTGTCCACGCTGTGGAACCTCGTTGCAAAACGATGCGCCGGAAGGTTTGTGCCCGCGCTGCCTGGCGGCCATCAACTTCGAGACAGGTTCGCTTCTCACCGGGGCCGGAGCCTCGCTGCCGCCGCCGCCGATCGAGGAAATCGCGCCGCATTTCCCGCAGTTGGAGATCCTAACATGCCTCGGCCGCGGCGGGATGGGCGTCGTTTACAAGGCGCGGCAGATTTCGCTCGACCGGCTGGTCGCGTTGAAACTGCTGGCACCCGAGCGCGAGAAAGACCCGGAGTTTTCCGAACGTTTCGCCCGCGAGGCGCAGGCCTTGGCGAAAATGAGCCATCCGCACATTGTGACCGTGCATGACTTCGGCCAGGCCGGCGGGTTTTTCTATCTGCTGATGGAATACGTGGATGGCGCGAATCTGCGGCAACTCCTCCAAGCGCACAAATTCACGCCGGAGCAAGCGCTCGCCGTGGTGCCGCCGCTGTGCGACGCGCTGCAGTACGCGCACGACCGCGGCATCGTCCACCGCGACATCAAGCCCGAGAACCTGCTGATCGACCGCGATGGGAAAGTGAAGGTCGCGGATTTCGGACTGGCAAAAATGTTAGGAACCGATGCGTCAGGGGATGAGCGCCCCGTCGGCACCCCCAGCTACATGGCTCCCGAGCAAACAGGTGATCCGGTGAACGTGGACAACCGGGCTGACATCTACTCGCTCGGCGTCGTCATTTATGAAATGCTAACCGGCGAGCTGCCCGGGAAAAATTTCCAGCCGCCGTCGAGCAAGGCGGCCATCGATGCGCGTCTCGACGAGGTGGTGCAGCGGGCGATGGAGCAGGAGCCGGATCAACGCTATCAGCAGGCCAGCATGCTCAAAACCGAGGTCGAGCGGATCAGCCAGGTGCCGCCTCTGGCTCCGCCGTTGCCGCAAGTGCCGATGGCGGAGGGAGCCGATTCGCCGCAAGTGCTCGAGGACGTCAGATTGCCGGCCATCGCGATGATGGTTGCCAGCGGCTTGGCGATCTGCAGCCAGCTCTTCGGGGTCATGATGATTCTGATGCTGATGGTGTTTCCCATGCACCTCATGAATCAATTCTCGATGCCGCTCCCTGTGCCATTCCTGAATCACGGTGCGAATCTTGTTGGCGTGGAGGCTTTGATCTTGGTGGTCGCAGGAGGGTGGATGTTGCTCTTGCTAGGTGTGAACATCGCTTCCCTGATAGGAGCCAACCGCATGAGAAAGCGGGAATCCTATCCATGGGCCGTTGCGAGTGCGGTGATCTTGATCGCGGTGGGAGTGCTTTCACTGCCGGGGATGTTTTCCCGATCATTCGGTAGCCTGATCATCCTCGCGCAGCTGGCTGCCGGCATCTGGGGGCTTGTGGTGCTGATGCGCGACGAGGTGAAAGCGGTATTTGACAAACCGCTTCCAGCCCTGAAATCCGCAGAGCTGCCGACTCCCGGGGGACCGGAAGTGATGAAACGCAAGCTCGCCATCCCATCGATCGGATTGATGGCGGCGTCCGCGATGAATCTGTTATTTCTCGGATTGATGCTGCTCACATTCCTGCTTCGTGCGACTCGCGGCGGGCCGGCCATGGCGAATTGGGTTGTTCTTCTTCTGGTGCCGCTCATTGCGATTCCTTCGATCATCACATTCATCGGATCGTGGAGAATGCGCGAGTTGAAGGGATACACCCTCGCCATCGCCGCGGCGGTTCTCGCGCTGATCACGCCACCGGGGCTTTTGATAGGCGTGATCTTCGGGGTGTGGGCGCTGATCGTCCTTTTCGACAAAGACGTGCGGGTTGCATTCCAAGGGGAAAATCCGAATGGATCTAGCAAAGGCTGTCTCGTTGCGGCAGCCATTGTCGCGGCAGTTTTGTTTTTTCTGGTCGTGGCTGTACCCGTCGGAATTTTCTATATAAGGTTTCAAAATGTCCGGACGTTCGAGGCAATGGGGCAGCGGCAGGAATTCCCGCAGAATCCCGTCCCGCCGCCGTCGCCGCCTTACCTTCCCATCTATCCGCCGCCCGCGGCTGCTGAATCCGGCCCATCGGCGGATTTGGCGGCACGTTATGAGGCCAGTCGGACGATTCTTGATTTCACGGTGCGGGACTCGTCCCTCGCCGGAATCGCCAGGGATGCTGCGGCTTCGGGAAATCCCGCCATCGCCAAACAGGCGCTCAAGGCCATGGTGGATTTCACCAGCCGCGATGAGGCACGCAAGGCGGCGGCCTTGCTGCTGTGCGATCGCGGGATGCGCAACGACGCCGTGGAGATCGCCAAGCAGATCACGGATTTTACCAAGCGGGATGAGACGCTAACGGAACTCTCTACCCGCAAGCCCTTGCTTGAGGCGATTCCGGGACAATAAGTCCTCATTCCCGCGATGCACCTTTTCCTAACTATCGGGAAAGGGCTTCTATCAACTGCCCGGCCTCCCGGAAATCCGGGCGGAGCTGGAGCGCGCGGGTGGCGGCGGCGAGGGCTTGCTGCTTTTGGCCTAGGCGAGCGTGGATGGTCGCGCGGGCGTAGGGAATCGAGGCGTCGCTGGGATCGGCGGTCTCGCCTTTGAGCAGGGCGGCTATCGCTTCCCGCGGCTGGTTCATGCCGCTGCGGGCGAGGCCGAGATTGTACCAGGCACGGCCATAGCCGGGATCCAACTGGACGGTTTTTTCCAACGCGGCGGTGGATTCCGCAGTGGCGCCGAGTTCGTTCAAGGCGAGGGCGAGCTTATACTGATACTCGGCGTTTTCGGGATCGAGCCGGATGGCTTCGCGGAGCGAACTAACAGCACCCTTTGGATTTCCGGTGGTGCTCAGGAGGATGGCCAGATCGTGATGAAAGGGCGGGGAGTTCGGATCCCACTCGATGGCCTTGCGCATCTGGCGGATCGCCGCGGCGTTGTCGCCGCGGCGCGACGCGAACTGGGCGAGCTGCATCCGGCCGGTCGGTTGGTCGGCGTTGATGTCGAGCATGTGGACGAGTTCGCGGCCGGCGCGGGTGTTGAGATCCAGGCGATCGCAGAGCGCCCACGCGGCGGCGATTCTAACGGAACGGACGGGGTCGTCCAGCAGCGGTTGGAGTGCGCTGCGGACGGTGGCGTTGTTTTCTCTAACCAAAGCGCCGAGCGTGCGGACGGCGGCTTCACGGACCAGCGGGCTGGCGTTGGAAATTTGGCCGAGCAGGGCCTGGGTTGCCGCTGGGTTCATCACCCAGCGGGTCAGCAAATGGCAGGCGCTGGCCTTCCACGCGGGGATTTCATCGCTGGCGAGGAGCTTGATGAGTCCCTCGCGGGCGGCGGGTTCGCCCCGGCGGGCGCTGCCTATCAGCAAGGCGCGGGTGCGCGACGGACGGTCGGGTTTGTCGCCGTAAAATGTTTTGTTAGCCGCAATCGCCCAGTCCGCGTCCTTGTCGGTATGGCAGCGGTTACAGGCGTTAGGCACGCCGAGTTCCTTTGTGAGCTTGGGATCGGGAATGCTGAAGCTGTGGTCATGGCGCGGGTGGCGTTGCATGTAGGTGGTGACCGGCATGTGGCAGGAAATGCACTGGTTGCCGGTGCTGTCCGCGCCGTGGTGACTGTGGGCCACGGGATTGATGACAGGAGCTTTGGGGAAATCGGCCCGCCCGCCCGCATGGCAGTTCATGCACAGTTGGTTGCCTTGGGCGATGGTTTTGCCGGAGTGAGGGTCGTGACAGTCGGCGCAACGGACGCCCGCGTGCTGCATGCGGCTGGAGAGAAATGAAGTGAACTCGTAGTTTTCATCGCGGACCTGGCCGTCCGGATGGAAGGTGTCGGTCGCGTCGGTAACGGTTAGGCTGAAGTGATCGTAAAACGACGCGCCCGGCACGAGGTCGCCGGTGAGTTCCGCACGCCGGGCGTGGCAGGCGGCGCAGGTTTCCATGGCCTGGTCGCGACTGAATTTCGGCAGCGTCGGATCCTTCCCATGGCCGGCGGGCGGCTTCTTCTGCCACTCGACGTGCGCTTTGAGCGGGCCGTGGCAGGCTTCGCAGCCGATGCTCATTTCCGCCATCGACGTGTGATAACTGTTGGACGGTGGTTCGTAATTTTTCCGCAGGCGGGTGTTGTGGCAGGCGGCGCACATCGAGTTCCAGTTCATGCCCTGGCCGGTCCAGTGACCCCAGTCGCCGGGCACGCGTTCGTCGTCGCCGTAAACGCCGAACCATTCGTTTTTCGCCGGGTCCAGCGCGACGTCGCAGGCCTGCATGCGGCCGCCGGGCGCGGGGATCAGGAACTGGCGCAACGGATTGTCCCCGATGACTCTAACGACCGGGTAGGCGTGGCGCTTCTTGTCGAGGCCCAGGGTGAGGATTTTCGCAAGGCCGTCCGCATCGACGAACGCTTCGGAGCTGTCCTTGCCGTGAGTGAGGGTTTGTTTGGGGGAAAACGACTTGTAGTCTTCGCCCTTTTCGACCTTGCGCTCGGCGAGGCCGTGGTCGGAAGTGTGCCATTTTTCAAACGCGGCGGCGTGGCACTTGCGGCAGGATTCCGAACCGGCATATTTCGCGTGGACCTCGTCATCGGGCGCGAGGATCGGAGCGTTGGGATCGACCGGGGCGACGGCCGGCTTTTCCATCGGGGCGGGGGCGTTGAAATGCCGGACAATGAAGAATACCGCTGCAACGGATAGAACGGCCAGGACAGCGAGGGCGAATGGCTTTTTCCGGTTGCTCATGTTCGTGCGGCTCAAATAAGGAGCGCGGACATTTCTGTCCGCGACGCCAATGTGAAGGGAAAGGAGAGTCTGAAAAGGCAGATCTTTCGCGTTTCATAAGGGGCGTGGGACTTCGGCCCACGAGTCGATGAGGTGAAAAAGTGAGGCGCGAACCTCTTCTCTTTCGCTTCTCATCGGCCAGGTGGACGAGGCGTCCACCCTCCTTATTTTTTCCGCTGGAGAAATAAATCGATCCCGTCCACCAGCGCGAGCCAACTGGCTTCGATGATGTTGTCCGAGACGCCGACGGTGCCCCAACTGGACTCGCCATCGGTCGAGACGATGAGCACACGGGTGCGGGCGGCGGTGGCATCGTGGCCATCGAGGATGCGCACCTTGTAATCGACCAGGGAGACGCTGGAAATTTCCGGATAGAAGGGCAGCAGGGCTTTGCGCAGTGCGATGTCGAGTGCGTTGACCACGCCGTTGCCCTCGGCGACTGTTAGCTCGGGTGTGCCATCGACGGAGAGCTTCACGGTGGACTCGCAGACCGGCGGGTGGCCGTCGCGGAACTGGCGGAAGCTGGTGTGGTATTCCTTGAGATCGAAGGGTTTCACGTAGGTTCCCAGCTCACGGCGGATCAGGAGTTCCAACGAGCCACCGGCGGCTTCGTACGAGTAGCCGTCGTTTTCGAGCTCCTTCACGCGGCGCAGGATGGCGCTCGCTTCGGGCGAACCTTTTTCCAATTTGATGCCGAGTTCCTCAGCCTTGATCAGGATGTTAGACTGGCCGCTGAGTTCGGAAACGAGGATGTTCTGCGAGTTGCCGACGCTGCCGGGAACGATGTGCTCGTAGCTGCGGGCAAGCTTTTGCACGGCGTTCACGTGCATCCCGCCCTTGTGGGCGAAGGCCGTGCGGCCGATGAACGCGGCGCGCGCGAAGTGCGGGTTGTTGGAAACGTCGTCCACGAAATACGAGAGGTCGCGCAATTGCTCCAGGTGCGGGACGACCGCGATGTCCATCTTCAGCTGGAGGATGGGGATCACCGACGTTAGATTGCAGTTCCCGGTGCGCTCACCGTAGCCGTTGATGGTGCCCTGGACCTGTTTGGCCCCGGCTCTAACGGCGGCGATGGCGTTGGCGACCGCGAGCTCGCAATCGTTGTGGGTGTGGATGCCCACCGGGGTCTCAGGCAGGTGCTTCATCACCGCCTCGCAGATTTCCGTAACTTCAGACGGCAGCGTGCCGCCGTTGGTGTCGCAGAGGACGAGGCAGGCGGCACCGCCTTCTGCCGCGGCTTGGAGAGTGGCGAGCGCGTGTTCGGGTGAATCCTTGTAGCCGTCGAAAAAGTGCTCCGCATCGTAAATCACCTCGCGGCCGTGTTTGACCAAATGGGCGACCGTGTCGCGGATCATCGCCTGGTTTTCCTCGACGGTCGTGCGCAGGACTTCGGTGACCTGGAGCTCCCAGCTTTTTCCGAAAATGGTGACGACCGGCGTGTCGGCCTCTAGCAGCAAACGCACCTGCGGGTCCTCTCCGACCGGCGTGTCCGCGCGGCGGGTCGAGCCGAATGCGGCGAGCCTCGCGTGCTTGAGCTTGAGATTCTTCGCCTCGCGGAAGAATTCGATGTCCTTCGGATTTGAGCCCGGCCAGCCGCCCTCGATGTAGTCGATGCCGAACTCGTCGAGCCGCTTGGCGATCCGCAATTTATCCAGGCCGGAAAGTTGGAATCCTTCGCCCTGGGTGCCATCGCGCAGGGTCGTGTCGTAAAGAAATACAGGTTTGGAGCTCATCGGCAGGGGCGCGGAGACTAGGGGCGTCGGGGCGGATGGGCAAGGGAGAAGCGAGGGGCTCGAGCCGGCTGTTTCAGCGCGGCAATTGGATCCTCTCGGGCTGCCCGGGGACGGCGACTTCCAATGTGGAATAAGTCCAGACTCCGGCGGATTTCTTCGCCTCGACGTGGAGGGTGCCTTCGCCCTTGGGTCCGGAAATGGGAATATCCATGGTGGCGCTGCCGGATGCGCCTGCGGAGCTGATACTCCCACTCACGAAAAATCCATCGCTCACGGGAGTGCCTAGTGCCGATTGGACTTGCGGGTTGGCCACTGCCTTGGCCAGCGCATCCTTGTAGGGGGCGGCCGATTTGATCATGCCGAAAACCGTGGAAACGAGCAGGAGAATCGATCCGATGAAAAGGCAGAGTGCGGTAACGACTGACACCGGCACGACCCATTTCCAATTGCGATTCCACCATCCGGAAGGTGGAAGCTGGGGCATGGGCGGAGGACTCGATGGCATGGGATTCACAGTGCTTTTGGTGCTTCAACCTGATCGAAAAACTAGGGATCCCCAGTCGGATGGGCAAGGATTCACTTTGGATCGCCGGGCGGCCTTTTCTCGAGGTTTGCCCCCAGCAAATCGTAAACGGCAGCGCCGTCGTAGCTCAGCAAAATCAAGTCCACCCCGGCCGCCATGCTTTGTGCTGCCGCCCGGACGATGCCGCCGCGGCCATGGGAAATGGGCGACATCGAGAAATCGTCCGTCACCAGCAGGCCGGTCGCGCCCCATTTTTTCCGCAGCAAATCCACGGTTGCGGGCGACCCGGATGCCGGCCGTTCCGGGTCAAGCGCGGTCACCCGCACGTGGCCGAGCATGATTCCCGCGCCCGCGTGCCGCGAAATTTCCCGGAACGGCAACCAGTCCGTCGCAGCGAGCTCCGCGGCGGAGGCGTCCAATCTAGCGGCGAAGTGGTGGGTGTCTGCAGGCACCCGGCCCAGACCGGGAAAGTGTTTCAAAATCGCGGTGACGCCGTGCCGTTTCAGCACCCGCACGTAGGTTTCCCCGGCCAACGTCACGGTTTCAGGATCAGCGGCGAGGGCGCGGTTGGCGATCCTGCTGTGCAGATCGAGCGCATCGGGTGGAGTGGCCGGCCGCAAATCGACCACTGGGGCGAAGTTCATGTTAATCCCGGCTGCGGCCAGCGCCTGCCCTTGGACATCCGCATACGCCGTCACCCGGCTAACAATTGCCGCGGCGCGCTCCGGATCGGTGGCGAGGCCGGGGCCGTCGAATTCCGTTAGGAGGGTGCCCAATGCGGGTTGCCGGGGAAGTGGCGGCGTGAGTTTCGCCACCGGCCCGCCTTCCTGATCGGCTGCCACCCACAGCGGAGGCAAGCCGGCTTCCTGCCGCGCGGCTTGCAGGGCGTCCACCGTCCGGCGGATTTCTGCGATCGTTACTAACGGCGGAAAATCGTGGCGGCTGAGAAATATCCCGGCGATCGCCCCCTTGGCCGCGAGCGCGCGCGTCTCCTCGAAGCCAAGCCAACCCACGATGAGATGCTTCCCAATTGCCGGCATTCCACTCGCCGGTGTATCCATCACTCTCTGCCGGTGATGAAAATGCAGCCACCGCCCGTGCCCGGCCAGCAGACTTCCTAACAATACCGCGGCGGCGAGGAGATGAAGTGGATGCGGGAAATTCCGCTTACCGCGGAGAAGTATCCAGATCAGCGCCAGAAATCCAACCGCCATCCACAGCCAGCCCACCGTTTCCCGCACACCTAGCAGGTAAGGACTCCGCAGGTTCATCGCGGCAAAGAGCCATCCGGCGGACGCAACCCCGATCCCCAGCCAAAGCACGGTGGCAAGCAAGCGGGAGCGGGGCATCCGGAAAATCATCGGCGGTATCCTCCCCCGTTTTGGCTGCCATTGCACACGCCGATTGTGACAAATTCCGCGAGGAATTATACTTGAGGTAATGTTAGGGCAATCCACCATTCAGGCAACAAGGGTCCGGAACCACCGCGGGTCTTGCATCGAAAAATCCGCATGAGCACCGAGATATCTGACATTTCTTCCGTCGCCCGGGTCTCGGGCGCGATCATGGACGAGCTGTCCAAGTCGATTGTCGGCCAGCAGGAGATCGTCGCCGGGCTGGTGGCCTCGTTGTTCGCCAACGGCCACTGTCTGCTGATCGGCGTGCCGGGCCTGGCGAAAACTTTGTTAGTGCAGTCGATCGCGAGGGTGCTCGGGATGGATTTCAAGCGGATCCAATTCACGCCGGACCTCATGCCCGCGGACATCCTTGGTTCGGAAATGATTTACGAACACCAGGGGCGCATGGAGTTCCGGTTCCGGCCGGGCCCCGTGTTCACCAACCTCTTGTTAGCCGACGAGATCAACCGCACGCCGCCCAAAACCCAGTCCGCGCTGTTGGAGGCGATGCAAGAACGCCGCGTCACCATCGCCGGGGAAAACCGTCCGCTGCCGGATCCGTTCCTGGTGGTCGCCACCCAGAACCCGGTCGAACACGAGGGCACCTATCCGTTGCCGGAAGCCCAGCTCGACCGCTTCATGTTCTCGCTCGATCTCGGCTACCCCGCGCGCGCCGAGGAAATCGAAATCGTCCGCCGCACCACCATCGGCGAGGTCGCCCAGCTTTCGCCGGTTGTTTCCGGCAATGAAATCCTCGCGATCCAACGGCTTGTCCGCGCGATGCCGGTGGCCGACCACATCCTCGCCTACGCTATCGATCTAACCGCCGCCACCCGCCCGAAACAGCCCGGCGCGAAAAAGACCGCGGAGACCTACATCGAGTGGGGCGCCGGCCCGCGGGCGTCGCAGTATTTGATCCTCGGTGCCAAGGCATTCGCCCTGATGGACGGCCGCGCGGCCCCCGAGGCCGCCGATGTCCGGCGTGTCGCGTCGCAGGTGCTGGCGCACCGCATCGTTCCTAACTATCGCGCCACCGGCGAAGGGCTTAAGGCCCGCGACCTGGTGGCGACCTTGGTCCAGGAAGTGGCCGAGCCGATGTATTAGATTTTGATAGAAATCCGCCATGGCCGCGCTCCCACCCGAATTCCCAGATTCCGCGATGCGGCGGGCGATGGACGAGGCGCTGCAAAATGCTTCCTCCGGGATTTCACTGCCGCCACCGTTGCCGCGGCACACGATGCCGCCTCCGTTGCCGGCCAGCGCGTTCGCACCGGTCCCGGAATACATGGCGGCGACGCAAGAGAAGGTCGAAATGAAGCGGGCCGCCATGCTGTTGGATGAGGCTGAGCTGGAGCGTTTCAAAAACCTGATAGTTTTCGCCAGAACCACCGTGGAAAGCCGCTTCCAAGGCCGCCACAAATCGCCGGACCTCGGCGGCGGTGGCGAGTTTTCCGAGTATCTAACGTATGAGCCCGGCCGGCCGGTGCAGGCGATCGACTGGCACGTCTACGCCCGCAGCCGCAAGTTGGTGATCCGCCGCTATCGGCAGGAGACCGACATGGACGTCCATCTGCTGGTGGACGCGTCGGGGTCGATGGCCTACCGCGGCGGCAAGCGCGAGGTGAAAGGGACACGCGCCGCGCGCATCGCCGCCGCGCTTGGCTATCTGATGCTCAAGCAGGGCGACAAGGCTTCCATCACCTTGTTCGCCGATCGCGTGATAGAACATCTCCCTGCCGGTGGCACCCGGCGGCATCTGATGGCCATGCTCCGCGCGCTGGTGCGGCCGGCTTACGAATCGGCGGGCCGGACAAATCTGCCGGCGGCCATCCATGAATGCGAGCGCCTGATCCGCCGCCGCGGGCGGTTGGTGATTCTATCGGATTTCCTCGGCCATGATCCGAAGTCGGTGTTCGACGCGCTCGGCCCATTCATCCACCGCGGTTTCGAAATTCTGCTGATGCAGCTAACCGATCCCGATGAGATGACCCTGCCGGACGCGCCGCTCGCCCGCTTCGTGGACATGGAAACCGGCGAGTCGATCGAGGTCGAGCCCGCCGAGATCCGCGCCGAGTATGAGGCGCGGATGATTGCCAAGTCCGCGGCCTTCGCCGACGGCGGGGCGCGCCACCGCATCGACTTCAGCGCGCTCGACACCGCCAGCCCGTATCGCGAGGCGATCGAGGCCTATCTCGGATTCCGCCGGGTGAAAATTTGACCCGCCGCCATGCAATTCCTCAACGCCTCGCTGCTCTGGTCCTTGTTGCCGTTGGCGGGCATTCCGTTGCTCATCCACTGGCTCAGCCGCCGCTATCCGAAAAAATTCCTGTTCTCGTCGATCGAGGACATCCGCCTAACGGTTGCCGGGCGTTCGCGGGTATTTCGCTGGCGTCATTGGCTGATGTTGCTGCTGCGGACCTGCGCGCTGGTCGCGCTGCTGCTGGCGTTCCTGAAACCGGTGGTCGCCCCGCGGGTCGCGCCCGACAAGGCGAAACGAAACGTCCTCTTGTTAGTCGATCATTCTCTGAGCATGGCTTGCGCGGAAAGCGGCGGCTCGGCCCGCACCCGGGCGCGGGTCGAGGTAAAGCGCCTGCTCGATTCGCTCGATGCCGACGACCGCTTCAACCTGATCCGTGTCGATCACGCGCCGGTGGCGGCGTTCACCTCGTTCTCCACCAACGCCGCGGCGGCGCTCAAGTTTCTCGATGAATCCCGCCCGCCGCTGACCCGCGCCGATTTCCGCGCGGCCAACCAACTCGCGGCCGAACTGGCGAAGGAAACCAAGGGCCCGCTCGACGTCTATTGCTTTTCCGACTTCCAGCGCCGCGACTGGGCGGATGTGAATTTCGACAACCTGCCAACCGGCGCTCGCTTGTTTTTTGTCAGCGCCACGGATGATCCGCAGCGCTCTAACCGGGCAATCGTCTCGCTCGGGATCGGCCAGGGCGCGGTCATCGCCGGCGGCGAGGTGGAGGTGAAGGCGCACGTCGCCAACCATTCGCCGCAGGCATGGAACGGCAAGATCGAGGCCGGTTTCGGTCCCGCCCACCTGCGCGAGCGGGAGCTGGTGCTCGCGCCGTGGTCGGAGGGGGATTTCACCCTGGTCGTTCCCGTTCCTACCGGTGGTTTGCTCAGGCTAACAGCCACATTGCCGCACGACAATCTGCCGGTGGACGACCAGCGCCATCTGGTGGTGCAGGTCCGCGAGCGCGAGGAGGTCGTCATTCTAACTGGCGATGATCTGGAAGGAGCCGCGCCCGCGCCGTCGTTGTTCCTCACCACCGCGGTCGATCCCTTCGGCGGCGACAAGGGCGTTTATCGGCCGAAGCATCTGGGACCCGCCGCGTTGAATCCCGCCGCGCTCGCGGCTTCCACGCGCTTGATCGCCTCGCGGCTGCCACTGCTGGACGATGAGCAGGCCGGCACGCTGGCGACCTTCCTGCGCGGTGGCGGCGGGATGATTTTGTTTCTCGATGGCAAGGCCGACGCGGCGAATCTTGAAAAACTCGGCGGCCTCGCAGGTGAACCGGTGCCCATCCGCCTCACCGACAAGCTTGACTCCAACCATCTAACCGGCGGAGCGATGCGTGTGGCCAGCGGGGACTTCCGTTCGCGATTCCTCCGGCTCTTCGACGGCGTGCGGCGGCAAAACCTCGCCCAGTTGGAATTCTACGATCTCTACCATGCCGCGGCGACCGGCAGCGGCAAAATCCTGCTGACCTACGCCGACGGCACGCCCGCTCTAACCGAGAGTTCGATCGGCCTCGGCACCCTGCTGATCTGCAATTTTTCGGTGGCCGAGGCCTCCAGCAATCTTTCCAGGCAACGGCTGTTTCCCGCGTGGATTCACGAAATGCTGTTTCGGATGAGCCCCGGCGGCAGCGCGGCCATGGAACCTTACGGGGTGGGGGATTCGATCGCCGGCGAAACCTGGGCCGCCGAGGCCGGCGGGCGCGAGCTGCTAGGTCCTGACTCCGCGGCGGTCCACACCCGCGGCGACGTGCTGGGCGAGCGGATGCGGATCGCTTTCACTGCCGACGCTCCCGGTTTCTATCACTTGCTGGGCGCGGACAAACGCGACCTGCTGGCGTTCGCGGTGAATTCCGATCCGGAGGAGTCCGACTTGCGCGCGATGGATCCAGCGGTGCTGCCGGACCGCGCCGGGACTTCGCATCCGGAAGCTTCATTCGTCGGGGCGACCACCGACTACAGCCTGCTGCTGCGCGGGCGGCCGGTATTCCACTGGTTCCTGCTAGGAGCGCTGGCGTTGCTGTTCATCGAAGGAGTTCTCTTCAAATCCGCACCACGAAGCCTTTGATCTACGATCCCGTCATTCCGATTCCCTGGATCGCCTGCATCGCGGTGGTGATGTTTGTTACGGCCGCTTTCTATCAACTCCGCTCGGCGCGGCGGCTCGGTCCCGCACGCAGAGCGTTCCTGCTGCTTTCGCGACTCGCCGCGCTGGCGATCATCGTGCTGTTGTTGCTCCAACCGTCGCGCGAGGAAAAGGTGCCGGTGCCCGCGCGCGAGAAGTCCGTGATCTTCGCGGTGGACACTTCCGCCAGCATGGGCGAACCCCACAGCAGCGGTTCCAGCCGCATCGATGCCGCACGTGTGGACCTGGAAAAAGCGGGCGTCTTGCAGGAAGGCGGCGGCAGGTATCAATTTTTCACTTTTGCTGAAACCGCGGCACCGGCGACGGCGAATTCGATCCATCTCACGCCGGCCAACGGCAAGACGACCCGCATCGACACGTCGGTGGCGGCGTTGCTGCGGGTGGCTAGCCAACCGCCGCCCGCCGCATTGTTTCTTCTATCAGACGGCCACGATTTCGACCTCATCCCGCCGGGTGAAACGGCGCGCCGCACCCGTGCCCGCGACCTGCCGATTTTCACGATTCCCTATGGCACGGCGGAGACCGCGCGCGATGTCTCGGTGCGCATCGCCAACTATCATCCGCACACGTTCCTGCGCCAGAGCACGCGGCTGGAGGCATTCATCCGCAGCGTCGGCTGCCCGCATGAAACGTTGGCGATCGATCTGTTATGCGACGGCAAGAAGGTGAAAAGCCTGAAGGTGGAAACCGGCACCGAACCGTTCCAGTCGGTGCATTTCGATGTCACCCATGAGGTTGCCGGTCAATTTGAATACTCCTTCCGCCTGGCGCCGGTGGCCAACGAACGCGAGTTGTCCAATAACAGCGCGACGACCTATCTGAATGTGATTTCCGAACGGATTCGCATCCTTGAAATCGAAGGCACGCCGTTCTGGGACAGCACGTTTTTGCGCCGTTCGTTCGCCCGCAATGACAAGTTCGACATCGACTCGCTGGTAGCCTTCACCGGCGACCGCGTGCGACCGATCCGCTCCAACCCCGAGCGTGTGACAGGCGAATTGAAGCCGCCTGTTAGCGTGGATGATCTCAAGCCATACAACCTCGTCGTCTTCGGGCGGAACGTGGAGAGGGTCATCGGCGCCAACGGCATCCGCGCGGTGGAAACGTGGGTGAAGAATCATGGCGGTGTGCTGGTTTTCGCCCGTGGCCAGGCGTGGCCGCGCGATACGAAGGTGGCCGCGGAATTGGAGCCGATCGACTGGGCTAACAATTCCGCGCGGGGTGCCCGCCTGGAAGTCACGCCGCAGGCCGGATCGGTGCCGGCGTTCCGCCTGTTGCGCGAGGTGGCGGCGGTGGATGAATTTCCCGAGGTGATCGCTTTCCCCGCGACGAGCGCGCCGAAGACGCTGGCCGCCACGTTTTCGGTCGCTGGAGATCAAGCGCCCGCGGTGGTTTACCGCCGCTATGGCAATGGCCAGACGCTTTCGTTAGGCGTGGGAAATCTATGGCGCTGGGTATTCAATCCGAAGGCGGAGTATGACAACAACGCCTATGACCGGTTCTGGGATCAGCTAGCGCTTTGGCTGTTAGCGAACGGCGGCGTCACTCCGTTGGAAGGCTACAGCCTGCGGGCGGACACTTCCAACCTGCCGCTCGGCGAGACGATCCGCCTGCGCTTCGGCGTGCATGGACTCGACGTGCCGGCGGTGCTGCCGACGGTCGCGGTTTTCAAGGACGACGTGCCGGTGACCACGCTGACCCTGACCGCGGCCGATGATCCGATGCTGTCCCGCGCGGAGTTCGTGCCGCGCGATACCGGGCGCTACAAGGCCGAGGTGAAGACTCCGGACGGGAAAGTGATGGCGACTCATTTCATCGTGTTCCGCGAGGACATGGAAGCGACCGAGACGGCCATGGACCGGACTTATCTCGAACAACTGGCGAAAGCGTCCGGCGGGCGGATGCTGGATCCCTCCGAGATTGCCGGAGTGGTGGACAACCTGCTGCGGGAAACGGCCGCGCAAGCGCCGCTGACCCGGCGGATTCCGTTGTGGGACCGGCCGTGGATTTACGGGCTTCTTTGTTTCCTGCTGGGCGTGGAGTGGTATGCTCGCCGGCGCTGGGGTTTGACTTGAGGCACATCATGCAACCGAACGATCCATCGCAACAACCGGTTCTCGACGTCCTCCGTCGGGCGGGCGCGTTGCATTCGCGCCAGCGGGCGATGTTGTTAGTGCTGCGTTCCTCGGTGTGGCTGGTGGCCGCGATCCCGTTGCTGATGCTGGCGGACGTGTTGTTTCATTTTTCCGATCCGCTGCGGCTGGCCGGTGGAATCGGGGTGGTGCTGGTGGCTCTAACAGTGATCGGGGTCGCGGTGGGCGTCGCGTGTTTCGCGCGGCCGCCGTTGTTGCGGATCGCGCGGCTGTTGGAGTCGAGAAATCCGGCGCTCGGGTCGAAGTTGGTGAACATCCTTCAGCTCGATGCCGATGCCAGCCGCGAGCAAGCGGCGCCGCTCACCCGTGAACTCGCCCGCCGCGCGGTGGCCGATGCCGGGAAAGCGCTGGATCTTCCCGCGCTTCCGCCGCTCGCCCGCGAGCCGATGCTGCCACGCCGCGCGCTGCATGCGGTGGCCGCTGTGGGCGTGTTGGCGATGCTAACATTTTTCGGCGGCCAGCATGTCAGGCAGGAGTGGCTGCGTTTTCTCGACCCCTATGGTGATCATCCTCCGTTTTCTCTAACCTATCTGGAAATCCTCAAGCCGGCGGATGGCGACAAGGTAATTTACGATGGTTCCGTCACGGTGGAAGTCCGGGCCAGCGGTCATCAGCCGCGCGAGTTGTTTTTCACCGCCAAGCCGGTGGATGCAACGGCCCCGGCGATCACCGTGCCGATGTCGGCGCGGGGCGACGGCACGTTTGTCGGCCGCCTGGAGACGATCCGCAATCCGCTCGAAATCGTCGCCCACACTGGCGATGGCGGTAGCCGCAGCCACCGGCGGATGTTAGGGCTGGTGCTCACCCCGCAGATCGGCCCGGCGGTGGTGCGGATCGCCCCGCCCGCTTATACCGGGCAAAAGGCGCGGGAGATTCCCTATCGGTTCACGGCGTTGCAGGTGCTCGAAGGAACGCAAGTCGGATTCCAGCTTGCGTCTAACCGCCCGCTCGGGGCTGGCAGGATCTTGTTCGAAGGCGGCAGCGACACTCCGGCGACATTCGCGCTCCAGCCCGCCGCCGAAGGTCCGGCGGAAACGGTGCACGCGGATTTTACCGCGGAGCATTCGGGACGGATGTCGTTTTCGCTCGTCGATGTGGCTGGCAATGCCGCCACCGAAACGCCGGCGGCATCGCTAACAGTCACGCGCGATCTCCCGCCCGCGATCGCGATCACGGTGCCGGAGAAGGACGCGCTGGTGGTCGATGGGCTCGCCTTGCCGGTGATGGTGGATGCCACGGATGACTATGGTTTGCACTCGATGCGGCTGCACATCGGAATCAATGACAAATTCCTGCCGATGGAACCGGTGGTGTTTGATGCACCCGACATCCGCCGCCATCGCATCGATCACACGCTCGACCTCGCCAAACTCGGGGCCAAACCCGGCGACAAGATCACGGTGTTTGCCGAGGCCATGGACACCCGGCCCGAGCCGCAGATCACCCGCACCGGCACCCGCCGCATGGAGGTGATCACCGAGGACGACTACAACGACCGGCTGCGCGAGAAAGTGGACGTGGCGATGATCGCCGGCAAGTACGAGGCCTTGCTCAAGCGTTTCGAGGAACAGATCGCGGCGCAGAAGCGGATTGAGGAGAAGCTCGCCGCGTTGCAAAAGGAGGCCGCTAACAGTGAGAAGTCGCTTGCCGGATTGGCCGAGGCGTTTTCGGAACAACACCAACTCAACCAGCGCCTCGAACAAACGGCGGACGACATGGCGAAGTTCGGCCGCGACAAGCCGGTCTATGATTTTGAAAAAGACCTGCAGGAAAAGCTCCGCGAGCAGGCCGCCGCCATCAGGGAGTCCGTGGAGAAAAACCGCAAGGAAGGCGAGCAGGCGTTGGAATCCGGCCCGCCGCCGCCGGAGCCACCGAGCGTGGCAATGATGGAAGGATTGGAAAAAGCGGCCCGCGAACAACGCGAACGGCTGCAAGGGGGCAGCGATCGCGCGAAGCAGGAAATCCAGGAGCCGCTGCAAGATCTCGCGCGCTTGCACGAACTGATGAAGGACTTCAACCGCTTCCAACAACTAACCGAAGAGCAGCGCGAGCTCGCGGAACAAGCCAAGGCCTATCAGGATAAGCCGCAGCTCAACGCGGAGGACCGGCTGGCGCTGCGCGACCTCGGCGCCCGCCAGCGGGAGCTCGCGCCCAAGCTCGACGAACTCGCGAAAAAGCTCCGGCACGACGCCGAGGCCGCTGAAAAAACCTTCCCCGAAGCGGCAGGCAGCGCGCGCGAGTTGGCTGGCCAGATGGAGGCCTCCGACATGCCCGGTCTCGCCCGGCGGGCCGCCCAGAGCATGCTCGACAGCAAGGCGGGCGAGGCCCAGGCACAGGCTAACAATCTGTTGGAGGAAATGGACCGGCTGTTTTCCGATGAAGGACAGCAGGGCCAACAAGGAGTTGCCCAAGGGCTTGACCGCGCGCTGCAACTCCGGCGCAGGATGCAGTCCGGCGATTCGCTGCGCCAGATGATGCTCTCGAAAAATTTCCGCCCGCTGCCGGGCGAAGGGGCGAGCGGGGGCGGTCTTGGCGGCTTCATGGCCAACTCGATGATGGACGGCGAGCCACAATTGTTAGGTGGCGAGTCGCTGCTGGACGGCCCGATCGCCAGCTCCATCGCCGGGCTTGGCGACCAGGGTGGATCCGGGATGCCCGGTGCGCCGACCGCCCGTCTCGACCAGCCGGATCAATCGAAGGTCGATCTGCAATCCGCCCGCCGCACCGCCACGCCCGGCGGCAGCACCCTGCTTCTCGACTACGAATCCATCGCGGACGCCTATTTCCGCCGACTCACCACCAAGCCATGAAATCCCTGTTAGCTTTCATCATGACCGCCGCCCTCGGGTGGGCCGCCGAACCCGCGTTCGATTGGAACACCGAGACCATCCATTGCGGGCAGCTCGTCTATGGAAACAATCAGACGGCGATCTGTTTCGCCGATGCCTTCCTAACCGATGCGGCCAAGGAGATGGGGCTCAACATCGCGCCGAAGTTCGCGCTCATCGAACTGGCCAAGGACGAGGTCTTCAACACGCCGCTGTGTGTGTTTACCGGGCAGGGAGATTTCACGATGAAGGAATCCGAGCGGGTGAACCTCCGCCGCTACTTGCAAAACGGTGGCTTTGTTTTATCCAGTCCAGGTTGTTCCGATAGCGGATGGAACGCTGCGTTCAAGCGCGAGATCGCCCTCGCGTTGCCGGGATACGAGTTGAAGGAAATTCCGATGAGTCACGAGATTTTCTCCACCGTCAAACGCATCACCAGTCTCGACGTGAAAGGCAGTCCCGCCCATTTGAAAGGCGTTTTCATCAACGGCCGCCTCGCCCTGGTCCATTCGGACGAAGGGCTGAACGATGCCCGCAGCGCCAAGGGCTGCTGCTGTTGCGGCGGGGCCGAGATCAGCGAGGCCCGCCAGGTCAATGTCAACGCCGTGGCGTACGCGCTCCTCCACTAACCGATCCGGAATTTGAAGACCGCCGCCCGCATTGCCGCGACGATCCTGCTGGTGGCCGCGGTCACCGGCGCGATCCTCCATTTCACCAGGTCTAACACCAAGGGCGCGGCCGAACCCCTGACGGTGCATTTCACCTGCGACACCGCCGGCAGGCTCGAACCGTGCGGTTGTTTCAGCGGCCAGCACGGCGGACTCACCCGCCTGCGGACCTGGCTGGAGGAACGCAAGAATCCCGGTCCCGCCCTCAAGCTCGACGTGGGCGGCGCGATCGCCGGTGGCGCGGACTACGATCTCATCCAATACCGCTACCTCGCCCGCGCCTATGGCACCATGGGCTTCGCCGCGCTCAACATGGGCGGCCGCGAAGCGATGATCCCGGCGCCCACACTCGCGTCACTCGCCGCGGTTTCCCCGGTGCCTCTTGTTAGCGCGTCGCTGGTCGATGTTGAAACCCGCAAGCCGGTGCTTGAACCGTTCCGCATCGTTGAACTCGATGGCATCCGGGTGGGGATCCTCGGCGTGGTCTCGCCCCGCAGCGTGCCCGAGCCCGGCGAGGGATTGGCGGTGTTAGGACTGAATGAGGCGATCGACCGCCAACTGCCCGCGCTCGCCGCGAAGACCGATCTGGTGATCCTGTTAGCCTTCGCCAACGAATCCGAGATGCGCCTGCTGGCCCGCGACTACTTCGAATTCTCCCTGATCCTGGGCGGCGACGTGGCCGGGCCGACGCAGGAAATCCTCCGCGAGAACGACTCGATGATTCTCTTCACCACCAACCAGGCCCGCACCGTCGGCACCCTAACCGCCCGCGTGGCCGGGGAGAAACGCAAGCGCCTGTTGGATCCCAAGTATGAAATCCAGTTGCTGGAGGAGGATATCCCGCAAAGCGCGGACTTGTTAGGACTGGTCCGCGAATACCGCTCCGAGATCCGCCGCACGCCGCTCGCCATCGACGATCCGCACGCGGTGGACCCCAATGCCATTCCCGGAGTGTCCGCCACCGCGACCTATGTCGGGTCTGCTTCCTGCCAAGGCTGCCATCCGCAAGCCCACGAGGTTTGGCAGAAATCCGGCCACGGCCACGCCTTTGAGACGTTGGTGAAACGAGGTTCAGATGCCGACCCGCATTGCATCAAGTGCCACACCGTCGGCTTCGGCCAAGCCTCGGGCTACCGCCGTCCGTTAGGCGTTGATTCGCTCGTCGATGTCGGCTGCGAGTCCTGCCACGGCCCGGCCAGCGAACACTTGGCGAAACAACTCCACGGCAAGCCCACCGCTTTCAAGTTTCGCCCGTTAGGCCCCGGCGATTGCAAGTCCTGTCACTTCGGCGAGTTCTCGCGGCCCTTCGATTGGGAAAAATTCTGGCCTGGCATTTCCCATGGCAAGGAATTGAAAGCGGGAAAGTGAATATCGAGCGTCCGGAGATCCGCGCGACACCCGTGCCCGGATTGTTTCAAACTCGCCCCGTTTCGACGGTCACCGGAATCGCCTCGCACACCTGCCGCCATCCGGGGAAGTTCCATTTGTTAGGAAAACCGCTGCACTGCTCCGGCTTCACCGGATGAATGCGGCACGCGTTGCCGTCGAGCATGATGCACTCGTGGTTGTCTTTTTCGATCAGCGAGAGTCCCTGGCGATTCGTCCGCAGGCGCGTGAAACGGTCGAGAAACTCCTGGTCCGATAGTCCGAGGAACTCCGCAATCGGGGCGATTTCATCCTCCTCGATCCGCACATCGCCGGGCCATTTGCAGCAGGCGGTGCAGCGTTGGCAGACATAGTAAACCTCCGGGTCGAGCGTCACCTCGCGGTTGCCCGGACTGCCGTGATCCTTGGACGGAGCGACCTTCATCACTGGATCTGGCGGTAGTAGGAATTCACCCGGCTGAGGAACCAGCGCCACTTCGCGCCAGGGCGGCCGTTGTCCATCAGGAAATGCGGACAGTTCTTGTTAGGTGGGTGCTTGCCCCGCCGCGGCCAGTGGTAGTGCGGCTCCACGTTTTGCAGCGGAATGCCGTTCTTCTTCATCAACACCGCGGTGAGTTTGGCCGTGCGTTCGATGGTGGCGGCGCGGTTGTTGCCACGGTTCTCACACATCTCGATGCCGATCGAGTAACGGTTTCCCGGGCCGTCGAAATCCGCGTGGATGCCCTGCTCGTTTGTGGGCATGTGCTGGATGGCGAACCCATCCTCCACCGTGTAATGCCAAATCAGGTAGCCCGGCCGCTGGCCGGTCCGCAGCGCGCCATTTTTCAACGCCATGGCATGCCGTTGGGCACCCGCCGTGTAGTTCTGGGTGCTGTGAATCGTGATGTAGCGTGGCCGCATCGGCCGGGCTCCCCGCCGCCCGTAGCTCCCGCGACGCACCATATCGACTTTCACATTCACCTGCCGCATCATCGTCGATAGAGACGTCCCCCCCCCACCGGAATTACTTGGCGGCGGCGCGGAGCGTTGAGGCGGCGCTGTCTGAGTTCGGTAATAGTCCTGCTGGCCCGGGGGCGGACCGATCGGGCTGCACTGAACGCAGGCAAACGCCAGGATCGCGGAGGAAAGTAACCAGCGGAAAGATTGCACGGCGGGATAATTACCATTCCGGATTTACTTCGGAAACCTAAATTTCGCTCCGGATCGGGACACTCCGCCTCCACTTCCGGAAGATGGAAGCTCTGCGAGTTCGGAATATCCGTTTGACGCACTTGGAAGCGGTTGCCACCCTGACGCTGATGAATTTCCTGCCGATGAAACCCGCTCCTCCTCTCGCGTGACCGGTGGCCGCGTGATCAAGTGGAATTATCCCAAGGAGCTGCCGGTGGTCGAGCATCGGGAGGAAATCCTTGCCGCCATCCGCGCACATCCGGTGGTGGTGGTGGTGAGCGAAACGGGATCGGGGAAAACCACCCAGCTTCCGAAAATGGTAGCCGAGGCGCTTGGTGTCGATGGCGGGCGGATCGGCTGCACCCAGCCCCGGCGGCTCGCGGCGGCCAGCGTTTCGAAACGGGTGGCGGAGGAATTGCAGGTTCCGCTCGGCGATTACGTGGGCTACCAGGTGCGCTTCGAGGACAAGACCTCGCGGGAAACGCGGATCAAGTTCATGACCGACGGGATCCTGTTAGCCGAAACCCAGGGCGACCGCGACTTGAAACAATACGAGGCGCTGATCCTCGACGAAGCCCACGAGCGTTCGCTCAACATCGATTTCCTGCTAGGCTACGTGAAGCGCCTGCTCGACCGCCGCAAGGATCTGAAGCTGGTGATCTCGTCAGCGACGTTGGACGCCGGGGCCTTCGCCGAGTTCTTTTCCAACAACGGCCTGCCCGCACCCGTCATCGTCGCTCCGGGCCGGATGTTTCCCGTCGCGGAATTTTTCCTGCCGCCCTTCGATGACGAAGATCTGCCGCAGCACGTCGCCCGCGCGGTGGACTATCTGGGCGACGTGGAACCCACTGGCGATGTGCTGATTTTCCTGCCCGGTGAGCGCGAGATCCGCGAATGCGCCGATGCGCTGGACGGCCGCCAATATCGCGGCACCGAAGTGCTGCCGCTGTTCGCCCGGCTCGGCCTTGGCGACCAGCAGCGCGTTTTCAATCCCGGCAACAAGCGCCGCCTCATCCTTGCCACCAACGTCGCGGAGACCTCTCTAACCATCCCGCGGATCGCCTGTGTGATCGACTCCGGGGTGGCGCGGGTCAGCCGCTGGAGCCCCGGCAAAGGCGTGCAGCGCTTGCAAGTCGAGCCGGTCAGCCAAGCGAGCGCGCGCCAAAGGAAGGGCCGCTGCGGACGTGTTAGGGATGGCGTTTGCGTCCGGCTTTACGAAGAGGAAGAACTCACCGAGCGGCCGGAATTCACCGATCCGGAAATCCGCCGCAGTTCGCTGGCCGGTGTCATTTTGCGGATGAAAGCGCTCGGCCTGCCGGAGATCGACGAGTTTCCGTTCCTCGATCCGCCGTCGCCGAAAGCCGTATCGGAAGGCTACCGGACCTTGCGCGAGGTCAACGCGCTCGATAAGGAAAAGCGCCTCACCGACTACGGTCGCCAGATCGCGCGGTTGCCGGTCGATCCCCGGTTAGGACGGATGTTGATCGAGGCCCGTAAGGAACATTGCCTGGCAGAGGTCCTGCCCATCGTCGCCGCACTGGAGTCCAGCGACCCGCGCGAACGCCCCGCGGAAAAGACCCGCGAGGCGGATGCAGCGCATGCCCGTTGGAAAGATGGCGACAGCGATTTTATTTCACTCCTCCGGCTCTGGAACGATCTCGGAAAATTCCGCGACAACCGCGGCCGCTGGCAACGCAACGCCCTGCGGAAATTCTGCGGACCCGCCTTCCTCAACGCCCGCCGTGTGATGGAATGGGCGAACGTCCGCGACGAACTCGCCGACTTGCTAGAACGCGAATGGAAGCTCAAGCTCGGCGAGATCGGCAACGATCTATCCGGCGCGGGCGCTTATGCCACCATCCACCAGGCGCTTCTATCAGGCGTGCCACGGCAGTTCGGCGTGTGGGACCGCGAGTCGAAATCCTACCGCAGCGCGAACGGCGGTTTCTTCGCGGTGTTTCCCGGCTCCGGCTTGTTTTCCCTGCCGAAACGTTTCGAGTGGGTGATGGGCATGGAACTGGTGGAAACCTCGCGGCT
>JAZKGW010000052.1:0-2567 GCA_040385685.1 Verrucomicrobiota bacterium | reverse complement strand
CTCAACTCTCAACTCTCAACTCTCAACTCTCAACTCTCAACTCTCAACTCTCAACCTCTCCCAATGGACAAACTCGTAGTTCACGGCGGCTCCACCCTGCGCGGCAGCATCAACATTTCCGGCTCGAAAAACGCCTCGCTGCCCATTCTCGCCGCCGCCATCCTCACCGGGGAGGACTGCATCATCCGCCGCGTGCCCGATGTCTCGGACACCAACTACATGATCCAAATCCTCAGCGCGCTCGGTGCCGACGTCGAACGCTCGTCCGGCACCGTCCGCATTTCCTGCGCTGAGATTTCCGACGAAGCGCCCTACGAACTGGTCCGCCGGATGCGCGCCTCCATCTGCGTGATGGGTCCGCTGTTAGCTCGCAACGGCCGCTGCGTCGTCTCGCTGCCCGGCGGCTGTGTCATCGGCGACCGCCCCGTCGATCTCCACCTCCGCGGACTCGAAGCGCTCGGCGCGAACATCGAATTCGAAGGTGGAAATATCATTCTCACCGCCAAGGACGGACTGCGCGGTGCGGAAATCGACCTGCGCGGCACCCACGGCCCGACCGTGCTCGGCACCGACAACGTCATGATGGCCGCCACTTTGGCCGAAGGCATCACCGTCATCGAATCCGCCGCCGCCGAACCCGAGGTCCTCGATCTCGCGAATTTCCTCAATGCCATGGGTGCGAAGATCACCGGTGCCGGCACCCGCCGGATCGTCATCGAAGGCGTTAAGGAACTGAAAGGCGTCGAGCACACCGTCATTCCCGACCGGATCGAAGCCGGCACCTTCATGGCCGCCGCCGCGCTCGCCGGGGAAGGCGTCACCCTGCGCCGCGTTTGCCGCGAGCATCTCAAGGCGATCACCGCCGCCATCGAGGAATCCGGCCATCGCGTCGATTTCAACGAAGCCGGCGATGTCTGCACGGTCCAACGCTGCGAAGGAACCACACAGGGTGTGGAAATCAGCACCGCGCCCTATCCCAGCTATCCCACCGACATGCAGGCCCAGATGACCGCGCTGTTAGCCACCACTCCCGGCATCAGCGTGATCAAGGACACCATTTTCCCGCAACGCTTCATGCACTGCGCCGAACTCAAGCGGATGGGTGCCGACATCAAGGTGGACAACGGCACCGCCGTCGTCCGCGGCGTCGCCCAGCTCTCCGCCGCCCCCGTCATGGCCTCCGACCTCCGCGCCTCCGCCGCCCTGGTCCTCGCCGCCCTAACAGCCAAAGGCTCCACCGAAATCAGCCGCCTCTATCACATCGACCGCGGCTATGAGCACATTGATGAAAAGCTCCTCATGCTGGGAGCGAATGTCGAGCGGGTGAAGGATCGCTGAGGGAGCGGCTTGGCAGAGTTTCCGGGAGTTCCGCTCCATGCCGCCCGGAATCGGCTTGATTTAACCGGCCGGTTTCCGTTCTGTCAGCATCGTGGAGTTCCACGAGTCCAACTCGATTGTCCCTAACGGCCAAGCGGCGTTCAACACGACGCGCTGGAGCATCGTCCATGCCGCGGGCGACCGTCAGTCGCCGGACGCCGCGGCTGCGTTGGAGGTGCTCTGCCGCGCGTATTGGTATCCCCTCTATGTTTACATCCGGCGCAAGGGCCTGTCGCCCTCCGACGCGCAGGATGTCACTCAGGAATTTTTCTACCGATTGATCGGGAAAAACTCCTTGGAATCCGTGGACAGCGGCAAGGGAAGCTTCCGCTCGTTTCTCCTGGCCTCCGTCAATCACCTGCTGGCGAACGAATGGGACAAGGCCCGTGCCCTCAAACGCGGTGGCGACCGACACATCGTTTCACTCGAAGCTGAGGAAGCCGAAGGCCGCTTCGCCCAGGAATCTTCGGATCACGACTCGCCGGAAAAAGCCTTCGATCGGCGCTGGGCGCTGACGCTGCTGGAACGGGCGCTCGTTCTCTTGCGCGAGGAATCCGCGGCAACCGGCAAGCTCCCGCAGTTCGACCGATTGAAAGTCTTCCTCTCGGATCTCCCTGGCCCGGGCGACTATGCGGCGCTGGCCGGGCCGTTAGAAATGCAACCCGGAGCCGTGGCCGTGGCGGTGCATCGCCTGCGCCTGCGCTACCGCGAAATCGTCCGTGCCGAAGTCGCGCAAACCGTCGCGACCGAGTCCGAGCTGAATTTCGAAATGCACCATCTGTTCGCCGCCTTGGAGAGATGAGCTCTCGCCCGAACCGCCTCCCCTTCGTGTAATTCCCGCTGCTGCTTCCTTCTTTGATCGATCATGAGCATGCCCGCAAAACCAACCTGTCCCCGCTGCGGAACTCCGCTTTCTTGCGACGAGCTCGAAGGACTTTGCCCGACCTGCGTGGGGCAGGCTGCCTTTGCCGCCGCCGCCGAGGAAACCCAACTTGAACCGACCCGCCTCAAGGAGGAGGAAGCCGGCGAGCGCATCGGCAACTACAAACTGCTGGAGAAAATCGGTGAAGGCGGCTTCGGCGTGGTGTGGGTGGCGGACCAGGAGCGGCCGGTGAAGCGGCGGGTCGCGCTGAAAATCATCAAGCTCGGCATGGACACCAAGGAGGTCATCGCGCGCTTCGGCCAGGAAC
>JAZKGW010000051.1:0-18828 GCA_040385685.1 Verrucomicrobiota bacterium | reverse complement strand
GAGGACCGGGGTGGGCAGGAGTTTTGAAATGATCGCCCACCTGACGATTTTCGGTTTGAGCGTGGGGAGCACGCGCTCGATGAAAATCAGGTCGCGGTTAGGCGGCCATGGAAATGATGAGACCTTTCTAACAAACGGATCCGCGGTGATGAAGCGATCGACGTCGGCCTGGCGGATGCAGGATTTGATCGCTTCGTGGCCGGCGGTGAAATTGAGGTTCACCGGGACCTTGCCCGCGAACAGAACGGCGAGGTTGGCGATAAGGCCGGCCTTGCCGGGAGGCAGCACGATGGCGACGCGCGGCTTGTCGGTTTCCTCCTTGATGAATTTTGAGAAGACAATGGCCGCGGCCAGGACCTTGTCGAAAGTGAGCTCGCTGTCGTCCGCACCGTCGATGATGCGCTTTTTGGAACCATGCTTTTTGAGCCCTTGGAGGAGAGTCATGGCCAGCGAGCCTTCGAGCAGCGAGCGCGACGAGTAAGCTTCCTCATTGGCTTCGAACAAAGCTTGTTGAAAAATGGCGATGCTCGCGGTGCCTGCGGGAATCGGTTTGCCGAAGGCAAAAACCGCCGATGGCAGAGAGGATTTGGGCTCCACGCACAGGCTGGATCCGCGCGGGCGATCGATGGCCACCGGCAGAATCGGCAGCCCGAAGGCGCACAAGACTTTCAAGTGCGCCGCCGGGATGTGACAAGGGGAGGCGTTGCGGGCGGTGGTCCGACCTGGGACAAAGATCAGTATGCCGCCGTCGGCGAGATACGGCTTGAGCTGGCTACCGGCTGCGTCGGGCGCGGCGTCGTCGACGGAGAACATCGCGCCGGATCCGGACTTTTCCAGATGGGCCCGGAGGTTTGGATCGTAGAGGGCGTTTTCCTCGACGAGCCAAGTGATCTTGCGGCCGTGGAAGAGCTTTTCGAACTGGACGGCGAGTTCGAAATCCAGTCGCCCGGGGATCACCAGGCTGCCGGTTGAGGGAAGGCGTTCCTTGTGAAGGATTTGAGTGGAAGCGGAAGACATTGCGGAAATGGGGATGCGGACAGGCTCCAAGCCTCGGTCCGCGGGGATTTACGCGGATTTTTCCCGGCATCGCACGGCATTTTTCCGGAAAACGCTGTCCCTCAATGCAACTTCCTCGGCACCGTTATGAGAAACTTGGTCTCCCTGCCTGGCACCGAAGTCACGCTGATGGTGCCGCCGTGGGCTTCGATCGCCCGCTTGACGATGGACAGTCCGAGGCCGGTTCCCTTGATTTCCTGCTGCGAGTGATGTTTCTCGACCCGGAAAAACCGGCGGAAAATGTGGGCCAGGTCCGCGCTGGGAATCCCGACGCCATTGTCGGAAACCCAGATCCGGATCTGGTCGCCAGCCGGCTCGCAGCCGATCTCGACCCGGAGGCCGCTGTAGGGATTCTGTTTGAGCGCGTTCTCGACGAGGTTGAAAAGCACCTGCGTCCAGTAGAAGCGGTCGCCTTGCAGGATCAGCTCCGGATCCGGCATGGTGACGGTCATTTCCGCCTGCTGATTGCGGATGACCGATTCGAGACGTTCGAGGATGTCCTTGACGCAGGAGCGGAATTTGAACGGCTCCACCTTGAGCGCGTTGGCCTCGCCCGATTCGAGACGGGAAATGACGAGCATGTCCTCGACGATGCGCGAGATCCGGTCGGCGTGCTTGCGCATGACTGTTAGGAACCGGCGGGCCATCTCCGGTTCCTCGATCATGTTGTCGTCCAGCAGATTCTCCAGATAGCCGTTGATGATGGCCAGGGGTGTCCGGAGCTCGTGGGAAGCGTTCGCCACGAAATCCTTGCGGACTTGTTCGATCTGATGTTCGGCAGTCACGTCGCGGATGATGACACGGGTGGTGGGGGCACCACCGGCCGGGTTGGTGAGTTGGGCGGCATCGATAATCCAGGCATTGACCCCGCGGGTTTCGAGATCGCCGCGCGGAGAGGTTTGTTGGGGAAGGACGACGCGCGATTGCACGGGCTCTCCGGTGGCCAGGCAGCGGAGCAGGGCATCAGCCAGGCGGGGATCGAGGAAGGCCTCGCTAACAGGCCGGTTGAGCAGCTCGCGGCGGCCGAAGAGCGCGCGGGCCGCTTCGTTGGCGAAGCGGATGTTAGCCTCGGCATCGACCAGCAGGAAGGCGTCGCCGAGGGCATCCAGCAGGCGGTTTCGTTCATCGCGGGCCTGTTTGAGATCGAGTTCGAGGCGGAGTTTCCAAGCATTGACTTCGGCTTCCGATTGCTGGCGTGCGCTGCGGTGGCGGTAGGCGAGAAGACCCAGTGCAACAAGTGCGGCGACCGTGGCGACGATGGAAATTTCAGTGGTCATGCGTAAGCTTTCGCCACGCAATAGCCGACGCCGCGCACGGTTTCAACCCATGCCCCGTGAGGACCGAGTTTTTGTCGTAACCGTTTCATGTGGGTATCGAGCGTCCGGCTGTGAGTCGCATCGCTGTATCCCCAGACAGTGCGGAGCAGATCGTTGCGGTCCTGGGGTTTGCCCGAGCGTTCGCAGAGGAACAGAAGCAGCTTGAATTCGGTGGATGTTAGTTCGGTGGGATCGTTGTCCAGATAGAATTTGAGGGAATTCTTGTCGAAACGAAACGGCCCGTAGGTGAAATCCACCGCGCCGGGAGGCGCTTCCGCGCGCTTGAGAATGGCTTGGACGCGGAGCATCAGTTCCTTCGGGCTGAAGGGCTTGGTTAGATAGTCGTCGGCTCCGGCCTCGAGGCCCTGGATGCGGTCCTCGGTTTGGGCCCGGGCGGTGAGCATGATCACCGGAGTGTTGACCGTGCGGGCGTCACGACGGAGCTCGCGGAAAACCGAGTAGCCGTCGCGGCCGGGCAGCATGAGATCGAGCAGAATCAGGTCCGGCCGCTCGCGCAGGGCCAGTTCGGTTCCTTCCACCCCGTCATGAGCCTTGATGATTTCATAGCCAGCGCGCTGGAGATTGAAACCAATCAGGTCGGCGATATCGCGTTCGTCCTCAACAATCAGAATTCGATGCATTGCAAAAAAGGTAGCGGGCTACGGGCTAGGTCGCGAAACCCTCGCGTGTGACGATTTGGTCACAGAAGGTCCTTGGCGACGTAAGTTCCAGGCAACGTCGTGCGGCCGATGCCGATTTTCACGCCCGCTTCGATCGAGGTGTTGACTCCGGTACGGACGCCGTCGCCCAACACCGCCCCGAACTTGAGGCGGCCGGTATTGACCGGTTTCCCTTGGATCATCGAAACGTGGTTGCGTCCGTCGTGTCGGTGATTTTCGGTGCAGGTCCCGGCACCGAGCGTCACGTGGGTGCCGACGATCGAGTCCCCGAGGTAACATTGGCGGGAAATGTAGGTGTTGTTGTAGATGATCGAGTTTTTCACCTCGGCGCCGTTTCCGACGTAGCAATTCGCGCCGATGCTGGTCGCGCCGCGGATATAGGCGTTGGGGCCGATCTGGCTGTTAGGTCCGATGATGACCGGACCCTCGATGACCGTGCCGGGGAGGATGCGCGAGCCGTTGGCAAGGCGGATGCAGCCGGTCAGGCTGGCTAGCGGGCTGACCTCGCCGAGCAGCGAAGTTTCATCCATCAGGGCGAGAACCTCCTCGTTCATCCGCAGCAGGTCCCATGGATAGATGACCGCGAAGCAGTTCGCGTCGGTGACGATTTTGTCCACGCAGTCGGTGGGCTGGTCGGGGCCTTTCCAAGCAAGAGTGTTGCCGTCGCTGTCGAGCAAACAGGCGGAGTTGGGATTTCTGCCAAGCAGTAACAGCGCGCCGAGCTCGATCCAATTGTCCAACGGAATGCGTAGCGTCCGCTCGCAGGCGTCCGCGGGATCCACAAGCTGCAAGCCCGCCCGGCGGAGGTCTGCCGAGAGCAATTCCTTCATCGGCAGATTGGCGATGAGGCAGGCACCGAGCTCCCGGTTGGAAGTGATCGGCGCACAAAGCTCGGGATTCCGAGGGGGTAGGAGAGTGGCCTGCATGGTTTATGGAAGTCGATCACGATCCCACCGGTGACTCACGACAATTCTGTGAATTCTCGAACAATGAATCACCTGCGTTGTGACTACCAAGTATTGCACGGATGCACGCAACCCGCATTTGGAAATATGTTATTGCGCGTGCTTCGTGTGCCACTCCGCATAGACCTTCGGCGAGATTTCCGACGGCTTGATTTCCGAACGGCCGCCCCAGAAGACATTGGTGTAGGAAACGGGAATGCCGACGGCCGCCAGGTGTTTGTCGATCGCCGCCTTGTGCTCCAGCACCCGCGGCTTTTCGGTGCCGTGCATCACGCCCATGATGTTGACGTTGCCGAACTTCGGTCCGCCTTCGCGCCAGTAGGCGTGGGTCATGCAAAAATGGCGTCCGACTTCGCCGCCGGCTTCCATCTCGCGGCCTTTTGGCACCGCCCAGTGGAACAATCCGTTGAAGCGCGTGACCCGCTCGCCGGTGGCTGACGGCTTGACGTGCTCAAGAAACGTGGAAAAACGACCGATCACTTTTTTGGCATTCAGCGTCTCCGCAACTTCACAGAAGCGATCCAGCGAGACACCCGCGATCTCCGCCCGTTTGTCCCACGGATTCTCGCAGATTTCATCCAGCGTGAGCTCTTCCTTGAGAGCTAGCAGAACTTCCCACTCCTCCGGCGTTAGATCCACCGCGGTGGTGGTCATCATGGTCGCCGGTTCGTCCGCCTTGTCACCGGGCTCAAGCACTTTGCGGCGGGTATGGCCGACGCCGAGTGCGAACACTCCGTTGGCAGGCATCAGCAAATATTCCGTCGCGCCGGTCAGGCGGAGCAACGCGGTGGCATGGAAATCCAGCGATTCGCCGACCGGAACTTTAAGCGTCGTCCACAGCCGGTAACCCGAGCCGGAAACCTCGCCATCCGTCGAACGAATCACCACGTGGCCGGAAAATGGATCGTCCTGCGCCATGAAATCAAAGGCCGCGTTCAATTTTGCCTCCGGCACTTTCCAAGCGACCAAGGCCCCGTGAGCCAGCTTCGTGGAGAGCAGCGTCTGCCGCACCCGGCGGACGACGCCGGCCTCGACCATTGCCCTGATCCGCTCGATGACGGTCTCGAATGGCACCCCGGATTTCTCGGCGATCAACTGAAACGGCCGACGCTGGAAGCCTGCGATCAGATCTTCGGAAATGGCCAGGATTGACGCGTTGACGGGATCGGAGTGCTCGACGGGAATGGTGGAGTTCATGAGTGGGAATGTGATGCGATGTCGGGATATTTGCGCCGCTGATTTTGCCGGATACTGCGCGAATCACGCGGAACTTCCGGCGGCGAGTTCCTTGAGGTAGATCAGGGCGGCCTCGCGATCAAGGATTCGTCCTTCAAGTTGTTCGGTTTGGATCGCTTCGAGGATCTCCTTGAAGCGCGGCCCCGGCTTGAGTCCGAGCTTGATCAAATCCCGGCCCGTCACCAATGCAGGAGGAATCAAAGGCTCGGCGGCAAACTCCGCCGCCTTGGCGTGCAGGAACTCGTAATTGTCCGTAAATCCGTTTGAGGACGCGCAATCGACGCGATGCAACTCCATTTCCTCGGGAAATGTCGGCTCCGCCATGAATCGCTTCAGCTTGGCGGTCCGCATTTGTTGCACGTTCATAAATTGCATGTGTCGCGCCACCATCGGCACCACCGCCGCGATCAGGTCGTTCGGATAACGCAGCCGGCGCAGGATGGTGTCCGTCATTTCCGCGCCCATCGCGTCGTGGCCGTTGAAACGGATCCGGTCCTCAAAGGTCTGGCACGGAGGCTTCGCGATGTCGTGCAGCAGGACCGCCAGGCACAGCTCCAGCGCGGCGTCAGGTTCCAGCATTTCGAGCATGATGCAGGTGTGCGTGTAAACATCGCCTTCCGGATGCCATTCCGGCGGTTGCTCACAGCCGATGGTTTTCAAAAACTCCGGCACGATGTGCTCCATCAGACCCGTGTCCACCAACAACTCGATCCCCGCGCGGCGACGCGGCGAAGTCAGGATTTTTGAGAACTCGTCACGGATCCGCTCCGGTGAAATTTTTTCCAACAGATGCGCGCAATGCCGGATTCCCGCCAGCGTCGCCGGCTCGATTTCAAACCCTAATACCGCGGAAAACCGCACCGCCCGCAACAGCCGCAGCGCATCTTCCGTGAAGCGCGCCACCGGATCGCCGATCGCCCGCAACACGCCCGCCCGCAGGTCTGCCATCCCGCCAACGTGATCGATCACCTCGCCATTCTCCGGCCGTTCGAACAACCCGTTCACCGTGAAATCCCGCCGCCGCGCGTCTTCCTCCGCCGTCGAGAACGTCACGGATTCCGGTCGCCTGCCGTCCCTGTAGCTGCCGTCCGTCCGAAACGTCGCGATCTCCACATGATGCCCGCGTTGCTTCGCGATCACCACTCCGAAGTGCGCCCCTACCATGTTAGACCCCGGGAAAAGTTTCAATACCTGCTCCGGCCTGGCCGAGGTCGCGATGTCGAAATCCTTCGGCTCACGCTCTAACAATCGGTCCCGCACACAGCCCCCGGCGAACAACGCCTCGTGGCCAGCCGCAGTTAGGCGGCGGGCAAGCTCCAGAGCGGCATCGCGGGCAGGCATGGAAGCATCATGCAATGGACCGGGGTGGACATTCAAGTCCTCTTCCCGGAGTGCGCGAGTAATGTGTCGAGAGTCGGCTGGAGGCGTTTGCCGGAAATCTCGAAACGAAAAGGCCGGTGTCTCTATCTGAAATACCGGCCTTTTTGAATTCGACTCGCCAGGATGGGAGCCCTGAGGTTGCGACGCTCACTCGGGTTTTCCGTCGACAGCTTCTTTCAAGTTCTCTTTGGCCTTTGCCGCAGCATCTGCGGCTTGTGCTTTCATTTTCGCAGCAGCTTCCGCAGCAGCGGCCTTGGCCTTTGCGGCTTCTTCGCTCATCGCGGTGGAAGCATCTTTGACCGCGTCTTTCATTTTGTCGCCGGCCTTGGCGGCTTCCTCACCGGCGGCATGGGTCATTTCCTTCATGCCTTCCGCGACCTTGTCCGCCCCGGCATCCATTTTCTCCTTCGTCGTTTCTTCTGGCTGACAGGCCACGAGCGCGATGGAAAGCGCGAGCATTGAAATCCAGATTGTGTTTTTCATGATGGTTTGGGGTTAATGTGGAATTCGGTAATTCCGATTGCCACATGTCATCGATCAATCGGTTAGCTCCGCCTGTCAATCCATGAAATCGTTATTCGGAACTGGCGGCGCCACGAAAAAACCGTCTTCCCGCGAGGAAGAGGTAGCCATCGTTTTTGATAAGCCCGTGAGGAAGGCGGACGGTTGAGTCCGAACGTGTTCAAAGTGGAAGGTTGCTACCCGAAACTGCCGGGTTGCTCACTTGGATTTGGTCAACATGCGTCCGAAGATGATCAATGGCGCGCCAACCAGAATGGATAGCAAAACCACCGCAGGCCAGGCCCGGACGGGTTGCAACGGATAAAGCCCGGTTCGCAGTGCTGCCATGTATTCCTGATAGGCGAGCGCTGCGTCGTTGCCATCCTCCTCTTCCACGACCAAACGGACGCCGCCGACGGCATTGCTGTAGTTCCAGAAAAGTTGGACGAAATTCTCGTCCAGCAGGAAGCCTTGGATCCCGCGCGATTCGAGAAACATCCGGAACAAATGCGCGTCCTCGGGCGTGGTGAAGGTGGCGACGGTGATCATGGTGGGTAGATTCTCAACGGATCAGGAAGCCGCAGACCTTATTGCAATCGGGTTCGGCCGCCGGCAGGCATGCGCGGATGGTGTGCTTGAAAACCGAGAAAACTCAAGGCGGAAGCATCAATCGGTCGGTGGTCAGCGCAGCCAGATCGGTGACCATGCTTCGAAAATGGCAAGGAAGACGATCAGGGCGACCACTAGAATCACCGCCGCGATTAGTGTCTCTCCCATGCGGTCCAGCTTCCCCTCCGACTGATAGTTTTCCTGATAGGCGAGGCAACGGAAGATGATGAAAAGGTTCACGATTGGAATAATGATTGCCAAACTTAGCCACGGATTCATTCCGATGTTTTTCAAACGCGGGAAAGCCGGGACCATGTTCACGATCCAGAAGGCGACGGCACCGCCCGATCCAGCGGCGGCAGGGTTGGCTTTGATCAACGCCAGCAAGCCGATAACTAAAACAATGACCGAGATCCAGTAGGTTAGCCGCCGGATTCCACCCGGTGAAGCCGGGGTGCGGGTCGTGTCCCCTGAATCATGAAGGATAGCGGCGGGCGGTTCGTAGGGATTGTCTGGCATGCCGTCCCGGATGAAATGCCAGCCCGGCTGGTTCTTGCCGGTGCTGGATAGAAAAAGCCGCCTTCCCCGAATGGAAGACGGCTTTTTAAATCAATCGTTCAGGACGATCTCAGGCTAACGGCTCAAGGAGCCGGGACCAGCGAGATGGTCTTGAGGATCCGCGAGGCGATCTGATAGGGGTCGCCTTGCGAGTTCGGACGACGGTCTTCGAGATAACCCTTGTAATCGTTCTTGATGAAGCTGTGCGGAAGGCGGACGGATGCGCCGCGGTCGGCGAGGCCGTAGGTGAACTTGTCGATCGACTGGGTCTCATGGAGGCCGGTGAGACGCATGTGGTTGTCCGGGCCGTAAACGGCGATGTGCTCTTCGACGTGCTCGGCGAAGGCCGCCATGAGAGCTTCGAAGTATTCCTTGCCGCCTTTTTCGCGGAGATACTCGGTGGAGAAGTTCGCGTGCATGCCGGAGCCGTTCCAGTCGGTGTCACCGAGGGGTTTGCAGTGGTATTCGACGTCGATGCCGTATTTTTCGCAAACGCGGTTGAGGAGATAGCGGGCGACCCACATCTCGTCGGCGGCTTTCTTGGAGCCCTTGCCGAAGATCTGGAATTCCCATTGGCCTTTGGCCACCTCGGCATTGATGCCTTCGTGGTTGATGCCGGCATCGAGACAAAGATCGAGGTGCTCCTCGACGATTTGGCGGGCGATGTCTCCCATGAACTTGTAGCCGACGCCGCAATAGTAAGGGCCTTGGCCGATCTTCGGGAATCCATCGGCAGGGAAGCCGAGCGGACGACCGTCTTGGTAGAGGAAATATTCCTGCTCGAAGCCGAACCAGGCGCCGGGATCGTCGAGGATGGTGGCGCGGCCGTTGGTTGGGTGGGGGGTGGTGCCGTCCGGCATCATGACCTCGCACATCACGATGGCGCCGTTCTTGCGGGTGGTGTCCGGATAGATGGCGACCGGCTTGAGAACGCAGTCCGAGCTGCGGCCTTCGGCCTGCTGGGTGGAGCTGCCGTCAAAGCCCCACAGTGGAAGCTGGTCGAGAGTTGGAAAACTGGCGTATTCTTTGATTTGGGTTTTGCCGCGAAGGTTTGGCACGGGGGTATAGCCGTCGAGCCAGATGTATTCCAATTTGTATTTGGCCATGTTGATAGTGGTTTTCGGTTGTTCGGTAGATGTGTTCAGGATTCCCGGGGACGAAGGTACGCCCGCAGCCGCCAGGGAGCCTGACGTGCATGAAAAAGCATCATGCGTGCCAAGCCAAGCGGCGATTTTTCCGGATCGCAAATCACTGTGGATCAGCAGCCAACACCGCGATGACGATGAGGCTGGTGTCGTCGATTCCGGAGTTGTCGACCGCGCGTTTCAGGAGCGTTTCAGCGGTGGTGGAGGGGTCATCGGGGCAGGCGGCGAGGGCGTCGCCAATGTGCCGTTCCCAGACCCCGTCAATGAGCCCGTCCGAGCAAACGAGGAAACGGTCGCCCGGCTCGTATGAGATGGCCGCGAAATGCGGGTGGACCTTTGCGTGGCCGCCGCCGACAACTTCGTAAAGCGCGGCGCGGCGCGGGTGGGCGCGGTATTGGAGCTCGCTGATTTCTCCGCGTTTCCACTGGCCCCAGGCGGAGGTGTGGTCGCGGCTGAGTTGTTCGAGAATGCCGCCGCGGGACCGGTAGATCCGGGAGTCGCCGGCGTTGGCGATGTAGAGGTTGTCCGGGGTGAACCAGGCGAGCGCGAGGGTGGCCGCCATTCCGGATCTTTTCTCGCAGCCGTCCGCCGTTGAATTGATTTGCTCGTGGATGGATCGAAGCGCGTCGCCGAGGTGGCTGAGCGAGTCCGGGAAAAATCCTGCGGCCGCGGCCTTGAAGGTTTCCGGAATGATCTCGGTCATCTGCTGGAGAATGAGCGAGGAGGCGATGTCGCCCGCGTTGCCGCCGCCCATGCCGTCGGAAACCGCGAACACGAGGTCGTGCTTGGCCAGCGCGAGCTGGCCGTTGGCCGAAAGGATTTCCGCCCCTTGCGGGCCGGAGGCGAAGGCGATCAGTGAGTCGTCGTTGCGCGGTTTGCGGGAACCGCTGTGGCTGAGGGTGGCCCAATGAAGGATCGCGGCTTCGGTCACGGCTGGGAATTGGGTTTTGGAAGAGTGGATTTAGATTTCCGGAGCCAACGAATCGGGCGGGGCTGGCAGAATTTCCGCGAGCTCGAAGTCGATGATGCAGAAGCAGCCGAGCTTGTCATTGTAAGTGATGTTGCGCGGCTCGGCATCGAGATGGCGCACGCCATATTCGCGCTCCAGTTTGGCGAAGAGGCTGTCCGCCTTCTGCTTGGAAATCTGGGTCGCGAGTTTGCCGCAGTTCGTCGAGACGAAATAGAGATCCTCCGGATGCTCCTCCAGCAGCCGCGGGACGTAGGGGCAGCCGCGTGCTTCAAGCACCTTGAGCACGGCGACTTCCATGGCGTAGCGCTTATCCGCATCGGTCCCGCGGAGGCGTTTGTGGACGTGGCCGTAGAAATCGATCCGGACGTTCGATCGGATGCCGTCTTTGAGTGGTTCGATGCCCATGCGTGTCCCCGACGGAACGCTGGCTGACGCGGGCTGTCACGCTTTTGTTCGTTCATCACTCCGGGAAAATTCCCGCAAAAGTCCGTTGCCAGTCCGGCATCGCAAGGTTATGCAGCGGCCATGTCAATTGTAGCCGACTACCCGTCGCTCCTTGCGGAGGACTCTCCCGTGATCGCGAAAACCAAGGAACTGTGCGCCCAAATCGCCAGCGATCCTTCATTTCTCAAACTCCAGGCCAACGTCGAACGCTTCCTGAGCGACGACTCCGCCCGCCTGCAATATCAAAGCGTCCACGAACGCGGCGAAGAACTGCACCACAAGCAGCACGCCGGCGTCGAGCTCGGCGCAGCGGAAATCCGCGAGTTCGAGAGCGCCCGCGACGCCCTGTTTGAAAACGAAATCGCCCGCGAATTCCTCTCCGCCCAGCGCGAGTTGGAAACCCTTCAGAAGGAGATCGCCAAATATGTCGGCAGCACGATCGAAAACGGCCGCGTCCCGACTGCGGAAGACCTCGAAGACAAAGGCGGCTGCTGCGGTGGCCACGGCGGTGGTGGCGGTTGCTGCGGCGGCTGATGCTTTTCTAAAACTTCAAAAGGCCCGCCATCTCCGATGGCGGGCCTTTTTTGTGACGGTCTAGCGTTTTGATTTCATGCTCAGAGGTCCGGACTTCGTGTCCTCTCCGGCTGCCTGGGGGCCAAGGCCAAAAGTCCGCGTGAACTCGATCATGAAGTCCCGCTCTGAAATCTCGATTGGCAGATTCACCGTGACCGTGAACGCCGACTCCTGCGGCACAAGCAGCTTGGAAGCACCCGTCCCACAAAAGCCCGCACCGCGACTCACCCACTTTCCTGATTCAGGATCCTTCGTGTGGATCTGGACGAAGACGTGATCGAGGGAATCGCCAAAGACGTAGAACTCGCGACCCGAAGTGTTTTGGACCCTGAATTTGCGGGTCATCCATTGCTTGCCCGGATAGGTGCTTTCCTTCGGAGAAACCGTAACCGATGCCTCGCTGACTGGCGTTGTCGCAATCGGGCTTTTGTCGGAAAATGCCGGAACCTGAAGGGCCAGCAAGAGGGCGAGGGAATGATTGCCTTCATATTTTCACCGAACGTGGGAGCGCATCCCCGGCGGGATGAGAGTTCGAAATCATTTGAGCGGCTTATCGCTGTCGGATCGCGCAGCTTGTTCGCTGTTAAGGTTTGATGCGGTTCCAGGCTTCGTTCCATGAATTACCGATTCCCTTCTGGTGAATCACATCCCCCTCGATGGTCAGCTCAAACTTATGGGAATTCCCCTTCAAGTTCGATGTGTTTTCGTTGGCGAATACGACCGTCTCCGTATAGTTCGCTCCATCAAGTGTGTAGGTTCCACCATGGTGAAAAACGACAGTTCCAGTTTTGGGGTCACACTGGGTAATAGTCCATAGCCCTCCCCCAATGAATTTAGTTCGCTTCGATCCGTCCTCGAACTTAAGTTCCCATGCGCCGTGAATCGCCTCATGAGTCAACTGCTTCTTTTCGACGTTGTCTTGGGCACCAATTAATGTGGCGGCAATCAATAATGAAGAAACAACTGCAATACGGGTTTTCATGGTTTGGTTCTGGTTTGGTATTTCTAGCGGACGTTTTAGAGCATTTAACCGGCGAAATGGGAAGCACGACCTTGAACCAAGACTTTATCGCCGGTTAGGTGCCTCGGCTTGTTCTGCTTCGATTTTTTTCAGGTTCTCGGAGGCAGCCAGAATACTTGGATGCTTATCACCGAACCCGGCTTCCCTCATTCTGTTTAGCCCCTCGACAATCTCAATGCGGTGCCTTTCGAGCCGTCTCCTGGTAAGCTCTTCGGAACTCGGCCGAATCCTCGGCTTCGTGCGTGGCGCCGAGGTTTCATCTTTAGAGCCTGCTGGATTGGCAACATCGTCACTGAGCAAAATTGCAACACCATCTGGAGGCTCTAAATTGCTGGTAGCTGCCAATTTTCGCTCAGTTTGTCCTTCATGTGTGCGCATTGAGATGGGCAATATGATAACGGCACCCGTCGCGAGGCCCATGATGATCAAAGTTTTTCGAAAGGGTTTTGTCATTTCTTGCCCAACAGTGTGATTCGTTCTGGCAGAAGGTCACGGGAATCGGACGCTGAGGCGAGAAGATTTTCCGAAGGGTGGTTCCAAGGGGAGCAATTCCAATGACTCGCGGAGGTGGTAACCGATGCTCGATTTCCACGATGGCAGAACGGGAATGGCCGGAATCCGGGCCAATTCTGCTAGGTGTTCGTTCTTCAAAGCATCGGTGCTGGTAACAGATGCTTGATGACTTGCCGGGGCGAAGGACCGGCAGCTGCGGGAGGGTCGCCGGGGTGGGGGCGCGCCGGCCTTGTGACCGTGACTGCGTCGCTGCCGGATTCGCTGCTGGTCGTGAGGCGGACGAAGATTTTGTAGGTCATGGCGGAGCCGGGGATGGCGAAACCGGCGCCCCGCAAGTCACCGTGTTTGTGATCGACAAGGACGGACACATTATTTCTTCTGCTAGTCGTCATTTCCATCCATGAAAACACACATCAAATTGGCAGCGATCCTTCTCGCACTCACCACCTATGGCAGCACCCGCTTGACCGCCGAGGAAACTCCGGCGGCAAAGAGCGCCGCAGCGGCCCCCACCCTCAAGATGGGCGATGCGGCTCCCGAGCTCAAAGTCACCGAGTGGTTCAAGGGCACCCCCGTCACCAGCCTTGATGCCTCAAAAACCTACATCGTCGAGTGTTGGGCCACTTGGTGCGGTCCCTGCATCGCGGCGTTTCCCCACCTGAGCGAACTCGCCAAGGCCAATGAAGGCAAAATCACGGTCATCGGCGTCAACGTCTGGGAAAAAAAGAAGCCCGACGAAGTGAAGGCATTTGTGGAGGCGCAGGGCGACAAGATGAGCTACAACGTGGTCGCCGATGGCGAGGGGGCCATCGCGAACAACTGGCTCAAGGCTGCCGGCAGGAACGGCATCCCCTGCGCGTTTGTGGTCAACAAGGGAAAGGTTGCCTGGATCGGTCACCCGGCGGCGCTCGATCAGCCGATGCTGACTTCCATCATCGACGGCACCTTCGATGTGGCCGCTTTTGCCAAGGCCGAGGAAAAGCAGCAAGCCGCCGGGAAATATTTCGGCGAACACGTGGCGCCGCTGCTCCGCGAAAAGAACAACGCCGGAGCCATTGAAGCGCTGGAGAAGATGAAGAAGGAATTCCCGGGGGAGGAGAAAACCATCAACGGACATATCGAACGGCTGAAGGCCCAGCAGCCGAAGGGGTAATCGAAGTCAATTCGCTCTCCGCGCCCCTGCCGTCGGTGTGGTCCTCTGTGATGAAATCAATTTTTAGGGACTACAAACTGTCGGGACGACCATTTGCCACTCTTGTGGCTATACCCTAAAAAAATATCCTCTTGGGGGTAGCCAATATACAACAGTTTGCCTCCATCTGTATGAGGACTGATCCCAACCCGGATCGACGGTTCTTCCCGGGGCCGGTAGGGATTGGCCAACCGCTGCAACAAGTTTCGCCAAGTCAGCTTTCGCGCCTTGGGGGGATTGGCGCGGAAGTCTGCCTCCGCAGCGCTCCGGGCGGCTGCATCAACATTTCCGTTAAATACCATCGATTGAAGGGTGGGGGCTGGCTCCCAAACCGCCCATGCCACATAGCCGATGATCACAACAAGGGTGGTGATGAGGAGGAAAATGGCGCGGCTCTTTCTCATGGGGTGGGTGAGTGCCGAGTGATCAGTGATCAGTGAACACAGGAGCGGGAGGCTGGTAATCATCTATCCTTGTGGAATTACCCTCTGCGTATCGATACGCTCGTTGCCATCTGCCGTTCTTCTGGCTATACGCTAAAGAGATTTCCTCGCGGGGGTAATCGATAGCCAACAGTCTGTTGCCACTTGTTTGAGGAAAGATCTCAACATGGATCGATAGCTTTTCCTGCGGCAGGTAGGGGTGGATCAGCCGGTTTAAAAAGCGCTTCCAAGCCAGCTTTTGCGCCTTGGGGGGATTGGCGCGGAAGTCTGCCTCCGCAGCGCTCCGGGCGTCTGCATCAACATTCTTGTGAAATGTCATCGATTGAAGGGTCGGGGCTGGCTCCCAAGCGGCCCATGCCACGTAGCCGCCGATCGCCACAACGAGCGTGAGGAGAAGGAAAATGGCGTGGCTCTTTCTCATGGCGATTGGAATGGCAAGGTCGTGGGAAACGTTCGATTTGGCCAGAGAATTTCCGATAGGGGAGGCGGTGGGAACGGCCCTAACGAAAAAAGCAGACTTCCACGGAACCGGAGAAGTCTGCTTTGGATTTCAAGAGGCACTGGATGCCCTGGCAGAGGGCTCAATAGCGGTAGTGGTCGGCCTTGTAGGGCGATTCTACCGGGACTCGGCTTTCTTATCGATCCGCAGGATGTGCACCTTTCGGGACCGAGGCGGCAGCTGGAACAATTCTTGGTCAGACCGCCAGTCGCGTGTCAAAGCTGAAGGGCTGCGGTTCGCCGGGTTTTAAATCGCGCATGTGCGGATTCAGGGGATTGAGAAGGAGCGAATGTTCCTGGGGAATCACGACGCTCGGCAGCAGCAATGATAGATTCTGATAGTCCCGCAGCCAGCGGGTTCCGAAAGTCTGCGCTTGCTTGGAGGACGGCTGAAGCTGCCAGTTCTCCGGCAGTTTTAAAGGCGGGACCTGATCGATGAACGAGTAGGGGACTTCAAGTTCGATCACGATCCATTTCAGCCGCAGCGCTTCGCGCGGGGCGTGGACGAGGATTTCGAGTGCCGCGAGGGCGCGGGATTCCGCCAGATAGACGGCTGCGACTCCGGGCGAGTTCCAACGGCCGCCATAGAGGCGGGCTCCTTCGCCATCCAGCGCCGTGGCGGCCCAGTGCTCCTGAACAATCCGATAGAACAGCGGCATGATCAGGAAAATACGCCGTGTTCCAAACGTCCGAGCAACGCATCCACCTCGCGGGCACCGATTTCGGTGTCCGCAAAATCCAGCGGGCATTCCCCGTTGAAGGCGATGGCCGGTGCCACCAACCATGACCGCGCGCCTTCGATCCCACCGAGAGCGGCGGTGGCGTGTGACAGGAGCCGGGCATAGCGGACAAGGCGGTCAGAGGCGGCGCGGTCCAAGCTGCCCGCTTTCTTCCGGCGATGAAGCGTGGCCCGCGGCATTCCAAGCCATGCTCCCAGGCGCTCCTCGGTCACGCCGAGCATTTCCTGCATGGCGTGAAATTCCGCGAATGGCAGCCCGTCACGGACTTTTTCGATCATGTAGGCGGCTTCCGGCTCGGCCACCATGGCGGATTCCGGCGGAATGTGATCCCAATAGCTGACTGGTTTGTGTTTCATATGGATCAATTAAAAGCATCCAACGAATCATTGCAAGAATTTTTCCCAAAAAAAAACAGCCAGCCGTTTGCACGGCTGGCTGTTGGAAGCACAGGCGGAATGCCCGTGGCGGCAATCAATAGCGGTAGTGATCGGCCTTATATGGACCTTCGACGGGGACGCTGATGTAGTCGGCCTGCTCCTTCGTGAGGGTCGTGAGCTTGGCTCCGACTTTGGCGAGGTGGAGACGGGCGACTTCCTCGTCGAGGTGCTTCGAGAGCACGGTGACCTGGCCGGCCTTGTAAACGTCCTTGTTCTTCCAGAGGTCGATTTGCGCGAGCGTCTGGTTGGTGAAGCTGTTGGACATCACGAAGCTCGGGTGGCCGGTGGCGCAGCCGAGGTTCACCAAGCGGCCTTCGGCGAGCATGTAAATGCTGTTGCCGGTCGGGAAGGTGTATTTGTCCACCTGGGGCTTGATGTTTTTCTGAACGACGCCGGGAGCGTTGTTGAGCTTGTCGATCTGGATCTCGTTGTCGAAGTGGCCGATGTTACAAACGATGGCCTGGTCCTTCATCTTCTCCATGTGCTCGAGGCGGATGATGTCGAAGTTGCCAGTGGTGGTGACGTAGATGTCGCCCCAGCCGAGGGTGTCTTCAACGGTGAGAACGCGGAAGCCTTCCATCGCCGCTTGGAGCGCGCAGATCGGGTCCACTTCGGTGACGACGACCTGGGCACCTTGGCCGCGGAGGGCTTGGGCGCAGCCCTTGCCGACATCGCCGTAACCGCAGACGACGCCGACCTTGCCGGAGATCATCACGTCGGTGGCGCGCTTGATGCCGTCCACAAGGGACTCGCGGCAGCCGTAGAGGTTGTCGAACTTCGACTTGGTGACCGAATCGTTCACGTTGATAGCAGGAACTAACAACGTGCCGGCCTTGGCCATTTGATAGAGACGATGGACACCGGTGGTGGTTTCCTCGGAAACGCCCTTCCAGTCCTTCACGAAGGTCGCGAAGATGCCGGGTTGTTCGGCGTGGATCTTCTTGAGGAGGTCCTTGATGACTTTTTCCTCGTAGCTGCCGGAAGGGGTGTTGACCCAGTCGGAGCCGTTTTCGAGTTCGTAGCCTTTGTGGATGAGGAGGGTCGCGTCGCCACCGTCATCGACGATGAGCTCGGGACCAAAGCCACCGGGGAATTGAAGCGCTTCCCATGTGCACCACCAATATTCCTCGAGCGTCTCGCCCTTCCAGGCGTAAACCGGGATCTCGGCTGCGGCGATGGCTGCGGCGGCGTGGTCTTGGGTGGAGAAGATGTTGCAGGAAACCCAGCGCACTTCAGCACCGAGCTCGACGAGCGTCTCGATGAGCACGGCGGTCTGGATGGTCATGTGCAACGAGCCCATGACGCGCACGCCCTGAAGCGGTTTTTCCGGACCATATTTGGCGCGGGTCGCCATCAGGCCGGGCATTTCGTGCTCGGCGATTTCAATTTCCTTGCGGCCGAATTCGGCGAGGCCGATGTCGCGGACTTTGTAGTCGGTGAATGTGGCCGAAGCCTTGACGGGTGGTTCTGTGAGAGTTGGCATAATTTTGTTAGTTTACTTGATGGCTTTCTTGAGGGCGTCCGCCTTGTCGGTGGCTTCCCAGGTGAGGTCCGCGTCGTCTTTTCCGAAGTGACCGTAGTTGGTGGATTTCGAATAGATCGGGCGGAGGAGATTGAGTTGTTTGACGATGTCGGCGGGCTTGAAGGAGAAAACCTTCTGCACTGCAGCGAGGATCGCGTCGTCCGGATAGGTGCCGGTGCCGAAGGTATCGACGTGGACGCTAACTGGCAGCGGGTGACCGATGGCGTAGGCGAACTGGACTTCGCAACGCGAGGCAAGACCGGCGGCGACGACGTTTTTCGCAACCCAGCGGCCCATATAAGCGGCGGAGCGGTCAACCTTCGACGGATCCTTGCCGGAGAAAGCACCACCACCGTGACGGCCGGTGCCGCCATAGGTATCGACGATGATCTTGCGGCCTGTTAGCCCGGAGTCGCCCTGAGGACCGCCGACGACGAATTTGCCGGTCGGGTTGATGAGATACTCGGTGTCCTTGGTGAGCATTTCCTTCGGCAGGACCTTCTTGATGACTTGCTCGATGCAGAATTTTTCGATTTCCGCATGCTCCACGCTATCGGCGTGCTGGGTGGAAATGACGACGTTGACGATGCGGGTCGGCTTGCCATCGACGTATTCGACGGAGACCTGCGACTTCGCGTCGGGGCGCAGCCACTTCGCTTGCTTGCCAGCCTTGCGGATGCGGGTGAGCTCACGGCCGAGGCGGTGGGCATACATGATCGGGGCGGGCATCAGCTCGGGAGTTTCATCGCAAGCGTAGCCGAACATGATTCCCTGGTCGCCGGCACCTTGTTCCTTGTGCTTCTTGCCTTCCGCAGCGGCGGCATCGACGCCTTGGGCGATGTCCGGGCTTTGCGCGGTGAGGTAGTTGTTGATGAAAAGCGTGTCGGCGTGGAAGACGTCGTCGTTGTTGGTGTAGCCGATGCCGCGGACGGCGTCGCGGATGATCTTGCCGATGTTGATGGCTTCATCGAGAGGCTTGGTCGTGCCCTTCTTCTTGTCCTGAAGCGAAGGAATCGTGATTTCGCCACC
>JAZKGW010000050.1:0-7674 GCA_040385685.1 Verrucomicrobiota bacterium | reverse complement strand
TCGGCCAGATCCAGCGCTGGACCTTGCCGCCCTTGATCAAGGCTTTCGCCTGGATCGTTTTGACGCCGAAAATCGTCTCCGCCTTGTATGACGCAATGCCGGTCTGATAGGTTTCGCCATCCACGGTCTCATCCGCTTCGGCCTTCCATTCGAGCACTTGGTCGAAGGTGAATTCCTTGATCTGCGCGGCTTTGATGCTTTCCTGCATCGCCTTCACCGCATCCGAGGCGCCTGCCACGGCAGGTGCGGGTTCTCCGGCGGGTGGGGGGGCGGGCGTCGGCTCGGGAGCGGGTTCCGGCACCGGCGGAGGCTCGGGCATTTTCACCGCCGGTTCTTCGGAATCTCCGGTCGGTGGAGTCACCGGCTCGGGAACGACTGCGACCGGTGGAATCACGGGCGGAATCACCACAGGCTCGGTGGGTGGTGTGACCGGCGGGGCAACGGTGGTCGGAGGATTTGCGGCGATTTGTTGCAGCAGATCGGTATCGGTGATTGGCACCAACCCGAGGAAAGGTCCATCACTCGGGCTCACCACCACGTTCTCCCGCTCGATGCGGACCAGTTTCACCCGGTTGCCCGCCGGAATGTTCATCGTTACACCGGAGGCCGCGTCGGACACTTTGACGTCGATATTCAAAAGGACCCGCTGCGGGAGTTGGTCGGCTGACAGGCTCGCCACGTCGAACGGCGCTCCATCCGGCGTCTTGAGCACCACCTTCTGGTTTTTGGCAATCTCCACCGCGCTGCGCTGCTTCCCGGTGAGCTGGAACCGAAGGCTCGGTTCGGCCAGATAGCCCAATACGCCAGCCAATGCCATGCCGATGAGAGTTGAAAACAATTTCATGTGTCGGGGAGATACGTAACGGCGGGCCGAATCCTTGAAAAGAAATTTCAAATTCGCGCTTACTCTTCGCGCGCATCCAAATGGGCCAGCGCTTTCTGATAGCTCGCGTTCCCCAGGTAGTGCCGCAACTGGGCATCCACCTCGGTCCGGTGGGCCAGCGTCCACGCCGAGATTTTTTCCGAAACGTCCTTCAATGCCTCCAGATGCCCCGCCGCGTCGCGATCCCGCCATGCGTGGTCGGCAATAATCGCCACACGTTGGCGGAGGAGATCGGTCAATTCAGCGGTCATGCGGGAAACCAACCACATTTTCCCACCGGATCGCGAAATTTTTTCGCGCGGATCCGTTTGTTTGCTCCCGCCCGGCAAATTTAATCGAACTCATGACCATTCCATGACAATCCCTCTCAGGAAACCGGCTTCACTCACCTCATGCATCCCAACCCATTCTATCCGAAACGAGGCCTTCTCCTTCTAACCGCGTGCCTGCTGCTTCCCGCTCTAACCGCCACAGCCGATGAGCCCGCGCTCCGCGAACTCCTGCGCGACGGACTCTACACCGAGGAAGTCACCCGCGATCCCGAAGCCGCCGCGAAGCAATACGAGCAGCTTCTCGCCCGCTACTCGGAGCAACGCGACTTCGCCGCCGCCGCGCTTTTTCGCCTCGCCGAAGTCCGCCGCAAGCAGGACCGCAAGGAAGACGCCGTGAAACTCTATCAGCAGCTTCTCGCCGAGTTCCCGGGCGCGGTGAACGAAACCAAACTCGCCCGCGAGAACCTCGCCGCGCTCGGGGGAAAGCCGGTGGAAGCGAAGACCGCCGAGAGTGACTACGAGTCGGACGAACTCGCACGACTGGAGAGTTCCGCCAAGTCAGCTCCGGACATCCTGTTGGATCCCATGGAGCTGAGGGTGGCCTCGGAACGCGGCGCCGCGAAGGTAGTGGAGTTCCTCCTGAAAGCTGGCAGCCGGCCATACAATGGAGAGGCCCTGGTCACTGCTGCTGGCAAAGGGTATCTGGATATCGTGAAAATGCTCACGGCCGGAGACTCGCCGCCTCCTGCGGAACTTGCCGCCGGGGCCCTCGCCGCGGCGATTCGTTATGACCGCTACACCGTGCTGGATTTTCTGTTGGAAAAGGGATTCAAGCCGGGCCTGGTGACCGAAACCGGCATCATCCTGCCTGCCATTTCGTATGCGCTGGTTTTCGACAAACGGCAGTGTGCGGAAATCCTTCTGAAGCATGGAGCCGATCTCAACGTGATGTCGGATTCCGGGGATCCTTCGAATCAGCGACAGCAGTTGGGCTCGCCGCTTGAGCTGGTTATCGAACGTGAAAAACTCGATGCGGCTAACTGGCTGCTTGAGAAGGGCGCGAAGGCGGACATCCCGGATCCCAATTACGGCGTCACGCCGCTCCACCATGCGGCGTTCTCGAAAACGGAAGGATGTCTCGGCCTGATGGAGAAGCTGTTGTCAGCGGGGGCAGACGCCAATCGGGTTTCCTCGGCGAAAGAAGCGCCGGGCCGAGACTCCGCGTTGACCGGGGCTTCACCGCTGGCAACGGCGGTGGACTCCGGGTATCAGGTGGAGGAAAAGCTCCATCTCCTGTTCAAGCACGGAGCCAGGGCTCAGGGGCAGGAGGAGCGGCTTCGTCGCTCGGTCCAAGATGAGTATGAAGGGAAAGTCGGAGGGGTGCCCCGGATCATTGAAATCCTTGTCGAAGGGGGAGCTTCGATCCGGGAGATGAATCTCCTGCCGTGGGCGGTGTCCAGGGGGGATCTCCCGCTCATCGCATCACTGCTCAAGCACGGCGGAGACCCAAATGGAAAGGACAAGAACGGAGATCCTTTGCTGGCATTTGCGTGCGTGAAGGGTAATCCCGAGCTGGTCAAAATGCTGCTGGGTGCAGGTGCCGACCCGCAAATCACTTTTTCGGAAGGGACGAACTTGATCCGACTCACCGCTAAAAACTCCAATGAGGATGGAGCGGTGGAATGTCTCAAATTGCTGGCGGATGCAGGACTGAAGCCGGATGCGAAATGGGCCGAGTCACGCTATGAAGGCGTGCGGCGCAAGGCGCTGCGTTTTCTGCTGGATCGTTTCATCATCCCGGAACTGGCGGAAAAAGAAGACGTGAGCTTGGTCATGGATCAGGTCGGTGGGGTGGAAACCGTATCGATGGCGGACGGACGGGGTGCCGGAGAACCACCGAGTCTGGAGAAATGGCTGCTGGCGCAGGATCCGAAACTCAGTTTCACCACAATCAATGGAGTGCCGTCGAAATACCAATGGTTCGTTTGGCGCAAGGAAGGGCAAGGGGAGTTGACCGCGACGGAGTTCAACATTTCGGGCGACCAACCTCTGCCTGAGCTTCAGTGGGGCGATGTGGTGGAGTGCCGGTTGGTATGGACGGAGACTGGAAGCTACAGTTGGGTCACGGGACTAACACCCGAGACGCGTCTGTCGTTGCGGAAGCGGATTTCCTTCCCGGTCACTGTGGAAATCGACGGCAAGAACCGGGAAATGATCATGCGCGGGGATCGGATGATTTTTGATCCGACGAAGGACGAGTTGCCGCTGGACGATGTGCAGGGCGTGGTGGAAATGTTGTGGCAAACCAGCGACTATCCGGAAGTTGGGAACGGCATGTTAGGCCAGGTGCGGATGGTAATACAGACGCCGAGCTACATCGTGATATCCCGCAAGGATTGGCCGGACGTGCGGTTGAAATACGGGTCCAGCGAGGCGGGCAGGTTTCAGTTGGAAGCTGGAGATCGGGTGAAAGCCGAGTTTTCGGAAGAGTTTCTCGGGAGCTTGGTGGGTTTCCGGAAATACGTGATGACGGTCAAAGTGGACGGCTATCCATTCACCCGCAGATATCCCATTGGAGAAAATACCAGGCCGGGAATCCTCGTGCCGACGCTGATCCAGACTCTGGTGGACCTGCAAGTGCCGCGACATACGAAGTGGAATCAATGGGCGGGACGCACGACGTTGGATGCGGCGGAGCTGAGCAATGCGGTGGAGATTTTCCAAGGATTCACTCTCCTTCCGCATCCGGACCTCTCCCGCATCCGTATCCGGCGCTTGGAGGACGGCAAGGAGAAGGTCATAGAAGTTGATCTGGCGAAGGCGGTTTCCTCGATGACGGCGCAAACCACGCCGGAGGAGGCGCGCAAGGCGGATGTGATGCTGCAAGGCAGCGACATCGTGGAGATCTCGCTGAAGCGGGATGCGCTGTCCGAACCGTGGAAGGGATTCGGCGACGATGAATCGCGGTTTTTCACCATGGCTCTATCAGGCAAGGTGCAGATGGGCGATGGAACCGGAAACGTGACGTTTTCAGCGATCGATTGGCGGCCAGTGAAGTTCATCGAAACCGAGATTGGTCGGCTGCCCGTGCCGGAGGAAGGGGGAATGCCAAGTCCGCGTGCCTGGTGGCTGACCCACGGAATGAACGGAGCCATCACACGAGGGAACATCACGGAATCCTCGAATGCCTCGTTCGTGTTCCTGCGGGATGGCGACGAATTTCGGGCAGGACAGTCACTCGAAGCTCCACGCCCGCCTTCCCCGCGCCAGCCTCGGCCACGGGTAAGACAGCCAGGGTCCCTGCCTGACTTGCCGGATCGGATCCGTTGAAACCATGACCCGCAAAACCGGAACCTCTCTGCGCTGGCTCACTCTGGCGGTGCTGCTGCCGCTGCTGGTGTTAGGCGTGCTCGCTTGGCTCGGCACGCGAGCGCAAGTGAGGGCGGCGTGGTCGTCGGCACGGGACGAGGCGAGGGTTTCCGCACGCGTTGCCGAGGAATCGATCTCGCGGGAGCTTGCCGCCGCCGTGGAGACTGCCCCGTTGTTTCCCGATCCGCCGCAACCGGGATACGGAATGGCCAGCGATCCGGTACTCGACGGCAACGACCCGGTCGCGTTGAGAGCGTTGCGGGACGACCCGGCTGCCGGGCTGTCCCCGGCCGGCTTGCCGAGACGGGTAATCGCGGGATTGCGGCTATGGGCTGTGTCGGGCGATCCCGACGACGCCCGTGCGCTGGTCACGATCGCCACTGGCGACACACCTTCAGTTCTCACACGGCCCGTGCTCTCGAAAACGGGCGAGTTCGCCGGCGACTGGCCCGCCCGCTGGGCGCGCGGAGATCGCGCCCGCGTGATTCTGGCTAAATATTTTGAAACTGTCGGCTCAGGCTCCTGGATTCGCGAAAACGGCCGCGATTGGTGGCTCGCGGCGGACGCCGGAATGGTCCGTTTCCTCACTCCCGACTCGCTGGATGAGGCGCTCGGCACCGTCGCCAAACGCCTTCCACCATGGGCCGATCTGCGATTGTCCCAGCGGGGAAGAGCTCTTTCGGGCGGAGACCTGCAAGGCGAAATCATAGCAGACGTCCCGGTTCATTTCTCCGCCGATCTGCATCTTCAAATCATCGCCGCGCGACCCGCGCTTTTTGAGGCGGCTGCCCGCCAACAGGCGCGGTGGACGCTCGGGCTGTTGGCGTTCGCTGTTGCAATCTCCGGTGGCGCGCTGTTTTTCATCCACCGCGCGGTCGAGCGAGAACGCCGCCTCAACGCCATGAAGAGCGATTTCGTCGCCAGCGTTTCCCACGAACTCCGCGCGCCCGTCGCATCGATCCGCCTGATGGCCGACGCTCTAACCGCTGAAAAAATCGAACCCCACACCGTCCGCGAATTCCACCGCCTGATTTCCCGCGAAGGCGCCCGGCTCTCCACGCTGATAGAAAACGTGCTCGACTTCGCCCGCATCGAACAAGGCCGCAAGCGCTGGCATTTCGAGCCCGGCGATCTTGGCGCGTTGCTCACCGAAACACTCAGCCTGATGGAACCGCTCGCCGCGGAGAAAAGCATCACCCTCGTCTCACCATCATTTCCCAGCGTGGAAGCCAATGTCGATCCAGGAGCGATCCAGCAAGCCCTTGTCAACCTGCTGGACAACGCCATCAAGTTTTCCCCCGAGGGCTCGCAGGTCGAGATCATGTTAGCGGAAAACTCCGTTAACTGGGAGATCCGCATCACCGACCAAGGCCCCGGCATCCCGCCCGCCGAGCATGAGCGCATCTTCCAAAAATTCCACCGCCTCGGCAGCGAGTTGCGCCGCGAGACCCAAGGCACCGGCATCGGGCTCAGCCTCGTGAAAGCGGTCGCCGAGGCGCATGGCGGTCGTGTTGTCCTCACGAGTGTTCCGGGGCAGGGTAGCACCTTCACTCTCATTGGTCCTATAAGTCCCATAGGACCTATTCTTCATTCTTCCACCCCATGAGACTTCTCATCATCGAAGACGAAGCCCCCATGCGCACCGCGCTGGTGGAAACCCTCGCCGCCGAAGGCTACCGCGTGCAATCCGCCGCCGATGGCGTCACCGGCCTCGAACTCGCCTGCACCGGCACGTTCGACCTCGTCCTGCTAGACGTGATGATGCCCGGCCTCGATGGCTTCGCCGTCTGCCGCGCGCTCCGCCAGCGCGGGCGAAACATGCCCGTGCTCATGCTAACAGCCAAGGGCCAGATCGACGACCGCGTTCAGGGCCTCGACAGCGGGGCCGACGACTATCTGTTAAAACCGTTCAGCCTCAAGGAACTCCTCGCCCGCGTCCGTGCCCTGCTACGCCGCCACGAGCGCGACCAGGCCGTTCCCGATCTGCTGGAGATCGGCCTCGCCGCCATTGACTTCCGGCGCTGCGTGCTGATCCGCGCCGGCCAGGAGTATCCTCTATCCGACAAGGAAACCGGCATCCTGCGCCTCCTCGCCGCCCACCCAGGCGAAGCCGTTAGCCGCGAGAAATTTCTCGACGTCGTCTGGGGCTATCACGCCTACCCGAGCCTGCGGACCATCGACAATTTCATCACCACCCTCCGTGCCAAGCTCGAGACCGATCCCGCCAATCCCTGTCACCTGATCACCGTCCGCGGCACCGGTTATCGCCTCGATAAGAGTTCCTCACTGAAGCCCGATGGAGCGAAGCAGGATAATGTGCTTTTCCCACCAGCCATGCAGTCGTAAAGCTCTTCCATGATTCGCCTCAAGCACCGTGATTCGGTTCGTGTGACTTCAAATGGGGTGGTCGTGCCCCGATGAGCGTGGACGAAAATAGATGGACCATTATCGGCCAAGGCCTGGCCGGGACTTGTCTCGCATGGGCACTGTGGCGACGCGGGATGGGTTTCACGCTGATAGATCGTGGCACGGGCGGCAGTTCGCGGGTAGCGGCGGGGATGGTGAATCCCGTCACCGGGAAAAACTTTGAGCCGAGCTGGCGAATTGCGGAGTTTCTGCCGGACGCGCTGGAGTTCTACTCCGAGGTGGAACGGCGGATCGGACGCAAGCTGTGGTATCCGTTTCCGGTGCTGCGACTCGCGGGATCCGACAAGGAATGGCGGAAGATCGTCGCAAAGTTGGATTCGCCGGAGGTTGCTCCGTGGGTGATTGGGGAGGTCGCTGCTCCCGCTGGCTGGACCGGAGCCGTGGAATTGCAAGGCGGCGGAAGGCTCGACACGCGGGCGTTTATGGAGGGCTCGCGGGAGTTTTTCGAAAGTCTTGGCTGTTATCGGTTAGGCGAAGTTTCGCCGGATGAAATCCAGCAGCATGAGATCCGCTGCGAGGGGGCGGCGGGGTTGATGACCGGGCACTACGGGCCTCACCGCTGCGCGAAAGGAGAAATTCTAACGCTCCGCGCCGCCGGCTGGGACGAGACCGCGCTGAACCACGCCGTCTCCATTGCCGGACGCGCTGCGTTCATGCAGCGTATCGTCGGCGCCTACGGGCTGATTCCCTTGACGCGCGAAGCGGCCGCGAACCATGCCGAGC
>JAZKGW010000049.1:0-12693 GCA_040385685.1 Verrucomicrobiota bacterium | reverse complement strand
CGGAGGTAGGTCCCTGCCGCGGTCTCCGCGTTTCGCTTCATCCCTCAAGTTCTTCTCTTTACCACCACTGGATTCGCCGCTACTTCCTCCCCGCGATGCATGGATTTTCCTACAAAAACGGTTCACTTTTCTGCGAAGACGTCGATCTCTCCACCTTGGCCGCGGAACACGGCACGCCGCTCTACGTTTACTCGGCGGGCACGATCATCGATCACTTCACGCGCCTCGATGCCGCGCTGAACGGCGTCGATCACGAGGTCGCCTACGCGGTGAAGGCGAATTCCAATCTGTCCGTGCTCCGGCTGTTAGCCAACCACGGTGCCGGCTTCGACATCGTTTCCGGCGGCGAGCTTTTCCGCGTGATCAAGGCAGGCGGCGATCCGGCGCATTGCACCTTCGCCGGTGTCGGCAAGACCCGTGATGAAATTATCTACGCCCTCGAAAAGGGCATCTACTCGTTCAACGTCGAGAGCGAGGAAGAGCTCCGCTATCTGAACGAAGTCGCCGGCGAACTCGGCATGATCGCCCCGGCTGCGGTCCGGGTGAATCCGAACGTGGACGCCCACACCCACAAATACATTTCCACCGGCAAGTCTGAGAACAAGTTCGGCGTGGATTTCACCGCCATCGCCGATCTCTACGAGCGCGCTTCCAAGGAGCTGAAAAACATCAAGCTGCGCGGCCTGCAGATGCATATCGGCTCGCAGCTCACTTCCATCGCGCCGTTCATCGAAGCGGTGGAAAAGGTCACGCCGCTCGTCACCTCGCTGAAGGAGAAATACGGCATCGAGTTCTGGTCCATCGGCGGCGGCATCGGCATCATTTACAAGCACTCCCTGGAGTCCGGCTCCATCAATTGGTGGGATAACCAGCCCATCGACGAGCGCCCGCTGACCATCGAGCGTTACGGCAAGGAGCTTCTGCCACGCCTGAAAAACCTCGGTTTGAAAATCCTGTTGGAACCAGGCCGCTACGTCGTCGGCAACGCCGGCGTTCTGCTCACCAAGTGCCTCTACGAGAAAAAGGGCTCCGCCAAGACCTTCAAGATCGTCGATGCCGGCATGAACGACCTCATCCGCCCGGCGCTTTATGAAGGGCATCACGAAATCGTCCCACTCGCCAAACCGGCCACCAAAGACCTCGTCAAAGTCGATGTCGTTGGCCCGATTTGCGAGAGCGGGGACTTCTTCTGCCAGGACCGCGATCTGCCGGATTTCCAGCCCGGTGATCATGTCGCGCTGATGTCCGCCGGTGCCTACGGCTTCGCCATGGCTTCGAACTACAACTCGCGCCCGCTGCCGGCGGAGATCCTCGTGGAAGGTGCGACCGCCACGGTCATCCGCAAGCGCCAGACGCTCGATGATTTGATCGACGGCGAGCTGTGAGTTCCTTCACGCCACGGCGGGTCTTTGTCCAGTTGCACCTGCTGGTGGCGTTGCTCGCCACAACGGCGATCCTCGGGCATCTGATCTCGCTGCCGGCGATCCATCTGGTCGTCTGGCGGACGTTTCTGGCAGCGCTGGGAGCGGCGTTCTGCGTCACGGTCCTGTCGCGGAAAAGCCTTCGGCTGCCCGTTAGGCAGGCGGCGTCGCTGTTGGGGATCGGTGCCATCGTGGGGCTGCACTGGCTGTGTTTCTTCGGGGCAATCAAGCTGGCTAACATTTCAATCTGCTTGGCAGGGATGGCGACGATCTCGCTATTCACGGCGTTCACCGAGCCGCTGTTGGAAAAACGTCCGGTGCGGCCGCTGGAAGTGGCGCTGGGGCTGCTGGTTTTCCTCGGCATCGTGGTGATCGCCGGATTCGAGCGCGGGCATCTCGCCGGGCTCGGCGTGGCGCTGCTCAGCGCGCTGCTGGCGGCGATTTTTCCCGTCCTCAACCGCTGGCAGGTCAATCATGCGCGCCACGATCCGATGTTGATGGTCGCTTGGGAAATGGCCGGAGCGTGTCTGATCTGCCTGCTCGGACTTGCCGTTTTCGAAGGTGCTCCGGGGTTCGCGCAACTCGTCAACCTGCAAGGCCTCGATTGGCTGTGGCTGCTGCTGCTAGCGTGGGTTTGCACCGTCTTCGCCCACGGCTTCCACATCCACCTGCTGCGGCGGATCAGCGCCTACACCGCCAACCTCGCTTTCAATCTGGAGCCCGTTTACGGCATCGCCGCCGCCGCGGTGTTGTTTGGCGAGCACAAACAACTGCATCCCGGATTCTTCGCCGGCACCGCCGCGATCCTGCTGGCGAATCTCCTCCATCCGCTGATCCTGCGGCGATGGAGGAAGGGGAATGTGTGAGGAGTTGCCTTGCCTTGGCGGGGAAATCGGAAAGCGGTTTCGCTAGAAGGTTCGTGCTTCGATAGCCATTGAGATTGCTGGCCGAACTACCCACGGGCTGGCGCGAGTGATCTCCAAAGAGCGCTCAGCAAGATGAGCAGACCCAGCACTACGCCGATCGATAACGGGAAGTTGTGGGCAGGAACTACTCCGGGATGTTTGAAACACAGACAGCCGAACGAGATTCCAAAGCCTGCAACCGCTCCGGCAACCGGACCGGCCGCCCTCCATGAGCGTGATCCGGCCAAGCGGCCACCACCGTTTCCAATGGTAGCCCTCGTTGACGCCGTTCCAACTGGAGATGTCGTCCTTGCCGCCACCATCGTCGATCCCGTCCCCTCCAACCGAGTAGAGGTCGTATTCGCCATGCTTGCCGGGAATTTTGTATAGAATCCGCTGGTGCCACATGTCGAGGAAGGGATACCCGTCTTCAAAACTGGGATAGCCTTCGGGTCGCAGCCCTTCTTGGAATTCTTCCAGACTCGGGAGTTTTCCATGGTCCACCCGATATTCCTCAACAAGTTTTGTTAAAACCATCACTCTCTGAGAGGTCTTTGAGGCGGTTGAACTCCATGCCCGGCTCTCTTGTGGGATCAAGAGCAGCAATGCTAAAAGTAGGAGATTTGCGAATCGGTTCATGAGATCTGATGGAACGGTTCCCGACCGCGAAATTCCTTTCGCCCGGTCTGCCTCACAATTCCTGCCCCCCATCGTCCATCACCGCAGGCCGTCTCCAATACGAAAACTGCGGCGTGAATTCCTCCAGTCCGATCCCCGCCAGCGTCGCCACGTGGAAAAGCGGATTGAAAAAATCCCCCGGGCCGAACTCGCTCGCGTTTCTCCGGAAAATCCGGCCGTCCTTGCGCTCGTAGCAGACGATTCCCGGCCAGTCCGATTCGCCGTCCGGATCCAGGCTCTGCTCCTTCGCGTATTCGCCGCCGCCGTGGGAGGCCATGCGGAAATTCCAGCCGCGTTCGAGCGCGAATTTCCGCTGCGACCGGGGATCGTTCTTGTTCACGAGGACGACTGAAAAACTGTTTTCCAAATGGGGCAGCGCGGCATTCAAACCATCCGCCCAGGACGTGCACCAGCGGCAGCCGTCGCCCATGTTGTGGATCACGAGGAGCGTGTCCTTGTCGCCGAACAGCGTGAGCAGGTCCACCGGGCCGGCGAGCGTCTCGAAGGTGTAATTCTTAACCGGAAGCGGATCGTTTTCCCGGCGCAGCGTTTCGAGCCGCTTGGCGATGGCGAGCGCTTCTTTTTCCAGAGTTCGGATTTCCTCGGTGTGGTTCATGCTGGCTTTGCTAGCCAAACGCAGCGCGGGAGGCGAGGGGATTTGAGATGCCGGGCGGGTCGGAGCGCTCCACGCCTTGATCTCGCATTAAGGAGGGTGAGAGGCGCTGCCTGCGGAAATCCTCGTCGAAGGTGGGACCGCCACCGTCATCCGCAAGCGGCAGACGCTTGATGACGTGATCGCGAGGGAGCTGTGAGAGATTTCCGCTAGGAGAATTGAACGCCGCTCGGTTTAAGTGCGCCAGCGCTTGGTTAGATCCCCATACGCATCGATCCGCCGGTCCCGGAAAAACGGCCAGATGCGGCGGAAGTCTTCGACAGCTTGGAAGTCGAGGTCATGATAAAGAATTTCCTCCTTTTCGGTGGAGGCTTTGGCGACGAGTTCGCCGTAGGGATTCGCGACGAACGAGCGGCCCCAGAACTCGGTGTTGTCCTGCGTGCCGGTGCGGTTGACGGCTGCCAGATAACAGCCGTTAGCGACGGCGTGGCCGCGTTGGACGGTTTCCCACGCGCAATGCTGCGCATCGCCGAGCGTCGGTTTTTCCTCTGGCAGCCAGCCGATGGCGGTCGGATAGACGAGGACTTGCGCGCCGCCGAGGGCCATCAGGCGGGCGGCTTCGGGATACCATTGGTCCCAACAGATCAGCACCCCGATCTTCCCGAACCGCGTGTCCCACACCGGCCAGCCGCTGTCGCCGGGGGTGAAATAGAATTTCTCCTCGAACGCGGGATCCTGCGGTATGTGGCTTTTTCGATAGAGCCCCATCAGCGAGCCGTCGGCATCGTGGATGGCGGCGGTGTTGTGATAGAGTCCCGGGCCGCGGTGTTCGAACAGCGAGGAAATCAGCACGATGCCAAGCTCGCCCGCGAGCTTTCCCAGGCGGTCGGTGACCGGGCCGGGCAGGGGATCGGCGAGGTCGAACAACGCAGGTTCCTCGACGGTGCAGAAGTAGGGCGTGAGGAAAAGTTCCTGCGTGACGACGATGTTCGCGCCGCCCGCCGCGGCTTGGCGGATCAGGGTTTCGTGATGGTCGAAGGATTCGGCCTTGGTCGGAAAAGTGCCGGATTGGAGCAGGGCGAGGCGTGGCATGGGGAAATCGTAGCGGCGGTCCGCGACCGTCGCACGAAAGAAATGTGCCGCCCGAACGCCACGTCGCTTCCTCTGTCATCAAGCGGTGGGATTTCCGTGCTGGACGGCGCATCACCTTTTACCTGCAATTCGGTTACATATCGAACCCGTCGTGGAATGCGGTGTTAGGCCTCTGAATTCATCATGTCATCGCTCGAACAATCCCTATGGAATGCTGCGTGGAACGGCGACCTTGTGCTCATCAGGAAGTGCCTTGAAGCAGGCGCTCAAGTGAATCTTCGCGCTGCCAACGAGGCCACTCCTCTCGAAGCGGCTGCCTACAACGCGCAAGCCGACGCTTGTGCGCTTCTGCTTGATTCGGGCGCTGATCCTAATACCTACGCGGCGGCAACCGGAGAGACCGTGTTGCATCAAGTGATCACCAAGAACGGCGACCCGCGCCGCACCCGAATCGTGAAGATGCTGATCGCCGCGGGGGCGGATGTGACCCGCCGGACGATCCCGCAAGTTTCCACGCTTTGTTTCGCCCGCGATATTCGCGCCCGTGGTGAAACCCCGCTCCACCGGGCCGCCGCTTATGGGGACGTGGAGATGATCGAGGCTTTGATCGCAGCCGGGGCGGACAAGAGCGTGAAAGACATCCACGGTGAGTCCGCACTCACATGGGCGAGTTGGCATTTGCGCGACAATGCTATTTTGAGAACGTTGCTTTACGGAGAGTTTGAAGGATCAATCCCGGAATCCAAAACGACGGACTAACATGTACGGCACTCCGCGCTCGCCCGGCTAGAAGTTAGGTTGTCATGTGCGTCCAATCAATGAATCAACTGCCAATATGAAAAACCAACCGATCCACATCGGACAAATCACCATCAACTTTCTGCTCGAAGCCGCGGACACGAGCGGTTCGCTGGCGATGTTCGAGTTCGCCGTGCCGGCTGGCGCGAAGGTGCCTCTGCCACATTCCCACCCGCACTATGACGAAACGATTTATGGCCTGGAAGGCGTGATGACCTTCACCGTTGATGGGAAAACCGTCGCAATTGGTCCGGGGGAAACCTGTTATATCCCGCGTGGCGCGATTCATGGATTCAACAACCTGGATCAGCGTGATGCGAAGGCTCTGGCGGTCGTGACTCCCGCGCTCATCGGCTCCGGGTTCTTCGAGGAAACGGCAGCCATCGTGAACGCAGTCGGTCCGCCCGACATCGAAAAACTGAAGGCCGTGTTGATTCGGCACGGCCTTGTTCCTGCGCTATCTAACGAAACCAACCCTCTCGGGCAAGGTTAAGCGACTTCACCCGCCATGTCTCGGATTTGCGTCTATTCCGGTTCCAGCTTCGGTGCATCCGCTGAATACGCGGCCGCTGCGGCTGCGTTCGGGGCTGCGTGCGCTCGTCGCGGACTTGGGATCGTTTATGGCGGCGGCAGCGTGGGCCTCATGGGAGTGCTCGCCGATTCCGCGCTGGCGGCTGGCGGCGAGGTGATCGGTGTCATTTCCCGTGCGATGATCGCCGAGGAGCGCGCGCATCACGGTCTGACCGAGCTGATCCCGGTCGATTCGATGCACGAGCGCAAGGATCGCATGGCGCAACTCGCGGATTCGTTCGTGGCGTTGCCGGGAGGCATTGGCACGCTGGAGGAGGTCATCGAGGTTTTTACCTGGCTCCAGCTCGGCTTGCATCTCAAGCCCGTCGGATTGCTCAACGTCGGTGGCTTTTACGACCCGCTCCTGCAGTTGCTCGACCACATGCGCGACGAGCGGTTTCTCACACCGGCTCATCGAGCCATGCTCGCCGTCGAGCGGGACTCGGAGTCCTTGCTCGACCGCCTCGCGGCCACCCAACACACTCTGATTCTGAAGCCCGTTCACCGTTCGCCGGACTCGGTCTAACTGGATTCGCGGTCGCGATGACACGCAATTCCGGCCGCAGCCGGTGCTGGCTATCGCAGCGTCAGACGTATGTTCCTTCGCCGGGGATCGGGCAGGGATACATGCCATCGGCGCCGGGCTTCGGACCGGGATCTGCATCCCACGTAAGAGACTTCGGCATGGTATCGAGCTGCGAATTCAGCGCTTGATCCCACGTCACCTCCGCGCCGGAGTAACAGGCCATGCGGCCGAGAATGGCGGTGAGAGTGCTTTCGGCGGTACGATGGGCATCGTTGTTCGGGGTGTCCTTGCGGATGAAGTCGTAAAGCCGATCGTGTTCGGTCTGATAGGCATCGTTGTCGGTGCCGCGGAAGCGCCAGACGATCTTGCCGGCGCGGTCCTTGATCACGCCTGGAAAGGCGCTGCCCTTGGTGCCATTGACCGCTTCACTGACCCGCGCCCAAACGCCGTCCCAGTGACGGCTCTGCGAGTTCATCACCGTGCCGTCGGCATAGGTGTACTCGACGTAGAAGTGGTCGAAGATTTCGCCGTAGTTCTTGCCGACGCGCTTGGTGCGTCCGCCCATGCCGACGGCCTTGACCGGGTGGGCACCCTTGAACCAGTTGCTGACGTCCAGGTTGTGGACGTGCTGCTCGCAGATATGGTCACCGCAGATCCAGTTGAAGTAGTACCAGTTCCGCATCTGGTACTCCATTTCCTTCATCCCCGGCTGGCGGTCGCGCACCCATACGCCGCCGCTGACCCAATGGACTTGGGAGGAAACAAAGTCGCCGATGGCCCCGTTGCGGACCTGCTCCAACGTTTGGAGGTAGCTGTCCTGATAACGGCGCTGGAGACCGCAGACGACCTTGAGCTTCTTTTCATCGGCAAGCTTGGCGGCCTCGATGATCTTGCGAATGCCCGGACCATCGACGGCCACCGGTTTTTCCATGAAGACGTGTTTGCCCTGCTTGACGGCGTATTCGAAGTGCGCCGGGCGAAAGCCGGGAGGCGTGCAAAGGAGCACCACGTCCGCGGCGTCGATCGCGCCCTTGTAGGCATCGAAACCCGCAAAGCGGCGCGCGGCTGGCACATCGACCCGGTCGCCGGACTGCTTCTTGAGCGCGTCATAGGCACGCTCGATGTTGTCCGGGAAGGCATCCGCCATCGCGACCAGCTTGGTGCCCGGGACACTGAGCGATTGCGCTGCAGCGCCAGTTCCCCGTCCGCCGCAGCCAATGAGGGCGATTTTTATCTCATCGCTGCCAGCCGCCTGTGCGTACAACACGGAAGGAAGGGTCGAAGCGGCGGCGGCAAGGGTCCCGGCTTTCAGAAAAGCGCGGCGGTTGGCAAGGAGCGGGTCTTGATTCATGGGTGTCACCTTTTACGCCCGGAAATCCGGAACCTTGCGGGTTTTAAAACACTTTGGGGGGATTTGTGCGTCTTCAATATCGTCTTTGTTGTGATTGGTATCCGCACTTTTCCAGCGCATTCGTCCCGGTGACTCTGCCAGCCGGCTGAACGCTGACAATCTGCCGACGCGATATCCGTATGCTGGACCGTCCCATTCCAAATCCTTCCCGATGATTGCCGAAAAGATCCACCGAATCCTCCTGGCCGCCGCGCTCATGGTCTCAACTTGCGCTCGGGTCACCGCCGACGCTCCAGCATCCGGATCTGCGGAGCCACCGACCTCCTGGATCGATCCGGAAACGGGCCACCGGGTCATTCGTCTAACACGCGAACCGGGCTCCGACAGTTTCTATTTCAACTGCAATGCCTACACCCCCGATGGCAAGAAGATGGCATACACCACGCCGGAGGGCATCTCGGTGTTAGACCTCGCCACCCATGAGGCGAAGCATCTGGTCACGGGCAAGGTGAAAACTATCGCGGTCGGCCCGAAGTCTCCCACCCTCTACTACACCCAACCCACGGGCGAGCCATTCTTCTCCAGCCTGTGGTGCGTCAACCTCGATACGGGCGAGAGCCGCAAGCTGGCGGATCTCCCGCGTCGTGCGAGCATTTCCACGATCAATGCGGACGAAACTTTGGGGGCGGGGACGTTCATTGAAGGCGACGCCCAGGCCGGGGGCGCGTACGACGGAACGACCCAGGGCGTGTCCCGGATGTCCGACACCAATCTCGGCGAACCGTCCGACAAGGGCGAGAGGATGACCCGGCGGCTGGCGGCGAAACTGCCGATGACGATGTTCACGATCGATCTGAAAACGGGCCAAACGAAGGCGCTGCTGGAACACAGCACCGACTGGCTGAACCATCTGCAGTTTTCACCCGCAGATCCGACGCTGCTGATGTACTGTCACGAGGGTGCCTGGCAGATGGTGGACCGGATCTGGACGATCCGCACCGACGGCTCGCAGAATCAGTTGATTCACCGGCGGACGATGGAAATGGAGATTGCCGGTCACGAGTGGTGGGGGGCGGACGGCAAGACGGTTTACTATCAGCTCCATTTTCCCCGCGGCGGGCGGACTTCATTCATCGCCAGCTACAACGTCGCGACCCAGCAGCGCGAGTGGCTGCAATATAACGCCGCCGACCAATCGTCGATCCACGACAATTCGTCGGCCGACGCGAACCTGTTCTGCGGTGACGGCGACAAGAATTCTCCTTGGATTTTCCTGTTTCGCCCGGTGCGCGTCGCTGACAGGCAGACCGCCGGCTCCAATCTCATCAAAGGCGGCTATTTGGAATCGGAGAAGCTGGTCAACATGTCCAAGCACAACTACCGGCTGGAGCCGAATCCCAGCTTCACTCCCGATCAAAAGTTCATCGTCTTCCGGTCGAACATGTTCGGACCGGATTATGCGTTCGCGGTCGAGGTAGCGAAGGCGGAATGAATTCAGGGGGGCGAGACGCCTCCTGCAACGGTCTGGAGCGAGACGCGCCGGCCACGTAAGTCGTTAGAACTCGACGGTTAGGATGCGGGGACTTGGCTCGTTGGGGAAGCGGATGTGGAGGAGGCTGTCTGTGGGGGAGTGGGTGAAATCGGTGATTTCGATGTCGTCAAGCTTGATGGATTGCGGAGCTTTGGCAGTGGCGATGAGGACGATGGCGGGGGTGTTGCCGATGCCTTCGACGGTCCATGCGAGCTTGCCGTCGTCGCGCTTTAGCGGGAGTGCCTTACAGGCGGAGGCGAGGATCTGCGGGGATTCGGATTTTTTCACCGCATCGAGATCGAGCAGGAAATAGCGGCTGCCGGGGTCGATGGTGAAGGATTTCTGGAGGCGAAGCTGGGGATCGAAGAGGTTGACGAAGCGACCGGTTAGAATTTCCGGCGTGGCTTGGATGGATTCGTCGAGGCCGGCCGCGATGCGGTAAGGGCCGCGCTTGAGGGCGAGGTGGTTGGTTTCCTGCCAGACGATCCCCGTGGCTTCGGTGGCTTGTTTGACGGTGGCGGTTAGACGTGAATCGCCTTGTTCGCTGAGTGCGAAGCTGGCGGGATTTTCGCGCAGCCAGACGACGCTGCCCTTGCCGACTTTGACAGAGGTTCCGGTGAACTGTCCGTCAGTTAGGCCGAGGGTTTCGAAGAGGTGCTGGCGCGGGATCTTTTGGGTTTTCGCATCGTCGTTCCACCATTCGCGGGCTTGGTTGTAGGGATCCTTGTCGTCGTCGGCGACGATGAGGGTGCCGCCCTTTTTCACCCACTCGGCGAGCGGCGGGTGGACGGCTGCGGACATGGGCTTTTGGCCCTGATAGCTGAGGAGAAGGATTTTTTGCGTGTCGAGGAAACCGGGGAGGGTGACGTTCTCCAACTGGACGGGCGTGACGGGGATGCCGCGCTTGAGAAGGGGCAGGGCGAGGCCGTAGAAGTGGGCCATGTTAGGATCGCTGGGGGTGGGTTGTTCGCGCTGGAACATCAGCGAGTCGCTAACAAGAACGCCGATGCCGCGGGTGCCGCAGTCCCATTTCACGTCGGATTGCTTCATGTCATTGAGGGCGTTCATGACGACTTGGAGCTCGGTGGCGTACTCGGGCGGGATGGGCTTGGCGTCGTTTCCGCCGCGGGGGTATTTGCCGGCGAAGATGCGTTCGGGCCACGGGGCGACTTCGTATTGCCAGACGTCGGGCTGGAGCAGTGAGGCGGTGAGGGTGGACTCCCAGTTAGATCGATAGTCGGTCCAGTCGTGGCGCGGGTTGTCCTCGATGGGGTCGTTGAGATACCAGACGGAGCGGCCGGTGGCGCGGACGAGGTTTTGCATGGCACCGTATTCAAGGAAGGCGGTCTCGAAGGTGCGCTCTTTTTTCACGCCGCGGAAATGGTTGGGCGTGCGCGAGGTGCCGGTCCAGACTTGGGCGATGTAGCCATCGCAGCCGTCCAACATGGCGAGGCTCGATTGCGGGCTGACGATGCACCAGTGGGCGTAGTTGATGAGCGAGTGGGTGGGGGACATAACAACGGACTTTTTTGCCGGTGCGTTTGTTGAAGGCCTGGACGTGGTTGAAGACTTGCTGGAGGGCGCGGCGGTAGAGGAAGTATTTCAATTTCGAAGCGCGCCACTGGGTATCAGCAGACGAATGCGGTGCCTGCCAGTCCTCTTTGTAATAGGCGAGCCACTCGCGCTTGAAGCCCTCAGAGTAACCGGCGCGAGCCCAAAATTCGGGCTCTTCCAAGTGGACGGCCTCGACTCCGGCATCGAGCGCCTTCTGCACGCCGACGCAGAGGAACTCGCCATAATTCTCCGCTGGACACATGTAATAGACGTCGCCGCCGTGGCTGATTTTTTTCCCGTTGCGGTCGGTCTGGGCGTTGTCCTCGTGGTTTTTTCCGTCGAAGCGACCGTAGAGATAATCCTGATATTGTCCCCAGGCGACGCCGGTCATTAGGTGGACGCGGTAGCCGCGGTTTTTCCAAGTGGCGACGCGATCGGGCAGGGTGGGATCGATGCCGTAGCAGATGGCGACGTCCGAGCGAAGATTGCCTTGCGGGCTCCAGGGCTTGGCGGTTTGGAAGCAGGTGCGTTCGAGGATTTGAAGCGGATCCTCGGGAAATGCCTTGGGCGTTTCCTGCGCCGATCCAAGACTGCAGGGCAGGGCGGCGATGGCGAGGAGGCAGGCACGGAGGTTCATTTGAGGCTGTGTCTTACGTGGTGGGACATCCGATCCTTCACTGGATGTTCACGCTACGTCCGGCTTGGCGATCCCCCCGAAAGGGGGGACGAATCGTGTTTGGGGATTCGGCCCATCGACGGATAGAACTCGCGGGACCGCAACCGACCGCACCGTATCTTGAATAAAAGTCTCTCTCCATAAATCCCGCCGATGGACCTTGATGTCCATGTGATCGGTGCTAGCAGCACCCGCGGGACCGCTCCAGATGGTCCGTGCATGGCTACCGGGAATTATTTTCCCTTGCGCCCTCGATGACCCGAGCGTGGATTGCTGGAAGTCGGAAACCTATTGCACCGACATATTTCCGATCTTGGACCAACAGCGTGTCCCGTCGATTCCGCACTTCGCGACGCGTCGTTACAACCCGACCCAACCCATTTCAAACCCACCGCCCCTAACAATCCGATGAAACTCAAATACAGTGACTCCAAGTTCCTCAATCCCGCCGCAGGAGCGTCTCTCTTCACCGCGATCACCGTTTGCTTTTCGGGCCCGGCATTTGCGGTGGATGTCGTGTGGAACGGAAACGGACTTCCCAACGACTGGACGGATGGCTCCAACTGGACACCCAACCACCCGCCGGACCGCAACAATGGTGAAGATGCCGTCATCAACATTCTAACGAACTACCCGGTGCTGACCGCCACGGGTTTCGGTGCGACCACCCCGAGGGATATTTTCATCGGACGCGGCGCGGGTACCGACGGGCGAGTGGATCAAAACTCGGGATCGGTGGCGAATGCGGGTGGTAACTGGATTTTTGTCGGGGTTGAAGGCGGAACCGGAAGATTGGATATTACTGGCAGCGGCTCGTTCAATGACACAGGCCGGATGTGGGTGGGTGGTTCCCAAAATGGCGGCGGGGGCCTCGGCACTCTGAACATCAACACCTCCGGAACCGTCAACACGAACGATCTTTCCGCGGGCTCCAGTGGTGGCATCGGAGTGATCACCATCGATGCCGGGACGGTGAAC
>JAZKGW010000048.1:69169-94142 GCA_040385685.1 Verrucomicrobiota bacterium | reverse complement strand
GCGTGGATCTTCCAAATGGGGAGTGCGGTGGCGGCGGGCATGAAGTGGACGCGCAAGCTATCGCCCGGCGCGGTTGTTGGGAATCAGGAACGGAGATCTCCGATCGGATCCCAAGGAGTGGCGATATCCGATCGCCCGGTCCATGGGAAGACAATGAAAACCGGCTTCCTCGCCTCATTGGCTTTCCATGGGCACGGAGGACGGATTCCGCCACTCCTTGATGGGAAAGCATCCTCCCACGAACTCACCATTGCCATCCCTCCCCGACCTCCTACCTTCCCGCCCGCGATGAAAAAGCAATGGGCGCTGGTATGGATCTTGAGCGGACTCTCGATGTTGGGGGCGTTCTCGATTGATGCCTACCTGCCGTCGTTCGGCGATATCGGAACAAGCCTCCATGTCGACCGCGAGCACGTCCAGCAGACGCTGAGCGTCTATCTTTTCACCTTCGCCTTCATGATGCTGTTTTACGGCACCCTGTCGGACACATTCGGACGGCGGCGGGTGATCTTGTGGGCGGTGGGCGGCTATGTGGCCGGATCGGTCGGGGCGATGTGCGCGCCGTCATTTTATTGGCTGCTCGGATTCCGCGCCCTCCAAGGGCTCTCGGCCGGAGCGGGCTCGGTCGTCGGGCGGGCGGTGATTCGCGATCTGTTTCCCGACCAAATGGGCCAGAAGGTGATGTCGTATGTGACGATGGTGTTCAGCATCGCCCCGGCGGTGGCTCCGGTCGTCGGCGGCTGGCTACAGGTGTGGTACGGCTGGCGGGCGGTGTTCGCCTTCCTTTCCCTTGCCAGCCTCGCGATGGGCATCGCCGCCTGGAAGATCCTGCCGGAAAGCCTCGCCATCGAGGACCGCGCGCCGCTGCACCTCGGATCGATGATCCGCCGCTACTGGCAGGTGGCCACGCACGGCGATTTCCTTCTCCAATCCCTGGGCATCGGCCTCGGGTTCGCCGGATTTTCGCTCTACATCAGCACCGGGTCGGACTTCGTCATGCACGTCCTCCATCTCCCGGAAACAGCCTTCGCCTGGCTGTTCATCCCGATCATCGTCGGCATGTCGGCCGGCTCGGCGCTTTCCGCCCGGCTGGCGATGAAATTTCCACCCGCGCGCTTGATCTGGATCGCTTACGGCGTGATGGCCGCGGCCACGATCACGAATCTCCTCTATGCAAACCTCTGCACCCCGTCGATCCCGTGGGCGGTGCTTCCCGGCATGGTTTACATGTTCGGCCTCGCCCTCGGCTCTCCGGCGATGACGCTCCGCACGATGGATCTTTTTCCGGCCGCGAAAGGACTCGCCGCCTCGCTCCAAGGCTTCGTCCAGATGCTGCTCTTCGCCCTCATGTCCGCCATCGTCGCGCCGTTTGTCCTCGGCGACATCCGGAAGCTGGCCCTGAGCGTGGCTGTCGGCTGGGCGCTGAGCGTCGTGTGCTGGTGGCTTGGCACACGCAAGGGATTGATCTGCCATGGCGAGGTGGTGGAGGATGGGCAACCCTAACAAGACCAGGCGGGTGCCCAGGACTGGGGTTCGCGATCCACGCCCTGCCCCGCTGGAAATGTTGATGATCTGCGGCGCGGAGGATTTTTCCAACAGCGGCAGCAACCCTTGGTTCCAACGCCTTATCTCGACAGAAGATTTAGAACACTTAGTTTCCGTCAGCATACATGACGGAGTCGCCTCCCATAATTTATCTTTTCGCTGGCTGCAATGGCGCAGGGAAAACCACTTTCGCCCGGGCTTACCTGACCACCGGTTACTTCGACACTCCCCCGCGCTTTCTCAATGCCGATGAGATCGCCAGAGGCCTTTCTCCTCTCGCTCCGGAATCCATCGCGTTAAAAGCAGGCAAACTCCTGCTCTCGGAAATCGACACCTGCCTTCGCGGCCACAGATCCTATGCATAGAGAGCACGCTCAGCGGCCACGCCCAAGTTGAAATCCTCAAACAAGCCGGAAGCCTCGGCTACCGCATCGAGATGTTCTATCTTTGGATTCCCTCGTCCGCGGTCGCCATCAAACGCATCGCCCAGCGTGTGAGGAAAGGCGGCCACCCTATCCCGGCCAAAGACGTCGAGCGCCGCTACTCGCGGAGCCTGAAAAATTTCGTTCGCACCTACGCACCGCTCGCCGACTTGTGGCAGGTATGGAACAACACGGAGCGCCCTCCGGTGTTGACCCTGTCCTCCGAGCGTGCGAGCCTTCGCCAGTTGGAAAACCTCCTTTTGCCATGAAAGTGAAAGCCACCGCATCCGCCACCAAAACTGCTCCGCCGGTTCCCACTGCTGCGGACGAACGTGGAAATGCGGCAGCCAAAGCCATGAGCAAAGCCCTGCTCGCCGAGCACAAGCGCTGGAACATGCCATTCATTACTTGGAAGAATGGCAAAGTGGTGAGTGTGAAACCTTGAATCGGGAATCACCCCCCATCTCCCCCGCGCCGACTCGGAAAGGAACCTACCGTTGGCCCTCCGGCTCTTCTGTGGTTCTTTTGTTTTTTCCGCTTGTCTCCGGATAGGACGACCTCTGTCCTATCTCGATGCACCGGATGAAAAATTCCCCGATTCGTAACTTTCAGTTCAACCTCATTGCGGCAGCGGCCTGGGGTCTCACCGGATCGGCGATGGCGGAAGAAACCCCCAAGGCAGGTCCTGGCGGTCCGCTGGAAATCACCGCCAGCCGAGGCGTGGTTGCGCGCGATCCCTCGACGATCGTTCGCGACGGCGACACGTTCTGGGTTTTCTATAGCGGGAAGGGCATACGGTCGCTGCATTCCAAGGATCTGGTGACCTGGGAAAACGGGCCGGACGTTTTCAAAGAAGCGCCAGCGTGGATCGCCAAGGAAGTTCCGAAGAACAATGGGGAATACTGGGCTCCCGATCTGATGAAGGTGGGTGGGCGTTACCTGTTCTACTACTCAATCTCCAGCTTCGGGGCGATGCACTCGGCCATCGGGCTGGCGACAAATCCCACGCTGGATCCGAAAAGTCCTGAGTTCCGCTGGACCGATCAGGGCCAGGTGGTGCAATCGCACGAGGGCGGCAATTTCAACACCATCGATCCCGCCGTTTTCCAGGATGACGATGGCAAGCTGTGGCTTTCCTTCGGCTCGCAATGGAGCGGGCTAAAACTGGTGGAGCTCGATCCCGCGACTGGCAAGCGCCTCAAACCCGATGAGCCGATGCACTCTCTCGCCACCGGGTCCCCCATCGAGGCCACCTACATCTACAAGCGCAAGGGCCTCTACTACCTCTTCCTGAACCGCGGCACTTGCTGCTCGGGAGACAAGAGCACCTATCACATCACGGTCGGCCGCAGCGAGAACATCAAGGGCCCCTACATCGCCAAGGACGGCTCGCGGATGCTCGACGGCGGCGGCACCACGGTGCTGGACACGAAAACCGGTCCCCTCACCGGCGCCGGACATGCAGGCATCATCGAGAAGGACGGGAAAAGCTGGTTCAGTTGCCACTTCGAGGCGGACGATCGCATGGGCGGCAAGGCCACCCTCGGCGTGATGCCGATGCAATGGAGTGAGGACGGCTGGCCGGAAATCCTGCCTCCCGACAAGGTGAAGTGAGGCCTGAGGAAACCGCTTGGCAACGCCGCAACCCTCGGCATGGTCCCCCATGGCCAAGATCCGGATCAATCCGGACGAGCTCTACGATGCGTCCGCCTTCGGCATGTCCCAAGCGGTCGCAGATCCCGCCAGTGGACTGGTATTTGTTTCCGGCCAGGTGGATTGGAACCACGACTTCCAAGTCAGCTGTGACACCGTTCCCGGCCAATTGGAAAATGCGCTCAAGAACCTTGCCATCGCGCTCGATGCCGCCGGTGCCAGCGTCGAAACCCTGCTCCACGTCCGCCTCTACATCCGCGGGGAATTGGAAGATCACATGGAGGCACTCGTGCCGATCTTCGCCGGCTTCCTGGGGAGTTCCCGTCCCGCCGTCACCGGCATCGGCGTTGCTTCCCTCGCATCGAAAGCGACCCTCGTCGAGATCGAGGCCGTCGCCAAAATCAGCGTGTGACGGTTCCAAGAATTGATCGAGAAAATGAAGATCGTTGTCCTTTTCAGAGGTCCCCAAACGCTCAGTCATTAGTCGGACAAAACACAGGCCGTCGAAACCACCAACCCACCTATCGAAAATGAAATTCATGATGTTGATGATTCCCCGCGTCTATCAACCCGATACCCCTGCTGCGGAGAGGGCCGGAGAAGGGTTCGCACCTCGGAAGGAAGAGTTGGCTGAAATGGGAAAGTTCAATGATGAGCTGGCGAAAGCCGGGACCATCATCGACATCGACGGCCTGCACCCCTTGGCCAAAGGAGCTCGGGTAGCCTTCGGCAAGGGAAAACCCGTGGTCACCGACGGACCCGATATCGAAGCCAAGGAAGTGATCGGCGGTTACTGGATCATCGAGCTGAATTCCAAAGAGGAGGCCGTGGAGTGGGCCCAGCGCTGTCCCGCGGCGGACGGTGACGTCATCGAAATCCGCCCGATCTACGAGTTTGAGGATCTCCCGGAAGCCGTGCGACAAGCCGCGAACAGTTGAGATCACAGCACCGAAAAGAACGACTAACATGAAATTCATCTGCCTTGGCTACATCGAGCCTAACAAATTCGAAAATCTATCCGAAACCGACCGCAACGCGATGGTCGACGAGTGCTTCAGCTACGACGACGAGCTGCGGAAGAACGGCCACTTCGCGGGCGGCGAAGCATTACAGCCCCCGCAAACGGCAGCGACGTTGCGTTGGAAAGATGGCAAGGCTTCCGTCACCGACGGACCCTACGCCGAAACGAAGGAACAGCTCGGCGGCATCCTCATCCTCGAAGCCCGCGACCTGAACCACGCGATCCAGATCATGTCGAAACATCCGGGCGTGAAGGCCGGACCATTTGAGATCCGTCCTGCTGCGGATCTCAGCGACATGATCCGTGAGAGCGAGCAGAGGCGCGCGGGAGCCTAAGCGAACCGACTGTCACTGATTGGTGGTCACGCCGATAAGGGAGGTCACACCCGCGCCGACGGAAAAAATATCGGTGCCTCCGAGGCCGTTGATGATGACATCGTCATTCGCGACTTCCGGCTGGAGAATTTGCACGGTGGCGAAAAGGCCGGTCACGGTAACATGCGGCGCGCTGGCGGTTAGAGAGAAGGCGTCCACGCCGGCCGTGCCGTTGAGGGTGATTGCATCCACTGCGGCATCCCCCGCCCCGCCGCCGAGGGTGGAGGCGAGATCGGCAATGATGTTGGTGAGATCGGTGCCGGTAAGGTCATTGACCGTCACGTTATCGGCTCCGCCGAGAGCGTTGAGGTCGAGCGATTCGACATCGTTCAGATCCATGATGATGGAGCCGAGATTCCGAGTGAAGCGGACGCGGGAACCATTGGCTGAGACGTCGAAGATTTCACTACCGGCGGATCCGTTGAATCGGAGCGTGTCGATGCCGTCCTGGCCTTCGAGGGTGTCGCTGCCATCGCCAGGATCCCAATTGAACCTATCGTCACCGGCACCCATCAAGATGAAGTCGTTGCCCTGCTGGCCGTCGATGAAATCGATGTCGTCGCCACCGATGAGCACGTCGACACCATTGCTGCCTAACAGGGTATCGGCACCTGCGCCGCCGTCCACGGTGATTTGGATCAAAGGGGCGAGGTCTCCCGTGGCGCTGAAGGTGTCGTCGCCGCCGTTGGCATTGAGAACGAGCTTTTCGGCTGTGCCGATATCGAGCGCAAAGGGCGTGAGAGTAGTCCGGTCGAAACGCACGCGGCCGCCGTTAGGGATGGTGGTGAAGGTTTCCGCGACGTTGCCTCCGTTCACCTCGATGGTGTCGGTGCCCGGGCCACCTTCGTTGAGATCGGTGTCATCGCCGGGATTCCAGATGAGGCGGTCAGTATCGGCTTCGCCGAAAACCTGATCATCCAGATCGCCACCGGTGAGGGTGTCACTGCCCGCGCCGCCGAAGAGGAAATCGTAGCCACCCTGGCCCTGCGCGGTATCGTTGCCGATGCCGCCGAAGAGGAGGTCGGAGCCGGAACCTCCGGTGAGGTTGTCGATCCCCGCCCCGCCAAAAAGGGCGGCGGCCGGCAGAGGCCCATTGGTTTCGACCAAGATGAGCGTATCGTTGCCCTCCTTGCCGAAAACGCGGATGAGCGAGGTATTCGCGACCGTTGCGCCGGCAATGGGCACGCCGTTGGAGAAAAGCGCGCCACCCACATCCCGGCTGATGGAGATCGTATTGTCCGCGGCATCTCCAAACACCGTCACGATGCCGGTGGTGATGTTAGGACTGTCCTGAACGAGTGTGTTGTCGCCCAGGCCGCCGTCGAGCGTGTCCGCGCCGCCGTTGCCCATGAGCACGTCGTCGTTGTCCCCGCCGAGGAGTGTATCAATCTCGGCACTGCCTAGCAGAATGTCATTTCCGGTCCCGCCCTCCAGCACGAGCTTGGGTCCGCCGAGTGGCACGGCGGAAGCATCCACGACATCGTCACCGGCAAGGGTTTGAATCCGGACAGTATCGAGTGTCGTCTCGAAGCCATCCACAAGCACGCTTGCGGCGAGCCCCGAAACCAACAGATCGCCTCCGGGAAAAGTCGCGGTGATGATGTCATCGGTGCTGGTGCCGTTGATGATCACGTTGTCCGCCGCGCTATCCACCGCACCGCCGCTGAGCGCAAGATCGGCGATGACGGTGGTAAGATCCGTGCCGGTGAGGTCATTGACCGTCAAGGAATCGATCCCGCCGAAAGCGTTGAGGTCGAGGGTTTCCACATCATTTAGATCCATGATGACGCTGCCGAGATTGCGGGTGAAGCGGAAGCGGGAACCATTGGCTGCGGCGTCGAAGATTTCACTGCCGGCGGATCCGTTGAAGAGGAGCGTGTCGATGCCGTCCTGGCCTTCGACGGTGTCGCTGCCATCGCCAGGGTCCCATTTGAACGTGTCGTCACCGGCCCCCATGAAGATGAAGTCGTTGCCCTGCTGGCCGTCGATGAAATCATTGTCGTCACCGCCGATGAGCACGTCGGCGCCATTGCTTCCTAACAGACTGTCGGCACCCGAACCGCCGTCCACGGTGATTTGAATGAGGGAGGCAAGATCCCCCGTGGTGGAAAAGGTATCGGTGCCTCCCTTGGCATAAATGATGAGTTTTTCGGCGCTGCCGATATCGAGCGAAGTGGGTCCGGGAGAAGTCCGGTCGAAGCGCACGCGGCCAGCGTTGGCGGTCGCGGAGAAGCTGTCCGCGACATCGGCTCCGTTCACCTCGATGGTGTCGGAGCCCCCGTCTCCTTCGTTGAGATCGGTGTCGTCGCCAGGATTCCAGATGAGGCGGTCGCTGTCATTTCCGCCGGACACCTGGTCATCGGCGTCGCCACCGGTGAGGGCGTCGTTTCCATCGCCTCCAATGAGACTGTCCGCACCGTCCTTGCCGAAAAGGAAGTCGTCGCCCGTCCCGCCATCCAGCAGGTCGCCCCCGACCCCGCCAATTAGAACGTCATTTCCGCCTTCGCCAAACAGCCGCGCCGCCGGCAGAGCACCATTCGATTCATCCAGGGTGAGGTCGTCATCGCCCTCGCGTCCGAAGATGTCGATGCGAATGGTATTAGAGACCGTGGGAGTGCCGTCTGTGATGGTCACTGTTCCGCCGTTCACCCGGAGAGTGCCCGCAACATCGCGGCTCACGGTGATCGGGTTGTCCAGATTTCCGCCGGTGATCGTGAGAACCCCCGCGGGCAGCGAGAAAACCGCCGTAATGACGTCGGGCTTGAAGCGGAAGAACGCCCGGGGCCTGCCGGTCATGGACACCGGGACATTCACCGTGGCGTTCGCGCCCGTGATCGGCGCACCGAGGTCCACCCACGTCCCGAGATCCGTGTTGGTCTGCAATTGATAGGAAACGCCGGTAACGCCGAACCACGAGACCGTCATGTTCGATCCGGCGGGTCCGCTGATCGAGAGCTTCTGGCTAGCCGCATTTGCCGGGCCGAGGCAGGTGTGCGCCATGACGAGCAGCATGGCGAGGGCGGAAAAATAGCGTCGGGGGGACGGCGGGTTCATGGCGGATTTTTCCCAGAAGGTCTCTATGCTTATCGCAGTTCTTCCGCCACTCCAAGAGCGAAGAAAGGTCTCGGCCGGGGCAGATGGGACTGGCCATCACCGCAAAGCCCAATCAACGAACCAGTCTCAAGCCGACCGCAACGCGATGATGGACGAGTCTGACCCGGTTTTCCGCTCGACGGGGCCGTAGCTCGCTGTTAGCTAACTCCTAACAACCACAAATGAAGACCGCATTCCACTTCGCAGCGATCGCACTCAGCCTCAGCCAAGCCTGTCACGCTAGCTTCGGTCAGGAACTCAAGGCCTACGCGTTCGGCACCACCGACATCGTCCGCGATGCGAACCGGGATCGCGTTTACTGTGCGGTGCCATCGCAAAACAGCGTGGTCGTGATCGACTCGGAATCCCTGGAGATCGTGGCCACTCTTTTTACCGGCAGCCAACCTGCCGCGCTCAGCATTTCTATCGACGGCAGCAAGCTCTATGTCGCCAACAGCGGTTCCACAATCCAGGGAATCGCTGAGGTGGATCTCGATGCATTGACGGTTTCAAAATACATCGTAACCCAACAGCCACCCACCGATGTCACAATCGGGAATGGCACCGTCTATTCGTTGGAGGGATCTTCAATCCGGGCTTACGTCGCTTCCGACGGCAGCACGAAATCCGGAACACTGTCAACCTACTCGGGAGGGGTTTCCGTCTATGGAGGAATTCTCGAGATTTCACCCGACGGCTCGATCCTTTACTACTATCAGACGGGCTTGAGCCCGTCGTCCTGGTATCGGATCAACGTCGCCTCGTGGCCGGGAACCTCGATCCAGTCGGGCACTTACGGCAGCAACGGTCAGGACATGGCGCTGAGTTCGGACGGACAATGGATCACGTTCGCCTCCGGATCGCCCTACTCCGTCCAAAAATCTCCTGCGAACAATCCTGCGTCCGTCGTCGGTCAGATGGACACCGGTGCCTATCCGCGGGCCGTGACCTACAGCCCGGACGGAACCCGTCTCTTCGCGGTCCACACCCAGGACCACATTGATGTTTGGAACGCGAACACGTTTGTCCAGCTCACGCCGATCACCAGTCCGGGCGAGGCTAGGGACCTGGAATGCGACCGGAAAGGAAAGGTGCTTTTCGCCGGCACCAGTACCGGCTTGCGCGCCTATCTGATCGCCGAATCGTCCGGACAGCCACTGCAGGTCGAGATCAACCAAGCGGTCGAAATCCGCTGGAACAGCATCTCGGGAAGTCTCTATCAAGTCGAGTGGACGACGCCTCCCGGCCCACAATCGCAGTGGCATCCGCTGGGCGCGCCGATCCTAGGCAACGGGCTGACGATGAGTATTTACGACACCACCCGCACGAACCGCGCGAAGTTCTACCGGGTGAGCGTGGTCAATCCGTGAGGGAGCTTGAAGGGCATTGGCCTCACTTGATCCCCAGAACCATCGAGTCCGGGCCCACAAGGTGCTCGACGCGGCAGTCCCGGAAGCCCGCATCGCACATCCAAGCGATGCAGTCCTCGCCGGTATAGTCGAAGCCGCCGGGTGTTTCTATCAGCATGTTCAGGCTCATCAGCAGGCCGAACGCGTTTTCCTTCCGCGCGTCATCGATGACGGCGTCATAAACCACCACTGCTCCGCCGGGAGGCAGCGCGGCGTGGGCTTTTTGAAGGAGCAGGCGCTTGGTTTCCAGGTCCCAGTCGTGGAGGATGTGACCGAAAAGCAGGACATCGGCCTGCGGGAGATCGTCGGTGAAAAAACTGCCGCCGCGGAAGGCAAGCCGGCCTGCTAACTGATGGGTGGCGGCGTATTCCTCGAATACCGGGCCGACCTCCGGAAGGTCGAAGCCGATGCCGCGCAGATGCGGTTGGGCAAGAGCGATCTGGACCGCGAGGTCGCCCTGGGCCGTGCCGATGTCCGCGAAGGTCGAGTAGCCGGACCATGGAAATTGGCGGCCGATGGCCATGTTAGAACCACGACTGACGCCGGACATGGCGCGAAGGAATTCACGCAGGCGGGCGGGATCGGCGTAAAGGGCTGTGAAAGGATCATGTCCGCCCTTCGATTCGTTCTGAGCCTCGCCGGTGCGGACGGCGGTGGTGAGATGGTCCCAGAATCCATAAAGCCGGCTATTGCACATTTCCAAAATGCCGCCGACGTAGGAGGGCTTGGCCTTGTCGAGAAACAGATCCGTCTCCTCCGTGTTTCGATAGATTCCGTCGTCGCGCAGGAGGAAACCGAGCGCGACCAACGCGTCGAGAAAGTCCGCTGCGCTGCGCGGGTGGAGTCCGAGCCTGCCCTGAAGCGTGGCGAGATCCGCCGGGTGTTTCGCTAGATCGGTGAAAACTTCCATTTCCACAGCGCTGAGGAGAGTTTTCGAGGCCCAGAAGGCCATGCCGGTTTGGAGGATGTGATCGGGTGTTGGATTCATGTCGCGGGTTCGTAAATAGACGATCCGACCGGTTGGATCAATGGAACGTTCGACCCATCTGATGGGTATCGCCCTATCTGCTCAGGCGAAATAAATTTCGCGGTCCATTTCTTACGGCTCGGCGACGCTGAACCGGAAGAACTGCCTGCCGTTAGGATCGGCAGGGAGCGGGATGGCGATCAACTCGTCGGTGGTCTTGTAGGTGTTTTCCAGCTCGGGAATCGGCCATGGCTGCCACTGACCGAGGGCGTCGCTGGTCTGTATCGAGTAGTAGCGGTTTGATTTCCGCAGGAATTCGAGCGAGCCGTTGGCGATGCTGGCCTGCCAAGCGCCGCTGCCGCTGATAGGCGAGCTGCCGCGAAGGTATTCGTCGTAGTTGCTCACGCCGTCGCCGTCGGGGTCGGCGGTCTTGTCCCCGTTAGAATCGTTTGCGGCGAAGTAGCCGCCGCGCCATTGGTCATACAGCGGACGGTTGGCGTTGATCCATTCGGTGATGAGCTGGATACCAGCGGGGTCGAGTTCGCTGGTGGCCAGCGGGGGCATGCGCCCAAATCCGTTAGATCCAGCGATGCGGCTGAGGACGATGCTTTGTTCCGGGTGGGCGGGGACGATGTATTTGTTCGAGGCGCTCCCGCCGTTGTTGACGGCGGTGCCGTTGATGAGGCCGGTCTGTTCGAGTGTCAGATGGGCGCGGCCGTCCCAGAAGCCGCTGACGCTGCCGCCGGCCTGATGGCAATAGGCGCAGTTTACGGCGAAGTAGGAGCGGGCCCGTTGTTCGAGCGGGAACTGGGTTTCCTCGGGACGGACGTGATGGGCGAGGGTGGCGGCGGGATCGGGGGTGTTGGCCAGGAAATTGTTAGCTGATAGCAGGTCGAGCTGGTTCCCGGCGAAGCTGTTAATGGTGAAATCCTGGTTGAGCTGGCGGGTGTTGAACGAGAGGCCGTGCCCGGCCTGCGGCGTGTGGCAAGTGAGGCAGCTTGAGCGTCCCGGAATCTGCCAGCGCTGGGTGTGCGGAGTGCCGTGGTCGTCGATGGCGATGTCGAACTCGACGCCGGCGTCCTCGACGAGGTTGGCTTCGGTCTGGGCTTCGTTCCAACGGTAGCTAACACCGTAGCTGCCGGTGTCGGTCTTCACCAACACACGCGTTTCGATACGCTTCTTGGTGGCGGGATTGTCGCGGCTGAGTTCGAGGTCGAAATGCTTCACCCACAGCATTCCGGTGGGATAGGTCCAGTTGCCGTCCTTGCTCCATGTCATTTTGGAGATGGCGTCGGGAATGGTGAACCAGCGCTGCTTGACGGCGTGATCGCTCCAGAAGGTTAGATTCGGTTCGTAGGGCAGGAGGCCGGGCGACGGCGAGAGGTCGGTTAGATCGGCGAACAGTCCGGTGGCGGTGAGGGTGGTGGGGAAGCTGCCGATGACGCCGCTGCCGGTGGTGAGGCGCATGATTTTCCCGCTGTTATACGCGGCGAACAGCATGTCCTTGTTGAAGGGATCGACGCCCTGGGTGGAAAACACGCCATACGCGCCGGGCAGTCCGGTTAGACGGACGGTGGCGCCGGTGGTGGTGTCCATTTGCCAGACATGGCCGGAGACAGAATCACTGAAGATATAACTGCCAGTCAGCGAGGGGAAGCGGGTGCCCCGATAGACGTAGCCGCCGACGACGGAGTTCCCCTTGAAATTCGCGTCGCCAGGGATGGCGGCGTGGACGTATTCATAGAAGGGGTCGATGCTGGTAAAGCCGGCGGGCTTGGCGGGCGGGACCGGATTGGTGAAGGCGGTGTCGTGGAATCCTTCGCGATAGACCCAGCCGTAGTTGCCGCCTTTGACAATTTTGTTGACCTCTTCATAGGTGTCCTGACCGACGTCTCCGGCCCAGAGGTCGCCGGTGGCGGGGTCGAAGGACATGCGCCAGACGTGCCGCAGGCCGGTGCACCAGAACTCGGTGCGCACGGTTGTTAGCGGGGTGACGGTATTGCCGTTGTAGGTGCCGTTCCAAGTGCCGCCGAGGGTCGTGTGGACGAAGGGGTTGTCGATGGGCACGGAAAAGCGGGCTGCGCCGCTGTCGGTCGGGATGGCGGTGTGGGGATTGGGCGCGAGGTTGCCGGGCTTTTTGTCGACATCGATTCGGAAAATGCCGGAGAAGAAGTCGAGGTTGATCTTCTGGCTGTTGAACCGGAGGTCGCGCTGGGCCTCCTCGTCGCCGGCGGTGTAGTAGAGATAGCCGTCGGGACCGAAATGAAGGTCGCCGCCGTCGTGGTTGGAGCCTTGGTCGAGCTGGTTGAGAAGGATCAGCTCGGAGGCGGGATCCGCCACATTGGGGTTGGCGGCGCTGACCTTGAAACGCGAGATGCGCTGGTACCACGACCCTCCGCTGATCTGAACGGTGTAGGCGGCGTAGAAGTAACCGTTAGTCGCATATTGCGGGTGGAAGGCGAGTCCTAACAAACCATGCTCGCCATTGCCGCCGCCGGTGATGGCCTCGGCGGGTGTGCGTCCCGCGACGACGGTTTGCAGGTCGAGAAAGACGTTCTGGGTGGGCGTGGTGGCGGTGACGTCCGGGACGTGTTTGATTTTCGCGATCCGCTCGCAGACAAAAAGGCGGTTGGAGTTGCCCGGAATGGTGGCGATGCAAATGGGCTGCGCGAAAGAGAGACCGGGAAGCGCGTCCACGAGCTGCCAGGTGTTAGCGGGCGGCGCGGCAGGCATCGCGAGGTCGGGGTTGGTGAGGCGGAGCGAGGTGGCGAAATCGATGGTGACCATGGCGACCGCGGTGAGACCGCTGATGTTGCCGACGCGATAGGTGAAACTAACCGGGCCGGCCGAACTGCCGCTGTGCGTGTAGAGGATTTTCCCGCCAGAAACCGTGGCGCTGCCGATAGCCGGGGCACTAACAATCTCCAAGGTGTCGGGAAGCGGGCCGCCGGTGTCGTTGGCGAGGACGTGGACGAGAACCTTCTGATTGGAATGAATGGTGGCGGTGTCGTTGACGGCGACAGCCGGCGTAAAAACAGCATCTGGTCCGGCGGCGAGGGAGGAATTCACCTCGGCGAGCGATATGGCGCGATCGTAGAGACGGAGTTCGTCGAGCTCGAAGTTCGAGTTATAGTCGGCGGCATACATCGAGCGGCCGATCCAGTTGTTCACGTCGTGAAGGTCGGGCAGGCGATAGGGCAGGTCGATGCTGCCGCCGAGGACGCCGTTGCGATACCATTTCACGAGGCAGCCGGTGGATCCACTGGAACCCGCGCCGTCGGCGACGGTCATCGCGAAGTGGTATTGGGTGCCAATGTTAGTTACAGTGGAGTAGTCGGTGTTCAAGCCGACGACCGAACCACCGGCCAGTTTCGCCTCGATCCGATGGGAACCGAGGGCACCGGCGTTGTTGAGGGAGAGGAAAAGGTTGTCGTTTGAAGTAAAATTGCCGGGCAAGTTGGGACCATCGATGATTTCACCGGGATCGGCCCCTGCGCCGCTGGTGAGCGAGGTACTGCCAAAGTCGAAGATGCGCTGCCAGTTTTTCGATGACAGAGGAGTGAGCCAAGCCTCGAAGGTGAGGCTGGGTCGGGAGGAAACAATGCCATCTGGCAGATCGAGGTAGCCGGTTATGGTGGCGGCGGTCTGATTGCCGGCGGCGGTGGCGGCGGGGAGGACAAGCTCGGTGCCGTTGAGGGTGGCGCCATTGCCAAGGACGGTGGCAATCTCACCGGTGGCGTCGTCGAGGATTTCGGTGCCTGCCGGCGCATTCTCAACGGCCGTATTGAAGGTCCAGCGGCGGGACGGAATGGGCGCGATCACCGGCGGCTCGGGCGGACCAACCGTGGGGTCCGGACCAGCGGAGTAGCTGGAGATGATTTCCGCCGGGGTGATCACGCGGCGATAGATGCGGAGTTCGTCGAGGGACAGATTGGCGTTGGAATCGCCGGTGTACATCGAGCGACCGATCCAGTTGTTCACATCCTCCATGGAGTCGAGGTGGAAGGCAAAATTGTCGGAGTTCTGGAGAGCACCATTGCGATACCAGCGGGCCTGGCAACCGGTGGCGGTGTCTTCGACGACGAGCACGTAGTGATATTTCGTGCCGACGGTGGTGGTGGTGGCGGTGCTGAATGAAGCCTGATAGGGATTGCCGTCGTACTGGCCTTCGAGCTGTTGGGAGTTGATGTTGCCCGCGTTGTTGAAGGTGAGGCTGAGGTTGTCGTAGCCGGCGGTGGCCCCAGGCGCAGCGGCGGTGTCGAGGATTTCACCGGTCACCGGGCTGCCGTGAGTAGTGACGCAGCGGCCGAAGTCGAACAGGCGCTGCCAGTTTTTCGACGAAATCGGCGTCGCCCAAGCCTCGAAGCTGACGCTCGGCGTTCGGGTGACGATGCCGTTAGGGAGGTCGATGTAGGCGGAAATGGCGGATGCCGTCTGGTTGCCGTTGGTGGTGCCGGGGATCACGACGGCACCGCCGGTGAGCGATCCGCCGTTGCCGCGCAGGGTGGCGATCTCGGTCCCGATTTCGTCGTTGAAACCGGTGCCCGCGGACGCGTCAGAATCGGCCTGGGTGGTGAACGTCCAGCGGTGGTCCGGCACAGGTGGCGGCACCGGCGGACCCGTGATCGTGTCGGGGCCGGCGATCAGGTTGGCGGCGATCTCCGAGGCGGTTAGGACGTGGTTGTAGAGGCGGAACTCGTCGTAAGTGGAATTGGCCAGCGTGTCGTTGGAGAAGTTGGAGCGACCCAGCCAGTTGTTGACGTCCTCGATGTTGGTAAGCCTGAAATTCACGTCAGCGGTGGATACCAGCGTGCCGTTCCGATACCAGGTCATCCGGCCACCCGCCGCGCCGTAGGTGCCCACGCCATCCTCGAAGGTGAACACGTAGTGATAATTTGTGCCCGCCGTGGTCGCGAGCGCACTGTTCTGCTCGGTCATCACCACGCCCCCGTTCCAAGCCTTCATCCGCTGGGTGTTCAGACTGTTGACACAAAAATTGACATACACCGCGTCCGAGGGCGCCAGGTTCGCTCCCGGTGCTGTCGCCGTATCGATGATCTCACCCGCCACGCCGCCACCGCTGCCAGCCGTGCTGACCCGGCCGAAGTCAAACAGCCGTGCATTCGCCTTGTAGCTCAGCGGGGCCGCCCAGATTTCGATCGTGAGGTTGGTCTTTGACGACAGCATGCCATTCGGCAAATCGACATAGCCTGCGATCAAAGCGGCCGTTTGATTACCATTTGTCGCCCCAGTGAGTGTGAGTCCCGTGCCGGTGAACATCGAGTCATTCCCGCGGACGGTGGCAACCTCGCTGCCCACGCTGTCCACCAAGGTGGTGCCGGAAACGGCGGCCCCGGCGGTGCTGTTGAACGACCATCGGTTGACCAGTGCCGCAGACGCGGGAACCAGGAAACCGGAACAGAAAAGGATCAGGCCACAGAGCCCACAGAGCCATTCGGGTCGCTGGGATTTCGAATTTTTGGATGACATCTCAGCGGGGTTTTTGGGTGAGAAACGGAATCGAGGTGAATCGGCGATGCACTTCGTTCGGGGATGGAGATGACATCCAATCCCAACTTTTCCAGCGCCAATGCAGCGGCAAGTCGGATTTTTTAAAAACGGAACTGCTTGAGTTTACTCGCTTCCGGTGGTCCGCCCTGGTTTCTTCCTGGATCATCCCCGTCTGTGAAGCCGCGAGACGCTGCGGGGGCAGACGTGCCTCAAGAGCTCGGACAGGCAACGGGATCGCGGTTTTCAAGGTGGCGAAGAAGGCGAATCAGCCAATCAAGACTTACCAACCTGACAAGACAGCTACTTCGCAAATCTCGGATTTCCCGGTTGCCGTCGCAAACGGAGACCCCGAGCTTCCGATGGCTCCGCCTCCACCATTCCCACTGATGAAAAACCCTTTGAAAGCAGCCATGCTGGCTGTCGGCATTCTCTCGTCTCCATTCGCAGGAGCTGCTGAAATCTTGTTTCCCAACGCCGACTTCGAAGCGGGCACGCTTGCGAATTGGACGGCCTCAGGGACGGCCTTCACCCGCCAGCCCACATTCGGCGACAACACCACGGCCCGCGGCAACGTGGCCGTCTTGCAACAAGGGAACTACTGGATCGGCACGTTTGAAAACTACAACGGCATCCTGGGAAACCCCGGCGACACCCGCGGCGACGGCGCGACCGGCACCCTGACCTCCCAGAACTTCACCATCACCAAACGCTACATCACGTTCCGCATTGGTGGCGGAAACCTGCCTGGCCAGACCGGAGCCAAGCTGGTCTGTGAAGGCTTGGAATACGTCATGGGCACCGGCATCAACAGCGAGTCGATGCTTCCCGCCACCTTCGACGCCGTGGCCCTAACGGGAAAAATCGCCCACATCGTGATCTACGACCAGGCCACGGGCAGCTGGGGTCACATCAATGCCGACAACTTCGAGGCGAGCGACACGCCCGCGGATGCCGGCGATGGCGGGTTCCGGCTCACGCCCGGCATCCCGGCCGCGGATGCGCCGGCAGTCGGTTACGATCAACCGTCGCGCCCGCAATTCCATTTCAGCTCGCGCCGGAACTGGCTCAACGACCCGAACGGCATGGTCTTCGACGGCGAACAGTATCATCTGTTTTTCCAACACAATCCGCTCGGCACCGGCTGGGGCAACATGACCTGGGGCCACGCCGTCAGCACCGACATGCTCCACTGGCGGCAGCTCGACCACGCGCTCCTGCCCTATCAGGTGGACGGCCGCAACGGCACGATTTACTCGGGCACCGTGGTGGTCGATCACAACAACAGCCTCGGCGTGCAGGTGAGTTCCCGCAAAACCTTGGTGGCCTTCTTCACCTATGCGAGCGAGCCGTTCTATCAGGCCTTGGCTTACAGCACGGATGGTGGCGTGACCTGGCAGTATCACAACTACGGCCGCGCGGTGGTGCCTAACCAGGGCTTCGACAGTGGCGAGCGCGATCCGAAAGTGTTCTGGCACGAACCCACCCAGCGCTGGGTGATGGCGATGTGGGTGCAAAACAATCCGGGACGGATCCGCTTCTTTACCTCCACCAACCTCAAGGACTGGACGTTCGCCTCCGACCTGATGCGGAACTGGGCGTTCGAATGCGTGGACATCTTCCAGGCATCGGTGGACGGCAACCCAGCGAATACCAAGTGGGTGATCTATGATGCGAGTTTCGACTACGAGATCGGCACTTTCGACGGCACCACGTTCACGACCGAGGCCGGTCCGTTTCACGCGAGCCGAGGAAATTTCTACGCCGCGCAAACCTTCAATCAGGCTCCTAACGGCCGCACCGTGCAGATCGGCTGGATGAGCGGCGGGCCCGATTCCGCGGCAGCCTACGGTTTGCCCTTCAACCAGCAGATGTCCTTTCCCTGCGACCTGACGCTGCGCACCACGCCCAGCGGAGTGCGGCTTTGTTCATATCCGATTCCTGAAATCTCCACGCTGGCTGGCGCGAGCTATCAAGTAACTAACCAGGCGCTCACGACGACGAGCAACCTCTTCACCGGCATGGGCAATCTGGATCTGGTCGATCTAACGATGGAATTCAGTCCCGGCACCGCCACGCAGATCGCCATTGATCTCCCTCGCACCTTGGTGCGCTATGACGTGGCCAGCGGGGCGCTCACCCACACCGACACCAGCGGAGGAACGATCACGACGGTGGACGGCCCGCTGACTCCGCGCAACGGCCGCGTGAAATTGCGGCTCCTGCTAGACCGCCTGAGCCTCGAGGCTTACGCCTTCGACGGCGAGAGTTTCGGAGCCCATTACGTCAGTCCGACCGGCGGAACCGCCACGCCGTCGCTTCGGACCATCGGCGGCCAGGCGCAGGTGCATTCGCTCACGGTGAAATCACTGAATTCCGCATGGACGCCGGAAATTCCGCTGTCGACCACGATCCTCAATCCGGGCTTCGAAGACGGCATCCCGAGTGGCACCGCCTTCAGCAACACCATCCCTAACTGGACCACCTTCGGCGATTGGGCGGATGCGGCGGGACGCTGGGACGACAGCGGCAACGCCATCACGCAGGGGGCGGGTTATCCGGATTTCACCGGCCTCGGCGCGGCTTCCCTGAAGGGGCGCAACGGCACCACCGAGAACCGTGCGGGGATGTTCCAGTCCCTCGGCCATGTCGCCCTGAGTGATCTGGGCAAAACCTTCACGCTCGGCGCGGACTTGGGGGCGAGAATCATCGATGGGACTGGAAACTATGCCTACAGCGGAGACCTAACCGTATCGTTCAGGAAAGGCGTCACCGGCGGCGTGCCGGGCGACAAGGGAACTCTGCTAGGTTCGCCCGGCGTGAGAACCGTCACCGCCGACGATGCCGCATTACCATCTCTCGCAACCGTGCTTCCCGCCAGGAGGACCGCCACCTTCACTCCCGGTCTCGCTGATGTCGGCAGCGAGATTTTTGCAGTGATCGATCTTGTAAACACTTCCAGCAGCACCTCCGCGACCAACGGCGAAAAACATTACATTGCGGACAACGTGACAATCGAAGCGGACGTCCCGCCGGTGCCCGCGGGCCCGCTGGCCTACGAAGGATTCGATTATCCCGCAGGCACCGATAATCTATCCGGCCAGAACGGCGGCTCCGGTTGGGCCGCGGCCTGGCAGACGGTCGATGTCGGCAGCGCCAGTGTCGCCGCCGGAAGCCTCGTGGCCGGTGGAAACGCACCCGCGGATTTCGCCAGCCATTCGACCGGCAGCAGCACCACCCTGCCGAACGGCCGCCGGGTCGGCAGGCTGCTGGATACCACCGCCAGCGGATCATTCGGAGCGCGCGGCTACCTTGATCCCAACGGCCGCATCGGGAAGGACGGGACCACGGTGTATGTCAGTTTCCTCCAACAACCTAACGGAACAAGCCTCTTCTATGAGTTCGAGTTCCACCGCGACAATCTGGGAGACCCGGGCCGGATCGCCGGCATCGGCAACGACCAGGCGGGCAACGCCGTCAACCTGCGCGCTCCTAGCGGCACTCAGACACCAATCGGCGCGGGCACCACCGGGGTGAATTTCTATGTGGTCCGCATCGATTTCAAAACGGGAAATGACGATGTTTATGTCTATCGAAACTCCACCTCCGCCACCGAGCCCGGCTCCCCCACCCTGACGATGCTGGCCGCCGGAGACATGTCGTTCAATGGCATTTCCTTCGGCGCATTCGACAACGGCCGCACGGTGAAGCACGACGAGATCCGCCTCGGCAGATCGTGGGAGGAAGCCATCGGGAGAGATTCCTTCGACTCATGGGCTGCCACCAAAGGCCTGGATGGATCTCCCGGCAAGTCCCCTGCCTTCGGAGCCGATCCCGATGCCGACTCCATCTCTAACGGACTCGAATGGATTCTCGGCGGAAACCCTCTCGCCAAGGATGCGGCATCACTCGTCAGCACCAATGTCGCAGACGGCCTGACTTTCAATTTCACCCGGGAGGAAACCTCGCTTGGCACCGCCACCCTGGCCGTGCAATGGGATACCAATCTGGACGGGATCTGGGCCGATGTTCCGGTTGACCAGAACGGCGGAACCTATCCCGGCGGTGTCGTTGTGACCGTGAATGAAGGTGCCACACCGGATGCGGTCAGCGTCCAAATCCCGGCCGCCAACGCGCCTAACGGAGGGTTGTTCGCGCGCCTCCGGGCGATCCGGCCTTGAGCTGCATTTTTATCCCGCCGCGCCCGCCCGCGGGACCTGGCTGAACTGGGCAATCAGTGAATCAAGTTTTCTGCGGCAGGAAGTGAACCAAGCCATCTATCGAGTGTGAAAAGCAAAATACATGGGATCAACACCCAGAGACGGTGATACGACGAACGGTTGGTTAGAATGTATGCGGATATGAGACAGGCCAAAGCAAACAGCCAGCCCACAAAAAATATGGCGAAATGCTCCCAGCAATCATACTTCAAACCGCCCATTACGAGAAGTTGAAGCAGTCCCCTGAGAAGGCCAACCAGCGCCACTGGCGCAGCAATCAACCAACACAAAAGGGTGGGAAGCCATTTCGTCCGCCAAAGGCTTTGACGCATGAGGTCTGAGTTCATGGTGACAGACTTCGCCTTTTGGCTGAAGTTGTTCACGATTGCTTGGGTCGAACCGAATCCGTTCCGCCGGCCTCCCACAATTCAATCTTGTTGCCTTCGGGATCTTCGAGGTGCGCAAAACGACCATTCGGATAGATCTCCGTTTCCACATCCACCACGATTCCCGCAGCACGAAGTTGGGAAACCATGGCATCGAGATCGTTTACTCGGAAATTGATCCTCCAAGTTTGTTCCGGACGCCCAAACTGAACCTGTGCTGCTTCAGCGCCGAAAACGGTGGGCCCTTCGTCCTGCCACCAGGAGCCATCCTCGTATTCTTGAGGACACTTGCGGATCCCAAGATTACGCTCATACCAGTCATTCAAATCCGAATGATTCTTGCTGCGGAAGAAGAATCCTCCAATGCCAGTTACTTTCTCCATGGAATCTTTTGGTGGGGGTTCGTTTCCGCCGGTTGTCATGTCTTGTCTTTCGCCTCGTTGATAGCGTTGGCCGATGAAAGTGCACACACTTCCATGCCTTGAATGAAGCCGTGCTCAAGGGTGAAACGATGACCCACGCGTTCGTCGGCAAGAAGGGTTCCGGACATGTCGCGCACGACCTGACGCACCTCGACCAACATCCGTCCGGCGTCCTCCGGATGAAAAGCCACCGGTTCCACATTCGGGTCGATTTCGCTCCACTGCTCCGTCCAGTAAGCGCGGACTTCTGCATGTCCACGGACAAAGCCGCCTTTGAACGCACGCGGCCACGCCACGTCCGGCGTCATGAGGGCGAGGGCGGCGTCAATGTCCCGCGCGTTGAAGGCCACGTAGGCCGCGCGGAGCAGTTCGATTTGCGGCGAAGAGTTATCTGGTGGTACGCTTGGCATAAATGTGGGATTGCTGACTTTCGTTACTCGGGGCCCGTAGCAACTCCTAACCTTTGGGCGTATCCGCGGCGGGATGGAAGCTCGAAATCAATGTAGCAGATTATCGTCGCGGGGTGGCGCGAATAGTTAGGTTTTGTTATCTCTGCCGTTTTGAAATCTCCGCTACCGGAACCAAGACTCCAGTTTCGAGGTGTTGGACTTGGCTGGTTGGTGCCGTGGTTGGAAAAATATACACGTCGCCTGGCTTTAGGCTCTTCTCGATCTGGCTTCGATGAAAGCAACAGATCTCTGTTCCGACTGGAACGTCACCTGCGTATGATTCCTCCACCTTGAAGATTGTGACGATATCGTGAACCGGCTCGTCACAGTTCGGACATGTATGAGCAGTTGACTGCCAGTAGTATGACTTGGAGACCGACGCGCGGACGACTGTGCGCTCTCCTAAGAAGTAGCGTAAGGCGTGCTCTCGAGTTCCCTCTGCCTTCTCGGCGCCGAATACACACGGAAGTAGGAGCGAGAGAAAAACGAGCAGTATCTTGGTCTTCATTTTATTGGCTAACTTTGTCGTTCGTTCCGACGAGTGCCTATCGGACGGGCAGAGTCTTGGCTAGGCATTTCATTCCAGGATTTCCGCAAGTCGTTTGTGGGCTGCGGCTTGAGTAGAAGGCAACCAATGTTTGATTTCCACGGCGCGTGGACTGAAGTTGAGCGCAGTTTCCCTCCGACTTGCAAGCCTCTGATATCTGATAGTGCGGCCACTCCTCCGTCCTCCGCTGCCAGATCTGCTCCACAGAGTTTCCGCTGCTCAGCTGGGACGGCGGACCTTCTGTCCACCTCCCGGCCGCCAACGCACCTAACTGCGAGTTGTTCGCGCGCCTCGGGGAGACCCAACCTCGAACTGGATTCTCATCCCGCCGTCCTCCCTCGGCGGGGGCGATTCGGGGGAAATTCTGTAATGACCGCTGTCAAACCTGACATGACAGGAACCTGTAAAAGCAGTCATTTTCTCATTGTTGATAGGGAGTCAAAAGCGATTGGTGGGGGTAATTCAACAAGCGAGGCGACATTTCCGATTTCGGCAAGTCATCCCTCTTTGCGAAACCAAGAACCAAAGCCCCATGAAACTGTTATCTCAAAAACTCAATGCCAATCCGGCTGTCTTGCTGGCCGGATTGCTGCTGATCCCCACAGGATCACAGGCCGCGCAAATGGCCTACGAAGGCTTCGACTACGCCCCCGGCACCAACAACCTAACCACCCAGAACGGTGGATCCGGATGGAACGGAGCCTGGCAAACGGTCAACAACGGCAGCGCCAGCGTGGTGGCCGGCAGCCTCGCCGCCGGCAGCAGCGCTCCCGCGGGCTACGATCTTCGTTCGGTCGGAAACAGCAGCAACCTGCCGACCAACCAGCGCACCGGGCGGTTCCTCGATACCTCCACCAACGGTCCTTTCGGTGCACGCGGCTACCGCGACCCCAACGGCAACATCGGCAAGGATGGCACGACGCTTTACCTGAGCTTCATGCAGCAGCCCAATGGAATGAGCGCCTATTACGAGTTTGAGTTTCACCGCGGCAATCTGGGTGATCCCGGACGGATCGCCGGCATTGGCAATGACCAAGGCGGGGACAATGTGAACCTGCGCGCGCCCAACGGCACCCACACCTTCATCGGATCAGGCACCAACACGGTGAACTACTACGTGGTTCGCATCGACTTCAAGCCAGGCAACGATGATGTGTATGTCTATCGGAACCCAACCTCCACCACCGAACCCGGCGTTCCCACGCTGACCAGGCTGGGTGCCTCGGACATGTCGTTCAACGGCATTTCCTTCGGCGCTTTCAACAACGGCCGCACCGTGGCGCACGACGAGATCCGTATCGGCCAGAGTTGGGACGATGTGACTCTTCCGGCAAACGCTCAACCGGTCTTCGTGAACCAGCCGCAGACTACCACTACCAGTTATGCGGGCGGCACTTTCGGCCTCAACGCGGTGGCCGGCGGCTATCCCCTGCCCACCTATCAGTGGTATAAGGGCGTCGATCCAGTCATTGGACAAGCCAGCGCGACGCTCAGCCTGTCCAACGTGCAACCGGGAGATGCCGGTGCTTACCACGTTGTCGCCACCAACTCGCAGGGCAGTGCGATTTCTAACGTCGGCACCTTGGTCGTGCAGACAACGCCGCCGGGACTGTTAGCCTACGAGGGATTCGATTACAACACCGGAACCGCCAACTTGGACGGCAAATTCGGCGGTCTCGGCTGGGGTGCCGCATGGGCGGCCGTGGACGGCGGAGGAGCCAACGTGCATGCTGGCAGTCTCGCAGCCGGCAACAACGCACCCAATGGCCATGACGCGCAATCCATCGGTAACAGCGCCTTCATCCCTAACGAAAAGCGGAGCGGGCGCCTGATGGATACCACGCCCAACGGGCGGCTCGGGTTGGCGGGCTATGTCGATGGCAACGGCAATGTCGGTGCGGACGGCAAGACGCTCTATCTGAGCTTCCTCCAACAACCGGATGGAACCAGCTTGTTTTACGAATTCGAATTCCACCGCGGCAACCTCGGCGACCCCGGCCGGATCGCCGGCATCGGCAATGACACGGGGGCCGCGGTCGTCAACTTGCGGACTCCCACCAACTCCCCGACCCTCATCGGTCCCGGCAGCACGGGCGTGAACTTCTACGTCGTGCGCATCGACTACAAGGCCGGCAGCGACGAGGTCCGGATCTATCAAAATCCACTTTCCGCCACCGAGCCGGGCACGCCCACGCTGCTCAAGACGGACGGCGGCGACCTGTCGTTCAACGGACTTTCGATCGCGGCCTTCGTCGGCCGCACCGTGAAACACGACGAGATCCGCCTCGGCCAGAACTGGTCGGACGTGGTCTTCGGCACCAGCCGGCGCGAATTGACCTGGATCGGCGACGGAACTTCCAACAACTGGAACTTCGCCACGGCCAACTGGAATGACGGAGTCGGTGCCACCCAATTCGCCGATGGCGACCCGGTGACATTCAGCGACGCGGGTTCCGACACTCCGGCGGTGAACATCCCCGCCACTGTCTCGACCGCCTCGCTCACCGCCACTAACATTTCAAAGAACTACACGCTCGGCGGAGCCGGCCCGATCAACTCCTCCGGCGGACTCACCAAATCGGGTGCCGGATCGCTCACCTTGAATGCTCCCTCGGTCTTTGGCGCGGGGGTGATCATGAACGATGGATCCCTGACACTGAACAGCACCGCGTCATTTGGCGGAAACCTCAACGCAAATGCTGGCAACGTGATCCTGAGTGGAAACAACACCTTCACGGGCAGACTGCTTGGGACGCTGGGAAGCCATACCTTGAGCGGAACCACTTCGTTCACGGGCCTGGAATCCACCAACGCCAATTTCACCATCACAGGACCGACATCGATCACCGGAACCAGTTCTCCCGTCTGGCTCGGCAATCTAGCCGGTGCGAATTCCTCGATGACCATCGAAGCCGGCGGCGCTCTAACCATCTCCGGCAATCTCAGCGACGCCTGGG
>JAZKGW010000048.1:0-69159 GCA_040385685.1 Verrucomicrobiota bacterium | reverse complement strand
GTCGTGAGACGATCAACTTCGGCGCCATCACCCTCACAGGTCCGACGACGATCACCGGAGCTGGCGCATACGTCTGGATCGGCAACTTTCCCGGAGCCAATTCATCCCTCACGATCGAGCCCGGCGGCTCGCTGGACATGTCCGGGGCGTTGGCCGATTCCTGGGTGATCGGGCGTGACGGAGGCAGCGGCTCGGTGATCCAGAACGGCGGAACGGTGACCTACAATCCGATCAACCACCCCGAGACCTTCATCGGTGCCAGCGCCACCAGCACCGCAACAGTCGCTTCTTATCACATGAACGGCGGAACACTTGAAATGAGCAACACCCGGCTCGGACTCGCTATCGGTCCCATCACCTCCCACCTCAACCAAACCGGTGGAACGATCAACGTCCGCCATTTGGAACTGGGATCCAACCTTGCAACCGGCACCGGCATTTACAATCTCACGGGCGGAACCCTGAACGTCGGCAACGGTGGCATCACCAGCTTCAGCGGCCTCTATGAAGTCAATCTCAAGGGCGGCACGGTGAGTGCGACGGCCAATTGGGGTTCGCCACTGGCGATGAAACTCATCAACACGGTGACCTTCGATAGCGGAGTCAACACGGTCACCCTTTCCGGCGGCCTCACCGATTTCGACGTCTCCACTGCCCCGGGCGGACTGGTCAAGACCGGCACCGGGACCTTGGTCCTCTCCGGATTTAACAACTACACCGGCCCCACCACAGTCAGTGCCGGCACGCTCGCCGGCAGTGGCAACGGGGATGTGTCCGCCGTCACCGTGGCCGCTGGTGCGTCCATCGCCCCGGGAGTCGGCGTCGGCACCTTCGGCAGCGGCAGCACTGTTAGCCTCGCAAGCAATTCCACCCTCAAGGTGGAAATCAACAGCACCACCGGTTTGGCGGACCAATTGGCAGCGGTGGGCACGATCGACATCAGCAATGCCAACCTGACCATCACGGACCTCGGCTCCGGCATCATCGCCGCTGGCACCGAGCTCGTCATTGTCGAGTCCGGTTCCAGCCGGATTGGAACCTTCGCGGGCTACACGACGCAGGATACAGAGGTCAGTGTCGGCTTCAACAAATTCTCCGTCCACTACACGGCCTCACAGGTGACCCTTATCTCGATCGGAACCCCCTACGGCAATTGGGTTCTCTCCAATGGCCTGGATGGAACTCCCGGCTTCGAGCAAGGATTCAACGCGGATCCCGACAACGACGGCACCGCCAACGGCTTGGAATGGATCCTCGGCGGCAACCCGCTCGCCCAGGACGGCAGCTCGCTCGTCACCACCACCGGCAGTGCCACGACCGGCCTCACCCTGACGTTCAACCGGGTGGAAGCCTCGATCGGCAACGCCACCCTAACCGTCCAATGGGATGACAACCTCGACGGAACCTGGACCGACGTCCCGGTCACCCAAGCCGGCGGATCCTATGCGAACGGCGTCACCGTCGGAGTCAATCAAACCGCCACACCGGACGCGGTCACCGTCGTCATCCCGGCGTCCAATGCTCCTAACGGGAAAGTGTTCGCCCGCCTTCGCGCGACGATGCCTTGACCCGCGCCTCACCCGCCGTCCATCCGCCAGCCGGTTGACGGAGGGATGAGGAATCATCACCCTTGCTGCCAGTCCTGTTTTCCGCAGGCTGGCAGCATTTTACTTTCAGCCGACACCATGGAAATCCGAACTGCCGTTCTCGCGCTAACATTGTTCCTAACGGCGCACGTCCCCGCCGAGGTCACGCTGAACTCGCTGCTAGAGGAAATGTCCGACTTCAGTGGGGTCGCCCGCTGGCCCCAGCCGGAATTCACGTGCGGCCAGGCCAGCAGCTATGACCGCGGCACTAGGGCACCGGACCAACCCGGTTGGTTCGCCAATACGGATCAGAACCAGTTCATCCGCACGGAAACCATTCAAGGCCGGACCGAAAAGGTGATGCTCGACAGCGCTGGTCCCGGTTGCATCGTACGCTTCTGGCTGACCACCGATCAAAACAAGCAAGGCACCCTGCGCTTCTATCTGGACGGCGCGACCGAACCGGCGCTGACCTTTCCCGCCTACGATCTTCTCAGCGGCGATCTCGGCATCGGCCCGCCGCTGGCGCAGCCGCATCCGGGCTACCGGCCGGACAGCAACGGCGGCAACAATTTCTATCTGCCCATCCCCTACGCGCGGCATTGCAAGATCACGTGGGAAGAGGCTGGCAGCAGTTCCCGTTACTATCAGATCAACTTCCGGACCTATGCGCCGGGCACCGCGGTGCGGACCTTCGCCCGCGCCGCGCTCGAGGAGGCCCGGCCGGCGATCGAACGGGTCAACAAATCCTTGGCAACTCCGCCGGATGAACCGCCCGGGAAAACGATCCAGATGGCGATGGATCTGGCCGCCGGCAGCACGCGTTCGCTGGCCCTGCCGCCCGGTCCCGCGGCGGTGCGCCGCTTTGAATTGCGAGTGCCACGGACAACGGAACGAGAACTGCGTTCCCTCGTCGTGCAAATGGACTGCGACGGCGAACGCACCGTCTGGTGTCCGGCCTGCGACTTCTTCGGCAGCGGCGTCGGCATGAACGCAGTGCGGAGTTGGTATCGCACGGTGGCGGAGGACGGCACGATGGTCTGCCGCTGGGTAATGCCCTATCAGAAAAGCGCCCGCATCTCCCTAACCAACCTCGCCGCCAATCCGGTCAAAGCCTCTCTATCAGCAGTCGTCGGCCCATGGGAATGGGATGACCGCTCGATGTATTTCCACACCGCCTGGCATTATGAGGCGGGTCTCGGAACTCCGCCCCCGCGCGACTGGAACTTCGTGACAATCTCGGGCCGCGGGGTTTATGTGGGCGATACCTTGGCGCTCTTCAATCCGATCGCCACCTGGTATGGCGAAGGCGACGAGAAGATCCGGGTGGATGGCGAAAAATTCCCATCGCACCTGGGCACCGGCACCGAGGACTACTACGGCTATTCCTACGCGCCCAAGCCGGTTCACCAAACGCCGTTCTGCGGGGAGCCGCGCATCGACCAGCCGACAACGCGAGGTCACAACACCTCCACCCGCACGCGCAATCTCGATGGAATCCCGTTCAGCAAGTCGTTCCAGTTCGACATCGAACTCATCTCGTGGAAACCGACGACGCTCGCCTACGCCGCGACGACCCATTGGTATGCGTTTCCCGGCGCGACAACGAACGTATCCCCTCAACCGCTGGAGGCCGCGCTGCCCATTCCCACACTACCCGAATCCATCGAGTGTGAAACGGCGAAGGTAGTGACCAGGTCCGGTGACTTCTTCGTGGGCGGGCAGGATATGCAGCCCTTCGGCGGCGACCGCTGGAGCGGCGGACACCAATTGTTAGCAAAGACCACCGCCGTCGGCGACTCCGTGGAAATCGAAATCCCCTGCCCGGACAACGCGCCGCGCAAGCTGGTGCTCCACGCCACCCAAGCTCCCGACTTCGGCAAGCTGAGTTTTCGTGTCAACGGCAAGGCAATCCAACCCGTGTTAGACGGTCATGCGAATTCCGTGCAACCGGCACCGGCCTTGGTGCTGGGTGAGTTCACGCCACGCGACGGCAAATTCACGTTGCGGGCTGAAGTTGTCGGCGCTAACCCCGCCTCGACCGGCGCGAAATACTACTTCGGCCTCGACTGTGTGGTTCTGGAGAAGCCGTGAACGAGAACGAGCCAAACTCAACGGCGGAGGAGCGCCAATTGCAAACCGTGACGGCCCGCGCCGTTCGTTGCAGCTCATCTAATCTGGTGGAGTCCAGTCTGTGACGTTGTTCCAAGGCTCATCTTTGGTCCTTCTCTCGAAAACTGCTCCCACGGCTTCTTTGAGAGGCCGTGATAGAGACGGGTCACGCTCGAGCATATACCCCACGCTGACAATACGAACATTCTTTGGATCGTCATTGTACTCTTGCGTCTCGTGACCGGTGAACATCCTCCATCCACTGTCTTCATTTCGGTCTGCATCCTGTCGGTAGATGAAGCGGACGCATTCCCCCGTGGCGAAGCACATCTCGGACACAAGGGCGTTCAGATTAGCACAGTTAACCCAGCGGCGATCACCCTTCTTGATGATGGTCTGTGCAATATGACAGGATTTGAAAGTCACCTCGACGCCCTGGTCCAGATCCTCAATAAACGCCGGTGAGTTCTGCAACAACCCTTTGTACGATCTCAAGAAACCCTGTTCTTGCGTGACGGTGACCCACATCCGCTCGGCTTGAGGTTCGCCAGTGGACGGATTATTAAGTTTGAAATGAAGCCTGACAGAATCCCCGACTCGCTGGGATTTTCGTTCCTCAGCGGGCGGGATGAAAAACGTTTCCGGATTTTCTCTCGCCGTCTTCTCCACGTCTTCAAGATTTAAGAACTTGGCCATGAACTAATCCCTTATGGGTCAACGTTAAAAGTGCGCCTGCTGGCGACATTGAAAGGAGTGAGTCATGAAATTGAAGTGCTTATGGCCGGTTCCCAGCCGCGGGTTGTCCTGCAGATTTTTTGGATTCAATGGCGCGCTCAGGAATCGCGCCGCAGTTTGCGCAGAAGGATGCCTCAGGCGTCCGAAGCAAATGCCCACATCGGCTGCACTCGGATCCCCATTCTGACAGTCGGTGGTGATAGAAAGCGCTCGGACTTCTCTCGCGGTAACCGTTCCACTGGAAAACTTGCTCAGACGAATCGAAAGGGAGTCTGTCGAGTGCTTCGCTAAGTGTGCAATCGATCGCGGTTCGATACTCCTTAATAATCTCGATGTCGGATCTCACCAACGGCTCGACAATCTGCCATTCGGCATCAGTGAGCATCGGAATGTCTCGCTTGCACTTCCAGCAGTAGTAGGTCTTCGACATCGCGAGCTTGGGAGGAAATTGAAGAACGTTCTCAGTCCTCCGAACCGCGAACGGAGGATGTTGAATTCAAAGAAGTCGGCAATGAGCGGTTCCGAGCGACGGCTTGTTCTGGAGTCTTTTGACTTTTGTGTCTCGCCTTGGTGCCAGGCTGGAAGAGAAAGATCAGCCCCAAAATGGGAAAGATCATCCCCACGATCATTCCGTAGGTGAATGTCGTTCCAAGATCCCGAGAACGCTTGCCTAGCGCCGCACCCCAAATCGGATAAAGAGAATATTTCAGGACTATAGACGCTGACTGGGAAATCAATGTCGGGAAGGATTCATGGATCGCAGATATCGTGATCGTGAGAAACGCTAAGCTCAGCGTCGCGACAAGGAGCTCTGCGCGTGAAAAGCTCCCTGAAAACGAGACGAAGTCTAGCGCACTACGGAACGCCTTAGACATCTCCTTGCGTTTGAACGGCGCTGGCGGCGCATCCACTGCCGCCGTGCCTGGAGTTTCGTACGGATTCATGCCAGATAGTTAGGGTCTTTTTTCTTTGCAGAACTGTGTCATTCGTTCCGGTCAGTGGCTATCGAAGGGCCAGAGTTTTGGCGAGGTATTTCGTTGCCGGATTCCCACGAGTCGTATGTGAGCGGCAATTTGGACTGAATGTAACCGATGTTTGATTTCCACCATGCTGCCGTCCCTGTGGGACTCGGCTCTCCATAGGCCGTGGACCTCCCACCACTGAAGTGGCGGGCTATTGTCGGAGTTCATTTCCAAAGTCTGATTCGTTAGAATCGTCGGCATCACGAATCCGCGGCGCGGCCCATGTATTTGAGGATGGCCTCGCTGCGGGTGCGGACCTGGAGCTTCCGATAGATGTTGCCGAGGTGGAAGGCCACGGTGTCGATGCGGATGCCGAGCTCGCTGGCGATTTCCTTGTAGAAATAGCCCTTCACCAGCAAATCGAGGGTTTCCGTTTCGCGCTGGGTGAGATGGAAGTCCTCGCCCGGTTCCTGAACGGGGAGGCGGAAATGCTGGACGACCTTGCGGGCGATGGCGCTGGACATGGGCGCGCCGCCGGCCAGCACGTCATCGAGCGATTCCAGCAACCGCGCGTGCACGTCGCGTTTGAGCATGTAACCGGAGGCCCCGGCGGCGAGTGCTTCGAAGACCTTGTCCGCATCCTCGAAGACGGTGACCATCAGGAACTGGGTGTCCGGGCACCGGGGCTTGAGCGCCCTGACAAGCTCGATGCCGGACATCCCGGGCAGTTGGATATCGACGATCACCGCGGCCGGCGGGTCTTTGGGAATGGCATCGATGGCGGATTCCGCGCGGACATGGCAACCGCTGACGACCCACGAAGGGGTGGTGGCGATGGTTTCCATGAAGGATTCACGGAACATCGAATCATCCTCGACGATGACGACTTGGTGGGCGGTGGGTTTCATGAATGCAAGAGCACCGGAACTTTTGGCATAGGACAACGCAAAACCACACAAGTCCCCTGCCCCGGCGCGGATTCGATCTCACAGGTGCCCTGGATTTCCGCGGCGCGGGTCCTGAGATTGGGGAGTCCGTTGCCGGCGTTCGGGTTCACGGGGTCGAAGCCTGCGCCAGTATCGGCGATCACGGCGACCAATGTCGCCTCCTCGATCATCAAGTGCAGCGAGGCTTCACAGGGGCCGGCATGTTTCAGGATGTTGTGAAGCGCTTCTTTCGCAGCCAGCGAGAAATGATGCCGGAAGTCCGAGCTCAGCAGAGTCGCGGGAAAATCCGTGGGGATGGAAATCCGCAGCCTGACCGGCGCGTCGCGGAAGATTTCCTGCGCCACTCCTGATAGATGGCCGGCCAGATGTTCGAGCGTGTCGTTCGCGGGATTGACGGCCCAGACCAGTCCGTCCATCGCCCGGACCAGGTCGGAGGCGGCGGACTCCAGCCTAACCGCCTGACGGCGGGCCTTGCCGGGATCGCGGTCGATCGTGCCGAGGACCACCGAGGCGGCGTGCTTGAGAAGCGACACGCGGGTGCCCAGGTCGTCATGCATGTCGCGGGCGATGCGGGCTCGGTCCCGCTCGACCGCGCCGGCCATGCGGATGGCGGCCATCCGGTTGCGGGAGCGGCGCTGATAGTTGAGAAACAACCCCCAGCCGATGATGATCACGCCCGCCGCGACGACCAGGGGCATGAACCAGGCGCTTTTCCATATCGGCTGGCGGATGACGAGCGGAAACGCGAGATGGCTTGTTAGTGCGACCGGGCTGTCAGCCGCGGCAATCGCGCGGAAGGTGTATTCGCCCGAAGGCACGTTCAGGTAGGTCGCCCGCAGCGCGGCACCGGAAATGACATTGTAGGCCTCCGACCATTTCAGGAGAAAGGTTTCCCCGCCGGCGGCCGGGCGCACCGGCAGATCCTGCAAGCACGTCCAGGACGCGGAATTGCTTTGCTCGGCGTCCAACAGGCCGAGCGCGGACGAATGGGTGAGCATCACACGGGCGATCGCCGGCTCGGTGCCTCGCCGTTTCCAGCCGGATGGGATACCGCCGATCTGGTCGGTGCGCTCGCCCCTGGAGAAGTCCCCGTTGGCCCAGAGATTGACGTCCGGCTTGCCGGAGCGGGTGAGGGAGATGTCGTCGATGACCCAGCAACCGGTGGTGTCTGGCGTGCCCGATGACATGGTCGCACGGATGCGGCGGGTGTTGCCCGGGACGAACAATGGCTCGGAACGCCTGACCATTGGCGAGTCCACCACATCGCTCTCCCAGCCGGGACTGGAACGAGTGACGGAAACCACGGTTCGCGCGAGCGACTCCCCCGCCCTGTCTAACATTTCCCACGTCAGGGTCATGCCGCGGGCGGAGGGTTGCCACTCCTCGTCGAACCCGTCGAGTCGGCACTTCACCGCCTGCGGGTCCGCGGCGATACCGGAGGGAAATCCGAAATCGAAGTCCAGCTTGTGAACACCCGGCCCGAGCACCAGCGGCCCTCCGTGTGGCGGCGGCAGCATGGGCTGATCATCGACGCGGACCAGTTGAAGCGTTAGATCGCCCCGCGGGCTGTCGGGGTGATTCTCCGCGAGAAGGCGCTCCGCGCGGATTTTCGCCTCCGGGCTGACGAAAAAGAAATCGTGCGGGCTGCGGGCGATGCTGCTCATGCGCACTTCATCGATGCAGCCGGGAAAAAACTCGAAAGGGCCGAGCTGGTTGATTTTTCCCGAGTTGCCGATGGCGAAGTCGCCGAGCTCGCGCCGCAGGTCCGCTGATAGAGTGCCGCGGCCGATCTGGTTGGCTGACTCCGCGCCGGAGCCGAGTCGGGTCCAATAGAGCTTGAGATTGTCCGCGACGTTTTCGTGTCCGTCGTAGGTGACGGCGACGTGGAACCAGTCGCGGGTGTTGATCGCGTGCGGGCCGGTGGTGGGAATCGTGGCAAGTCCGCCACCGCGCACGGCATCGCCGGATATCGGCAGGAAGGAGAGAAATCCCGGCTTCTCGATGCGGAAAAGGAAGACCCGGTGTTCCTGTGAATCGCCGTCCATGGTCACGATGTCCGCGGCGAATCCGGGCGAATCGGACGGCAGGTTGTCGAGTTTCACGATCGCCTCCATGGTGAAGGCCCCGTCGTCGCCGGTGACCGGAAACGGTGGATCCACGTCGTCCCCGGGACCGGAATCCAAGGCCGGCTTCGCTAGCAAGATCGGCCCATACGGATGCGTGTTCCCGGGCTCGGTGGCTGCGGAATAGGTGAAGGAAACCGCGTTGCCGAACTGGTCGTATGACGGCATTCCCGCCTTGGCACCGTTGATCAAACCGAGCAACGACTTCGGACTCTTTCCGGAGTCCTGGAACGGCGGCGCGGGTTCATCGAGATGCCAGAGGTGAAGCGTGGCGTCATCCGCGGCGTACGGGGTGAATGCCGGCGCGGCGAAGGACCATCCTCCGACTGATAGAAGCAAGCCCGCCAAGCACTTTCGCATTGAATAGCCTATGAAGCCCATGCCGGGTTACTGCAAGCGTGGAGATGGGAATCGGGAGCGTCTCAGGGCTTGTCAGTCTTCTCCTCGGCGGCGCGGTAGTCCGGGAAGCCGAGGACCCGCGGGATGCGGACGCCTTCCTGGGGGATCACAAACAACACGGTCCTCGTGCCGGCGTCATACTGCCATTTGGTTTCGCACAGCGGGTTGAGACGTTCGTCGCCGGGCATGCGGAACGAGAGGTTCACGTTGTAGTCGCCGTTCTTGGCGGCGGGGGCGTTGAGGATGGTCTTGGAGTTCGCGGCCATCGCGAGACTCTCGGTGCCGACCTGGCCGCCGATGCTGTTAGCCGTGAGGTTGAACCACAGCATCTGGCCTTTCCTGAACTTCGCGGGATCGGCATCGATGACTTGCAATTTAACCGGAGCGATCTTGTTAGCCGGATCGTTGCTAACCAACAGATAGAACTCGGCCATCGTTTCGGGAATGACGGCCTTGGGCGCGTCCGGGCTAACAAGCTCGGGTTTGGCGGGGGCGGTGGTCAACATCCGGATGACGAGCGGCCCGGAGGGAAGCTTGTACACCGGCGAGAGATTCATCCGCGGCAGCTCGACTTCCTGGGATGCGCTGCCGTCGAAGAGCTGGAGTTTTTCCGGCGCGCCGTCGGGGGCTCCGAGAAACAAAACGCGGCAGGTGCGCGAGCCCGATTGGGCGGAAGCAAGGCAGGGAACGAGGAGCAGGAGGCAGAGGAGACGGCGCATGGTCGAAGGATTTTTTAAGGAAGCGGGTTTAGATCTCGGACTGACTCAGCCAGCGATAGGAAACAACCTGGAAGCGGCGGCCGAAGGTGGTGTTAGCGGCCTTGGTTGGAAGCGTGGTGATTTCAGCGAGGTCGCCGGGATCGACAAATTCGCGGGTGCGGCGGACGACGGCTTCGCAGGTCGCGCGCGCCTTGATGTTGCCTTTGCTGTCTCTCGCATCGCCATAGGCGCGGATGGTGAAGGTATCGTCGCGGGCGGTCAAGATGGGAGCGAGGGCGCGCAGCACGTCTGCCTGGCGGGTCCAGCCTGGCAGGCCATAGGTCGCTTGACCCACCGCGGCTTCCGGGAATTTGTATTCCGCATCACCCGCGGACGCGGGAACCGCGGCGGCGACCCGTGAGATCACGTCGGTGATGCCCTTGTAGGGATTGGTGGCGGAGTTTTTCGCGATCTGATCGAGGGCGGTTTGGACGGCACCGGCGATGGCGAGGGTCTTGTCAGTGGAAAGCTGGCGATTGATAAACTCGGATAGAGACAGGAAGGGCCCGCGCAAACGGACTTGTTTGACGATCTCATCGGCGAGTGCATCAAGCATTTTATCATCGAGAATCCGGTAACCCGCGAACTCGGCGGCCCCGGCGTAGGCACCCGCGGTGCCTTGGGTTTTGGACTCGGAATCGCCGGCCACGGCGAAACGGGAGAACGCGTAGTCGGACTCGCCGGAAACATCGACACTCCAAGCGGCGGCGGTGTCCTTGATGTAGGGAACCTTCTGGTTGCGGGCATGGCCGAGAAGCGAGCGCCACGCGGTGACCGAGGTGGAGTTCACGTTGAACATGCCTTCGACCTCAAGCCTCGAGGCGATTTTTTTCCACGAGTCGGATTTAAAGACGTTGTTGTTATAGAGGGTGGTGGCGTTGGCGGTCGAAATTGCGGCGAGGCTGGTGTCCTGCGTCAGTGCCTTGTAGGCGCGGTTGCCGAGCGGCGAAGCTCCGGTCACGAACTCCGTGTAGACGGTTTTCAGGTTCTTGCCGGACACTCCGAAAGTCGTCGGGTCGGGCGCGATCGAGGAGAAGAACCAGTCGTCGAACAGCAGGTGATTGGCGCAGTAGGAATCGTCGTGCTGGAGGTTGAGAGAGTCGGAGAACAGAGGTCCGATGACGGAATTGGAGGCGACAAGGGGAGTGGCGTCGCTGTTGCCGATGAGGTTGAAAGCGAATGGCGGCACCGGATTTTCGTAGCGCATGTCCCAGTTCTGAAGTTCCGCCAGCGATTGCAACGGGCGGGTCGGCAGCTCGCCAATGACACAGCGGGAGAGACCGTCGCCCTTGATGAAACCGGTGACGATGTAGCCGCGGTTGGTGGTGTCGCTTTCGTTAGGCAGCAGGCTGTCGCCGGCCCCGGCGACCGCCTCGGAGCTGTAATCGAAGGGTGAATTGACCGGATGATTGGTGCCGGCGTAGTGACGTTTGATCGTGGTCTCAATCAGATCCTTGCCGCCCAGCGCGGTGTAGTTGACCAGGGGGCTGGACTGGACGAAGCCCTTGGCCGCGATGTGGGTTTTGCTGGCCATGCGCGCGCCGAAGACGGTGGTCATGAACGGAAAAGGAGTCCCGGCGATTTTTGACAACGGGTCCGAAGTCGAACCCTTGAGATCCTTGTAAACTGCCTTGGCAACGGCTGGGGTGTAAACCATCCGATAGGCGAGATGGCGCGCGCCGCCGATGAACATGTCGAGGAAGATCCCGACCCCGGTGCTGGAGCCGGTGACGGTGCCATCGGAGTAGATGGTGTTGAATGTCGCGTCGGCCTTGATGGTGGCGGTTGGGGGAGCGGTTAGATTCGTGCCCGCGTCGTTCTTGATGACGAAATAATTTCCGCCCTTGCTGCGGTAGCCCGGCTGCAGGTCGAGGGCAGTGCCCGCGGCGACCTGGCTCGCGCCCGGGCTGAAAACGCGGGTTTCGCCCGGTTTGAGGGTGAAGGTGGAGTTGATCTGATAGTTCATGGTTTGGGCGGTGCTCAGCGGCGGGGTGTTGTTGACATTGCCACCGGCATCATCCGAGGTGATGCGGTTGTAGTTGGTGTTCGCGGCGCCGTTGACCGTGAACCTGAGCGCCGTGGGCAGCGGCTTGCTGACACTGAAGTTCAGGGATCCGGAGGTGATCTCGACGTTGTAAGGATTCCACATGGTGAGGACGGGAGTGACCAGCAGGCGCGGCTCCAAGTTTCCGGCCGGCGGGGCGGGTTGTCCGGTGACCGGTGTCGGAGGACCCGCGGTGTAGGAGAACACCCACTGGATGCGGGCAATCACCGGCAGGATCCGGACCTTGTGGAGGAACCCGAATTTGTCTCCGTCGATCGCGAATGACGAGGTGGGAATGGAGCTCTTGCCGGTGGTGCCCGAGGTGGTGATCCGCCGGTAGGCGAGCGCGTAATCCTTGAGGTTTTCCCAACTGGTGACGGGTCCGTGTTGATAGATCGCGATGTCGGACGAACTTCCCCGGTAGGAGGCCCACGGATAGATCATCGACTTGGCCGCGACCGGGTCGCCGCTGGTCGGGATGTTGCTGGTGATGTCCTGGCCGGGCTTGACCCGGAACAACGGCAGGTTACTGCTCCCCGGATTCGCCGCGCCACCGGAGACGGATAGCAGACCTTCGGTGAACAACGAGAGGTCCTTTTTCCAACCGCCGGTCGAGACGTTGGTTAGAAGGCCGACGGAACTCGTCGAGAGATCATGGAAAAATTCCTGCGAGGTCGGCAAGGTGGCGGCAGCGGAAAACAGGTCGCTTTGTTTGAGGGTGATCGCCTTGGCCGCGGGCGTGGCGTCGGTTAGCAGGGAATCCATGCGGAACGTCTTCGGATCGGCGGTGGAGTGGGACTTGGCGTTGATCGCCCAGCGGCCGGCGGTTTCGGTGGAAGGTTTGTAGGGATTTGGCAGGCGGGCTTTTTGATTTTCGCCGCTGACCCACCAGGCGAAGCCGCCCTGCTGGGTGCTGAGGTTGACCTTGGTCGGGGTGAGGTGGACTTGCAGTTTTTCACGCGAGGCACCGCCGCCCACGGAAAGATCGCCCAGCAGGGTCGCCTTGTTGCTGCCTTTGGCGGTGTCCGGCAGGACCGTGGGTGCCGCGGGGTCCACTCCCGAGACCAGCCAGGAAAGGAAGCGAGTTGCCTTTTGCGCCTTGTAGTCGCTTCCAGGTGATTTGGGCCGTCCGGTGGATTCGTGATCGTCGCCTCCCCAACTTTTCCAGACGCCGGTGACCGGAGGATTATTCGCGTTGAGCACGTCCGCCCGGGCGGTGACGCGGGTGTCGATACCCGCGGATTTCTGAAGTTCGCCGATCGCCAGCATCAGCGCCATCCGCGCGTTGCTGCGGGCGGCGGCCATGTCCGTCGTTTGGGAGGAAGATCGGAGACTGATGGAACTCAGGGTCAGCAGCCCCACCGCGATGACCGTCAACAGGATCATCAGCGACAAGGTGACGACCAGCGCGAAACCTCCGGAGGAATTCTTTTTGAGTTTGGACTTCATGAAAACTGTCTGACTGGGGTTTTTGAAAGTGGGTCCGGGAATCCGGCGCTGGCTGATGCAGGATAAACTCCTGTCCCACCGTCGGGACGTTTTTAGGGAGTCGCCCGCCGCGGCCAGTGCAAATGTAAATACCTCATTCCTGCATTCCCGCCTACCTCCCTATTTCTATAGGACGATCCCAACCTCCCATGAGTCCGCACGGTCCTGTGCGCTTGGCAGGTGGGTTTTCCGCCCCTCCTGGGGGGGGTGACAACTGCAGGCGCCCGGAGTACTTGAGGTCACGAATTGACATGACTTGCTCCCGAGTCGGTGCCAGTTCAGCAGCTAAAACCCATGAGATTCTCGTCCAAATTCCTTCCCGCCGCTGCGTTGGCCGGGTTAGGCCTCGCCATTTTTGCAGTCAATCGCGCCCGCTGGGAGGAACCCGGCACAGCCGTGGCCCCGCCGGCCGCCGTCGGCAACGCGGCGCAACCGGTCGCACCCGCCCCATTGCCGGTGACCGCGCCCGCGCAGGTCTCCGCAGAGGACGCGCTGTTGTTTTCGGATATCGGAAATCTCGTCAAAGGCAGCTCCGTTTCCCTGCCCCTGCCGGACGGGGCGCATGTCGAAGGCCACATCAACTATGCGAAAACGTTTCCCAACGGCGCGACCGCCGGCGGAGGAACCCTCGCAGATGGCACCGGCACCTTTGAAATCGCCACCGAACCTGGCAGATACCGCGGATTCATTCTGCCGAAGGACGGCAAGATCGCTTACGTTTATTCCGGCCCCAAGCCGGGCAAACCCGAGGTGGCCCGTCGGCCAAAGGGCGAGGTGGTCTGCGAGCCCGATCCCAATTTCAAGCCCGTCGTCCAGTCCGTGCCCGATCCCCTGAAAGCGGCGATCTACAACGGCGGGCGGTCCGTCGGCATCATTAATGAAGCGATTCCCATCCTCCACAGCCTGCCCCGCGCCGCAGCCACTATCTATCTGGACTTCGACGGCGAGGTGATCGAAGGCCAGAGCTGGGAAGGCGGACGACGAATCATCGCCAGCGCCTACAACCTATCAGCCAACGAGGTCACCGACATGTGGCGCCGGGTGGCGGAGGATTTCGCCCCGTTCGAGGTGAACGTGACCACCGACCTGCAAGCGTATTTGCGGGCCCCGCAGGGCCGCAGGATGCGTTGCATCATCACGCCCAGCAATTTCGCCCCCGGCGCGGGCGGGATCGCGTTTGGCGGGACGTTTTTGGATTCCGGCGACACCTGCTGTTGGGTTTTCATGACCGGCAAGGCGGGAACCGATGCCATCTCCCACGAGATCGGCCACACGGTGGGATTGGGTCACGATGGCTTGAGCAACGCCGGCTACTACGGCGGTCACGGCAACGGGGCGGCGAGCTGGGGTCCCATCATGGGCGCTCCTTACGGCTCGACCGTCGCACAGTGGAGCAAGGGAGATTACAACGACGCGAACGAACACCAGGATGACCTGCTCGTCATCGGATCCTACATTCCGAGGCGGTTCGACGACCATGCGTCAAACGCGGCGCAGGCGACGCCGCTGGCGCTCGGAGCAGGCGGCACGGTTTCCAACACCGGCGTGATCGAAAGCCCCGATGATCTGGACGCATTCACGTTCACCACCGACGGCGGATCACTGAACCTGCAGTTCAATGGCGCGGTCAACAGCCCCAACCTCGACATCGAGGCGAAGCTTTATAATTCATCGGGCACGCTGGTCAGCACCGGTAGTCCGGCCAATCAGCTCAGTGCGTCGATCGCGCTAACAGTCGCCGCCGGCACCTACACAGTGACCGTGGATGGTACCGGAAACGCAACCTGGGCCACCAGCGGCTACGACGACTACGGCTCGCTCGGTGCCTACACCATCACCGGCACGATCCCCGCCCCCAAGTGGGTTTTCCGCGTGCCCGTCAACGCGCTCAATGGCACGGTTCTTGGCCCCGTGGCGCCCGGCACAGGCTCGGCCTTTTCCATAACCGCCGGCAACACCGGCTCCGCGTTTTCCATCAATCCCGCCACGGGTGTGATCAGCGTGGCCACCGCGGGTGCGCTGGCTTCCACCAGTTCCTTCAATCTAACGGTGGCCTACACGGCGGGCGGACCGGCCACGGCTGTCGTTCCGATAACGGTTGGCCCCATGCGCGGCCTAAAACAGGAAGTCTGGACCGGCCTCGGCGGCAATGGCATCGCACCGATGACTTCGCTTCCGACCTACCCTAACAGCCCGAACCTTATGCGGTTCTCCCCGGACTTTCAAACCACCCTCGATGCCGACAACTACGGCCAGAAACTCAGCGGCTATTTGCTTCCAACAGAAACTGGCAACCATGTCTTCTGGTCCAGCTCGGACGACTACAGTGACGTGTGGCTGTCCACCGACGCCACTGCCGCTAACAAGGTGAAGATCATTTCACTCGCAAACGTGACCGGCGCGGGAAACTGGACGGCTTTTGCGAGCCAGCAGTCTGCCCCCATTTCGCTCGTCGCGGGCCAACGCTACTACATGGAAGTCCTCCATCGCGATCAAACGGGTCCGGACCAACTGAGCGTCGCCTGGCAATCACCGACGCAGGACCGCCGGCTGATTCCCATGCAGAATCTGGAATATCCCGGCACGTGGGTAAATCTCCCTCCCTGGCTCGCCAGCATGACCTACCGCGTGCGCGAGGACGCCACGGTGGGCACCGCCATCGGCACCCTCGTGGCGGGAGACTCCGAGCCCGGATCCGTCCTAACCGGCTTCACCATCACGGGCGGCAATACCGGAACGGCCTTCGCCTTGAACGCCACTACCGGAGTGCTCTCGGTGAATGCCGCGGTGAGTTTCGCCACCCTGCCGAAGTATCTGTTGGATATCCAGGTCACAGACAGCGGCGGAACGACCCGCACAGGGCAGATCGCGGTGGAAATCGAAGCCCGCGCCGTCAAACGCCAGCTTTGGACGGGAATCACCGGCTCTTCGGTCACCAATCTAACTTCCGTTGGCTCCTACCCGAACAGCCCGAATTTGACGACCTATCAGGCGTTCTTCGAAACTCCAACGGACAGTGCCGACAACTACGGGCAGAAACTCAGCGGCTACCTCCGCGCGCCGGACAGCGGCAGCTTCACCTTCTGGATCGCCTCCGACGATGGCAGCGAACTCTGGCTCTCCACCGACAGCAATCCGGCTAACAAAGTCAAAATCGCCTACACGCTCAACTTCACCAACTCGCGGGAATGGGGCAAATATGCCACCCAGAACTCCGCGGCCATCACGCTGGAGGGAGGGAAGTTCTATTACATCGAGGCGCTCCACAAGGAAGGCATCGGCGGCGACAACCTGGCGGTTTCCTGGTCCGGTCCGGACTTCGGGCAAATCATGCTGGGAGCTCCCAACGTCACCCAACAGTTCTACAACCACGCCGCTCCGGTCCTCAACGACAAGACCGTCACGGTCTTCAACCGTGACGACATCGTGACCACGCTGGAGGCCAAGGATTGGTCCGATCCGGGCACGACCGTCACTTACTCCATCACCGCCGGAAATGCCGACGGCGCGTTCACCATCGATCCTCTGACCGGCGTGATCCGCCGCAACACCACGGCATGGTTTCCGCCGGGCACCCGCGTTCTAACCGTCACCGCCACCGACAACGGCCCCACGCCTCTATCGGATACGGGCGCCATCACGGTGCAAATCGTAAAGGCCGGGCTGAAACGGGAAGTCTGGACCGGACTGTCCGGCGGCCAGGCACTTACCGATCTGACCGGTTCGCTCAATTTCCCGCAAACGCCCAACCAGACGGGCTACACCCAGAATTTCCAAGCCCCTGGCGGCTTCGGCGACAACTACGGCCAGCGCGTCAGCGGCTATCTCGTGCCTCCGACCACCGGCAACTACACGTTCTGGATCGCCTCGGACGACGGCGGCGAACTGTGGCTTTCCACCAACGCCAACCCTGCTAACAAAAGGAAGCTCGCTTCAGTCACCGGTTCGGTGAATGATACACAATGGAACGGGCAGGCAAGCCAGCAGTCGGTCGTCATTCCGCTGGTCGCCGGGCAATATTATTACATCGAGGCTCTGCAGAAAGAAGGCGGTGGTGGCGATCACCTCGCCGTGGCCTGGCAGGGACCATCGATTGCCCAAGCCGTGATCCCCGGCGCTTACCTCGAATATCCCGACAGTTTCCGCCCTACCCTGAAACGCGAAGTCTGGTATAACAACGCCACGCTCGCGCCGCCCGCGCGCGTCTGTGATTTCGAGGGCACGCTCTTTTCCTTCAAGGGCCCCACCAACATTGCGGAAGGATTCAGCGAGCGCATCACCGGCTACATCATCCCGCCGGCCACCGGCTCCTACACCTTCTGGCTCGCCTCGGATGACGACGGCCAGTTGTTTCTATCCACCGATGAGAACCCGGCCAACGTCTCACAGATCGCGTCCGTCACCGGCTTCGTCGCGGAGGAGGCGTGGGATATCAATCCCTCGCAGAAATCCGTGGCGAAGACCTTGGTCGCAGGCCGCCGCTACTATGTGGAGGTCCGGCACCGCGACGGCAATTTCGGCGATCATGTCGCCGTCGCCTGGCAGGGACCCGGTTTCACCCGGCAAATCATCGCCAACGCGTATCTCGAATCACCCGCCGCTCCCGCCGACCGCACGCTGCTCAAGCGCGAGGTCTGGAGCGGAATCGCCGGCGATAATGTCACCGACCTAACCGCCGCTGCGGTTTACCCCGGTTCGCCCACCACCACCGGCACCCTAACTGCCTCTGCGGGACTCGTCGCACCGACCAATACCGCCGACAATTTCGGCGAGCGGATCAGCGGCTACCTCGTCGCACCGGACGATGGCCGCTATACGTTCTGGATTGCGGCGGACACAACCAGCGAACTCTGGCTGGCCACCGACGACACCCCCGCCAACCGCATCAGGATCGCATCGGTTAGCGGGTCGGTCGCGGCGCAGTCCTGGGACACACAGGCTTCGCAAAAATCCGTGCCCGTCGCCCTGGTGACGGGCAAACGCTATTATCTGGAAGTCCTCCACAAGGAGGGCACCGGCAGTGATCATTTGGCCGTCGCCTGGCAGGGACCCTCCTTTGACCGCAGGGTCATCGCGAACGGCTATCTTGAAAATCCGCTCGTATTGCCCGGCAAACCGAGCCTCAAGCGCGAGGTCTGGACCGACATCACCGGCACCGCTGTTAGTAACCTGACTTCCACCACCGCCTTTGTGAATGGCAAACCCAGCGCCCGTGGTGCGTTGACAACCTTCGAATCCCCCACCAGCTACGCTGATAATTTCGGCGAGCGCGTCACCGGTTATCTCGTCCCGCCGGAAACCGGAAATTACAAGTTCTGGATCGCCGCGAACGACACCGCCGAGCTCTGGCTTTCCACCGATTCGAATCCGGCCAACCGGATGAAGATCGCCTCCGCCACGGCCGTCACCGCCGCCCGGACATGGACCACATTCGCCAGCCAGGAATCCGGCTGGCTGGCTTTAGCGGCCGGGCAGCGTTATCATATCGAGGTGCTCCACAAGGAAGGCACCCTTGTGGACCACATGGCTGTCGCCTGGCAGGGGCCGTCGTTCTCCCGGCAGATCATCGACGGGCGTTTCCTCGAATACCCCGGCGCCATCCCCTCCCCAGTGTTCCTGAAACGCGAAGTCTGGACTGGCCTTGGCGGCAACAACGTCACCGATCTAACGAACATCCCGAGCTATCCCGCCACTCCCAACCAGATCTCCACCCTGACCACCTTCGAAGCACCGACCAACACCGCCGACAACTACGGCCAAAAAGTCAGCGGCTACCTCATCGCCCCCGTGACCGGCAACTATCAGTTCTGGATCGCTTCGGATGACGGCGGAGAATTCTGGCTCTCGACGAGCGACGTGCAGGCAAATAAAACCAGGATCGCCTACACCAACAATGCCACCGGCCTGAGGAACTGGACGAACAACGCAAACCAAACCTCCGCCACCATCGCCCTAACCGCCGGCCAGCGCTGCTACGTCGAGGCACTGCAGAAAGAAGGCGGCGGCGACGACTACCTTGGGGTCGCCTGGCAAGGTCCAGGATTCACCCAACAGATCATCGGCGGCCAGTTCCTGGAATACCCCGGCCTCCCCGACGCCCCCACCCAATCCGGTGCCGTCCTCCCACCCACCGGCATCGATCCCGGCTACACGTTCTGGCTTTCTTACATGGGCCTGCAAGGCACCGACCGTCTCGCCCACGCCGATCCCGATGGAGACAAGATTCCCAACAGCCTCGAATTCATCCTCGGCGGCATCCCATCCGGAACGGGCGCGAACTCGATTGCCCTGCTGCCGAAAATTACCACCGACGCCACCTGGGCGATTTTCGAATTCCGTCGCGCGGATGTCGCGCTCACCATCGATCCATTCGCCCAGTTCGGCACGACCTTGAGCGGCTGGAGCCGAGCTAACAACGGCGTCAATGGCGTCCAGATCACCACCGTGGACGACGGCTTCGGCCCTGGAGTGGACCGTGTCACCGTCCGCGTTCCCCGGGCAGGAGTTCCTAAAATGTTTCTTCGATTGAACTCGAACATGCAGTGACCTGCTCAGAGACTGTCCATGAGTTTCCTGAAACCAAGCAGGTGACTTCGGAGTAAATGGAAAGAACAATACCATCTAGCAAAAGCACATGCCCACCTGGCAATCCATCGCCGCCCGTGTCGTTCCGGGCCATCAAGTCGCGTCGGGACAAAACGGCAACCCCCGTTTCCCCGGCGGAACCCTGCGGATGCAGGATCCCTATTTCAAAGCCTTGGGCTTGGATCTCGGTGTCTATCACCCCGGCACGCTGAATGTCAGCATCGCTCCGCGTCGCTACCGCGCGAGCCGCGCCCGCCATACTTTCCATGGCGTGAAATGGCATCCCACCGAGCCCGCGGAGGATTTTTCTTTCTTCGACGTCCGCCTGATCCTTGCCGACAGCAGCCGCGTGGACGGCCTGATCTACTACCCTCATCCGGATACCAAGCCGGAGCATTTCCAACAGCCCGACGTGTTGGAGTTGCTGTTGCCTTTCATCGAGGGCCTGAACTATGGCGCGGAGTTGATTCTTGAAATCCCGGCCGGGCAAATGGTCATCGAATGATAGATCGTTGCTTGAATCACCGCACTTACCTTTCTCAAAACCCACGACATGAAGCAAACAAGTCTCACCCTCGGATTCCTCTCCGTCCTGTCGCTCGGTTCCAACTGCCTTGCGGACGAGGTGGCCATCGGAAAATTCGGCACAACCGATTACGGAAATTGGACAGTGAGTGGCGACGCGTTCAAGAAGGGACCGGTTTCCGGCGACTTGCTCAAGACGCTCGAAATCGAAAACTCCGGCACAGCCCCCATCGCCAGCAGCGAGATCGATGGCGACGGGCCGACAGGAACACTAACATCACCCTCTTTCAAAATATCGCGGCCCTATATCTCTTTCCGCATCGGCGGCGGTGACTACGAGATGCACGCCTGCCTCGATTTGATAGTCGATGGAAAAACCGTGAAGCGCGCCACAGGCCGCAACAGCGACCGCATGACCTCCACGTCATGGGATGTGAAAGAGTTCATGGGCAAGGACGCGCAGATCCGGATCATCGATGAAGCGGAAGGGCGTTGGGGACACATCAACGTCGGACAGGTCATCCAGACCGACACCCCGGAAGCGATGCCGGTGGCAAAAGGGGTTCTCTATCAGGAATCGCTGCGCCCGCAATTCCACTTCACCGCCCGCCAGTGGGTGATGGACCGGCTGAACCCGGAGCAAAGACAGGACGGCTGGCTCAACGATCTGAACGGGCTCGTGTATTACGAGGGAGAGTATCACTTCTTCGCCCAGCGCTGGAACAAGTGCTGGATTCATGCGGTTAGCAAGGATCTGATCCACTGGACAGAGCTCGAACCGGCGTTCTGGGAGGAGAAGTTGGACAGTGCCGTGCAATCCGGCACCTGCGTGATCGATTACAACAACAGCTCCGGCCTTTCACCTGATAGAAAGAATCCGCCGATGGTGGCATTCTGGTCACGCAATTCGCCCGACCACTGTATTTCCTACAGCCTCGACCATGGCCGGACCTGGAAGCATTATGAGAAGAATCCCGTCCTGGTTTTCCCGGAACGCGACCCAAAGGTTTTCTGGTATGGGCCGGGCAAGCACTGGGTCATGATGATGTATGGCAGTGGCAAATACCATATCTTCACCTCAGCCAATCTGCTGGATTGGAAGAACGAGAACAACCCGATTAACGATGCCTTCGAGTGTCCCGACTTCTTCGAGCTGCCCGTGGTCGGAAAGCCCGGTGTGAAGAAATGGGCACTCATCCATGCCGATGGCAGATACTCGTTAGGCACGTTTAACGGCAAGAAATTCAAGGAGGAAACCCCGCGCTATCTCGGCGACATCGGCGGGCACAATTTCTACGCCACCCAGACCTTCGACAACACCGACAAAGCGGACGGCAGGAGAATTCAACTCGCCTGGATGCGTGGATCCGACTTCAAGGACATGCCATTCAGCCAGCAGGTTTCCTTTCCTTGCGAACTGACTCTCCACGAAACCAAGGACGGCCTCCGGCTATTCCGACAGCTCATTCGCGAACTGGAACTTCTTCACAAGACCGGGAAAAAACTAACTGACCGGACTCTGAAATCCGGTGAAGTTGTGCCGCTCGCAGCATCCGGGGATCTATTCAGGGTCAGAGCAGAGGTAAACATCCCGGAAGGAGCCAAACTAACATTCAACCTGCGCGGCTTTCCATTGATCCTTGGTTCGAAAACCATCGAAGCGGGCACCGGCCCTCACTCGGTGCAGGAGCAGATCAAGACTGTGGAGATCTTGATAGACCGTGCGTCGGTCGAGTCATTCGTGAACCACGGAGAGATTTCCTCCACCCGCAATTTCCAGCCTCATGAAGAAGGGCTTTCCGTGAAAGCGGAGGGCGGCGAAGTCATCATTCGTTCGATGACCGTGCACGAGCTCGAGTCGATGTGGCCGACCAAGTGACGGATCGGATTGTAGCGGCGGTCTGCGAGCGCCGATGTGGATGAAACGCGCGAAGCCTCTGCAAGGGGCACCGCGTACGGTCGCAGACCGCCGCTACAATGCATGATTTCCATGACAGCCCACTACTTCCAGCAACACCCGACTTTCCCCTTCCCCTCCTAGCAGGAACCGATACAGCTCATGCATGAGAAAAACCCTCCTCTGCCTGTTTCTCGCCTGCGCCCCGCTCCATGCCGATGACGACCGGTTCCGCGAGCGCTTCGCCGATCCCGCGACCCGCACTGCCGCACTGGCCGAATTGATTCCCGGCACGCAATCCGCCTGGTTCCACACCGCGCTCGATCACCAGCTCGCCGGGCGAGAGGCGGAGTTCAGGAAAACTCTGGCGGATTGGAAGGCCGCTTCCGAGCGCAAGGAAAACCCGGTTTCCGCGGAGGCCATGGCGGTGCTGGAGAACCGCCAGATTCTGATGGACTATCAGAAAGATCCCGTCACCTCGCTCGCGGAACTGATCCGCCGGCTCGATCTGAAATTCAACGACACCCGCCCGGATGCCGCGGCTGCCGCTGAGAGTCTGCCCACCCGGGTCGATCCCGCGCTTATTTCCGAAGCCGCGTTCGAAAAGGCCACCGCCGACCGGTTCCCGGAAAAAACCTACGCCCAATACTCCGGCCAGCGCCGGCTTCGCGAGCTCGAGCAGGTGGAGAAATTCGACGATGCGGAGATCCGCTGGTTCCTGGAAAACCTCGACCGCGCCGATCTGCCGGGCGTGGTGCCGCTCGTCGACCGCGCGCTTGCCCTGGACCGGACGCTCTCGTTCACCCAGCAACCGCTGCTTTCCAAGCTCACCGCCGTGCAGCTCGAATCGCTGCTGGAACTCCACCCCGACCTGCGGGCGAAGGAATCCTTCGATCTCGCTTACCTGGCGAAACTCCGGCCCGGCGCGGAAACCGATTTCGACCGCGACCCCAAGGCCCACGCCGAGCACGTCCGCCGCTGCCGCGATTTCATCCTCACCCTGCCGCCCGCGCTGAACTCGCTCAAGGCGCACGTCTTGTTCCACCATCTCCGGCTGCAAGCGGAGCAGGGAAACTATCCGAAGGACGACTTCATCGCCTTTCTCGCCCTGCCCCGCTCGCGGCATGAGCTGTTGAAAGTCCCGGAAACCGCCGACAAGTCGGCCATCCGGCTGGATTCCGATTTCTCCGCCGCCACCGCCTGCCCGCCTGTCCGGGACGACCTGCCGCTGATCCAGTCCTACCTCCAGCATTTCCTCGGCGGAATCGATTCCGCTGCCGAGTTCGCGCCATTCATCCCGGAGAAATTGTTGAACCCGCTGCACGCCCGCGCCCGCCTGTTAGCCGGAGCTGATCCCGCGCGCTGGGGGACGCTGATCGATCCCGCGGAGTTCAAAACGCTCCAAGAGCAAGCCCGCATCGGCTTCGCACCCGGCGCGCCCGGCCTGCTCGATTCCGATGCCGCCGTCGCCCTAACACTCGACTTGAAGAACACCCCGGACCTCCTTATCCGCATCTACGAGCTCGACCTACCCACTCATCTCGCCAACCACGGCAGCGAGTTGGATGTGGACATCGACCTCGACGGCCTGGTCCCCCATCACGAACGCCGCTTCTCCTTCGCCCAACCGCCGCTTCTCCTTCATCGCGAAACCATCCAGTTCCCCGAACTGGCGGGTCCCGGCGCGTGGCTCGTCGATTTCACCGGAGGCCAGGTTTCAGCCCGCGCGCTCATTCGCAAGGGCCAGCTCATCGCCTTCCCGGAGCGCACCGCCACCGGCCAGACCGTCCGCGTCTTCGATGAAAAGGGCAATACCGACCCCACTGCCAGCATCACGCTCGGCCGGGAAAATCTATCCGCCGACGCCAGCGGCCGCATCGTCATTCCGGATGCGCCCAACCAACCGGTCACCACCGGCATCGTCCGCGCCGGGAAACTCGCCGCGCCCATCTCCCTCGGCACCCGCGGCGATGACCTCCACCTCGACGCCAAGTTCCACCTCGACCGCGAGCAACTCCTCGCCGACCAGGAAGCCAAGTTGCATCTCCGCGTCCGCCTCACCAACCACGGCCACGAACTCCCGCTCGACCGGATGAAGGATCCCGCCCTCGTCCTCAAGGCCGAGCTGCTAGGCGGCGTCACCACCGAGCGCGTCATCGCGGAAAATCTAACGATGACGCCCGTCATGGAGGTCCCGTTCCAGGTTCCGGCCGATCTCCTCAAGCTCACTCTAACATTGCGCGGCACGGTGACCCCGGCCACCGGCGGCGAGCCCGAAAAGATGAGCGTGGACGAGTCCTACACAATCAACGGCGACCTCAAGGAAGCGCGCGTCGGCACAGCGTTTTTCTCGCCGACTGCGGAAGGCCATCGCCTTGAAGTCCGCGGGCGAAATGGCGAGCCTCTGCCATCACGGGCGATCACACTCACCTGCGTGAATGCCAACTATGGCCGGAACGGAATCGAGCTCGAAGTCCGGACCGATGCCAATGGCCGTGTCGATCTCGGAAAGCTGGAGGGCATCCACTCGGTCACCGCCAAGGGCACCGACATCGGCTACGCCTCCTATGAATTGCAGGAAAACTACGCCCTGGAACACGCGGCACTCCATCTTTCCGCCAACAGCGAGATCCGACTGCCTCTCGACAAACCCGCAGCCGCAGCCGATCGGCTGGAGATTTCCCTCCTCGAAACGAATCGAGCCAGGGACCATTTCGAGAAGATTTCCGTGGATGCCGGCGAGCTCGTCATCCGCAATGTGCCTCCTGGCGATTTCGTCCTCCGCCAAGGGCAAAACTACCAGCCCATCCTGATTTCCTCAGGCATCGAAAGAGACGGTCTGCTCATTTCCAAAAGCCGCATTCTTCCCCGCCGTGCGCCGTCCAGTCCCTCGATCGCCACCGCGACTGCCGTAAATGGCGAACTCTTGATCCAACTTCGCGGCCATGGTCCGGGCACACGGGTTTCTTTGGTTGCCAAACGCTATTACCGCCAGGGCTCGCGAGCCGATTTCGCCCTATTCCCCTTTTCCCCGTCACTTCCCGACAGCCTGATCCCGGGCTTCACGGGTAGCGAATTCCTCACCGACCGCCGTCTCAGCGATGAAATGCGTTACATCCTCGATCGTCGCGCGGCGAAAACCTTCCCCGGTTCGCTCCTTCCCCGCCCCGGCCTCTTGCTCAACCGCTGGACCGAGGATGACCTGGCGCAAGAATCGAGATCCAGCCGTAGCGGAGAAGCAGGTAGCAGCTTGGGCAGGCAATCGCGGGAGAGCGAATCCAAGGAGTCAGGGTCAGATCAACCTGTCGGAGCTGCCGATTCCTTCAAACCCTCCACCGTCTGCGACTTCCTCCAATTCCCCGCCGTCGTAAAGTTCGACCTCAAGCCCGAGGCCGATGGCTCTATCAAACTCCCGCTCGCGCAGTTCGAGGGCAGTCAGTTCATCGAAATCGTCGCCACCGATGCCTTCGCGAACGACACGCTTGTCCTGCCGCTGCCTGCTAACGAAACGCCGTTGCGCGACCGCCGGATCGCCCGGCCGCTCGATCCGCAGGCCCACCACCTCGCGAACCGCAGCGCGGCCGTGTTGCAAAAAGGCGCGGAAGCCTCGATTGAAAACCTGTTGGATGCCGATTGGCGCGCCTTCACCACCCTAACGGAAGCCCACCAGTTCCTGTTTGGCATGACCGGCGACGACCGCCTGCGCGAGTTCGTCTTCCTCACCGAATGGCCGACCTTCCCAGAGGCGAAAAAACTCGAACTGCTCTCCAAGCACGCCTGCCACGAGTTCCACCTCTTTCTCGCCCGCAAGGATCCGGCGTTCTTCGAAAAGTTCGTCAAGCCGTTGTTAGCCGGAAAACCCGAGCCGCGGTTCATGGACGATTTCCTGCTAGGCCGCGACCTGACCAACTACCTCCGCCCCTACGCCTGGCAACGCCTCAATGCCGCGGAAAAAGCCCTGCTCTCGCAAGCCCTGCCGGCCTCGCGCGAGCGCATCGCGAAAGAGCTTTCGCTGCGCTGGCAACTCGAAGCTCCCGCCCCCGACGCGGAGACCACGCTTTTCACGCAGACGCTGCGCGGGAGTGATCTGGCGCTGGAAGACAGCCTCGGGCTCGCGAAGAAGGACCTTCATGAGGAGGAACAGCTCGCCTCTCCTGACATCCACGTCGGCGGCAACCCCGCCCTGGCCGGAGTGTCTTACCTGACACACAAACTCAATCAGATCATCATCCCGCGCATCGACTTCGAAGATACCACCGTCGAGGAAGCCATCGACTTCCTGCGGCTTCGCGCCTCGGAGCTGGATGCCACAGAACTCGATCCTTCGAGAAAAGGCATCAACTTCGTGGTAAGGAAACCAGCCGGAGAAAGCGAAAGTATCCGGATTAAAGAGCTTCGCTTGAAAAACGTTCCCCTTGCCACCGCTCTCAAATACATCGCCGATCAAACCAAGCTGCGCGTAAAGACCGATGACTTCGCGGTCACCCTCGTTCCAGCCACCGAGTCTGGAGAAGAGATTTTCACTCGCACGTTTCGGGTTCCCCCCGACTTCCAATCCGCACTCGACAATGGCAGAGACGATGGCGGGGCCGCGGCTGATCCATTTGCGGAACCCGCAGCCGGAGGCGCTTCGACGCTAGCAGCCCGCAAACCTGTCTTCAATCTACTCAAAAGCGCCGGGATTAACTTCGCCGAGGGAAGCTCAGCAACGCTCTCCAGCAATGGCACGCTAACAGTGACCAACACACCCGGCGAACTCGATAAGATGGAACAACTGGTTCAGTCCGTCGCGGGTTCGCAGAATTCCGGACTTTCCCCGACTGACGAATTGGGGCCAAGTGTCCTGCCGCCCATCGATCTTCCGTCAGACGCTGCCGACCCCTTCAGCAATCCTGGTCCTGGAGCGGCCACGCTTGAAGCCCGTCGTCCGATTCCTCGTTTCCCCGATCACACCAAGCTCTGGCGCGAGGCGAATTACTACAAGAACACCAAGCCCACCGACGAATCCCTCATCCCGCTCAACCGCTTCTGGCTGGACCTGGCAGTGTGGGATGGCAAGGGACCGTTTCTCTCGCCGCACTTCAATGCCTGCCACACCAATGCGAACGAAGCGTTGATGTGCCTCGCGCTGCTAGACCTGCCGTTCAAGGCGGAACGGCCCGAGGTCACCGTCGATGGCAGCACGCTGCGGGTGAAAGCCAAGGAGCCGATGCTGTTGTTCTACAAGGACACCCGCCGCACGGAAAACGTGGCGAAGGAAACGCCGTTGTTAGTCCGCCAGACGTTCAGCCCGTTGGCTGAGCCGTTCCGCACGGTCAACGGACGGCAGGTTGAGAATCCCGTGACCGGCGATTTCCGGCCCGGCGTGCCTTATTCCGCGTCACTCATCGTCACCAATCCCACCGGCATCGGCCGCCGGATCGACATGCTCGCGCAAATCCCGGCCGGAGCGATTCCGCTCAAGGGGAACCCGGCCACGCTGTCGTCCACCCACGAGCTGGGGCCCTACGGCGTTGTCATGTTAGAGCAGGCGTTCTATTTCCCGTCCGCCGGGGATTTCGCCGTCTATCCGTTCCATGTCAGCGAGGATGCCACGGTGCTCGCCCATACCGACCGGCGGACCCTGCGCGTTTCCAGCGAGCCCGCGCCGCAGGACGCCGCCTCCTGGCTCGTGATTGCCAGCGAGGGCAGCAACGAGCAATTACTCAACCGCCTCGCCACCGAAAACCTCAGAACCCTCGATCTCGATGCCATCCGCTGGCGGTTGAAGGACCCGATGTTTTTCCTCAGTGTCACCAAGCTGCTTCGCGAGCGTCTCTTCTTCTCGCCGACTGTCGCGTCGTTCGGATTTCTGCAAAACGATGTCGCGAGCATCCGCGAGTATTTGGAAAATTCCACATCGGTCGGGCAGCTCGGCCAATGGCTGGACAGCCCCTTGCTGGACGTGCGTCCGCGCGTTCATCTCGCTTGGGAAACGCTGGAGTTCGATCCGCTCGTCAATCCCCGCGCCCATCGTTTCGGCGACGAATCGCGCCTCACTCACGAGGCCGCCCGCGAGCACTATCAGGCGTTGCTCGATCAGCTCGGCTGGAAGCCCGCGCTGGATGCCACGGACCAAATCGCTCTATCCGCCTTCCTGTTCCTGCAGGATCGCATCGAGGAAGGTCTCGCCCGGTTCGACAAGATCGATCCCACCAAGCTCCCGGGCCGGGTAAACTACGACTATCTTCACGCCGTCGCCCTGTTCCACCGGGAGAAGCCGGAGGAAGCGAAAGCCATTGCCGCGCAAACCCTGCCGGCGCTCCCGCCCGGGCTGTGGCGTGACCGCTACCAGGCCGTCATCGACCAGGCGGCGGAGATCATCGCGCTCGACCAGCCCGGCGATGCGGAAAAGCCGGAACTGGAAATCCCCGCGCCGCAACTCGATCTCGCGTTGGGCGACGGAGGGAAGCTCGTCATCAAGCATCGTTCGTTAGAGAAGGCCACGTTGCGGCTGTTCAGCGTCGATCTCGAAGTGTTGTTCTCGAAGAACCCGTTCCTGCAAGGCGACGACAACGGCCAGCCCGCGATTCGTCCTAACGAAAGCTTCGAGGTGCCGCTGGCGAAGGACGTTTCCGAAACCACTGTCGAACTCCCTCCCGCGCTGCGGCAAGGCAACGTCCTCGTGTCCGCCGATTCGGGATCCAAGAAACTCCTCAAAGTGCTCGATTCCCGCGCCCTCGAACTCCGCCACACGCCGTTGTCGCGCACGGTCCAGGTCCTCGACTCTGCCACCCGCAAACCGCTGCCGAAAACCTACATCAAGGTCTTCGCGGAGATGAACTCCGGCGAGGTCGTCTTCCACAAGGACGGCTACACCGACCTGCGCGGGAAGTTCGACTACCTCAGCCACACCGGCATCGATCCATCGACCGTCAAGCGGGTGGCGGTGCTAGTCAACCATCCCGACAAGGGCGCGAGAACGGTCATTTACGACCGATAAGGAGGATCGGACTACGGCCGATCCAGTCAATGAGTAGATAAAGAAAAGAGCTCCGCACCCCGGAGTGCGCGAAGCTCTGCTCGCGCCCGTGGTGGATCCGGCTCTGCCGGATGCGGTGCGGAGGTCTTCGCGTGGCTGGGAAGAGGAAGAGCTCCGCACCCCATGGAACAGAGCTTCCAGCACTCCGGGCGCAGCCCCTCAGATTCCAGCCAGCACTTCGCGGCTGATGCCGCGGAGCTCGAAGATCTTGACCAGCGTTTCCTCGATTAGATTGTTAGGGCATGACGCCCCGGCCGTGATTCCCACGGTGACCGGGCGGTCGTCGGCGAACAGGCGCGAGTAGTCGGAGGTTTTTTCTTCCCGACGGTGCAGGTCGTAGTGGACGATTTCCTCGAGCGACTTGATGCACGACGCGCCGCGGATGAAAAACGTGGGCAGCTCGGGTTCCGCGATCTCCACGAGGTGGGCGGTGTTCGAGCTGTTATAGCCGCCGACCACCAGCAGCAGGTCCATCGGCTTGCGGAGCATTTCAAACAACGCGTCCTGCCGTTCCTGGGTCGCCCCGCAAATGGTGTCGAACATCTGGAACGCGCTGTCATTGCCATCCCGGTCGACGATCGCCTTGCGCAGGCGACGCTGGATTTCCTCGGTCTCGCTTTTGAGCATCGTCGTCTGGTTGGCGACCCCGATCTGGCGGAGGTGGACGTCGGGATCGAATCCACTGGAGTGCTCGCCCTCGAAGCGCTTCAGGAACACCTCCCGATCGCCTCCGTTGCGGATGTAATCGCAGACGTAGTCCACATCGCCCAGGGTCAGGACAACGAGGTAGGTGCCGTCGCCATTTTCCCCGAGCGCGCGGGAGGCGGTGGCACGGGTTTCCTCATGGTTCGACTTGCCGTGGATGATGGAGGTAACGCCGTCCTTCGCATAGCCGCGCACCCGCCGCCAGACTTTCATCACGTCGCCGCAAGTGGTATCGACCACATAACAGCCGCGCTCCTCGACCTTGTCCATGAATGCGGTCGGCGCACCGAAGGCCGGGACAATCAGCACGTCATCATCCGTTAGATCGTCGTAGCTCGCGTCCATTTCCTGCCACGGCAGCGAGACGATGCCCATCTCGCGCAGGTGGCGGTTCACGTCCGGGTTGTGGATGATTTCTCCGATGAGGAAAATGCGGTTGTCGGGGAAAACCCGGCGGGAGGCGTAGGCGAGATCGATCGCGCGCTCGACGCCATAACAGAATCCGAATTGCTCGGCTAACAGCACGGTGGTGTTGCCCACGGTCATTTTGCCACCCTTGTCGCGGAGTTTTTCCACGATAGTCGAGTGGAAGTGGACGGCCACTTCCGCGGACACGCGCTCCATGACATCCGGGCGTCGCACGTTGACCCGGGGCTTCTTCGCTTTGCTGGCGGCTTCGCTCATCGGCGCACGATATAGTCGGGGAATCGGGCGCGACCAACTCATTTTCGCGGGTTGCAACATTTCCGGTCGGCGATGGTGGGTGGAGATGTGGGCGGGGGAATTTGTTGTAAACCGGAGATTTCCGGTCGACATCTAAGTGAGCAACCCATTCGTTGGCACCATCCTTGGAGCGCCGACGGCAATTTTGAAACATGAAACCCATTTTCTCACGCGTCCTCATCGCGCTGTTCCTCCTTTCCCAAGCTATGAGGGCCGAGGTGATCCTGCAATATTTCGGCACCACCTGGAATGAAATCGAGCGCCGCATCCCGGAACTCGCCGAACGCGGCTACGACTCGCTGTGGCTGCCGCCGCCGTTCAAGGCCGGCGCGGGGACGTATTCCGTCGGCTTCGACACGCTCGACCGCTTCGACCTCGGCGACCGCAATCAAAGCGGTACGGTCCGCACCAAATACGGCACCAAGGCCGACCTTGTCAGCCTGATGCGCGTGGCCCACCGCTTCGGGATCCGTGTCTATTTCGACAACGTGATGGCTCACAATGCCGGGCCGCTCGATTCGGCGACGCAGCCGGGCCAGTTGTTTCCGGGGGTCCCGGGGTTTGTGCCGGAGGATTTCCACATCGTCCGCGACGGGACGACTTGGCGCAAACCCGCCGACTATCCGGACTACGAGAACGAGTGGGAGGTCCTCAACCGCAACCCGTTCGCGTGGGACATCGCCCAGGAAGGTCCTAACAACGCCAGCTTCAATCCAACCGGCACCGCCGAAGGCCAGACGTTTCCGAAATGGTCCGGCGTCCGTCACCCGGGCCGCACCGAGTGGTATCCGGACACCGATCTAACGATCGGAACGAATGGCGCGGGCGAGGCGCTGCATCCGTTTGCCAACAAGGAGCCGTTCCAGGATGTTGGCTACCTTGATGGAGCGGTAACCATCGGCGCGAACAACGGCCGCTTGGATTTCAAGGATCTCAACACAAACGGCCAGCACGAGGCCAGCGAGCCGTCCGAACCCTTCACCGATACCGGTGTCGATCCCACGGTGGTCGCCCGCCAGACCGCTAGCTGGGGTTTTGGCGACAACAAGTATAACATGGGCAACCCAGCCAGCGAGGACGTGAACCAGATGCTCTTCCGCGCGGTGCGCTGGTTCATTGAGGAAACCAAGCCCGACGGCTTCCGTCTCGATGCCGTGAAGCACGTGCCATCCGGTTTCTTCGGCAAACAGGACGGTGCGGACAAGGATCTCGTGAACTGGGGATACAATGGCCAAATCCAGGAGCAATTCAACATCAGCCGCGGCTTTGGCGATTGGAACAACCATCGCGACACTTTGTATAACTCCGAATATCAGTCGCGCGACGATGCGATGCTGTTCGGTGAGCATCTTGGCTCGCCACCCGCGGAGGGCGGCTATCTATCAGCCGGTATGCGCATCGCCAATGACAACATTCTCAACGCGGTGAAGAATGGAATGGGTGCCAGCCTTGCGGGCTACGATCAGACGAACCATGCTGGTTTCGGCACCACCTCGCAGAGCGTCGCTTATGTGATGAGCCATGATAACAACTACCTCTACGGCGGAGACCGTCCGTTGGCCCACGCTTACATCCTGACCCGGGAAGGACTGCCCATTGTCTATACGGATGGCTACAACCAGGCCAGCGATTTCCCGAAACCTTCGGGCGTGAATTTCCTCGGCCAGTTCGGCGACAACAGCGTTGTTTCCGCCGTGGCGGTGCACCGCGACTTCGCCCGCGGCTATCAGATCGCGCGCTGGAGCGAAACGGATTTCGCCGCCTACGAGCGGGTGGACAACCGGGAGAACAAGGACGGCGGCTCATGGAATGGCCAGACGATGCTTTACATGATGGCCCGCAACTATCAGCCGAACGGTCAGGGGCGTCTCGTGCAAACCGGCTTCCCCGTCGGTGCCACCTTGATCAACCAGTCACCGTACGGCGGCAAATTCCCGGTTTACGTCAACGGCTCCGGCCAGGTCGTGGACGGCAGCGGCAACGCGCCGCTCGTCCCGCCGGGAGGATGGTTCGCCTTCACCTGGCACAATCCAGGAATGCCGCTGGTCTGGCAGGCGGCGGAGCACAAGGAGGAGATCAATCCGATTGAGATTTATCAAAGCGGCGTGCGCGCCGGAACAATGGATCACTGGAGGGTTGATGGTAAGGACGGCGATGCCACTTTCAACCCCTTCGGTGTCCCCGCCGGCGATACCGCTAACAAATCCTACAGGGTGGAGATTCCGCGGGTGACCGATGGCACCAACCTGCGCTTCGTGGCGCGGGCCGATGGCTCCGCCGACAACATCCGCATGAAGCTCGACGGCGGCGTGAACATCAATTCACAGATGGGCTTGGGCCCGCAAACGGGCGATCTCCGGGACTTCCCGCCCGGACTGAACACCGACCAGGTCGATGCGGCGAATCCTTCCGACCGCGTTCTCCAGGCATCCACCGACACCTATCTGGGCTACGAGCAAATGCAGTTCGTCCGGCGCACCACCGAGAAATTCGCTGCCGTGGACCGGGCTCGCAACGTCATCGGCTCGGTCGGGTCTGAAACCTATCAGGCTGTGGTCGGCACTGCGGGCGTTACCGTGATTAACGGCAGCGGCGTGAACAACACGGGTGGAAGCGTGGCAAGCTGGGCCGAGCACAATCCGGCGGCCACCAACGAGCACCTCACCACGCCGGTCTCTCAAATGAATCCGCCGCCGCAAACCGCGGACGGGCAGGCCGTCGACCTGTGGGTGAAGGTTGGCTATCAGTTTCAGGTGGAAAAGGTCTGGGTCTATTACACCACCGATGGAACCAGTTACCCGGAAGGAAGCCACGGGGTTGGAAAAGGCAATACCCAGGTTGTCGAGGCCGGCTATTCATTCAATGGAACGAACGACGGTACCGCGATCCCCGACTGGTGGAAGGCAACCTTGCCCGCGATGTCGGATGACACCGTGCTGCGCTACAAGATCGGCGTGAGACGTCCAAATGCCGCTCCGCCGGTTTTCCCGTTCAACAACGGCAACATCGATCTCGCGAAGCGCATGGAGACCTTGTTTGAAATCAACAATTTCAACGCGACCACGGCACCCTATCAGGTCCACAACGACTATTCCCAGGTGGCGACCGGACTGAGCGAGGGGTTTCATGTCCTGCGCAGCCGGGCATTCGTTGGTCGGGGCGATGGTGCGTCCATTTTCAAGACCAACACCCAAGTCTTCTACTACGACGCCCTGGCTCCCGCCGGTGAGGTCGCCTATCCCCATGAAAGCGACCAACTCGGTGGCTCCAGTTATGGTGCTGTGGTGATCACCGATCCTTCGGTGACGGAAGTCTGGTATTACATCGACGACTTGGATGCCGGCAATGACAGTCCTGCCAATGGCAATGGCGTCAACAACTGGAAACTGGCGACCGCTGTCACGGTTCCGACCAACCTAGGAAGCTCGGCCTTCACCAAGGAATGGCATTTCACCTATCAAAACATCCCGGCCAGCGGAATCGCCAATCTGGTGGTCCGGCTCAAGGAAGCCTCGTCGGCCGCGGACATGGGATTGAGCGACGCGACCGGCCACTTCACCACGCTGACCCGCCATGTCACCACCGGCAGTTCGATCAATTTCAACATCGGTTACCCGTCCTTCGCGGGCGAGACTGTGGACAAGAACTATATCATGAAAGTCTATTTCAAGAAGGAACTCATTCCCGTCGGGATGACGGACCAGCAGTTCCTGAATGAGTTCTCAATCTTCATCAGCAGCTCGGTGAGCGGCCAGCCGGACAATCCGGTGTTCCAGCCCCGCTCGGGTTATACCTTGGTGCGCGATGTGAATGCGACGGAGCATTCGGTCGAGTTTACCTTCCCGAATCTCTACAATGGCATGCCGAACTTCCTCCACACCGTCCGTGCGGAACACCAGCGCGGCTCGCTGTCATTGGGAGACGGCGAATTGGTGAAGATGAGGGTGGACGATGACGTGGATGCCGACAACGACGGGCTGCCTAACTGGTGGGAGCTTCAGTATGGCATTGAAGCCAACAACCCGGCCGGCCGTCACGGCGCCAGTGGCGATTTCGACTTGGATGGAGTGACCAACCTCACGGAGTATCTCTTCGGAATGATCCCCGCGCTGGAAGACTTGAATTCGGTTCCCCGGGTGACGCTCGCGCCGCATGCCTCGCTGGCGGATACCTGGACCTTGGGCTTTCCCACCATCCCCAACAGGATCTATCAGTGGCAGGCGTCGCAAACGCTGGGCTCCGGGGGATGGCAGAATATCGGCAGTCCGGTAAGCACGGCGGGAGCGACAGCCGCCGGAACGATCCAGCGCAACGACACCGGGGTGTTCTCCAAACGCTTCTATCGAATGAGCGTCTCGCCGTCGCCTTGAAACCCCAGCCTCCCATGAATGTCAGTTCTCCTGTGAACCTGCTCCGGTCCTCTCTCGTCGTCCTCGTCCTGGCTGGTCCCGGAGTGGACGCCGCGATTCTGAAAATCAGTCCCAACTCCGCCACCCGCCAGCTTGCGACCGAGGTGGATGGAAACTATTCGACCACCCATCTCTATCTCAACGAAGTTGCCGCGGAATCCGTTCCCATTACGGTCTTCCTCGATCCGCAGGCGATGAACATTGAAACCTGCGAGGTCTTCACCAACCTCAACCGCCGCGAACGGGCGCAGCTCGATGCCAACGCGGATGGAGTCGAGGACGGCATCAAACCGGTGGATGGCAACACCGTCACGGCGGGCAATGACAATCACTATTTCAAGGCCTATCCGATGAATCTAGTGAGCGGTGGCTATCAGCTCACACTCGCCGCCGCGAAGACCGGGGCCTACCGGCTCACCGCCAGATGGCGCTTCAACGGCGAACCGGCCGGAACCTGGCACTATTACACCGATCCGTTCGGTGACTTGTGCTTCCGCGCTCATGCCCTCGTGGTCTCTCCCAAATCGGCGCGCGACATCCAGCTCTACGAGGTGAATCCGCTGACGGTGATTGCCACCGGGACACTGCCCTCGCAGCGCGGCACCTTCGGCGATCTCGCCTTGGGCGTGGCGGGCGGGCCGCGGTTCAACCTGCAATACGTCAAAAGCCTCGGCTGCAACATGCTTTGGTTCCAGCCGATCCATCCGAATGGCATCGCCGGACGCCAAATCGACCCCGGCACCGGCCAACCGTTTGAAGTCGGCAGTCCGTATGCGGTGAAGAACTTTTTCGAAGTCATGCCGTTGATGGCGAAGGCATTCACTCCGGGTGGCACGCCTGCGACGAATGACACTCCCGCCGGCCGCGCACAGGCCTTGGCGGAGTTCCAGTCGTTCGCCGCGGCGGCGGATGCGGAGGGCGTGGGTGTAATGTTAGACGCGCCATTCAACCACACCAGCTACGACGCGGAACTCGCAGCGCTCGGCCAGACGTTTTTCGGCGGTGCAAGTCCGACCCAGGAAATCCGCAACACCGTGGCGCGTTTCTACGCCCGTGCCGGGGCCTACGACATGCGGGCAGGCGGAACGGGAAATCTCGCCATCGCGCCAGACCGTATCGCCGAGTTTGCCTTCGCTGACACCTATGAGGTGTTCTTCGGGCGCTACGCGGCGCTTGTGTCGGGATCGACCCCGGGGCATCTCAGCGAGGCGGATTGGTTCGACTATTCTATCGGCGGCGAGAATACCTCTGGTGCAGGGCACTTCGACGCAATCACGCAGAAGGTCTGGCGTTACTTCGCCGAATACACGCTGCACTGGCTGAAACAAACCGGCTACCCGGCGAATGTCTCGGGCGCGTCGTTAGATTCGAATGCCGGCATCGATTCCCTGCGCGCGGATTTCGGCCAAGGGCTGCCACCCCAATGCTGGGAGTATATCATCAACAAGACCCGCACGCGGAAATGGAACTTCATCTTCATGGCCGAATCGCTCGACGGTGGCGCGGTTACCCGCCGCAGCGGGCGGCACTTCGATATCCTCAACGAGAACATTGTTTTCCCCCTGCACGCGGCGCAAAACACCCTCCAGTTCCGCAAGATTTATGAAGACCGGCGCGACGCCTATGGGCAAGCGCTGGTGTTGCTGAACACGAGCTCCCATGATGAGGATCACTATCAGGACCCCTGGCACGCGCTGGTCCGCTATGCAGCGAACAACAGCGTGGATGGCGTGCCGCTGGTTTTTCCCGGCCAGGAGTTAGGCCTCAGTGGCACAGTGATCCCGCCGAACGACACCAACCTGAGTCTCACTCCATTTGGCTACGACCATTACGAGACCAACTCCAACAAACCGATCCCGCATTTCAAAAAGTATAACTCGCTGATGCCGCTTTGGCTCAAGACGACGCCGGGAGACGGGAGCTATAACTATGGACTCGCGCAACTCTCGAAAGTCTATGAAGGCATCGGCCAGGCGCGGAAATTTTCCCCGGCACTCCGCAGCTCAAACCGCTTTTTCCTAAACCTCAACGACACCACCTCACACGGGCAGATCTTCTCGGTCGCGAAGTTCGAGAACCGCAACGCCTCGCCGAATCTGTCCGACGTGGTGCTCGCGTTCGTCAATCTCGACCGCAATGCCGATCCGCTGACCGTGGGGACTAACAAATTCAACGTGGACATCGACACCGATGGAAATGGCGTGAACGACTTCGGCATCAAGCCGGCCCGCCAATACAACGTGAGGAACATCGCTGCCTACCTCGGCACCGACCCTAACCGCCGGAACGTCTTTCTGATTCCCGGCGGGATTTCCGGCAGTGACCTGATTTCGCAAGGCCTGTTTGTAGCGATGAACCGCGTCCCGCCGACCGATGGCGCCTGGGCCACGGCCCCCTACGAAGCCCAATATCTCAAACTCTACGACGTCACCCCGCCGCCAGCGCCTGCGGCACCCTCGCCCGATCTCGCGCTGTTTGGCACTGTCGTCGGCAACCAGGTCACCTTCACGTGGACCCCCGCCAGTGATCCGGAGGGGGGAGTTTCGGGCTTCCACCTGCAGATCGGCACCACCCCTGGCGGAGCGGACCTACTCGATGCGCAAACCTCCCTCACCAGCCAATCGGTTACCGTGCCTTACGGAACCACTCTTTACGCCCGCGTCCAACAGATCAACAACGCGGGTATCGCCGGTCCCTACAGCAGCGCCTCGGCGTCCGTGATGGCGCTCGATCCCACTGTGGACAACGACGGCGACGGCCAAAAGAATGCTTCGGAACACACCGCCGGCACTAACCCGCTCGCCGCCGCCTCCGTCCTCAAAGCCACCGCGACCGCCGTGGTCGGAAACGACGTGACTGTCACCGTCGCCACTGTTTCCGGAAAAAACTATCAGCTCGAAACCAGCAGGACGCTCGGTGCGCTTTCCTGGACCAGCGTCGGTTCCCCTGTCCTGGCCACCGGCCTGTCCACCGTGTTCACTCACGCCGGCGGAGCGGGAGAGGCGGAGCGGTTCTATCGGGTGAGGGTCGTGCCTTAAGCAGTGGGAACACTCTCAGCGCCATCTTCCGTTTCATTCGTTTTCAACGCCGTTGTCCAGGCAATGCACCTTCTCACAGAAATCACGGCAAAGATGATGGCTGTGACCACCATCGCCAAATTGACGAGCAACGGAACCGTAGGATAGGGCGACGGTTCGAAGTAGCCCATGACAGTGCCGAACATGGCATACGGTTCAAAGGCTGCTAGAATCAGAACCGACTGGGCGATGCTGAAGAGTAACATTGTCCACAATGCCGCCAAGTGGATAGGCGATCGAAGTGCGGCGGCCACGCCGACCGCGCAAGCTAAAGGTGTGATGTAACCCCACCAATCCAATGGCCCGAAAGGCCACAAAAATGACGCAAGCGCCGGAAACTCCGAATCGATATCACGATAAATCTTGGTGATGACGTCGTAGCGGCAAGAATATGTGAGACGGGAAAGAACGAAAAGCGGGCACGAGGTGAAAACGAGTACAGTCAATCCCACAAAAATCCGGCTTTTCGTCATCTTCATTTGGGAACCCTAGGGCACAGTCACCGCCATGAAACGCTCGAATTCGAGCCGATGGCTTCTCGCCACGCCCACTGGTGCCTGGGTCGGGTGCGGTTCTTTCGACCGCTGGCAGTAATGCAAGGAATGAAAAGCACCGGAGCGATGCGGAGATCGCAACTCCCTGATTGGAATCGCCCTCCGGGCTTGCCCTCGGGGATTTCCCCGCCATGCTTCGCCGCCTTGTGAGTTCCATTCCGGTCGAACCATCGTTGGAAGCCTTCGCCGAGCTGGCGAAGCGGGGCAATGTCGTGCCCGTTTACACCCAGCTCGCCGCCGACTTCGAGACCCCGTTGTCCGCCTACCTCAAATTGCGGGATAATCGCCATTCTTTCCTCCTGGAAAGCGCGGAAAGCACCGAAAAAGGCGGTCGTTGGTCGATCGTCGGCAGCGGCCCCCGCCTCGTTTTCGAAGCCCGGGACAAGGAAATCACCATCCGCGATGGGTCTAAGGTCCGCACCTACACCGCGGCGGACGACGTGCTCGCCGCATTGGAGAGGGAAATGGCTCCCTACCAGCCGGTCACCCACGGCGCGCTGCCGCAGTTTTCCGGCGGAATGGTCGGCTACCTTTCCTACGATGCGGTTCGGCAGTTCGAGCCCACGCTCGGCCCGCCGCCACCGGACGTGATCGGGATCCCCGACGCGATGTTCATGCTGGCGGACACCTTACTGGTTTTCGACCATCGTCTGCGCCGCCTCCAGGTGATCGCGAACGCGTTCATCGATGAGTTCCCCTCGCCCGAGGAAGCCTATGCCGCCGCCCGCGGCCGGATCGCCGCGATGGTGGAAATCCTGAACCGCCCGTTCCATGTGCCGGCCCTGAACGGACTGGCCAAGGTGCAGCCGGCCGAAGCCCGCAGCAACACGACGCAGGCGGAATACGAGGCGATCGTTCTGGCCGGCAAGGAGTTCATCAAGGCAGGTGACATTTTCCAATTTGTGCCGAGCCAGCGCTTCGAGACGGATTTCGACCAGCCGCCGGTGGATCTGTATCGGGCGCTGCGATTCGTGAATCCCTCGCCTTACATGTTCATTCTTGAACTGGGGGACTTCGCGCTGGTCGGCAGTTCACCGGAAGTGCATGTCCGCTCGATCAAGGGCCGCATCGACATCCGCCCGATCGCGGGGACGCGTCCGCGCGGAAAGACACCGGAAGAGGACGACGCCTTGGCCGCGGATTTGATGAAGGATCCTAAAGAGTGCGCGGAGCATCTAATGTTAGTGGATCTCGCGCGCAATGATGTCGGTCGCATTGCGAAACATGGCAAGGTGAGTGTGGATGATTTCATGATTGTGGAAAGATACAGCCACGTCATGCACATCGTCTCCAATGTCTCGGGTGAACTCGATCCCTCGCACAGCGCCTATGACGTGCTGCGGGCGACGTTCCCGGCCGGAACCGTTAGTGGCGCGCCGAAAATCCGGGCGATGCAGATCATCAACTCGCTGGAGAAAAACAAGCGTTGTGCCTATGCCGGTGCGGTCGGTTATTTCGGCTTCGACGGTTCGCACGACTCCTGCATCACGCTGCGCACCTGCCTCTTGAAAGGCGGCAAGGCCTACGTCCAGGCCGGTGCCGGAGTGGTTGCGGATTCCGATCCCACCTACGAATATGTGGAAACCGTCAACAAGGCAAAAGCCCTCCTCAGCGCCATCGCCCTGGCCAAGACGATGGGACCTGAAAGCTGAAACCTAGCAACTCCATTCCATGCTCCTCATTCTCGATAACTACGACTCCTTCACCTACAATCTCGTCCAATACTTCGGCGAGCTCGGCGCGGAGATGAAGATTTTCCGCAATGACGCTCTAACGGTGGATGAGGTGAAGGTCCTCAAGCCCGAGCGCATCTGCATTTCACCCGGCCCCTGCACGCCCAATGAAGCAGGGATTTCCTGTGAACTGATTGAAAAACTCGGTGCGACCACACCGATCCTCGGCGTCTGCCTCGGCCACCAGTCAATCGGCCAGGTCTATGGCGGCGATGTCGTTAGAGCCGACCGCCTGATGCACGGCAAGACCTCGCCGATCCATCACTCTGGCAAAAGCGTCTTCGGTGGGATGCCGAGCCCGTTCGAAGCCACGCGCTACCACTCGCTCATCGTGAAACGCGAGACTCTGCCCGATTGCCTCGAGATCACTGCGTGGACCGAGGAAGGCGAGATCATGGGGCTCCAGCACAAGGAGTATCCGGTCCACGGCGTCCAGTTCCATCCGGAGTCGATCCTCACGCAGGACGGGAAGCGACTGCTTGAGAATTTCCTGAAGATGTGAGACCTTATCCGGGTGAAACCGGAAGAGCGCATTCGATACGGCATCACGCCACTGGGATTAGTTTATCTGAGCTTCTTCTTGATAATGATGGGTGGGCTGGCGGGAGCGGGGCTTCTGAAATGGCTTATGCGTCTGTTCCGGTGGTTGGAGTTTTAGCGATGATCATTCCCCCTGCAGCACCTCAACTCCGCTTCCCTGGAGCTGTTGGATAAACGCCGGATCCGCGGCCTTGTCTGTGATCAGGCAGCTCAAGTCCGCCACCCCTGCGAAGAAGAACGCCGACTTCTGCCCCAGCTTGGAGTGATCCGCTAGAAAGATCACGTCCTCCGAGTTGGCGATGACGCGTTCCTTGAAGGCAGCCTGCCGAGCATTGCTTTCGCTGGCACCGCGCTCGAGATGCAGTCCGTTTCCGGAAAAAAACATCCGATGGATGTTGTAACGCTGCAGCGATTTTTCCGCGGTGAGGCCCACGAACGACCGTGACTTCGGATCGAACAGCCCACCGGTGCAAATCAGGTCGAGGTTCGGCCTATCAGACAGGGCGGTGAAGACATTCAACGCGTTGGTTAGAATCGTCAGCGGGAGATCCGGGAGGAACTCGGTGAGTGTTAGCACCGTCGAACTCGCATCGAGGAAGATCGTTTCATTTGCCTGAATCCGGCTCGCCGCCAAGCGGGCGATCGACTGCTTTTCCTCCCGACGGACAGCCTGACGTTCGGTGAAGGGCAGTTCCTCGCGGGTTTTGTCCGGTCGGCTCGCTCCGCCATGGGTGCGGATCAGTTCGCCGCGTTTTTCAAGCTGCTCGAAATCCTTGCGCACCGTTTCATCCGTCACACCAAGTTCCGTGGCGGTCTCGGTGGTGCGCAGGGAGCCCGTCCCGTGGAGGAGTTCCAGAATCCGGCGTTGGCGATCGATGGCGAGCATAATTTGGCTTTTTCTTTGTTTGCTTGGGAATGATTGGAAATTGTATTGACTTGTCAACCCATTCCCACAAAAACCAATCCGCCGATGCTGCCGACCGACCCACTTGCCCGCCTGCTCGATCTTTCCCACCAACTCGGGCGCGAAGACCGAAAGCTCGCCATTCTGGGGGAGGGAAACACCTCCGTCCGGCTCTCGGACCAAACTTTCGCGGTCAAAGCGTCCGGCTCCAACTTGGGATCTTTGACCAAAGCCGGGACCGCGGAATGCGTCTTCGAAAAGCTCACGCCGCTCATTTCATCCGACGGCTTGACCGACGCCGCGATCGATGAAGCCCTGTTCGCGGCGCGGGTTTCCGCCGATGCGAAAAAGCCATCCGTCGAGGCGATTTTCCATGCTTATCTGCTCACCTTGCCCGGCGTGAACTACGTCGGGCACACGCATCCCGTATCGGTCAACGTGTTGCTCTGCTCGAAGCACGCGCGGACCTTCGCCGCCCGCCGCATTTTTCCCGATGAGATCGTCTGCTGCGGCGTTGAAAGCGTGTTCGTGCCCTACAGCGATCCCGGTCTGAAACTCTCACAAGCCATCAGGACCGCCGTCGAGGAATACATCGCCCGACTCTCGCGCCCGCCGCGCGTCATTCTGTTGGAAAGCCACGGCATGATCGCGCTCGGCGCCACGTCCGAAGCGGTGCTTGCCGCCACGCTTATGACCGTGAAGGCTGCGGAGATTTTTGCCGGGGCCGCAGCGATCTCCGGAGAACCGCAATTTCTCACTCCCGAGCAGGTCGAACGCATCGCCGGGCGTCCCGACGAACATTACCGCCAGAAGGCCCTCGGACTCTGAATTTCACCAACCCCAAGATCATGCCTAACTACAAATACGTAAACCACCTCTGGGACGACGCGAAGGCCGCCGGTCTCAACGCCGTCGACAAGCTCGCCTATCGCTCCAACCTGCTCGGCAGCGACCAACGCATCACCAACACCGGCGGCGGCAACACCTCGTCAAAGGCCTTGGAAAAAGACCCGCTCACCGGTCAACCGGTCGAAGTCATGTGGGTCAAAGGTTCCGGCGGCGACCTCCGCACCAGCACGCGCGAGAATTTTTCCTCGCTCTATCAGCAGAAGTTGCTCGACCTCCAGAACCTCTACGGTGCCCGCGAGGACAAGGGCCTGAAGGCACCCGCCGAGGATGAAATGGTCGGCATGTACACTCATGCCACCTTCAACCTGAACCCGCGCGCGTCGTCCATCGACACTCCGCTGCACAGTTTCATTCCGGCGAAATTCGTCGACCACATGCACCCGAATGCGATCATCGCCATCGCCGCTTCGCAAAACTGTGAGAAACTCACCAAAGAGATCTTCGGCGGCGAAATGGGGTACGTGCCATGGATGCGCCCCGGCTTCGAACTCGGTCTCGCGATGCAGGAAATCGTGAAGAATGACCCGAGTGTGAAGTCGATCATGATGGGCCAGCACGGCTTCATTTCCTGGGATGAAGAGGACAAGGCCTGCTACACCTACACCCTTGACTGCATCGAAAAAGCAGCCGCTTACATCGAGGCGAAATACGCTGCCAAGGGCGGCGACGCCACGGCCTTCGGTGGTGCAAAATATCAAACACTCACTCCTGAGCAACGCCGCGAAACCCTCGTCGCAATCCTGCCATGGCTGCGTGGACAGGTTTCCCAACAGAAGCGTTTCATCGGCACCGTGCAGGACGACGAGAAGATCCTGCGCTTCGTGAACTCGAATGACGCCGCCCGCCTTGCCGAACTCGGCACGAGTTGCCCGGACCATTTCCTCCGTACCAAGATCAAGCCGCTTTACGTCGACTGGAATCCACAGACCGAGGACGCGGCTGCCTTGAAGGACAAGCTCGCCGCAGGTCTCGAGGGCTATCGCGAGGACTACGCCGAGTATTACTCGCTGTGCAAACACGACAACTCGCCCGCCATGCGCGATGCAAACCCCACCGTCGTGCTCATCCCCGGCATCGGCATGATCGCCTGGGGCAAGGACAAATCCGAAAGCCGCGTCACCGCGGAATTCTATAACTGCGCCGTCGAAGTCATGCGCGGTGCCGAAGCGATCGATACCTATATCTCGCTTCCCCAACAGGAAGCGTTCGACATCGAGTATTGGCTGCTGGAGGAAGCCAAACTCAAGCGCATGCCTGCGGAAAAGGAACTCGCCCGCCAAGTCATCATCGTCATCGGCGCAGGCTCCGGCATTGGTAAGGAAACCGCCCATCGCCTTGTGAAGGAAGGCGCGCACATCGTTTGCGTCGATCTCAACGAGGACGCCGCGAAGGCGACCGCCAAGGAAATCACCGACAAATACGGCATCGGCATCGGCGTCGCCGGCACCGGTCTATCCGACTGCGGCCCGGCCATCGGCCTCGCGGCCAACATCACCGACCGCGCCTCGATCCGCCGCATGCTCGACGATGTCGCCATCGCTTACGGTGGCTTCGATTCCATCGCCGTCACCGCGGGCATCTTCGTCCCGAGCGACACCTCCGGCCACATTCCGGACGACAAATGGGCGCTTACCTTTGGTATCAACGTCACCGGCAGTTACTTCGTCGCCGACGAGGCGTTCAAGACGTGGAAGGAACAAGGCCTCAAAGGCAACCTCGTTCTAACGACCTCGGCCAACGCCGCTGTCGCGAAAAAGGGCTCACTCGCCTACGACACGTCCAAGGCGGCCGCTAACCACCTCGTCCGCGAACTTGCTATCGAACTCGCGCCGCTCGTCCGGGTCAATGGTGTGGCTCCTGCAACGGTCGTCCAAGGGTCCGCCATGTTCCCGCGCGACCGCGTCATCGGCTCACTCGCGAAATACGCCATCCCTTACACGGATGACGAGGCCACCGAGTCGCTCGTGACCAAGCTCGCGCAGTTTTACGCCGACCGGACGCTAACAAAAGCCCCGATCACTCCCGCCGACCAGGCGGAAGCGTATTTCCTCCTGCTTTCGCAACGCCTCAGCAAGACTACCGGCCAAGTCGTCACCGTGGATGGCGGTCTGCACGAAGCGTTCCTGCGCTAACACTTCCCCCTCGGAATCATACTGGCGGGTCGTTCCTCACCGAGGGACGGCCCGCTTTTTTAGAACCTCGTCGATCCAATTTTCGATATCCGTCCAGACTGTTCCTTGAAGAGATTCGTTGTGCCCGGCTCCAGGAACCAGGATCAACCGCTTGGGGCCGGCCAGAGCATCGAACACGCGCCGTGAGTGATCCGGCGGTGTGTCCGAATCGTCCGCTCCGTGGATGATGAGGGCGGGAGCCTTGATCGTTCTGGCAGATGCCGCGGGGTTAACCAGATCTATCTGGAAATGCCCTTGTTGCTCGGCCCGCTGGATGGCTTGGACGACAGTTCCGGGTGTGAAAAACGACGGTGCCCGCTCGGTCACTACGGTTCTGAGATCTGAAAAGGTTTCTGCCGCGACCACCGCCGAAACCCGTTCGTCAACGGCTGCCAATTGAAGAGCGGTTGCCGCTCCAAGCGAACTGCCGACCAGCACGACGGGCCCGGGACGAACGGTATCGAGCACCTGTCGAAGGTCCTCTTTCTCGAAGTAGCCATAGGTGCAAGCGTCGCCTCCGGACTCTCCGTGGGCGCGACTGTCGTAGGCCACCACGTCGAAACCGCGCTTCCGAAATCGCTCGATGACGCCCGCTCCACTCGCTCGGTTGTCCGCGACGCCGTGGAGGTAGATCAAGGTTCCCCGAAAGCTGCCGGACGCATCGCCGCGCCAGCCTTGCAAACTCACTCCGTCTCCATGGTATGTAACACCACGGCACTGCGGCGGCGGCGCCATCATCACCCGCCGGTGCGGGGGATGCAGGATCAAAGCCGCACCAATTCTTGCAAGTTGGCTTGCGGCTACTCCTATCAGCAGAACGATAACAGAACTGGTGATGATGAGCCACTTTCGAACGCGCTTGGTCATGGAGTCTGCAAGGTCAGATGGGTTGGTTAATGACGGTGTTTTCAGGGAGAGACTTTACCATGATTCACAGCTTCGAGACGTTTGAGCAGCGCGAGGCAGTAGAGAAGCGGAACAATGCCGATCACTCCGAACGAGCAATCGATGAGCCGCCAGTAGAAGGGAATCCCGCGGATCGGCCCGCAGATGAGTGCCAGGGGAATCACCGCCAGGCAGGCGCAGATGCCGGTGTAGAGCGTGGCACGGCTGGAAGCAGGATGAATCAACGGTCCCATGAAAAAGCCCGCAATCACGAGATGACCGAAGGCGAGCCAATCGGTTCCATAAGCGATCCAAGGGTAATCGGCGTAGGTGTGTTCCAGTCCGTGGCGCACCTTGAGAATCCAGAACGCAAGACCTGTCGATCCTTCCGGGGAAGCAACGGAACCCACGCCCAAGACGTCTGATAACATCCGGAGTTCATGCAACAACGGAAATGCCGTCACTCCGCTGAGCACGAGACCCGCGATAAACAACGACAGGACAGCCCGGAAGCGAAATAGGAGAGAGGTGGTGTTCAAATCCGTGGGAAGTGATGAGTCTATCCGAGCGCCTTCTGCCACTCCGGTTCCTTGAAGCCGACCAACACCAGGCCGTCCCCGGTCAGAAACGGGCGCTTCACGAGATTGCCATTTTTCGATAGCAGCTCGAAAGCGGCGGTATCGCTCATCTCCGGGAGCTGGTCTTTCAGGCCGAGCGCGCGGTAGTCCATGCCGGAAGTGTTGAATATCTTCCGCAGGTCGCCGCCCGCGGCCTTGAGCGCGGTCGCCAGTTCAGTGGGAGTTGGCGGGGTTTCGCGGATCGCCTTCACCTGATAGGCGAGGTGATGGGCTTCGAGCCATTTGAGCGCATCACGGCAGGTGCTGCATTTCTGGTAGCCATAAACGGTAAGCATCACGGAAGCTTGGCAGTCGGCCCGGTCCCGTGCAAGACTCGCCGTCCGCTGATGAAATCCGAACTTCTCACCCAAATCCGCACCGAACTTCGCGCCCGCCTCGATCGCCTATCCAAAGCCGCATTCGAGGCCCACGCGGCCGCCACCGATCCCGGCAGCAAGGCGGAGGGGAAATACGACACCCGCAGCCTGGAAGCGTCGTATCTCGCAGCCGGACAAGCGCGGCAGGTCGATGAACTCGCCGAATCGGTGCGGGTCTTTGAAACGCTCTCACTCCTCGATTTCGAGATGGATGACGAGATCGACGCCGGCGCCCTCGTGGAAGTGGAGCTCAATGGTGAGACCTTGTGGTTCCTTCTCGTCCCGGCATCCGGCGGTCTGGTCATTGCCCATGAAGGACTGGAAGTCACCCTGCTCACTCCTGATAGCGCGCTCTACCGGAAGTTGGTGGGAATGCGCGTCGGCGAATCGCTGGATGCGCCGAAGCTGCGTGTCACCGAGGTGAGTTGATCATTGGAGCGCGGAATTCACCAATTGCCTCAAATGGCGCGATTGTGATCTCGCCATAGCGCCTCCGCCAACGACCGTATCCCGAGCTCGATTGCTCTGTGGAATCTGTCTGTTTTTCCCGCTCGAAAAATTCCCCGCACTTGCCAGATTCCGGCGTGGATTTGTTTTCGAAACCCAGGACGCCCGAGGAAAAGGCGCTTTCCGTCACGCAATTGCTGCGGCGGATGAAAAATCTGTTGGAAGTCCAGATCGGCGAGACGTGGGTCGAGGGCGAGGTGTCTAACTTGAAGAAGCAGGGCAGCGGGCACTGGTATTTTTCGCTCAAGGATGAAGGCGCGCAGATCTCGTGCGCGATGTTCGGAGCGCGGAAACGTCCGGGCGCGGAGGCGTTGGAGGATGGTGCGAAAGTTCGGGTCTTTGCCGAAGCTACGGTTTACGAGGCACGGGGCCAACTTCAACTCATCGTCCTGAAAGCAGAGCGTGCGGGAGCGGGAGATTTGCAGGCGAAGTTCGAGGCGCTGAAGCGGAAACTGAATGCAGAGGGTTTGTTTGACTCCGCGCGGAAGCAAGCGATCCCGCCATTTCCCCGCGCGATCGGGATCATCACTTCCGCCAGCGGTGCTGCGCTTCAGGATATCCTCAACGTCCTAACACGCCGAGCGCCGTGGGTGCAGCCAGTGCTGTTCCCGGTGCGGGTGCAGGGCCGGGGAGCGGAGATGGAGATCGCCCAAGCCATCGGGAAACTGGGCGAACCGGAAAAATTCGGCTATCCGCGTTGCGACGTGCTCATCGTCGGCCGCGGCGGGGGCTCGATCGAGGACTTGTGGAACTTCAACGAGGAAGTCGTCGCCCGCGCCATCGCCGCTTGTCCGATTCCGATCATCTCCGCGGTCGGTCATGAAATCGATTTCACCATCGCCGACTTCGTGGCAGACCTGCGGGCACCGACGCCAAGCGCCGCCGCCGAACTGGCGGTGGCCGATGGCGCGGAGTTGTTAGTCCGGCTCGCGCAACTCCGCCGGCGGATGACCCGGGTCGTCAGCGAGCGCATGACACGATCCCAACTGGCGGTGGACGCGCTCCGCCGTGGTGCCCTGCAACGCGATGGCGAGAAGCTTTTGCGCGAGTCTGTCATGCGGTTGGACTCCGCCCGTGGCCAGCTTTCCCAAGCCACGCGAGCCTCGCTCGAAGCTGTCGCGATGCGTCTGAATGACGCGCGTGCCCGCCACAAAGTTTGCCATCCGGCCCGCGTGTTGGAGCGGCGGATGGATACCGTGAAAAATCTGCGCCAGCGCTTCGAGCGGGCAGGCAAGGACGTCTTGAACGAGCGCACCGAACGACTCGGCAGCCTGCGCGGGCTGCTGCGGACTCTCGGGCCGGAGTCCGCGTTCCAACGCGGATTTTCCATCACCCTCACGGCGGATGGCAAGATCGTCACCACCGCTAACACTTTGAAACCCGGCGATCCCATGCGGACCAAGTTTGCGGATGGGGAAACGCTGAGTATCGTCGAGAAATCACCACCCGCATGATCGAACTCGACCTGCTGACCACCCACGCCGACCGTGCCTATCCGATTCTAGCAGGACTGGTGACGCCCCGGCCGATTGCCTGGGTCACCACTCTCAATGAGGACGGCAGCGTGAATGCCGCGCCGTTTTCCTTCTTCAACGTCTTCGGATCGGAACCGCCGCTGGTGATCTTCGCGCCGGGCGACCGGGACGATGGCTCGCCCAAGGACACAGCCAGAAATTGCCGCCGCACCGGCGAGTTCGTCGTCAACCTGGTGGATGAGCCGCTCGCCGCGGTCATGAACCGCACGTCCGCCACCGTTCCCTATGGAGTCAGCGAGACGGAGCGCGAGAAACTCGAAACCGACGCCTCGTCCAGCGTCGCGCCGCCTCGGATCGCCGCCGCGCCGGCGGCGCTGGAATGCAAGGTGCATTCGATTCAACAGATCGGCGAGAACCGGTTGATCCTCGGAATTGTCCACCGCGTGCAGGTGCGCGAGGAGTTTTTCGATACGGAAACCTTGCGCGTGCGGGGTGATTTGTTTCATCCCGTCGGCCGGATGGCCGTGCCTAACTGGTATTGCAAGACGAGTAACTTATTCGAATTGGTCCGGCCGAAGTGAGGTTCGCAAACCTTCAATCGCCTCGCGCAGATCGTCGGCGGTGACCGTGTTGATCACCTTCGCGCTGCCGAGCGCGTCGAGCACGACGAAGCGGATGGCCCCGGCGGAGAACTTTTTGTCGCGCGCGAGTTTTTCCATGACCGTGTCGGTCGTGATCGCCGCGGGAAGCACCAGCGGCAGGTGATATTTGTCCAACAACGCGATAACCTTCTCGCTGTCGTCGGGCGACAGCCCGGCATGTCGTTCGGATAGAAATAACGCCGCTCGGATGCCTAGGGAAATCGCCTCGCCGTGCAGCATCTCGCCATAGGGCACGGCCGCCTCGATGCCGTGGCCAATGGTGTGGCCGAAATTCAACAGCGCCCGGATGCCGAGCGTCTCATGCTCGTCGGCCTCGACCACGCGGGCCTTGATCGCGATGTTCCGCGCGATCAGATCCGAGGGGACATCGCGGCCGTTAGGGTCGAACGCCGCCAGGTCGTCGAGCATCGCCGCGTCACGGATGGCGGCGTGTTTGATCGCCTCCGCGAAGCCTTCACGGAATTCCCGGTCCGGCAGCGTCCGCAGCGTTTCCGGATCGACGAGCACCAGCCGCGGCTGATGGAACGCCCCTAACAAATTTTTCCCCTCGCCCACATTCACTCCGGTCTTGCCGCCGACCGAGGAATCGACCTGCGCGACGATGGTCGTGGGGACCTGCACGAAGGGAATTCCCCGATAGAAAATCGACGCCACGAACCCGGCCAAATCGCCCACCACACCGCCGCCCAAGGCAACCACCAGCGATTTCCGGTCATGTCCGGCGCGGATCATTTCCCGGCACAGCGTCTCCACGTGGATCATGGATTTCGACGCCTCGCCGGCTGGCACCGTGTGGAGTGTGGGCCGGAAACCCGCCGCTTCGAGCGACTTCATCAGAGTGCCCGCGTGAAATCCGGCAACGGTCTCATCGCTGATGATCGCGGCACGCGAGCCCGAGATTCCAGCTTTGATCAGGGTGTCGCCTGCTAGATCCAGCAGGCCAGGTTCGACGAGGACATTGTAGGCGCGTTCGGCAAGATCGACGTGGACGGAAGGCATGGGGCGGAGCATGAAACAAGGGTGACGCTTGTCCAGAAAGGTCTCCTCATAAGTAGTCCCCCTACCCCCGCCGCGGGGCCAGCAGGCCGTATTTCGGGCTGAACAGATACGCCGCGACGAACAACAGTCCAAGCACGATCACGATCGCCGGACCCGGCGCGATCCCGAATTTTCCGGACAACAAAACCGCCGCCACCGAGCCGACGCCGCCGATCAGGCCACCGCCCCAGAACAGGGCCGAAGTCCGGTTGGTGAGCAGCGAGACCGTCGCCGCCGGCGTGACCAGCAGGCCGACCGAGAGTACACAGCCCACCGCTTGCAGCGACGATACGAGCGCCAGCACTAACAAAGCGAAAATCAGATACTGGATAAACCGCACCGGCACGCCCTGGGCCGCCGCCACGTTTGGCTCAAACAGGGTGAGGAGGATCGGCCGCATCAGCAGGTTGGTGATCAGCAGTGTGAAAGCGCCGATCCCGTAGGCGATCCAGATGTCCGTGTTGCCGACGGCGATGATGTCGCCGAACAGCCAGTGCTCCAGCTCCTGGCGGGTGTCGAGTTTTTCCAACAAGGCGATCCCCGCGGCAAACGCGGCGGTGTAAAGCACTGCCAGCGCGGTCCCCTGCTCCACCCGGTTGCCGCGCGCGACGGCCACCGAGCCGAGCCCGACTAACAGCGCGGCGAACATCGCCCCGAGGAAGGCGTTCCACTGGCTCAACGCGCCGGTGATGAAAATTCCCAAGGCGATCCCCGGCAGCATCGTGTGCGACAGTGCGGAAACCGACAGCGCGTTGCGCCGCAGAACGACGAACCCGCTGAAATAGCCGTTGGCAAAGCCGATGAAGCCGGCCGTGGCGAGCGCGCGCTGATAGAAGGGATTGGTGAGCAGGTCGAGATCCATGGATTACGCGTGGGCAGCGGGCTCGTGAAAGGTGCGTTCGAGCAGGTCGGGCGTCAGCACTTCCGCCACGGGCCCGAACGCCAGTGAGTGTGTTGCAAGCACCAGCGCTTCATCGAACAAGCGCGGCACCGTGTTGAGGTCGTGGTGCGAGGCGATCACCAGCCGTCCCTCGTGGGCCAGCCGGTTTAACAGATCTCCCAACAACTGGGCCGCGTTGCGGTCCAGGCCGGTGAACGGCTCGTCCAGTAACAGCACGTGCGCTTCCTGCGCCAACGCGCGGGCTAGGAACGCCCGTTGTTGTTGCCCGCCGGACAGCTCGCGGATCTGGCGGTGTTGCAGGTCTAGCAGCGCAAGCGACTCCAGCGCGCGATCCACCGCGGCGCTGTCGTCGGGCGAGAATTTCCGCCACCACCCGGTTTGCGGGTAGCGGCCCATTTCCACCAACCCGCGCACGGTGATGGGAAACGACCAATCGACCTCCTCGCGCTGGGGCAGGTAGGCGAACTCGCGCGACCACTTGTTCACCGCGGTTCCGCGCCAACTGATGGTGCCGCTATCGCGTGGCACCAGCCCGGCGATCGCCTTGAGCAGAGTGCTCTTGCCCGCGCCGTTAGGACCTATCAGCGCCACCCGGTTGCCGCAGGAAGTCGCCAGCGACACGTCGTCCAAGGCCAGCACGCGACGGTAGCGGACGGTGACGTTTTTGATCACAAGCTCGTGATGATGCCCATGGTGGGCGCAGCAGTCGTGATGGGTTTCGCTCATTTTGCGGCGGAGATGGGAAGTTCCAGAAAATCATCGATGTCGCCATTGGCATCGAAGACGTGGGTGAATGTCTCCTGGCCGGGAGCCTCCAACGTCAGCTTCGCGAAACGATGTTCGCCGGGAGTGGGTGCGTTTTTCCATCGGACGACCAGGCCGACACGCGGGTTGTTAGGATCGAGTTCCAGCGTTCCGGAAATTGGTGACTGATTCGCCTGCGGGCGGATCACGCGACCGGTATCGATTTCCACCGCGGCTGCTGGAGCGGATAGAATCAGGCGGAATGGGACCGCTGACTGCGATGGCTTTTCGATCACCGCGGACCGGATCGCTGGATCGCCGGGGCTGCGGGCGGCGGTCACCCGCAACAAGCCGGCCCCCGTCGCCGCCAAAGCGAAAACGAGAAGGATGAACCGAATGAGTGGTGAGCCGCGCACGCCGGGAACTTGGAGCGAGCGCGAGGAAGATGCAAGAAACTTGCAGATGCGCCCGGAGTGCTGGAAGCCCTACTCCCGCCTTGGGGGATGGAAGCTCTGCTTCATGCGGAGGGGAGCCGAATCCGCCACGGCGCGAGCAAAGCTTCGCGCACTCCGGGAAATTCACCTGCCGCACAGGATCCTGATACCCCTATTCGAATAATGGCAGATGAGTTGGTTGAATCGGGCTAACGGCAGGGGATGATGGCATTGCAATTGAAATTCCAAACGGCTCAAGGGCCGCCCCCGAATCAAAACCAAAAACCACCAACCCACCCCACTCCAATGAAACCACTACTCAAGACACTCGCACTGCTCGCCCTCACCCCTGCAATCCTCCACGCCGACGAAAACCGCGGTGCCGATGGAAAAGGCAGCCAGAACCTCAAGGTCGTCGGCCTGACGAGTGACCAGAGGCTCGTTTGTTTTTTCGAGAAATCGCCTGAACACGCTTTCAAGCTGGGAACCGTCTCCGGCCTGATCGGCGGCGACACGGCGCTGGTCGGGATCGACTACCGGGTGCAGGACGGCCAACTCTACGGCGTCGGCAATGCCGGTGGCGTTTACATGCTCAACACCGACACCGCAGTCGCCACGCTGGTGAACCGGCTGACCGTCGCGCTGACCGGCACCTCGTTCGGCGTGGATTTCAATCCGGCCGCGGACCGCCTGCGGATCATTGGCGACGATGGCCAGAACCTCCGGCACAACGTCAATGCCGGCGGCGTCACCATCGCCGACGGTGCCCTCAACTACACCGCAGGCACCCCGGCCGTCGGCGTCACCGGCGCGGCCTACACAAACAACGATCTCGATCCGCTCACCGCCACGACTCTCTACGACATCGATTCCACACTCGATCAGGTGGTCCTCCAGTCGCCACCGAACAACGGCTCGCTCGCCCCGACCGGCAAACTCACGGTGGATACCACCTCGTCCGTGGGCTTTGACATTTTCAGCACCCTTCGCAACGGCGTGACCGTCAAAATCCAGGCGCTTGCCAGCCTGACCTCCGCCGACGGTTTCATCAGCCTGTATTCCATCAGTCTGCCAACCGGCAAAGCCACCCTCCGCGGGACCTTCAAGAATTGGGATAAGGTGGTCGATATCGCGATTCCGCTCGACCAACGTTGAGCCCATGGGTTGGTCTTTCGGGAGACAAAAGCTCAGGCTCTGTCGGGAAATCCGACAGAGCCAAATTCGTGGTTCTGCCACCCGGGAATTCGCGTCGCGTATTTCTTGCCCACCCCGCCGGGCTCGCTTAAACCGTCCGCCCGCATGACCCATCTCGAAGCCATCGCCCGCGAAACCGGGATCTCCCTTTCCTCCGTCACCGCCACCTCCAAACTCATCGCCGAGGGCGGCACCGTTCCCTTCATTTCCCGCTATCGTAAGGAGCAAACCGGCTCGCTCGACGAAGTCCAGATCACCACGATCCGCGACCGCATGCTCCAACTCGCCGAGCTCGATTCCCGCCGCACCGCCGTCCTGAAATCCCTCGAAGAACGCTCGCTCCTCACCCCTGAGCTCAAGAAAAAACTCGAAGCCGCGCTCACCGTGAACGCCGTCGAGGACATCTTCGCCCCGTTCCGCCCCAAGCGCCAGACGCGCGCCACCAAGGCGATCGAACGCGGCCTCACTCCGCTCGCCGATTTCATTTTCGAGAACCAAACCGCCGATCCCGAGGAGGAAGCCGCCAAGTTCCTCAACCCGGAAATGGACGTCCCGACCACCGTCGAGGCCCTCGCCGGTGCCCGCGACATCATCGCCGAGCGCGTCGCCGATGACGCCACCCTCCGCGGCCGCGTCCGGAAAATCTACGAAGAGGACGCCACCGTCTCCTCCAAAATCATGTATGGAAAAGAAGAGGAAGCCGACGCGCAGAAATTCCGCGACTACTTCGAGTGGAGCGAGCCGTTCCACTCCATCCCGTCCCACCGCATGCTCGCCATCCGCCGCGGCGAGAAGGAAGGCTTCCTGCTCATGCGCGTCGAGGTCCCACTCGAACGCGTCACCTCCAACGCCCTTCCCGATTACGTGAAATCCACGGGCCCGGCCGGCAAGCACGTCGCCCAAGCCGTCGAGGACGGTTGCAAGCGCCTACTCATGCCATCGATGGAAACCGAAGCCCGCTTGTTAGCCAAGAAGCGCGCCGACGAAACCGCCATCACCGTCTTCGCCGACAACTTCCGCGAACTCTTGTTAGCCTCGCCGCTCGGTGAAAAGCGCCTGCTCGCCATCGACCCCGGCTTCCGTACCGGTTGCAAGACCGTCGTGCTCGACCGCTCCGGCAAGCTGCTCCACCACACCGTGCTCCACTGCACCGCCGGTTCGCAGAACCAAGCTTACGAAGCCGCCGTCGAAGTAACCACGCTCATCAAGAAGCACGACATCGAGGCCATCGCCATCGGCAACGGAACTGCCAGCCGCGAAACCGAAGCGTTCATCAAAAAACTCAAACTCCCCTCCTCCATCCCCGTCGTGATGGTGAACGAGAGCGGCGCGTCCATCTACTCCGCCTCCGATGTCGCCCGCGAGGAATTCCCTAACGAAGACGTCACCGTCCGCGGCGCCGTCAGCATCGGCCGCCGTCTGATGGACCCGCTTGCCGAGTTGGTGAAGATCGACGCCAAAGCCATCGGCGTCGGCCAATACCAGCACGATGTCGATCAGCGCGCGCTCAAAGCCAGCCTCGACGACACCGTTGTTAGCGCCGTGAACGCCGTCGGCGTCGAGATCAACACAGCCTCCAAGCAACTCCTCTCCTACGTCTCCGGCCTCAATGCCTCGCTCGCCGAAAACATCGTCGCCTGGCGCAATGAAAACGGAGCGTTCACCTCGCGTGAGCAGTTGAAGAAAGTCCCGCGCCTCGGCGACAAAGCCTTCGAGCAAGCCGCCGGATTCCTCCGCGTCCGCGGCGGCGCGCACCCGCTCGATTCCTCCGCCGTCCACCCCGAGCGCTATCCGCTCGTCGAAAAAATGGCCGCCGACGTCGGCTGCAAGGTTGAGGAACTCCTCGGCAACGAAGCCGCTAGAAAGAAGATCGACCTGCAAAAATACGTCAGCCAGGACGTCGGCCTGCCGACCTTGAAAGACATCGTCGCCGAGCTCTCGAAACCCGGCCGCGACCCGCGGAAACAATTCGAGCTCTTCTCCTTCGTCGAAGGTGTCGAAAAACCGTCCGACCTCCAGATCGGCATGAAGCTTCCCGGCATCGTCACCAACGTCACCGCCTTCGGTGCCTTCGTCGATGTCGGCGTCCATCAGGATGGCCTCGTCCACGTCTCGCAGCTCGCAGATCACTTCATCCGCGACGCCTCGGAGGTCGTCAAGGTCGGCCAGAAAGTCCAAGTCACCGTGGTTGAAGTCGATCTTAAGCGCAACCGCATCGCCCTCTCCATGAAGAGCAAGGTGGACCTCGACAACCGCCGCTCCACTGGCGACGACCGCGACGCCCGCCCGAACGGCGGGAACCGCAACAACGGCCCTCGCCCCCAAGGCCGCACCGCCGACTTCCGCCCCAACGCTGCGCCGAACAACGACTGGTTCTCCCAAGCACTCAGCCAAGCGAAGAAGAAGTAAGGAGAATGGGCATCTGACGCCGTGAACGAATATGTTAGGAGCCGGACAGAAATTACTGATGGTGGTTCAGGCCACGCTTACGTGCAACCTGCCAGAGGGGTTCTGTGAGCGCTTACGAACCAACACCTAAAAGATTATTTATTCAGGGGCTGGACCGGAAGGCGGTTTAAAAGGAGAACAAAAAGGATTGGAATTGAAAGATTTGGCAACTGGATCATTCAATTACTAGCAATCTAATACCTTCCTGAATACTCATTCATAATCGAGCGCACGCTCGCGGCATATTGGACAATATATTTCTCACCAAGAAGATTTAGGTGAGAAGTCCAGAGGTAATTATTTCGGTATTTCGTGCGCTCCGGATCTTGAAAGTTTTGAGTAGTAAGATCGCGACCTCCAAACGGGCTGGGGGTCACATAATTTTCAATCATATACACATTACCAGGAATCGTAGTCACATTCTCAATACCTTCCACACTGGGCTTAAACATTCCAGAATGAAGGTAGGTCGCATCCAAGAAAATTAGTCCCACCGGAATTCGTGCTTTCTCCAATATGTTTGAGATCCTCAGAGCATCACTACAACCCGCGCTGTAAGCGATTATTATGATAGGATGACCGTCCACATGCTGCCTTTTGATTGGCTCCATAATATCCGTCCATCGGCCATAAGCGACTACCTGACAGTCAGAAAATTTTTCCCTCTGCGCAAGTGGCCCGACGACCCTATCCATATGATTTCCTCCCTCCCATCCGCCAATTCCAAAAATTGCTGGATTTTTACTACTCGTGCCGCTGGCTTTTTGAGTCAAAGACATGTCCTGGGGATAACCTGCCCAGTCAAAAGCAGGCGAAGATCCACAGCTGCTCAATGCGCCAACTGCAATCAAACATCCAAGAACATTTCCGGATTTTGCGACTGCTGAGAAAGCGCTTTTGGCGAGAGATCCCCGGAACCGCGGTTGGACCGGATCAGAAGACAAATTATCAGTGGTTGGCCCAATCGAACACATTTCAGAAAGGTAAATTTCCTCGGCCGCTTTGCCAAGTTTTTTGGCTCTTCGTCGTCAATGCATGACGGGAATGTCCAGACCTGACGGGAAAACGCCTCGAAGTCCGGCCTGAGCCCGCGGTTTCTAGAGGAGCCGCGACCCCGGGCCGCCCCCCCCGGATCCCGGCAAGCGGTTGTCAGCTTGACCACGCCCGCTGGTTTTCGGTGTAGTTTCCGCCAGTTTTCCGGAATTCCGGAAGCTCTTGTTGCCTGTCGGGATCTTCAGGGGGACGCTCCATAGACAGCTTGGAGAACCCGGATGCGAGAGGTTTGACTGCTGTTGTTGTGAAGCTGCTAAATTACAAACGATTGGTTTCCCTTTGGACGGAGAATTGTCGGGAATCCCTAAAGTGTATCTACCATCGCATGGTTGCCGGACCTCCAAAACCCAACGAGGAAATAGACCTATAAGACAATAAACACGGATTACTCAAAAAAAGCATTCTTATGTTAGAGACCCTTGAAGATATTTTTCGACATCATGAGTTTGAAGTTGTCATTATTCCGATTGCCCGGAACCGGCCCATAATGATTCCTGCGGCTGTTTGGATTGTTTCTCCATAATAAAATATAAGCAGGGGCTTTTTTAGGGGCAAGTCCAACACCTGTTATCGCCTCCATACCCTCCTTTTCCAACGGCCAGGAAACATAATCCGTCCAAAACTTTCGATAATAACAACCTTGGAGTCCAAACTCAGTCACCGCTGGAATCTTATCGTGCTCGACCGCAGCTTGTGATACTTCCAAAACTGTTTTCCTCCAATCTGAAAGGGGGGAAATAAAGCTGTAAGCCAAGTGATCAATATATCCGCCTCTGAAAAAGTGATCGATTCCAAAGACATCAACGTAATCATCCCCGGGATAACGATCAAAATAGTTGCCAAGTGAAATCGGCGAATAGGCGTATAGAAGATTATGGACCCCCTTGCTCTTGAGGTAATCGACAGTGAAGCGCCATAGTCCTATGAATTCCTTTTCCGAGCAATGCATGTTTCCCCACCAAAACCAAGAAAAATTATGCTCATGCCACGGACGAAAAACAATCGGAACGTCTTTTACCGAATTAAGGAAAGCGGCCAGCGAATCCATTTTCAACAAAAACTCCGTGTGATGTTTGCCGCCGGGGAGAATATGCCTGACTACCCGGGCAGTGATATCATGAGAGGAATTATTCCCTATCAAATCCCTTGCGAACGCCGGAGCGTGCCAGGAAAGATTCACAACGCCTCCGCGTTTATGAATCTCCCTCATTTGATAGGCGATTAGTTTATTGTTCTCACCATTGATCTCTGAAAAATCAAATCCGACCACCGCTGGATGAACCCCGACAGCGTCGTTCATATCAGATTCAAATTTATCTTTGATGTTTGAGTTGTTAAGTTTTCGGTTCTGGCCCTCAAGGAAAGCATTTTGTTGGCCCAGGAGAATTTTTTGATTCTTCCCGATAGACAGACTGATGTCATTGAGCTTTTTGCGAAGCATCTTTGTTGCAGCAGTAGCATTCGGGTCGATTTGTGCAAATGCACTCATCGACATGAGGAATAGACAGATCAATATTTTCATGAAATATGGGGAATGTCGATTTTTCGGCAAACTTACAGGGCTCAATGTGCTGGAAAGTGAACGGCTTAGGTAGCAGAGATGGCAAGCTTTGCAAGTGGATATTAGAGGATATGAACCACAGACATGCTAGCTCGAAGGGTCGCTGGCATATGAATACTTGGAAGAATTCCTCCCGGGTCCATTGCCTTTGCCGGGTGGTTTCATCTTACCAGAAGCAGACTGGGGGTTAACCAAGGCTTCGACTTCTGCGATGGATTTGGCGGTGAAGCCTTGTTGTTCGAGAAGCTCGAAGAAAATCGGGAGTTCGTCGAGAGTGCGCTGGCTTTGGTTGATAACCACGCCTTTCGAATCGATTACATCCTGATTGTCGTGAAAGACGACGATGCGACCGGGTTTGGCACAGGCGGCGGTGTCTTGGGCGTAGAGCTTCGGCCAATAAATGTTGATGTCCCAACTGTAGACGGAAGCGAGGTAGAAGGTGGGCTTGTAGCCGAGGTTCCGGCCGATAGTGTTCATGAAATTTCGCATCTCCATATTCGAAATGCCGTGGGACGGACGGAAGCGGGTGGGATGAGCTCCGAGTTTTTCCAGAATCTGGTGGTTCCTTACAAACTGGCGGGCGAAGATGCTGGGGGCAAGACTGGCGGAGGGAATGGATTCCGGCATATGATTGGCCACCTCATGACCTTCTTGTAGCATTCGACGGATGATCGCCTTGTCGGCTGCTGTCTCGATGCGGTCGCCATGGACGAAGAAAGTGGCTGTACTTTGGTGTCGCTTCAGGAAATCGAGAATTTTTTCGGTATACCTGCTCGGTGCATCGTCGATGGTTAGCGCGACGACTTTGTGGTCAGGTCGCAGGCCCTCGATGAGGAAGACTGTTTGGGGTTGGAGCATTTCTGCCACAGGGCGAATGAACACCTCTGTAACTCCATGGCTGACGCAGCAGGCCGAGGAGATGAAGCTAGTAAGCACTACTAAAGCTAAGAAAATCCTGTTTAGATAATGGACGCAGGGAATGATCATGTTAGGACGGCAGTAACAAAGTAGCGCATGGGCAATAAGCTGGCCTCCAAAGTCCGGCCACTGAACGGCTAAACCAAGCTATGGTGCGGGGATACGGGTGCGGGGGAGTGATAGGGGATCATGGAGGCTCGATCAAGGTTGGAGTAGGAGCAGGCATGGCGATACCCACGCGATTCCTTCGGTTTGAGTTCGATGCTGTATTTCACGGAGGAGGAAAGCGAAGGTCACGCGGCGGAGGACTTTTCCCGCGCGGCGGATGGCAGCGCGAGCTGAGAACTGCTTTTCAAGCGGGTTTCTTCACAGCCCCATCGCCCGGTTCAGCGGAATCCCGAAGGTCTTGCGGATCGAGGCGGTTGGCCGCGTCGGAGGCGGGGCCAGAGGGCGTCGGCGGCGTGCTGGATGGCGGCGCGGCAGCGGTTGATGGAGTCGAGGAGGGTGTCACGGTCGATGCGGGAGAGCTCCTTGTCGCGGGTGACGGCGGAGGCGGGCGGCGTGTTCGTGGTGTAGGGCATCATGGGTTTCCCTGGATTGACCGACTCTCAGCTCGAGGTTGAGGTTGCGGAATGCACGGTTTATCGCGGGATGGCCCAAAATACTGTGGATGGGAGGTGGGGCTCCACACACTTGGGATGAACGCGTCGCGAACGATCCACGGCTCGCGCCTCTCTGTTGCCGGCAATTTGGGGCTGTCAGGCTCTTGTTGGATTTCACCGGAGCCGGCGGCGTGGTATGACCACGAATCCCCTCGCCATAGCCGGCAAATGCAAACAAGCTGCCCGGCAACGGATATCCACAAAAAACCAGCCATGACAACCAACCCCATCGCGGCGGCGCTGCTTGCGGCCGCCACCTTTGTTTACAATCGCCCCGCGCGCGACTGCGCAGGAGCGGAAACCGGCAGCACTGGCTCAGGCCGCCGCGGCACAGCTTTCCAAGGCGGATGAAAAGGGAATCCACAAGACGGTGAAGGGCGTGGAGGATTCATGGAACACCCATGACATGCAGGCGTTTGCCAAGCTGCTGCGCGAGGACGCGGAATGGGTCAACGTGGTGGGCATGCACTGGCGCGGGCGCGATGCGGTCGTGAAGGCGCACGCGATCTTCCACGAGATCATGTTCAAGGACTGCAAACTGAAGACGGATGAGATCGAGAGCCGCGCGCTCGGGGACGACCATGCGATTGCCGTGGTCACGAGCACGCAGGATGCCTACACGACACCGGACGGACATGTGATGCCAAAGGGACAAACAAGGCTCAGTCTGGTCTTGGCAAGAAGCGCTGATGGCTGGAAAATTGTCCATGCCGAGAATGTGCGCATCAATGCCGAGGCTGTGATGAACGACCCGGTGAATGGACCTCCGAAATAAGAGAATGGTGTGGCTGGGATGAACGGGGTTTGGAGCAGATGAATGAATGCGGTGGGCGGGGACGACCACCCTCCCTAGGGGCGGGCGCCTTTCGATCACTCCGCATTCTCGCCACTTTCAACCCCTTGCGGTGCCGGGATATCCTGCACACTCTTCGGTGGGGCGGGTGCCGTGGCTCGAACGAGGTGATTGGTTCCCAAGGCTGAGATCCAGCCTGCGCCCCAGTCTTCGGAGGTGGTCTTTCTCAGGATGTTCTTCAGGTAGTAATAGTCAGCCTGCACTTGGTCGGGCTTCACCGTTAGGACAAAGTATCCATGACGATCCAGATCCGCGAACTTCATGTGCGGGTTGGGATTCACGCCATCGTCATCCTTGTGATTGATGTCCCGTTCCAATTTTTCGTAAACAAAATCAGCGGCTTCCTCATCGAAATTTGCGGCTGATAGACTGGGGGTGACGAATTCCACGGCGACCGCGCCCTCGCCCGTCCGGGGCTTGTAGTTGGGATTGTCGAATGCGGGGTCCACCACCTCGAAGGCGAAACTGCAATGCACATCTCCGGTGAGGAACACCGCACCTTCGATGTTTTTGTTATCGAGAAAGTCCACCAGCTTCGAGCGTTCCGCAGGATAGCCATCCCAAATATCCAGGAACTCGCTTTCCAGGATTTCCGGCAGCACGGGCGTCCCTTGTGCGGCAAAGCCAATGTTGAATTCCGAGAATATCACTTGGTTTCCGATGACCTTCCAAGTTGCGTCGGAGTCTTCCAATTGGTCCTTGAACCATTCTTTCTGGCGGTCTCCCAACATCGTGCGGTCCTGATCGTAGAGTCGGTTGCTCGTCACATCCTCGATTTGCTTGTCGCGGAGGGTTCGGGTGTCCAACAGAATCAGATCCATCAGGGGGCCATATTGCAGCGCGCGGTAGCACCTGTCGCCGTGCTCGCGGATGGGCATCCATTCGAAGTAGGCGCGTTTGGCGGCCGCCTTGCGCTCCTTCCAGCTTCCTTCCGACTTGTCGTGATTTTCCGCGCCGCCTCTCCAGGCATTGTTGGCGAATTCATGGTCGTCCCAAATGCCAATAAATGGATGCTGGCGGTGAGCACGCTGGAGGTTCGGGTCCAGGTGATAGACCGAATAGCGCTTGCGATATTGATTCAGCTTCACCGTCTCGCCATCAGGAAACAGAACCCGCTCATCCCGGATTTCCTCGGAGCTGTAGGAATCATCGTCCGGGTATTCATAAAGGTAGTCGCCCACATCGATCACCGCATCCAGATCCGTCCGCTTGGCGATCTTTCGATAGCCGGAGAAATAGCCCCATTCGTAGTTGGCGCAGGAGACCACCGCGAACTTCAGTTGGTCCACCGCTACATTCGGCGTGGTTTTGGTTTTCCCCGTCGGCGAGGTCCGGCCAAGCGATCTGAAGCCGTAGTAATAAGTCTGTCCCGCAACCAAGCCGCGCACGTCCACCTTCACCGTGTAGTTGTTATGCTTCGTGGCGAAGGCATCTCCCTGAACGACCACATTGCTCAGTGCGGGATCGCTCGCCACCGTCCATTTCACCGGAATTCTATCGTCCGGGTTATCCTTCCGCTGGGTCACCCGGGTCCAGAGGATAACACCATCCGGCAGAGGATCTCCTGAAGCGACCCCATGATAGAACGGCGCAAGTTCCGGGTTGTATAGATCTTCGATGTTCCGCGGCGGCGCACCCAGACAGGGAACGGCACACCAGACCGTTACCGAGAGCGCAAAAATCGAGAGCGAGAAACTGGCAGGCGATGGGATTTTCATGGTTTTGAGGTTGGATGCCTTTCGCAGCCCCTGTGCCAACGCACTCAATCCGCCGAGGCGTTGAGAACAGTAGCTCGGTGCCGACTATCAAGCGGAGTGGCGGTTGCAAATCGCGCGAAGGACGACACGGCTTGTTGCAAACGGCATCACGACAATCTCCCCTGCCTGCTTCCGAAGGCGGCCGCCCATTTCCCATGTGGACTTGGAGTAACGGAATGTGGATGCGCGGGACAACTCCGGCATTTCCGTCGTTGAAAATCCCCCATAGCCTGCGCCTGTGCCCCGTCGCTTCCTCATCGCCCCGGACAAATTCAAAGGCTCCCTTTCCGCCCCTGAAGCGGCCTCCGCGATCGCCGCGGGAATTCTCCGGCGCGAGCCGGATGCCTTGATCGACAGTTGTCCGATCGCCGACGGTGGCGAGGGCTTCATGCAAACTCTGGCCACCGCCCTGGACGGAAAATGGATCCATTGCCCCGCGGTCGATGCGTTGGGGCGAGCCATCGAGAGCCGTTACGTTCTAGCAATGACTCCCGAAGGTCCGACGGCGATCTTGGAAATGGCGGAGACCGCCGGACTCTGGCGGCTAACGGAGGCCGAGCGCGCGCCCGTGTTAGCCACTACGAAAGGCGTCGGCCTGCAAATCGCCCACGCGATTTCAACGCACGCTGTCACCCGCATTATCCTGGGAATCGGCGGCAGCGCGACCAATGACGGTGGCAGCGGGATGGCTGCGGCGCTGGGTGTGGATTTCCTGGATGAGAATGAAATGGAGATCGAGCCGAACCCGTCGGTTCTGACGGATGCCCGCCGAATCGATACCAACTTCCGACTCACCCTGCCGGAGATCATCGCCGCCTGCGATGTGGACAACCCGCTGCTAGGCCCGCGCGGTGCCACCGCCGTTTTCTCCACCCAGAAAGGCGCGACGCAGGAGGACAAGATCACGTTGGAAGCCGCGCTCACCCATTTGGTCGCGATCAGCGGAGGTGAACTGGCAGCCACCACTCCCGGCGCCGGCGCGGCTGGCGGGCTTGGCTTCGGCTTGCTGCATTTCGCGGAGGCCAGGCTGATCTCCGGCTTCGACCTGTTAGCCGGGTTGTTGGATTTGGAAAACCGGATCAAGCTGGCCGACCATGTGATCACCGGCGAGGGTTCCATCGACCACCAGAGCCTCGGCGGCAAAGGTCCCGTCGCCCTCGCCCGCCTTGCTAACAACCTGTCAGTCCCGGTCACCGGCTTCTGCGGCATCGCCGACGACGAGGCCCGCGCCAGCGGCATTTTCCAATCCCTCCACGCCCTCTCCGACAGTGGACTGCCCCTCGAAACCCTGATCGCCAACGCCGGTCCCCTGCTCACCGAAATGGTCGCCAACTCCAACTTATGAAAACCCCGTTCATCACCGAAGCCGAAGCCATGAAGGAAGATTTCAAAGGCCGCACCAACTATTGGATGTGCCGCCCGGAAATCACCAATGCCAAAGATCTCCAGGTTTGCCGCGCCGTCCTGCCTGCCGGAGAAGGCCACAATTTCCATACCCACCCGGAGCTGGAGGAAGTCATCTACGTGCTTGAAGGCGAGGTGGAGCAATGGGTGGGCGAGCAGAAGCAGGTGCTCAAGGTCGGCGAGGTCGCGCACATGCTGCCGGGTGTGGTGCACGCCACCTTCAACGTCAGCGGGAAGGATGCGGTCATCCTCGCCATTCTATCACCCGGCTCGCAGGTTGGACCTTTCATGGTGGATGTCAGCACCGAGGAGCCGTGGGCGTCGCTTCGCGCTTAGTATCCCTGGATCGCCAGCGAATTCCTTCCAATTACGGAGCTTTCGACTGCCGCAGATAGAGAAAGAGGTCGCGAACTTCCGGCTCTTCGAGGGAATTGAGCAGGCCCACCGGCATCATCGAGAGCGGGCTGAGCTCGCGCTTCGCGATGGTGTCCTTTGGCAAACTAACGGGTGCCGCCAGGGTGTTGAGGGTGACAGTGCGGTCGTCCTCCCCGGTGACCACGCCGGCGATTAGGGCTCCGTCCTTGGTGGTGATGAAGGTCTGTTGGAAATCGCGGCCGATGATGGCATTGGGGTCGAGGATATTGCGCAACAGATAGTCCGTGTCGGTGAAATTGCCGGGGAGATCCGGTCCGATATGGCCGCCTTGGCCGAACAAGGTGTGACAGGCGGAGCAGGTGCGTTCGAAGATGGTGCGGCCGTTTTTCACGTCGGCACGGAGGATGGCATCCTCGCCGAGAAACTTGCGGTAGCGTTCGATCTCGGCAAGCCGCTCGGCGGTGGACGGTTGCAGCGAGCCCCAGTTCCGGGTGAGCCAGTTATCGAAATCCTCGCGCTTGTAACCCTGGATCAGGCGGGCAAGCGGTGCGGTTAGATCTTTGGTCGGAATGGTCTTGGCATCCATCGCGGCTAACAATCCTTCGACGCTAACGGCCCTGGCGGCGAGCGTGGTGAGCGCGGTGGATTTCTCCGCGGGTACGAGGGAAGGATAAGCGTCAAGCAACTGCGAAGCGATGCGGGCGTCGTCGTAATTCGAAAGTGAGCGCAACGCTTGCAGCCGCAGCGGGCCCGGCTCTTCAGCGAGCGTGAGGAGTGGTTCGAGCGTAGCGGCATCGCGCTGGACGACGAGGGTTTCGAGCGCTTCGCGGCGGGAATCGGCGGCGGCGGATTTGTTAGCGAGCAGGCCGCGGAGTTCGTCGAGCGCGGCGGCGTTGCCGAACAGCACGGAGAGTGCGCGGGCTTGCTGGCGGACGGTCTTGTCCGGGTCGGCCTGGAGTTTTGCAAGCGCGGCGGTCCAGCCGTCGGGTTCGGGCAAGCGTTGGCTGCCTTTCGCGGCAGCGAGCAAACCGCGCAATGCATTGGCGCGCGCGCCGGAATCAGCCTCGGTTAGAGCGGAGACCAGCGCACCCATCGCGGCGGACGACTGGGTTGGATTTCCCAGTGACGCTGCCAGAATCCGGCGGGCAATGAACTCATGGAGGCGGGGCTGGCGGGTCGCATTGAACAGCTCGACGCCGCGCAGCGGATCTGCGGCGAGGGCCCCTTCGGCGGCATACCAATTCATCAGCGGGAGGTTGTGGTCGCCGATGTCCTCCGGATGGCCGGCCAATGCGATCAGCAGCGGCCAGCGGTCGGCGGGTGATAGTTTTTGTGCGGCGGAAGCAAGACGCAAGCGGACGGCGGGCGAGGGATCACTTTTTGCCAGCTCGACCATGCGTGTTAGAAGAGGCACGGAGTCACTCCCCTGCTCCGTGGTGCAGGTCACGGTCCAGCCGCGGACAAACTCGGATTTTGCCGCGAGAGCGCGCAAAGCCGTGTCCTCGGTGAGCGCGCCTTGGGAATGCAACGCCCACAGCGCGCGGAGCTGGCGGGTATCGTCCGGGTTCTCCAACAGGATCGCCTCCAGCGCGTCGGTGGTCGCCGGATTGGGACCGCGTTCCTGCAGCAGGCGGCGGGCGTGGCGGACGTACCAGTCGTTAGGGTTGAGTTGTTGCTTTACCAGTTCGGCATCGGTGGCGGCGGATAGATCCACCGCGCGGGGCTTCACCTGGTCGTTGACGATCTTGTAGAGGCGGCCGTTGGAGCGGTCGGTGAAGGCGCGCTGCTGGTGGCAGGGCACCTTGTCATACCAGTCAGAAATGAAAACGCCGCCGTCGGGGCCGTATTGCGGCGAGAGGCCGCGGAACCAGCCGTCAGGACTGACCATGAAGTGGGTTTTGCGCACGCTGCGGTAGCCGGAGCCGTCGCGGGTGAACGTCTCGCAGCGCAGTTTGTTCATGTGGACGTCGTGAAAGAAGAAATTGTCGCGCCACTCCGCCGGGAAGGCCCCGCCCAGATAGATCATCGCGCCGCAGTAGCCGGCTTTTTCATAACGCCCCCAAGCGATCGACTGGATGTCCCCATATACATTCGGGTTGAAATGCGAGCCGCTCTGGCGGGTGTAGTGCGCGCCCTCGATGGCGTGCCACATGTGGGGAACCACGCAGGCGGCGAAGAAGGCTTCCCCGTGATCGTTCCAATCGATCCCCCACTGGTTGCTCACGCCTTCGCACCAGCGCTCGAAGGACCTTCTAACCGGATGATAGCGCCAGACACCGGCGTTGATCGGCACCCGCTCCGCCGCAGGCGTGCCGGGGCGGCCGACGTTTGAGTTGGTGAAAATCCCGTGGGTGCCGTAGAGCCAGCCGTCGGGTCCCCAGGTGAAATTGTTCAGCGTCTCGTGGGTGTCTTCCGCGCCCCACCCGTCGAGCACGACTTGTGGTCCGCCGTCGGGCACCGCGTCGCCGTCCTTGTCGGGGATGAACAACAGGTTCGGCGGCGAACCTAACCAAATGCCGCCGAAGCCCACGGCGATGCCGCTGCTGAACGTCGCCTTGTCCCAGAAGACCGTGCGCTTTTCGAATTTCCCGTCGCCATCGGCATCCTCTAACACTAAAATCCGATCCTTCGGTACGCCGGGCGAATTCGGATAGTTGGAGTTCTCCAACACCCACAACCGTCCGCGATCATCGAGGGTGTAGGCGATGGGCTGCACCACATCCGGCTCGCCCGCGACGAGTTCGACTCGGAAACCGGTCGGAACCACCATTTGGGCCGCGGTGGCGGCGGGGGTGAGCGCGGCATTGGCGGCGAGCGGGCGGTTGGGATCGCGGGTGGGATCGTCTTGCGCGGCAAGCGCCGCGGCGAGGGACAATGCGAGGACGAGGTGGGTTTTCATGAGCAGGACAGACGGCAATCCGCACGGACGATACGGGGCGGCAGCATGCGAGATTTCCGGTAAATGCCGGGAGAATCCCCGGGTTCCGTTGATCTTTCCCCATCGCTTTATCCCCCACTCCCATTAGATTTCGACCGAACGAACAACCGATGCACAAGGAGATCCGCAATACCCTCGCCTATATCGTGGTCGCCACGTTCGTAGTGATCACCGCCATCTGGCAGGCCCAGGTCAGCGCCGCGCGCGATCTCGAAGCACGCCACCGGAGCCTCCCGCCACCGCCGAAAACCAAGCACGCCATCCGGCCCGCGCCACGAGTCTTCACTGGCGATGTCGTGGCCGACTACGTCGCGCGGTGTGAGAAGGGGATGACGGATCAGGAAATCGCCTGGATCCTGGAGGATTTTAGAAATGCCGGGCTCGATCTCGACTGGCGAAACCCAGCGGTGACGATGGAGGAAGTTCTCCGCTACCGGAAGGCACTCGACCGCTGGTATCACGACGCTCTCGTCGATGGATTGCGCCTCAACCCGGAGCAATCCGCCGAAGTCGCAAGGAAGCTCGCTGAATTCACCGAATTGTTAAAACACCCGTACCCCGAGGATAAGGAATCCACACCGAAACCAGCAGATGGCCAACCGGATAACTCCGAGCCCACCGATCAAGACAAACGGGAACGGCTTGGAGACCTGACAGAAATGATGATCACTATCTCCGATATCCCGCTCCCCACTCCGTATTATCCGTGGAAACTTTGCCAGCTGACCCCTGAACAGGAAAAGCTAACGTCGAAACAGGTGTTTCTAGCGCTGGAGGGCAACGATCCTGAAATCTTAATCGAGGGAGCGACGGAACTTTCGAGCGGCCCGGCCTCTCGCATGTTCGAACGCATTTTTGAAGGCTATCCCATTGATGAATCGCTCAAGATTCAATACCTCTATCCCAGTCTGATCTCCCCCCTGCTGGCCGAGCAAAAGTTGATCGCCAACAATGATCCCAACGATTCGTTCTCTAAACCTTCTGATCCCCCCGGCCAGTCGGCTTTGGAAAACGTGCGTCTCTTGCATCCATGCCAGCTCAAGGTACTCCTGCTGTTTAATCCCGGTTTTTCATCGATCCTCCAATCCCAGTTGGATCAGAAGTCTCGGTGACTCCTCCAGCTTCCACGACTCGGAAAAGCTCTGCTCTATCCGGCGCGGAGCCTCGTCCCCTGCTCAATCACCCTAAGAACTCCGCATAACATCCAGCAGCGCTTCGCGCACTCCCGCCATGGCAAGACCCAAACCCGACCCCATCGATCCCTCGGAACTGACCACCTTGGCCCTCGCCACGATGGCCAGCGCGAAGTTCCCGATGCTCGCGACCATGGACGGCGACCAGCCGCGGCTGCGGCCGGTTTCACCAGTTAGAACCGACGGCTTCACCATCTACCTGGCGAACCTGCGCTCCTACGGGAAAACCCGCGAGATCGCCGCGAATTCCAAGGTC
>JAZKGW010000047.1:0-5064 GCA_040385685.1 Verrucomicrobiota bacterium | reverse complement strand
GGATCCTCGTCGATCAGAAGCCGGCAGGGAAGGTTAAAGCCCGTTGATGCCGACCGGACCCGGCCTGCGCATTGGAGGGCGGATAAGAACTTTTTGCCGCCGATTTCCTCCCGGTCGACCTCAAGCCTGCGGTCATCGTCGATACCTCAAAGGAACCGGTCACGCCCGGGAAATTCGAACCCACTTGGAAGCCGCGCGAATAAAACCAAGTGCCCGGCTGGTTCCGCGACGCCAAGTTCGGCATGTGGGCGTACGGGGGGCCTCAATGTGAACCGGAAACCGGCGAATGCAATGCGCGGGCCATTTGAAATCGAGGCTCTCGACTGGATCGCGCTTACGGTACATTAAAGTCGGGCATCCCATCAGACGTACAGCCATGTCGATGGGGTTGTATCAATCGTGGCAAACGGTCAATGCATCGAAGATGTGTGAGCTAAAAAAAGGCGATGCATCCATTCTCTTTGTTCTCCATCCGCTCCCGATGGAACGATAGGAAACTTTGGGGAAGTCGGAAGCTATCTGCTGGCGGAGAATCCAGATCACCCCTGGCATTGTCGTCGTGGGTTCGTGGGTTCGTGGGCTCGTGGGTTAGCCTGCGAGGGCGGGCGGTGGTGAGGTGGCGTTATACGTGACGGATTCGGCAACGACGCGAAGGTTCATACCCATGAAATCTCCGCGAGGTGAGTGGTTAGGTCTTTGGCGACCGAAATGTCGCCGGTGATGAGCAAGGCGTCGTAACTGATGCCAGCCAGCTTGTCGAGAAAGCGACTTTTCACTTCGTCGCTTGCACGGTCGAGATGAATGTCGGTGGTCCAAAGGAGCTTCTTGATGTATTTTGATGTAGATGGAGTTGTCATGATGGTGTCGGAGGAACTGCCCTCCATCCCTTGAACAGCCCCAACTCGCGTTTTGTGAAGGTGGGTTCGAAAATAAATATCAGAATTGTTGTTTCGCCGTTCCAACTCTCCTAACCAACACCCAGCGCAATCGCCTCCTCTGATTGTGGCTGTGGCGTTTCGCCCCACCTTTTCACGGACCGCAATCCAGTGCCTGCGCTAGCAGGCTTAGACAAATGGCGAAGCCCTCACCGGCTGGCCCTTAGGCAATCCACCGTCGTGCTGTTCCGCAGCTTCTCCGTCAGCTCGCTCGCCAGTTTCTTCGACGTCGCATCGCCCATGGAAAGCAGCACCTCCCGCCGGTCCGCCAGCGCGTCGTAAAACGCCTCCTCCTCCGGATTCAGGCCCAGCTCCTCGTGGCGCTTCATCGCCTCCTGCATGTCCTTCGCCATCTGGATCAGCTTTGGGTTCAAGCGCCGCGCCACGTCCGCCAGGCGTCCCTTCAAGACCACCGCCCGGAAATCCTCCCGCTCCGCCGCCACGCCTTCCGGCGCGAGCACCGCGCCATGGACGTAATTCCACCCCGTGTCCTGAAACCACTGGATGGCAAGCTGTTTGAGTTGGTCTTCGGTGATCATGGGGATTGTCGGTCCGGCGATTTGCGTCTAAATAGGCAAGTTGTTGATTTTGTGTGCTTTTGCTCCTCACAAAGAAATCTTGGCGGCTTGCTCCTAAATGAGAATCAGGCCCAAAACGGCATATAATGGCGGTAACGGAGCGATTTCTGTTCGGGGTCGGCGAGCTTGATCATTCCTGCCTCAATGGTGTCCCGGATCGCCCGGGAAACCGACTCCGCTTTCTTTTCGGAGAGCCTGAACCTTTCCCGCAGGCTCTGGTTCGTCATCCTCTCGTTCATCACGTAGCGCAGACAGCAGTGCTGGTAAGTCGCCCGGATCCGGTCCGGCTTGTCCATTTCTTCAAACTCCCGATGAGCGAACAACAGGACCGACGTGCGTCTCTCGCCCGCCCGGAAGTCCGGGGCCGGAAGCTGGTAGGCCTCCACGGCTTCGATCACCTTATCCACGCCGCTGCCTTTCTCTTCGCAAACTCCCAGACGCCGCATCAGGTCCGCCAGCCGTTCATTGCGCGATTGGCACTCGTCGATGAACCGGTCGGGCGAAATGAAAGGCTTGCCCGGATTGGAGATTTCCATCCGATCGTCGTAAATCTCGATCACCGTCGAAGTGCCGGACTCGGTGAAATCCTGGTGGATCAGCGCGTTCGCCACCAATTCACGCACCGCGATCTCCGGGAACATCTTCACCTCGCGGCGCAGCGCCTGCTCGATCACCTCGTTCGAGGGGACCAGCCCATTGATGAACTCCACCAATCCTTGGAACCCGACGGCGTAGCCCTTCATCCCCGGCTTATCCAGCTTCGTCCGGGCCTCGCCCTTGCCCTCATAGACGATCACCCGAGCCGCCTTGCGGGCCAACCGGTCGAATTGATCCAGCTTCTTCGCGAAAAGGATTCCGCCCAGATTCGTGATCGTCCACCCGCCGCCGTCCCGTTTGATCAGCTTTTCGCTCTCGAAGCGCTCAAGCACACCGGCACGGTTCACCGGATAGGGCAGATGCAGCAGATCGAAGTAACTCTGCGTGTCCAGCAGTTGCACTACCTTGTCGTCGTCACAATCACTCATCGCCGCCTGCGAAAGCCAATCCGGCTCTGCCCCTCGGCGAAGATCGCGCGCAAGCGGTCCTCGCTCATCGGCACCAATTCCGCCCCCTGCCACCAGGTTTTTCCATTATCCTCCGCTTCTGAGTAAAATTAGAAGAAAATCGCAAAATAGGGCTTGTCAGGTTGGGATCGGCTCCTAGAGTCGCCCCCCCCACAGCGAGGGCTGCTGACGATTGATTTCGAAGCAGCTCAAATTACAGGGAAAATTTATCGGGTCCAGCTCCGGAAAAAAGCTACTACAAGGTCGCCTTGTCGTCGCTCCGGTTTGTCCCCAGATCTCGGGAAAATCAGAACCACCGCAAGGAAATCATGCCGACCATCAATCAGCTCGTTCGCAAGGGACGCCTCACTCCGGCCGAAAAGTCGAAGTCACCCGCTCTTGTCAACTGCCCACAGCGCCGCGGAGTATGTCTTCAAGTCATGACTCGGACGCCCAAGAAGCCTAACTCGGCTCTCCGTAAAGTGGCCAAGGTGCGCCTCACCAACGGATTCGAAGTCATCGCCTACATCGGCGGTGAAGGCCACAACCTCCAGGAACACTCCATCGTCCTCGTTCGCGGCGGACGGGTGAAGGACCTTCCGGGTGTGCGCTACCACATCGTCCGTGGTTCGCTCGATACCCTCGGTGTCGATAAGCGCCGTCAAAGCCGCTCCAAGTATGGTGCGAAGCGTCCGAAACCCGGTGCCGTCGCCGCTCCTGCCAAAAAAGGCGGGAAGAAGTAATTCTCAATCTAACTAACCAACCATCCCAACGCCATGCCACGCCGCAAGCGCATCTTTACCAAGCCCGACCGTCGCGATCCTCGCTACGACAGCGCTCTCGTTGGTCACCTTATTACCAAGGTGATGGAATCTGGAAAACGTTCGCTCGCCCAGCGCATCGTTTACGCCGCAATCGATCGCGCCAATGAAGGCGTCGATACCATCGATCCTCTCGAAGTGATCACCCGCGCCGTGGAAAACACCAAGCCACGCGTGGAAGTGAAATCCCGCCGCGTCGGTGGTGCTACCTATCAAGTCCCGCTCGAAGTCGCTCCGGACCGTTCCGAGTCGCTCTCCATGCGCTGGCTCGTCAACTACGCCCGCAACCGCAAGGGCACTCCGATGCACGTCGCTCTCGCCAACGAGATCAAGGACGCTGCTAACAACCAAGGCAGTGCCGTCCGCAAACGCGACGACGTGCACAAGATGGCGCAAGCCAACCGCGCCTTCGCTCACTTCCGGTTCTAATTATTAGATAGCGCTCCAGCCATTCCGTCCGTGAATCCGAACAGTCCAAAACGCCAATATGTGCTCGAGCGCACCCGAAATATCGGGATCGCCGCGCACATTGACGCGGGCAAGACGACGCTCACCGAGCGGATCCTGTTCTATACAGGGATGATTCACAAAATCGGCGAAGTCCACGATGGTGGTGCGACGACCGATTGGATGGAGCAGGAGCGCGAGCGCGGCATCACCATCACTTCCGCAGCCGTCACCACCGAGTGGTGGCAGCATGAGGAAGAGGGGATGACCAAGCTTTTCCCAGGCCAGAAGCAGCGCATCAATATCATCGATACTCCGGGACACGTTGACTTCACTGCTGAAGTCGAGCGGTCCCTTCGCGTGTTGGATGGTTGCATCGTCGTTTTCTGCGGTGTTGCCGGCGTCCAGCCGCAAACCGAAACCGTCTGGCGGCAAGCTTCGAAATACCACGTTCCGCGGATCGTGTTCGTCAACAAGATGGACCGGACCGGCGCGAATTTCGACAGCGTCTTCCATGAAGTGAAGGATAAGTTAGGCGCGAATGCCGTGCGGATCCTGATCCCGATCGGTGCCGAAGACCAGTTGATCGGTCAGATCGACGTGGTGAACCAAAAGGCGATCTATTACTCCGACGACGACAAGTTCGGCTCCACCTACACGGTGAAGGAACTTGAAGGCAATCTAATCGAACTCTGTAAACAGGCCCACGACGAACTCGTCAACGCCGTTGCAGACGTGGATGACGCCGTGGGCGAAAAATTCCTCAACGAAGAGCCGATCACTCTCGAAGAGCTGAAGCAAGGCATCCGCCGCGCTACGATCAACAACCTGCTGGTGCCCGTCGCCGGTGGATCCGCTTTCAAAAACAAAGGTGTCCAGTATCTCCTCGATGCTGTTATCGATTACCTCCCAAGCCCGCTCGATATTCCGGCAGCGATTGGCATGGACCCCGACGACCACGAGAAGCAAATCGAAGTCATCACTTCGGATAACGAAAAGTTCGTTTCTCTCGCTTTCAAACTTTGGGCCGACAAGTTCGTTGGCAAACTCGTTTTCTTCCGCGTCTATTCCGGTGTCATCCGCAAGGGCGACACTGTATATAATCCTCGCACCCGCCGCTCCGAGCGCGTCGGTCGTTTGATTCAAATCCAGGCGAACGAGCACAAGGACATCGACGCCTGTTATTCCGGTGACATCGCCGCCATGGTCGGCATCAAGAATGTCACCACCGGCGACACCC
>JAZKGW010000046.1:0-57643 GCA_040385685.1 Verrucomicrobiota bacterium | reverse complement strand
CGGATGCGAGCAGCGCATGGAGCGCTGCCTCCGACATGGAAGCCTTGGGTTTCACGAGAAGCTGGACGTTGTTCTGCGGAGCGGCGTGAATACCGGTGGTGCAGATAAGGAACGCAAGAAAGGTGGCGCAAGCACCTACACGAGGCATGTACATAGTTCGTCTGTGGTTGGATGATGGGATTTCCTCGAATCACTCCGCGTGCCGGAATGGATTTTTGTGGCAGGAGGTTCGAGCGCGCTGTAACTCGTGCCGAACTTCCCTCCCGTCAAAAGAAATTTCGGAAAAAATTTCATCCCTGCCATCTCCGGAATTTCGGAGTTGTTTGGTTAGGCGGTGTCGCCGGGGGTGAGCCTCACCTCCGTGCTGATAGATAGAGAAGATGCTGGATTCTGGATTGCCGGAGAAAACCAGACCGTGGTTTTCGAGCACAGGATGAATGAAGGCCGGAATGAATTCCAGGTTCGGGAAGAACAACGCGAGACGCCGCTGCCACTTGAAGGGAGGCGTCGGGATAATGAATGACAGAGGGGTGAACAGGGGCCACGGTGGACAATGGCGCGAAGATACGACCACATCGATTTGCGAGTCCCCAACCTCGCGAAGGCAACGCCGTTTTATGAGGTGCTTCTGCCTGCACTCGGTTTTGTGCGGAAAGTGGATGTGGAGGAGTGGCTGCAATATGAAAGTGCGGACGAGGCGGCGGGCGCGTTTTTCGGAGTAACGGAGTCTCCCGGGCACGTGGCGAATGAGAATCGGATCGCCTTCTGGAGTGAGAGCGCGGCCGATCTGGAAAGGCTGGCGGAAGTGGCCATGCTGGCTGGAGCGCGAAATCTAGAGGGACCCATGCTTTACGAACCGGGATATCACGCCGTATTTTTCGAGGATCCGGCCGGAAACCGATTGGAAATTTGCCACCGGCAAGAAGGGGCGCGGTGATGAGAACCCGGGTGGGCGGTTCGCGGACGCAAGTGAGCCGGGCGATATTCCGAAGTCCTTTTTGAGTTCAGGGTTTTATTCCCGTTTCAATCGACTCGGCCCGTCCGGCTCTGAAAAGACAGTTCGCACAGGATCGAATGGACGCAACTGTCTTTTTTCAAAAAATCGATTGGATCAAACAAACTCCAAGTTGACCTCGATGGTGGGACGTGACGGGGCAGAATCAGTCCAGCTCTCATGGTTTGAGGTCAATCGCGGCGCGATCGCTGCCGTCCATGTAGAATGGCACTGACTCGTGGGCATGGGCGATTTTCCATTGGCCCGCCGTCTTGCGGAAGCAGAGGGTGAGGCGATACCAGACGTCCGTCGTTTGGCCATCGGTCTTGGTTCCGATAAGATGGAGCAGCGCGTGACACCAGGCGACATCGCCGTTACCAGCGATCGTTAAATCCCGGAGATCGTGGCCGATGGGACCCGTGAAGGTGGCGAACCAATCGGCCAGATTTCCCTCCAGCGGCGTGTCCGCGACCAAGGGGGGCGCCAAGTAGAACCCGACGGAGTGCGGCAGAAATTGATCCGCGACGCTGCACACGTCCTTGCGGCGGATGCCGTCTGTCCAAACGTCCACGACGGTTCGAATTTCGTCCTCATTCACGGATTCCGCGGTGTCGGAGCCGAAATAGACGTCGATGTGGTGGATCTTGCCGCCCTTGGCGGTGAAGCACTCGACATTACGGAACGATCGGCCGTCGCAAGTGGTGGCTTTGTAGCGGACTATCGCTTGGGCGCCTTCCACCAGAATGGTTTCGATTTCAAAAGACTCGAGGTGCTCGCTGTTCGGCCTGCAGCGTTCGAAATAGGTCCTGCGATCGATGTTGTCGTCGATGGGGCTGCTGAACGTCAGATCGTCGGCGAGCAGGGGTTCGAGCGCGGAACGGTCTTTGGTTTCGTAAGCGCGGAAGCATGCGCGGATGAGATCGGGGAGGGAATCCATAACGCACTATACGGGTTGGGCGGGACATGGGATTCGTCAAATGGAAATCGGAGATGGCGGACTCTAACGGTTCGCTGCTGGATACGCCGATGCGGGCTAGAGAGGAATCAATGCCGATGACAATGGCACCCGCCGGGATAACTTATATTAATGTTAGGTTGAACCGTGCGCTCTCCATCGTGACAGCAGTGGCCCTTGTTTGCCATATATCGGATTTTGCTCCGGAAACGCGACCTTTGCGATGCGGTGGCGGGCCGCATCGATTTCATCGTCGCCAGAACGAATGAGATCGGGTTCTTCGCCGCGCGGATAGGCACCCACAACTTGGAAATCATCGGACGAATGGAAGCGCGCGTGTCCGACTCCGGCCGGGATTACAATGACATCACCGATCCTTACGTGGAATACCTCGCCATCCTTACCTCCGAACATCAACTGCGCGTGGCCGCGGGACACACCGAGCACCTCGTGATTGGTGGAGTGATAATGATGATAGGGATAGACAGTCCATCGCCAGACGCCAAGCCAGTCGTGGGCGACAAACCGCTGCTCGAACCACGCGGCCGGGTCTTCACTTTCAGCGGCCTCGGCGACCCGCGTGATCACTAACGGAAGGTGGGGATGATTCGGTGTCTCGCCATCGTCATTAAAGAGACGGTTTTCAACCCTCGCAGTTGTGATCACGGAATGGGCGGTGTGGGATTGATTTCCGGAGGCATCGGAAGCGATGCGAATGATTTTCCCCGAGGAAGCCGCCAGTAAAATGATGGATTTCGAAAGAATCGGAGTCATGAGATCAACTCTGCTTTCCCATGGTCCAACTGAGATGAGGGCTTGCTCGTTCGGACGCTTGAACGCACTTTCCGACGTTCATCACATTGCCGCCCGGCACCAAGGACATCTCACGTGCAACCTCTCAGGAGGAAGAAGATGAGAAGAAGCGGGACTGGAACTCCAATCAACCAGAGGAGGATCCAACCGGCTTTTCCGGGAAGGTGACCGCCGATCTTACTTAATCCTGTTTTGGATGGTTTTGTTTTCATCGTAGTTCATCTATCGCAGGCAGTGTACCAAAACAAAAGTGGCCTGGAACTGACGTCTTATAAGCATCTTGAAGTTGTTCCTTCGCGCAGACCCCATGACCGAGTTGCATAATGCGCTCTCGCAATGCTCCAAACACAACATTCTAACGGGGGGCGTCGGGAGGGCGAGACGGATCAAACCCCGCTGACCAATAGTCCCGCACCAAATGAATTCCTCAGGTGCAATCCGTGGGAAGATAGACGCGCTCGCGCAAAGATCCGTTTCCGATAACCTGTTCCGTCGTCTCCCCTCAACCTGTCGGACCTACCCGTTGATAATCTCGCCGCCATTGGGATGGAGAACCTGTCCGGTCATGTAGCTGGCATCCGCACTTGCAAGGAAGACGTAGCACTCCGCGCATTCCCAAGGTTCCCCGGCCCGGCCTAAGGGACTGTCCGAACCGAAGGTGGCGACTTCGTCGGGCGTGAATGTGGCGGGGATGAGCGGGGTCCAGATCGGCCCGGGTGCCACGCCGTTCACCCGGATCTGTTTCTTCGCCAACTGGCTGGCCAGCGAACGGGTGAAGCTGACAATGGCCCCCTTGGTCGATGAATAATCGAGAAGCGCCGGGCTGCCTCGGTAAGCGGTCACCGATGTCGTGTTGATGATCGCCGCTCGGTCGGATTTTTCCAGATAGGGCAGGGCGGCTGCGGTTAGGAAAAACATCGAGAAAATATTGGTCCGGAATGTTTTCACCAACTGGTCCTCGGTAATGTCGCTGATTGATGCCTGCGGGTGTTGCTCCGCCGCATTGTTAACGAGGATATCCAGCTTTCCAAGCTTCCGGATCACGGTTGAAATGGCCTTTTCGCATTTAGCTTTTTTGGAGATATCGCATTGGATGCTGAGGCAGCGTCTGCCTTTTTGCTCCACCAGAGCCGCGGTCAGCTTGGCGTCCGATTCCTCGTCGAGGTAGACGATCGCCACGTCGGCACCTTCCCGCGCAAAGGCCACTGCCACCGCCCGACCGATTCCCGAGTCGCCGCCGGTGATCAGGGCCACCCGCCCTTTGAGCCTGCCACTGCCCTTGAGATCCTTGTTCTCGAACCAGGGCGAGGGTTTCATTTTGCTCTCGCGCCCCGGTTGATGGCGCTGGCTTTGAGCGGGACGGACTTTGCGTTCCTGGCCTTTCTTCTTTGATTTGTTAGGCATGGGTTTGAGCCGGTTGATCGTGAATGATAGGTTGTCTGAGGGGCCGCGGAATTTGTCCCTTGCAAATTGCATAGGGTCGAAATGCATTTTGCCCATGAGTGGCCGGACGACCCTGCATTGAGTGTCAGGATTTCTTCGTCGTCCTCTTGGCGGCGTTCTTTCGTCCGCTGCCAGATTTTTTGCCGCCGCCGGATACCTTGTTCACGGTGGCCCACGCGCGCTTTTCGGCTTCTTCTTCGGAAAGTCCACGTTCCTCGTAACGTTCCTCGATGTGCTGGGCCTGGCGTTTTTGCTTGTCGGTGTAACTGGATTTATCTCCGCGTGGCATGGCTGGGGTTCCTTTCTCGGATGGTGATTGAAACCATCCCTGCGCAAGAAACATGCCAGATAAGATTGGTGATCCTACTCGCGGTGCTGATGTGGCGTTCTGCTAGGCGTGCCATTGCGTTTCAATCTTCCCGGCAGTTATGGGATGGAACATGGTGGCCTAAGGAGGACGGCATTTCGGTCTATGATCCTGCCGCGCGTGACTCGGGCGGTGACGTTTGCCGCACCTTCTGCCAGCTCGCCTTTGCGGCTTCCTTGGCTTTATCCCAATCCAGTTGCGAGTTGCTTCTATCCTGGGCCCAGATCGAACTCAGCTTCTCCTCCGCCGATTCAAAAGTGTCATTCGGATTGTATTGCTGCCAGCCCAGTCGATAGGCGGGGCCGTAATCCTCGAACGTGAAATCGTCGTCCACATAGGGTTCGGCGCGATAATGCTTCTGCCAGTATTCCTCCTCCGCTTGAGGATCGATTCCTTCCGCGATGCCGAATCCCGCGAAAGCTCCCACAGTTGCCCCCAAGGCTGCACCGGTCAACGCACCCGCAGGCCCGCCCAGGACACCGCCTAGCGCGGCACCTGCAATCGCGCCGCTGACCGCTCCGACTTCCGCGCCGACGGTGCTGGTTTCCGGCGCATACTTCACCGCGTCGTCATCGGACTGAGTCTCTTTCTCGCCTGGTTTCATAATGGATGGGGGATGGGACGCCTTTTGACAACACGCGTTCGGGCTGAGTCCGGGTGAGGTATTATCATCCCTTGTGCCAACCCATCCGGTTTCGCAGGTTCATTGACAACGATGAAAACAGGTGGCGGCTGAATGGCAAGGTGGGTCGGCGCCGTCGCAAAAAGCGGTGGAGTGGGCCGCGATCAGTGGATTTCGCACGATTGGCTTTCTCATCCCCATCGCCCTCTTCTTGGATCACACGATTCCAAATCATCCTTTTAAACAGGTTATTCACAGAGGGTGCATAACTCGCTGGTGATGTTTGTCAGCGGGCCGATAACCTCTTGCAAAAACACAGCAGCTTCCGAGACATAATTCAAGGAAGCTGCTGTGGAGACAATTGGCGTCTGGCAATTACCCCCCGGATTTTGCAAAGCGCCTTTTACTCTCGATGCTAGGTTCCATCGGGAGCTTGGCATCTGGTTGAGCTGTCGCACGTGACTCCGGAGTTTGCAAACCGGAAATCTATATTACATTATATTTCATGAATTCCACACTGTAATTATGTGCGACTATATCTAGCAGAAGGTAGATGGGGGCGCCCTGGAATTCACCCCATGGGCGAGGCGGATGTAACCAGTGGGAACTGTAATATGCGTTGGAAATCAGTGGCCCATCGCCTATGGTGCTTATGGTGGAATTCACCAGAAGAAAAATCGCCACAAAAGGGGGATCTGAGTGAGCTAAAGTGCTTGGGCCCGGCACTGGGGCGGGCAAATCCACAAGGTTCGTCCCCTCAGAGTGCGCCAGTTCTGATCACTTCAACGGGTGTTCCTTGAGCAAGTCCTCGGCGAGGTAGAAACTCTGACGGGCTTTGGTGGCTTCGCGGATTTTGGTGACTTGGGTCGGCTGGATGGCCGGGGCTTTGTTGCCGAGATCGTTGCGGACGTAGGTGAGGACCGCGGCGACCTCGTCATCCTTGAGCATGCCGCCGAAGGGCGTCATCGGGACGAGCCCGTCGTATTTCTTGCCGCTGAGTTCGAAAGGACCCATCAGGCCGTGCAGGGTGAGCTTGATGAGGCGCTCCGGGTCGCCGGTCACCCAGTTGCTGTTAGCGAGCGGGGGAAAGGCGGGATCGATGCCTTTGCCGTCGGGCTGGTGGCAGGTGGCACAGTGAGCATCGCGGAAATAGATCTTGTGGCCGGCGAGGAATTGTTGTTGCTCCGCGCCGCTGAGATGGGTGGGAACGGGCGGCGCGGGATGCTCGTCCACGACAGTGTCCTGCACGCCTTCGAGACGGGACATGGCGGTCTTGGCGGCGTTCTTGGTCCATTCGTCAAGCGGCAGGGCGGCGGCGATGGCGACGATCTTTTTGCCGCTGGCGTTGTTCAGCCACGAGCCGGCGATGATCGCCTCGAGGCGCACCCGGCCATGCGGATCGGCGGCGGCTTTCTCCAACAGAGCGGCGTGGCCGGCGACGCGGTGCGTGTTGTAGCGGAGGACTCTAACGGCAGCGGCGCGGACGTGGTAATCCGGCGCTTCGAGGAACTGGCGGAGGAGTGGTTCGTCCACTTGGTTGAGGCCCCAGGTGGTCCACAGCGCTTCCAGCAAGTGGTGGTCGTGGCGGGGGTCCTTTGGATCGAGTTTGGCAACCCAGCTCTTGAGGGCGGGCAGCACCTCGTCGGCAGGGTGGGCGCGGAGTTCGCGGCGGGTCCGGTAGCGCGAGCGGTATTCGGGGAGTTTGAGATTTTCCAACAGGGTGGCGACGGGAGCTTTTTCAATCAGCGCCGGCTTGACCAGCGGGCGGGACGGATAGGTGATTCGATAGATCCGGCCGTGGACGTGGTCGCGGAGCGGATCGCGCGCGTTGTGCTGCATGTGGCCGATCAGGACGTTGTGCCAGTCGATGACGTAGAGTGAGCCATCGGGCGCGAACTCGAGATCGACCGGGCGGAAATTTCCGTCGGAGGATTTTAACAGATCCTGGCGGAATTCGGTTTTGTAGCCGGTGCCGTCATCGACGATGGAATGCTGCTTGATCCCGAGAAAGCCGATGTTGTTGCACAGCAGCATGTCGCCCTGGACCTCGTCGGGGAAGTGGCGGGAGGAAACGAACTCGAGGCCGGAGGTGGGTCGGACTTCATTGCCTTTGGGCGCAAGGTTGGGCGACGAGGGGGACTGGCTGCCGTAGGTGGGCTTCGAAGATGCGGGGAGCATCCAGTTGATGCTGGTGCCGGAGGTGTGGAGGAAAAAGTCCTGGCCCCAGTCGTCGAAGGCGATGCCCCATGGGTTGGGAATGGCGAGTTGGGCGGTGCGTTCGAGCTGGCTGCGCTGCGGGCTGTATCGGAAAAAGCCGCCGTTCATGGCGCGGACGGGACCGTAGGCGGTCTCGACGTTAGAGTGAAGGAAGACGCCCTCGCCCATCAGGAAGGCACCGGATGGATCGGCGCAGAAGGCGCTGATGGCGTGGTGCGTGTCATGGGTGTCGAAGCCGCCTAACACGATTTCCCGGACGTCGGCTTTGTCGTCGCCGTCGGTGTCGCGAAGCAGGACTAGATTGGGTTCCTGGGCGATGTAAACGCCCTCCGGGGCGAACTCGAAGCCGATGGGCAGGTTGAGCTTGTCGGCGAAAACGATTTCCTTGTCGGCGCGTCCGTCGTTGTTGGTGTCCTCGTAAATGAGGATCTTGTCGTTAGGGAGCGCGTCGCCGGGACGATAGGCCGGATAGGTCGGCATGGTGGCCACCCACAGGCGGCCGCGGTTGTCGAAGGACATCTGCATGGGGTTGGCCAGATTGGGGAATTCCTTTTCCGAAGCGAACAGCTCGACCTTGTAGCCAGCGGGCACGGTTAGGGATTTCTCGGCCTCCTTGCCGTAGAGGTATTCCGGGTCGCCGGTCTTGTTGCCGGGCTTGTAGTTCGTCTGCACCGGCGGCAGCGCGTGGGTTTTCGAATCGTCGACACTGAGGTTGGTGGTTCTGCCGGCAGCGACGGCGTGGATGAGCTTGTCGCGCAGGACCATCATTTCGCGGGTCTTCTGGACTTCGTCCGGGTAGTTCTGCGGGCCGAATGGGTTGTAGCGTCCGCCGTGGGAATGGACGCCGTTGAGGATGTTGTAATCGTTCTGCCAGAACCAGTTCTTCTGTTTGACCACGGCCAGCGTTTTGGCGGGATCCGCCTGGGTGAACCGCGGCTGGGGGCCGTAAACGCCGTCGGCGAGTATTCCGGCGAGCTGCTGATAGGCTTCCTCGGTGGGGATGAAGCCAGCGGTGGTGAAGGGGACTTTGGCAGTGGCGTAGAGCGCCTGGGTGGGCGTGAAAAGATCGACGAAAGTGAGCGAATGCTTCTTCGCCACGCGTTCCATCGCGGTGGTGTAGAGTTTCAAGTTGGCGTTCTCCTTGGTGCCGTCTGGCAGATCGCGGGCTTTTGATAGATTTTCGTAAGCGATGGGGGATACCAATACCAGCCGCGGGGCGGCGGTTCCGTTGTAGGCCTTGCCGAGGGTGTTGACGACGAAGGCATCGAGCTCGGCCTCGTAGTTAGACACGCCCTTCGGGCCGTCGAAGGATTCGTTGTAGCCGAAGAAGGCGACGATGGTGTCGGCCTTCAGGTGAGTGAGCCATTGATCGGGCGTGGAAAAGAATCCCTTGCCATCGTGGCGGGATTTGTCCGGGTGGAATTTCTCCGCGCCGGGGAAGGCCCATTGGGAATCGCGGGCAGGGTGGGGGCGGAAACCCGGGGTGTCACCGGGGCGGCCCATGTTGCGAATGACGAGCTGTTTGTCCGAGTTGCGCAGATGGAATTCGGTTTCCAGGCGGCTGTAATAAACATCGCGCTCCGCCAAGCCGTTGCCGATGAAGACAAGTCTCTCCCCGGGCGACGGCGGGGCGACGGTCTGAGGTCTAACGGCCTTGGCGGCGGCCGGCTCGGCGTGCGGCGCGTGGCGTTCGATGTCCATCTTCGACTGGTCCTTGGCGTCGGGAAGGCCGGTGGCGGGGCTTTTGCCTAACACGTAGTCGTCCGGCTTGAGATTGCGATTCTTGTAATAGTCCTTCTCGTTGATCGCGCTGTAGTTGGTCGGTTGGAATGGATCGATGTAGCCGACGTCGGCTTTGTCCGGGACTTTCAAGCCGGTGAGATGAAACGAGGCATTGACCAACATCCGGCGCAGGTCTTCGTCGGCGAAGTCCACGCTGGCACCGAGCGTGGTGCAAAACGCCTTGCCCTTGGTGGTGCCGTTAGGCGCGGTGTATTCGCGGAGCCAGGCGAGCGGCATCAGCGGGTTGTTCTTCGGGCCATCGATGTTTTTTGACGCCGGATCCAACGACTCCGTGACCGCTCCGCGGAGGAGGATGGTGGCGGCTTGCTGGTCGAGATTGGCAATCCCGTAAACGTCGGAGGTAGCGAAAATTTCACCGACTCCGCGGAGGATCTCGTGGTTGGCATTGGCCGCCTCGACGATGCTGCGGGCTCCTTCAACCTTGTGCTTGCCGTGGTGGTTTACCCATTTTTCGCCGAGGATGTTAAGGCCGAAATCCGCCCACTTGAAGTCGCCGGTTTTGGCACCTCCGGTGAACGCGTGGGTGGCGGTGCGGATGCCGATGACCGGCTTGCCGGCGTTGAGATATGCGGCGAAGCGGGCGATCTGGTCGTCGGGCAACTGACGGAAGCGGGTGCCGATGATCATCAAATCCGCCGAATCCAGCGCGGCGGTGCCGGGGATGTTCTTTTGGAAATTCGGGTCGATGTAGCCGCCGTCCGGGTTGATGGCGAAGAGCACGACACAACTGAAGCCGTATTTCTGGCTGAGGATCTTGGCCAACATCGGGCACGACTCCTCGGTACGGTATTCCTCGTCGCCGGAAATGAGGACAATTTTCTTGCCGTTGGAGGTTCCGGCCTTGGCGGGAAGGCTCAGCCATTCTGCGGCGCTCGCGGGAAGACATCCGAGCGCCAGGATTCCGAAAGATGCTAGAAGCAAGCTGGATTTCAGGGTTTTAATCATGTGATCCCGGCGGATACGTCTGAGAATGAGGAGTCTTTCGTCACTTTTTGGGAGATGCGCGACATTCAGACGGGCGGACAAAAATATCCATTGCGACCCAGCGAACTCGAATCTAGCCGCATTTTTCGGCGAGGGGCAGTTTCAGGGTGAAGCACGCGCCTCCCAAGCGGCTTTTCTCGTAGAGGACGCTGCCCTGCATCGCGCTGATGAGTTCATGGACGATGTGGAGACCGAGCCCGGTCGAGTCCTCTCCAGCGGTCGGCCGGGCGCTGAGGCGGTTGAACTTCTGGAACATAGAGTCGATTTCATCCGCTTGGAATCCCGGTCCTTGGTCCTCGATCCGGAATTCCCCGGCGTCGGCATCGGGCAGGACCTGGATGCGGACGCTCGCGCCTTTCGGGGAAAATTTGATGGCGTTGGAAATCAGGTTTTCCATGCAGCAGCGCAAGGTGCGGTCCTCGCCGAGAACGATCACGCTTTTCTCCGGGACAAGGAGATCTAACTGAATTTCCTTGCTGCGGACGTGCTGTTCGAAACTCTTGAGCGCCTTGAGCGCGTTTTCCTTCAAACAAACCGGCTCGTTGCGGATGCTGGACTTCACGTCATCGAGTCCCGGCGTGGCTAACAGTTGGGCGATGATCTCAAAGGCCCGCCTGGCGGAGTCGTGGATGCTTTCGAGGAGGATGTCCTGTTGGGGATTCCCGCCGGTGGATCTCTCGGCGAGCATCTGGGCGGCGAACTGGATGCCGCTGAGAGGGTTCTTCAAATCGTGCGCGACGATTTCCAACAGCCGGTTCTTTTCCGTGATCGACTCGGCCAGCCGCCGGCGGATCTTCTGGAGGTTCGAGTGGAGGTCCACGCGGGTAAGCAGTTCGGCGCTGTGGAATGGCTTGGTGATGTAGTCCACCGCGCCGTGTTGCAAGGCTTCGGTGACGAAGCTCTTGTCGGCGGCGGCGGAGAGGAAAATGACCGGGATCTCGCGGGTTTCAGGGTTGTTCTGGAGGATGCGGCAAACCTCGAAGCCGGTCATGCCGGGCATCATCACGTCTAGCAGAATAAGGTCCGGCTTGGCGAATTCCAGCTTCGCCAGGGCTTCCGGGCCGCTGTTCGCGGCGATGACTTCATGGCCGTGCTTGAGCAGCAGCGCGCCAACGACCTGAACGTTCTTCGGCTCGTCATCTACGACGAGGATGAGCGACGTCGCATCGGTGTGTGGATATCGGTCAAGCATGGGAAGCGCGAATGGCGGCGATGAGTTCCGGGAACTCCTCAAGCAAGCGGCTCGCCTTGCCAAAGTCCATCATTTCCGCCGCCTCGAGTAGCTGCCGGGCGTGGTTGGAGAGAGGCGGGCAGTCGTGGTCGGCGGCGAGCTCCGTTAGCCGGGCGGAAAATTTCATGGTCGCCTGGGCCGGGACGAGCTTCACGAGATTTGGCCAGACCGTTTCGTGGAGCGTGTCGAGCGCTGCGCAGAGCTCGGCCCAATCGTGGCCGGCGGTCATGGGAGCGGGCAGGGCGATTTCCTGGGTTTCAGGCGCAAGCGGGGACGGCTCGGCGGCGGCGATGAATTTGGCGAGTTCGGCGAAGAGCTTGCTGCGGTTGAGGGGCTTGTCCGCGTAGCCGTCGAATGTGGATTTGAGTTCCATCTGGCTGTTGAGCAGCGAGGACGCGGTCACCGCGATGACGGGAATGTGGCGGGTCTCCTCGCGCGATCTGAGCTGGGCCAGCGCCTCGCGGCCATCCAGGGCGGGCATGCGGATGTCCATGAGGACGAGGTCGGGGCGATGTTTGAAGCAAAGCCTCACCGCTTGCTCGCCGTCCTCGGCCTCGATGATCTGGTGACGGGATCCGGCGAGGTAACTTCTGATCAGGTCGCGATTCAGCGGCACATCGTCGGCGACCAGGATCTTCGACGGTTTCAACCTGTCGAAATCCACGGCCACGCCGTCGGTCACCTGTGCGGCGGCAAATCTTTCTTCGGCCTGCTGGCTGACACCGGTCGGCAGTGCGACCCGGAACAGCGAACCCTTTCCTAACACACTCTCCACCACAATGGTGCCGTCCATCGCCTCGACCAGCCGGCGGCTGATGCTCAGGCCGAGCCCGGTGCCCTGGAACTGGCGGCCTTGGCGCGAATCGATCTGATAGAACGGCCGGAAAATCTCAGAGACCTGCTCTTCGGGAATGCCGATACCCGTGTCCGCCACGTCGATGTGAAGCATCACCCGGTCTCCGTCGGTGACCGGCTCCGTATGGAGGACGACTGTGACCGAGCCTTCGCGGCAAAACTTGATCGCGTTGCCGACCAGGTTCACGAGCACCTGGCGAAGTCGCAGGGCGTCGAACGAGAGCATCGGCGGCACCGTGGGATCGATCCGGATCGAGTAGTGCAGCCCTTTTTCCGCGGCGCGGAAGGAGAACAGCGTCTCGATGTTTTCCGCGAACTGCTCCATGAGCACGACTTCGGGGTGCAGGTCGAGCTTTCCGGCTTCGATCTTGGAAAGGTCGAGAATGTCGTTGATGAGCGAGAGCAGGGAGTTCCCGCTGGACAAGATCGCCGCCGAGAAATGCTTTTGCTGCGGAGTTTCAACCATGTCGTGGAGCAACTCGCCGAAGCCGAGGATCGCGTTCATCGGCGTGCGGATTTCGTGGCTCATCATCGCCAGGAAATCGCTCTTCGCGCGGTCGGCGTCCTCGGCCTTTTCCTTCTGGAGCCGTTGTTGTTGTTCCCGGCCGCTGGCTGATAGAAACAGCAACAACAGCAGCACGCCGGTCACCCCGGAGCCGATTGCCACGAACCCGGCGATGGTGACGGTGAGGTTCGTCCGCTTCAGGTTTTCCGCGAGTTTGTGGAGGCTCAGGTCGATCCGCGCGACCTCCTCGTCCCGCATCTCGTCGATGAGCTGGCGGATGCGATCCATCTGGTCCTTGCCCCCGGTGCGCTGCACATCGGCGACCGCGGCGGCAAGGCCCTCGTTCCGCCGGATCTCGATGGTGTGGGCCATGGACTTTTTCCGCTGGCTGACGACTTCCTGAATCATCCCGATCTTGTGCTGCTGCGAAGGATCACCGCGGGTCAGGTCGGTGAGAGCGGCGACCGGTGAGTCCAATTTCCGCACGGCGGATTCGTAAGGTTTCAGATAGTCCTCATCGCCGGTAATGATGAACCCACGCTGGCCGGTCTCGAGGTCGAGCATGCAGCCAATCGTTTCCTGAAGCGCGACCAGCACCCTGCGGCTGTGGGCGACCTCGCTGGAATCGCGCAGGTTGTCGCTGGTGTTCACCGAAGACGCGACAACTCCATAGATGATCATCGCCAAAGTGACGAGAGCGGGAATCAGATAGAGGAGTTTGAGATTACGGACCATTTACCTTTGGATCGCCCTATTGCGCTCGCACAAGATTCAGCTTGGTCCTGCTTGGCAAGGTAATTACCGCTGGAGGTTCCCGCCGTGGCGGCGTGGAGCGCGCGGCAGGAGCGGCTTCCCCGTCAGGCCGGTCTTGACCGGAGGCAGGCGGCGGGCGTTGATCTGCCATGCGGAAGATTGCCTATCACTCGTTCACCATGGGCCGGCGGGCCATCGGCTACGGACTCTTCGGCGTGTTGGTCACGCTGGTTTTCGTGGCGGCTAACAGCCTGAAGCGCCGCCCCGCGCTGCAGATCTGGCACACGGCGGATCTGGACGAGGAGTTCACCGAGCACTCGAAGGTCAAGAACTTCGCCGGTTACCTGAAGCTGGAGGAGCGGCTTTTCGCGCAATTGGAGAAGGATGTCTATCAGAAGACCGGACCCGCCGAAACCCGGTCGATCAACCGCTACCAACACGGCGGCATGATGGACCCCACGGCGATGAAGCCGGACTGGAACCGCAGCTTCCAACTGATCCGGGAGAATCCACAGGTGGGGATTCTGCTGCTCCACGGTCTGTCGGATTCGCCATACAGCCTGCGCCACCTCGGCGAGGGGCTGCACGCGGCAGGAGCGACGGTGGTGGGGCTGCGCATCCCGGGCCACGGCACGGCTCCGTGCGGGTTGGTTGAGGTGACCTGGCAGGACATGGCCGCGGCGGTGCGCCTGGCGATGCCGCACGTCCGCTCGCTGGTCGGCGACAAACCGGTGTACATCGTGGGTTACTCGAATGGCGGTGCGCTGGCGGTGAATTATGCGTTGGAATGCCTGGAGGATCCCAAGCTGCCGAAGGTCAAAGGACTGGTGCTGTTTTCCCCCGAGATCGGCGTGTCTCCCGCGGCCGCACTGGCGGTCTGGCAGGGCCGAATCGGACACTGGCTGGGCGTGGAGCAACTGGCGTGGACGTCAGTCTCCCTCGAGTATGATCCCTATAAATACGGTTCTTTCGCCGTAAACGCGGGGGATCTCGCCCACCGCATCACCACCGCTATCGACCAGCGGCTAGGGAAACTCGCCGCCTCGCGGAAACTCGGCGATTTTCCGCCGGTGATCGCCTTCCAATCTGCGTTGGACGCTACGGTTTCCGCACCGGATCTGGTGTCGCGTCTGTTCGACCGGTTGCCGCCCAACGGTCACGAATTGGTCGTCTTCGATATCAATCGCCTGGCTCGGATCGAGCACCTGCTCACCAAGGACCCCGCCGGGGATTTCGCCCGACTTCTGGCGAATCCCAACCACCCATTCGCCCTCAGCATCGCCACCAACGACACGGCACCCGGCAAGGATCCCTCGAGCGTCGTCATCCGCCGGCGCGAAAACGGCAGGGACTTGGAGCCGGTTGAAACCGGTCTCGGTTGGCCGAAGGAGATTTACTCGCTGGCGCACATCGCGTTGCCGTTTTCCGCCTCCGATCCGATTTACGGCAACGGCGGCCCTGAGAACAAACCCACGCTCGGGAACCTCGCCCTTCGCGGTGAAAAAGGTGCCATCCGAGTTTCCGCCACGGACATGCTGCGGCAGAGGTGGAATCCGTTCCTGCCGTGGGTGGAGAAGCGGGTGTATGGGTTTTGCGGACTGGCGGCGGGAAAAGTGCCGGGTGAGCCGTGAGGACCGAAGAGCGGAGTCTGTCTGCTTCTGCCGACGATGGGACAGCACCACTAAAGCCGCGGCGAATCATTGGCATTTCGTGGAAAAGTCCTTCGCTTGTTAGCTGAATGAATGGGGCGGGCGCCTATCCGGAATTGGTTAGCTGGATGGATGACGGGAAACGGACCGGACTCCATTTTTTCATCCGCCCGTCACCCTGCCGTCGCTGACCTTGAAACGCCCGAGTTCTCCAGGCGCGGTTGTCTCTTTCAACCAGTCGAGATGGGTGGTGGTGATCCATTTCTGCGCGAGCGGCGGCAGGTGGTTCATCAGCGCGTTGCGGCGGCCGGGATCGAGCTCGCCGAAGATGTCATCCATCAGATAGATCGGCAGTTTGCCACCGCGGCGTTCCAGCAGTTTCCCCTGGGCGAGCTTGAGGGCCAGGGCGAGCGTCCGCTGCTGGCCCTCGCTGGCGAAATCCGCGGCGGGCATGCCGTGGAGCCGCAGGTCGAGTTCGTCGCGGTGCGGGCCGACGACGGCCTGGCGCAAGCGGGTTTCGCGTTCGCGCGCCTGAAGCAGGGATTCCCGCAGGTCCGGGCCGCTGGCCGGGAGATACGTCAGGGTCAGCGGTTCGTCCTTGCCGCTGATTTCCCGCTGGGCCTCGGCGGCGAGCGGGGCGAGTTCTAACACTAACCGGGCGCGGGCTTCCATTAGGACAGTGCCGTGTTCCACCAGGATTTCCTCGTAGGAAAAAATCTCCGCGTCGCGCGGGCGGCTTTCCTTGAGCAGCAGGTTTTTCGACCGCAACGCCCGCCGGTAGCGCGACCAGGAGCGGCGGTAGTCCGGATCAATCTGCGCGCCGAGGAAATCGAGATAACGGCGACGGCCTTCGCCCGGGCCGCGCACCAGTTCGAGGTCCTCGTTGCCCATCCACACAATGAGTCCGCCGTCCTCGAGGTAGGACGCTTGGCTGGCGCGCGGTTCTCCATCGACTTGCAAGACCAACCCCTCGCGGGAATGTCGCACCTGTCGCTCGCCGCCCCACGGGTCGCCGGCGATGCCGAAGCCCTTGCCGCCGAAGCGCCCGAGCGTGCTCATCCGGTGAGTGCGCGGCGAGTGCAACCGGACCAACACGCACAGCGCTTCGAGCACGGAGGTTTTTCCTTGGGCGTTGTCGCCGATCAGAATCGCGCCCTCGGCCGGCACCTCAAGGTCCAGCGAGGAAAAGCAGCGGAAATCCATCAAGCGCAGCGAGCCAAGCACGGCGGAGGAGTAGAGGGAAATGCGACCGCTGGGAAGGGATGAGTGGAATTTCAGCGGGTAATGGTCGCGATCCCGGATGAATGCCGTCCGGTGATCAACGTGCTCGTCGCCGTGTCGCAGCCGACTCGAAAACTATACGGTCCAGCCACCGAGCCGGACAAGTTGTAGCAGGAAAAATTGAAGGCATGGCCAGTGGCTGCGAGGGACGTAAGAACGAAGGGAAACGACTCCGAGGATTCGGCATTCAACTTGAAAGTGCCGGTGCCACTTCCGCCCGAACTGTCGAACACGTAGGTCAATGTCTGCACGCCGAATTTCATTTCCACCGTCCGACTGGTCAGTCGGGTCGGTGTGACCGAGCCAGGATGCGTGACCCAAGTGAGGTTGTAAAACGCCGCGGGTGCCGACGCTGCGTCAAGAGTCACCGGTCCGATGATGGCGACGAAGCCATCGGCAACGATCCCGCTTTGGCGCTTGGCCGAGGTCAGCTCCGTCCAACTGTTAGCAGCGAGCGTGTTGGATCGGAAAGCGCGGAAGATGTCGCCGGTGTCTTGATATTCATTCAGATTCCAAGTGGCCGAGACATTGGGCGTCACCACCAGATTGCCCTTGGCCTGGGCCACGACAGGGAGATTCTGGGCGTGTTCATTGAAGGCAATCGCCGCGGCATCCGTGCGGGAAAAGGTCAACCCGGTGATCGTCGAGGTGTTGCTGCCAGCGGCAAGGATGGCGTCGATCACCGACCGACTGGCGGGATCCGTGATGAGACCGAAGACCGTGTGGACGTTGTTTAGGTTGGGGGTGCTGACGCTGCCGGTAAAAAAAATCTGGCTGCCGTTGGTGTTTGGGCCGCTGTTCGCCATCGAGAGGACGTATGGAACATGAGTGAGCGTGGGATCAAACTCATCCTTGAAGCTGAAGCCGGGCCCGCCGCTGTTGGTGCCGGTCCCGGAGCCAGTTTGGATGATCTTGAAGTTGGGGTCATTGACCACCCGGAAAAATTTTTCCCCGATGTAGAGCGGCGAGCGGATGCCAGCCCCTGTGACCGGGTGGATGCGGCTGCGCGTCGCCTCGGCCAACGTGATGAAATTCGCCACCGCCTGCGGTGCCTTGTCGTATTGCAGTTCGATGACCACCGGGCCTTGGGTCGTCTCCACAGTTGCGAGCAGGGCCGCATGCAGCGGACAGGCGAGCGCGAAGAGAACATCGAGGGCTTTCACGGGGCCGGAATTCGCCTTATTTCACGGTATTGTGCAAGCCTTCACTTGCCTCGGACTAAGGCTGCGTCACCCGCATGCGCATGAATCCTGCGGCTCCAGAACTCCGCGGCACCGTCGCCTCGCGGGTTTCGATGCCCGAGGCGGTGGAGGTCAGGGTGTCCGTGAAACCGGCAGGTGCGCCAGCTTGGCCGGGCGATTTCCAGTTGTTGAGCCCGGCGGCGGTTTCCGGGGTGATCGTGATGTCCGTGACGGCGGTGTCCCTCTGATAGCGGAGGATGAGATGGGTGGCACTCGGCAGGACGACTGGGAGACGTGGCGCTGTGTCGTTACCAATGATCGGCGATGCACCGAATGCGTATTCGACGAGGTTGTTTCTGCCGTCTTTGTCGAAGTCGCCGTTCGCGTTGGCGATGGATCCCGCTGTGAGGCTGTTGGCTGTTTCGATCTCCGACGCCCAGACTCCGAAATTGCGCGTGACTGCGCCGTTGGTGGTGGTGACGGTGGCGGTGACGGTGTTCGCGAAGCCAGCGCTGTTAGTCACGCGCGCCCAGTATGACTTCGGATTAGCGAGGGTGGGTGTGGTGTAGCTGCTGGAGGTGGCGCCGGCGATGAGGGTGGTAGTGCTTGGCGAGTTTCCTTGATACCACTGATACGTCAGGGATGGGCCGGAGGCGGTCACGGACAGGGTGGTGCTGGTGTTTTTCGAAATGGTCGGAGAAACCGGTTGGGAGAGGATCGTCGGCGGATAAGCCACGGTGACGGTCGCCGTGTTGGAGTCCGCGCTTCCGGCGATGTTGCTGACTTTCGCCCAGTAGCTGGTGGTCGAGCTGAGATTCGGGGTGATGTAGGAGCTGGAGATCGCGCCGGAGATGGGGTTCTGGATAGAGCCGGATGCTCCCTGATACCACTGGTAGGCCAGGTTCGCGCCGGTCGCGGTCACGCTCAGGGTGGTGCCGCTGCCGCTGGGGACGGTGACGGAACCCGGATGCCCGGTGATGGCGGGAGGCATGACCACGGTGGCCGTGGCGGTGTTGGAGTCCGCGTTGCCCGCGGCGTTGGAAACCCTCACCCAATAGCTGGCCGTGGAGCTGAGGGGAGGAGTGGCGAAGGAGTTGCTGTTAGCGCCGGAGATCGGATTGGTGGTCACTCCGGAGTTGCCCGCATACCATTGGTAGGTTGGCGAAGTACCGGTGGTGGCGACGTTGAAGGTAGTGCTGGAGCCGCTGACGATGCTTGCCGCGACCGGCTGGCTGGTGATGACGGGCGGTGTGATGACGGGCGGTGTGATGACCGTGGCGGTGGCGGTGTTGGAATCCACAGTTGCGGCGGAGTTGGTGACCCGCACCCAGTAACTCGTGGTGGATGCCAGCGCGGGTGTTGTGTAGGAGTTGCCGGTCGCTCCGGAGATGGGATTGGTGGTGACGCCGGAGTTCCCCACATACCACTGATACGATGGCGAAGTGCCGTTGGCCGTGACGGTGAAGGTGGCCGTTGCTCCGCTGTTGACGGTGACGGAGGAGGGCTGCCCGGCGATTTGCGGAGGGGATACGACACCGGTGGTGGCATTGAGGACCTGATAGGAGGCCGGGAAATCCCGACCCGAAATCACGGGAGACACGGAAAGCAGATAATCTCCGGAATTTGGTGTGAAGGAACCGCTAGTGCCGCTCAGGGATTGGGTCACAGTGCCACTGAGTGTGGAAACTCCACTGAAGGTGATCGCATCGATGAACCAGCCCACGATGTCCGAAGTGTCGGTGAAGTAGCTGCCACTGGGGAAATCCAAGAGGAAGCGCACGCGGAACGACTTGCCCGCCATGCCGGGGAGCGCGGCCGATCGCAAGGCGAAGGCGGTTTCTCCGGAACCACCGGTGCCGGCTTGGCTGTAAACATTTTGCCAGATCGTGGAGCCCTCCTCCTTGACCTGCACTCTGAACTGCTCGGTCGTTTGCGCATAGCGGATCCGGCTTTGGAAACTCAGGGAAGGCGACGCGCCGCCGTAGTAGAGCGCATTGAGTTGGATGGACTGGCTGGCTCCGGTCGAGTTGAGGAGGTGGAACGAGGCGGTTCCCTGTTGTTTTACGGTGGTGCTCGACACCTGATAGCTTCCCGTGGTGCTGGTGGTGACATTCGTTGTGCTTTCGCAGTTTTCCGCAGCCGCGGTGGACATCGTCGAGCGCGCCCATGAGTAGCTGGTTGCTCCGCCTACCGGGTTGAACGTCACGTTGTGGTTGTTGCCGGCGACAGCGGTGGAGGGGCTCGTGATGGCTGGCGGGCTGTAGCTGAGCATCAAATCCGCCTTGGCGTTTTGCGATGCCGGGAAAACGATGCTGGTGGTCTGGTTTACATTGAGGCCGGAAAAAGTGACCGTGCGGGTCTCTGCGGTGGTGGGGCAGGGCACCACCCACCCGCCGCCTGCCGCGGTGGTGCAGTAGTTGGATGCGCCGCTGACGTTCACGGTGAGTCCGGAAATGCCCTCACCGAGATCGTAAAAATTGTTCGAGTTCAGGTCATAGTACGCCACTCCGGTGCCGAGATTCGGACTGCTGTTTCGCGCTCCGAAATCCTGCGTCACCAGTTGCGGCCCGATAGGGGGATTTACCGTGTTGTTTGTTCCGTTTACCACACCCACGCCGATTTCCCGGAAGTTCGCGTTGTGGATGCTGCTGCGGTGCCCGCGAGGATTTTGCATGCCCCCTGTGCCGCCGGTTCCCCAGTCGACCTCAAAGCCCGCATGACCGTGCCAAACGCTTTTCACGTAGGCATACACATTTTCGCCGGCGGTCGAATAGGTGTAGCCCGCATTTGTCATGCGGATGAATGGGTCATTGTTGGGATTGGTTTCGTTGTGAGACTGAACGGCGTTTGCCAGCATCCAGGCGGAGTGGCCCCGTGCGGCGGTGGTCAGGCTCGCGTTCGGCGCGAGCGGGGGCAGCGCGGGGATGGCATTGAATTCGGTCTGCATCATCGCCAGATTCACGCTGAAATAGGAGTAGGCGCTGGTGACATCCGGGTCGGTGGTGGCGGCGAGTCGGGCTCCCTCCGCGGGCGGGTTGGCGCGGGCGCGGTTGATCAGTTCCACGTAGAGTTGCTCCTCAGCAGTGGGGTTGCCGAAGTTGTAGAGGGTTTGCCCTTGGCAAAGGGAGGCTAGTGTCGCCAATCCGACGAGCGCGAGAAGCAGGCGGCTGAGGGATAGGTGCGATTTCATAACGACTGGAGACGGGTGACAGCGCAAAGCTGGTTGAAAGTCAGTCTATGTTGACCATTCACCCATCGGAGGAGCACTAGTGTCCCCGGAACGGTGTGACAAGGTGTTAGCCGTGACCCTACGCGATCGCGGAGGGTGCGAGGTTCTTCCCTTCAAGCATTTTAACCCTTGGGTGTTTTCATCACCCTTGAAGACACCCTAAAGGGTTGGACTACATGCAAGAGCCAGCTCACTCCTTCTCCAACAGATCCGTCGCCAGCTTCAGATAGGTGTCCTTGTCCAACAGGAAAGGGTGGCTGTCGGAACCCATGCGGCCGTAGTAGAACATGGAATTCCCCGTGGTGGTCGCCGGCGCGAGGATGACCTCGCGGGTGATCAAACCCGTGAAGTCGCCCACCTCGTTGGTGCCCTTTTCAACGAGCTTGAAGGCCAGCGACGGCTTGAGCAGGGCGGTGGTGGCGGAAGCGTCGTCCGGCGCGAGCCAACGGGTGACCTTGAGACCTTCGATTTCGCCCAACATGTAATTCGCCCGTTCTGGATTGATTTTGTCGGTTAGATCGGCACTTGCAATGTTCGAGCCGCCATCCGCGTTCATCCGCGAAGCGGTCCATTTATCCTCGCTGAAGTTATAATATAACATGATTGGATTCTCGGAACCCAAGCGCCGCTCGATGGCCATCAGGTTGCTCCGATCCACCGACCACAACCGTGACTGCCGCCACTCGTAGGGCCTTACCGGGATGGCTGCAACCAGCGATGAGTCGACCCGCAACACCGTCGGTGTGCCGAGCCGGTTGACGAAATAGCCGCCCTTGCCATCGATGCCGAACGCCAGTTCGAGCCCTTGATTGTCTTCTCCGAGGAAGCGCAATTTCAAGAACGGTCGGTTCAGTCCCCACGGCGTGAAGTCGGTGGCGGCATCGCTCGGAAAGCCAATCGCGCGGCCTTCCGTGACCGTAATGAGCAGGGTGAAAAGGCGCTCTTCGTTGGCTTCCTGCGACTGGCCGTTGATGGTGGCCATCCACGGCCGGGGTGGCGTGCGGGTAATCAGGATTTCGGTGCCCGTGGCCGGCTGGATCAGAACGCCGCGCAGGGATTTCCTGTTCAGGTTGGTCAGCGTGGGGTCGCGCAGGTCGTTGATGGCGAGCGGCAAGTTCGCCAGTGAAACCCGGTTCGGTTCGGGCTTGAGCGGGAGGTCGAAAATCGTGTCCGGGCGGTCGCTCACGGTGGCCCGCACGTCGCGCGACTCGGGCGTTTCCGGCGGATAGATATCGAGCACGGTCTCGGTATCGGAGTCGAAGGAAACGAGCGAGATCTGCCCGGATTTGGCGGTGGTGCCACTGGCCGGCAGGGTGACCGAAGCACGGTCGGAGATTTTCAACGCCTGCAATTCATAGAGCCCTTCGAGCAACGCTTTCACGGCCTTGGGATCGGTCGCGAGGTCCAGCGGCTTGACCACCCGCCAAGGGCTTTGGCGGGTTTCGCGGGCCAGCGTGAACTCGCCTTCCGTGCCGCGGATGCGGACCTTTTGCAGCGCGGTGGGATTGAAATAAAACGGGTGATGGTCGCGGAGAAACTTCAGGCCGTCCTTGAAGGCCGGGCCGATGTCGCCGGCGGTGCAGGCGTAGATGTAGTGCTTGTGATCCGGATCGCGCGGCTGGATGAAAACGGTTGGCACCGGCTCGTCGATGTTCTCGACGGTGGCCAGCCACGGGGTCTCGCGGCCGAGCTTGTATTTCGCGAGCGGCTGGTGGTTGGCACCTTCTAACCGGATGTTGATGCCGCCCTCTTTCAGCCCGGACTTCTGGCTGTCAATGTCATCGACTTCCGCGAAATCCTCGACGCGCAGGCCGAGCGTGAAATTGATGATGCCCACGGCGGCGCGCGGGTCCATCCGGTCCTTCCATGGCAGCGTGCAATACCAGCCTTTGGCACCAAGTTCGAAGGTGGTGTTCACTCCGTTTTGCGAGACTTCGATGTGTTTCACGTCCGCCGGGGTGAATCCGGAATAGATCCGCTCGCCGACCGGCGTGGGCGGCGCGCCGAATACGGAATCGAAACTTCCCTGCACCCACCGCCAGCCCGCGAGGCCGCAGACGAGCACGGCTAACAACGCGAGGATCAGGGTGAAACCGAAGGAACGCATGGGGGCAGTTAGGCTCGGCGCGAGGACCAGATGAAGGCGCCGATGACAATCAGGAACGCGGGCAGGAAAAACAAATTCACCCGGTTGATGAACGACACCTGCGCGTCGAGGATCGGCAGCTTGTAGATGGGCAGCGAACGCGGGCCGATGCCGGCGAGCGACTGGCGGTTGACCAGCCAGTTCACGGACGAGGCGAGGAAATCGATGTTCTCCGCGCGCTGGCGTTTGGGGTCGAGGAAATCGGTATTGGCGATGACCACCATCCGCGAGGTGTCGGCCGCGAAACGCTCATCGGTGGCCGCGCCGCGGGTGGCGCAGGCGGCGAGGAACAGCGGCGGCTTGCTGTCTTCCTTTTCGTCGAAGGCGATGTCCTTCTGGTCGAATTTCGTTTCACCCCAGAACTCTTTGCCCGCTTCGATGAGGCCGATCGGATTGATCTGCCGGTTCATCAGGTCCTCCTCTCCCTCGCGGACTTCCAAGGACGAGGTGGCTCCTTCGTAAACCGTGGCTTGCCCGGCGAGATCCTTGGTGAAATCCACCTGATAGGTGAAGGCGCCCCGGGCCGTGGTGTCGATGCGATCGCCCACCTTCGAGATCACCCGGTCGCGGCGCGGGGTGATGCCGTAGCCACGGAGGAAGGTCCGCAATTTCGGCGGGGTGTCGCCCGGCTTGAGCAGGAAAAGCATCGCCGCGCGCGGACGGTTCCAATACTTTTCCAACACCGCGGTCTCGGCGTCGGTGAGGTCGTATCTCGGCGCCGCCATCACCACACCCTCCGCGTCCGCCGGGATTTCCGTGAGGCCTGATAGATTGATGCCCTTGAGCTCGACGTTTTGAAACATCAGGGTGTCCTGCAGCGAGCTCATCGGCGATTTCTCGCCCTCGCCGTCCAACCGGCTCTTGTCTGCCAGGAACACCATCTTGCGCGTGCGGCCTTCGATCGACTCGACCAGCCTCGCGGTTAGAACGTCCTCGCCCTGGAAACCGGTTATTTTCGTGATTCGCTGTTTGGCATTTTCGGCGGTGGTGAAAATGGCCATGTCGTCGGCCACGATGACCTTCACGTTCGGATGCAGAATGCGCACCGGCTTTTCGTCCGCGGTGGGATCGGTGGATGTCGTTTTCTCCTCGGTGGACACCGGCCCGTCGTCGGTCCGTGCGTCCATGATGATCAGGTCTTTCGTCAGCGGCAGCCCGTAAAGCGCCGCCACTTCGGCCGTGCGGTCGGCGCTGCGCAGCGGATCGACGATTTCCAGCTCGATCTTGCCGCCTGATAGACGGGCGTAATCCTCGGCCAGCGCCCGCACCCGCTCGTAAAACGGCGAGCTGCGGCGGAACGCCATGATCCATTTCATCGGCTTCTCCCGTTCCCTGACGGCCTTGTCTTTGAGGTAACGAGAGGTCGAGTTGGAAAGGCTGTAAGCCCCGTCGCGGCTCAGGTCCCAGCGAGTGAAATGATGGGCCGCCAGATAGTTCAGGGCGACCAGGATGACCACCATGAAAACGATCTGGAGCGCGGACAAGGTCCCCAATCCCCAGCGGTTGAGCGGGCGGGCGGGTTTTCCCTTGGGTTCGGAAGCGGGTTCGGACATGAAATATCGCGGCGTTTAGTCGTTGGAGGGCTTCAACGCGGGGTTGGTTTTCAATTCCTGACGGAAGGCCTTCGCGAAGCCGTCGTTTTCGTCGCAACGGGGGAACGAGAAACCATAGGATTCGAGGGTGTATTTTCCATTCTTGAGGGTGCCCTCATCACTGGAAAAAAAGAAAGTCCTGAGTTCTCCCTCGACGGTGCCGGAACGGATTTTTGTTTTTTCTAAGAACCGTTGCGGCTCTTCGATAAAGTAGCGGTATTCCAACTTGGTGCCCACCGCGATAGCGCCCTTGTAAACCCCGGTGATTATAGCTTTCTGGACCAACTGCGCTCTAGGAAAACCGGGCGTCTCGGAAATCCACGTCTGCTCGTAAATGCAGATGTTGACGATGAACTCCGCCTCCGAAATGCGCGCACGGATGTTTTCGGTCTGAACTTCAAACGCGGCCAGCGGGGAGCCGAGAGCCGCGAAACAGGGCATGTAAAGGAGGGATCGCATTGTTAATCAGCGGCGCCAGCGGCGGTAATCCACAACCTGATAGGTCAGGAACAACACGAACAGCGCGAGGCTCAGGAAATAAACCATCGGCCGCGTGTCGAACATTCCGTTGGCGAAATAATGCAGATGTTGCTGCGAGGAAATGTAGTGGAAGAACCCCGCCCCGGCGAACGACTCGCCCCAGATGATTGTCACGAACCCGAGGAAATACTGGATGACCAGCAGCCCGATCGTTAGAATTCCCGCGATGATCTGGCTCGACGTCAGAGCCGACGCCAGGCAGCCGATCGCCGTGAACGCCGCGCCCATCAGCATCACCACCGTGAAGGCGCCGCCCAGCGCGCCCGGCGTGAAGGCCGGCGGGATGTCCGTCGCCCACACGAACATTTTGAACTGAATGAACCCCGGAATCCACAGCACCGTGTAGAACAGCATCGCCGCCGCGTATTTCGAAAACACCACCTGCCAGGTCCTAACCGGAGCCGTCAGCAGGGTTTCCAAAGTCCCCGAGCGCTCCTCCTCCGAGAACAGCCGCATCGTGATCAGCGGGAAAATGAACAGGAAGTAGAACCAGAAAATCGGCGTGTGAAGCGTCACGTAAACGAGGTTGTCCTTCACCGGCGTGTCGCGGAAGCCTTTCATCGCCGTGGACAGCGAGAACCCCTGCATGATTGTGACAAAAGCCAGCACCACCCAGCCAAACGGCGTGAGGAAATACCCTTTGAGTTCTTTGAAAGTGAGGATGCGGAACAATCTCATGCGGCGGGGCGCTCTTCGTATGGCATTCCCGTCACAACGCAAAGGTAAAAGCCAAGATGGGCTGACACTCCCGTGAGCCACGCCATTGTACGAAGGCCGCAGGGTCAGGCCAGCTTGTGGACCTGTCGTATTTCCTGAAATGCCTCAGCGGCCAAATCCATCGGCACCGCCACCCACGCAGCCCCTTCACTGAGCGAGCGAAAAACGCCGATCCGTTGAATGTCGCTGTAAGCATGAAACATTCGGCTCAAGCCAAAATGAAGACAGGGAGCCGCCACGAGGGCGCGCTGTGATCTCGGTGTGAAAACAGGCTCGCCAGCGAGAGCCTCGATTTCCTCGTTGGAGATTTTTATCTCGGCCACATCGGAAAGCATCGCGATCTGGCGGAAATCCGCAGCAAAATTGGCGTCGTGCAACAGGCGGGTGCGATGATCCCGGATATCTTCGAACGTGAGTGTCCCCCATCCATAACTGAATACGACTTGGAGTTCTGGGTAAATGATGAAGTCAGCCGGCATGGAAGGGGGGATGAGTCGGGGCTCACGGAGAGCCTGCTCAAACTGGCGGGACTGCGGCAAGTCGGAAGTCGCCGGGACAGGTGGCTGCCGTTGGACGAATCAGTCGCTAACTGCGCTCCCAGCCGCTGTGGGTCATGGAAATCGCCGCTGCTGCGGTTTTCGGGTTGCCTCGGCTGGGGTTCGGGAGACGATGGCGGCGCATGGCGTATTTGGCAGACCGGGCATTCGAATTGATCTCAGCGGCGCACGAACGCGGGCGGTTGGCGCACGCGTTTCTCATCAGTGGCGCGCACGGCAGCGGCAAGGAAAAGCTGGCGGCGCGGGTGATCCAACTGGTGAACGGGGCGGCGGCTGGCGGGGGCTTCGATTTGTTTGGCGAGCCGGTGGTGGTGGAAACCCCGCCGCTTGACGAGCTGGAAAGCGGCTGGGTGCGGGTCATCCGCCCGCGGATGAAGTCGCGGCGGATCGGGGTGGATGAGATCCGCGATCTGGAACAAACGCTGCATCTCGCCGCGCCCGGCGGGGCGTGCAAGGTGGGCGTAATCACGGAGGCGGACCGGATGAACGACCAGGCGGCCAACGCATTTCTCAAAACTCTCGAAGAACCGCCGAAAAACACGCTGCTGCTCCTTCTAACCGCCAATCCGCAGCGGTTGCTGCCCACGGTCATTTCGCGCTGCACGCGGCTACCTTTGTTAGGGGGCGACGCGTTGCTGGCGCATGGCGGGGCGGAGTTGGTGAGCGCGCTGAATTCCGTCGCCGCGCGGGGATTCGGGACGCCGATCGCTGCGCTGCATTTGAAAGCGGCGTTCGCGTCTTTTCTCGCGGAATACCGGGAAGAGGCGGATGCAACTGCAAAAGCCGCGGAGAAGGAAGAGGTTGCCGCGTATCGCGATTCGACGGATGGGCGCTGGTTGAAAGAACGCGAGGATTTTCACAAGGCGGCGGCGGAGGCGGAATACCTGGACTCGCGCAACCGGCTCTTCGACGTGCTGATGGCGTGGATGGCGGACCTGCTGCGGATGAAGGTGAATGCCGGCGGGCTGGATTTTCCCGGCTCGGCCCCGGCCTTGCAGGCGATCGCGGAAGCGGAAACGGAAGGGCGCCTGCTCAAACGGATGGAGGCGCTGGACTCGCTGCGGCGGACGCTGGAGACGAATGCGTTTGAGCCGCTGGCGATCGAAGTGGGGTTTCTCAAGGCGTTCGGGTGAATTTGGACTGCGGGATGAATCCCGCGCCCCAGTTAGAACTCTCCGGGCTCGCCCACTTCCTCCAGGATCGCAACGGACTCCAGCAGGGGATCGAGGCCGTTGAGAACGGCTAACAATCCCTCAGCCCAGTTGCCGCTTTCCCAGGCGGGGGCGGCGAGCTCTAGCAGGGGATCGAGCACTTCGGGATTGAGAAACTCCTCCAGTCCGTAGCCGGGCATGATCGCGGCTTCGCAACGCACCGGATCGAGCGCGACTAACAACGCGTGGTTGTCTTTGCCGCGGCGGATGTTGCCGGCGAAGTTGGCGGCGTTGAACATCCAGAAGATGTGCATGGAAAACGGATGCTCGGCGGGAAAGGCATGGATGACCACTTGCAGGACGAGCTGGGGAAAGCGGCGCTGGATCCGGATGATGCGCTTTTTTAACTTCGCTTCATCGGCCAAGGCGAGCAGCCCGGTGGTGTCGGCGACCATCGGCGTGAGCCGGGGCAGCGCGGCGACCATCGCGTTGGCCCGCGGAAACGTCAGCATGCAGACCGGGCATTCATAAGCATCGGCCTCCACCGGAGATTGACAGAACGGGCACAGCATCGTGGGGCGGACTGTATGCATCGGGTACCCGGATCGAGAAGCGAAAATCTAGCGCCCTGCCACCACCCGCCACGTCGCGACCAAGGTGAGCAGCGCCCCGGCGATTTCAATCCCGTGAAATGTCTCGCCGAAAAATACGAAGCCGCCGATCGCTGTGGCCACCGGCAGAAGCATTTGCAGCGACGACCCGCGCGAGACGGACATGAACTGATAGGCGCGGGTCATGATCAACTGCGCGATCGTCACGATCACCGCTCCCGCTGCGAGGCCGGCCCACGCGACGGCTGGAAGTTCCGGCAACTTCACCGCGGCGGGTGCCGCGATGACCAGTCCGTAGAGCGCTTGCGAGGCGTAAATCGTCGCCGGGTGTTCCTCATGGCGCAGGCGGCGGATAATCACCACCACCCAGCCCGAGCCGACCGCTCCGGCGAGAGCGAGCCAATCGTAAGCGGAGGGCTGCAGGAATTGCCCGTCATCGCTCAGGAAAACCACCAGCCCGCAGAATCCGATGAGCATCCACACCATCGCGGCGCGGCTGAGTTTTTCCTTCAACCAGAAGGCTGCTATCGCCGTGGCGAAAATCGGATAGGTCAGGTTGATGATGACCGCGCGGCCGGCCCCCAGTTTGATCACGGTGATGTAAAACGCGATGGTGCTCAGCGCGCCGACGATGCCGCGGAGCGTGATCAGACTGCCGGTGAATAAGCGCTTCGGCTGAAGCCCGCGGCCCATGCCGAACAGCGCGTAAACCACCAGCAACCCCACGGCTCCCCGGAAAAGAATCGCGACCCAGCCATTCGCCGCCGGGGCATGAAGCGCGACGGCGCGAACCATCAAGGTGTTCGCGGCGAACAGGACCACCGAGCCCAGCATGAGCATCACGCTGCGGCGGTCAAAGGAGTCATCGTTTTTCAGGTGCATGTCGGTTTCTGTTGGAAACCGGAACATCCGGGCGACAGGCGGGACTCGATGGATCCCCGGAACCTGCCGCTTGGCGGGCGTTCCGGAGAATCGTGCGGATCGTCAATCCGTCTTCAAGCTCCGTGCGCCAACTCCTGCCGCCAAATCATGGCGGCGGAAATCTTGGCTCGGAGTCGGGTGACGGAAAACATCGCGCGGCGGATGTGGCAGGGATTGCGGGTCGTGTCAACCTTCAGCCTCGGATCGTGGTGAATCCCTAAGTTAGAAGACCGGCTGAAAGTGCACGATCTCTGTTCCCTTGATGAAATAGTCCCAGAGCGGCGCTTCTTCAAAATCCAAGCTGATACAGACGTCGCTTCGATCTCCCATGTAAACGCCCTGTTCCATTCGGGATATTCCTCCCAAGAATTCGTCGGATCCAAGACGCGTTGGCAGATTATAGCCACTTATTCCATCTTGGAGCCGCTCAAGCATATCGGGCCACAATGCGTCCCAGTTGGCAGCAACTTCCAGAAGCAGGCTTCTAAAGTCATCACTTACATCGGGTGCCACGAACTCAGCTTCACCAAAAGGTGCAATTGGAAGGGTGATCATCAGAGCTCTGTCTCCATCTCCGAAATCAAACTCTTCAATTTTGTGGCTCATTACGGTCGTTATTGGATGTTTGGGTGTGAATGATTTCCCGAAAACCTCACGCACATTTCGGACACACGCCGAAGAACTCCAGCTCATGATAGAGATTCCGGTAGCCGGTTTTCTGGCGGATCTCGTCCTCGAGCTGATGGACGGGGCAGGGGGCTTTGATCGGCTCGATGCTGCCGCAACTGGTGCAAATCAGATAGTCGCTGTGCTTGCCCGGAACGAGCAGCGTGAAATACGCGGCGCGCTCGTGCAGGCCGAGGCGGCGGACGACGCCGTGCTCGGTGAGCCGTTGCAGCAGGCGGAAAACCGTGGCCTTGTCGCATTGGTCGGTCAGCCGCTTGGACGCGGCGAGTTCGGATAGAGTCATCGGCCGCTGGCTCTCCAGCAGCGTGCTCACCAATTCCTCCAGCGCCTTGGTGCGGCGGAGCCCGGCCGCGCGGCAGCGGTCGATGGTTTCCTGGACGATGAGATTCATGACGGGTGAGGGTAGGAGCGGGCTTTTCGTAAAACAAGCTCGTGTCTCAGAGCCGGCGGATGCGCGCGATCTGCCAAATCAAACGCCGCATACAACCCGGCCGATTTTATTTCAAACGTCCCCGAAGTTCTTCCGAGGCTTCGGGAGCGTTGCTTTTTTCCAAGGCGCGGATGGCTCCTTCCAAAGCGGGTTTCAGCAATGCCGAGTCCGGCGAACTCATGAGCCATGTGGCGGTGGATTCCGGGTTTGCGGCAGCCCATTGCTCGAATTTTTGGGACACCTGAGCGGCGGGCCATTTCGTCGCCACTGAATTCAGATAGCCAGCAAGTCCTTCGGTGTTCGCGGTCGCACGGGAAACCTGGTTTCCGAAGTTTGCGAAATCCTCGAACGACATCCAGGAGGTGTTCGCCACCTGGCTCCACGCGGTGGAGGCTTGGTCGTAGGAAAGTTGGGTGAGTTGGCCTTGAATGGAATACCAGCCTTCGCGGTTGGCAGAGGCCATTTCGCCGTCATCGGGTAACTCGGAAAGCCATTTGGCGGCATCCGCCACGCCGGTGGTGAACAGGTGCTGCCACACTCCTCCTTTGACGCAACTGGCCAATTCCCGGGGAGGCATTTTTTCCGATAGCATCCAGCGGGTCGCACTGGCTGGATCGGTGAGGAACCAACCGTCTAGCAGAGCATATCTGCCCTCCATCGATTGGCTGAGTTCGGGATGCTGTTTCATCCAATCCACGGCCGCCTGGGGATCGGTCTTCCCCCATCCGCGGGCGATCGCTTGAAAATCCTGAATCGGCAGCCTGAAGGGTTTTTCAGACATCAGGTAATCCAAAGCGCCGGGCGCGTCGATTTGTCCCCAGCGTGTGGCAAACGTATCGTATTCCCGGCCATAACCTTGGCCATTTTGGTGGATTTCCAAAAACTGCCGGTGGAGAGCGGCGGCGTCTTCCGGTCGCATCAATTCCATGAGCAGGTGGATGTCACGTAACCGACGTTGGTTATCCGGATGCGAAAGCGCCGCTTTACAGGCTTCCAGCAGTTTTTGATTGGGTTCCCCAGGGCGGGCTGAGGCCGAAATCTCCGAAAGGGAAGCCAATAGCTGGGAAAACGATGGATCGGATACGTAGAGCGACGGGTTGCTTGCGTCCCGCGAATGGAGTTTTTCGCGGGCTTCGCGCATCCCGGCCGATTTCGTCCTTGTCCCGGTCGGCGAAGTCTCAGGCACAGGAGTATGGGCGCGCCAGGCGACGACCCAGCCACTCAGCGCAACGACAGTCATGCCTAGAATTCGAAGCCGGGAAGACAGGGAACTTTTCATGCCGTGTTAGAAGTGAGGAGAACCGGGTGGGGTGTCAAGCAGGATGGCTTGTCGGGCAAGCTATCGAACTGAATTGCTGCGAAACCTCCTTGGCGGCCTGCTATTCCCTCTCTCCGAAAAAAGCAGACCTGAGAATTCCTGATACGATTCTGTTGGAACGGCGGCATTGTCCCTGGCTAAAACAAGCCGGGCTCGTCGGGCCGGGCGGCCGGCATCGGCGCGCCGATTTTCTCATAGGCGGCGGGCATCGCCGTGCGTCCGCGCGGGGTGCGCATCAGGAAGCCTTGCATGATGAGAAACGGCTCGTGGACTTCCTCGATGGTCGCGGCGTCTTCGCCCGCGGCAACCGCCAGCGAGTTCAGACCGACCGGACCGCCGCCGAATTTGTAAATCAAAACTTCTAGCAGGCGCTTGTCCATTTCATCGAGGCCTTGGGAATCGATCTCGATCATCGCGAGCGCGGCGTCGGCGATTTTCCCATCGATGAAACCCTCGCCGCGGACCTGCGCGAAGTCGCGGACCCAGCGGAGCAACGCGTTGGCCACCCGCGGGGTGCCGCGTGAGCGGGAGGCGACTTCGAGCGCTCCGGCGCGTTCGATCGGCACGTCCAGCAGGCCGGCCGAGCGCTCGATGATCAGCGCGAGTTCGTCGTGGGTGTAGTAATCCAGCCGGTTCGCCAGGCCGAAGCGCGAGCGCAGCGGAGCCGTTAGCATCCCTGAGCGGGTGGTCGCACCGACAAGGGTGAACCGCGGCAAGTTGATCTGGATCGACCGCGCGGACGGGCCGGAGTCGATGATGATATCGAGCCGGAAATCCTCCATCGCCGGATAGAGATATTCCTCGATGGCCGGATGGAGGCGGTGGATTTCATCGATAAACAGGATGTCGCCCTTCTGGATGTTGGTTAGAATGCCGGCGAGGTCGCCGGCTTTTTCGATCTGCGGGCCGGAGGTCGTGTGAAGCTGCGTCCCGGCGGCGCGGGCGATCAAATTGGCAAGCGTGGTTTTCCCCAAGCCCGGCGGACCGGATAGCAGGACGTGGTCGAGCACGTCGCCGCGGCCCTTGGCGGCTTCGAGCATCAGGAGGATGCGGTCCTTCACCTTTTCCTGACCGATGAACTCGGAAAATGCCGGCGGCCGCAGCGAGACATCGAACGGCGTGACCGGCGCGGCGGTGGTTTGTTGATAGAAGTTTTCGGACATCGGGCGAGCGCGGGGATTGGAAACGATGAGGCGACCGGAGAGAAGCGCGGATTTTGGCGGGCACGGATGCGCGGGCTTGCGGTCTGCTTCAAAGTCCCAACACTGCGCGGATGAAAATCGGCTGGCAGCGGATCCTCTCGATGGTGTTCTTGATCGCCGCGCTGGCGCTATTCGTGACCATGCATATTTTGCCGTTGTCACGAGAGGATGCCAACGGTGGCTGGGTATTGTGGATCGCGATTTGGGAATTGATGCATGATCCGAGATTGATCGGCGATTCACAGGTTACGATGGTAGTGACTTCACTTCTCACCTGTTCCCTGCTCATTATTGCTTCACCGTTCTTGGGAAATGTTTGGGTGAAATCTCTCTTGGCGTGGTTGATCGTCTTGATTTTCAGCGGAGTTGCGACCGCGGGTTTCTGGTTCATGATTCTCAAAGACTCTTCGGTTGGGAGTTTGAGTTCTGGAATGTGGTGCCTGATGATTTCTCCGGTGTTGAACTTCGCAGGACTGCTCTTGGCGCGACCCCAATGGCTGGAAAAGTCGGGTCCTTCATTCCCTCCGGAATGCCAAGCGGTGAATTGAGAAGTGGAAGCCTGAGCTCGCGAAAATTGTGGGGATTTTGCCCTTCATTTGGCTTGCGTGTCAAAGCTTGCGGTCCGGGGCAAAACAAGGAATCTCCCTCCGTGCGAACCTCCATCTGGCAACTCCTTTCAAAGGCATTCATGGTTGCTGCCATTGCCGCGTTCGCCGCTTTCCACTTCATCCGGGATCCGGAGCAAAACAACAACGCGGGCTGGAACGTATGGAAGGAATTGTGGGGTCTGGTTCTGCACCCGTCGGGAATGGGCGATCCGATGGGGTGGGTCGCCGTCGCATCGTTTTTGACAGCCTCACTTCTGATAGTAGCCTCGCCCTTTCTCGGAAGGGTTTGGCTCAAGTCCAAGATGGCCTGGCTGCCGACGGTTATCTTCGGCGGGATCTCCGCCGTGGGTTTCTGCGTGGCAATTTTAATTGGGCGGTCGGAGAATGAAGGTCGGATTGGGTGGGGCCTGTGTCTCCTCATGGCGGCCCCTGTCCTGAATTTCATCGGGCTCGTCTTCGCCCGTGTCGGCGCGCCCAAGCCCGACAAGTCTCAATTGGCTCCGATCCCCCCCTCCTCGCTCCCCGAGAAGGGTTGAGGTTTTCTAGCAACGCAGGACTCGGGTTTTCACATCGGAAAGAATCAGTTTCTATCTGGCCTGTGGGGAAACGGCTTGTCGCGGCGGGACAGTCCTGTGAGGTTTCCGGGTCATGTCAATCGACCCCTACTCCTCGCCAGCCAGCCACGCGCAGCCGCCAAGCTTTTCTACCAGTTCCGCTGTCTCCCAAGGGGTTCTCATGCAGCTCGCCGGGACGAAGCCATGGGTGAGGTTCATTTCCGTGCTGATGTTCATCGGGGCCGGTCTCATGCTGCTGCTTGCGGTCGTGATGTTGTTCGCCGGCGGGAGTATTTTCAAAACCGCCAATTTGGGAGCGTATGAAGCGGGAATGGGAGTCGGGATCGCGGTGGGTTACGCGATATTCGCCTTCATCTATATTTACCCGGCTCTGAAACTCTGGAAATACGCCAGCCGCATCGGTGCCCTGCTCAGTTCCAGCACCATCCTGGATCTTGAAGGAGCCCTCAACGAGCAGCGGTCATTCTGGAAATTCATCGGAGTGATGATGCTTTTGGTCCTGATCCTTTACGCGGTGATTGCAGTCATCGCCGTGATCGCAATGGTTTCCGCCGCCATGATGGCGGCCAAGTCGCAAGGTGCCTGAGCTCGCGGGCAGCGGCGATTTTTCCCTGCCTTTGGCCTTGCCATGGGGCGATCGGTGGCTAGTTTCGGCGTCCGTTTTTCTTTCTACTGGCAGACGGTTGGCGCCCCGGTGTCTGTCAGTTTTATCCTCCGGGGCAATTGCAGGAAGGAAACGAAACCAACAACACAACCCCAAACCAGATACCATTATGGCTTACGCATGTGCGGAACCCACCAACCAGGCACTTAACGACCTGATCGACTCCAAATTCCGCGAATTCCGCGAAGGATCGATTGTCAAAGGCACGATTCTTGAAATCCGCCCCCAGGTCGTCCTAGTCGATATCGGCTACAAATCCGAAGGAGCCATCCCGTCGAACGAGTTCGAGGATGAGGAAATCGAAATCGGCGACGAGATCGAAGTGCTTCTCGAAAAACTTGAAAACGACGAGGGCATGGTTGTCCTCTCGAAGGAAAAAGCCGCCCACAAACAAAACTGGGAAAAGATCGTCAAAGTCTTCCAAGACGGCGGTCTCGTCCGCGGCAAGGTCAAGGCAGTCGTCAAAGGCGGCCTCACCGTCAACGTCGGCGTCGAAGCTTTCCTTCCCGGCTCGCAAGTGGACATCATTCCACCGAAGGACCTCAACGAATACGTCGGCAACGTCTACGAATTCAAAATCGTCAAGGTCAACGACGAGCGCAAGAACATCGTCCTTTCCCGCCGCGAAGTCATCGAAGCCGAGCGCTCCGAGCAACGTCAGGTTTTCCTTCAGTCCGTCAAAATCGGCGACAAGGTCACCGGCGCGATCAAGAACATCACCGACTTCGGCGCCTTTGTCGATCTCGCAGGCATGGACGGCCTTCTCCACATCACCGACATGTCGTGGGGCCGCATCAACCATCCTTCCGAATTGCTTCACATCGGCCAGTCCGTGGATGTCGTCATCCTCGACGTGGACCGCGAGAAAGAGCGCGTTTCGCTCGGCCTAAAGCAAACCTCCGAGAACCCCTGGGAAGACATCGAGCGGAAATACCCGATCGGTCACAACGTCAAGGGTCGCGTCACCAAGCTCCTTCCATACGGTGCGTTCATCGAAATCGAGCGCGGCGTCGAAGGCCTCGTTCACGTTTCCGAACTCTCCTGGGTCAAGCGCATCACCCGCCCATCCGACGTCTTGGAAATCGGTCAGGAAATCTCGGCCGTCGTCCTCGGCATCAGCATCGAAGAGCAGAAGATCTCGCTCGGCGTGCGTCAGCTTGATTCCAATCCATGGGATGAAATCGAACTCCGCTACCCGGTCGGCGCCACCATCAAGGGCCCGGTCCGCAACCTCACCGCTTACGGTGCGTTCGTGGAACTTGAAGAAGGCATCGACGGCATGATCCACGTCTCGGACATGTCCTGGACCCGCAAGATCAACCACCCGTCCGAAGTTCTCAAAAAGAACGACGAAGTCGAAGCCATCGTGCTCGCCATCGACAAGGGCAACCAACGCGTCTCCCTCGGCATCAAGCAAACCGAAGGCGACCCATGGTCCCTCATCGACGCCCGCTTCAAGGTCGGCGACCTCGTCAAGGGCACTGTTGCCAAGATCGCGTCCTTCGGCGCCTTCATCAGCCTCGACGGTGACATCGACGGCCTCATCCACATCTCGCAACTCAGCGAAGACCACGTGGAAAAGGTCAAGGACATCATCAAGGTCGGCGAAGAGATCGAAGCCCGCGTCATCAAGGTCGACAAGGTCGAGCGCCGCATCGGTCTTTCCATCAAGGCGGTCAACTACAACGAAGACCAGCTCAAGAAGGAAAGCGCCAGCTTCGAAAGCCTCCGCCCATCCTCCGAGATGGTTGGCCTCGAGCAAGCGTTCAACCTCGCCGCCGCCGCCTCCGAAGACTGGAGCCCGGGTCAGGAAGACTAATCAAACAGCGGCGTTCACAGACCGCCGCTACACTCAAAGCCGGACGGGTTCGCCCCGTCCGGCTTTTTTGTTTTCGTCGGATAGATGAAACCTTCAGTTTGTCAAAAGCAAGCGACTCAGCCAATGAACGTCAGCATCCACACCAAGTTGTTCCGCACCCTCCTAACGATTCTCATCGGCTCCGTTTGGGTGTTTCACGGGTATTACAGCAAGGTTTCCAACGGCGTCCCCAGACACCGGCAGATTGTCGGGCGGATCCTGGGGGACGGGATTGCCGATCGGGCGACTCTTGCAATCGGCATCCTTGAAATTTTGTTAGGAGTTTGGATTTTCAGCGGATTCCGGCGGCGGGCCTGTGCGCTCGTGCAAACCCTTGCTCTCGTTTCCATGAACTTCCTGGAAATCTTATTGGCAAAGGATCTCCTGATTTCCGCACCGGGTATGGTGGCGCTCAATCTCGGATTCATCTCGTTGATTTGGTATTGGGCCAATTCCCCTCCAAACCAGGGAATCAAAGATTGATCCACCAACCCGCCTGCCACATTCCGCAGGCACCGAAGAGTGCGGCGAGTGCCGTCCAGAGAATCGTGAACCAGATGTGCACCGCCGTTTCCATCCGCTTGCCACGCCACAGGTCCGCCTGATAGACAAACCACTGGAAATACAGCCGCAACGCCCAGAAGCCGGAGATCGACCAAGCGAGCCACGCCCCGGCCCGTGATTTTTCCACGAAAATCCCCGGCTCCAACAGACACGGCAGCCCCATCATGACGAGGACCACGCAGATGAAGAACGTATGGACGTGAAAGACCGCAGCGTTCACCGGTGTCAGCCGCTTGGCATCCTCGCTCCACTTCAGTTGTTTGCCGATCGGGACGTGCAAAACAGCCAGCAACAGCAAGCCCGCACCGGCGATTCGCAGTAAAATGGTGAGAGTCTCCATCATGGCTTTGAAACGATTGAAATCCGCACCCAAGGCGTCACTTGAAATTCATCCGCCGCGCGCAAACCCGCTTTTTCCCAGCACCGCCGCCAACTCGCGCGGGAGTGGAAATGAAGGAAACCCGGACCGAATGCGAGGAAGTTTGCGAGATCCCGGTTGTGCTCCGCCAACACCACGCGACCGCCGGGTTTCAAGCATCGGTATGCTTCGGCAAACCACGCGATCCGCTCATCCTCGCGGCGTAACTCGTGGATGGCTAACAAACCGAACACCACGTCTGCCGAATCCGCAACCACCGGCCATCTATCAAATGGCGACGGCTCGGTGCCGTCGGTTGGCGGAAACCGTTTCCGCGCCCGCCGGATCGACGCTTCCGTCATCATCGCCTCATCGTAGTGGTCGAGCACCACCCAATCCACATCATTCATACGCTCCTTCAACGCCTGAGATGCTTCATCGAATCCCGAATGACAGAAAATCATCGTATCCCGTTTCGCCCCGTCCAGCGCGCGCTTGAGACAACCCCAATGATAGAGATCCGAGCGATCATACACCTGATGGGAAACCCAAAGAGAAACAATCAGGAAATAGAGCGAACCCGTCACCGCAGCCACGGTCGCCCACTTCAGCAGTTGCGCTCCGCCCCACATGAAGCCGCAAGTTGCTAGAATCAGAACCACTAGTGCACCGGTATAAAACGGCCAGTTCAGGCTCGCGATGGTCCACATTCCCTGCCATTTATCCCGCTGGTTCACTTGCCACCACCCGGTCTAACGTTCCGTCCGCGGTTCCAGCGGTAGGCGATGTTCTCAACGGCAAAGGCATTTGCCAGAATTGGTTTCACCCCACGCAAGGGACCTTCATTGAAAAGCTCGACATGCCAGTCCTTCACCATGATCGGTCGCGGCGTCCAATCCGCGCGCCTGCCTTCGATCACCACGAAGCTCCCATCCGGTTCCGGGCTGAAGGTGAATGGCATCGGCCCGGCAAACTGCCTTGCCGTCCGCCAATCGGCGAATGGAGAACCTTCCGGCAAAGGCGCGTTTTCCGACTCCGCATCGAAGGTCAGATCCAAGGTCTTTTCTCCACCGGCGAGTGAGGTGATCACCCGCGTCTCCGAGTCGGATTTGCTAATCCGCACCTCGACATGCCGGTAGTTGTAACCGGTCATCCTGTTTCCTAACGAGACCATCCGGCGCTTGTCCGTTTCACTCCGCAAGATCCTGAGCCCCCGCAAATTCCGGCCGGATTCGTCGCGCAAGCGGGTGAAAATTCGATAGCCTGCCAGAAAGAAATCCTGCCCCAGAAACTTCGGAAACCCTGCGGGCCGCAATTCGCGTGTCCATACCAGTGCTGCGGTCACGAAACCGAAATCTCCGTATGCATCGATTTCCAATCCATCAGGAACCAAGGGATGCAGCGCGGCCGAGGGAAATGCGAACGAAACCGCCACCACCCGGTCAAAATGTGCGAGGACAGGAAATGGATGCCTTTTCAGTCGATTCATGGGCCGCGATCCAATGGTCGCGGTTCTGCCTGCATACACAACGCAAAAGCCGCCGGTTGGCGACTTGGGATTTCTAGCCAGGTAACAGGAAAGCCGTTTACAAATCCTGCCAACAATCGCTAACTCGGCGCTGTGAAAAAGCTTGTTCTCTGCTGTTGCGCCGCCCTTCCGCTGTTCGCCTCAAACTGCGCTTCGAACCATCCTGACGGCCCGACCGATCAGGCGATCAAAATGCGTCACCACCGCATTGCTCCTTCCGAGGATATCGAGGAGACGGACCGGACGAAACAAGGTTCGCCGCTGCCACCGGCGAACGAGAGCACTTGGAAATTCTGATTGAGCTGATGGAGTTTCATGCCGCCAAATAGCCGTGCCCATGGCATTGGCGGAATTCTGTCTATCTGGTATGGATCAGCGTGACCAACGGGCGCGTTGTCATCGAAGCCGCGCACTGCGATCCCGGAATTGTTGTTAGGTGTGGGCGGCCGCGGGTCGCCGCGTGTGAAAAGGAAAAGCCGGCCGGGATCATCTCCCGGCCGGCTCTCTATCAAATCCATGGCGATCGATGGTCGCCGTCACGCGCTCAATCCTTGATGTCCATCGCGGCGTAATCGCCGTCCTTGCGGCGATAGACCAGCGTCAGGCAGCCGCGGCGGGCGCTCTTGTAGAGCACGAACGGGCGCTCAGTGAGTTCGAGCTGCATGATGGCGTCTTCCTTGTACATCGTGCGGATCGAATAGTTTTCCGGATGCACGATGAAGGGCTCCGGCTCGATGTCCGAATCCTCCGGGTGATCCAAGACCTCTTCTTTGAAGAAGCGCTCTTCAAGGTAGCGGATGGACTCGTTGCGATGCGGGCGATGTTTCTTCATCAGCCGGGTCTTGTGCTTGCGCATCCGGCGGGCGATTTTCTCGATGGTCTCATCGAGCGCGGTGTACATGTCCTTGCCCTCGGTGTGGGCCTCGATGGTGATGTGATTGGCGCAAAAAAGGATGATTTCGGCAATGTGCCGGTTTCGTTGGACGTCGAGAATGGCCTTGGCCTCGATGATGCGCGGGTAGTCGAGGTGCAGTCCCTCGATCTTTTTGTGCGCGTGATCGCGGAGGGCATCAGTCACTTGCTCGTGGCGTACCGTGACGGTGATCGGCAGATTGACGTTGGCAGTTTGCATGGTCTGTATTGGTTTGTTTTTGGGTGAGAGGATGGCAGGTCTAACTGCCTTATCCGTCTTCTACCGTGGACCAAAACCAACCGGAACGCCACGCTCTTCTTCGGAAAAGTTCGGCATATTTTCGCCGGGTGAAGGTGGGCCGGCACTGGCCGCGAACCGGGACCGGGCGGTCGCCGTAACTCGTTCTACTTGGGGCGGGTGAGCTCCTCGAAGGAGGACCCTTCAGTTTCGTTCGGTGCGGGTGATTCGCGGGGAACGGCTGCGGTGGTGGAGAATAGCTCCTTGAAGGTGTCTGTGGGCTGGGTTGCCGGGCCGCTGATCTTGAGGGTGAGCCAGCGAAACCCATCTGTGGGCGGGCCGAACATGGACGCCAGACGTGAGGTCGTCGCGCTTCCGATCGCCGCCTCGGCGAGACCGACGTGGAGACTTCCGGCCAATGTCTGATTGGCGGCGATTGAGATATTTCCCCGCAACGCCATGCGGCCTTTGCTTTCCAACTTGAGGTTGCGGAGGGTGACGACACCGCCCTCCCGATGGATCACTCCGCTGGCCTCCCCTTCGAAGGTCGGATGCACGAACCACGGGTCTTCGCCCAGGAGTTGGGAGAGGGCGAACAGGAACGGAAATCCCTGGACCTCGATTTTCGAATTGGGAGATACACGAAATGAAGCATCAAAGGCAGGCGACGGCTTATCCGTCGGCAGGAACATGAGATAGTTCGATTTGTCGATCGGCAGGGAGTCGACCTTGCCGGAGAAAAGCCGGCCGAGGGCGGGGCCGGTGATGCCGGAGAGTTGGAAGGCATCGAGACTAACAGTCAAAATGACTGGCTGGTTCGGCTTGTAGGGAGCGACCGGTCCGGAGAACTCGAGAGCCCCGCGATCGTCCTTTTCGATGTCGCTTTTTTCCGGGAGAACCCGGAGGCCGATGATGTCAGCCTCGGTCCCGCGGAACTCGATGAGGGCCCTGTCCATCCGCAGTTTTGGCCAGCCTTCGATGGTTAGATCTCCCTGATAGAGACTTAGCTGGGGCCGGCCATTGACATTTTCCGGATCCATCGAGGCTTCGGTTCCGGCGAGCTTGATGAGCGGTGCCGCAGGGGCGCCCAAGATGACATCCAGGTTCTGGACGCGGTAGCGGTCAAAGCGGATGGCGGATGCTCCGGTAGGTGCGGGGGAGTTTCGCAGAGCTTGGCCGGGTTTTGGAAATTGCAGGGCCAACACGCCATAGCTGGACAAGACTTCTCCGCCAGTCATGGATTTTCCGAGGAAACTCGCGGGGGCAACGTTCGCAGTGAAGCCTCTCAACGAGAGGGCTTTCAAGACGTTCCCGTCGGGCCATGTGAGCGAAAAACTTCCTGAGTTGGCTGTCTTCGGATTCATCCGGAAATTCTGCAGATCGATGGTCGCACCGCTGAGCTGTTCGATTTTGCGGATCAGGCCTTGGCGGAACGGGCTGCTGTTCGCGTAGATAATTGCTCCGCCGATGGCGAGGGCGGCGAGAAACATCAAGATCAGCGCGGCTGAAACCTGAACGATGCGGATGCGCCGGGTGCGGTGGCGCTCTTCCTTGTGAGGCTGGCTGGAGCGGCGTTTCCGCTTGCGGACCCGAATTGCCTGGCTGCCGTCGGATCGGGTGACGAGCTCGCCGTCGTCGGAATTTTCTGAAGGAGGGGCCTTCAGCCGATCCATCATTTCATCGATCGAATACTTTTCGGGCTCGCTAGGGGCGGCTGACATTTTTTCAATTGGAGGAAATCAAATTGAGCCAAATCAGCGATCCCGATAGCGACGTCCGGTGGGATCCATGAGTTCCACATTGATGAGGAAGATAACCGCCGTGGTGACCGGCTGCCTTGCTTTCTCTTGGAACAGCCGCCCGATGATCGGAACGCTACCGAGAATCGGCGTTTGATCCTCCACGTTTTGCACGCTTTCCTGGGTCAGTCCACCGATCACCAGGTTGGCTCCGTCAGCCACATCGACGCTGGTGCTGAACGATTGTTTGCTGAAAATGGGCATGAGAATCTGGTTCTCTGTTAGTGCGATGGTTTCCGAGCCGATGAGGGATTGTTGGGTGGTATTGATCGGGCTGCCGTAGTTTACGAAGCCGTCAAATTGGACGAACGACGGATTGAGGGTGACGTTGACAAAGCGCTTGTTGGCGTCTGCCACGGGAAGCACTTCCAAGGTGATTCCGATATCGCGCTTCGTGAACGCGGTGGGAGTCGCCGGGGTAACCGGATTGTTTCCACCACCTCCTCCAAAACCGAAGATGTCATCGACGCCGCCACCGGTGTTGTTCGGCAATTCGGGCGGCTCATATTCGGTAGGATAGATCATCTCGCGAACCATCGTGACCGAAGCCGATTGTCCGCTGCGAGTGACCGTGGAGGGCTGGGCCATGACGTCGGTGCCCTTTTTCTGATCGAGACCCCGCATCAACATTTGGAGGGAGGCATTGTCGATATTGCCATAGCCGCCGACGATTCCCGGAGCGGAGTTGTTGCGTTGGCGCCCGCTGGGGTTGTTGATGACGTCATCAATCGAACTCCCGGAAATGGCAGAGTCACCGCTGCGGTTTCCGGAAGTGATTGGGTTCCGCGTATAGGATCCGACTGGCAGCACGACATCGTCCAAATTCCGACCGTTGCCGACGGTTCCACCGTCGAAATTCAACTTGGACGCTCCAGGGATCCAGGCATCGCCGCCGAAGCCGATGTTGGTGAGCAGCCAGTCGAAGCCGAGCTCCTTGAGGTCGGTTTGCTGGACTTTGATCATGGTCACGGTGAGCGCGACCATCACCGGCTCAGTTTTGGCGAGAGCATCGATGATCTGGCCGATGTAGTCGAGATTGTTGGAAGTGTTGACGACGCGGAGGCTATTGGTGGCGGGAGTGTAACTGGCGGAGGCACCTTCGGGAAAGATCACGCCTTGTTTGATCAAGGCTTCCTTGGCTCCGAGGCGTTGGGCGAGGAGACCTCCGCTGGCAGGAGCTTCGCCAAACGGGTCCGCCGCAGCTGCGGCAGGTTCGGTTCCGCCGTTGCTGATGCTGCTGATGAAATCAGGCGGTACCCGGTAGGTCCGCGACACCAGTGCGGCCGAGTCCGAACCTGCGGCCGAGATGATGACCGAAAAATCATCCGTTGTGAACGTGGTGTGAGTGATATCGGTGATGTACCTCAAAACTTGGGAAAGCGGGACGTTGGCAAGTTGGAGATCGAATCGGATGCTGCGGATCTTGGTCACGGCAGGGGAGTCCGGAGGTCCCAGATTGACCGTGAAATTGACTCCCTTCCGGGATGGATCCAGTTCGATCGTGTCGCTTTCCGCTGAGCGTAGCCGCAAGAAATCGAGTGCTTCGTCCAGAGACGCCTGGTCGAGGGCGATTTTTGAAATGATGATGCGGTCGAGCTTGTTTTTAACGGAAACGCCACTGGCCTGATAGTTTCCGTTAGCAGAATCCGTGAGTGATGGCTCGGTCGCCTGGGGCGGCACCTGCAGTTCCCATTGACTGTCCACTTGGCCGAGCATCTCCGCGCGGGAGTGATCGTAGGCGGACTTCTGATAGTCGCTCTTTGCCACCGCGACTTGCTCCAATCCGCGGCGGGCGGCGGAGTTTGTCGGGTCGATGCGCAGGACCTCCTCGTAGGTCGATTTGGCCTGATCGTATTTTCCGAGATTGTAGGCTCCTTCCGCGGTGTAGAGCAGACGGCGGACGGAATCCACGTCCTTGGCATGCTCGGCGGTGAGCGCAGGATTGGTGCGAATCGGATCGTCGAGTTGGCCCCGCATGGCGAGCGCGCCAGGATTGTTGGGAGCCACCGACTTCACTAGAACCTTGTCCACGACGGCCTTGGCACCAGCCACGTCACCATTGCGGGATAGATTTCGGGCTTGCTCGACGGATGCCTGGGCATATCGCTCGGTGGCGGCGGCCCGTAGCTCGGCTGAAATCGGAGCGTCGGGGATCAGGTCCCGGGCACCGGCGTATGCTTCGACGGCCTGCGCGTAATTCCCGGCGGTGTAGGCTTCGTCGCCTTTGCGAAGCAGTTCCTGGGCTTCGTCGATCGCGACGCTGCGGCGGGAAAGCTCGGACTCGGCAAGGCTGGAGCCGCCCCGGGGTTCACCGGCAAGTAACGGAGCGATCAGGCAGGCGGATGCCAACAACACGGCACGGCCACGGATAAGATGAATGGGTTTGAGAGTCTCCATGCGAATGGTTCTCGCGAGGTATAGGGGGCTTGGCGGGCGATGCTAAGCACAAAATCCGGAAAATTCATCTTTTTGAGAGCCAGGGAAATTCGAGTTGGATGGCGATGCTCCGACGAATCACCGGCGGCTGCCTGAAGTGCGGCGAGAGCTTGCTCGCGATGATCGTGAAGACCTTATACAGAACGGGCGGAATGGAGTTCATGTGAAAAGTGTTCACATGAACCTAATTGGTGTCAAGCGGTTCGCTGCTATTTGTTCGGATCGGTTAATGAAATTTCCCGAGCTTCGTTCGCATCTCGTTGGATTTGCAGGCGAAGCGCGTCGAGCGACGGAAACTTGATCTCGGGCCGGAGATGCTTCTGGAAGCGAACTTCGATTTCCAGGCCATACAAATCTTCGGAAAAATCGAACAAATGAACTTCGAGCGTCCGGGTTTCGCCGTGGAGGGTTGGACGCACTCCCAAATTGGCGACCCCGGCAAGATCGCGACCATCGGCAAGCCTGACGCCCACGGCCCACACGCCGTCCATGGGCAGTTGCGCTTCGCCGGTGGCGAGATTCGCCGTCGGGAAGCCGATCGTTCGGCCGAGCTTTTTGCCTTCGATGACGGTGCCACTAACTGTGTAGGGCCTGCCGAGCATATGGTCCGCGTCGCCCAGATTTCCATCGCGGATCGCCTGCCGGATGCGGGTGCTGCTGATCCGTTCGCCATCGTGCATGACCGGTGGCACGGCCTCCAATTTGAAACCGCGGCGTTCAGCTTCCTGTTCAAGGAAAGTCACATCGCCGCTGCGGTGGTGGCCGAAGCGCCAATCCTCGCCCACGGCAATCGTCCTGACAGGGGCAACCGTAAGCTGCGCGATGAACTCGGACGCCTCCATTTTCGCGAGATCCATGTCGAAATGAAGCGGAATGAAAAGTTGCACGCCGAGGTCACCGACCACCCGCGCCTTGTGGTCGAGAGTTTCCAACAATTTCGTGGGAGCCTTGCTAGGCGCAATGACACGGATCGGATGCGGATCGAACGTCAGCAGTCCCGCCAGTCCTCCTTCGCGCGCCGCGGCCTCCACCGCCCGCGCGATCACCGCCTGATGGCCGACGTGGACGCCGTCGAAAACCCCGAGCGCGAGATGCAGCGGGACGCCGAGCGCGGGCAGTTCTTCAAGGCGTTTTCGAATCAGCACGCAGCCGGGATAGCGATGCGGGCAGGCCAGTTCAAGCCCTACGGGGCAGCGGCACCGCCCTTTTGCAAAGTTGCAGCGCGAGTCCCCACGGGTCGCGCAGCATGACGAGGTGGGTTCCGTCGGGAAACTTGAGTTCATCGACCCACGAGGCACCGGCCGCGATCAGCCGCGAGCTGTCGTCCTCGGTGGATTCCGAAACGAACGCCAGATGCAGCAGGAGGGGATTCATCGACGGATAGTCCGGAACCTGATCGGGTGGATTGCAGTAAATCTCCAAGACTGTTTCGCCCGCGTCATCCGCCAGGAAATGGGTCTGCGTGGGGCTTGGCAAATGCCGGACAATTCCGAGGCCGAGGTGCGCGCAATACCAGGCGGCGACCGCCACCGGATCGGCGACGTTGAAGGCGATGTGTTCGATCTTCATGGGTCTTTCGGCTTGTCGCAGCCGCAGTTGTGGCCGCAGCCGGATTTCTTTTTCGGGCGGGCGAGATAGACGGCGAAAATCACGAGCGTGATGATCACGATGCCTGCCGCGGTGAGGGTTTGCCAGTCCATGTTAGAATCCGATGAGTTTACCGCCCTGATAGACGATGAGTGCGGCGAAATACGCGAAGCCGCTCATGAAGACGAATTGGCTGGCTGCCCATTTCCACGATCCGGCTTCCCGGGCGACCACGGCGCTCGTCGGCAGGCATTGCAGCGCGTAAATGTAGAAGACTAGCAGCGAAACCACGACGAGAGGAGTGAACAGCGGCTTGCCGTCCGGCCAGGTGGCGGCGGTGACTTTCTCGCGCAGCGCGATCTCGGCCGCTTCCTCGTCGTCGGATTCATCCGCGTGGAAAATCACACTCAGCGTCGTGTTGAAAACCTCGCGCGCGGCGAATGATGTTAGAATGGCGGTGCCGATGCGGCCGTCGAAGCCGAGCGGTTTCACCACCGGCTCGATGACATTGCCGATGCGGCCCATCGCGCTGTGGGCGAGTTTTTCGCCGGCGTCTTCCGAATCGGATTTCGGATAGGTGCCGAGCGCCCACAAGAGGATGGAAAGTCCGAGAATGATGGTTCCCGCCTTGGCGACGAATGACCACGCCCGCTCGAAGACGTGGCGCAAAATATACGACCACTGCGGTGCGCGATACGGCGGAAGTTCCAGCAGGAAGTGGTTGGTCGATTTGTCAGGGCCTAACCGACCGCGCAGGATGCGGGCGACGATGAACGAGGTGACAATGCCCGTGGCGTAGATGCCGAAGAGAATCAGCGCCTGTTGCCAGGCTCCGCCGTCCTTGGGCAACAGCAGGGGAATCAGCAGGAAATACACTGGCAGCCGTGCGGAACAGCTCATCCATGGTGCGATGAAAATCGTGACAAGCCGTTCCTTCGCGGAGTCGATGGTGCGGGTGGCCATCAAGCCTGGAATCGCGCAGGCGTGCGCGCTGAAAAGCGGCAGGAATGATTTCCCGCTCAGCCCGGCGACCGACATGAAACCATCCATCAGATAGGCGGCGCGTGCCATGTAGCCGGAACTTTCCAACAGTCCGATGAACAGGAATAACAGAATGATCTGCGGCAGGAAAACCAGGGTGCCGCCGATGCCGGCGATGACACCATCGACGATCAGCGAGCGCAGGTCGCCTTCCGCCATTTGGGATTCCACCCAGGTGCCGAGATTTCCAAGCGCGCCATCGATGGCATCCATCGGAATCGATGCGAAGGAGAAGATCGACCAGAACACTGCGAACATGATCCCAAGGAACGCGATCCAGCCGAAAACCGGATGCAGCAGCACGCGGTCGATTTTATCTGATAGGGTCTGTTGGTGGGCATCCGGCCGGCGGGCGGCGAGTTCGCAAAGGCGCGTGATGAACGCGCGGCGGCCGCTTTCCGGATCGGTGGAATCGGTCGCCCAATGCACGGCCGGCGCGGCGGGGAGGGGAAATCGTATCGCTTGTTTCAGTTCGATGATGCCCTTTTTCGCGTTCGCCTGCATCGGCACCACGGGGATGCCGAGCTCTTCGGAAAGTTTCACCGGATCGAGTCGCAGGCCGGTGCGCTCGGCGACATCGACCATGTTCAGGGCGAGCACGCAGGGCAGGCCGAGCTCGATGACCTGGAGCGCGAGCTGCAGGTGACGTTCGAGATTGGAGGCATCCACCACGCAGACAACGAGGTCCGGTTTGGGCTCGCCGGGGAGCAGGCCGCTGAGGGCATCGAGCGCGACCTTTTCATCGGGGGAATTCGCGCGCAGCGAGTAGCAGCCGGGCAAATCAAGAACCCGCAGCTTGCGACCGTGCGGCGTGAAGGTTTCACCGGATTTTACCTCCACAGTGACGCCTGCGTAGTTGCCGACGCGCTGGTTGGCCCCAGTTAGCGCGTTGAAAAGTGTGGTTTTGCCGGCGTTGGGATTCCCAATTAGCGCGATCGTCGAAGGAGCATCGGAAGCCGTGGACATGAAATTTCAACCGACGGGGCAAACCAGCACCTGTTCGGCCAGTTCGCGGCTGATGGCCATCCGGGTGCCGCAGATCGAGCAGATCAGGTTCCTGCCGCCGGCGAGTTTCCGCACTTGCAGTTCCTCGCAGAATCCGAGGTCGCGAAGACGCTCGCAACCCGGCCCGCTCAGAATGCGGATTTGCATGTCACACCCGACTCTTGCTTGGTTCAAGGTGATGGCGCTTTCGATCTCCAGATCGGCTGCAAGGACGTGGGACATGTGGCCCTAAGATCGACAAATGAGATTGGTTTGCAACAAGAAAAGCGGATTTGTTCGGGTTCGTCAGTCCGGCGCTCAACGGGCACTTGGCGTCACCTGAAGATCGCCATCACCGGCCGGTGATCGGAGGCCTTGTCCCAACCGGTATCGTCGATGATTTTCGACGCGTTGAAATTCACGTCCTTGCGAAGTCCGCGGCTAACCATGATGAAGTCGATGCGTGAATAAATGTCGTGCAGCGCCCAATGATGGGTCCATGCCTGGTTGCGCGAGTCCTTGGCCGGAATGGCGGTTAGGTAGGCCGGATCGTTGAATTTGCCGGTGATCGTCTTGATCGCGGGAGTCGCGCGGGTGTCGTTCAAATCGCCGTAAACGACGATGCGGGCGTCTGCGTTTGCCTTGAGAATGCTGTCGATGTGACGGCGCAGCAGGCGCGCTTCGTTGAGGCGGATGTCCTCCTGGTCGCCTTGCTCGCTGTCGCGCTTGGACTTCAAATGGAGGCCGAGAAAACGGTAGGATTTGCCGCGAGCTTCGATGGTGGCATCGAGAATTCCGCGGTTGATGGCGAAGGTCTTGCCGGCGAGTTGGTATTCGGTTTCGGCCGGTTTGGCGGTCGAGATGATCGGAAAACGGGATAGCAGACCAAGATGGCGGGTCGGATCCGAGCCGCCGGTGTAGTGCGAGTGGGGGAGATCGAGGCCGGCAGTTTTCAGTTTCTCCTGGATTTCAGCAAGGTCGGTGGCTTCGCCGATTTCACAAAGGCCGAGGATGTCCGGCGAGTGACGGGCGAGAAGCTCGACAACAGCTTTCTTATCGCTCTCGGGCTTGGGAGCGCCCTTGAGGTTTTTGCCTTCGACGTAGCGGTCCATCGTCAGCCAGTTTTCGACATTGTAAGTGATGAAACGAACACTCTCGGACGATGCCGCTTCGGCCGTAGTAGCAGCAGTTTCCTGCGAATCCTGAATCTCGGACGCTTCTTCAGTCGGCGGCACGATCGATTCGGCGGGCGCAGAAGCGACTGCAGGTGGTGCCACCGGAGCCGTTGATACGGTGGCTGCCGGAGCGTTTCCACCCGGGGTGTCCCAATCCGGCGTGCCCTTTTTATCGCAGGCGGTGCTGACCAGCAGCGCGAGCGTGCAGAAAATAGCCCCGACAATCCTTGGAACGTGATCGCCAGTCCATGTGGCTGATGCGGGGCGCTGCATGCGAATCAGGATTCGCGGGGTTCTTTGCCCGGAACTTCCTTCACGCGGGTCTCGGTCTCACTGCGGGTGATTTCGTGTTCGAATTCATCCTTTGCTTTTTTGAATTCACCCATGCTCTTGCCGATTCCACGGGCGAGTTCAGGCAGTTTCTTGGCTCCGAAGAGCAACAGGATCACGATGAAAATCATGATCATTTCTGGCATTCCGATAGGTCCCATGGTGGTAAGTTTGGTTGTTGCGGAAATTGTAGTCCTGCAAAGTGCTCTTGCAACGCATTTACCGTGAAACGGGCGAGGATCTTCCAATAGACCTATTCATATCGGCTCAATGGCAGACCGGGCAGGAGCTCAACGAAGTGAAAAAGTCGTTGCCCTTGTTGTCCACCAGAATGAACGCAGGGAAATTTTCGACGGTGATTTTCCACACTGCCTCCATCCCGAGTTCTGGGAATGCAACCACTTCCTGCGAGCGGATGTGTTCTTGTGCAAGCAAGGCTGCCGGCCCACCCGCCGAACCGAGGTAGAAGCCGCCGTGCTTTTGGCAGGCGTCGGTGACTTGCTTGGAGCGGTTGCCTTTGGCCAGCATGACCATCGAGCCGCCGTTGGATTGGAAAAGATCGACGTAGCTGTCCATCCGCCCGGCGGTGGTTGGGCCGAAGGAACCCGATGGCAAACCGGCGGGTGTCTTGGCCGGACCGGCGTAGTAAACCGGGAATTTTCTGAAATATTCGGGTAGCTCGCCGGTGTCGTCGAGGATCTCCTTGAGCTTTGCGTGAGCGATGTCGCGGGCGACGATGATGGTGCCGGAAAGAGCGAGCGCGGTCGTGACCGGATATTTCGATAGCGTTTTGAGGGTTTCCTCCATCCCGAGATCGAGGTCGATCGGCACGCCCTTGAATTTCCAATCGCGGTATTTCTCCGGGATGAAACGACCGGGATTCTTCTCCAACTTTTCGAGGAAAATGCCGTCCTTGGTGATCTTCGCCTTGGCTTGCCGGTCCGCCGAGCATGAAACACCGATGCCCACCGGGCACGATGCGCCGTGCCGTGGCAGGCGGATGACCCGCACATCGAGCGCAAAATATTTGCCACCGAACTGTGCGCCAATCCCGATCTCGCGGGCCATCGCTAGAAGTTCCTTCTCCAGTTCGATGTCGCGGAATGCCTGGCCGTGCTCGTTGCCGGTGGTGGGGAGTTCGTCGTAATAATGGGTGGAGGCGAGCTTCACGGTCTTCAGGCAGGTCTCCGCCGAGGTCCCGCCGATGACGAACGCGAGGTGATAGGGCGGGCAGGCCGCGGTGCCGAGCGACGCCATTTTTTCGAGGCAGAATTCCTTTAGCCGCTTGGGATTGAGCAGGGCCTTGGTTTCCTGATAGAGAAAGGTCTTGTTAGCCGAGCCGCCGCCTTTGCTGACGAAAAGGAATTTGTAGGCGTCGCCCTCAGTGGCGTAGAGGTCGATCTGCGCGGGCAGGTTGGTCTTGGTGTTAACCTCATCGAACATCGTCAGCGGGGCGGTCTGCGAGTAGCGCAGGTTTTCCTTGGTGTAGGTCTGATAGATGCCTTTCGAGAGGAATTCCGCGTCGTCGCAACCGGTCCAAACTTGCTGGCCCTTTTTCCCGACAATCGTGGCGGTGCCCGTGTCCTGGCAAAACGGTAAAATCCCGTGCGACGCGATTTCCGCGTTCTTCAACAGCATCAGTGCGACCATCCGGTCGTTTTCCGAGGCTTCCGGATCATCGAGAATCGCCGCGACCTGCTCGAGGTGGGAGGCTCGCAGTGTGAAATTGATGCCCTTGATCGCTTCCGCCGCCAGCAGTGTCAGTGCTTCCGGGGAGATCTTCAGCACCGGCTTGCCCTCGAACTCCGAGACGGACACATGCTCCGTGCTGATCACTTCGTATTCGGTGGTGTCAGGGCCGAGCTTGAACGGGTCTTGGTAGAAAAATGGTTTGTCGGACATGGCGTGCGGCTTTTTGTAGTCAGGTCCGGGTGGCGGAGCAAATCGTTTCCGGGGATCGCAAACACCTTTCAAGGCTTGCCGGGTTGGACGCGGGGGGGTAAATGCCCGTCGTCATGGCTAAGAAACCTGTAGTGCTCATCATTCGCGACGGCTGGGGTGTGAATCCCGGCGGCAAGGAAACCGCTGTCAAGGACGGCAACGCGACCCTGCTCGCGAAGACTCCGTTCCACGAAGTGATGTTCGGAAAATACCCGAAAGGCTTCCTCAGTGCTTCCGGCCTGGATGTCGGCCTGCCTCCCGGCCAGATGGGAAATTCCGAAGTCGGTCACCTCAACCTCGGTGCGGGCCGCATCGTCTATCAGGACCTAACCCGCATCAACAAGGCGATCGAAGAGGGGACTCTTGCGAAAAATCCCGTCTTCGCCGACGCGCTTGAAAAAGCCAAGACCAGCCGCCTCCATTTCATCGGCCTCGTTTCCGACGGCGGCGTCCACAGTCATCAGGACCAACTCATCGCCATGGTGAAACTGGCCAAGAAAGCCGGCGTGAAGGACATTTTTATCCACGCCATCACCGACGGCCGCGACACTTCCCCGACAGGTGGCCAAGCCTACCTAGCGAAGGTCGAGGACGAGGCCGCCAAGTGCGGCGCGCACGTCGCCACTGTGATCGGTCGCTACTTCGCGATGGATCGCGACAAGCGGTGGGACCGGGTGAAGTTGGCCTGGGATGCTATCGTGTTAGGAAAAGGCGAGCAGCGCGACGTGCTCGCGAGTGAAGCCGTCGCCGACTACTACCGCCTCGACAAGACGGACGAGTTCATGCCGCCGATGATCTTCAACGAACCGGAGACCCAGCGCGTCCGCGACGGCGACGTGGTTCTGTTCTTCAACTTCCGCTCCGACCGCGCGCGCGAACTATCAGAAGCATTTCTCCACCCGGGCTTCGACGGCTTCGACCGCGAGGTTACCCCCAAAATCCACTTCGTCACCCTCACCCAGTATGACGAAAAATACGACTGCCCGGAAATTTTCTCCGCGCAGACACTCGACATGGTGCTCGGGCAGACGGTCGCGAATGCCGGCATGACGCAAATGCGCATCGCCGAAACGGAGAAATACCCGCACGTCACCTACTTCTTCAATGGCGGCGAGGAAGTCGCCTATCAGGGCGAGGACCGGGTCATCATCCCGTCGCCCAAGGACGTGCCGACCTATGATTTCAAGCCGGAGATGAGCGCACAACAGGTGACCGACACCGTCGTCGCCAAGCTCAAGGACTACGACATGGTCATCCTCAACTTCGCCAACCCCGACATGGTCGGCCATACCGGCGTCGTCGAAGCCGCGGTCAAAGCCTGTGAGGTCATCGATGCCGACGTGAAAGCCATCGTCCAGGAAACCCTCCGTCTCGGCGGGAAGCTGTTGATCACCGCCGACCATGGCAATTGCGAATACATGCGCAATGCCGACGGCTCGCCTAACACCGCGCACACCACCAACCTGGTCCACATCTTCTACGTCGCCGCCGACGCCGCGGACTATACCGTGAGGGATGGGATTCTGGCCGATGTGGCCCCGACGCTGCTGGAAATGTTAGGTGTGGCCCAGCCCAAGCAGATGACCGGCAAGAGCCTGCTCGTTAGCAAGGTGAAGAAGCCGGTGAAAGCTGCGGCGAAAACGGTGGCAAAAGTGCCCGTGAAGGCGGCGGTGACGCCAGCTCCGGAGCCTACGGTAAAAAAGAAATCGGTCGTCAAGAAGGGCAAGGGCCGCGGTTCGAAAAAGTGGTCTCGCTGAGCGAATCCGATTTTTGGGATTTGCCATCAAGGCACCGGCACGTTGAATGTCGGACATGTGTTGTTTCAGCAGACCCGTTAGTTTTGTCGGATCCACCCGGATCTTCGCCCGGTTTCTCGATGGAGTGAACCAGTGCGTCGTCTATGAAATGAAACTCGATGCGCAGGAGGAGTTGGCGATGATCCTGCCGATTCCAGTGGTTCAGCCAGCCAAGGAGGACGCCGTGAAATTTGCCGACTTGAGTGATTACCCCGGTTTTTTCAGAGACTTGGAAAAGGCGTTTCCAGCCCCGCCCGCACTCGCTTTTCGAGGAGATCCGAAAGGCATGCCTTTCAGTATGCCCCTAGAACCATTGGAGGTCCAGAGAGTCGGTTCGTTCAATGCCTCGTTTGTTCCCACCATCGCGGATTTTTCCCGGCTGGACGCCCAGTTTCGCCTCGACGATTCCGTCTGGAAATCCCTGCCTCAATACAAGGACTACGGCTTTGCGGTCTTCAAGCTGCGCAAGGGCAATCAACACGTGCATCCGATGGCCTTTCGTTTTCCAAGCGGCACGCCGGGGCGTATCTTTTTCCCCACCGTTCACATCCACGACGGCAAGGTGCATGAGATGGAGGATTTTGATCACACGCTCTACGCCCAGGCGTGGAAGACCGCGGTGATCAAGGGTCCGCATTGGGAGGAGTCCGAGAAAAACTCCGGTCAGTTTGTGAATCTGGCCAAAACCAAAGACCTCGTCTGGGGCGGCGGCCATCTTTACAAACGAAACATCATCGGCCAGGCCAGGAACGAGGACACCGTCGCCGAAGCCCGCAGGCTCGGATGATTCGGACTAACAAACGGAGCTGACAATCCGATTGCCTGAGTCCATGATTTCGCATAACGAGAAGCATGCGCGGAATCATTCTTGCATTATTGTTAGTCATTCCCGCGTGGGCGGCACCGAAGAAGGTCGCGGTTTTCGTAGCGCTATGTGACAACGCGACCCAAGGAATCATTCCTGTTCCGGCAAAAATCGGCGATGGCAACAAACCGGATGACAACTTGTATTGGGGCTGCACGGACGGTTTTTCCGGATGCTTCCGCGCGAGCAAGGTCTGGAAACTCCAGCGGAAGGAAGTGCCGCAAGACAAGCGGATTTTCGAACGCGTGGTTTATCTCCACGAATCGGGGGAAATCGAGCTAACCGCCGAGGCATGGCGCGGATCTGAAATCAAGGCGTGCCTGTCGGCGTTTGAAACAGCGCTTGTGTCGGGAAATCACGATCTCTGTGCCTACATCGGGCACAATGTTCTGATGGATGGGGAAGTCGCGCCACCCGTCGCCAAGGCGGTGAAAGCTTGCGACGCGATCGTGCTCTGTTGCGTCAGTGAAGGTTATTTCAAGGAGCGCCTCGTAGCGATGGGCGCGCGGCCCGTGCTGCTGACGACCCAGTTGATGTATCCCGGATCGTTCCTATTGCGCGACAGCCTGCCCGTGTGGGCGAAGGATCGGCCTCTCTCCGAAATCCGGCAAGCCGCCGGCGCGGCTTATGCACTCAATCAGAAGATTTCCAAAAAGGCTGCGACCGGGGTATTTGCGGTGCTGCCATGACGTTGGTTGGCGTGTTGGGGCTACTTGCTCATTTGCCGGCCTGATGGACTAACAGTAGCCGCAATCCGTTGAGGCAAACGAGGACTGTGCTGCCTTCATGCCCGATTACACCTAATGGCAGGGCAAGAGAAAAGCCGAGTGCGGAAATGATCAGCACGACGATGACGCCACTGGCAAAGACGAGATTCTGGGTGAGCACGCGTTTCGCCCGCCGCGCGTGACCGACGAGAATAGCAATGTTCTCCAAGCGATCTCCCATCAGAACGACATCCGCCGTTTCCATCGCCACGTCGGTGCCGGCCGCGCCCATGGCGACGCCGATGTCTGAGATCGCGAGGGCGGGGGCGTCGTTCACGCCGTCGCCGATCATCATGACAGTGCCCTCCTTTTTCAGCTCACGGATGACGTTGAGTTTATCCTCGGGGAGGAGTTCCGCGTGGACCTCATCGACCATGGCTTCCTGGGCGATGGCTTCGGCCACGAGTCGCTGGTCACCGGTTAGCATCACGACCTTTTTCACTCCGAGCCGGTGCAAGTCAGCGGCCAGTTGGCGGGCGGCGGGACGGATCGTGTCGGCCATGACCAGCAAGGCTTGGGCGGTGACTGCGTCGCCCTCGCGGATGCCGAGCCAGACGCAGGTTCTGCCTTTCGCTTGCAGCGGTTGGGAAACTTCGGCGAGCGAGGGGACGCCGACCGCGCCGAGTTCCCGGAAAAGACGTTCGCTGCCGACGAGGTAGCGGGCTGACTCGACGGTGGCTTCCGCGCCCTTGCCGGCGGTGGATTGGAAATCGGTGGCTTCCGGGATTTGGATGCCAAGCTCGGTCGCGCTCCTGACGATGGCGTGGGCAAGGGGATGCTCGGACTTCGCCTCAAGCGCGGCGGCCACGCGAAGGAGGGCTGTCACCGGCGCTGTTAGCGGACCGGTGATTTCATGAATGCCATCGGCGGTGACAATCTCAGTTAGCGACGGCTTGCCGACGGTTAGGGTGCCGGTCTTGTCGATGGCAACGATGTCGATCTTGGAGGCGCGCTCCAGGTGCGAGCCGCCCTTGATGAGAATTCCGCGGCGGGCTGCGCCGCCGATGGCTGATAGAACGGTGGCGGGCGTGCTGATGACCAGGGCGCAGGGCGAGGCGACGACCATGATGGTCATCGCCCGATAGAAGGCCTGGGCGAACGACTCGCCGGCGAACAGGAATGGAATCAGGAAAACCACGATGGTCAGGCCGATGACGCCCATCGCGTAGTATTGCTCGGCCTTTTCGAGGAAGCGCTGGGTGTTGGATTTCTCCGCCTGCGCCTCGGCGACAAGCTTGACCATCCGCGCGAGGGTGGAGTCGTCGGAGCGCTTGGTCACCCTGAGTTCGATGCCACCGCTTTGGTTGATGGTGCCGGCGAAGAGCGTGCTTCCGAATGCCTTGGCGACGGGCATCGATTCGCCTGTTAGCGAGGATTCGTCGACGTTGGTGCTGCCCTCGGAAATCACTCCATCCACTGGAATCTGCTCGCCGGGCCGGACGATAACAGTTTCTCCCAGTTCCAAATCCTCGACCGCGACTTTGACGGTCGCTCCATCCCGTTTCACCAGCGCTTCGCTGGGACGCAGGGTGAGCAGGGACTCGATGGCTTTCTGCGTCCGCTCCATCGCGTGGCGCTGCAGAACGTTGGAAAAACTGAAAAGGAATAACAACAACGCGCCTTCAAACGGTGCTCCGATCACGGCGGCTCCCAGCGCTGCCAGCACCATCAGTACATCCACATCGAGCACGCCTTCTCGCAGCGAGGCGAAGGCGGAACGCACGCCTTGCTGCCCGGCGAAAACATAGGCCCCGAGATACAGCGCGTTCGGGGCGAGTCCGACGCCCGTTAGTTTTTCAACGACCAGGGCTACGATCAGAAATATCAAACCCACCCCGCAGGAGATTTCTTCGTTGAGATCCCCGGCGCGGATTTTTTGCACGAGCGAGCGGCTGTCCGGGCCGCGGGCAGTTAGCGGCTTGACGTCCGCTCCGGTTTGTTTCAGGTCGCGGATTACCCGCTCGTCCCCTTCGATGTCTGAATCGAAAGTGACCGATAGGACCCTTCCCAAGTAGGTGGCGGTCGCCCGCCGCACGCCGGGGATTTTCGCCACTTTTTTCTCCAGCTTCTGGGCACAAGCCTCGCAGGCATAGCCATCCAACCGGAACGTGCGCTTGCGGATCGACGACTCGACCTGGGTGATGTGTTCCTTGAGCAAGGAGCGGACTTCGCCGTCACTCAGCACCGCCGGGTCGAAATCGACATCCACACTGGCGTGCAGCGGATCAGTGGCTACCCGCAGGATGCCGCTGTGGGCAGTGAGATAGTGGTCGGGCTCCTGGGATTCGGCACTCATGGGCAGGGAATGTTAGTCCAGGGAGTCAGCTTCACGACGACGGGAATTGTCATGTCGGAATGAGTAACGGATTTGAGGTTCAATAGGAATTCTTTAGCTCGATTGTTGCAATCGACGAACCGGTCTGCCGATCTTGCCCCTGGCTGATCAGGCTCTTCACCAACGGAAGCAGAACTTCCGGCACTCCGAAGCGTGGCACGAAAAATAAATCGACCTTTTCGCCCGGGGTTTCAGAATCCGGCCATGCCCGGTCGCGAAGATCTCAAGAAATTGTCCCTGCTTGGAAAGGAAAGCCGTCTGCCCGCGAGTCCGGACGAGGCGAAATTGGAGATTTTCCCCAATCAACGGCCGGGACGGCGGTATTGGATCACGCTCAAGACCTCGGAGTTTTCCTCGCTGTGCCCCGTGACGGGCCAGCCGGACAGCGCGAATATCGAGATCCGTTATGTTCCGGACGCGGTCATCGTGGAAACCAAGAGTCTGAAATTCTACCTCGCCTCGTTCCGCAACCAGCCGGCATTCAACGAGGAAATCGTCAACCGCATCCTCGATGATCTGGTGGCCGCG
>JAZKGW010000045.1:14331-73026 GCA_040385685.1 Verrucomicrobiota bacterium | reverse complement strand
CGCCGATCGCCAGCAACAACGCCATCCGCGCGTTGGCCCGCGCCACCGACATCGCATTGCCCTGCCCCACCGACCGCACCGAAATACTCGACAACGACAGCAACCCCACCGCAATGACCGTCAACAGGATCATCAGCGACAAGGTGACGACGAGGGCAAAGCCTCTTGTGCGGCTTGTTCCGGGTTCAATTTTCATGTTCATAGAGTTGACGATGTAAATACCAACAGGGGAGTTTTCAGTCCAGAAGTATCAGTTTCCCAGAGTGAGAAACTGGCGGGGTTATTTCGTGCCAATCGATTTCTCGCTCATCATCAGCGCGATGCGGCGGCCGAGACGGTGTCTCAACCCCCGCAACTCCAAATTGATTCATGAATTCCTGCGGTCCAAAAAACCCCGGTCGTGGAACCAAGACCGGGGTTTCGGGAATGCGGACCGAACCGGATTATGGGTTGGTCACGTGCACCCGCAGGAAGCCCTTGTTCGGGAATCCGTTCGAGCCGTTCAGGCTGAAGGTGCGATATTCGTAGCCGGCCGGCGGGGTCGCGTTCGGGGCGGGAGGAGCCACCACCGCCACGGGAGTCACCGCGCTTGTGAAGCCGCTCAGGTCGATGCTGCCCTGGATGTTATAGGTGAACCCTTCCTGGGTGGCGGCGGGCGACGGACTGCCGGCGAACACCGGGGTGCCGCTGCGCACGGCGATGGTCATCAGCAGTTCGGGGTTGGTATCGACATCGACGCTGCCATCCGCCTGGAGGTGATAGACCTTGGCGTTGTTGCTGCCGCTGTTGGGATTTCCGCCCAAGGCGAATTCGAGCGAGTTCGGCTGACCGTCCTTGTCGGGATCCGCGCCAGTTCCGACGACGGCTTGGTTGGTTTCACCGGGGAAGAAGCCGTTGATCCAAGAGGCGAACGGCGTCGTGCCGGTGACCAGCTTGATCTGGCCGGCGGTGACATAGGTGATGGTGTAGCCCGGTACGCCGGGGACGGCCGCGCCCTCGGGCAGGCCGTTGAAGGTGCCGGTCAGGCCAGTGGTGTGGGTGGCGATGATGTATTCTGACAGTGTGGCCCCACCGCCGAGCAGACTGACATTGAGGGTGGCTCCGGTGATGTTGAGGGCGCCGTTGACGGCGAGCCTGTCGCCGTTGGCCCCATTGAGTTCGCAGGCGTAGGTGCCGGTGATGGTGGTGGCACCAGCGGTGAGCGTGCCGGCGGAGGTGCCTGGGGCGACCGTGCCTCCAACGTTGACCGTCAGCGCGCCAGCCACCGAACCGGTGCCGCCGATGATACCGCCGGTGTTGACGGTCACGGCTCCGGTGCCGGAGTTCGTGCCATTCACGAGCAAGGTGCCGGCGTTGACGGTGGTCGTGCCCGTGTAGGTGTTGGTGCCCTCAAGCTGTAGGAGGCCGGTGCCGGTTTTCGTGATGGCTCCATTGGTTCCGATCACGCCGCCCGAGATGTTCAGGTCGATCGCAGCGGCACCGTTGGCGACTGCCACTGACATGTTGTTGGAGTCGCGAAGCTCAATGCCGCTGCTGATGAGTGAAGTGGCCGCGGAGGCGTTGCTGGTGATGCCAAAGCCAGTCGTGAAGTGGAAGCGGCCACCGCCCGTGGAGGTCACCATTCCGCCGGTGAGGCTTACATTGGTGCGATAACCTTGGTTGCCGGCGACGGTGTTGTCGAAGGTGCCGCCATTAAGGTTCAGGGTGGCCAATTGCGAGCCGACGTCGTAGCCGAGCGCGTCGGTGCCGGAAGTCGCAAGCGTGCCGGTGGGGTTCACCGTGACGGTGCCGCGCAGGCCGCCGATGCCATTCACGGCACCGCCGCTGATGGTAACGGTGCCGCCGTTGATCGTCGTGCCGCCGCTGACCGTGTTCTCCGCCGTGAGGATGAGGTTGCCCACACCCGACTTGATGAGCGCGCCGGTGCCGGAGATGACGCCCGCAAGGGTCTGATTCAAGGCCGAGGCAATGTCGATGGCACCGCCCGAGATGGCGGTGGTGCCGGTGTAGCTGTTGGCGCCGGTGAGCGTCAGCGTGCCTGAGCCGTTCTTGACCAGCCCGAGCGTGCCGACATCCACCGCGTCGTTTTCCAGCACGCCATCAAAGGTGAAGCTGGTATTGCCGCCGCCGACGGTGAGCGTGCGGGCCGCGACCGCGCCACGGATGAAACCGGTGCCGGTGATTTCATTCACTGTCTCATTGGCGTTGAGGCGGAAGACTGCGTTCGCCTCGGTGGCGACGTTTGAACCATTCGGGATGACCTCGCCGGTGTTCACCTGCAAGATGGTCTTGCGCGCGGCATCGAGGCCCGCTTTCACCGTGATGTTGCCGATGAAATCGTTGGCCGCATTGCTGAAGATCACGCGGTTGCTCGCATTGCCCCCGCCGACGTCGCCGAGCGCGGTGCCGTTTTCGACCGCGATATTCCCCGTGCCGGTGATGCGGCCCGAAATACTCGTGTTGTCATCCGCGCCCGTGCGCAGGAGGAGATCGTCGCCAAGCGTGACGACCCCGCTATAGGTCGCGCTGCGGAAGGCGGAAGCATCCTCCGCGCTGGCGAGCACGGCAGTGCCACCGGTGATAGGCGCGATGTTAATGTTGTTGGCGAGCGTGACGTTCCCGGCCGCCAGGGCCGTATTGATCAGGAGCACCGGGCTGTTCGCCCCGGTGCCGACGTCGCCAAGCGTGATCGCGCCGGTGCCGAGCGAGCCTCCGTTTTGCACTTGGATCGTCCCTTGGCTGATCGTGGTGCCGCCGGTGAAGGTGTTCGCCACGTCGCCCGCCATGGTTAGCGTGTTGGTGCCGGTCTTGTACAGCGGAGCGCCACCCGTGATAATATTCCCGAAGCTCGCATTGAAGGTGTAGCTGATCGCGGAGTTGTTGACCGTGATGCCACCCGGCTGGAGCAAGCCGACTAGCGTAATGGTCTGGTCGATCCCCGGAGTGTCGTTGAAAGTCACGAGGTCCCCATAGAAGGAGGTGGAAGCGGCAGGATCGTTCCAGTTGGCCGTGCCGTTGACATCCCAATCGGTGCCCGATCCCGACCAGGTCAGAGCCTTGTTGCCGAGCGCGAGGGTCGTGCTGGTCGCACCCACGGTGAAGACGGGTGCGCGGTAGTTGCCCATATCGGCGAGATCGAAGTTGGAGGCGGTGGCGTTGGTCGAGGCGTATTTGACGACGGTGAACGGCGTCAATGGAGTGATGCCATTGAACGCGACCGTCACCACATTCGCGACGCTGAGAGCCCCCACGGAGGTGAGTGCTTCAGCGGTCGAGGGAATGATCGTAAGACCTAAGGCGCCGGAGGCGGTGATGCTGGCTGCGGAGCCTTCGCCGGAGATCGTCGTGAAATCGGTGGCAGTGAGCGCGGAGTTATTGATGCTGCCGGTGAGGTTGAGCGTGCCGGCATCCAGCGAAGTCGTGCTGGAATAAGTATTGACTGCGGAAAGCGTGGTCGTGCCGAAACCGGATTTGATCACCGGGGTCGTGCCACTCAAGACCGCCGAGACGCTTTGGCTGAGGGCGGGCGCAAATGTGAGCGAGCCGGAGCCCGAGGCCAGGTTGATCGTGCCGGTGCCGGTGATGTTGCGGTCGACGATGATCGCATTGCCATTCACGTCGAGGCTCGAGGTGGTGGCCGGGTTGGCGTTGATCAGCCCGTGCCAAGTCGAAGCGGTGGTCGCTTTCAACGTGCCGCCATTCAAGGTGATACCGTCGTTGTCGCCCGGAGCGATGATGCCGTGATCGACATAGGTGGGTGCCGTGGCACCGAGGGTGCCGACCTCCACCGTGCCGTTGGTGGAAATCGTCAGAATCGAAGCCGAGGTTCCCGCGCCGGTGCGTTCGCGGTCGAAGCGTAGCGCCGTCGCCTGCAACAGCGCCGCGCCACCGCCGCCGCCGACGGTCATCAAGCCGAGTCCATCGATGCCGATGTTGACGCTGCGGGTTTCGTTGCTGGCATTCGCGGTGAGCGCCGTGGCGTCCACCGTGCCGCCGCTCAGGTTGTAGCTCGAGCCGGCAGGCGCGGTGCTGGCCCAATGGCCAAGCCGGAAGCCTTGGCCGCCGCCGCTTTGTACGGTGACTGTGCCGCCGTTCTGGTTCACGACGCCGGAGTTGCTGGTCGTGTTGCCGATGTCGATGTTGCGCGTCGTGACCGTGGAGCCGGCGACGATGTTCAGCGTGCCTAGATTGGTGGTCGATTGCTGGCCTAGGGAGATGCCGTCGAGCAGCACATCCGTCCCGCTGAGCAGGTTCACCGTGCCGCCGGTGACGCGCAGCGTGCCGAGGGTCGATGCGGAACCTAGGTCGCGGTCGAGATTGAAGACGGCACCGACCGTGGTCGGGTTCACCACGAGGCGCGAAGTCGCGCTGCCGAAGGTGATAGTCGAGGGCAGGATGGCGGTCGCATTCAGGCCGGCGCCGGTTTCGCTGCGGCGGATGCGCAGGTCATCAGTGCCGGTGGCATCGCCAATGGTGATCGAGGACGCCGTGATCAGCGAGCCGGTGGCGGTGTCCTCGCCCAGCGAGAATGCGCCTCCGCTGATCGTAACCGCGCCGGTATAGGCGCTCGTATCGCCAATGAGAACGATTTCGCCGCCGCCCAACTTGGTCAGCGCGGTCGTGCCGACCAGTGCACCGGTGAGGCGACCGACGCCCGAAAAGTTGCCGATGGCGGCTGCGGAAGCCAGCGTGACCGACCCAGTGACAGTCGCCCCACCCTCCACCCTCAAAGCACCGTAAAATGCGCCTTCATTCCAACCGTTGCCAGCGATGCTGAAAGGGTAGTTGATGTTCGCAAGTGCGGTGCTCACGTAGACTTGGCCGCCGTCTTGGATCGTCACCGCGCTGCCCGCAGGGCCGAGGGCGGTGTTGTTGCCGATCTGCACCCGTATGTCGTCGATCGTCGTGCCGCCGTTGTAAGTGTTGTTGCCCGAGACGGTGACATGCCCTTGTGTCGACACGGGCGCATTGATTGTCCCGTTGGTGTCGTTATTGAAAGTGAGCGACTTGCCCGAGCCGGAAATCACGCCGCTCAAGGTGTGGGACGCGATCACATTCGAGCGGACGACGCCATTATCCACCAGCGTGATCGGCGCGCTGATCGTGTTGTTGACAGCGCTGAGGAAATCGATCGTCCCATCCGCCGCGCCTGTGCCGTCCAAATTGAGCACCGCACCACCCGAAGCCGCCAGCGTGTAGCCCAACAGCGTCGGCGCCGGATCGCCGATGTTCAAATCGCCGACGGTGCGGCTGGTCGTATCGATCGTCACCGTGCGGGCCACCGTGATATTGAAAGTGAGATCGACCACATCGCCCGCGGCCGTGCCGGGGACGGCGACGGGGTTCCATTTCGTGCTGTCAGACCAGTTGCCTGCGAGATCGGCATTCCACGCGCCGCCGGCGGCGTGGGCTTGGATGGCGCCAACCGCGAGCAGCGGGGCGATGCGAAAGAAAACCGGATTGGAGGATTCGAGCGAAGCGAGCCAAGTGCGGAGACGTGATGTGGGTAGCATGGGGTTGTGGAGGTCGATTGTTTTTTTAAGATTCAGTGAGGTCGGGAAAAATTAAGGGGACAGTGGAGGGCAGGAGCTGGGCTTTTGGAGGTCGGGCCGGGGCTGTTCGTGGTCGGCGAAGCGTAGCAAGAGCATCCAACTTCGCTCGATTCACAGATCTACCCTGCCACACTCGACTGGAGGTGGTGCCCCCGCAAGCGGGCGAGGCCGCATTCGAATGGTCCACCGAGGGGATCAGTCCGGTTTGCACCGTCCGCCGGAAGCTGGCATGCTGCGTGGATGAAAGAGCCGATCGAACGGCGGTCGATTGATCGCGATGGCCCGCCACCCGCTTACGCCATAATCCCTTTGATCACCTTGCTTCCCGGCTTGGTAATGTTAGTGAGGCGCTGCTGCGCTCCCTGCGAAGGATAAGTCAGGTTTTCGTGATCAAATCCCAAGAGCTGCATCATTGACGCATGCAGATCGTGCACGGAGACCTTGTCCTGGATCGCCTCGTAACCGATGGGGTCGGTTTCGCCATAGGAAATCCCTGGTTTCACGCCACCGCCAGCCATCCAGATGGTGAAAGCGCCGGGGTTGTGGTCGCGGCCGACAAAGGGGCTGTCCACGCCGCCGCGGTTTTCCTGCATGGGCGTGCGGCCGAATTCACCACCCCACACGACGAGCGTGTCTTCCAGCAGTCCGCGTTGTTTGAGATCTTTCAAAAGCGCGGTCATCGGCTGGTCCACTTCCTTGCAGCGGTCGGAGAATCCCTTGTTGAGCGCCTCGCTGGCGGCGGCCCCGTGGGAGTCCCAGCCCCAGTGGAAGAGCTGGATGTAGCGGACACCTCTCTCAGCCAGACGGCGGGCGAGAAGGCAGTTGTTAGCAAATGACTCCTTGCCGGGTTGGGTGCCATAGAGCTGATGGGTCGCTTCCGATTCCTGCTTGAGATCAAAGGCGTCAGTGGCATGCATCTGCATCCGGTAAGCCATCTCGTATTGGGCGATGCGCGTGACGGTTTCGGAATCGCCGACATCCGCGGCGATCTTTTGGTTGAGCCGGTCGAGCGTATCAAGTGACCGGCGGCGGAGATCGCGGGTGATGCCGCGCGGATTGTCCAGATAGAGCACCGGCTCGCCTTCCGACCGGCATTGCACTCCCTGATAGACCGACGGCAGATAGCCGGCGCCCCAGACGGATTTACCCGCGTCGGGATTTTTTCCACCGGATGTCAGGACGATGAAACCGGGGAGATTCTGATTCTCCGAGCCGAGTCCGTAGGTTGCCCATGCACCGATGGAAGGCGCTCCGAGGTTCTGGCTGCCCGTGTGGACGAGCAACTGCGCGGGCCCGTGGTTGAACTGGTCGGTGTGCATCGACTTGATGAAACACACGTCATCGACGACGGAGGAAAAATGCGGCAAACGGTCGGACAACCATGCGCCGGATTGGCCGTGCTGCTTGAACTCAAACTGCGGACCTAACATTTTAGGCACGCCCTGAATGAAGGCGAACTGCTTGCCTTCGAGGAATCCCTTCGGGCATTCCCTGCCGTTGAGCTTGAGGAGGTCGGGTTTGTAATCGAAGAGCTCGTGCTGGGACGGCGCGCCCGCCATGTGCAGATAGATGACGCGTTTCGCCTTGGTCACGAACTCCGGGGTGGCGGGAGACAGCGGATTCGCCGGGTCCTTTGCCAGAACTCCGGAACTTCCCCAAGCCCGGCCGGCGGCCCCGGCCAGCCACATCGCGCCGAGGCCGGTGCTGCATTTCGACAGGAAATGGCGGCGCGTGAGATGCTGGAGCTGCGAGTGTCGGAGCCTGGCGAATTCTTCGGGTTTCATCGGACCTAACGGGTAAGAGCTGAATCCAGGTTGAGGATCGTGTTGGCGACGAGCACCAGTGCGGCGGCGCCAGGATTTTCCGCGAGCGCGGCGGACTCGGCGGGTGCGGCTTGGTAGTCGGAAACGCATCCGGCATGCAGGGCGGCCAGTTCCGCGATCATCTCCGGCGACGCGATCTGCTGGGTGGCGAGCAGGACTCCGAAAACCAGTTGCCCGGAAAGGTGGGCGGAGTGGGATGCCATGCGCTTCGCCAATCCCTGAGCCGCCTCGATGTGCGCGGGATCGTTCAGCGTGACCAGCGCCTGCAACGGCGTGTTGCTGACAATCCGGCGGGCGCTGCAAAGATCACGGCTCGGCGCGTCGAATGTTAGAAACCCTGGAAAGCCGCTGGTGCGTTTCGAATAGGTGTAAATCCCCCGGCGATAACGGTCCTCCCCTTTCGACTCGATCCATTGCCCGCCGCTGTAAACCGACCGCCAGACTCCTGCGGGCTGCGGTGGAAAAACGGGCGGACCGTGCATTTTCGGAGACAACAATCCGGCGGCGGCAAGTGCCTGATCCCGGACCATTTCGGCGGACAGCCGGTTGCGCGGGCCGCGGGCGAGCAGTCGGTTGTTAGGATCCGCTTCGACCAGAGCTCGCGATGCGATGTGGGTTTGCCGGTAAGTCGAAGAAAGCGCTATCTCGCGCAGCATCGATTTGATCGACCACTTGTAGTCATTCTCGAAACGCAACGCCAGATGATCCAAAAGCCCGGGGTGGCTCGGCGGTGTTCCCGACGTGCCGAAATCCTCCGCTGTCTGGACGATGCCAGTGCCAAACATTTCGCCCCAAAGCCGGTTCACCATCACGCGGGCGGTGAGCGGATTCTCCTCACTGGAGATCCACCGCGCCATTTCGAGGCGGGTCATGCCGTCCCGGGATGTGCTGCTTGCCAACAATTCCGGGACGCCGGGCAGCACCACATTTTCCTTCATCAACCGGTTTCCGCGGGCGAAAACGCGGGTCTCACGGGCAGCGCGTTCCGCCATCACGGGGACCATCACGCCTTTGATAGCCTTATACTTTCCCGCCATTTCGGTGCGCGATTGCCATGCGGATAGTCGTTGGGGGTCATTCACCAACCTTGTCCACTCGGACCGATTGGAAGAATCGAGGGCAAACCGCCTGACCGGAGTGGCTTGATTGCCGGCCGTTTGTCCCGATTGGGTCATCGATATTTCCATCCTCGATCCTGGAGGCGGCTCGACTGCTTTTTCAGGAACAAAGACAAACCAGCGACCATTCTCGAGCTTGGGAAAAGCGCCGACATTTCCTACGGGCGAGGGATCGACGGTGTCCCCGAGATGATCGGCAAAAACCTCCTTCATCGTGACCGGCGCGGAGATTCCGGCGGAATCGATCAGCTTCACTTCGAATTTCGTAACGAGCGAACCACGCTCGGGCCATTTCTTGGGATCGTCGCTTTCCGGCAGGATCTTCAAACGCAGCGCAGTGAATCCGATGGCCGGCCCTGAAACCTTGTGGAGGTTTCCTACCGGCAGGGTCCCTTCGCTACGGATCGTGCCGTCGGAGGAAATCGCGAGCTTGCCATGACTTGGAGCGAGGGTGTCCGGCGTGAAAGGCTTCCAACTTTCCGAATCCGCCAGGCCGCGTCCGGCGGTATTGAGCTGCTCGCGGAGGATGCGTTCGTTGGTTTCAAAGGCCGAGGCCTCGGCTGATTTCGCGGGATCCGACGCAACCTTCAGGCGTGGAAAATCATCGTCCTGATCGAAGTCTTCGGTGCTGTTGAAAAAGCCGACGAACTTGTAGAACTCATCATGTTCAATCGGATCATAGGGATGCGAATGGCATTGCACGCAGCCGAAGGTCGTCGCCTGCCAGGTAGTCCAGGTGGTGCTCACGCGGTCAATCACCGCGGCCATGCGGAACTCTTCGTCATCGGTGCCACCCTCGGTGTTGCTCTGGGTGTTGCGGTGGAACGCGGTGGCGAGCCGTTGGTCGGCGGTTGCGTTAGGGAGAAGGTCGCCGGCAAGCTGTTCAATGGAGAACTCGTCGTACGGCATGTCAGCATTGAACGCGCGGATCACCCAGTCGCGGAACGGCCAGATGTCCCGGTTCGGGTCTTTTTCAAATCCGTAGGTGTCCGAATAGCGCGCGAGGTCCAGCCAAACAGCCGCCCAGCGCTCGCCGAAATGCGGCGATGCCAACAGCCGGTCCACCACTGCGGCGCGGGCGGCGGCCGGATCTCTCGCAAGCGAATCCTGATAGGCCGCGAGGTCTTCCGGAGCAGGCGGCAATCCAGTTAGATCGAAGGAAACACGCCGCAGCCACTCGGCGGGCGGAGCTTCGGAAGCAGGCCGGAGTTTTTCCCGGTCGAGGCGCTGCAGGATGAAACGATCCAGCGGCGACGTTGCCCATTTTTCATCCGAAACCGAAGCGACCGGCGTTTCCTTCGGCGGGACGAAAGCCCAGTGCTCCTGCCACTCCGCACCTTGGACGATCCAGCGCTCGATCAGCGCGATTTCGGAAGCAGGCAATGGCGGGCCGTGTTTCGGCTTCGGCATCACCTCGTCGGGATCTGTGCTGCGAAGGCGGATCATCATTTCCGATTCCGCAGGCTCGCCGGGGACGATGGGCCGCTTGCCGGACTCGCCGGGGGCAAGCGCTTTTTCCCGATAGATGAATGAAACTTCGCCGGCTTCCTTCACGCCGCCATGGCAAGCGGTGCAGTGTTTGGTTAGGATCGGCCGGATGTCGCGGTTGAATTCAACACGTTCTTCCCCATTGGCCAGAGGAGGAAGCAGAAGGGAGATGAGCAAAACTGAACGAAACATGACACGGGATAATTTCAACTACGCGGTCGTTTCCAAGCCGCTGTCACAAATGCCGGTGTGTGCCAAACAACCACCAATCGCTATGGAATCACAACATTCCGGATGATGGCCATACCGCAGAATCGACGCTCCACTACCGGCTTCCCGAACTCCGGTTCCCATCCGCGAACAAGGGATTCGCACCGGATCCAAATCATCGCATCCGGTGGTGTTCACGGTAGGCGGCGGGAGGCATTCCCACGGTCGCACGGAACTGCCGGCTGAGCGCGGTTTGATCGCCATAGCCGCACTCGATCGCCACCTCGACGATGGGCATGCTGCTGGTTGCCAGCAAAGACGCCGCACGTTCGATGCGCATCTTCCTGACAAACTGCGCGGTGCTGAGATGGAAAACCCGTCGCATTCTCCGATCCAGTTGCGGCACCGTGAGCTTGGCGATCGCAGCAAGTTCGGGAGCGCGCAGAGGTTCTTCAAGATTGATCCGAATGTGCTCCGCAACTTTTGCCACGCCTGCCAGCTCCGCATCCCCTTCCCGGGGTGCCTTCAGGTCCCGCGAAATCGAAGCCAATCCCACGATGGATCCGTCCGCCGCATGCAACGGAATTTTCGTCGCCAGATACCAACCGGTGCTGCCGTCGGGATTTGAAATCAGCTCCAGTTCGTCATTCACCTCGCCGCCTGCGAGCACATGCAAATCCTGCTCGCGATAGCCGTCACACAAGGCCGGCGGAAAGAAATCCTCAGCCGAACGCCCCATCAGCCGCCGCGTGTCCTTCAGGCCGATCCGATTCGCGAAAGCCTGGTTCGCGGCACGGTAGCGTCGATCTCCATCCTTCAGGCAAAAGACCACATCAGGCAGCATCGCGAACAGCCGTTCGCAGAAGCGGGGAGAATCGATCCGCGCGATGAAATCATTGTCGATGGCCACGGATTTCACCAAGCGATTTCCCTAAGCTGCTGGCAAGCCACAACCCGCGGGAACAGCGATGAAATGACTGCAAACCGCATTCGGGATGATGAAAACGGTCAAGACATGGGTGTTATCTTAAAGTCTATGACACCCAATTCGTCCATCGCTGAAGTCCCTACCGACACCGAACTTCCGATGCTGGCGATCGAGCTGGCCGCAGAGCTTCTGAACCGTGCGGCTGCCGCCCAACGGTTGTCCGAGAAACTCCAGGGCAAGCAGATGGCACGGCTGATGAAGGACCCCGCGGGCAAGGCATTCACCTTTGCGATGGCGGATCAGGTTTTCCGCGCGCCCAGCGCCACCCGTGAAGCAAAGCGTTTCCGCGACCTGGTGGAAGACTACGGCGTCCCAGCCTACCTTCCACTGCCGGCGCGGATCGCCATGCGCATGGGCGAGCTGGGATCCGTCGTCGCCCCGCAAATCGTGATGCCGATGATTGCAGGACAACTGCGGCGGGAAAGTTCTTCGGTCATCCTGCCGGCGGAGGATGAGCCGCTGCACCGCCACCTTGCCCAACGCCGGAAAGAGGGCATGCGCATGAACCTCAACCAGCTCGGCGAAGCGGTGCTGGGCGAAGAGGAAGCGGCAAGCCGTCTTCACGCGAACCTCACCCGCCTTGCCGATCCGGCCGTCGATTATATTTCCGTGAAGATCTCCGCGATCTTCAGCCAGATCCATCTGGTCGCGGCTGAGGAAACGCTCACTGAAATCAAATCCCGGCTGCGCGAACTCTACCGCGCGGCATGCGCCGGAGAGCGGAGGAAATTCGTGAACCTCGACATGGAGGAATACCGCGACCTCCGGCTGACCTGTGATGCGTTCCGGCAGGTGCTGGATGAGCCGGAGTTCATGAAGATGGAGGCGGGCATCGTGCTGCAGGCCTATCTGCCGGACGCGTGGCCGGTGCAGCGCGAGCTGAACGCATGGGCGATCCGGCGCGTGGACGCAGGGGGTGCGGGCATCAAGATCCGGATCGTCAAGGGTGCCAACCTGGCGATGGAGCAAGTGGATGCGGAAGTCCACGACTGGGCGCTCGCCCCGTATGACTCGAAAGCCGATGTCGATGCGAATTTCAAGCGGATGCTGCATGAGGGGTGCCGTCCGGAAAACGCTCGCGCCGTGCGCCTCGGTGTGGCCAGCCACAACCTGTTCGACATCGCCTACGGCTTGTTGTTGCGTGCCCGCGAGGGTGTGGAGGATCGGATCGAGTTCGAGATGCTGGAAGGCATGGCAAATCATCAGGCCCGCGTCGTCCGTGACGAAGCGGGTGGCCTGCTGCTCTATGCGCCCGTGGTGAAGCGCGAGGATTTCCCCAGCGCGATCGCCTATCTCGTCCGCCGTCTCGATGAGAACACCTCACCTGAAAATTTCCTCCACGATCTCTTCGGCATGGTCCCCGGCGATGCCGCGTGGGGAAGGCAGAAGAGCCGCTTTCTTGAAGCCTGCTCGAAGATCAACTCCGCCGCTGCCGGACCGAAGCGCGTTCAGGATCGCGCCAACGAAACCAACGCGGCGGATGATCTGCGGCAGCCATTTCATAACGCCAGCGATACGGATTGGTCGCTGCCGCACAACGTGGCGTGGATCCGTGAGACCGTCGGAGAAGCGCGCAACGCCACCCTCGATCCCCTCCCCTTGCAGATCGGCGGCCAATTCCGCCAAGGTGCGTCGGAGGCCGTGGGCGCGGATCCTTCCCGACCGGGCGTGGAGGCGTATCGTCATGCCCTCGCGGGACCGGATGAAATTGAAATGGCTCTCCAGGCAGCGGTTGTTGCGCGCAGCGCCTGGAAGGCTCGCGGTTTCGAAGGCCGGGCAGCGCTTCTCGCAGCAGTTGGCCGGGTCGTCGCGGAGAGGCGCGATGAAGCCATCGCGGCCATGGTTCTGGACGCAGGCAAGTCCGTGATCGAGGCGGATGCGGAAATCAGCGAGGCGATCGACTTCGCCAACTACTACGCCCGCAGTTTCACTTCGGAGTGGTTTGATGGCACGGACTTCGAGCCGCTCGGAACCGTGCTGGTAACTCCGCCGTGGAATTTCCCATACGCAATCCCCTGCGGCGGCATTCTGGCCGCCCTGGCCGCCGGAAATACCGTGATTCTGAAACCCGCACCGGAAACCGTGCTCACTGCTTGGGTGATGGTGAATGCCCTGTGGGACGCGGGCATTCCGCGCGATGTACTCCAGTTCCTGCCGTGTCCGGACAACGAGATCGGAAAATCACTCGTCACCGATCCCCGGATCGGCGCGGTGATTCTAACGGGGGGCTATGAGACCGCCAGGATGTTCCTTTCCTGGAAGCCCGAGCTGAGATTACTCGCGGAGACCTCCGGCAAGAACTCACTCATCATCACCGCAGCGGCGGACCCGGACCTGGCGGTGAAGGATCTCGTCAAAAGCGCTTTTGGCCATGCCGGGCAGAAATGTTCCGCCGCCTCCCTGGCAATCATCGAGGCGGAACTTTACGATGATCCCGGATTCCGGAAAAAGCTCCGCGATGCGGCATCCTCGCTCACCGTTGGTGGATCATGGGACTACGCCAGCATCGTCACTCCCGTGGTCCGGGAGCCGGGGGATGCGCTGCGGCGCGCCCTCACCTCGCTGGATGCCGGTGAGGAATGGCTGGTCGAGCCACGGATGGTGGATGAAAATCCCTGCCTGTGGTCTCCCGGGATCAAGCTGGGGGTCACCGTCGGAGGTTGGTTCCACCAGACGGAATGTTTCGGCCCCGTGCTCGGGCTGATCCGCGCGAATGACCTCGACCATGCCATCCGCATTCAGAATGGTTCCGAATTCGGCCTTACCGGCGGCATCCACTCGCTCGACCCGGCGGAAATCGCGCTCTGGCGTGAGAAGGCCGAGGTGGGCAATGGCTACATCAACCGGTCGATCACCGGGGCCATCGTCCAACGCCAGCCCTTCGGCGGTTGGAAACGTTCCTGCTTCGGCCCCGGGGCAAAAGCGGGCGGTCCGAACTACGCCGCGCAGTTCGGCACGTGGACGGATGCCGGCATCCCTGATGCGGATGCCTCCCCCACCCTCCAAGTCGAAGAACTCCTGGAGTCATTGCGGGCTCACGATCTGAATGGTTTCACCCTGCGCGCCGCCGCCCGTAGCGATGCCTACTGGATGCGTGAGGAGTTTTCATCAGAACACGATCCCTCGGCGCTGAAGTGCGAGACGAATGTCTTCAGTTACCGTGTTTTCCCCTCCGTACTCGTCCGGTCCTCCGGCGGGGATCTTCCTTCGCTTGCCCGGATGCTGATGGCAGCCGTCGCTTCCGGTGCGCGGGTCACGCTTTCGCTGCCAGAGGACACTGAGTTTTCCGCGTGGCGGGGACCCGTCCTCTATGAGAGCGAGGGCGACATGATCGGGAGGCTCAGTGAGGCAGACTATGGAATGATCCGTTGCGAGGCCGCATCGCAGGAGTTGCACCATGCCTGTGCCACCCATGGCATCCGCACGGTTGCAAAGCCCCCCGTCCTGAATGGCCGCATTGAAATGCTGCCCTACTTCCGCGAACAGTCGATCTCCGAGACGCGCCACCGTCACGGTGCCGTCCTCCTCCGTCCCGGGGAGATCGCCGGGTAACGCCGCCGGATTGATTTCCTCCGATTCTTCGCGATGCGGCGCCACAATCTCCGGTTTCTGGCGATTAAGCCCCCACCTCGCGGATTTTTGCGGGTGACCTGCTGCGGGAATTTAGGGAGGCTCATCACGTAACGTCGCATTTTCCCGGCAGTCGAAACCAGCCTGCCAGCAGATCCCAACACCCTTTATGAAATCATCGTTCTCAAAATTTGACGATCTCGTCTCCTTTGTCGCAATGACCCTAGTTTCAGCACTGGCCTGCCCGCCAGCCCTCGCCAGCGGACCCGGCATTACCAACGATTTTGGAGGGAAACGCGTTCTCATCATTGGCATCGACGGATGCCGGTCGGACGCGCTGCAGGCGGCGGACGCGCCGAATATCCGGGCGTTGATGGCCGCTGGCGTGACCACGTGGACCGGCACCGCAGGCGGCGAATTGAATGGAGTCACCCAGCAATCGACGGTCAGCGGCCCCGGTTGGACCACCATCCTGACCGGCCGCTACGCCAACGTCCACGGAGTGACAGGAAATGCCACCGCTCCCTATGACACCCCGGGTGGCTATCAGGTTTCGCAAGCCCCCCATTTCGCGAAGCGGCTGAAGGAATTGGTCCCCACCTCGTCGTTCTCCTCGGTCGTCAGTTGGAACTGGATCGAGGATTACATCGTGGCCGCCCAACCTTCGGATTTTTCCTATCACGCCAAAGCTGCCGAGGCCAGTTATCCGGACCGCGATCTGGAGGTAAAAAACAAAGCCGTCGCCCAACTCGCGGGCGCGGATCCCGACGTCCTTTTCGTTCACTTCGATCAGGTCGATGGCGCGGGACATTCCAGCGGGTTCAACGTCACAAACCCAGCCTACATGGGCGCGATCCGCATCGTGGACGATCACGTTGGATCCATCGTCAACGCCATGAAATCGCGTCCCCAATATGCGAAGGAAAACTGGCTGATCGTCGTCACCACCGATCACGGCGGCACACCAGAAGGAGTACACGGAGGACAATCCGTCGGAGAAAGGACCATTCCCGTCATCGTTTCCGGAAATGGCGTGGACCATGGCAGGACGGATGCCACCACGCTGGGCCACCACATCATTCCCGCCATCGCCTTCAAACATCTTGGTCTTCCGGCCGATCCCGAGTGGCAGGCAGGAATCTTCGGATTTCCTCCCTATCTCGATACCGAAGCGGCTGAAAACGCCGTTCACCTGCGCTGGGAAATGCCCGCCGATGGATTGGCCGGATTGACCGCCATCGAGATCCGCCGCGGCGGGACGCTGGTGGGGACGCTCCCGGCCACCGCTAGGGAATACAAGGATTCTCCGGCCCCTCCCGCAGGCAGCTCCTCTGTCTACGAAGTGACTTTCCTTGGCACCGGCGAAATCCGGACCGCGACGGTGACGCCACCCGCTTCACCGGACGTATCCAGCAATCAATAGCCGGGTGGACCCATTGGCTACGATCTGCCGCGTGAGTCCCGAACGGAGCCGCTTCAACGCTCCAGCATCGGATCACCGATGACGCCCCAGGCGCTGCCGTTGCCTTCGGGCGCGGTGATGTTGAGCTCCAGTTTCTTCACGCCGGTGACATCGACCGAAAATTCGGCCGGGTTGCTCACGGCCTTGCCTTGATAGAGCTCCTTGCCATCGCCGAGAATGATCATGCCGACCTTGCCGTAAGCACCGTCCTGGACGCCGTAGCGGCCGGTGAGTTTTTTCCACGAGCCGCCGAGGTCGAATGCATAGCCGCCCGGGGCATGGGTGAAAAGCGAGCGGGTCGGGACGTTGCCGCCGAGGCGCGGCAGCGGCGAACCGCCGCCCGGGATGCGGTCGCGCGAGGGAGGCATGGGTCCGTAGCCGGATTTTTCCGAAAGCGCCGCGCAATCGGCCAGCGAAACCGACGTCTCCCTTAGGAAGCGTCTGGCGGGGGCGGCACCGGGACGGGTGGGAGCCGAGAGCAGCCGCTCCCACGCAGCGACGCGGGTGGCGAATGCGGGCGAGCCGGTGTTGGCGGCGGCGATCCTGCGGGTGGCGGCCACGGCTTCGGCGGTCTTGCCGCCGCGGGCGAGTTTGTCGACCGAAGTGAACGACCATTCCAGGTTCAGCCGGGTGACGTCGGTGTTGCGGCCTTTGGACTCGGTCGCGGTGTGCAGCACGGTGGTGGCGCCATTCAGGTGCAGAGCGGTGAGCATCAGATCGACGGGTCCGGTGTAGTCGCGGGAAATGACGGCGGAAAACTCTCCGGTCCTGGGATCCACCAGCGAGGAGACGGAATTGGACGGATAGTCTCCGCCGGGTTTGTCGAAATTGAAGGTCACCAAGGCCGCGTAAACAGGCACGTTTGCGGAAGCGATGCGGCCCGAGACCCGGAACCCATTGCCTTCCGGCTTCGCGACCAGATCGGCGAATTCGGCCGAGCCGCTGTCTTTCACCCGATAGTCATATCCGGAGAAAAGCGGCTGGGAAATGAGCCGCAGCGCATCGGTTGGATTGAGGAACGCGCCTTTGCCGGCACCGCGGAATTCCTGGCCATAGGTGTAATTGCCGGCTCCCATCAGCGAGGTGCCCCACTTGGCGGACTGCTCCGGCGAATCGCCGGTATGTGGCAGGTTGAAACAATGACCCAGTTCGTGCGCCGTGCCGCCCATGTAAACGGTGGTGTGATCGCCCAGCGCGCGGCCACGGAAATTCGCCAACTCCTCGGCGTTGGTGGCGAGTTTGAAAGTGTCCTCCTTCGAGAGTTTTGAAGCCAGGTTCGCGGGATCGAGCCCCGGAAGATCGCAGATCCAGCACACCCCGGATTTCGCCGAGCCGCCGCCGTAGTATGGCGAGATGCCGTCGGGCATCTGGCAGATGATGAGCAGGTGGTTGTTGTCCGGATCGATGCCGGCCTCGCGCAGCACTTTGTCGGCAGCGGCTTTCGATTCCTTGCCCGCATTGCCGTGCTTGTCATATCCGGACAAGGGCTTGTCGCCCTTCGCCATGTGCATTTTCAGGATTCCTTCCGTATCGGTTTCATAACCGAAAGTGAGCGGCGGCAGGCCGTTCGCCACCATTTCACGGGCGTAATAATTGCTCACATCGCGGACCACATGGTCCATGCGGAGCCGATAATCCGGATATGGCTCGCGGTCGGAAGGCGTGAAATAGACGACGTAAAGCTTGCGGGTGTTTTTGACGCCTTGTTCCTTGTAAACCTTGGTCAGACTGTTCCACGCTTGGACGGCACGGCTTTTTTCGGCGGCTTCGGCCTGCCACACACGGGCTCCGGGTTTCGGCTTGGCGGCAGCGGCGTTGATTTCACCGTGGGCCAGGGTACTGCTGAAAACGGCAAGAGTGGAAAAGGCAAGATAAGGAAGAGAGCGCATCGTTTGAGGACAGACGCTACGGACCTTCACTTCCAATTCAATCGCCAATTATCACGTGTAAAATCCGCCGTTTACCGGGCGTATCCCCGTGAACTTATGGGCAGATCCTCCCTCTATCAAGTGACTTTCGTTGGCACCGCCGAAGTCCGGACCGCGACGGTGACGCCACCCGCCTCACCGGACGTATCCAGCAATCAATAGCCGGGTGGACCCATTTGTGGACCATTAACAAGTGCCCGCCGCCGGTTGATCCGCAAGCTTCCGATATGTAGAATTCAGGTATCAGTGAGATCTTACGACTTCATCGTGTTCCACAGTGGTAGGACTGCAAACCCCGCTTCATTTTCCGACTCGTTTGGATTCCCCGCGCTACGCACCAATCCGCACCCATCATAAGTTAGGTCAAACTTTCCATGCGATCCCTGTTCATTACCCTGGCTCTCTGCGTCCCTGTATTCGGAGAACCCATCCAGCTCTCCGGCATCTATCCGTCATTGGCCATGTACAACAACGAAGGCGAATGCGGCACCGGTGCGGTGGTGCCTTGGGCCGACCGCTTGTGGGTGGTGACCTATGCGCCGCACGCCCCGCAGGGATCGTCCGACAAGCTCTACGAAATCACCCCTGATCTCCAACAGATCATCCGCCCCGAGTCGATCGGCGGAACCCCGGCGAACCGGATGATCCATGACGAATCCAATCAATTGTTCATCGGCCCCTACGTGATCGACGGCGACGCCAAAGTCAGGACGATTTCCTGGAAGGACATGTACGGCCGCCACACGGGGAACGCCCGCTCGCTGACAGATCCTAACGGAAAGATCCTTTATGCCACCATGGAGGAAGGCATTTACGAAGTGGATGTGAAAACCCTCGAACCCAAGGAATTGTGGGCTGACGAGCAAGTCAGGAACGACAACCGCAAGGCGGACCTCCCCGGCTACCACGGCAAGGGCTTCTACTCGGGCCAGGGAGTTTACGTATACGCGAACAACGGGGATCACAGCCGGGCTGCGATATCCGATCCCGCCGTGCCATCCGGCGTCCTCTCCGAGTGGGATGGCAAGGCCGACTCCTGGACAATCATTCGCCGCAACCAGTTCACCGAGGTCACTGGCCCCAGCGGCATCCACGGCAGCAAGAACCCCGCCAAAGACCCGATCTGGGCCGTCGGTTGGGACTTCAAGTCACTCCTTCTAGGTGTCCGCAAGGCAGATACCGGTTGGACCTTCCACCGTTTGCCAAAGGGCTCGCATTCCTACGACGGCGCCCACGGCTGGAATACCGAATGGCCGCGCATCCGCGAGATCGGCGACGGTGATTTCATGATGACCATGCACGGCACGTTCTGGAAATTTCCGAGATTCTTCGGTGTTGATTCCGCGTCCGGCATCCGCCCCCGCTCGAACTATCTGAAGGTCATCGGCGACTTCTGCCGCTGGAACGACCGCCTGATCTTCGGTTGCGATGACACCGCCAAGGCCGAGTTCCTCAACAAGCGCAAGGCCAAGGGCGAGATCGCCGCGCCGCAGTCGCAATCCAACCTCTGGTTTGTCAAACCCGACTCCATCGACCACCTTGGCCCGGCCATCGGGCGAGGCGCGGTTTGGATCAAGGAGGACATCGCCGCGGGCACCATTTCCGATCCCTATCTGTTCGCCGGCTACGACCAGCGCGGGCTTCACCTTTCCCACGCATCGCCGGAGCCGGTCACTTTCGTTTTGGAAACCAGCAGTGGAGATGGCAAATGGATCACACTGGCCAACATCGATGTTCCCGCGAACTCCTATCAATTCGTTCCCTTCGACGCAGCTACCCCCGGCGAATGGATCCGCGTCAGCAGCAAGCAGGCGGTCAAGCAAGCCAGCGCCATCTTCACCTACCGCAACAAAGATCCGCGCGACGTTTCGCCTGATTCCATGTTTGAAGGCATTGCCAAAGCGGGTTCTCCCGTGATCGGCGGCCTGCTCCGCGCCCGTGACGAAAACAAAAAAACACTCTCCTTCGCCTCCGTCGATTCCAAGGGCAAGGACTCCGGCTACTACGAGCTCGATGCAGATGTGAAACTCCGCCCTGTGGGCGACTCCGCCACCCTTTCCTTCACCAGGCAAAAGGCCGCGATCCCTACCCACGTGCTTCAAAGCGATGCCGGATCGGTCATCTATACCGACGACAATGGCAGCAAGTGGCGGTTCCCCAAGGGTGATCCCGCCTATGACAACTATCCGCTGGGAGACTACCGCGTCGCCCGTGAGATTTCCACGGAACGCGATCTGCTCAACATCCAGGGCAGCTTCTACGAACTGCCGGCTAACAACGCGGGCGGCGTTGCCAAGACCCGGCCCGTCGCCACCCATAACCGCCTTGTCCACGACCTCTGCTCCTACCGCGGGATGCTTGTCATTTCCGGCATCGATCCGCAGGTCACCGCAGGAAATCCACACATCATCCGGTCGGGCGACAGCAAGGCCGCGGTCTGGGCCGGTGCCATTGACGACCTGTGGAAATTCGGCAAACCACGCGGTGAGGGCGGACCCTGGAAAGACACCCCGGTGAAGGCCGGCGTGCCATCCGATCCCTATCTGATGACCGCCTACGACGAAAAGTCACTCAAGCTCACGTCAGAACAGGCCAGCGCACAAATCATCGCGCAAGTGGATCTCACCGGCGACGGCCAGTGGGTGGACTACAAACCGTTCATCGTCAAAAAGGGCGAAGCCGTGGAACACCAGTTTCCCCGCGAGTTCTCCGCCTACTGGATCCGTTTCATCTCCGACCGGGACACCACCGCCTCCGCCATCCTCACCTACCGTTGAAGAATCGCTTCAGGGTGTCTTGATCAAGGCAGATGGACTGCCGTTGCAGGGTTCCGTCCCGTCACTTTGCAGGAAGGATCCGGCCTGATGGCTGGTCCCAGGGACATTTCGCAATTGTGCGGTTGTCGCGCGGCGGGCAGGTTCCGCCCCGATGAAACTCGCGTCTGTCGTTTTCGCATCCTTGATTTCCGCGATCGCCGCCGCCCCGCTGCCGGACGGACTTTACGCGGAAGTCACCACACCGCGCGGCCAAGTGACCGCCGAGCTGTTCCATCGGCAGGCTCCGCTGACGGTGGCGAACTACGTGGGCCTGGCGGAGGGAGTGCTGGGACCGGCGGGCGATGGGAAACCGTTTTTCGATGGCTTGTCATTCCATCGCGTGGTCGCGGATTTTGTCGTGCAGGGCGGCGATCCCACCGGCACGGGCTCGGGCGATGCCGGCTACAAGTTTCCTGATGAAATCACTCCCGAACTCCTCCACCGAGGGCCCGGTGTCGTGCAGATGGCGAATGACGGCCCGGATACCAACGGTTCGCAATGGTGTTTCATCCTCCGGCCGTCGCCCCATCTCGATTATTTGCACAGCGTGTTCGGCCAAGTGGTCGAGGGCTTGGAAATCCTGCCGCGCATCGAGCAGGGCGATGTGATGAAAGTGAAGATCCTGCGTGTGGGAAAGGACGCCGAAGCCTTCCGAGTCACCCGCGAATCCTTCGCAACGATGGTGGCGAAGGCAAAGCGTTACACCGGCCCGCTCCAACCGGGACCGGATGCCCCCTTCGATGATCCCGACAAACTCCTGCCCACGGATTGGCCGCGCGCCCAGGCAGTGACTTGCAAACTGGCGAACTTCGAGCGTTTCACCGGCCGCCGGGTGGCCGCCCGCGTGCTCGCGAAAATTCCGGCGGGCGAGGGCGGCATCGGCCGTTACCTGACGGACACCGCGGAACGCCTCAAACTCGGTCCGGCGGGCGTGCTGGCCGTGTACTGCGCGGATGAGGATCGCTGGCATCTCATCATCGGCCCGGAAGTGGCGGGAATCCCCGCCGACCAACGCGCGGAAACCGAGACCCGGTTGCTCACCCAGGCGCGCAAACTTCAGGAAGAAATGACGGCAGCCTCACTCAAACGCCTGCCGCCGGGGCAAATCGAACTCGCGCCTTCCGCGCGCGTCCGGCTGGCCGTGGATGCGATGCTCGACAGGCTGTTGGCAGGACTTGCGGCTCCCCGGAAATCCTGATTTGCGGGGGCACCTTGTCGAAATAACCTGCCAAATCTGGCGTATGCGCCCGATGCGTTCGATTTTCAAAGTCCTTGCTCCTGCGGCGCTCGTATGCGGATCCGTCTCTGCCCAGCCATTCGTCCACCAGGTGGCTTACGATCCGGCGAAGGATTCTCCCTCCGAAATCATCAGCAAAGCCGCGAACCTCGTCCCATCTTCCCGTCAGCTCGAATTCCTGCAACTCGGTTTCACGGCATTCATCCACTTCGGAATCAACACCTATACCGGCGCGGAATGGGGCAGCGGCAAGGAAGCCGCTGAGCTTTTCAATCCCGGCGACACCTTCGATCCCGATCAATGGTGCTCGGTCGCCAAGGAAGCGGGGATGAAAATGATGGTCATCACCGTCAAGCACCACGATGGCTTCTGCCTCTGGCAATCCCGGTATAACGACACGTTCTCCGTGCGCGCCATTCCATGGCGGAACGGTAAGGGCGATGTCCTCCGCGCGCTAACGGACGCCTGCCGCAAGCGCGGGCTCAAGCTCGGCATCTATCTGTCTCCCGCGGATCTCTATCAGATCGAGAGCCCCGGGGGATACTATGGAAACGGCAGCAAATACGTATCTTCCGTGATCCCCACCCAGCCGGCATCGTTCTCCAGCGAACCCACCAAAGTCCGCGCGGACAAGCCGTCCAACGCCCCGGTCTTCACGCTGGAGGCGGACGATTACAACCGCTATTTCATGAACCAGCTTTATGAACTCCTCACCGAGTACGGGCCGGTGCATGAAGTTTGGTTCGACGGAGCGACCCCCAAAAGCAAGGGCGGCCAGGCCTACACCAAGACAGAGTGGTTCAAGCTCATCCGCACCCTCGCGCCAAACGCGGTGATCTTCGGTGGTCCCGACGTCCGCTGGTGCGGCAACGAGGCCGGCAAGACCCGTGACAATGAATGGAACGTCCTCCCGGTGGCAAATGAACTCGCCGCGGGAGACGACCGCACCCAGCCGGACCTCGGCTCTGACTCCCGACTGACGTCGAAAAGCTACGACGAGGGAGGCAGGAAGCACGAACCAACGTTGCTGAACTACCTCGTCCCCGAGATCAACACCTCGATCCGCGCCGGCTGGTTCTGGCGCAACGAGCACGAACAGGCGGTGCGCACCGCGGATGACGTTTTCGACATCTATGAACGCGCCACCGGTGGCAATGGCGTCTTTCTCCTGAATGTCCCCCCGGATCGTCACGGGCGCTTCGCCGACCGCGATGTCGCCGTGCTCAAGGAAACCGGACGCCGCATCCGTTCCACCTATGGCGACTTGTCGCGCATGGAAGGCGTCACCTCGGACCAACCCGCACTCGTCGATGGCAAGGCCGACACGATCTGGCAGACTCCCGGGAAACAGGTCGAAGCCACCTTCCGTTTCTCCTCCGCCCGCCGCATCAACCGCTTCGTGATCGGGGAGGCCGTCGGCACCGTTGGCGAGCGCGTGAACCAACACGCGCTTGATGCGTGGATCGATGGCGGCTGGAGGGAAATCGCCAGCGCCGGAAACATCGGTTTCAAGCGCATCCTCCGCTTCCCATCGGTCGAAACGGACCGATTCCGCCTCCGCATCCTCGAGTCCCGCCTGCCCGCTGCGATTTCGGGAATCGCCTTCCACTACTACGATCAACCGCTGCCCTCGCTCACCCGTGAGCAAGACGCTGCTGGCAACGTGACCCTAGTGGGTCCCAAGACTCAGTCATTTAGTTGGAAACCTCATGGCCAGGCCGATACTTCCAGCTCGTTCAGCATCCATTACACGGTGGACGGTTCCCTGCCCACGAGCCAATCTCCGGTGTTCGAGAAACGCATCGCGTTGCCTGAGGGCGGCACCGTCAAGGCCGCCGCATTCTCAAATGGGAAATCCGGCCCCGTGCTCGAAGCCCGCATCGGGATCGCCTCCACCGACTGGAGCGTGAAGGAAGTCTCTAGCGAACACGCCGGCTACGAAGGCAGCAACGCGATCGACGGCAAGGCCGACACGCAATGGCATACCGATTGGGAGGTGAAAGCAGCGGTTCATCCCTACACGCTGGTGGTCGACACAGGGAAAACCCGCACCGTTTCCGGCTTCACCTACCTGCCGCGCCAGGACAAACGCGTCCCCGATGGGATGGTGGAAACCGGCGAATTCTCCCTGAGCCCCGATGGTAGGCAGTGGGGCAAGCCCGAGCCATTCCGCTTCGGCAACCTGCTGAACGATCCCGCCCGGCGCATCCACCTCTTCAACAAACCCATCGCCAACGTGCGGTACTTCCGCTTCGTTTCCAAAACCGGAGCGGCGGGAAAACCCTATGCCGGTGCCGCCGAAATAGGATTGCTAGGAAACTAACGAATCGGCCGGGTTGCCGGTTGTTCCCTCGATTCCGTCGGAAATGCCAGCCGCGCTCGCGCGATCGATCACGCCAAACAAGGCCCGCTCCAGCGCGGCTGGTTGCGGATGCGGAAGACAAACGAGACTCCGAGCCGGAGTTCTTCGAAAAACCCGAATTCGAGGCCGTAGTAGCGGTCGCCGAGGATGGTCTCGCCCGGGCCGCTCCTTCCGCCCGGGAACCGACTCCCGCACCTTGGCGAGCCTCCGCCGGAAGTCGTCCGACAATTTCCAGTTGGAGAGCTTCTTTTCGTCGATCTTACCCTTGTCCTTGGCGCTGCCCGTGAGCGCGGCAAATTAGAAAGCAGCTGACAGCGCGAGTGAGGAGTCCGTCACATCCATGCCTCCTTTTCAAAAGCAGCGGGCATGCCGAACACTTCTGGCACTCACCCGTCCCAGGAGGCGATTCCCCGTACAACGAGGTCTGGCCCGTCACACTTTCCGCAGGCTTTTACCATCCACCATTCTGAGCGGGAAATATTTCAACCCGATCGGCTTGAGGCCGCCTTCGACCCATTGCTGGAAATGCGCGAGCGCGAGATTCGCCGGGTAGCGCATCATCACAGGCTTCGGCTGCAGCCACTCGAAACGCGGCTCGTAGTTCATGGAAATGATCGACACGTCGTCCGGGATTTTCAGCCTGCGCAGAAAGCAGTAGCCGTAGAGGGAAAGCAGGTGGGCGTCATCGTGGACGATCACCGCAGTGGGTCGCAGGCGGGCGAAGGTCATCTTCCAATAACCATCCCACGCCTCCGGCACGTTGCTTGGGAATTGCGGGCAATGATCTTCCCAGGTTCCGATCTCCGGCTTCTCGCCGCCTCCATCGCGCAGGCCGTCCACGACCGCGCGCCACGTCCGCTCGCCCATCCCTTCGGTGGGGGAAATAATGCGACGGTGCCCAAGATCACGCAGGTGTTGCACGATTCGCTTGATCTCCTGCGGGATCTTGCAGGCTCCCAAGCTCATCAGCAGATCCTTCTCATGGGGACCGCCCGACATGTAGAAGGGCAGGCGTCTGGCCGCCTCGCGATGCCAGCCGCCGCCGGGCATCAGCATCAGCAGCGCATCTGCCGAATGGCGCTTGATCAGGGCGTCGAGCTGCGACCCGGGCGACTTGCAGCGCGGGAAATCAACGGTCGCCCATGCCACTGCGCCGTGGCCGCGCAGCCAGATGTCCCCCATCCGTTGGAGCAGGTGGTAGTCCTCGATGTTGAGCACCCCGCCAGCTTGGTGGATCACCATCAGCCGCTTGTCGCTCTGCTTGCCACGTGGCTTGCGGGACTTCGGCCGGGGCAGGATTTCGCGGCCCTTGCCCGCGCGGGCCGCTCCAATCAATCCGCGCTGTTCCAACAAATCGATGGCTGCGGCCGAAGTCTTCACGTTTATGCCATAACGCTCGGCAAGCGTTCGTTTGCCCGGCAGTTCGCCCTGCCATGTGTCGGCGTGGATCGCCCGTTCGATCCGGTCGGCCAGTTGCGCCGCGATGGTCCTCCGCTCGATGTCCCCGCTCATCCTGAGCCAAGGTGGCAGCAGTTGGCGGGCCGTCAAGCCCGGGTGGTCCCGTTGCTGGACCGGTGGAATTACATCCCTCCTCATTGCGAAGCGCCGAACGACGACGCTTTTCTAGTTTTTCATGAAACCTTCCCCGTTCAATCGCCTCCGCTTTTCAGGCATCGCGAGCCTTGCGGATAACATCATCGGCGCGGCGACTATAACCCTCCCAGGAGTGACGCTCTCACGGTGCTTTGGCACGCGCTCGTGGCCCCAATCCCTGGCGCGTCTCGCCAAGATCTATGCCACCTCATACTCCAATGTTGGACACCGTTGCATGGGAAGTAACAGGCAGCAAACCTCGACCAAGGTTCGCCGCCATCTTGCACCCGCCTTCGCCACCCAAGAACTGAAATAATCGCAGATTAGATGTTGTAACACTGCGCTAATTTTTGACCTCGCTGCCCTGATCCATGAGATATTTTATATTCCCCGCATTGTTGGTTTGTTCGGCGTTGCACGCCCGTTCGTTGGAAATCCGGTTCACCCAGCCACCGGGCGGGAAGTCCGGCGGAACTTCGGAAGCGTTCTTCGGCGACGCAGCCAAGGCTACTGCCTCGACCTGGGAAAGCCAGGCCCAGCCGGTCGGCAACGGCCGCATCGGCGCGATGGTCTTCGGCAATCCGCTCAAGGAGCGCATCCAGTTCAACGAGGCGAGCCTGTGGACCGGCGGCGCAAATCCGTCCGGTGGTTATGACATCAATGAATTCGGGGCCTATCAAAACTTCGGCGATCTGTTCCTCGAAATGGCCGGCGGCGGCGAGGACGGTGCCGCGGAACCCGTGTGCGCGAGCGGTCATGCCAGCGGTAGTGGCGAGGATGTTTCCGCCGCGGGAGACGGCAAAGCCGATACGAAGTGGTGCATGGAGCACCATGGCAAGGACGTCATCTGGCAGATCGACCTCGGCAAAGCCCAAGCCATCACCGCTTACTCCTTCACTTCCGCCAACGACGTGCCGGCCCGCGATCCGCGGACCTGGAAGTTCGAGGGCTCCAGCGACGGCAAAACCTGGCTCACCCTTGATCAACACCAGGACGAAGCACCTTACGCAAAACGTGGTGAGACCAAGGACTACGGCTTTGACACTACCAAGACGTTCCACGGCCGCCATTACCGTTTCGTGTTCGCCCCCGCCAAGGACGCCGATCACTTCCAAGTCGCGGAAATCGCCCTCAAAGGCGTGACTGGCGGCAGCTCCGGCGGCCCGAAAATCGAGAAGTTTTCCCGCACGCTCGATCTCGCCACCGCCACCCATCTAACGACCTGGAAGCAGGACGGCACCACGTTCACCCGCGAAGTTTTCGCCAGCAAACCGGATCAAGTCATCGTCGTCCGCATCGCCGCGGACAAACCCGGAAAGATCTCCGGCACCGTCCGGCTTGCAGGAGCACACGGTGAAACCACCGGCCCCGGCGGGGTATCGTTCTCTGGAAAACTGGGCAACGGCATGCGCGAAGCGGCCCGGCTACAGGTCTTCTGCGATGGAGGCAAAACAACGCTTGCCGGCGATCGCACTGCCTTTTCCGGTGACGCCGTCACCCTTATTCTCGCCGCCGCCACCGACTACGCGCTGGATCCCGGAAAAAACTTCCGCAGCGGGATCGACCCGGAGAAGACTGTCTCTTCACAGACGGCCCGCGCGTCCATAAAACCGTATGCCTCCCTGCGCGGTTCGCACGTCGCGGATTTCCAGCAGTTCATGGGCCGCGTCGACCTCGACCTCGGCACCCCGCCGGAAGGCAAGTCGATCGCCGAGCGCCTCGATGCCTACAAGGCCGGCGCGCAGGACCCGGACCTCGAAGCATTGATGTTCCAATTCGGCCGCTACCTGCTGATTTCCTGCTCCCGCGGATTCCTGGCGGCGAATCTCCAGGGCCTTTGGAACGACAAGAACAAGGCCGCATGGAACTCGGACTATCACACCAACATCAACGTCCAGATGAACTACTGGCTCGCCGAGCCCGCCAATCTTTCCGAGTGCGCGCGGCCGCTCATCGATTGGACCGTCGCGATGATCCCCGGCAGCCGCGAGGCGACGGTGAAGGAGTTCGGCGAAAAAACGCCCGGATGGACGATGCGCACCTCTGTCAACATCTTCGGCGGCAACGGCTGGCAATGGAATCTGCCGTCCTCCGCATGGCTCGCCCAGCATTTCTGGGATCACTACACCTTCACCGGCGACAAGGAGTATCTATCAAAAACGGCATGGCCCGTATTTGCCGACGTTTCCGAGTTCTGGCTGGATCATCTGATAGAAAAGAACGGCAAGCTCGTCGTTCCCAAAGGCTGGTCGCCCGAGCACGGCCCGCGCGAGGATGGAGTGGCCCATGATCAACAGATCGTCTGGGACCTCTTCACCAACACGCTCGGTGCCGCCAAAGTCCTCGGAAAAAACGACGCGCTGGTTGGAAAAATCTCCGCCGCACTCGATCGATTGGCAGGCCCGCAGGTCGGCTCCTGGGGCCAGATCATGGAGTGGACCACCGAGCGTCCGGATCTGGAAAAATCCCACCACCGCCACACCTCGCATTTGTTCGCCGTCTATCCGGGCCACCAGATTTCACTCAACGGCACGCCCGATCTGGCCAAGGCCGCAGCGATCTCGCTCGAAGCCCGCGGCAGCGATGGCGACTCGCGCCGCTCGTGGACCTGGCCGTGGCGCACCGCCATGTGGGCCCGCCTCGGCAAGCCGGAAAAAGCCGGTGAAATGATCCGCGGCCTGCTCACCTACAATACCTTGCCGAACCTCTTCACCACCCATCCACCCTTCCAGATCGACGGCAACCTCGGCATCACCGCCGGCATCTGTGAGACGCTGTTACAATCCCACGCCGGAGAAGTCTCGATCCTTCCCGCCGTGCCGCCCGCTTGGAAGGATGGCAGCGTGAAGGGCCTGAAAGCACGTGGCGGATTCGAAGTCGATGCCGCCTGGAAGGATGGCAAGCTCCGCACCGCCCAAGTCGGATCGAAACTCGGCAACCCCATTATCATCCGTCTGCAAGGTGCCCCGCCCTCGATCACCCTCACGGAAAAAAACGGCCGCAGCGCGAAGCTCGCAGCCTCCGGAGATGGCACCTTCCGCTTCGCCACCAAGGCAGGCACTATCTATCAGATATCGCTTTGAGGCGCATCACCGGCCTCCGGCCCACCTTGTGGACGCGCGAGGAGCTGAGGGTCCGGACAGGAAGCTATCCGGCGTCGAGCCCGGAGGGAAATCCTTGCCTGCGGGCCGTCCAGCCCGCGGCGGTCCCGTTGCTGGACCGGTGGAATCGCATCACTCCTTATTGCGAAGAGGAGGACGAAGGCGCTTTCTAGTTTGTCATGAAAGCCTTCCCGCTTAATCTGCTCTGGCTTTCAGGGATCACGAGCGGCGTGCAAAACTCATTATTACCGGCGCGCCAACCAACTCTCTCTAGTGTGCTCGGCAGCGCAGCGTGAATCCCAAGTGCTAATCCTACCTTTTGAAAACCCAATTACTTATGAAAACCCGTCGATTCCTTTTCCTGCTCTGCGGCCTTGTGTTGACCGCTCTCACGGTGTTTTGGCTGTGGCGATCCGGCCCTCCCGAGGCCGCTCCGGCCAGCCCGTCAGAAAAGGTCGTCCAAGCCATCGATGCCGCGGCACCGCTCGCGGCGGAAACGATGGTGGCAGGCGAGGCGGCGAGCGAGCCGCCGCCAGCCGCCTTCGGCGCGTGGGCGACAGAGAAACCACGCCAGCCGGATTTTGCCAAGATCGATGCCTTCGATGAGTGGGTGGGACGTTGGAAGACGGCAACTCCGGATGAGCGGGCGAAGATGACCGGAGAAGGTGCCCAACTGGCGGGCGCGCGGCGGGCGGAATTCAAGGCGCTGATCATCACCAATCCGCGGCTGGCACTGGAGCGGGCCGTGCCGCGCGTGGTGAGACAGGATCTTCCAGAGGAAATCGTCGCCTCGCTGGAAACGCCGATCTCGGCCACGGGGGATTACGACGTTTATCTGGGCCGTCCGGCACCGGGCATGCCGTTGCCTGCGGAGGGATTGGCGTTGCGCTATTTCAAGGTCGGAGCGGTGGACTATCAGGCCTACGTCTATGGCGACATGGAGCCGGTGATGTCGCGCAAGCAGATCCCGCTGCGGGGCGTGGCAGTGGACCGTCCGATGGCGGTGGCGGAGAGCCCGGTGCGGCAGTTGGAGGTCGGAGAAAAGATCCCGGCCGGCACCGTGGTGGAGGACACGTGTCCGGTCTCGGGCAAGACCACGGTGGCGGTGGCGAAAGGCGAAGCGGTGACGGACGACACCCCGACGATCGAAGTCGGCGAGCGCATCATCACGCTTTGTAACGGCGCGCACGTGCCGGTGATGGATGAGAAATACCGTGTGCTCATCCAGGCCGCGGGTCCGGGCGGGCCGGGCTTTTTCATGGATGCTTTCCCCGGCACCTCGTCACGGGCGATCGGGAATTTCCGCTGCCTTTACATCCGCGCCACCTATCCGGATCAGATGGCCCCGCCGAACACCGAGGACCAAGCGGTGGAGGACATGACGAACACCACGCGCTTCTTCTTGGAAAGCTCGTATGGCAAGATGACCACCACGGCCACCGTCACGCCGCTGATCGTGCTGCCGCAGACCTTGAAGTGGTACATCGACAAGGACGCCGAGGTGAACGGACTGGGCGTGTTGCAAACCCAGGCACGGGCCGAAGCGCGCAAACTGGGCTACGATTCCACCCAGTATGACTGCATCATCCTGCGCGTGAACGGCGGCCTGCGCAGCGGCTCGTCGTGGGGCGGTGGCGATAGCGTCTGGCTCGGTTGGGGCGGCATGGACGTCATCAACCACGAGTGCGGCCATTCTCTCGGCGTCGGCCACGCGAACTACTGGGATGTCACCGACGGCGTGCCCTACGGCAACGGCGCCAACCAGGAATACGGCAACGGTTTCGACGTGATGGGCGGCGGCGGCGGCTTCAGCGCTCATTACAACACCACCACCAAGCGCAACCTCGGCTGGCTGCCCGCGTCCTACGCCCATTTCCCGAAAACCAACGGCGTCTATGGTCTCCATGCCTTCGACCAATCGCAGCTCGAGGAGGGCAAGCGCTATGCCCTGAATGTCTCCAAAAACGGCACGATCAACTACGACATCGAGTATCACGCCAACAACGCCACACTCGCGAACCAGGCGCTGGTGCTTTACGGCGGCCGCTTGATCGACACCACCCCCGGCAGCGCCGGCGGCAAAAACGATGGCGGTATCCAGCTCGGCCGCACGTATTCCGATCTCGAGTCGGACCAGCACTTCACGTTCCTTTCGAAAAACGACACCTCGCCGCCCTCGATCGACATCGCCTATCAGCGCGGGCCGTTCCCGAGCAACCAAGTGCCGGCGGCAACACTCGCCGCCACCGCCACTTCGGTCGCTGTGGGCGGCAGCGTGACGTTCTCCGCCACAGCCAACGACGCCGATGGCGATCCGCTGGCCTACCACTGGCAGTTCAGCGACGGCGTCACCGGCAATAACAGCGCCGTCTTCACGCGTTCGTTCGCTGCCACCTCGCAGGTCAGCGCGCAGCTCACGGTGTCGGACATGAAAGGCGGCAGCGTGCGCCGGTCCGTGATGATCACCGTCGGCAGCCCGAGCACCAAAACCATTGCCGGCACCGTCACCGCCGGGGGCGTGCCTCTGGCTGGCGTGCTCGTCAAGGAAGGCTCGAACTCCTGCTACACCGGCGTCGATGGCAGCTACACGATTGGCAATGTCACCACCGGCACCCGGACGCTGAGCGCTGAAATCGCCGGCTACACCTTCACGCCGGGCTTCACCAATCCGCTTTCCGTCACCGCCAATGTCAGCAATGCGAACTGGACCGCAACCGGCTCGACTTTCGTCACCTTGGCCAAAACCGCCGACGCCACCGAAGGCGGTGCGAACGGAAACTTCCGTCTCACCCGCACCGGTTCGACCGCCGCCGATCTGGTCGTGTCTGTCGCGCCGCAGGGCGGCACGGCCACCAAGACGACCGACTACACCTTTGCGCCTGATTTCGTCACCGCCGACCCCTACCGCACGTTCACCATTCCCGCCGGCTCCGCCACGCTCGACGTGGTGGTCGCCGCCGTGAACGACACCGCACAGGAAGGACCGGAAACGATCACGCTGCAGATGGTTTCGGGTGTCGGCTATTTTTCCGCCACCGCCAATGCCGCCGTGATGACCGTGGGGGACAACGACACCGTGCTGCCGCAGGTGGCGGTCACCGCGCCCGATCCGTATGCGATGGAGCCTGCGGATGCCGGTTCGTTTGTCTTCACCCGCACCGGCAGCACCGTCGCGGCGCTGAACCTGGCGGTCGTCTGGAGCGGCACCGCCGTCAATGGCACCGACTACACCACGCTGCCAGCCACGGTCGTCATTCCGTCCGGCCAAAGCTCGGTCACGATCGCCGTCACGCCGCTCAACGACAGCGCGATCGAAACGCCGGAAGACGCCATCGCCACCATCAGCAGCAACGCCGCCTACGTCCGTGACACCGCGGCGACCACCGCCACGGTGACGCTGGCCGATGACGACACGCCGCAGGTCACCGTCAGCGTGCCGGATGCCAGCGCCGCGGAAGCAGGCCAGGATTCCGGGATGTTCCTGATCACCCGCACCGGCAGCACCGCCGCCGCGCTTAAAGTTTACTTCGGCCTTTCCGGAAGTGCCTCCCACGGCACCGACTACGCCGCGTTGAATGGCGAGCTGACCATCCCCGCCGGTGCCGTCAGCGCGCCGGTCGTCATCACCCCCTATCACGACGACCTCGGCGAAGGGATCGAGACCGTGACTCTCGCGGTCACCACTTTCAACAATGCCTACAGCGTCGGCGAGGCGTTTCAGGCATCGCTCAATCTCACCGACAATGGCGACATCCCGGTGGTCGCCGTGCGGGCCGGCACCGTCGGCGTCGAAGGCGGTGCCAATGCCACCGTCGTCTTCCGCGCAATCGGCTCCGGCTCGGGCAACGTGACGGTGAACTACACCGTCAGCGGCACCGCCACTTCGGGCACCGACTTCGCCGCGCTTTCGGGAACGGTTTCCGTCCCGGCCAACGGCACCAACGACGTGACGGTGAGCATCCCGGCCACCAACGATGTCGCGGCCGAGCCAACCGAAACCGTGGTCGTGAAAATCACGCCGTCCGCCGCCTACCGCGTCTATAACGACGGCACCGCCGAGGCGGCGATCCGCGACAACGACAGCGGTGCCGAGCGCGTGATGGTGTCCGCCTACAACTCCTCACCCGCCGAAACCGGCGCGGCTACCGGCCAGTTCTACATCTCCCGGGCCGTCGGAACCACCGGTGCGCTGACCGTGAACTACAGTCTGTCCGGCACCGCCACTACCGGCACCGACTACACCGGCCTCACCGGTTCGGTGATCATTCCCGACACTCAGCCTGGCGAAGTGGTCACCTTCACGCCGGTCGACGACGCCCTCGCCGAGGGCACCGAAACGGTTACCCTCACCGTGCTCGCCGCTGCGGGCTACAGCGTGGATCGCCCGGCCTCCGCCACCCTTGAGATCGCCGACAGTGAAACCCCGGCGGTCAGCGTCGGCTTCCAGACTGCGGCCTCGACCACCAGTGAGATTCCCGGCGGCAATGGCGAGTATCGTGATATCCCGGTGACGCTGTCCGCCGCTTCCGCATCAACCATCACCGTCCAAGTGGTCGGCGGCTCCGGCACGTCCGCTGCCGGCGATGATGTGGACTGGGCTTTTGTCGATGCTGCCAATGGCAATGCCTTCCTGCCCACCGCGACGCTGACCTTCGCCCCAGGAGTTACCTCACGCAACGTTCGCGTCCGGGTGAAGAACGACGGCATCATCGAGCCGGGCGAAACTGCCGTGCTCGAACTCCGCGCACCGCTGGCGGCCGCGCTTTCCCCGACCAACGCGAAGCACCAACTGTGGATCTTTGACGGCACCATTCCGAACCTCGCTACCGAGGAGCGCTGGAACAACACCGCCGTTTACACCAACCAGACGTGGAGCGGCAGTTCACCGAATTACACCGGCTACCTCAACGGGTTCACGCCGTCGCAGGGCGTGGCGGACAACTACTCGCGCCGGATCACCGGCCAGATCGTAGCCCCCACGACCGGCACCTACAAATTCTGGATCGCGTCCGACGATGCCTCGCGCCTCTACCTGAGCACCAACTCGACCGCCGCAAACAAGGTCCAAATCGGCACCGTCAGCGGCTGGGTTGACTTCCAGGTCTGGGATACCCAGGGCGGTCAGGCTTCCGCCAACATCAACCTCGTCGCCGGCCAATCCTACTACATGGAAGTCCAGCACCAGGAGGGCGGAGGAGGTGACCACGTCTCGGTCGCCTGGCAAGGCCCGGGCTTCACCCGCACGCCGATCACGCTGGGGACACCGGAAAGCACCGCACCGCGCTTCGTCCGCCTCGCCACCGCGGCGAGCACCCGCCTGGAAAGCGACGGCACCGAGCCGCTGCTGATGGCCGTGCTCGACCGCCCGGCGGGAAGTACGGCGATTGCCGTAAGCTACACCGTCGGCGGCACCGCCACCGCGGGCAGCGACTTCACGCTGGCACCCGGCACGCTCACTTTCGCCGCGGGCGAGCAGGTGAAATTGATATCCAATTCGATCCTGGCCGACGCGATCGGTGAAACGCCGGAAGCCATTGTCGTTTCGCTGGCCAATCCGTCCGGGGCGCAGCTTGGGTCACCTTCCACTCATGTCATCACGGTGCAGGACGCCGACACGCCGGTCATCGAGACGATCTTCGCGACCGCCACGTCCGCGATGAGTTCCGGCACAGTGGTCGGCACCGCGTTCGCCACGCCTGCCACCGGGCGCAGCATCACCGGGTGGACCATCGTTGCCGGCAACAACGGCAACGCTTTCGCCATCAACGCCGCTGGCCAGGTTTCTCTCGTCACTCCCGCCGCGCTGCCGAATCCCGGCGGCGTCCAACTCGTCGTCCGCGCCACCGACAACACCGGCTCGACCGGCGACGGCCTGGTCAACATCGTCTGCAACGCCCCGGCCAATCGCGTGGTCGAGCAGCGCTGGACCGGCAGCAGCCCGTTCTGGAACGAGGTTTGGAGCGGCACGCCCGCCTACACCGGCACGCTTGCCACCTTCACCACCACGCAAGGCGTGGCCGACAACTATTCGCGCCGCCTGACCGGCTACCTCAAGCCGGCGACCACCGGCGACTACACCTTCTGGATCGCCGGCGACGACGATTGCCGACTCTACCTCGGCAGCAACGGCTCTCCGTCGAGCAAGACCCAGATCGCCGCAGTCAACGGCTACACCGGTTTCCAGAGTTGGGATTCCCAAGCTGGCCAGAAGTCCGTCGTCATCCCGCTGGTGGCCGGCAAAGTCTATTGGCTGGAGGCTCACCAGCTCGAAGGCGGTGGCGGCGACCATGTCTCGGTCGCGTGGCAAGGCCCCGGCATCAGCCGCCAGGCCCTCCCGACTTCGGTGACCTTCCCGAATGTCGTCGGGCTGAACTTCGACAATCCACCCGTCCCGCCGACGCTCGCGCTCACCTCGCCGGCCGCTGGCAGCACCCACGATTCCGGCGTCGGCATCGTGATCGGCGCGACGGTGGCCGGTGGTTCGCAGACCATCACCACGGTGAACTTCTATCAAGGGGCCGCGCTGATCGGCTCGGATGCGTCCGCTCCTTACAGCGTGACCTGGAGCAACGCGCCGTCCGGCAGCCATGTCCTCACCGCCCGTGCCGTTTACAGCGGCGGCGGGGTGACCTCGTCCGGCGTCGCCATCACTGTCCAAGGCAACGATGCACCGGTCTTCACCGCGAATCCGATGACCGGCACCAATGCCACGGAATATATCGCCTACAACGGCACGATTGCCGGTTCCGCTACCGACGCCGACCCCGGTGACACCTTGACTTACACGAAGGTCTCCGGCCCAGCATGGCTCGGCGTCGCCGCCAACGGCGCGCTGTCCGGCACGCCGCCGACCGGTGCTGCCGGCATGAATGTCTTTACCGTGCGCGCTACCGACAACGGTGGCATGACCGCCGAAGCAACGCTCAACATTACGGTGAACGTCGGCTCCGGTAACGGCGTATGGATCAACCTCGCCGGGGGCACATGGAGCACGGCATCCAACTGGAATGGCATCATTGCCGATGGCAGCGGCAACACAGCGGATTTCAGCACCTTGGATCTTACTACGGCGACCACGGTCACCTTGGACACCGCGCGCACCATCGGCAACTTGAGCTTCGATGACACCGGTGCCAGCGGCGATGTGGCATGGACCCTAACTGGATCGACCCTCACCCTGGCAGGTGGCGCGACATCCACCATCGCCACCCCCACGGCTGCCACGATTAACAGCAATCTGGCGGGTGCCAACAGTATCACCAAGACCGGTGCGGCTATCCTGACTCTGGGCGGAACCAACACCTTCAGCGGTGGCATCAACGTGCAGCAAGGCAGCGTCAGCGCGAGCAGCTCCACCGCATTGGGTGCCGGCGCGATCCTGGCTAACAGCAGCTATGGATCGAGCTATGCTTCGGGAGGCAATCCATTCCTCGCCATCACCGCCACCGGCACTGCGGTGGTTCCTAACTACATCGTGTTGGCGAATCCGGGCAGCTCCAGCTACTACGCGATCCAGAAATCCGGTGCTGGAAGTTCGATCGACTTGAGTGGTGCCATCAGTGGCGGCGGCACCAACATGGTGTTCCAACTCGACACACCCAATAGCGGCGACTCGACCACCAGTTATACGCTCAGTGGCAACAACACGTTCGCGGGCACGCTGCGTCTCAACCGCGGCCGCGTCACGCTGGCCAATGCCAATGCAGCAGGCACCGCGACCGTCTTCCTGCAATCGAACGCGAACGCAGCTGGCAACCTGTTGTTCTCCAACAGCTTCACGCTGAACAACAACATCACCTTCGGCACCACCGCGAACAATGCGATCGGCACCGGCACCAACGACGTCGTGCTTGCCGGCACCGTGACCAGCAATGTGGCATGGACCAAGGCCGGTACCGGCAAGCTGACGCTTGCGGGCAGCAACGCCATCACCGGCACGGTTACGGCAGGTGCTGGCACCCTGCAGATCGACGGCACCCTCGGCAGCGGCGCGGTCACCACAAGTTCCGGCGCGACTCTTGCCGGCACGGGCACCCTCGGCGGCGCGACCACAGTTGCTGCTGGCGGCACGCTGGCACCTGGTTCCAGCGGTATCGGCACGCTGACGGTCAACAACACGCTCACCCTCGGCGGCACCGCCGCCTTCGAGCTCAACAAGACCGGAGCCACCCTAACCAACGACCGCGTGCAAGGGCTGACCGGTGTGACTTACGGCGGCACCTTGAACATTACCGCGACGGGTGACGCCTTGGCCGCAGGCAACACCTTCACGCTGTTCAACGCCACGAGCTACAGCGGCTTGTTCACCACCATCAACCTGCCCGCCTTGGGAGCGGGACTGGCGTGGAACACCAACCAGCTCGTGGTGAATGGAACCGTGAGCGTGGTCCCCGTGACTTACACGCTGACCTACAACGCCGATTCCAACGGCACGATCAGCGGCACCACTCCCCAGACGGTCAATCACGGCACCAGCGGCACCGCCGTCACTGCGGTTCCAAATACCGGCTATCACTTCGTCAACTGGAGCGACGGCGGCACCACCAATCCCCGCACCGACGCCACCGTGACCGAAGATCTAACCGCAACGGCAAACTTCGCCATCGACACCTTCACGCTAACTTACAACGCCGGCGCTAACGGCACGCTCAGCGGCACCACGCCGCAGACCGTGAACCACGGTGCCAGCGGTAGTGCGGTGACGGCAGTTCCCAATTCCGGCTATGGCTTCACGAACTGGTCGGACGGCTCGACCTCCAATCCCCGCACCGATGCGAAAGTGACCGCCAACCTTACCGTGACGGCGAACTTCACCGCCACAGGTCCCGGGCCGCTCCTACCGCCTTGGACCGCCGGCAAGATCGGTTCCGTCACCGCCGAGGTAGATGCGACTCACTTGAACGGCACCTTCAATGTCACCGGTGGCGGCGCGGGCATCTCAGGCAAGAACGACAACTTCTACTTCGCGAGCCAGCCCTGGTCCGGCGACGGCACGATCACGGCCCGTGTGGTGAGCCTTCAAAACACGGGTTCGGCCGCCAAAGCGGGTGTGATGATCCGCGAATCCACCGCCACCGGCTCGCGTTCCGTGTTCGTCGGATTGACCCCCGCCAGCGGAGTCCAGTGGGTGCGCCGTTCTTCCACCGGAGGGAATAGTTCGACCACGACATCCACCGGCAAGACCGCGCCGTATTGGGTGCGGTTGACGCGCACCGGCAATACGTTCACGAGCTACATCTCCCCTACCGGAATCGTTTGGATTCAGTTGGCGAGTGCTAACATCAGCATGAACGCCAACTATAGCCTGGGCCTCGCGACCTGCTCAGGGGCGAGCGGAACTCCGAACGCGAGCGTGTTTGACAACGTCAGCGTGAGCAACACCGCAACCGGACCGGCCGCCTCGATCCCGCCGACCTCGTTGCCGACCTTGGGCGCGTTGACACTTGAAGAGGACACCGTCAGCTTCGCTGGCACAGGCGATCCTGGCAGCACCTGGTTGTTACAGGAATCCACCGATTTCGTGAACTGGACTCCGTTGCAGACCATCACTTTGATCGACGGCTCCATCCAGCACAGCGAGGCCGATGACCGGCTGCAACAGCGCTTCTTCCGCCTGCAAGCCAGCCCGTAAGGCTTCGGTTCACTCTGCCAAGCGGCACCATGACCCTCTCCGCACTCGACCTGTTCACCATCGGCATCGGTCCGTCGTCCTCCCACACCGTGGGGCCGATGCGGGCCGCATGTCGCTTCGTCCGCTATCTCCACGAATCCGGACTGGCCCCTCAGGTCGCCCGCTTGCGCTGCGATCTTTATGGCTCGCTCGCCGCGACGGGGAAGGGTCACGGCACCCACTCGGCGATCCTGTTAGGATTCCTCGGTGAGGAACCGGAGAGTGTCGTCATCGACCGCATTCCCGAGATGCTCGCCGCAATCCGCACGGGCAAACTGATGATTCCCGGCGACCTTGAGATCGACTTCGACGAAAAGACCGACCTCGATTTCAAGCGCCTCAAGCCGCTGCCGTTGCATCCCAACGGCATGCATTTCACCGCGCTCGACAAGCAAGGCGAGCCGCTCGCCGATGCCGTCATCTACTCGCTCGGCGGCGGCTTCATTGCCAGCGAAGCGGAGATGCAAAACCCGCCCGCGACGCAGATCGTGCTGCCTTACCCGTTCACCAACGCCGCCGAGCTGATGGCGAACTGCGAGTGCACCGGGATGTCGATTTCCTCCCTGCTGCTTGCCAACGAAGCCGCGTTCCGCCCCGAAGCCGAGACTCGTGCGCGGCTCGATGCGATCTGGCAGGCGATGCAGAAATGCGTCAAACGCGGGTGCTCTCTCGATGGGACCTTGCCCGGGGGCTTGAACGTGAAGCGCCGCGCCATGGCGATCTACGAGAACCTTCGTAGCACGCCGGAGGCTTCGTTGTCCGATCCTCTCACCATCCTCGACTGGGTCAACCTCTACGCTCTCGCCGTGAACGAAGAGAACGCCGCCGGCGGCCGTGTCGTCACCGCTCCGACCAACGGAGCCGCCGGCATCATCCCGGCGGTGCTGCACTACGCCGTGCGCTTCCGAAATCCGGCACATCCCGATGGCGTCCACCGCTTCCTTCTCACCGCCGCGGCGATCGGCATGCTCTACAAGCGCAACGCCTCCATTTCCGGTGCCGAGGCCGGCTGTCAGGGCGAAGTCGGCGTTGCCTGCTCGATGGCCGCCGCGGGCCTCGTCGAGTATCTCGGCGGCACGCCGAAGCAAGTTGAGAACGCCGCCGAGATCGGCATGGAGCACAACCTCGGCCTAACCTGCGACCCGGTCGGCGGGCTGGTGCAGATCCCGTGCATCGAGCGCAACGCGATGGCTTCCGTGAAAGCGATCAACGCCAGTCGCCTCGCCTTGGCCGGCGACGGTTCGCATTTCGTCTCCCTCGACAAGGTCATCAAGACGATGCGGGACACCGGCCGCGACATGAAGTCGAAGTACAAGGAAACCTCCCGCGGTGGCCTCGCGGTGAACGTGGTGGAGTGCTGAGGCGGGAGGAGGCGGAAAATAATCGGAATTGCATTTCCGGCCTAGGTGCGCAAATCCGCGGCGGCGAGCTGGAAGCGGTGGATCTCCTCGCCCGCCATATTGATCCAGGTGGCGGTGAGTTTTTTGGCGTCCGCCTGCAGGGTCATGAAGACATTGGGCTCCGGCTTGCTCCACATCCGTGCCTCATGGGGCACATCCAGCGATGGGATCACGGAAGCGTGCATGGGGGAAACCACGCATTCATGCAGGGGGTAACCCAGACGGCTGGATCCATAATCATGGTGGCGGCTCACATGGATATCTCCCGAGATAAGCACCACCCCTGGAATCTTCTCTTCCTTGATGAAGGTGTAGATGGCCTCCCGCTCGGCGGAATAGGTTTCCCAATGGTCCTTCTCCTTGTTCCCTTTCGGATACCAGGTCATGCCGGTGCAGAGAATCTTGAAGGGGGATCGGGAGGCCGAGAGTGTCCGCTTGAGCCATTCCCACTGGGTTTTCCCGATACACGTCGCCTGGTGGGGATCCGCCCATGAAGGCTCTGTTTGGGAAAACCAGCGGTCGTCGATGAGCCAGACTTCGAGAGGGCCACGGCGGAAGCTGGTGTAAATGCCTTGATCGTCCTCCCCATAATCCGGCAGGGCATTGTACTCCATGAACGCCTTACGGATGTTCTCCTTCAACGGCATCCGCCCGTCGGAGTCGTTGCGGCCGAAGTCATGATCGTCCCAAGTGTTCCAGAAGGGAATACTTCGGCAGAGGGCGCCCAACGATGGCAGGTGTCCCCAGAAGCGACGCCGGGCCACGCGATTTTTTTCGAGGTCGTTGGAGTCAATGTAAGGAGTATCCCCAAGGAGACAGAAGCCATCGGGTTTCCGCTTCGCGACTTCTTTCCAAAGCTCATCGAACGAGGTGCTGGAGACACAGGAGCCCATGGCCAGCGTGACCTTTCCATCAGTGAATGCGGGGGCCGCGGATTTGGTTTCGAAACGGGCCCGCTCGAACAAGGGCTTGCCGTCCGCTCCGAAGAAGTCGCCGGTGTAGCGGCTGTCCGGATTCAAGTTCTGAATCTGAAAGTGGACGCAGAGATCGTCTTTGGGATCCGCGTCCGCGGACTGGCGGGAGACCTCGCGGCCGGATGCGTCCTTGAGCACGAGGGTGACCTTTCCGGCTTGTGCCGGGCGGATGAAACAGAAAATCCGGCTTTCATCGATATGACCGAGCACCGGTCCGACCGTTTCCGGCGCGGGTATTGCGGGATCGTTGACCGGCGCGGCGGCGGCGTTCCCGAGGATTGCCGGAAGGCCAAGAAGGCCCACCGTGGAAACGATGAATTTGCGGCGGCTGGTTGTGTCCGGTACGGGTGTTTTAACGTTGATGCTCATGGTAAGAGATGCATTTGGAGTGGGTGGAACAATCCTCAGTTTAGAAACCTTGTCTTGTGGAATCCTTCAGCGGTGACTGTTCTGTGGATCAGAAGTAACAGAGGGACGAGACTACGCCGTGTTCCAATGTCGACGGGGCACCTCTCGGGAGCTTGCCCTCAGCGACCCAATATCCCCTACCCTTCCGCAAGTTTCGGCGAGAAAACCAACGTGTCACGCCCGCTTGCTTCAAACTGAGCGAACGTCAGACTTCAGGCCCGGAAATGCAGTCGGGAGGACGTCCTTGAGGATTCTGATGAGCGCCACATGCTGATTAACCACCGCTTCAACAAGATCGACGGCCACCCGCCAGACTCTTCCGATAGATGCCCCCTGGGATCACTCAGCAGCACGTCGTCGAAAAGACGTAAACGTCCTAAACTCATCCCCCTCGACGTCGCCGGGGGTGACGTCAGTTAGGCGGCTTCGGCGGCGCCTTGATCGAGGCAAAGGGTGCGTGGCTTTTTTCCGCCCATCCTAGCAGATCCCCCAGCAGTTCATCCCGCTTTGCGGTTTCCTTCGCGGCCAGGTCCTCACGCTCTCCGATATCGTTGGAAAGATGATACAACTCCACCGCGTGGTTGGTGGCCAGGGCCTCGCGTCCGCCGTCCAGCAACCATTCCTCATGATAGAGAAGCAGCTTCCAATCGCCCTTGCGAATGACGCTGACAGGACGGGTTCGGAAAACCGGATCGCGCCCGCGCGGCACCGGCCGGTCCAGATAGCCCGGGAAATGCCAGAAGACGGACTGCCGTTGCAGGGTTCCGTTCTGAGCCAGCAGCGGCAGGAGGCTTTCCCCGTCCAGTGGTTCCGCTGGATTGCCGCACGCGGCGGCGATGAACGTGGGATACAGGTCCTGGTTGATGACCGGCACCGCGCACTCGGTCCCTGCCTTCACCCGCCCCGGCCAGCGCACGAGGAAAGGCTCGCGGATGCCCGCTTCATAGTAAGCGCCCTTGGCTCCGCGCAACGGCTCGTTGATCGATTGGGGAGTCCCGCCGTTGTCGCTGGTGAAAACGACGAGCGTGTTCTTGTCCATGCCAAGTTCCTCAAGCTTGCGGAGCAGGATGCCGACGCTCTCGTCCAGATCAAATACGCACGCGGCATAGAGGGCGCTGACGTGGGGTTTCTCCAAGCCTGCCGCCTTCGCACGAAATTTTTCCAATGTCGCCGGGCGTGCCTGCAGCGGACCGTGGATCGCGTGATGCGCCAGGTAGGCGAAGAACGGACGCTCCTTGTTGTCGCTGATGAATTCGCAAGCCTCGCGGGTGATGGTGAAGGCTCTCTTTGGATCATCGCCACCGACGCCTTTTCCCTTTGCATCCGTCTTTTTCACGGCCTCCTCGTCGTCACCGGCACCACCGCCGGGCTGGATGTGTTCCGCAGGGCTGACATCGAATCCCTGCTGTTTCGGACCGGTCCCCTTGCTGTCCGAGCCAAGATGCCATTTTCCGAAATGCCCGGTGGCATAGCCCTCCGCCTTCAGGGCTTCCGCCATGGTCACAATGTCCGGCCGGAGCTGCTGATTGTTAGAAACCGGTGCGAGCCGGAAATCCGCCTTCGGTCCGCGGTCGGTGTCCCCCACCGCATACACCCCGTGGTGCGGCGTGTATTGCCCGGAAAGCAAACAGGCGCGGCTTGGCGCGCAATTCGCAGCTCCCGCGTACGCCGCGGTGAAACTCATTCCGGCAGCCCGCAGCTTGTCCAAATTCGGTGTCTCGATGAATCCGTCGCTGTTATAAGCCACATCCCTCCAGCCCAGATCATCGGCAAAGACCAGCACGATGTTAGGCTTGCCCGCGGGCTCCGCCGCACGGACCGGGTTCAGGGACAGCAGGAACGGAAGAATGAAAAGAACGCGCATCATGACGATGTGATGAAAATCCAGACCGTCCCCCACGGCAATGCCCAATCCAATGAATTACCCCATCGCAGGACGGCGGAGAACCACAGGCTTGCGAATTCACCCTGACACCAGATAATCTCGGCAAAATTCCCCCTAACACATCCCATTTCGCAGACTTTCCCATGAATTTGAACACACTCGCCAACGCTTGCTTCGCATTGCTTTCCAGCGTGACTCTGGCTGTCGCGGCAGGCGCGCCGAACATCGTGCTTTTCGTCACCGATGACCAGAGCCCCATCGCGGGCTGCTACGGGTCGCCGGTGATCCAAACGCCCCATCTGGACGCACTCGCCAAGGATGGCACCACCTTCACCCATGCCTATGCCACGACGGCATCCTGTTCCGCGAGTCGCTCGGTCATTCTTACCGGCACCCACAATCATGCGAACGGCCAGTACGGACATGTCCACGATTTCCATCACTTCGAAACCTACGCGAACTGCGCCGCCATCAGCCTGCCGCTCCAGCTCAAGCAGCTCGGCTACCGCACCGCCCATATCGGGAAGAGCCACGTCGCACCGGAGTCCGTCTATCACCACGACGTGGAGTTGAAGACCACCGGCGCGCACGACTCGCCGAACTGGGTGAAAAACTGCGAGCCTCTCTTCAATGAAAAATCCGACAAGCCATTCTATCTCGCCTTCTGGACGCATGATCCCCACCGCAGTGACAAGGAACAGGACGCGGCTGCGGGCGAACTCAAGCCGAACGCCTTCGGCAATCCCGCGCCCGGCGGGGAATACCCCGGCATTCAGGAAGTGATTTACGACCCGAAGACCATTCCGATCCCTTCCTTCCTGCCTGACACGCCCGAGTGCCGGGCCGAACTCGCCCAATACTATCAGAGTGTGACCCGCACCGACAAGGCGCTCGGCGCGATCATCGCCGCGCTGAAGAAAGCCGGGCAATATGACAACACCATCCTCATTTTCACCGCCGACCACGGAATGGCTTTTCCCGGAGCCAAAACCACCGTTTACGAAGCAGGTCTCCAAGTGCCGTTCGTGATCCACATGCCCGGCGCGAAAGCGGGTGTTAGGAACGACGCGATGATCTCACATCTGGATATCACGCCCTCGCTCGTCGATGCCGCCGGCGGTCTCGACCCTGGGAAGAACGGTCCGAAGCAACTTGTGCCCGTTGCCACCGTGGGATTCGGTGAGAACCCGGGCAAGAAGCTCGACCGCTATCAAGGCCGCTCATGGTTAGGACTGTTAGGCAAGGAACACGGTGAGGGTTGGGACGAGGTCTCCGCTTCCCATACCTTTCATGAAATCCAAATGTATTACCCGATGCGCGCCATCCGCGACCGTAAATACAAACTGATCTGGAACCTCGCGTCGCCGCTGCCATTCCCGTTTGCAACCGATCTCTGGGCGGCATCCACCTGGCAGGCCCAGTATCGAAAAGGGCTCGATGCGCCGTATGGGAAACGGACGGTTGGATCTTATATCTACCGGCCCGAATTCGAACTTTACGACATCGCCAACGATCCGGCCGAATCAAAAAATCGGGCGGCGGAACCGGCATTCAGCGAGCAACTGAATAGCATGAAGGCGAGGCTGAAGGTGTTGCAAAAAAACACCGCGGATCCGTGGCTGAGCAAGTGGAGCTACGAGTGAATCCCAAAACCAACGACCGCTCATGATTCGCAAAATACTCTCCATCGCCCTAACCGTTGCATTTGCCATTTCGGCGCGGGCGGCGGCGCCAAACATCATTTTCGTCCTTTGTGACGATCTGGGTTATGGCGATACGGGAACCTTCTTTCAAAACCTGCGGGCCGCGGAAAAAGATCCTGCCGAACCTTGGCATTTCACGCCGAAGATCGACAGCCTGGCTGCCGATGGATTGAGGATTCCCAATCATTACTGCCCCGCACCGGTCTGCGCTCCCTCGCGGGCGTCCTTTCTCACCGGAGTCCATCAAGGCCAGGCCACCGTCCGCGACAACCAGTTCGACAAGGCGCTGGAGAACAATCACACGATCGCGAGCGTGTTGAAACAGGCGGGCTATGCCACGGCGGCGATCGGCAAGTGGGGACTCCAGGGAAAGCTCAACGGCAATCCCGAGCCGGGTTGGGAAGCCTATCCCCTGCAGCGGGGTTTCGATTTTTTCCACGGCTACGTCCGTCATGGCGACGGGCATGAGCACTATCCGAAAGAAGGAAAATATAGAGGAGCCAAGCAAGTCTGGGAAAATCAGGCGGAGATCTCCGGACAGTTAGATAAATGTTATACAACGGATCTCTTCACCGCGCGGGCGAAAAAGTGGGTGGTGGATCATCATGCGGCCCAGCCTGCGCAGCCATTTTTCCTCTATCTCGCCTACGACACTCCTCACGCGGTGCTCGAACTACCGACGATGGCTTATCCGGAAGGCTCGGGGACCGGCGGAGGCCTCCAGTGGACCGGCAAGCCGGGCGCGATGATCAACACGGCCACCGGCGAAATCGACAGCTACTATCACCCCGACTACGCGGCGGCGACCTACGATGACGACAAGAACCCGGCCACTCCCGAGGTGGCGTGGCCGGACGTTTACAAACGCTACGCCATCAGCGTCCGCCGGATCGATGACTGTGTGGGTGACCTGCGCCGGACTTTGGCGGATCTTGGTATCGGCAAAGACACGCTGATCGTTTTCACCACCGACAATGGGCCAAGCATCGAGTCCTATCTGAAGGAAAATTACCGCGCGGATTTTTTCAACTCCTTCGGACCCTTTGACGGAATCAAACGCGACTGTTTGGAAGGCGGCATCCGCGTCGGCGCGATCGCTAACTGGCCGGCCGGAATCGCGGGCGGAAGGACCACGGACCTCGCATGCCAGTTCCACGACTGGCTGCCGACGTTCTGCGAATTGGCGGGACTGGCACCACCTGCCCGCGGAACGGGCACTTCGCTGGCACCCACCCTCATGGGCAGCGGGGTCCAGAAAACGCCCACCGTTTACGTCGAATACAACATGGGAGTAGCGACTCCAAAATACAACGAATTCGGCCCCGCGAACGGGGGGCGTATCCGCAAGCAAATGCAGATGACCCGGATCGGCAACTACACCGGTTTCCGCTACAGCATCACCTCGCACAAGGATCCGTTTGAAATTTACGATATTGAAAAGGATCCCGGCCAGCGCGTGAATCTGGCGTCCTCGCTGCCGGATCTTCAGCAGGAAATGAAGGACCGTGTCCTGCGCCTGCGGCGGCCCGACGAAAGTGCGCCGCGTCCGTATGACGAAGAACTGGTTCCGGCAGTAACGGTAAACTCCATTGCAGGTGTGCGGTGGAAATCCCATGAGGGTGATTTCCCCTGGGTTCCCGAGTCATCCCGGCTGTTACCCACGGCTGTCGGAGTCTCCACCCGGCCCGATCTAACATCGCGCCCCCGCGACGGGGATTTCGCCATGGAGTTCAGCGGCTATCTGCTAGTGCCGCGGGATGGGAACTACACCTTCTATCTGAATGCCGACACACGGGCCGTCTTGAGACTTCACGAAATGACCTTGATCGATGCGGATTTCGGCTACCCGGGAGGAATCGAGCGCCAAGCGACGGTCTCGCTTCAGGGAGGAAAGCATCCATTCACCCTTTACTATTCCCGTCAGCGCAAGGGTGATCCGGCGCTCGCTCTGCTCTGGAAAGGGGCTTCGCTGGAAAAGCAGGTGATTCCGGATTCCGCTTTTTCCTGTTCCGAGAAGCAATAAGGTCTCCCAAAGACATAGATGTTGATTGAAATACCCTCCCCGATGTCACAAAAATACTCGAACCGTAGGAACGTCCGGCTTCGGAGCGTTTTCAGAATCATTGCCCCTTCCATCATCATGGCTCTCCAGATTTCCTCCGCCGCACCGATCATTTTGGAAACGGAAACCACCACGCTGCGTCTCGACGTCGCCGACGACAAGGTCTCCGCCACCTATTTCGGAGCGAAAGTTGGCAACGCCGCAGATCTGGCCACGCCGGAGGCCGCCGCTTTGTTCTATCCGTCGCACTGGGACGCGCAGACCGGGTCGCACGGCATGGCCATCACCCAGCGGGACGGCCAGCTCGCGCTCGATCCGGGTTATGTGTCGCACGCTATCAGCGAGCCCGCTGCCGGCAGCCGCTTGCTGCGCCTCGAATTGAAGGACCGCCGTTATCCGGTAGCTCTCACCGTTTGCGTGCTGGCGCACCGGGCCTCGAATGTGTTCGAGCGCTGGGTCGAGGTCACTAACAAGGGAGAGAAGCCCATCGTGCTGAACAAGGCGGCTTCCGCCTCGCTGCACCTGAAGGCGGACAAGTATTTCCTCACCTCGTTCCCCGGCACTTGGGGTACGGAGACGATGACCCGGGAACAGGAAATCGGCCAAGGCGCGAACGTGGCCATGCGCTCCGGATCGACCCCTAAGGGAGCCGCAGATGGCGGGCCGACGTTTCTCCTATCTCTCGACAAACCGGCCGACGAAACCACCGGCGAAGTCATCCTCGGCACCCTCGCGTGGTCCGGCAACTGGGCGTTTCAATTCGAAAACAACGCCACCTCTAACGAACTGGACATCACAATCGGCTACGACAATGCCTACGCCGCCTACACGTTGGATGCAGGCAAGACCTTCACCACTCCCCGCGCGATCCTCTCCCACTCGCGGAACGGCGCCGGCGAGGCTTCGCGGAATCTCCACCGCTGGGCGCGCGGCGGCGGCCTGCGCGGCGGCGACCAACTCCGTGACATCCTGCTCAACTCGTGGGAGGGCGCGTATTTCACCTTCGATGAAAGCGTGCTGCACGGCATGATGGACGGCTGCAAGCAGATGGGCGTGGAACTTTTCGTGCTCGATGACGGTTGGTTTGGCAACACCCACCCGCGCGACAACGACAAGGCCGGTCTGGGAGATTGGCAGGTGAATGCGAAAAAACTGCCGAATGGCATCCACGGTCTGGTCAATTCCGCGAAGGAGCGCGGCCTGAAGTTCGGCATCTGGGTGGAACCCGAGATGGTGAATCCGAAGAGCGACCTCTATGAAAAACATCCCGACTGGGTCATCGCGCTCAAAGATCATCCGCGCCGCGAAGGTCGGAATCAGCTCGTTCTCGATCTCACCCGCCCCGAGGTGCGCGATTTCATTTACGACCTGATGGACAAGCTGCTGACGGAGAATCCGGACATCTGTTATATCAAGTGGGATTGCAACTATACCATCGTCGATCCCGGCAGCGGCGCGCTCGCGGCCGACCGCCAACAGAACCTGCAAGTGGACTACATCAACGGCTACTACGCCGTGCTTGACCGCCTGACGATGGCGCATCCCCAAGTCGTCTTCCAAGCCTGCGGCTCCGGCGGCGGCCGGGCCGACTACGGCGCGATGAAGTTCCACCACGAGTTCTGGACCTCCGACAACACCGACCCTTACGACCGCGTGTTCATCCAGTGGGGCGCGAGTTATGTGTTCCCTGCCATCGCCATGGCCGCGCACGTCACCGAGTCTCCCAACCATTACAGCCAACGGGTGACACCGCTGAAATTCCGCTTCGACGTCGCGATGAGCGGCCGCCTCGGACTGGAACTTTCACCCAAGCGGCTGACACCCGATGAACTGGCCTACGCGAACAAAGCCGTCGCCGAATACAAACGCATCCGCCCGGTCGTGCAGTTCGGCGAACTCTATCGGTTGAAAAACCCCTACAAGGGCGACCTCGCCGCGCTCCAGTACGTGCGTGAGGAAAACGGCGCGCGTCATTCCGTCTTTTTCTCCTATCTGAAAGAGCACCGCCTGATTTCCGGCTACGGTCCCATCCCCTTGCAAGGCCTCGATCCGGCGAAGCGCTACAAGATCACCGAGATCAACCGCGACGGCGAAAAGAACAAGCGGGCCAAAAATCCCGACGCCTCCCTCGTCGCCGAGGACGGCAAGGTGCTTGGCGGCGATTTCCTCATGACCCGCGGCCTCACGATCCGCTGGAATTGGCGCGCCCTCCAGTCGGTGGCGGTGGAAATCACCGAAGCGCCGTGAGGCGGCGCGCCAGGGAGATGACGGGGCCCATTCCATCCTGAAAGCAGCCCTCCCTGCATCGGCAGCACCTGGCGGGCTTCCTTACCCCTCTTCCCGCTTGGAAATGACGGGTCCGTTCATGGGACCATTGGAAACAGGTAACAGGGATTTGCGCCGCGAGCCGGGACTTGGGATTCTCGGCTCCTGTCAACTGCAACGCGCTTCCGGTCGCCCGATCCCGGATGCGTCCCCGGGCCCGCAACAAAACCCAGGACATAAGATTCCCTGTCCGCCATCTCAAACCCCCGCCACAATCCATGCCACCATCAATCGCATCTCTAACCACGCCTGAACCCGATCCGGATTCCTCCCCGATTGAATCTCAAAAGCCCGCTGGAGAGAACAAACCGCCATCGGCCGAAGCTACTGCCGCGGCGGAACCGGAGAAATCCTCCGGTGACAATTCCTCTCGGAAGGCCCCTCGCAAGTCATCCTGAAATTGCCGACCCGATCGCCCGGGCGCGCCTCACCGGCCGCCGGCCGCCGGTGGTGCGACGCTATCACCTTCCACCATTTCCAGCGGGAAGTACTTCCGGCCGATCGGCTTGAGTCCGCCTTCCAGCCATTGCTGGAAATGGGCTACCGCAGACTTGACGGGATAGCGCATCATGGTCGGCCGCGGACTGCACCACTCGAAGCGCGGTTCATAGCCAATCGACACCACCGACAAATCCTTGGGGATTTGCAGCCCCTCCATGTAGCAGTAGCCATAAAGCGAGAGCAGGTGCGTGTCCTCAAAGAGCACCACCGCCGTGGGTCTGACCGTTGCGAATGACTTTTTCCAATAGCTGGCCCACACCCCGGGAACGCTCTCGGGAAACAGCGGACAATAGTCCTCCCAGCGGCCGAATTCCGGCTTGGAATCGTTGCCTTCGCTCAAACCTTTCACGATCGACTGGCGCATCCGCTCGTGCATTTCCGACGGCAGCAGGATACGGCGGTGCCCCTTTTCCCGAAGGTAACGTACAACCCGCTTTACCTCGATATCGATCGCAAAGGCGCCCAGACTGATAGGGTCATCCGCATGAAAAGGGCCGCCGACCTGATAGTAAGGACGCCTCATCCCGGCCAGCCGGCCCCAGGTTATTTGCGGCACGAAGAAGAGAAAAGCGTCCACCGCATGCCGCGCGATCAGAGCGTCGAGGACCGGCCCCGGATCCTTGCAACGCGTGTAATCCACCTGCGCCCAGATCGCCTCCCCGTGATTCCGCTCCCAGACACCGACCATCCCCTGAAGCAGTTTGAAGTCTTCGGTACTCAGGACACCCGTCGTCGGGTGCAAAATGAGCAGGCGCATCCCGCGGGCATAGCTCACCTTTTTCTTCCCTTTTGAGGTGGCAAGGATTTGCCGGCCTTTGCCCGCACTGGCCGGTCCCACAAAACCCCGTTGTTCCAGCAGGACCATCGCCCCCGTGCAGGTCTTCACGTTCACCCGGAAGCGCTCCGCGAGCGTCCGCTTGCCGGGAAGTTCACCCTGCCAGATTCCGTTCCGGATCTCCTTTTCCATGCGGTCCGCCAATTGGGTCGCGATCGATCGCCTCTCGATGGAATTCTTCACCCGCGCAGCATCCCCCTAGCCCGCCATTTGTCCAGACCAGAATGATCCATCCAATGGACCATTAGGAAGCCTCTGGCCCGGATTGTAGTGTAGGGCGCAACCGGCACCATTCATATCAACTTCCCCGAATGCACCTGCCCTCTTGAGTTCTCACACGCTTGCCCCATCAGGAACAACCTCTCCCATGAAACAAAAACCTCTTCTCTTCAGCGCCGTCTCCAGCTCGCTGCTTGCACTCGGCGCCACCCAGCCCCAGGCCCGCGCCGCCAGCGGCGATTGGACGGCGACCACCGGCAGTCCCGCCAGTTGGGGGACGGCGACGAATTGGAGCACCGACCCCACGGTTCCGGGCTCAGCCGCTGGGGATGTGATTAATATCAGCTCCAACATCACCGGCGCCTACACGATCAATCTCGACGGCATCCGCACGATGGGCACGCTGCTCGTGGGCGACGCGGATTCCACACACGGGTTCACTCTAGCGACAGGGACGGGCGGGGTGCTGACTCTGGATGGCACGGGCGCGACGACGGCCTTGGTGCGCTTCGGCGTGGCGGGTTCGACGGCGGGGATCAGCAACACCATCTCGGCCCCGATCACGCTCGTAGATAACGCGCGCTTTTACACCACCCTGACTGCTGCGCAGAATTTGAACGGCAACATTTCGGGAGCGGCCCAGTCGGTCACCTTCGACAACGACGACGGCGTCACCGCCGCCGGGCCGGTGTCGAATCAGGGCCAATTTTTTGTGAATGGCAACAACAGCTACGGCGGCGGCACCACGATCGACGATGTGCGGGTGAATATCCAAACCAACAACACCGCGCTCGGTGCCGCGGGCAGCGCGGTCACGATTTTGGACGGTGGCCAGGTTTATGCGTCCACCGCACTCTCCAACATCAACTACGCCTTCAACATCGCCGGCAACGGTTGGACGGAACCTTTCGGGCAGTTAGGTGCCTTGCGACTTGAGGGCGGAGCCAACGTCACCGGCACAGTCGCGATGAGCGCGAATGCCGCCATCGGCAACTTCGGGGGCACGGGCACGATCAGTGGAGCGGTTTCCGGCGCCTTCGACCTCTCGAAAGTGGGGGGGGGGCACGATCATCCTCTCAGGCCCAAATACCTACTCCGGCAGGACGATCGTCAACGGCGGCACGCTCTCAGTCGCGTCTCTCAACAAAGTGGTGGGCGGCTCCGCGAGCAGCAGTCTCGGCGCTCCCACCACAGTCGCCAATGGCACGATCAGCCTCGGCTCCGGTGGTGCTCAAGGCATCCTGACCTACACCGGCACGGGGGAGACCACCGACCGGGTGCTGGACTTCGCGGGCACAACCGGCGGGGCGACGATCAACGCCAGCGGTGCCAGCCTTTTGCGCTTTACCAGTAGCACCACCACCACCGGGAGCGGTGGCAAGGGCATCTTCTTCGGCGGCACCGGCAGCGGCCAGCTCGACGGCGGCATCGTCAACAACGGCGGCGTTCTCAACATCACCAAGAACGACGCGGGCACATGGACGCTCGGAGGCGCCATTGCGACCAGCGCGGGAGGCAGCGCCAGCACCCTCACGGTCAGCGCCGGCACGCTCAATCTCACCGCGGCCAACAGCTATTCCGGCGGCACGACGATCAGCGCCGGCACGTTGAATCTCACCGGCGCAGGCACGCTCGGCGCCACCACCGGCGCGCTTGCGGCGAACGGCGGCACGCTCAATCTTGGCACGACCACGCAGACCGTTGGCGCCCTGACCCTCGGCGGCGGCACCATTCAGAACGGCACGCTCAACGCCGCCTCCTACGCCTCCACCGGCGGCACCATCTCGGCCAATCTCGGCAGCGCCATCGGCTTCACCCAGACCTCGGGCAATACCACGCTCTCCGGCACCAACTCGATCAATGCCACGACGATCAACGGCGGTTACCTGACCTTCGCCAACACCGCTGCTACCGGCACAGGGACCATCACCATTATTGCGGGCGGTTCCCTCGTCGCCTCCGGCGCGCAGCCCACGGTGCAGGGTTGGCTGGGCACGGGGCGGGTCGCCGCCGCCTCGGCCGGCTCCATCGCCATCACTGGCAATTCCGCGGAGAACATCAACTTCACCGGGTTTAACACTCTCAACCTGGCCTCCACCGGCACCGCCACTTACTCCGGAGCCATCACGCCCGGCACCGGTGGCTACCGCTTCGGCGGCTCCTCCACGAACCTCACCATCACTTCCGCGCTGGGCGGTGCCAATGCCTTGGTCAAAAGCGACGCCGGCACGGTGAACCTGACCGGCACCAACAACTACTCCGGCATCACCAACGTTACCGCCGGCCTCCTGGTGCTCCAGGGCACCGGCTCCATCAATGGCGGCGCAGTCACGGTCCGCAGCGGCGGCTCCCTATTTATCGGCGGCACCGCCACCCTCAACGCCACTAGCGGCGGCGCAATCTCCATCGAAAGTGGCGGCGGCACGCTCGCCACCTACTCGCTCAACGCCATCGGCGCGGCCGGCTCCACCATCACGCTCAACAGCGGCACCGCCATCCTTGCCTTCGGTGGCAGCGTCAGCGAGACCACCGATCGCATCATCTCCAGCACGGGCAGCACCGGGACTTTCTTCAATAACGGCACGGGCACGCTGACCTTTTCCAACAACTTCACGATGCCTAATTCGGCATTGACTAGGACCTTCAACGGGGGCGGCAGCACCATCATCCAAGGCATCACGGGCAACACTTCTGCGGCGCTGACATTCAACAAAGCGGGCGTGGGCACCCTGACGGTCAATGGCAACATCACCCCCAACGGTGGCGGCATCAACGCCCAAGGCGGTGTGCTTAACTTTTCCTCCACGGCCACGACCACCGGCAACGCGCTCCTGACCGCCGGCCGCACGGGTGGCGTCATCCAGTTTGCCTCCGGTTCGAGCATCAAGACCGCCGACTCCAACACCAGCGGCATCCTCGGCGGCTGGGCGACCTTCGACAACACCACCTTCGCGAAGACCAACGGCACCGGCCTCGCCATTGATGGCCTCGCCGATGGCTCCTTCGCCGTGAACACTTGGGCCGCCGGCAATAATACCGATGTGACTCTCGCCGGGGCCAGCCCCGCCTCCGGCTCCACGACTCACTCCCTGCGCTTCAAAGAGGCTGGGGCCAAGATTCTCACGCTGGCGGGCAACAACACGATCAGCAGCGGCGGTATCCTCGTCACCTCAGCGGTCGGCGCAAACCTTACGACCATCACGGGCGGCAACCTCCAAGGCGGCGTGAGCAGCGATTTGGTCATCCATCAGCACAACACCGCCGGCGCGCTGACCATCGCCTCGGGGATTATCAACAACACCACCACCAGCGTGACCAAAGCGGGCGCGGGTACGGTGAACTTCTCGACCCAGAAGACCTACACCGGCGCCACGAATATCCTCGCCGGCACCCTGAGCCTCACCGGCGGCGGCGGCAGCGTCGGCGTGATTCGCGGCACGGTCAATGTCGCGGCGGGTGCCACCCTGGTGGGAGCCACTGGAGATTCCCTCGGCTACAACAGTGACGGAACTCAGGTAACGACGATCAACTTGCTCGGCGGAACCTTCAATAACTCCACCGGTTCCAATCAGGGATATACCACCAACGTGAACCTGACCGGCGGCACGATGACCTCCTCGGGTGGCGGTCGCTTCAACTTCACCAGCGGTTTTGGCATCACCAGCCTCGCCTCGGGAACCACCTCACTCATCAGCGGCGGTATCGATATTCGCGATAGCAGCAATCTGGCGATCACGGTCGCCTCCGGCTTCACCACAATTGGCATCGACCTGAATATTTCCGGTGCCATCGGGAACAACACTGGAGGCAGCGGCGCACTGACCAAGGCCGGCGCGGGCACCTTGGTCCTCAGCGGCGCCAACACCTACACCGGTGGCACAACCGTAAACGGCGGGACGCTGCGAGTTGCGGACGGGGGCGGCAACCGCCTCGCCAACGCCTCGACCGTCACCGTGAACAACACCGGCACCTTTGAGCACACCGGCTCAAACACTACGCCGACCGGGGTGAATGCGGTCAATGTCGTCGTCAATCAAGGCGGCATATTCCGCGTTTCTCACACCTCCGGTACGAACCCTCACGCCCACTTCGGCAATATCACGCTGAACGGCGGCATTGTGGACTTGGTGGGTACCGTGGCGACTTATAATGGCGAATCCTTCCAGCTCAACGGCGACATCACCGTCGGCGGCAGTGCCGCTTCCACCATCCAATCCACCGCCGTTGCCGCCAATCAGGGCATAGCTCTAGCGGGCACCCGTATTTTCACCGTCAACGATGCCACCGGCAACGCCAACGCCGACCTCACTGTCACGGCCGAACTGGAGAACTCCGATGCCAACAATGGCGCCCTCACCAAAAATGGCGCGGGCACCATGGTCCTCTCCGCCATCAACACCTTCACCGGCGGGACCACCGTCAACGCCGGTGAGCTGCAGGCGAGCATCGGGACGCCGGTGGCCGGTGCGATGACCACGTTCGGCACGGGCGCCATCACCGTGAACAGCGGCGCGACCCTGCGCTTCAAGGCGGGCAGCACCAGCAACGCCTACAGCTACGCCAACGCCATCAATCTCAACGGCGCCACGCTGGTGTATGAGGATGGCAACCACACGCTCAGCGGCGCGGTCGCGCTGACCGGCACCAACACCATTAACGGCATTTGGGGCGGCAAGACGCTCACGATGAGCAACGTGATCAGCGGCGCGGGCGGCATCACGGCGAGCGGCTCCTCCACCCTCCGCCTCACCGGCGCGAACACCTACATGGGCGGCACTTCCGTGACCGGCGGCACGCTGATCCTTTCCGGCTCGAACGCCACGAGCGGCATCAGCCTGTCGTCCGGCACCACGCTCGCCCTCCGCAGCATCAGCCTGGGCGCCACGCAGAACATCACCGGAGCCGGCAATCTCACCAAGGACATCTCCAGCTTTGGCGATTCGACCATTGGGGGAACGAACAACAACTACACCGGTTCGACTGTCGTCAACATCTCGCGCTTCAGACTCACCTCCGGCGGCGTGATCAACGGCACGAGCGGCATCACCGTGCAGGGCCAGTGGGACGCGAATTTCGAAAACTTCGGCACGATCACCACGGCCGGCACCGTGGCGGTGAACGGCTTCAACGGGAGCGGCACCGCCGCGAACAGCAGCATCTTCCGCAACGGTAACGCCGCCGGCACCACGCCCGGCGTGCTCAACGCCGCCTCGCTCACGCTCGGCGCGGACAACCGCTCCTCCGCCACGGTGCTCGCCCACGGAGCTGAGTTCTTCAACCACTCCAACAGCACGGCGAACTTCGGCGCGGGTGCCGTCACCGTGAACGGCCAAGGCAACGCCCTCGCCGGAAGCATGGTCGCCACCGGCTCGACCTTCACGAACGCCGGCACCGTCACCGCCGGCTCCATCACGCTCAACAGCAGCGCCGTCGCGAACATCGCCTCCAACAAAGGCGGCGCCTACACCCAGTCCGGTGGCTCCACGACCCTCACCGGAACCCTGACGCTCGCGGCCAACGGCGGCACGGGAGCCGTCGGCACCGCCGGCAATGACGCGGCGCTGAACCTCGCCGGTGGCACATTCTCCGCCAACGCCGTCGCCGTGAACAGCGGCACGCTCACCCTGACCGGCGGCACCCTGACCCTCGGTGCGGGCGGTCTGACCACCACCGGTGCCAACGCCATCCAGGTCAACCTCGGTGCGGGAACCGTCGCGGCCTCGGCAAATTGGAGCAGTTCCGTCGCGGCCACCCTCACCGATGCGGTCAGCGGCACCACCGTTGATACGACCGGCGGAACAATCGCCCTCGATGGAGCGCTTTCCGGTTCGGGCCAGCTTGTGAAGGCTGGCACCAGCACCCTCACCCTCACCGGCGAGAGCACCTACACCGGCATCACCAGCATCAACGCCGGCGCTTTGGAACTTGGTGTGGGTGGCTCGATCAACTCATCATCCCGCATCCACCTGGCCACCGGGACGACCCTGATCGATGTCGATGGCCTGACCATCGGCGGCACCAATGCCCAAACCTTGTCGGGAGCGGGAACCATTCAATCGGATCTGACCATCGGTGCGCAGGGCATTCACGCCGTGGGCAACAGCCCGGGCACCCAGCAGGTGAATGGGTCCTTGACCTACGCCGATGACTCGATCTTCTCATGGGACTTGGCAACATTGACCACCACCGGTCGCGGAACCGAGTTCGATGGCGTCGGGGTCACCGGCAACATGACAGTGGAATCGGATGCCATCTTCTGCGTCGTCCTCGGCATGGCGGGCAGCGAAAACAATGCGTTCTGGAGCGAAGACCGGACTTGGGACAATGTCTTTGCCGTGACCGGGTCGATCACCGGGGCGTTTACGAACTTCTCCGTGGTTAACAGCTTATTCGCCCCGGTGACTATTGCCAACCAGCCCAACGGCCATTTCACCTTCACCAACGCCGGCTCCTTGTCCTGGTCGGCGGTGCCGGAGCCTAGCAGCGTCCTGGCCGGGTTGCTGCTCGGAGCCGGCCTGTTGCGCCGCCGCCGCAGATAGCCGTGCGGGAAATTCGTGCGGATCATTGTCGCAACGCATCGAAAATATCAGTTCGGAAAAGCGCAAGCGACCTGGGATTCAACGTCCTGCATTCACCCGATAGTTCCGCGAATCCAACGATGGCTTTTGAACACCCGCCCGGCCGGCACCGAGCCCGCCGCTGGACCATTCGAAACCGTCCGGACCGGTTTGAAATCCCCGGCGCAAGCCGCACCTTTCACATCAACTCTTCAGAAAGAAAATCAACTTCAGTCACTGAAAACCTCGCTTCACAACGGCCAGGCCTACACCGCGGCGGTCGACCTTTTTCCCAACGGCCCAGCCGCCAAAACGATCACGCTCACCGCCCCGCTCGTGGTCGCCTTATAACTCATCTCCATAATCCCAATCCCCTATCCCCATGAAACCTTTATCCCATCGCGCCCTCGCCACCTCTCTCATCACGCTGTTCGTCACGTATTCCGCTTCTGCGGCGGATCAGACCTGGCTGCCTGCCGGGCCATCCGACTTGTGGAATCTGACCGCCTTGAACTGGGACGCCGGCGCCATCTGGACGCAGAATAACAACGCCATCTTCGGCGGTACGGCCGACACGATCTCGGTCACGGTCCCGATCACCTTCGACGACATGATCTTCAACAGCACTGGCTACACGATCAGCAGCGCGGGCGCTGGGAATCTCACCCTCGGGAATGACTTCGCGAGCACGATCACGGTGACCACAGCGGGCCATACGGCAGCCATCAACGAGACGATGGCCGATAATACTGCCACCGCGAGCAGCCTCACCAAGGCGGGTGCGGGCACGCTGACGCTCACCGGCACGGCGAATAACACGTATTCCGGCGGCACGACCATCAGCGCGGGCACGCTCACCGCCGGGCACGTCGGCAGCCTGGGCACGGGCGGGGTGACCAATAGCGCCA
>JAZKGW010000045.1:11553-14321 GCA_040385685.1 Verrucomicrobiota bacterium | reverse complement strand
CCTCACTGCGGGGGCAGTCACCTACACCGGTCTTTCCACCAGCCTCTCTGGCGCAGGCACCGTGAATGTGACGCTGGGCACCGGAGGTGCCACGACCACGCTCAACGGCAATTACTCCGGCTTCACCGGGATCTGGAACGTCGGCATCGGCGCAGCCGCCGGAGCGGCCAAAGTCCAGATGAACGGGGCCGACAATGCCGCCGCGACGATCAACCTGCTCACCCACTCGACCCTTTATGTGGCTGCGGCGGTGACCAAAAACGCCGCCCTTGTGCTCAACGGAGGCGACACCGGCGAAACGCTGGGACAGCTCCGCCTGGAGGGCAACTCGACTTGGGCCGGCTCAGTCACTTTAGCGGGAAACATCACGGGAACGAATGACTCCTTCATCGGCTCTAACACCGGCACGGCCACGATCAGCGGTGCCATCGGCGAAACGGGCGGGGCGCGGACGCTGAGCAAGGGTGGCGGCGGGACGATTGTGCTCTCCGGCGCGAACACCTACACCGGTGCCACCGTCGTCAACGCCGGCACGCTGGCGCTGAACTACGACACTCAGAACAATTCGAAACTTTCCAATTCCGCCGCGCTGACGCTGAACAACGGCACCCTCCAATTCGCAGGTGGGACCACCCACGCGGAAGTCGTCGGCAGCGTGACCATCAACGGAGCCGCGAGCATCACGCGCAACGGTGCCAACGCTTCCACTATCGACCTCGGCAACTATACCAACAACGGCCTGCTGAATGTCGCCGACGCCACGCTGGCCACCACCAGCAAGACCAACAACGCGACCGGCTTCCTCGACGGCACGACCCTCGGCGGCGCGGACCTCGCCACCAACAGCGCGGGGGCCGTCAGCGGCTTCGCCGGCTACGCCGATGTCACCCGCCAAGCGAGCGGCCCGAAGGTGATCACTTCCGCAGCAGGCTCGGTCGTGCGCATCATCGAAGGCACCGGAGCCTTGCCCGCCAATATCACCATCGCCGGCGGCACGACCGACATCGGCACTCTCTTTCAGTCCACCTCCGGCGGCACCGCCGCCTCCACGGTGGATCTCACCGGCGGCACGCTCCGCCTCGGGGCGGCCGGGCAGATCATTTCCAGCACGGGCAGTGGCGCCCTGACGATCCAGAACGGTGTCCTCACGGCGGGCGGAGCGGCCGCCACCTCCGGTCAAATCTCCCTCCTTAATGGCGGCGGCACCTTCACCGTCCTCTCCCAGATCGCCGACAACGGCGCCGCGGTCTCGCTGCGCACCGGCGGCAACGTCACGTTGGGGAGCACTTCGACCGTCAGCACCAACAACTACACCGGCGGCACGACCGTCAGCAGCGGCACGCTCACGGTCGCAACCTCCAACGCCGTCGCCGGAGCGAGAACTGGCCTCGGCACCGCCGCCGTGTCCGTGGTCAACGGTGGCAACCTGCGCTTCTTCACTGCCGGCGGCGCCGGGGGCCTCAACACCCTGAGCTACGCCAACGCCATCAACCTGACCGACTCCACGCTCACCTCCGAGGACAATGTGGTCACCTACGGCGGCGCAATCTCGCTCACCGGCGCGAACACCGTGAACGTCGTTTACGGCACTAAAAACGCCACCTTCAGCAATGTCAGCGGCACCGGCAGCCTCACCAAGACCGGCGGCGGCACGCTGACGCTGGAGGGTGACCTCACCGGCTTCAGCAGCAATATCGTTCTTGGAGGCGGGACCGTTCTCATCGGCGGCGACGCGGATCGGACCCTCGGTAACGCCATCTCCGGCGGCGGAGCGTTCGCGAAAAGCGGCATCGGGACGCTCACCCTCACCGCCAACAACACCTCCACCGGCGCCACGACGATCACCGGCGGCACCTTGCAAATCGGAACCGGCGGCGCGACCGGCCAGCTTGGCACGGGGTCCGTGAGCCTGGCCGCAGGCACCACGCTCACCTACAACCGCACTGGCGACGTCAGCCAGGGCGGGCTCAACAGCGTCGCGGCCGGCAACGGCATCGTGAATGTGAATGGCGGCGCAAACCTCAGCATCAATGGCAGCGGCAATTTCTCCGGGGTGATCAATGTCAACAGCGGGTCCCTGATCGCCGGCGCCTCGAATCCGTGGGGGGTCGGCGCCAGCGCACCGACCTTCAATCTCGCCGCCGGCACCACGCTCAGCAATACCACCGCGAGCGTCCATGCCCATGTTGGCAATATCACGATGAACGGCGCCACCTGGACCACTGGGACCGGCACCGGCAGCTACGACACCGAAAACTATCAGCTCAACGGCACGGTCAGCATCGCCGGCACTGCGGCGTCCCTGATTACCCGCGCAGCCGGCCGCACTGATGCCAATAGCGGCGTCTCCCTCGCCGGAAACCGCACCTTCGATGTGGCCGATGTGACCGGCAGCACCGCTGCGGACCTGACCGTCTCGACCGAGTTGGAAAATACAGACACCACGCCGGCCGACGACGGCTTCACCAAAACGGGCGCGGGCACGATGGTGCTGGCGACTGCCAACAGCTACAGCGGAGCCACCATCGTCGACGGCGGCACCCTGCGCGCTACCGCCGGCCTCAGTCTGGGCGGTACTTCGGGCGTCACCGTGAACACCGGCGCGAAACTGGAGACCGCCGGCACGAACGTCTTCGTCGCCTCCCACGGCACGGCGGTCGCCAACACCAAGGTTGTCACCCTCAACAACGCGACTTGGGAAATGACCACCGCACACGACGCGCGCATCGGCAATGTCACGCTCAACAATGGCTCGACCTGGACATCCA
>JAZKGW010000045.1:0-11543 GCA_040385685.1 Verrucomicrobiota bacterium | reverse complement strand
CGACTGTCGCCGTTACCGGCACCGGCGCCTCCGTAATGAACGGCTCCGGCGGCCTGCATCTGCAAGGCGTGCAGAACTTCGATGTCGCTGACACCACTTCCAGCGCCGCCGCCGACCTCACCGTCAGCATGATCCTCGGCAATGCGGGTTTCATAGGCGGCGCGGCCGGCGGCGTGAACAAGCTGGGGTCCGGCACGCTCACCCTCACCGGTGTCAACACCTACACTGGCAACACCACCGTGCAGGGTGGCACGCTGGTGTTGGCAGACAATGCGGGCCTCACGTTCAGGCCCGGTGCCACCGGAGTCACCAACTCGATTTCCGGAACGGGTGGCACCCTGACGTTGGACGGAGATTTCTACATGGATCTAACCAACCCTGCGGCCTTGGTAAATGGCAGCAGTTGGGTGCTGGTCGATGTTGGCACGTTCGCCTGGAATCCATTCACTGGAAACTTCACCGTGACCGGAGGATTCATCGAGTCTTCCGATGTCTGGACCTTGATGGACGGCGGCAAAACTTGGACCTTCACCGAATCCACCGGCACGCTGTCCCTGGCCTTGGCCGGATACTCCGGTTGGGCCGGCCCCAATGCTGGCGGCCAGGATGAAAGCGCCGACTTTGATAATGATGGTGTGTCCAATGGCGTCGAATATTTCATGAACTCCGCCGCCGGATTCACCGCCAATCCCGCCCTGAATGGCAGCAACGTGATATCCTGGACCAATGGCGGCAACCTCGCCCCTGGAGCCTACGGCACGGAGTTCGTGGTGCAAACCTCCAACGATCTGTCGGTTTGGACGGACGTTCCGGTGGGATCACTCACCTCGAACACCGCCGGTTTGTTGTCCTACACACTGACGGGAACGGCTCCACGCTTCGTCCGCCTGAAGGTGACGCCGAACTAAGGTTCATTCCCTGATTCAAAGGAACCGCTTCTTCCGCATTTGCGGGAGGAGCGGTTTTTTTGTCCATGGTGCATCCGACCTTTCTGGGACGTCTTCCCGGGTGCGGGGTGAGGTTTTTTGAAATCCGTGACCCGGGGTGATCGTCGCGATCGCTCCGGCAATCCAGGCGCGGTGCCATCACTTTAACCGGATCGTTCATCGGCCGCACCCGGCTGTCTCACAACCCGCGGCGGAGCGAGAGACCTGAGTGACGATGATGATTCAGCGATCGTCCCAGAAGGGCTTTTCGGTTTTCAACGAGGCCCTGAAGTTTTCGATCAACTCCCGCAGCCCGGCTACCACGGCGGGTTGTTCCGCGCGCCGATCGATCCGCTCGCCGCAGTCTTGCTCCACATTGAACAGCAACGGCGCATCGTCGGTGGCTGCGAATCCGTAAGTGGCTCCGGTTTGCGAATACAGCCGCGTGTGCAGTTTCCACGGCCCCTTGCGCGCACCGTAAACGCCGTTGTCGCTGGCACCGGTGTAGATGAAATGGAAATCAGGAACCTCGCCGGGAAATTGCGCGCCGTTGAAGAAATGTCGGATATCCCGACCGTCCAGCGTGCGCCCCACCGGCAGCGGCTCACCTGCCAGGGCGAATGCCGTCGGCAGGATGTCCATGGTGGAGGCGGGCGTATCGACCACCGTGGCCGGTGGAATGGTGCCCGGCCAATACCACACGCCGACTTCCCGGACACCACCTTCCCAAGTGGATCCCTTGCCATCGCGAAACGGCAGGGCAGAGCCGATGCGGAGCCGCGCCTCGCCATGGAGCGCATCGCTCGCGGTGTCCTGAAACTTGATCCAAGGTCCGTTGTCGGAAGTGAAAATCACCAGCGTGTTGCGGGCGATGCCTGCATCCTCGAGTGCTTTGACGACGGAGCCTAACATGGCGTCGATTTCCTCGATGCAATCGCCGTAGAGTCCGCGTTTGGATTTCCCTTGGAACTCCTTCCCCGCGTGGACCGGCAGGTGCGGCATGTTCGGCGCAAGATAGAGGAAAAACGGTTTCTCCCGATGCTCCCGAATGAATTTGACGCTCAGATCCCGGTAGCGCTGGGTGAGTCCTTCCTGAATCGACACGTCGGCGGCGAGGTTTTTGGCCACGATCTCGTAGCCGGGAATCGGCTCCGCGCCAGCGGGGTTGGAACGGATGAGATTCGCCTCTTGGGGGTAGTCGTTAGAAACATTCGTCCCCTCCCAGACGTCAAATCCATGGGCCAGCGGAAAGGCGTCTGCCGTGAACCCGTTCTTTTTGTTAGGAGAGCCGAGATGCCATTTCCCGAAAATGCCGGTGGCATATCCGCGCGCCTTCAGTCCCTCCGCCAGCGTCACTTCCTTCGGATGAAGGTGGCGGGTGGAATCCGGCCCGAGCACCCATGTCCCCAAGCCCGAGCGGCCGGGATTGCGGCCGGTTAGAAGCGCGTAACGGGACGCCGTGCATGCCGGCGATGCCGCGTAGAACTGCGGGAAATTGGCGCCTTCGTTTACGAGTCGCGAGACGTTGGGCGTGCGGATCGTCGGATTCCCGGTGTGGGAAAAATCGCCGTAGCCGCAATCGTCCAGCAGCACGACGACGACGTTGGGCTTTTCCAGCGCCGGCCGCGCTTGGGTTGCTCCGATTGCGGCGAGCGAAAGCGGAACAAGCAGGAATTTCATCACGGCGCGGAAATGGCGGGCTGATACTTCTGATAGAGTTCGGTCGCGATGCGGACGCTGTCACCCACAGGCGCGGCCGGGTAAAGTTCGTTCTGTTGGGTCCACTGCCATTCGAAGGCGGTCATCTTCTCATTGAACGCCTTTGCATCGAACTCTTTCTTCTCGCGGATGGCGGTGGTGACGTCGCGGGCGAACATTTCCCAACGCTTTCGGTAGTAGCCGGAAATCAGTCCGGCCCACGAGCGATTCGCATATTCGTTGAGCGATTGCCCCTTTTCCCCCCAGGTGGTGAGGATGGTGCGGGCGTTGCGTTCATAATATTTCACCTCGCCGGCGTTGTCCGCACCGAGTGCTTTTGCTTCCTTCAGCCACTTGCCGAGCATGAAGTCCGAGCGGGTGGAGAGCAGCCGGTCCATGTCGTCGAGGATCCGCAGCATTTCGACGCCGGCCGCGGTGGCCTTGTCCGCGTCCTTCGCCTGATAGGCCGCGTTGAACCGGTTACGGACCGTTAGGAAATGGTTTCCGATCGCCTGCCGGGCGACGTTGACGAGATCGTGGCGGTAGCTATTGCTCGACTTGTCGCGGGTTTTCAGCAGGAGTTCCCAAACCCGCAGCAGGTCGCGGTTGTCGTAATGGATCGCCGGATTGGTGCTCCAGTTGCCATGTCCGGTGAGGGTCGGTCGGGCGTTGGTGAGCATTCCCTGGCCGAGCACCGCCGGCTTGGTGTAAACCTTATTGAAAAGGATTTCCCACGCCTCGATGAAATTCCTGTCCTCTCCACCACAGCGGGAGGCGGCGTAACTTCGGATCCAGTCATCAATGTTAGTCGCGCCCTTCGTCCATGCCTTTTCGAAAAGGTAGTCGTACATCACCGGGTTCACGTCGAATCCCTCGAGCGTGGAGCCGATGCCAGTTAGATTCGATCCACCGTTGGCGAAGGTGTTTTCGATGCGCTCCTCCACGGTTTTGAGATTTCCCGCGAGCATGGTATTTCCGCCGAAATTTCCGAGGTAGCACCAGAGATACGGCTGGTTAAAATATTTTTCGGTCATTTTCCAGACCTCCTGCATCTCGCCGTAGTAATCCAGCAGGATCATCTTGTCCTGCGGCACCGACCGGACCATCGCCTTGATGCGCTCGTTGGTCCAATGTTTGCGGTCGTAGTAGAACACCCAGGTCATCTGCAGCCAGCGCGCGTCGGGATCAACTGCGGCCATCGACTCATGGATGGTCGTGCCGACCTTGGCCAGATAGTCGGGTTCCCACGACGGCGGCTTCACCTCATTGAACGGATCACAACCGTAGATATGGTCGGTGCCGAAGAGCTTCGTCTGCTCGGTGAGGAACTCCTTTTGGATCTGTTTGAAAAGCGGATCCAGGGGATCGAGGAAATGGCAGAGGTATTTTTTATCGAAGCCGCCCCAATCACCGAGCAGGGTGATTTTCGCCCCCGGATGGGCGGTGACGATGGCGGCGGGAACATGACCGGCAAACGCCGGAAGCACGGGAGTCATGTTGAACTCCCGCTCACGCGCCACGATCCGTTTCTGTAGCTCGAGCTGATGGTCCAGCCACGAATGGGGCAGACCTCCCTGCCAGTAGTCAATGTTCGCCATCCGGTGCCACGGCAGGTGGGCAGGTCCGGTGAAATAGTTCCGGATCTGCTCGTCGTTGAGGCCGAATTTCTGCCAGACCCGGTACCAGACCGCCTCCTGCCCGGTGATGGCCAGCGGCATGGTCACGCCATGGAGCGCCATCCAGTCGATCAGCCGTTCCCAATCGTTCCACTGCCACCACGGCATGGTGTATCCGAACGTGCAGTAGTTCAGGAAAAAGCGGTCCTTGCAGCGCGCGTCGCGATGGATGGTCCCTTCGATGGCGGGCAGTATTTCCGGCATGCTCACCGGGTTGGCCGCGTACCACGAGACATTGGTGTGGCAGTAATACTTGAGGTAGTGGTTCAGACCCACCGCCATCGCATTGGCATTGGTGCCGCCCAGGACGATCTTGCCATCGCGGGATTTCAGTTCAAACGTTTCCTCACCTTTGGCCCCGGCTGCGATTTTCTCACAGACGAACTGCTGCGCGTGTGCCGGAACCAGCCGCTGGAGAAGTTGGCGGACCGCACCGGCGTCCTTTCCGCCCTCGGCGAATGATGGAGTTGCCATCCATGAAAGGACCGTTAGAGCAGCGAAGGCAATTCGTTTGGAAGCAGGTGTGGGGACAGGCAGGCGCATGGGATTGGGTTCGAATGGATCTCAGTGTGGAAACGGGAACGTCCCGCATGGAGTGGTCTTTTCAACTTCCGACCGGACCACCAAAGGGACCACTCCCATCGCGGGGCGGCGGACTTGTTTCGGCGTAACGCGACCGCGGGGCCATGTGGAAACATGGGTCTGCTCCAGCCGGACCCGTAAGTGGACCGCTTGAATGTGGGTTTCCGAACTGCCAAGGGGCAGGATCCGCGTTAGAACCTTATGCCATGTCAGTTCATATCCCAATCCCGGCAAACCGGCCTAACCGACCCGCCTCCGGCAGCCGACGCTCCTTGAAATTGGGGTGCGCGTCGCTCTGCCTCTGGATGGGCTCGTCCGTGACCGGCTACGCGACTCCGGCGGAGGATATCGCAGCCCAAGTCCCCGCGGCCAGGGCGATCCTTGACGCATGGCAGGCGAAGAACCCGGAGAAGGCACAACGGAAGTTGCACGTGATCCTGTGGACTCCGTCGGACCGCGAACCGGCACCGAAGTATCGTGAACGCCTGTCAGCGATCCTCCATGACATTCAGGATTTCTACGCGAAGGAAATGACCCGCATCGGCTTCGGTCCCCGCACCTTGCGGTTTGACGAAGCTGCGGACCGGCTGATCCGCGTCCATCTGGTGAAGGGCGAGGAGCCTTACTCGCATTACGCGAGGGGAAGCGGCGGCGAAATCCGCAAGGAGTGCCTTGCGACGTTGCGCGAGGCTGGGATCGATGCCGACAAGGAGACGATCGTCATCTTTTGCAACATGGCCAACTGGGATCCGGTGAAGAAGACCATGACCCAGAACAGCCCTTATTATGCGGGGGGCACTCACATGAACGGCACGGCCTGGCAAGTGGACTCGCCGCTGCTCAATCTCGCTTATCTGAAAAAAAAGGAGCCGATCTTTCACGACGGCGAATATGGAAACATCTCCGTCGGCCGCTACAATTCCATTTTCATCGGTGGAGCGGCCCACGAGTTGGGTCATGCCCTCGGGTTGCCACACACCCTCGCACGGCAGGACGAGCACGAAGCCTACGGAGTCTCGCTCATGGGTTCGGGAAACCGGGCCTACGGCGAGGAACGCCGGGGCGAGGGCAAGGGTGCGTTCCTACCACTCGCCGACGCGCTCCGGCTCGCATCCCATCCCATTTTCTGCGGATCGGTCAAGGCCGTGAATCTTCCGGCGAACGCGGTGGCCACGGGACTGACGATCCAACAGGTCGGCAACGGATTCGATTTTGCGGGCACGGTGAAAGCGGATCCGCCTGTCTACGGCATCCTCGCCTACATGGATCCGGAAGGCGGTGGCGACTACGATGGGACCACTACCAGCGCGGTGCCCGACAAGGATGGAAAATTCGTCCTTCACTGCCAGGCCTTCGCCCCCGGCAAGGCCGCCGAGCTTAGAGTGGTCTATCTGCAGGCGAATGGAGTCGCCTCCGGGTTCCTCAGCTCCACGCCTTACCGCTATCCCTATTTCGTGGACCGCGATGGCAGGGCCGACATTTCCGCAGCCAGGACCGGGCTGCTGTTGGAACCGCTGGCGAAGGCCGTGGCTGCGCGTGATGCGGCGGCCGCAGAAGTGGTCCTGATGGACTTGAACTCCCTCAATGATCCGTTTCTAACCGAGGTCGCGACACGGTATGCCAAAACGATGAATCCGCGGTTCAAATCCGTAGTCGGACCGGACACCCGCAGCGTTCTTCTATCCGATATGGCGGCGGTCGAGGAGCGGACCGGTTACGGCCCTCCATCACGCGACGGACTGCCGGGACTTGGCGGCATTCTCATCAGTGGCGGTCAGGCTTATTCGAGCGGCTTTTTCGCCCACGCACCGGCCCGCCATGTGTGGAATCTGGACGGCTCATGGAAATCCCTTCAAGGAAAGGTCGGGATCGCGAATGGCCACGGCGGCACCGTGCGCTTCGTCATCGAAGGCGACGGCAAAACCTTGTGGCAGTCGTCCGTGGTGAAAGCCGGCAAAGCCGTCCCGTTCCAGACCGACCTGACCGACGTCCGGCAACTGACGCTGCGCACGGAAGACGGCGGCGATGGCGCCGCCGACGACTGGGGCCTCTGGCTCGCGCCGATCCTCTCGCGGTGACTCCGGATCTTCTTTTTTCCTGCTGATCCGCCGGCTCCTCAGGAAGACATCCGCTCTCCCTATTTTCAAAACTCTCGCGGATCACTCGCGAACCACGCGCAGGCGCATGAAACCCGCCCTGCCGTCTTCGATTGGAACATCGTAATACCACCTGAAGATCTCAAAGTCGCCGTCGTCCACCGGTGCTCCCGCTTGGGTGGCGTGGCCTGCGGCTTCCTCCGAGGAGAGGCCTTGGGGAGTCGCGGCGGCTTGGGCGGTCAAAGTGACGCCGGTGCGGTCCTTGCGGACGCGCGCGGTGAAACCGAGATAGGTCTTGCCGTCCGACAAGCCGATTTCGGAGGCGGTAAACTGTTTTGCGGAAAGATGCCCGCCGCCTGTGGAAGCGAGAGGGTCAGTGCCGATGAGCCATTCAATGAGGTTGGCCGGACCACCGGAATCGGGGTCGAAGGAGCTGTTATATAGCCCTTGAACCTCGGTGCCGGTGAGCGCGACGTTTTTATAAACGTGAACCTCGTCGATGCTGCCGTTGAAGTTCTTGTTATTATCGAGCGTATCGCGGCCGATGATGGTTGCGAGGTTGGATAGCATGCTGCGCACGGCGGTCCCGTTCGCTGTCGCGGCAGGGGTAGGACTGCCATCGATGTAGATGAAGCCTGTCAGTCCGTTGCGCACGGCGACGACGTGATGCCAGGCACCGTCGTTGATCGATTGAGGAGTCGCGAAGTCGAACTGATACGCGTTGTTTCCAAAGACCATGAAGGCGATCTTGCCGGTGCTGGTCGCGCTGAGCATGTATTCGCCGTTGTAGCCGTGGGTGTCGCGTTGTTGGACAATGATGCCGTTAGCCGTGGATGTGGTTTTAATCCACGCCGCGACGGTGAAATCACTCGTGCCGCTTACCGAGGGGCCGGTACCGCATTTCACGAAGCTGTTCGACCCGTTGAACTGGAGTGCGCCTCCGTCCACGCCACTCCCCCAGGAAATAACACCGGCGATCGTGCCGTGATTGCCGGCGGGAGAGGAGTCAGCCGCGATGCCACCATAGCCTTCGCTGAATTTCCAGGCACTGGTCGGTGAAGGGATCGCACTGACGCCGATCTGGGCTGAATTTCCACTCACTCCGAAGGAATTCTCCGCCGCGATGACATAGTAATATCTCTGACCGGAAACGGTGGTGGTGTCGGTGTAAGTGGTGGCTGTGACGCTGACGGCGATGGTGGTGTAAGGTCCGCCGCTGACGGTTGATCTCTTGATTCGATAGCTGGTGGCGTAAGGCGATGGATTCCATGCCAGGGTAATCGCTCCACCACTGGCTCCGGTCGCCGTTCTGCCATTCGGCGGATTCGGTGCGGTGAGTGCCGATCCCCAAAACTCGATTTCTGCAACATTGCAAGAACCGTTGTCGGGTCCCAAATAGCGGACATAGCGATACGCCGTGGTGTTGTTGATCAAGTTGACCGTAAGAGACCCAGCAGGCGGCGCTCCACTGATGGTGTGAAGAGTGACGACCCCGCTACCGAAGTCAGCGGTGTTTGATGCTTGGATCTTGCCTCCGTCCATCCGGCCCTCAAAGCTACTGCGAGGGGCAAAGGCGACCTTTGTTACGATTTTGGTGTTGGCCGAACCCAGATCCAGTCCGACCCAATCGCCGCTGGCGTTGACCGCGTCATAGAAGGTGGTGAGATTTCCATCCACCGCCTTAACCTTGGTGTTGGCGAGATTTCCACCCCACGATCCTGTTGATCCGATGAGGGTGCCGGTCAGTTTGGTAGAGGCGGCTTCTCCTCGTGCGATGACGATTCCGGTGGCGGTTTGCCCGGAGCTGTCCTGGATTCGATAGCTGAATGTATCTTCCTGGCCATGATCGACGAGGCGTTGCAGCGCGAGCTGATTCCGTCCTCCGGGGCCGGTGCCTACGGAGAGTGAGACGGTCGCGCCCAGCTTCGAGGTGGTCTCGAAGCTCTGGATCGTGCGGGTCTGGTTATTGGCATCGTGGTCATTGGCAAGAACATCGATCATCACGGTGCTATGAGGCGCGCAACTGGTGGTGACGGCGTCCATGCAGGCATAGGGTGGGAGATTGACCCCGGTGAAGGTGCCTTCGGTTGTCATCTCGCTGGCCCGGGAATCCCGCCGATTCAGCGCGACTTTAACCTCGGACGTGCTCATGCGGGCATAGATATTGCCATGACTATTGATCGTGCCTCCTTCAGGTCCGCCACCATCTTCGTGGCCCATGCCAAAGCAGTGGCCCATCTCGTGCCGCACGAAGCCCCATGTGTATCCGTTTCCACCCCACGGCTGCACGAAATATCCACCGTCGAAGCCGAATCCGGTGCCGCCAGCCAACCCGGACACACCGGCACCGATACCGGCGACGAGGTTTCGTGGGATCGTGGATTGATTCGTCTGCCACTCGGTTCGGACCGCACTGAGGAATGCGCCGGTGGAAAGTCCTGCATAAGGGTCTTGCGAAGCATCAGCCCGCACAATGATCCGTGAGAGATAGGGGCGGACCAATATATTCGTCATATAAAGTGCCCGCTGCAGGGACATGTCATACTCCGCCTCTTCCAGTGCTTTAGCCATGGTCCCGCCGAGATTCGTGTAGGCTCCGGAGGTGTAGTCATAAGCGACTTCCAAGTGGGTAGTCGCAGTCCCGACTTGGCCGGGAGTGGCCTGAAGGGTCGGGTATTTATAAGGAGCGACGACGTCCCAGCCCAGTGTGCGGTGAACGGTGGCTCCTTGGGTGAACCACTGATTTCCCCGGTCAAAGATGATGAGGCCGCGGAAGACGCCTGCCTCAGTCAGAATACCGGATGCGACCGCGCCCGGATATTCATCGACCGTGCCGAGATAGGATCTCTCGGCAGTGTGGGTGACGGGTGTGTAAGAGCCGTCGCTTACCTGCTGGAGAAGTTCGAAATTAGGCCCGCGCAGATTTTGCCGCGTGAGGCGCATGGTGGCCGTTTGCCCATTATAGTTGACGACTTGGGTGATGTTCAGATCAGCGGCGGCGAGCGCCCCTGCGCAGACGAGGGCAAAAAGGCCGACTAGAAACGAAGGACCGCCGTAACGGGATGAGGAGTTTAACATGTGAGTTTTTTAAAAGTTGGGCTCCAAAGGCGACAACCGGCATGGATGTCGCCCGAGGAACCCGCTCCAAGCCTACCGCAAGCATGCCGGAACCGCCGGACACACCCACAGATGAACAAGGAGCTATGGTCATGAAACTCAATCCAACGATTCAATGGAAGACGCTCGGACCTGATTCTACTGGTCCATATAATGGATCTGCTTCGATCCACTGATTGCGATGCTCATTTGATTGGCTTGTCTCCCATCAGCCGTGACAGGGTGGGCTCGATTGCTTTCACCCATGCTTCAGCTCCCTTTTCATTCGGATGGAGAAGGTCCGGCATCAGCCTGGTGTTGATCTTGCTTTTTGGACGCAGAAAGATGTCATTGATATCCAGCCAGAAGACCCGCTTGTTGTCGGCCAGCTTCTCGGTTAGCGCCCCAGCCTGGCGGGCGGTTTCGATCTCCTCAAGAGAGAAATGGAAGACGGGTTCGCTGGTGCCTGTCTCGTCCTTTCCACCCTTGGGGAAAATACGCAGGATCAGGATTTTCGTATCGGGTGACTTCTGTTGAATCGTCTCCACGATGGCTTGGGTGCCTGCACTGATCTGCTCCGGAGTGGACATTCCCGCGGCGAAGTTCTGGCTGTCCGCATTGTTGGTCCCGATCAGCAGGATGGCCACTTTCGGCGTTTGTCCTTCGAGTTCGCCGTTTTGTAAATTCCAGAGAATGTTCTCTACCCGGTAGCTGCTGTAGCCGAGATTGAGCGCGCGGCGCGGGGCGAAATGCTTTGCCCAGACTTCATCCAGCGGCGCGTATTTCCCGCCGAATCCCTGGAGCGTGTGAATGATGGAGTCTCCGATTACCAAGAGCTCGAATTTTTCTTTTTTAACAGCAGCGACCTTCTCCTCATGCCGGCCTTTATTCGAACCGGGCACCGCAGCAGGGGCGGCGGCGTGGCAGGGTAAGGTGAATGGCACTGACAGGAGTAAGCCCAGACTGCCCGACATCATCAATTTTTTGAGAGGCAAAGCGGTGATCATAAAAGGAAGTGTGCAGTTTTCAATGAGAGCGGCGCCGGAGAAATTGCCCAACGGGTGGTGTTGAAAACACCTCGCTGTTAGGAGACGGAAGCGCTTTAAGGATGATCTTTAAAACGGCCGGATCAAGCGGGCGGGTCGCCTTTGCACTTGTCCATTTTCTGGACCACTTATTCCTCTGGATTCGGATTCGGTGAAGCGCAATAAAGGATCATGCCGCACCGGATTGAACTACGCTCGCGTGCCGCTCAAATCGCAAATTTGATCGAGGAGGAACTTCGTTCCGGCGCGTGGACCTTGCAGTTGCCGGGGAATCGTCCCCTCTCGGAGGATTCCCGCTTGATTCGGGGCGGCATTCTTCTCCGCACTTCCGGACTCGATGAGCTTCCCCAGCTTTTCAACGTTCTTCGCGGTGAAATGAGCTTGGTAGGCCCCCGGCCCTGCCTGCCCAAGGAGTTTGATTTA
>JAZKGW010000044.1:112579-144604 GCA_040385685.1 Verrucomicrobiota bacterium | reverse complement strand
CGCAGAGCATGATTGCCTTCGGCCGGGTGTTGCGCTTACTTTCTGAATTCAGGATCCAGAACAACCCGTGAGTGGCAACCGGCGATAACGTCTCTTGTTGAATTCGGGCTCGCCACCGCCGGTGCATCCACTCTAACGTTCGGCAGAGAATCTAAGATGCACCCGGGAATAACAATAGGACCAATAGTCGGCCTGATCCTTGGATTTGGAGTGGGTGCTATTCTGTCCACATTCATTACGCGCCCCACGGGGAGTCGTGTCGTCAGGTGGCTCGCGAGCATTCTCTCCGTTGGAAGTTGGTTGGCGTATGTTGGCGGTGTTCTCAACTGGCGCTACAATGTTGAACCATTTCTGGACGGCACCGAGAGATCTGGCGTTGGATTTGGTGACGTCTTCGTTCATCTGGTTGCTCTCATCCCGGCATTGTTCTTCACTGGTCTGGCTGCCGCTGTTTTCTGGTCCCAGACAAGGCGTTCCATGATAGAGCGCAGACAAGACCAAGAAACCGAACAAGCCGTCGCTCCGAACCGCTCATTAGCGCCTTCTTTGAAATTAACGTCCTCCGTTCGCGGTTCGGAGGACTTTTAACGTTCGGCAGAAATTGAATTCCAAATGAAACAACACTCCATTGTCCTTTCGTTTTTGACACTTCCACTATTCCTCGTCTCATGTAAAAAGAGCGATCACGGGGGAGCCAGCATCCCCCCGATAAAAGTAGGGAAATTCTATGATATTACATTACCATCAAAGGCCGTAGGCCCACATCAAAACTCATTTCGCGTGGTCGCCCTCACGAATAGTTCGTGGATTCAAGTCGAGACTTACGATGACCCAAACTCCGTGTTTGCCGCCGAGATGATATTGGCGTTCGCCTCAAAGGATTCTGCTTCGTCGAACGATGAATTCGAATTAAAGAAGAAGAGGACAATTGAGGAGATTAAGAAAATGACGAAGCTGACATGGATCAATCTTCAAGTAGCTGCCTCAATCGCTGAGACTGATCCTAAGAAACTCGGCATTCTCAAAGACATGTGAATTGAATCGAGCCGAACAAGACGTCGCGCCGAATGATCGATAAGCCCCACAACCGCCAATCCACCTACAAATCAGCTGCCGGTCATCGGCGGACATAGAACGTTCTGCAAGAATGAAGACGGCTCAGCAATCTCACGACGATACGTTGATCGCTCTGCGCGAGAAGACATTCGAGCGTCTGGTGATCAAGCGGCTGGGATCTGTTTGCTACCTTGTAGTCACGTCAGAGGGTGAAGCTCACGTATTCGGAGATCGCAAGGGAGATAGGAAGGAGTATAGGCACGCATGGCAGGTGCGTGAATGGTTGATGGAAGCGTTCAACATCCCGCCCGAATCGGTCCCGGTAGAACGGATTACCCCATGAATTTTCGACAGATCAATTCCATGTGCTTAGTCACTGAATCGAAGAGGCAGAACAAGTCGTGCGTGGCAACGGCGGATAACGCCCCTCGTTCGCTTCGCTCTGTGAGTCCTGCGCCGCCGTGCCACCACATTTAACGTTCTGCAGAAATCAGGCAACGCGGTGACGGTGGAGCGGCTGGAGTAAGTGGCGTTGGAAGCCAGGCAGACGGCTCTTACTCTTTTCGCTTGGGAACGATGGTGAGGCCTTTGAGATAGGTTTTCCAGGGCTCCGAGAATATCTGATCGGCGGGCAATGGGGTGCCGTCATCCGGGAATTTCTCGATTGGTAATACCTCCACTAACCTTCCCCCTTTGGGTTTCACCAAAGCAACGAGCCCGACACTTTCATCCCGGTAAATTTCGAGGCTGCGAATGGAACTCCGCTCATCAGTCGGATAGAAACTCTCCCAGTCGATGGCGGAGAGCAGAATCTCCGCTGCTTCGGGTTTTAGAGCGGCACGGATTCCATTCTGAAGATTTCCCCTGATGGTGGCAATCGCGTCCCAGATCCCCTTGGTTTCGATCTCGATGTGGTCGGGCGTGACGAGTCTCAAACGGAAGTGGGCTTTCTCTGCGGCGTGAATATCGTCTTTGGATTTTTTGATTAAGGCCTTGATCTCTTCGCGCTCGATCTTGGAGGCCCCCAGCGCCTCCAATGATCCGCTCACCGGGCCCTCCAGATTCTTAAATCCCGCCGAGCGAAGACTTCCCTTCTGGAGAAGCGTCACCGGCTTTTACGGGGATGGAAATACGCGGTTCATCGGTCTTTTTAGCCGGCTCACGATTTCTCACGCGGGTGCGTGATGGAGAGCTGCCGGGAGCATCCGGGATGGCGGATAGCCGATGGGCAGCGGCTGATTTCCCCTGCGGTGGGGAACCATTCGCCGGTCTCGCCTGCCGCAGGGATGGAGCGAGGATGAGACCGAGCGCGAAACCAAGGAGCACCGCGCCGGTAATGATTGGGAATTGGGTAAGTCTCATCCGTGGTGTGTTTTTTATCCGGAACAGTGGCGCGCGACAGCACAAAATCGGCCGGCGCCGAAGTGGCTCGCCTTCATCTGTGCCCGCGTGGCAGGCAATACTTGCTGTATTTACAGGCGCGCTTAGTCTTATGGTGCCGGTCTTCCAGCAAAAGCAGCAAGCAGAACACACCGGCGCATCCGCCGGCGCTGAGCCGCTGAATTGTATTCGGGCTTCCCGCGCGCCGCCGGCTGCCAAAAATCTGAATGCATCGCCACAATTTTAGGGAGGGTCGGCGTTTAATTAAGTATGAAAGCGTCCATACGGATACTATCCATGGTTACCGCTCTTGTCGTAGTTGCCGGTTCTGGATTCATTATTGGCACGGCGCACGAGAAAAAAGTCACCTCAGACTTATTGAAAGAGATGAAAATTCAGGCTGATATGAGTAACCTTGCAACAAATTTTTACTATGCAGATGTGCTTTCTAGCGACGATCCTTCTGATTCCCAAAGAGTTTTGGAAGACTGCCTGAAAAGGGTGATTAGAGGTTTGAATGCCTTAAAGAAACTCCCACAGGACCACCACTACGCCGAACACCTACGTGTAAATGCTGAGTCGATCAATTACCACGTTCAGCGTCTCGAACAAGAAATTGCAGAACAAGCTGCGCCATCCGACGGCGATAAGCCGTGAAATTGAATCCAAGCGTCCATCCCGCCGCGAATGCGCTCTAAGGGTTCGCTAGAAAAACCAAACCAACACCAAATTATGAAAACCCGCATTGCAGTTGTTTCATCATTATTAATTGCCGCCACATTTATTGGCGCTCAAGACAACGTCGACAAGAAGCCGCTGACCCAGGAAGCGATTCAAGGCGCATGGGAACTCAAGTTTGAGGATGGTTCGAAGAGAACCAAATTCATTGCGGGAGGCCAGTGGACTATCACCCAGTGTGATCCCAAAACCGGAACCGTCGTGTTTCATCACGGTGGAACCTACACGCTTGATGGATCCACCTACACAGAAAAAGTCGTATTCGCCAATGACAACACATCCAACTTGAAGGGTAATTCCCACAAGTTTGAGCTTACCATTGATGGGGATGTCATTCATCAGAAGGGCGTCGGCAATCCGTGGAACGAAGACTGGACCCGCATCAAACCATAACAGCGAACAATTCGCGGCTCCGAACGGGCCATAAGCTTTTCAATTTCACTTCAACCTCCGTTCAATCGCGCCCGTTGGAGCGCTTCTGACGTTCGGCTGCAAATCAAAAATGACGAAGATCAACCACATCGCAAGACTGGCACCTTACTTTTTATCACCTCTCTTGATTGTCTCAGGTATCAGCATGGATGTGTATTATTCTGACTTGATCTACATATTTTTCGCCCTCTTGATTGTCTCAATTCTTATGGCTTTGTTTGGGTTCAAGCACGCGTATTCGGCGCTCCGGGTGAGCCTAGTATTTGGTGCTGGGTTCTTGGGTATATCGCTTGTCAGCAAGACGGTCTTCAATACCCTTATGGCCAATGCTTTCAGTCAGCTTAGCAGGAATGAATTTGTTTTTTTCGCTACTGCCATAGCTATATTCTCAATTCCTGTTATCGTTGGAATACTAGCCGCGATTGGACCCAAGTATTCGTATGTGCGAATGATGGGACGCATAGTTCTTTATGGTATATCGCCAGCGCTGGTTATCTGGGCCGCAATTACACAGCAGATACGATGGGAAAGTCCTAAAACATTCTGGATTCTCTCATATGTAGTCTCGTCCGCGATTTGCTGGGAGATCTTAACACGGGCCAGATCCCAGAGGCCGAACACTTCGTGGGTGGCAACCGGCGATAACGTCTCAATCTGAATTCTAGATCCCTCCCGCCGGTGCCACCACATCAAACGTTAGGCGAAGAATACACGCACTCCATGAACCGTCCGTTTTTCATCCTGCTACTAGGCGCGATTCTCGCCGCGTGGTCATTTGCCGTTGAACCCGTTGCGAAACCAACGCCCCGAAAGCCAATGACACTGGATTCCTTCGCCCAAGCCACGATTAACGTCATCCGCGAGGATGGTATCCCCGAATATCTGCCCACAATCGTCCTGATCGAGACTCAGGAGTTTCGCGTTATAGAGGGTGTCCCAGCCACCGTTGATCACCGTGTCGCGATTCAGAACGTAGTTCGGCGCTCCAGCTACGAGTCTAAGGAGTTTTACTTCGGGGTCCGTTCCGCACCGGAGCAGATTACCATCGGCCATTTTCGCCCCGGACAGCCAACAGTTTTCATGACCATCGCCAAGACAACCGATGGCTACTCAACCAAGCCCCTCGAAAAGTGCGATTGGTGGAAGATCCCATGACGGAGACGCCTAACACGTCGTGGGTGGCAACGGCGGACAAGCTCCCTCGTTCGCTTCGCTCTGTGAGTCCTGCGTCGCCGTGCCACCACATTTAACGTTAGGCAGAAATTTAATCCACCGAGCCGATCATGGAACCACCCTCACTTTTCGGGGAGACGATCCTCTACTTCTTCTGGGGTGGGTTCGTCCAGTTTTGCTTGTCGGTCCTGGTGGCACCTTTCCTCTACCTGATCACCCTTCGCATCAGCAAGAAGTCGTTCCACACGCTTTTTCGTGCCTACGCCGTCTTTAACGTATGCCTGTTGTTGTGGGGGTGCCTTGGCAGCTACATTCTTATGGCGACTGCATACGGCAAGCTCTACACCAGCGTAGATCGACTCGTAGATTGGTATGCGTTCCTCCCCTTTGGGCAGTGGGTGCTCGATGACGGATTTGGAGGGGAGTGGCACGGTCATTTGATTGGAGGCGCATCACTCTGGCAACTCCGACTCTTGTGGCTTGCCGTGGCTCTTCCGATCTGGTTGCTTGCGCTTGCCTCGACGAGGCTTGCTCTGCGATTTCTTCCAAGCCTCCCTGCGCACGGCCATTCGGAAATCAAAGAGCCTAACAAAGCGTGGCGCGCCAACCGGTCATAAGCTTTTCAATTTCATTCCATCCACCCTTCAACCGCGCCGGTGGGCGCACTTTTAACGTTCGGCTACAATAATATGAAACTAATAACTCAAGGCCACCTCTGCATATTTTGCTTGGCCATGACCGTCAGCACCTGCCTTGCCTCGCACGAAGGAGGTATCGCCCCCAGTTCGCTTGTGTTCAGGGTTGAAAAGCTGGACTTTGAAGTCGCGGTGGAAAGGGACAAGGAGGGGACGTTAACATCGATGATCCTGACGTTGGACGGAACGTCGTATTCTGTTCCCAAAGAGGACTTGGCCGGAAGCGGGGCGAATATTGACTTGTCGTCGATTCGTCTTCTTGCCTCGTTCGGAACGTCAGGCAGCAAAGTAGAAAAGGCAATGATGCAACGTTTCGCGATCTCATTCTCCTGTGGGCCGATCACGGTCAATGAAGAAGCTGGCCGGGAAGTTAAGACATTTGACGAAGTGCGTTTCGAATTCGACAGTGGCAAGCTTGACTGCCGCAAGCGCGCTATCACCCGGGGGGATTCAAAGAGTCTGTGGCAACTGTTCAGGAAGGATAGTGGCGAGAAGGAAGTCGTTGGTGGACCTGACTTCACTGGCGCATTGAACCCATACGCTGACGATCTTTTTAGATGAGAAAATCAAGCCGAACAATTCGCGGATCCCGATGGGCATTCGCATTCCAATTTCAACTCAACCTCAGTCCCAGGCGCACCCACGGGGTCGCTAGGGACGTTCGGTAGAGACTATGAAGATATTTACTTACATTTTTCTGGCGCTCCTGTCAGAATTGGCGTTGGGCAGTCAACAGTCCATTATTGCACCCGAAGATCGGATCCGAATTTCTGAGGTTAGTGAGAACCTGATCGTCATCGAGGCTAGCAAAGTAGAATGGAGGCCTGCAATCGAGGATAAAGGGCTGGAGCTTCGTGAGCTTTTAATCTCAGGGAAGGTCGTTGAAGTGGTAAGAGGCAAGTTCCCGGATAAGGTTTTCACACACACCTGTCAGGATATCAGAGTGTCGAACGAAGAAGCTTTTAATAAGGCCTTTGTCGAAAGTTCCCTCAAAGATATGTTTCGATTCACGGTAGAGTCGAAAAAGACCGGGGCAGCGGAAGTAAAGGTCGGCCTTCGGTATTTGGTGCTCTATTTTCTGGGCCAACCGTATTTCCTTCAGGTCGCGGAGAATGATCAAACCTGGCGCGACAAAATCCTACAACTTCGGCCCGAGCCCGAATATCAGAAAGAACCGAACAAGCCGGCGCAGACCGACGGCGATAAGCGCCCAAATTGAACTCAGGCCGCCGCGCGCCGCGGCCGGCCTCAAACGTTCTGCAAAAATTTCGTCCGATGACAACACTTGGCAGTAACGAGTATTCGCTGGGATTTACGCAGCAGTGGATCGACCTTGGAATCGTGACGCCAGAATCAATTGCTTGGTATACGACCCAGATAAATGACGGCGAGGACCCACACCCCGAACATTATCGGTGGCGGGCTTTCGAGCGGTTCATGAAGGATCAAGCGCGGCTGGATCCAGATCTCGCCATTGACCTCTTTCGACTTGGGGAGAGCGATCCCGACCTCTCGATGGGAGGATCTGTGATGGCCCAGATCGTAAGGCACTCGGAATGCCCGGATTCACTCTTGCGCCTTGCTGCTGAATCCGATCATGGCCACGTAAGGAAGATTGCCCTTATCCGACTCGCACAGAATACGGAAGAGGCAGAACAAGTCGTCGCTCCGAACCGCTCATTACCGCCCAGTTTGAAATCAACGTCCTCCGTTCGCGGTTCGGAGGACTTTTAACGTTCGGCTAGAGAATAAAGACATGAAAACTGCGTTCATTTTCCTATTGTGCATCGCGGGTCTGAACGCATCGGAGGTGGAAACCATGGTTACGGGCTTCTACGCAAAAGGGGCGCTTGAGATCCGCGGCACTGTCGATCAGAAAGAAGTTGAGACTGCCCTTGCTTCTCTTACGCCAAGTTTCCGCGCCGCCATCGTAACTGCACAACGCACCGTGGAGGAATGGCGCAAGGCAGCCAAACGGAATCCAGAAATTTTCAGAGACTTGAAGCCACCTCCAGGTGAAGGTCCTCTTTTCACGTCTGTTTACGAGGGAGGCAGATTCACGAAGATTGAGAATGCGCGTGTCGCAGGAGATCGAGCCTATGTCACTGTTCGTGTAGCTGGGTTGGTTCCAGCCAATTCAGACTATAGTTGGACAGACATTCTGATTCTTCATCAGGTCGATGGGAAGTGGATGATCGACGACATCCTTTCAAATAGTGGGTCCGGCCGACCAACCAGTATTCGGTATCGCCATGACTACCCAAAACCGCCAACCGCCGAACAAGCCAGTGGTGGCAACGGCGGACAACGTCGCTAGTTCGCTTCGCTCTGGACGCCCTTTTCCCGCCGTGCCACACTTTTGAACGTTAGGGCAATAAAATTTCCGACGATGAACTACCGACAAATGCTATTCTGGGTATTCGCGATGCTGCTTTCAACCGTGCCTGTCGCCAACGGCAGCGCCGAGGGCAGCGTATTCAATAACATGACCGAGGCGACCTTTCAGACTGTGGAGGCCGGATATCGCTTCGTAATCAAGCTGGACGACAAAAAGCGGCTGCTTTCCGTCACAGCCATTTGGAAGGGAAAGGAATTCAAAGTTCCAAAGGACGAGCTTCTGCACCTTGAGGATGTCGATCTCCGCAACGTGGACATCCTTGCTCCACGCGATGTAGCTGGCGGGCCCCAAGATTCAGTAATCCTCGTAATGACGTTTGATCAGGAATTCCGTAAGGCTCCAGCAGGCCGCAAAGCTCCAGTAGGAGCCGAGCCAGAAGATAGCGTGCGCGTTCCTAATGTGATCAGGCTATCCTTCTATAAGGGCAAATTCACTGACTGGGAAAAGGCTGTTTCGCTCGGAGAGGACAGCAAAGCCTGGAAGCTTTCGACTAAGAATGCGGGAGAGGCAGAGGTTCCGAATGGGAAGCACGAATCCTTGGAGAATCCGTATTGGCAATGGAATCCCCCATACTACTGGACGGGGCCCTAACATTTCGCGGCTGGAGCAACCGGCCATAAGCGTTTCAATCTCATGACCTTTCTCCTCTCAATTGCTGGCCGGTGCCAGCGCTACTGACGTTGTGCCAGAAAATGAACCGACTCGATGAGACTGTATTCAAAGCTACCTTTCGGGAGCCCATGCAACGGATTGGGGATGACGAAGAGCCACCCTTTGATTACTGGCCCTATTTCGAGCAGATTCCCGAAGCGGACTTTGACGGGTTTGATTGCACCGAGGGGCAGGTGGATTGGGCGTGGCGGACACCCGATGGCTGTTTCGAGCATGTCTTGATCAACACACGAGAGGATGCTGACGTATTTATGATACTGGTCCTTGATCGCCAAGCTGGCTCCGTTTATGGGCACCGAGTTCTTAATTTGAAGAAGGAGTATGGCATCGAGCCGATCTCCGTGTAAGAATCAGAGGCACAACAAGTCGTGGCGCACCAACCGGCCATAAGCACTTCAACTTCATCTCATTTTCCTTTCAACCGCGCCGGTGGGCGCACATCAAACGTTGCTATGGCTGCTCTTTGGTCAAGGGGTAAAATGATCTTTTCTCCATAACTGTTGACTGCAGTCCGGTTTTTTAGTCCCGCTCTTTTGAAAAGTTGTCCACAGGGTTCTTCCGCGAGAATGGGTCATTAAACTCGTCGGAGCGGAAGGTTCCTGTGGGCAACTTTTCTGCGGTGTGCTGGTTGTTGGATTCCGGCGGGGCTCTGGAGACCTGGACGGTGGAACGGAGACGTGATAGGCAATAGTTCGTCTGCTGCTTGAGGTATGCTGCTATGCGTGGACTGCCGGATCGCTCCGGCCTTGCCACAAGAGTTTGTTTCACCACTCGACCTTGTCCCAGTCTAGGAACGGGCGCTCGATGACTTTGGCCAAGTGCATCTTATCCCAGAACGTTTATCGGGTGCGGGTCTGCAAGCGTTTCCATCCTCCGTCCAGGACTGCAAGGTCCTTCGGTTAGCCTTTCCGATCTCATGGCGGGCGGCGTGATTCATGAAGCATGTGTGGAAGCTTGGGATTGGTGGAATCGGTTCGACGCTTCATCACGCGGGGATGCTTTGCATTTTGTAGCCGATCTCCCAGATGACGCCGGTGAGTTCGCGGGCGATGGCGACCTTGATCTTGTTGTGATGCATGAGCCGCTGCTGGAGCTTGAGGTAGCGGGCGTTGAGCCGGTTCTGGGCCTTCCAGGAGATCTCCTTGATCCACTTGGGCTGGTTCTCCTGGCGGCTCGAGAGCGCGGGGTTGATCTTGACGCCTTTCCGATAATGGACGGCGAGCTCGACGAGGATCCAGCGCAGGTGGGAGTTGCCGCACTTGGTGATGCCGCTTTTCTTCTGCTTGCCGCCTGATGAGTATTCGCCGGGTGTCAGGCCGATATAACTCATGAGCTGTTTGGGATGGGTGAAACGGACGAAGTCGCCGATTTCGGAGACGACCATCATGGCGGCCACGAGCTTGAAGCCGCGCAGGGCCATGATGGCTTCCACGATGGGTTTGCCTTTCCAACTCTCACATAACAACTCCATCTGGGTCTCAAGCCGGGATACCTGGTCTTCGATGCGGGCGATCTGTTGGAGCAGTTCTTGCATGATGAAGGCATGGGCGGCGTGAGGAAGCCGCATGGCCCGCAGATAGCGCCGATGGGCTTCGGTCCAGTGGGTTGTGCCTTCATAGTGGTGACCGAGCCGGCGGAGCATGGCTAACAGGCGGGTCTTGGCGCGGCGGAGGTCGTCCTTGGCATCGACACGGGCGCGGCACAGGTCGCGGATGGCTTCATCGATCTCGTCGGGGATATGGACGGAGACGAGTTCGCCGGCGCGCAGGAGGCGGGCGAGTTTGATGGCGTCCTTCTTGTCGGTTTTGACCTGGTCGCCCGACTTGGACGGGATCAGCGAGGGCGCGACGACGGTGCAGCGGACCTTGAGCTTGGCGAGCTGGCGGGCGATCCACATGCCGCAGCCTCCGGCTTCGTAACAGACGTGGAGATCGGAGAGTTCGATCTTGCGGGCCTTCACGATGCGGCGCAGAAGCCGCTCCAGGGCGGGGATGGAGGTGGCGATGTTGCCGTGGCTGCGGATCTCGCCACCGGAGCCGGCGTCGGCGAGGGCGACGGCAGTTTGTTCTTTATGGACGTCGAGTCCGACGTAGAGTTTCGGGGTCGTGTCTGAGTTCGTGTTCATGTTAGTAGCATTGAATGTGGATAGGTCGCGACGGCGTCATGCCGCCGCGAAAGCCCACGATTTGAACCAGACACGACACCTCCCTTTCAACAATCTAATCGACGGAATGGCATCTGGCTGGGTCCAGTGGCAGCCATAAGGTCTCGGCATAAATAATTAAGATGCGGCACCATCAGCGAGACGACTACCACGCGTTCGATTGGCCCGAAAGACCCGATCTGTTCATATCTGATCTCTGGAGGGCGTTCCCGGAGATGATTCTTGGGCGCTATCTGGTGAACACTTCCTTTGACAGCGGCTACCTTACGTTGTCCGAATCGGAGATCGAGGATGGATGGAATATGCATGGGAGATGCGCCCATACCCCACGGATCAGTAGTCTGGATCAGATTCCACACGACCAGTTTGACGAGTGGCTCGTGTTCGAAGAGCCGGTCGAGGTATCGGCCTTCGAGACGATGGTGAATTTCTGCGCCTTTACGCCAATCGATTTTGATTGGGCAGAGAAGCTTGAGAAGTTTTGGACTCAGGTTAAGGAGATTCGGCCACTCCACATCATCGGGGAGAATGACCGGGTTTACTTTGTCAGTCGGGACGCGGAGCTTGTGCGGAGGATACAATAAGCCGAACAAGTCAGTGGTGGCAACGCGGATAACGTCTCCAGTTCGCTTCGCTCTGGACGCTCAATCCCCGCCGTGCCACACTTTTTGACGTTCGGCAAGAAATAACCCATATGATTACGGCACCCAGAAAGCTGACTTACGGACTGCTTTGTGCCGCTGCAATTGTGGCATTTGCTCTATGCTGTCAGAGTATCCTTCATTCTAGCGCCGCCCCGAGTTACGCGAAGCCCGATCTAAAAGTGTTGGCTGCCACCGCCCTTAGTGGCTCGTCATCCTTTGGCGGGACGCAGATCGTCCTGGAAGGTTATTGGGACCAGGGGGTTGAAGGTGTCGGGATATGCAGCACCACGACTTCAAATGCTGAAGGTGTGCTCATGCGTCCTCACCCGTCATGGCATTCCCCGCCACCCCGATTTAATGTGTATCGATTTCTTCCTCGTTGGCTCTGTCCTGATCCGGTGATTGTTGAGCACCATGACTATGTGAAGGTCACGGGCACCTACCACGCGACGGGATACGCGCCGACCGGCCAGATTCTGGATTCTTGTGGATGGCTGGAATTCTCCACGGTGGAGCGATGGGATTCCCAACGTCGGAGGTGGCATTCAGCCGACCTGTAGTGAGCGGAATCCAGCAAGCCGGCTGCAGCAGAGCGGCGCTGCCCAAACGGGGTCCTTGCGTGCTTTCCATTCACCCAAGGCGTGACGGCCAAGCAGCAGGAGCGACACGCGGCGAAGCTCCGCCAGCGTGCCCAAGCCGTCGTCTAGAGCTGCCCGTCAAAAAGTAGCGGCCTGCCGCCCCGGATTTTTTTCCGTGGCGGCAGGCCGTTTTCGTTCAGCTTAGTCCTGCGCGAGCCTTCGAGTTTTCAGAGCCGCAGCCTTTGCGGAATTGTCGCACGATCGGCACCGTCCCCGTGTTTTGTAAAACAGGTCAAGCGGGAGCACGTCCTTGCACCCATTGCACTGACGGTGTCCGTCAGGGATTGGATTTTCCTCCCGGTCTGGTGTGATCCTGAACGGTTCTGGCAATGTGATGGGGACATCCGCCACCCACGCCCAGTCGCCACTATCCATCCCAACAAGGCTGGGAGCGAGACGAAATGCCGTGATGCTCCCATTCCTAACAAATACTTCGATGAAGATCTTCGCGATGAATTCCTTGCGTTCCTTCGTGCTGGCAAGTTCGGTCCAGGCCTTGACGCCCTTTGCCACGATGCGTCCGATAACGCCCTGAGGCAATGGGGTGTCAGCATGCCGCTGCTCGGTGGATTCTAACGTAATCAAGAGAGCGCGCTTCTCTTCTTTCAGTCGTTGTCGCCTCACCTTGGCCTCTGCCAAGCTTATAACTCCGGTTTCAATCCCGTCAATTAGGCGGCGGTCCCGGGCCTCGACCTCGGAGAGCTGCTTTCGGATAGAATCGGGAACCGAATCAATTCCGACAATTGTACCAACCTGCTTGGATTGCGCATGTCGAAATATAGCCGAGACGAAGTCCGGATCTTCCAGGAAGCGAACCACGAACGCCGACATCAGCTCATCCATCTCCTCGCGTTTCAGGAAGCCCAACTTGCAGGAAGGTAGCTTCTGGCTGTAATCAGCTCTCTTGCACTTGCAGATATAATAACCACGATGTTTAATGATCGATTTGTCCAATGAAGGTTTCCTGCCTGCTGTGTAAAGGCGCTGGCCGCAATACCCGCAGAACCCACACGATGTCAACAAGTTAAGGGAATAGTGTGCCGCGATGTGACGTGCGTGCCTATCAGAAATCTCGGATAGAACCTGCTGGACTCTCGCAAAGCGCTCATCAGACACGGCCTGCTCTCCGCTTGAGAGAATCCGCACCCGAATGGCCTGATCGGGTGCTCGGGCAATTGACGGGCGATAGCCTTGCCGTCCCCCGGGTTTCACGATCTTGCGGGTCGGATCACTGATCGTGAGGTAGGACCGAATGCCGCAGTACGACGTGTTGCAGAGCAAATTTCGGACAGTCCGGTGATATACACCGATTCGGCGACCGATCTCCGAAATATTGCGGAGCCCTTCTTCGTCCACGAGTCTGAACGCTTCCTGAACCTTCCACACCTCGGGGCCATAGTAAAACTTTTTGGCGGCCTTGTCATAATGCAAACCCAAGGGAAGTAAATGGGCCCCGTTAGGGTGGAACCCATTGATCCGTAGGGCTTCCTTGGACTGCTTGATCCTTCTAACAAGCTGCATCCGATCGAATCCACCTAACAGCCCGAGGAGCCCCGACGAGAGGTACCCTTCCGGGCTGGTCAGGTCGCTCACGGCTCCGCCGCAGTTCAAAAGACAGCCGTGACGCCGAAAGACATCTAACGATCCAAAGCTGGCCAGGTCGTCAGGGCGAAAGATCCGTGACATCTCCGAACAGACGACCACATCGACGCGTCCAGCCTCGATCATGGAGATCAGCTCCAGCATCTCGGTGCTGATGAACGCACTAGTGCCCGAAACGTCTGAGATTTCTATCTGTTTAACAGTTTCATATCCGGCCGAGGCGCATACGGCCGTTACTGACCGGCGCTGCCTTTCGAGCCCAGCACGACCGTCCTCGGCTTGACCTTCGGTCGATACTCTAACAAACGTCACCGCCCGGAGGCGCTGTGGTTTAGGAGTGAGGGCAAGATTACTCAAATTGCTAGATTTAAGCACGGGGACCCCCCTTCACACAAGTCTTGGGCGCAACTCGAATCATGCGATTGATGTGCGGTCCTGAGACCTCCCACCCATTGCAGTCATTCCACCTTTCTTGAGTGGAGTTTTTCCAACCCGCGCATCGGACCATTATCTGTTGATCGTCGGGCGAAGACATTTCCCACTCTTCACGATTTTTAAAGGCCCGCCTCACCGTTACGCCTACTGTGTTGCTGACGCATTCCCGGAATTTGTAGATTCGTTTAGTCTCGATGGTTTGCTGCGCGAACTTGAAATTGGCAATGATGCACGCTATCAAGCTTTCGACAAATTGCTTTTCAGTGCATTCGTTGAGATTAATCGTCATGAAGGCGCTGATATCGAGTCTCCATATCGGGTGATCTTTGGGGTAGCTTGAAAGCAATTGGGCTACCGTCAGAAGGTCACCGATTGCAATTTGCTTGAGGTACTTCGGCATGCATCCGGCATGGTCCATGCGTAGGCGGTCAATGATGCGCACGATGGCGATCAGGATGTCGGCGGCGTAGCCGTAGTTCTTTGCTCGTGCAAGGGCGCTGAAGAGGCGGTAACGGATTTTCATGAATCCCGGCCTTTCTGGATCGAGTTCCAGAATGAGATAGGCGAGCACTCCAATCATCTTCTGGAGGACCTCCGGGGCGCGCTGTTTGCTACCCCCTTGTGTTGCCCGTCGCTTGGACTTTGGTTTCTTTTTCTTAGCGTTCTCTTTCTCCCACGAGGCTTGTTCTCGTTTGTGACGAACGATCGTGTCCCGGAGCTTGCGCGTCGGTTGGGGTTCGGAGTTCTGGTGGTTTTGCTGATCTTGGTGTTTGGATGGTTTTGCCATCCCTCCAAAGATCTCGCTTTCGAACTACCCGCTTGGTTTCAAAAAGTGCTTGCAGTAGCCGGAAACCGTTTACTCTCAACACGGTGTGTTTATGAAAGGTCGATTTGAACGCTTGATTCCTTAAAATGGGCGACAGCGCTCGAATCGGCTTGCGCTAAATGCATTGTGTGCAAATCTCTGGAGACATGCCCCTCTACGTTGTAGCACCTCCCCCAGATCAAACGACCATCAGATTCCTCACACCCGGCAAAGAGAAACGGGACCTGCTTCGAATGAAGGGGCTCTTTAATGGCGGGAATCGTCAGCTGAAGCCGCTCTGGCAGGGCTTCTTTCGTCGCTATCACGAAGGTAATGGAGGCGAATTACACAAGGGGCTGATTCGTTGGAGCCGAGCCAAGCTCAACGATCCAGACCCTGGCCGCTATCGCGAAGGTATTGGAGGCGAAATATGTGAGGCGCTGATTCATTGGAGCCGAGCCAAGCTCAACGATCCAGACTTGGATCGGGCATTGGGGTGGAGACCTTCAGTAAAGAAGGAGCGAATCGGGCAGGTGGCTGAGCTACGAAGGGTCGCGGAATTTAATGGGATTTCAAATTACAACAATTTCGTGATGTTGGATCCTAGATATCTTGAGGCCGGCACTTCGAATTTGGCCGAATTCTGGAAAAAAAACTATAGCGTCGACCTCCTTTGGATTGTGTGCCGTGTTCTCAGTAGCAGTGGAGTTAATGGAGAAGACCTCAAGCGGCTCGGGTGGAAGCCGCTCTGCGAAGGAAAAGCCGATCACAGTATCGCTGTGGGGCAAGGGGGGCTTTGGGCCAAGGAGATGGTTCCCAACGCTAAGAAAATTCTTCGCACCCCGCCCAAGACGCTACCAGCCCAGGAAAAATCGCCAGTGAATTTGCCCGGGTGGGTTGTTTCTCTGAAGCCTAAAGATTTTATTGAGCTGAGAAGGACCATTTTGACAGGCGTTGTCGTCAAAGAGCCGGAGGGAGATCGTCCAACAAAAGTTCCCCACTTCGCAAGGGGCTCAATGGTCGCTTTTATTTGGCTTTCGTATAGATGTGGTCAATTCTGTGCAGCCTGGGAAAGTCGGTGGTTAGAGGCTCTCGACGCGCCTAGTCAACGTGCGCTGGGATTTTCCAAAACGGGTAAACATGGCAGGCCGATGTTGCCGTCCTGGAAGGATATCAATAACTTTGTGGTCATGATGACTAATGAACGTTGGGATACCTCGATTATAGACGCCCGGTTAGGTGAGTGGTTGAAGAAACGTGGTATTGCGGTGGGCAGAGCCTGGTAGGCCGATTGGAATTGGAGCGCTCGTTTTGGGTAGGTTTTGGCGAGTCGTCACCCAAGGGATGGGGGTGTACACATCGTTTTTATTTTGGTGTCTGCCCCGGCGTGTGGGCTGTGCAACTGTGGGAACTTCGTCGGCGGGCGTCTGTGGTTACGGCAATTCGGCCCTTCCCCAGGCTTACCGTCGCAAACAACCAGAATACATAAATCATGCATAACAGCAGCAACGTGTCCCAAACCAACCGTGAAATCCCGTACCACCGTGCGCCACTCCACTCACAAGCCAATCGGGTTTCGTCAGTTGGCCGCGAACAAATGATCGAGGAAATCAAGAGCAACTGGCCGGAAATCGTCCAGTCAGTTAAGAATGTGGCCGTTTCCGCCTCAGATACACTTGCCGTCCTGCAGGGGCTCGGTCACCTCAAGCATGTAACCAAGTCTAATGGAGTAGGGGACGTCCTGGGTGAAAAGGGCCTCAAGCTGCCCCACGCGATCTGGAAGCAGAAGCGTTTGTATCTGCTTCCAGCAATCGAATGGGACGATCCGATGCGCGAAGCGTTTCACGGTTTGTCCAATGAAGAACAGATGGAAAAGATTCAGGCACTCGAATTGGATCTGCTCGGTTTCGATTCCGAACGGTTCGAAACCCCGGAGATGAAGGCGGAGAAGGAGGCAATCTGTTTCAAAGAGGCCCAGCAGTCTGTCGCGGAAGCGAATGCAAAATCCGACGCCGAAGCCAATGAGGCCGAAGCGGAGGAGGTGCTCTACTCGGCGAAAGATGATGAGGAGGTGGGCGCTGCCTGATCCCCAATAGTTCCCGTAAGTAGTGTCATGCCGTGCCTGCTCCGATGATTTGTCGGGGCAGGCACTTTGCTTTTCAGTGCGAGTTAGAAGCGAACGACGGCTTTGGCGAAGGGAGCTTTCGAGAGGTCGCGACCAGCAGCGTGAAGCGGAACGGAACCTTGAACATCCTGTCTGACAAAGTCACCTGGGACCCATCTGCTTGGTGAATTACTGATGATTTGGTGAATCAGTTTCGGCTTGCTAGCTGGATAGTGACTAATAGTTTAGCCCCCTCATGAGCAATACTACCAAAAAGGCATCTACCAAGGGTGTACGATATACCGATACGCAAAAGGAGGAAGTCGTGGACTTCGTGGTGAACTACAACGCCGCCAATGGTCGCGGTGGCCAGGCCAAGGCGGCGGAGAAATTCGGCACCACCCAACTCACCATCGCATCCTGGTTGAAGGCAACCGGCACGCCATCCAAGGCATCGGACAAGGCCCCGAAGGCAATCAAGATCGCCAAAGTTCCTAAACCTCCCGTCAAGGTTCCAAAGGCAGCCAAGGCAGAGAAAGCTCCAAAAGCACCAAAGGCTTCCAGCAAGGCCAAGACCAAGCTCGGATCGCGCTACACCGATGAGCAAAAGGAGGAGGTCACGGATTTCGTGGCAGCCTATCAGGCGGCGAACGGTCGTGGCGGTCCAAGCAAGGCGGCGGCGAAGTTCAACATTTCGCCACTCACGGTGACCGCCTGGCTCAAGGCCGCTGGCGTGAAGACTTCCTCGAAGAAGGGTGCCAAAAAGGCCGTCAAGAAAGCCGCTCCAAGCTTCGCGAAGGCAGTGAAGGCGGCCGCTCCAGCCGATTCCGGTGATATCAGCGCCAAGCTCAGCGAACTTCTTGCGCTCAGCAAGGAAATCGCCGGTGCCGAAGCTGAACTCGCCAAACTTCAGGCTCGGTTCAGCTCGCTCAAGGCTTTGCTCTAACCCATTCAACTTGATCCCGCCGCCGCCCTTCATCGGGCGGCGGCTTTTTTATTTCCTTCAGGAGCATCTGTCGAAGTCCCGGGCCACCAGTTAGGCCCGGTACGGGGACTCGGGCCATGATGCTCCGTTTCGAGCGAAGTGCAGCGCGTTCAAGTGGGAGATATTGGAGCGGGGCGGTAAGGGCTACGAGGCAGGATTGCGTTTTCTGGCGGTATGGTGAAAATGCCCGCCATGACCCGCTGTTCGTGGCTACCAGTTCAACATTCTCTGTACGTTCATTACCACGACCAAGAGTGGGGTGTGCCCTCACGCGACCCCCGCTATTTGTTCGAATGCATCTGCCTGGAAGGAGCGCAGGCCGGGCTTTCCTGGTGGACCGTCCTTCAGAAGCGCGAGCACTACCGTCAGGTGTTCCACAATTTTCAGCCTGAAAAAGTCGCAGCGATGACCGATGCCGAGTTGGAAAAGCTCGTGCTCGACCCCGGCATTATCCGCCATCGCGGGAAAATCCTATCCGTCCGTCAGAACGCCCGGGCGTGGATGAAACTGGACGATCCGGTCGAGTGGCTGTGGAGCTGCGTCGGCGGCAAACCGATCGTGAACCACTTCAAGACGGCCGTCGATTTCCAGGCCCGCTCGCCGGAGTCCGATGCGCTCTCAAAAGCCCTGAAAAAAGCCGGCTTCAACTTCGTCGGCTCCACCACGATGTATGCCTTCCTGCAAGCCACCGGCATGATCAATGACCACACCGTCGATTGTTTTCGGAAAAAGGAGACGGCTCAATAGGCTTGGTTGTGCGTGTCCACATCATTCAGGAGGCCGTCATCTCTTCTCGCGCTTGTGTGGGGCGTCCGGGCGTCCCTGCTCTCTGCGGGTAATCTTGCCATTTTGGCCAAGTTTGACGCGCCGAGTCGCGAGAAGTTCGTCCATTATCTTCACGGAGATCTCTACGGACACTTTTTACAATTCAGTTTTCGTTGTTTCCGGAAGGACCGAGATGGATGGGAGACGACCAGCAAACTGATCGGAGACCGTATCAGGGCCGCGCGGCACAAGCTCGGCCTCACTCAGTGCCAGGTGGCGGAGCGGCTCACGTCACTGAGGGGACGCTTGTTCCTGGGAGGCTAGTTATCGTCTACCTTCTGGACGAAAGATGCAGCGTCTAGCAAAACTTTTTGGGGCCCAATTGCTTTGGCCGCAGTAACGATATCCTTCCTTTCGAGCATTGTAGCGGCGATGTTTTGCCCAGTCCATATAGTTGGCCACCAGTTGGATGACGGTGGAGTCGATAGCATCGATCCCCACCTCGAAACGTCGCAACAGGCTCTTGCCCTTGCGTCCGGCCGCAAAGTAGGGCTTGGCGTGCTGGAGTTAGGTGTCGGTCGAAGAGTCTTAGTGGTCCACTTGCCGGAGGTGTGGGGATTCTACGGCGGCGGAACGATGAGCTGTAATTTGTAGAATGCCGCGGGTATAGCTGGGTCGATGGGACGGCTGAACCGACGTTCTTCGATTCCCATTGTGGTGGGCCCGGCGGTTTCAACTACCGGCTGCCAATCTTGAAGGTTAAACGATTCAAAGAGCTGACATTGCACTGACCGATCAGTGGAACGGGGATAAACCACGTCAATCCTGTTATCGGTAAGCTCCAGGTCCAGCACCCGCGGTGTGATGCCGCTGGCCATTGGGTCAAGGCCTAGGGCGAACTCCGCGGCATTTGGGATGCCATTTTTGTTCGCGTCGCCGTTGACAGCGGCATCAGAGCCCGACGGAATGTTTGTAGCGCTCCATGTAGAGTAGCTTGTAAGCGCGGCATTGGGAGGAGCGACAATCTTCGCGGCGAGATAGGCTTCGACGTTTTGGCGCTCCTGTGTGGTGAGCACTTTGTTGAAAATGATTACTTCGCCAATGATGCCGGGCATCATGTTTGATCCAGCGATGGCACCTAACTGGTAGCCAGTATCTGTATTGTTGGCGGCGGCGGTGCCCGTTCCGGTTTGGACGCCATCCAAATAAATCACGCCGCTTCTGGTAGAGCCGTTATAGGTCGCGACGATGACGTGACCCTGGTTGGGAGACATGGTTCCGGACGAAGTCACGAAGGTTGCGTTGTGCCAAATCCGCGGCGAAGCGGTCCCCGACGTGAAGAGCGCGTGGCGGGTGCCAGTAGTGCCATTGGCGGATACGATGTTTCCGTTATGCGATGAAAAATCCGGCATCGAAACCCGCACGACCTTGGTGTAGCTGCCGGTGCTCATCCCGGCGGTACCCACCAGCCAGTCTCCTCCATCGAAAGTGACGCCGGGCATGGTGCCAAACTTCTGCCGCGTGTAAACGGGCCTGGCCGCGGCATTGTCCTGGGTGCAATGATTGCTATTCCCGCTGCTGTCCTGCCAGGCGGAAACAAAGCCGGCGGAATCGCGGATGATTCCTTTCTCAGGACGCAGCCACACCTTCAGAGTGGTGGGATCGCCGGCGGGAAAGGGCGTGCTTCCCACAAGGATCACCACGGCCGCGGATGCGGTCACTCCATCCGGGTTGGACGCTTTGAACAGGATCTGATGGGTGCCGGACGGTGGAACGGTCCAGGTTCCACTGATGCTCGTGGATGAATTGACCGCGGTGTGGAGAATCCCGTTCACGTGGATTTCCATCCGCGAGATGGTTCCGCCCGGTGCACTGGCAGTGGCAGACAAGGGAATGATAGCCCCGGCCTCCGCTTCCATCGGCCCGGCCGGGGAAACTGGATTGATCGTCGGCAGAGGATTCGCAAAACTCTCCATGAACGTAAGCATTCCGACACCATTGGCATTCCTGATCCAGCCCGGGGCGTTTCCACCGTGGGCCAGATAGTCCAGACGCGAGGCGCCTATCAGTGGCCGATCGTATTGAAGCTCAATGGCGGATGAAGTAGTGCTGGCGGACAGCAGGATGGCATCCGATCCTGTCAGGCGGAAATCAACGAGAGCTTCCGGATCGACCACTACCCCGGCCGCGGGTTTTCGAAGCACGATGCGAAGCTTGTTGCCTGCCGCATTCGCCAGTTCGACGCTGGCGGGGTTCGGCGAGTCGATGGCAGGTGAATCCGGCGCGCCGTAGAGTTCACGCGAAACCTGCCGGTAACTGTTTAAGCCGTGGGTTTCATAGCCGCCGGTGAAGGGGAAGTGACAGCTGTCCGTATGGGCGGTAATTCCATTGGTCGCGATGACCCGGACCTTTTCGTATATATCCGGCAGCAGGCGCTGGGCGTCACGTAGCTCGGGGAGGGACCGCGCGGTGTTGCACCCCACGTGGAGTTGACTTACGAAAATCCGCTCCACCCCTGGATAATCTTCCTGCCAATCCGCCATGAGAGAGGCAAAACCGGAGAGGTGCTGCGCAGCGTTGTTGTTATCGCTTTCCCCCTGATAGTAAAATATCCCGCGCACCCCCGCCGTGACGCTGGCCTGGCGGGCTCGGTATCGCAGCCGGTTGTAAACCCGGAAGGTGGTCCCGGAATCCTCGAGGGTCGCCAGAGTGTCTGTGGTCGCGGCATCGTCGCGCTGGAGCTGTGGCATCGAGTACCCCCCGCGGGCACCGTTCAGCACCGCCACGGGGATCTGATAGTCGTTCACGATTTTTCTGGCGACCACCAGAGCCCACTGGCCGACACCTGCGGGAATGAGGCGGCTGCCATTGCCGTTGGCTTCGACCCAAAAATTGTAAGCCATCGTGTTGGTGGCATCATCGTCCGACATCCCGAACGTTCGTATCCAGGGCGAGGCGTAAGTGTTGGCGTTTCCGGAATAAACGGCTGCCTCCGCGTTGGACTGGCCATACCAAAGATAGACGTCCCCCGCCACGACGTCCGTGATGCGGCGGACCAAGTATCGAGCGCCATTCTTTTCCAAATAAAGCTCGAAGGTAAAGGAGGCCAGCTCTGCCGCGATAGTGGGAGTGAATGAAAAAGCGGCCGTTCCGTTGGAATAACTCAGAATGGCCTCCTGATCGGTTTCATAAGCCGCACCATTGCGGAATACCTCGAGCACGGCCTTTTCGAAGCCGCCCGAAGACTCCGTGCCGGAGACGGTGACGGACGCGAGGTTGGTCGCGACATTCCGGGGGATGACCTGCTGGTTCACCGGGACGTTCGTAAACGTTACATTGAACCGCTTAGGCCGGACTAGGACTACCAGCTTCCGTGTGAGATAGCTCGCGGCATTTGACTTTAACGTCCAGTCGCTGTCGGTGCCCGTAGCGTTTCCGATACCAATGTCATCGTCGGCCGTGCCCTGCGCCCAGCGGTTGTAGGCAAAGATTGTCTGTTTAGCGCCCGGATTGTGAACCTGGAAACTGCCGTAGCCGGAAGAGGTCGATCCGAGGGTGTCGCCCCAGTCGAAGCCGCTGCCGGCCGCGAATACCGCAGTTCCATTGGGGCCGGTGTAGTTTTGATGCCACATTTCGATCTGTCCCCGATCAAAAGACCCGTTCTTCACCCCTGCCACATTGGATAGAACAGTAAGATTGCTGACGCTGGTCTGAAAGCTCACAGGATTGTTCACGGCATGTGGCAGCCCAGTTTGAGCCACCGTTGAAGTGAATGGATCCATCGAGGCATACGCCCATGTCGTGCCCGACGCGCTTGTGAGTTCAAGATAGTAGGCTACCCGATCAAATCCGACCGGTGCTGCGGTGGCGCTGTTATCTGTGGAATAAGGGACGGGAACGGCTCCCTGAAAGGCTCCTGTCAAGGGGATGTCCAATTCATAGGCCACGTTGAACTCGGCAGCTTCTGGCACGTTTGTGAAAACGTCAGCCTTGGCAGGCGAAAAAAGGGCTGGAAGCATGCCAATTGCGGCTAGTAGGCTAAGAAGGAGCTTCCAATGTGCACGTGTATGGCTCTTGTGAAGGGACGGCGACTGGTTGTTGGGGTTGCGTTTCACGTTGCAGATGGAATCTGAGCGGAGGCATTCCATTGGCTCATGGGCTAGGGAAAGGTAATGGATCATGGGTTACGAAGAGGTTTCTGAATTTGAACACGTATTGCCCGAGGGAATTCGTAGGTTTCTGTTCAGTTTACGATTTCCAGCGTTAAAACCCGACAGGGTGGTGTGCGCATGCCAAGACCCTCCTTTTGAAATTCATTGGCGCAACGGCGCTATACTACCCCCGGAGATGTATTCTGGAGTGACCGCCACTGCTCGCATCTTGGAGGAGCCGTGGAGGAGAAGGTCCATCATGATCATTTCGAGATGCCGCCCCATCAATTTTCCGTCAGCTCGATATCGAGCAATGGTGGGATGTGTAACGTCAAGATCGACTGCGTCCCACATAGCGATTAGCCCCGCCTCTTTTGGCACGCGGATACCGGCCTCTAGCAGGTGGCACAAAACGGTGATGGCCATGCCTGACGAGCCAGTCACGTACCCGGTAGGCCGAGACCGCGATGCCAGTATATGCTGTGTTGCTTTACCAAGTGATCTGGCATCCCCATCGTAAGTTACAATCCGAGCTCTCGCGCCGAGGCGGAAGGCTTCGGAGACAAAAACCTCGGACGAAATCCGATCTCCCAAGCTGGTTAGCTTCTCCTGAAAGTATACCATATCTCGATGCCCACAAGAGTATAGTTTGCCGACGGCATGACGGGCTGAAGCGGTGCTGTCCGGATAAACGCAGGAAATAGGCAGATTGCCGTGAATTGGTCCTACTAACACGGCAGGGCGGTTGTTGGTCGCGAACCATTGCAGAATGGGTTCGGTCGAAAAGAACAGTAACCAAGCCGCCGTGTCAGGCAATGCACCCAAGCGCTCGAGCTTTGATGCCAGAAATTTCTCGTGGACCTTCCGACAATACTCGATTTTCACTCGATACCCCAATGGAGAGACGCGGTCAGAGAAAGTTTCTAGCAACGTTCGTTCAGTGGGTCCCCATCTTGAAACGAGGAAGGGCGTTAGAACTCGAATGGTTCTGGCGGGCGAGATCGTCCGGGCCCTTGGTTGCCCACAGATACGGTGGAACTTTCCGTGCCCGCCGAGAGCGATGCAGTTCTCCTTGGAAAGCTCGGCTAATGCTCGCCGCAAGGTCATCCTTCCTACTTGGAAGTCGCGGCAGAGTTCTGCCTCGCTTGGGAGTTCCGCCCCCCATTTTCCGTCTTCAATTTCTTTTCTGAGCAATGTGACCAACTGAGTACATAGGGTAGTCCGGATTGGAAGTTGAGACATGGTTATTTCGGTAACGCATTGCAAGCCAGCTGACAATCGAATTCGCCCGACCATTCCATAACAATCACCATGGGGGGTAAGCTTCGGTTGCGAGGGGTTTTACATTTAGAAACAGGGTCGAACTCACTGTATCATAGCCTGAATTCAGAAAGTAAGCGCAACACCCGGCCGAAGGCAATCATGCTCTGCGGCAGCGGAAGCGCCTATGAAATACCAACAACTTGACCAGGAGGAGCGATTCAGAATCGCGGCATTTAGGATTGAACGGCTCGGAGTTCGCGAGATTGCCAGAAGGCTCGGCAGGAGCGCCGCGACGATCTCGCGGGAGGTCAGGCGCAACGCCTACCCCACCGATGGCCACTACCGGCCCGCCCATGCCGATAAGATGGCCCGGGGGCGCCGCAAACGTTCGAGGAGGGGCACTCGTTTCTCCCCCAAGGACTGGTGCCGGGTGGAGGCGTTGATCCAACAGGATTTCAGCCCGGAGCAAGTGTCAGGGTTCCTGAGTCGCCGGGAAGAGCTCTCCATCAGCCACGAAACGATCTACACCTACCTCTGGCGTGACAAGCGATCGGGAGGACAGCTGCACCTCCACTTGCGAGGAGCGAACAAGAAACGCCGCAAGCGTTACGGCCGCAATGACAGCCGCGGGAGGCTTGCAGGAAAGAGGAATATCTCCGAGAGGCCTCCGGCTGTGGAGAAACGCATCGAGCGGGGCCACTGGGAGGCCGACACGGTGATGGGCAGCGGGAAAAGTTGTGTCATCACCTTGGTTGAGAGGGTCAGCGGCTATGTCTTGATTGGCAAGCTCGACGCGAGGACGGTTGAGGAAACGGTGTCGCGGGGATGCCGGTTGATCGGCAAGCATCTCGAACACTTCCGGACCATCACCGCGGACAACGGTTGTGAGTTCCACGGTTACAAGCGCATGGAGAAGCGATGTGGGGTTCCATTCTTCTTCGCCAATCCGCACCACTCGTGGGAGCGGGGCACCAATGAGAACACCAACGGACTGATCCGCCAATATCTGAGAAAGGGCACCAACCTGGACGCGCTGACCCAAAGTCAATGCAACCGGATCGCAAGAATCCTCAACACGCGCCCCAGAAAGAGACATGACTATCAGACGCCGGAGGGGAGATATTATTCAACCCATAACTTCGTTGCACTTCACTCTTGAACCTGGGTAGGGCGAAGTCACGGAGGACCTCTTCGTCACACTTACGACGGTGTCTGCGGGACGGCCATAAACTCACAACAATATGTGGGTGGTGGCATCGGCAGGGCTGATAGCCTATTTTTCCATTGCGCTCAATATCGTTCGAATCTGATCCAAATCCTGGGGTCCTACATTGCTTAGCGCCGCGGCGGCGGCGGTGCGGCGTCGTGAGGGATCGGGAATAGTCCGAATCCACTCGGCGCTCGTTTCGGGGTCCTTGCCGGCATAGTAGTTGACGAGAACGGACACAAGTTGGTCGCGGGCTTCGCCAGCTGGCTGGGAATTGAGCCAGCCCGTTGCCTTTTCCACATCGCGGTTCACCCAGAGGGGAAAGGCTGATTCGTTGGCGACGGATTGTTCCACGGGCGGCAGACTGTCGCGCCAGCTTTGCCATTTTTCGTAATCTTGAGCGGCGAAGATGTTGGCGAAATTTCTTACTGCGGCCTGGCGGTCCGCCTGGTCATGAAGGCCGGCGATGAGCTGGATGCCGATGTCCGGATGGCGGGAGGCGAGTTGCATAGCGCTAGTGCCAAGGGCCTGAAGGCGCACCTGACCCGACAACGACTGGCTCCATTGCATCGCAGCCGCGGGATCGGTCAACGACCGAGCATTGGCGACTTCTTTCATCATCAGGTCTCGGACATCGGCTTGAGCTGGCTCCTGAAGCCACTTCTCCACGGCCAAAGGATCGCTCGAGACCCAATCCCTCGCGAGCATGGAAACTACGCCTGGGAGGTCGCCATCGCCCTGCCAAGAGCGGAGCTGAGACATGATCCCGGCGCGAGTTTCCGGATTGGACAAGGTTCCGGCCAGCCATTTCCCGTCATTTCGATAGTCGTCGGGCCTGGTCGAGCGACACCAGAGTCCGACCGCCTTCGCAGGATCTTTCGTCATGGCATCGGTGAGGACAGCGCGTCGCTCCGCTTCGGTCAACGATCCTCCGGCCTGGAGCTTCGCGTGCAAACCGGGAAGGTCGCCCCGGGCCATTTCTGTTTCGACTGCTTGCTGATATTGCTCCGCCCCCCAGCCACCGGGGATCTTCGCGGATTCACCCATCCGGGTCATGCGGGCCCATAGATAAAGAACTCCGAGGGAGCGACCGAATCCCAAAGTCGGTGACCGCTGCAAAAGATCCGCCCATGCGTGCCTTGCCTCAGGATCAGTCATCCGGGTCATGACGCCGATGGCCTCCAGCATGCCCAGCATGTCGGCTTGATCTGTTTCGAACATCAAGACCAGACCAGGATGGACTCCGGAGGCGGAGGCCGCGGCAGACGGGCGCGGTGAAACAGCGCGGGTGGCGATAAGATCCCGGCCATCCCGGGAAGTCGGTGATCGAAGGTCTAACGATGTCGCTGATGCCGTGGGAATTCGAACGGGCTCTGTGGTGCCGCGAAGCCACCAACCCAAAGTTGCGCAAATCAGACCACCGACTGAAAGTTTTAGGAGACGCGGGAGATTTATTTTCATTGGAACACTGGAAAGGGGATCCGAGCACAGATCTAAAGTTCGGAGTTAAATGCATCAAAAAGCCTCCCCGCCCGATCGAGCGGGAAGGCCAGGGAGATCGTGTGATCAGGGTTTGATGAATTTCCACTGCTGATTATAGCTGGAACCGATGGTCCAGCTCTGCATCACGTCGCCGTTGTTGAGTTGGCCGCCGGTGTCGAGGCACTTGCCGTTGCCGCGATTGATAAGGCGGTAGTAGCCGGAATCGGTGGCTTGAATCGTCCATTGTTGGTTGATGCTTGTCCCGTTCGTCCATTGCACGATTGGGTCGCCGTCCGCGGTATTACCTAAACTATCCAAACGCCTACCACCGCTGACGCAGGCGAGTTTGAAGTAGGTTCCGACCATATAGACCTGCCACTGTTGGTTGCCGCTGGGACCGCTGGTGTATTGCCGGACCGTTCCGCCATCTACGGTGGAGCCATAGTTGTCTAGCATCTTGCCAGTGGCGCGGTTTTGCAACTTGTAGGTGTCCAACGCGACGCCACGAGTGCCGTCCGCCAGGCCCATGTCTTTGCGTAAGCCTCCGGTGATGGCGATGTTTTTGTCTGCTGGTCCTTCGTTGTCCTGATTCCAGCCATAAGGCCACCAATGCTGGGTGTCAGCGTAGAGTACCGCGGCGGCCCCATCGTAGGATTGCAATCTCGCTTTGGCTGTGACTCCCGTCCAAGTATTACCGGAGCGGTTCCCATTCCAAGCGCCATAGGTTCCGGTTCCGAGCCAATGGTTTATCTCGTGCTGGGCCACGCGCGCGCTCCGGGAGCCGCCGAACTCGATCCATCCTTGGTAGGAAGCCTGGGCTGTTGGGACCCCAGGATTGTAAGCGACCGTGATGTTAGCGTTGTAATTGGCGAACGTGTTGTAATTGCTAACGGCCGTATTCATCGCGGACGTGATTTGAGCGAGCTCGGCGGCCGGAGCGCTTCCGGTGAAGCTCCATGTCAACGCTGCCTGAACTGGCGCAATCATTGCGACAACTGTTAGTAGATTTAATATTGTGTTTTTCATCTAGGTTTTTTGTTATTGTTTTGGAGAGGTAGCGGTGTATTCGTCTACCATGGCGGAACGATTATCAGAGTTTGCGTCCGCTGGAGATGTTAAATTCGTTGTTCCACAAAGATACATCTCACTCCACGGTGGATTTGAAATACGGCTAATTCCTTTAAATACTTTCGCGGCCACTTCAATAATCAAGGTTGCACTGTCATGACAATTTTGGCTGATGTGCCGCATTCGGATCCTCGCGAACGCATATTGAAAACATTATAATAACAACAATGTGAATTTACTGTAATTAGCCTCATACTTCCGCAGAAGGACCGCCACGTCCGACAGCATCGGTCACGGCATACTATCGATCTTGGCTGTGAAAATTGATCTGGATGCTTAGCGTTTTTGCAGGGCTAATATTTATTCCCTTACAACGACAAGACGCCCAAAGAGTTTTGGTTCGCTCGTATCCGGCGGACTCGCCAGATACTCAGTTGCCGCCCCAAGATCGCGCCACGGATGGATATTGATTTTGGAAACCTGCGACCAGGTCCCGTTACTCAATGCAATACTCGTTTCCAAGTGCCAGTTCACGAGCTCTATCGATTTTCCTATTCTGAAATAAAAGCCCAACCGATTGTCCACAAGGGGCTGCACGCTGAGACCCCCGGTGCTACTCCCTTCAGGAGTGGCCGAGAAATAGTCCAGGAGATCGGAAACTCCATTGTCGTCGGTGTCTCCGGTTTCTCCGCTCCCGGGATAGCCGCGGGCTGCCATCCAAGCGTCGAAGCTTTGGGTCGGAGGAAATTCGGCGGAAAGGTTGATTTCGGCTTCAGCCAGCGGTCGGGAGTGAATGCGGAAATCGTCAACGATTCCATTCAGCCCACGCAACCCATCGGATGCGCGGTTGCCGATCACTGCATCTCCCGCGGTGCCATAAGTTCCGGGGGAGGCGTTGCTAGAGGCAATGGCGAGCGGTGCACCATTCAAATAAATTGATGGAGCGGTCGCCGCGGAGTCATAGGCGACGGCGACGTGAAACCACGTATTAAACGCTGGCAGGACATTAGCCGGGGTTCGCCAATCCGCATATCCCCTGACGTTCACGCCGACGCCGCCATTGCTCGCGCCCCCGCTATAATCAAAAAAGATCTGGATGTTCTCATTCGCCATGGAGATCAAGCGGGGAAAGGTGCTTGGGGTGGAATTGTTGATTCTCACCCAGGCTTCGACGGTGAAGCCGCTCATCCCCGGGAGCGGGACAGTGGCCCGGGAGGTGCTGGAACCGTTGAACAGTAAACCCTTCGAGCGGCGGGAGGCGACCAGTGTCGCATTGGTGACGGCGGCGTGCCGGTTTTTGCCGGAAACATCGGGAGAGGTTCCTGCCGCGAGCGTGTTGAATGGCAGGTCCAGCTCGATGCGCGGCTGATGGGAAATCTGGAAAGCCCTTGATCCCAACAAAGGCCTGCCCGTCGCGCTGGTCAAGGGGTCGATTTCCAGCGTGTAGCTGATATCGGCCGTCAAGGGCTGGATATCGAGCCAAACTGAGTTTCCCGCGCCAACCTTCACGCCGTGTATCAGGATACCGGGGATGTTATAACTTGCCGGATCGAGCGCGGAGGGGGCCATGGGCTGACTGAAAATCACTTGGATCCGGTAAGGTGTCGCGACATGGACGCTGGAAACCTCAAGGTCAGTTTCGGCGAAACTCATCCAGAAGGCCCCGCTGTAGCTGCCTTGGCCGACGTTGGTCGCGGACATCGAGCCGATATTGCTGGGGGTGTCGAATTTGTTTCCGATCGCAGAAATTCCGTGAAGGAGGGAGACGTTCCCCGTAGGCATCGTGAATTGGGTGTTTTGAGGACTGATGCCGTTGGCTGGAGTGAGGACGCGGAAAAACAGATCCGGGGTCTCCGGAACAATCTGAATGCGTGCCTCCGAAGTTTTGAGCGAAGCCCATCGCAGGTCCCGATGGTAGCCGCGGAAAACGGGATCGGTGGTGTAGCTTTGGCCAGGCACAGGATTGTTCGCGGTCTTTTCCCAAACGCCGGGCATGGCTCCAGCCAGGCGGTTCTTCCACACCGGCTGGGGCCCGCCGCCGAGCCAGCGCATGCCTCGGACAAGGCCCTCGGGATAATCGAATGTCAGGCCGATGTTGGGTTGGCTGCCGGTGATGTTGAGCGTGTAGCTGATGTGCATCCAGCCGTCGCCCCGCAAGCGGTAAACCATGCTGTTGAGGTTACCGCTGTAGCTGGCGGTAACGACCTGATCGTTGCCCGCCGTGCTGCGTGTGATGCCGGTTAGCGTACTTGCGCCGCTGACAATGCGTGGGCCGTTCGTCAATGCGACCGCCTGACGGTGGGCAGCTACTCCTGTGATTCGCCCGGTGGATTTGCTGATGGTAACCTGCACCGGCCCGCCAGCGAGGGTGATGCTGGTTGGATTCTCCGTCGCGGTGGCGGCGGTTGCCGGTGCGGCAGGAATATTGGCTGCGGCGGTTTCGGCTTGGGTACGGAAGGGCCACGTCCACTGCCGAACTTCCTTGCCCTCGTGATTGATGGCGGTAAGACGCAGGGCGTCGTGGTTGAGCCAGTTTACGGGCAGCGGAATTTGCAAGGTTCCACTGCTTTGAGGCGCGACGGAAGGCGCGGCCAATTCTCCTTGTACCAGCACTTGGAGTCCGGTTTGTCCCTGGTCCTGCACTTTGGAAAAGTTTCCCAATTCCCATCGAAATGTGCACTGGCTTAGGTTCGTGAAATAGTAGTCGTTGAGCACCTGGACCGCGCCGTTCCACTGCGCGGTCACCGCTGGAGGGGTTAAAACGACGGGCGACCAAATCTCGCGCACAGCGTTAAAGCTGGGTTTCTTTTCGTTGTAAGGACCCACGATGCCGTCGGCGGCGTGGTTCCCATCATTGTCGATCCGCCCATTCTGGTCGGTCCGGCGAACGCCTTCATCGGCGAAGACCCATAGAAATCCGCCAACCCCACGGGGAGAACTTCGCATCGCGTTCCAATAATCCTGAAGCCCGGCGCCATGGCCGCCATCGTAGAGCCCGTGGAGAAACTCGGTCGGCATGTAGAGGTTGGGGCCGTTGAGCTTGTCGAGCAGCGTCGAATACTTTGGATAGTGGGTGGTGTCGAAGCCTCCCTGCGCGATATTTCCGCTGAAGTTCGTACTCGGATGAATCACCGTGCGGGCCTGAGGATCATAAAGCGCGAAGTCGCCGTCAACCGCCGTATTCCAGCCGCCCTCGTTGCCGTTCGCCCACAGGATGATGCTGGGATGATTCACATCGCGCTCGACCATCTCGCGCACCAGTCTTTGCGCCGTAGGGGTGTCGTATGAGGGGCTTTGCCAGCCCGTAAGTTCGTCGATCACCAACAGCCCTTGCTCGTCGCACACTTCCAGCATGTGTTGGTCAGGCGGATAATGCGACATCCGCACAGCGTTCATATTCAACTCCTTAATCAGGCGGACCGTTTCCTCGCTGAGGGCACGGGTGGAGGTGCGGCCGTGGTCGGGATGAAAGACGTGACGATTGATCCCTTTGACGCGGATTTTCACGCCGTTGAGATAAAGCCCGTCACCAGGCAGCACCTCCACAGTGCGGAAACCGATGCATTCGCGGAGGCTGTGGAGCGTTTCCGCGCCTCGCCGCAACTCCGTCACCAGGTGATAAAGCGCAGGGGCTTCCATGGTCCACGGGGTTACTCCGGGGATCTGGGTTGCCAGCGTTCGCGATGCTTCTCCGGCTTGGATCTGCCCGGAAAACGCGTCCCCAACCCGCTGTCCTTGGGCGTTTTCCACCCAAGCATGGACCGCGAGGGGCTCGCTAACATTATTGGCGTGAGCGACCACACTGAGCGCACCGTCCGCCCGTGCTGCGACGGCGACCCTTTGCAGCGACTGGGTAGGTCTTGCCTCAAGTCGGACGGGGCGAAAGATGCCGCCAAAAATCCAATAATCGGCGGCGCGCTCCGCCTCGTTGATGCTGGAGTTGGCGCTGCGTTTAGAGACCGTGACTTCAAGCAAGTTCGCCTGCCCGTAGGTGAGGAGATTGCCAATATTGAAACGGAACTGGTAGAACGCTCCTTGATGGACGGGACCTGCGGAGACTCCGTTCACTTTTACCTCGGTGTCCGTCATCGAGCCGTCGAACACGAGTTGGATATTCCGACCCGCCCACTCCGCCGGAACTTGGAAGCTGTGGCGATAAAGGCCCTGC
>JAZKGW010000044.1:0-112569 GCA_040385685.1 Verrucomicrobiota bacterium | reverse complement strand
GCCATAGTTGTAAGCTCCGAATCCCTGCAATTCCCAACACGACGGCACCGGAATCGACGTCCAGACGCCGGAATTGCGCCCACCGGTGCAGAAGAACTCCCAAGGGACTGTGTTGTCAGCGCCGGTTCCAGAAAGAAAAACCTCCTCGGTTTCGGCTGCAACGACAACGGGCGAGACCAGGGAGAGAACCGCTGAAATGGCGACGGAGATAAGCGAAAAATGGCGCATGGAGTAATTGGTCTTTTCTACGACTGGCGTCAGATTGCCTGCCGGTGGTGCAGAGATGTGCGGGATCAGGACCTCACTTCCAGAATACGATTTTTTTGCTTTCAACCCGACAGCCTGCTCCCGTTTTTCCCATAGCAGTGGCCTCGTCCGAATTTCGTTGGTGCGAATGTCGGGTATTTGGGCCGAATTTCGTATCATGGTAGGATCACCCATCAAACTTTCCGAACTTTCCAAAGTGGTTTGATGAGTGCCAGTCAGAAACCCACCGATACTCTCCATGCTGTAGCAGGGGTATTTCATTCTTCAAGCAATGCTCTACAATCTCAGAATTAAGGCCAAGAGTTGGCTGAGTCTTCTGCTGTTAATCGTAACGGGTGCAGCCATATTTTGGACCGTCCCCCGTTCTAAATCGGACAAAACGCGGGTGTCGGCGGCACAAGCGAGTCTGCCTAAGGTGGATTCGGCGGAGTCGGCAAAGGCTTCTCCAGTGCCCCCGGACGCGATAGCCACCAGGGGAGTTGCGCTGGAGGATTCGAATTTTCCTCATTTCAAAAAACGCCCGTTGCCGGTCGCTCGCCGTAGCGCAATTCACGAATGGACCGAGGGCGACGGGCGCGACCCCCAGTTCGTCGAAAAAATCGCCCATAACCCTGACGAATTCATCCGGCTGATGGAGGAGAATGACCGGATCATCCAGCGACAGCTCGTATATCGAAATGAAACCGCGCTGGCCGTCATCGAGCGCTCGAAGGTCGCTGGAGAGCCCGTTAGGAGCCTGGTGCTCCCTGGACTGGATGGTAAGGAATATCAGTTCGAAATCACCAGGTCAGACCTTTCTACCTCGGGACAAAGCGGAAATCTCGCCGGGCACTTGGCGGGGGATCCGACATCAATGGTGACTCTGGCATTCAAATTCGGGCGCGAGGCATTCACCATTCTATCGCCGGAAGAGGACACCTATCTACAGGGTGACCCGCGCGAGCCGGGCGAAATCATCGTTGCGAGCTTTGATCCTGATAATTACCAGCCTGTACCAGGCGGGGAACCCATCAAAACCTCCGAACAATTCAAACCCTTCGAATGAAAACACCACTCTCAGCCAGAATGGCATGGCTGTACCTCGCACTTATCCTTTTCTTTTTGGGAAACCGCTCTGCGTTCGCCGCCGCAGAAGCCGATCTGCTGGTGGGCTACGACCTTTCGCACGCTAACGCCGTTGGTGGATCGGACAACGTAGAAGTTCGGGCTGCGAACGCCATCGCCAGTTCGAATCTGATCAACGAGCTGTCTGGCACCGGCGCCCGGGTGCGGATCGTCGGTTATAAACAATCAGCGGCGTATAACTATCAGCGCACCTCGAATGGGGGGTTTGTGCAAAGACTGAGTTCGGGAGAAGCAGGTTGGGTCGAGGATGTGAAGGCGGCCGCGACAGCAAAAGGCGCTGATTTGGTGACGTATGTCTGCGAGTCCAACAACGACGGGGCCGGGGCGGTTGCCGCGCAGCCGGGCCGAGAGTCGTCGTTTGATCCCTCCGCCTTTTTTTCCACGGTGATCGCCCACGAGCTGGGAGGTCATAATTACGGCTGCGACCACCGGGACGGTCTCGAGAATCCCAAGACGATCCTGCTGCACAACTACTGCGGCGGCGGGGCACAAGGCTGGTATTCAAACTACAATACCTGGGTGAATGGCGTGCGGCTGATCGGCGGCGACAGTTGCCTCGGCGCCGGGCCGAACAGCGGTGACAATTCGCGGCTGATCGGCAACAATGCTCAGGGCGTGGCCGACCGCTCGGCGCGGCTGAGTGTCTCCCCAAGGCTCGGCAATGTCGTGCGCCGCTGGTCTTTCAACCAGGCCGCGGCCAGCGCGCCGGCGGGGACGACGGTGACCGACTCGGTCACCGGCACCGAAGCGGCGACGGTCGAGGGAACTGGGGCGACCTTCACCGGTAACGGCCTGCGTCTCCCAGGTGGAGCTTCGGGGAGCGGCGCAGCCTACATCAAACTGCCGTCGGACGTGCTTTCGACCTACACCAACGTCACGATCGAAATTTGGGCCAGGCCGCTCTCGGCGCAGACCTGGGCCCGGGTCGCAGATTTCAATAACGGGACTTCCAATTACCTGACGCTGACCTCAGCGATCGGAGCCGATCTCACGGCGCAACGTTTCGAATCCAAAGTCGGCGGTGCGACGGTCACGCTCGATAGCGATCTCCCGACCACGGCAGGCGTCCAGTATCTTTACACCATCACCTACACCAGTACTGGGGCGAGCACGGGGCGCTGGCAATGGTATCGTAACGGGGAAGCGGTGGCGCGGCTCGATGTCGCTTATCCGCTGGCCACGCTTCAGGACGTCAACAACTGGCTGGGCCGCTCGGTTTACGGTGCGGATAATCTGGCCAACTGCGAATACGCCGAGGTCCGGGTCAGCAACGTGGCGATGAGCAGCGATGAAGTTCTGGCCAACTATGAACTCGGACCCAACCGTGCGGCGACGGACGTTTTCCTGACGGCGGATGATCCTCTCGGATCCGCCTCCTTTAACTCCGCAGGCCGCTGGAACGATGGCCTCCCCCCGGTTGCTGGGAAAAGCTACGAGACGTACAATTTCCGGCTGCGCACTCCGGCAGACGGCACTTCGCGGACGTTTTCCGGCCAGGCGCTAAAACTGACGGGCGGCAGCCTCACCTGGAAAGGGACGGCCAACAATACCATCACGGTCAACGACTTGACGCTGGCGGGCACTTCCGAGCTGACCCAGGTCGGCGCTGGAACGTGGACTCTGGCGGGGAATCTCCGGGTTGATGCCGACTCGGCCATGGCGCGCGCCGCCGAGGGGCCGATCAATCTGACTGCCAACCTTTCCGGCAAAGGCCAGCTGCTGTGCATCGATCAAACGGTCACGCTCGCAGGATCAAACGTGGCGTTCACGGGCAAAGTTGCGGTGGGTGACGGACGGACAAGCAGCCTGGCGATTGATTCCGAGGCCCGGCTCGGGTCCAACCCGGCGTCGCTCGTGAGCAGCCAACTCACGTTCAACCGCGGGACGCTGGAAACCTCCGGGACCTTCGCTTTGGACGATCCAAACCGCGGCATTCTGTTCGCGGCGAATGGCGGCACGTTCAACGTCGCGAGCGGCACGCTGACGATTGCGTGCCCGCTTTACAGTCCGGCTCTGGGCTCGTCGGTCACCGTAGGTAAAATCACCAAGGACGGGCCGGGGACGCTCGTTTTGAATAGCACGGGCGGGAATTTCGACGGGATGGTGTTCATCGATACCGGCAGCTCTTCCTCGAATGACGGCGTGGTGCGCGTGATGAACAACCAAGTGCTCGCCAACGCGCACAGCCCAATCTACATCAGCAACACCAACTCCGGCACCTCTCAGCTGCAACTTGACGGGACCTCGGGCAGCATCATCCTGACGCGCATTTCTCTGGCAGGCCGGTTCGGCGGCACGCCAGCCATTCAGAATCTGGCCGGCACCAATAACATTGGCGGCGTGACGGTTACCTCCGGCGGCTCGAATTACATCATCCAATCGGACAGCGGCCTGCTGAATTTCACCAGCGGCCTTTACTCCGAAGTCACGGGCAATCGCACGTTCACCTTCCAGGGGAACGGCAACATCGCCACGCTGAGCACGGTCTCGGAACTCACTGCGGATTCGGTCAGCGTGGTCAAACTCGGCAGCGGAACGCTCACGCTGGCGGGCACTTGCAGCCACGATGGCACCACCACGCTCACCGGCGGCACGCTCCGATTGAATGGGAGCATCACCACTACCACCGGCACCACCAGCACGGCGGCGGGCACCACTTTCGCCGGGACGGGAACCACCAGTTCTCCAACCACCATGGGCGGCATCCATGCGCCCGGGAACTCCACCAACTCGACCGGCACCCAGACTTTCTCCGGCCCGCTGACTTATAGCGCTGCGGCGAAACTGAATTGGACGCTGGCGAACAACGGCACCACGAGCAGCAAGGTCGCGGCTCAAAACGTTACCGTGAGCAGCGGGGCGGCGATTCAGCTGATCATGAACGGGCCCGAAAGCACCGTGGATTTCACCAACGGCTATTGGACGCAACCCCATAGTTGGAATGTTCTAACTGCGACTGCGGTGAGCGGACAATTCACCTTGGGCAGTGTGAGTAACGATTCCGCAGGGAACTCGGCCGCCTCGTATGGAACCTTCTCGCTCCAGCAAAGCGCGACCGGAGTGGCGATTGTATATTACCCGTTGTACGCTACGCCGCCGCCAGCGCCCGTTGGCTTGTCGGGAACCGGCTTCCAGAACAACGTGAAGCTCGCTTGGACCGCAGCTCCGGATCTTAACTATAACGTCAGGAGAGCCACCATACCCGGCGGACCTTACGAATTGATCGCCACGGGCCTGACCACAGCGGCGTTCACCGACACCTCGGCGGTCAACGGCACGACATACTACTACGTGATCACGGCCGTGAACGTCTTTGGTGAGAGCGAACCTTCCGCGGAAATCGTGGCGATGCCCCATTTGCCGATGACAATCGACAAAGCGAACAACACAACCGCTCTCAATCAAGCGACCAGCTGGGTTAACGGGTTTGTGCCGAACCTTTATGATACCGCGAGATGGAGTGGACTCCCCGGGACAAACTCCGTGGTTCTCGGTGCGAACATGGCCCTGGGAGGGCTCACGATCGGCACCACGGGTGGGGCGGTCAATATCGGTGCGGGCAACATCCTCACTCTCGGGACGAAAGGGATCGATATGTCCGCGGCGAGTCAGCCTCTGACCATCGCGGCCGGGCTCACCCTCGGGGCGGGCGAGCAAACCTGGAATGTGGCCACTGGCAGGGCGCTGTCCGTGTCCGGCGCGATCGTGCGAAATGGTGGTTCTTCTCTGGTGATCGATCGGAGCGTCAACTCCGGCACCGTCACGGCCTCACCCGCTCTGGTTAACGGAATCGTCGGACCATGGGCGACGGTGAAAAGCGCGGGCAGTGCCGCCGCCAATTCCCCGAATGGCCGCACCTACGCGACGGTGACCGGGGGAAACATCGTGCCGTTCACCGGGGCAACGGCTTCAGGATTTACCTGGACGAACACCAACGACAACACCTTCAACTACGACGTAAACGCCACCACCGGGAGCCCGGGGTTCAGCCGCGTGGCCAATACAGTTCGCTACACCGGAGCGGCCGCGACTCAGAATTACGGGGTCACGAACACCACGACTACACAGACCCTGAATGGGCTGATGAACGCTGGAACTGGAACCCTCACGATCTCTGAACCAGGAGGAACCAGTCTGGGCCGGCTCATCGTGGGCAGCAACAATGGCAACGAACTGGACCTGATCGCCGCGAGTGCGGGAATCACCGTGTCCATTCCGATTCAAAACGACGGCACGACCCCGGGATCATTGCTGGTGGCAGGTCCCGGCATCGTCTCGCTGAGTGGCGTTAGCACCTACAGCGGCGGCACCATTCTTGCTTCGGGAGAGCTTCATCTTACTGGGAGTTCCACGCCGACAACCGGCACGGTCACGAGCGGCCCAATCGGCACCGGCACGCTGACGCTTAATGGCGGCGCGCTGGTTGGCAGGTCTGGCGGCACGCAGACCCTGGCCAACCCGGTGACGGTCAACCTTGATGTGTCGCTTAACACCAATGTTGGCGCCACCGCGAACAACACGTTGCTTCGATTGTCAGGACCCGTGAATCTTGGTGGAAATACCCGCACCTTGTCGGTGACGGCAGCCGGTGGCGCCGAGATCTCCGGGGTGATCTCCAATGGCGGTCTCAGAAAGGCCGGCGACCAAACCACCCTTCATCTCAGTAACGCCAATACCTACGCTGGCGGGACGATGCTGATTGGTGGAACTCTGAGGATCACCAATGCCTCGGGCTTGGGAGCGGCGACCGGCAGTCTCACCGTGGATGGTGGCACGCTCGATCTGAACGGCTTGAGCCCGACGGTCGGCACGCTTCAGGGCGGCGGGGGCGTGATTACCAGCAAGGTCAACGGTACCTCCACGTTGACAACCGATTCCTCACCGAGTTCCACTTTCGCCGGTGCCCTGCAAAATGGAGCGGCAGGCCAGGTTCTCGCTCTGACGAAAAACGGGGCCGGGATTCTGACCCTCACCGGCACCAGCAACTACAGCGGAGCCACCACGATCAGCGCGGGAGCGTTGCTGGTTAATGGCGCGCTCACCGGCAATAGCCCCGTGACCGTGAGCGACGGCGCGGCCTTTGGCGGAACCGGAACGAGCAGTGGACCAGTCAATGTTCTCACCGGGGGAAGGATCTCTCCCGGGACGGCCGCCACGGCTGGAGTGTTGACGATTTCCGGCCCGCTGACCCTCGGCAACGGCACCGAGTTGAACCTGGATCTGGCGGCCACGAACGCCTCGGATCGGCTACAGCTTGGCAGCGCATTGAGCGCCACGGGTGTGACAACCATCAACGTCGCAGCGTTGGATGGATTCGGCTCCGGAGTTTATCCGCTAATCACCGGTGCGGCGAACATCCAGGCCGCGAACTTCGCGCTGGGAACGACGCCCGCGGGTTACACCTATGAGCTGAATGCCAGCGGAGGAACGCTTTCACTCACCGTCGCAGCGCCGCTCGCACCGCCGACCGGACTGACCGCCACCGGGCTCAATTCTTCCATCGCGTTGAGCTGGACGGCGGTCGCCGGTGCGGACAGTTACACCGTGAAACGATCCGCTACCTCAGGAAGCGGATACGAAACCATCGCCACAAGTTTGGTCGCCACGAACTATACCGACCCGGAGTTGACGGGCGGAACGGCCTACTACTATGTGGTGACCGCAGTGAACCTGTCGGGTCCAAGCGACGACTCAAGCGAAGCGAGCGCCACCGCGCTTACTCCCACCGACGCGTGGCGACAATTGAAATTCGGCACTACTAACAATACGGGCGACGCCGCCGATGAGGCCGATCCGGATTTCGATGGTCTAACCAATCTGACGGAGTATGCGCTGGGTTCGGATCCTCTCGCAGCTCTTCCATCCGCCGGACCGCAGGTCGAGATTACGGATGGCAAACTTACCATCACGTTCACCCGCAACACCGCGGCCACCGATGTGACGCTGTCAGTAGTCGCTGCCGATAATCCGGAAGGTCCCTGGACCGAGATTGCCCGCAGTGTCGATGGGGGCGCTTTCACGGACAACATCAACGGCACGCCCACCGGGGCTGTCGTCAGCGAAATCGGAGCCGGTGCGGTCATCTCCGTGCAAGTCAGCGACGTGAATCCTGTCAGTGCCAATCCCAAACGATTCCTCCGGCTCGAAGTGCGGCCCTGATGTATTCCCCGCCTACTTGAAATTTATGTTATCCGCTCAGGTTTTCCTCAACGGCGTCATCGGGACCGCGATGGACGCGATCACCCGCCCGATAAACACCCGCCTATCCGTATTGTTAGTCGCAGTCGTGGTCGGCCTTTTGCAGACCTTGCCCGCGAAAGGGCAGGTCAGCTCTGTCCGTGGTTCAGCCAACCCAGATCCGCCCGTCACCGTTGATCAGGCCCGACCGATGACCGGCGGCTTCGCGAAGGAATGGAACATCGCGGGTAATCCGGAGGGTTGCACTCTGAGCCAGGCCACAGGAACGGTTTCAGGCGGGATCTTGCGCGGCACCCCCACCGGAACGGATCCGGCGGTTGTCCTTTCCGATTTCCCTAGCGGACCGGATCTCGATCTCGGTTGGAATGATTTTCTCGAGCTACGCATCGCAGTGCCTAGGAGCTACGCGGGACCGATCCAGATTTCCTACGGAACGACCCTGACGAGCGGCTTTGCTGCAAGTCGCGTCTTCACAATTCCGGCTTCGGTGATTCCGCGGGATGGCAAGTTCCACACCTACCGCCTCGATCTTGGATTGGAGGTATTCTGGCGCGGCATGCTCAGGGATCTGCGGATCGACCCCGTGGACGGCGCAAGCGGGACAGCCTTCGCCATTGACTACTTCCGCATCGGCGATGAGCCGGAGCCGGTGGTTTATAAGATGCGCGAGACCGTTCAGTGCCCCGCGCCGGACGGCAAGACGCCGCCGGGCGCGGAGTTCGGTGCCGGCCAGAAGGTGCTCTCGCTGGAGTCGAAGCGCTTTCGCATCCTGTGGAATGCCGGAGTTGAGAAGCACGGGGGGTGGAATGCGAACATCCCGCGCGGCACGCTGCGCAATCTCGAGGAAGTGTGGCAGGTCTTTGTGAAAAAACTCGGCTATACCCCGCCGAACCAGGTGATCGGTAATCCAGCCGCGACGCCGAAGTACAAGTTGAACGTGCTCACGTATTACGGCGGATATTGGGCGGGAGTGGATGAAGGTTTCGCTCACATGAATGTGACGCCCGACGGTTTGCGCGTCGATCCGCCGAGCGGCGTTCTGCCGCACGAGGGGATGCACTGTTTCCAGTTCCATACAACGAGCGGCCACGTGCCGAGCGAGTGGTTTGAGTTCCACGCAAACTATGCGCGCGAGCTTTACACCGAGCATTACCGCGCGCTGTTCCCGGGCGCTTCCGACATCAATCCGAACTATGTCCGCTGCGCCCATCAGACGATCGAGGATGGCCGCCATTACTATCTCTCGTGGCCGATGCTGATGTATCTGGATGAGAATCCCGACGCGCTGCCCGACCTCGGCCCCGGCACGGTGGCCAATATCTGGAGGCAAACCAAGGAGAGCGAATTCTCGTTGATGGCGCTGGAGCGGCTGACGCCCACGACTTCGCTCAAGGACATCGCCGGCTACTTCGCGCGGCGCGGCGCGACCTACGACTACAAGAACCAAGCCACGATCAAGGCGGTGCTCGTGGGCTTCGATCCGCCCCTGGACAATGCGGCGACCAGCCGGTGGCAGATCTCTGAGCTCGTGCAGCGCCCCGATGATCCGAGCTGGTGGCGCGTTCCTTTTGAGATGGCGCCGATGCAGGGCGGCTACGCCATTCACGAGCTAGTGCCGGGCGGTTCCGGTGCGGGGCGCGTGGTGAGCGTCAACCTTCGGGGTTTGCCGGATGCCGCGCGCGGCGCCGATTGGCGCGCCAGTTTCATCGTCGTCGCGGACAATGGCACCGAGCGCTACAGCTCGCTTTGGGGCAGCGGGAAAAATTCGGTTACGCTTAGTGCCGCAGAAAACAAACTCTATGTGTCGGTCGCAGGCGCGCCCGCGGTCTTTCACTACGGCGGCACGGACGACGTTAAATTTCCCTACCGCTCCCACCCCGCGAAGACCCGTTTCCCGTATGAGTTGCAAGTCACCGGCGCGACGCCCAAACAGCGCGACCACGGCAGCCCCTCAGGACTGACCCAACACCCCAACGGGGGCGGCTACCGGTCGGTGAACGTGCCCGCCAGCGTTTACATCGGGCCGAACGCCCGTGTGCTCGGCGGCACTGTCAGCGGCAATGCCCGGATTGAGGATTACGCCCTCGTCTCCGGCGGCACTGTTTCTGGCAACGCCATCGTCAGCGGGCACGCCTGGGTGCGCGGCGGCACGGTGACGGGCAACGCCAAGATCCGCGATTGGGCGCTGATCGAAGAACGGGCCACCATCACCGGCAATGCGCGCGTCTTCGAACACGCGAACATCAAGGGCGGCACGGTGCAGGACATCGCGACGGCGAAAGGCACCGCGGGTTCGCTGGGCGGGACCGTGAGCGGCAATGCCATCATCGACGGGAACTACGGAGACTTCTTTTCCGGGCGGAATGTGGCGAACGGCGTCGCCTTCGGCCATGTGCCTTACGTCGGGGTGCCGGACTCGCACATCCGCCCGCTGCCGGGCGGCCTTTATGCGAGCTACGACTTCGCGACCGCGCACGACTCCCGCATCGTCGACAATCCAGGCGTGACCGATGGCTTCACGGTCGGCGCTCCGGTCTGGACGTCAGCCGACATGAAGCGCAAAGGCTTTCTCGCTTTCGATGGCGCGACTCAACACGTCAACCTCGACCGGAGCGTCGCCGACTTCCGCGAATGGACCTTCAGCGCCTGGGTGAAGCCGCTCGGCGGCGCGGCGAATCAAGCCTTGCTCTGGGCCGGCGCGAGCGCGACGAAGCGGCTCTATTTCACGCCCGCCGACGGGGCGGGGAAGGCGAAATTTTCCATCGTGGACGGCGGCACGGAACAGACGCTCACCGCCTCCTCGGCCCTCCCGAATGGAGCCTGGTCGCACGTCGTCGTCACGCTCAACGGCACCAATGGCGCGTTCTACATCAATGGCAAGACCGCAGCGACGGGCGCGATCACTTTGCGAGCGGATCAGGTGCTCCCAGCGAACACCGCCACCACCCTTCAGCACATCTACCTGGCGCGCTCGGAAGACAATCTTGTGCCCAAGTTCCGGGGCGCCCTCGATGACGTGCAGTTTTCCGGAAAAGCGCTTGCCCCATCCGAAGTCGCCGGTCCTTGAATTGATTCGAGGCCACACTAATGTCCCAATCTCAATGGAAGAACTCTCGCCGGACCCGCCCACTACTTTGGATGAGATGTCATCCGACCAGCTGCTGCCCATCGTGTATGATGAACTTAGGAGGCTGGCCGCCGGACGGATTCTGAAAGAAATGGGTGGGATGACGCTGCAGCCCACCGCACTCGTACACGAAGCTTGGATCCGCTTGGGAGGGAAGTTTAGCCGAAATTGGGCAAGCCGGGATCATTTCTTCAATGCGGCTGCCCTGACCATGCGGCGGATACTAATGGACCGGGCAAAGCAGAAGGCCAGTGTCAAGTACGGTGGAGCTCGGCAGGAACTCGCCCCACCCCCGGAGAGTTTGGATGAAATTGCGGACGATGAGCGGCTCCTCCTGATTGATGAGGCATTGCACCAATTGGAACGGGAAAGCCCAGAGGAGGCTAAAATCGTTATTTTAAAGTTTTTCGGCGGATTGACTAATCAAGAAATTGCGGAGACTCAAGGATTGAACGTGCGAACGATCGAGCGGAAATGGTCGTACTCAAAGATCCGTCTGTTTCAAATTGTCCGCGAGATCGAGACGAAAACCTAATTCCCTGTCGGAATTCTCAGCAGAAATCCGTAATCTAGGTGTATCTCTTATGAAGCATATCCAAGAAATCGAAGAGGTTTTGTTTGAGGCTGCCTTGTTGATCGATTCACCAGAGGCACGTCAGGTGTTTCTCGAGTTGCTGCGTGATGGCGATTATTCGCAGTCCACCCGCTTGGGAGAAATGCTTGAGGCCCGTTCTGATGCCGACCGCTTTTTCAGCCGGGCTGAGGATTCGCGGAGTCTGCTGGCGGCAGAAGCTGGGGAAGATCTCATCGGTTCCCCAAATGAGAAGACATTATTGGATCAGCTAGGCAATCTGGGAGATGAAGCTCCGGGCGAGCAGATTGGCCGTTACCGTCTGCTGCAGCGCATCGGAGAGGGCGGCTGCGGTGTGGTTTATCTTGCCGATCAACTTGAACCCGTGCAGCGGCAGGTCGCGCTGAAAGTTATCCGCCTGGGGATGGACACCGAGCAGGTGATTGCTCGCTTTGAAATGGAAAGGCAGGCGCTGGCCATGATGGATCACCCGAATATCGCCCGCGTGCTGGATGCCGGGGCCACGGATGCCGGGCGCCCCTTTTTCGTTATGGAGTGGGTGCGCGGTTTGCGGATCACAGACTATTGCGATGATAACCACCTCGATATCCGGCAGCGTCTCTACCTTTTCATTGAAGCCAGCAAGGCCATTCAGCATGCCCATCAGAAGGGAGTGGTGCACCGGGATATCAAGCCGTCTAACATTCTGATATCCGAGGAAAACAGCAAACCGGTTGTTAAAGTGATCGATTTCGGCGTCGCCAAGGCGATCGAAGCAGCCGCTGGTGACGATACCGCTTTGACACTTTATGATCAGTTCGTGGGGACGCCTGCTTACATGAGTCCCGAGCAGGCGGATCATAAGCAGGATGTCGACACACGCAGCGATGTCTACAGCCTCGGTATTTTGTTATATGAATTGCTGGCAGGGCGCACCCCGTTCGATTCCAAGGAACTCGCCTCCGTAGGGCTCACGGAGATGCGAAAAATTCTGACTGAGCGAGAACCCCCTCCGCCTTCACTTTCGTTGTCGGCCGCAGGTCCTGAGGATCTGAAGAAAATCGCTTCAGACCGCGCGATCGACCCGTCTAAGCTGAGAGCCTTACTCAAGGGAGATCTCGACTCCGTGGTGATGAAGGCCATCGAAAAAGACCGGCCCCGCCGCTATGAGACGGTCAACGGTCTCATTATGGATCTCCAACGCTTCATCGCGCACGAGCCGGTAATCGCACGCCCTGCCAAACGAATGTATTTATTCCACAAGTTCGTTCGGAGAAATCGGGTAGCGGTGGGAGCGTTTGCAGGGATCGTGCTTTCATTGCTGCTAGGACTTGGAACCGCCTTTTCGTACTACATGCGGGAACGTGAGGCCCGCGAGGAGCAAGTTCGGCTTCGCCAGATTGCGGAGACAGCCCATGTCAGGGAGCTTCAGCGGCTGGTGGAAGCGCGCGAGTGGGAAAATTTTGCCCACATTTCCGTTCTGCTTAGCGAGGGCAGGACCAAGGAAGCCGATGAACAGCTCCGGCAGACTCCACTAACCTCTATCAAGCTCACCCCGCAGTCGTCGGCGGTCCTGCGTTCTCTTGGCAACTGGAACGCCCTCCGGGGCCGATGGCAACAGGCGGTCGAATGTTTTCAAATGCTGCTGAGGTCCGACGAGTTGGCTCCAGGGCAGCGACTGATGACGTCCCATGACATGATCGCAATCGGGTGTGCCTTCGTCGAAGGTGCTCGTCCTGATGAATATCAGGCTTTTTGCGAATGGGCGTTCGATCAGTTCAAGAAATCTCCCTCACCGGCGGAAGTTTCCAGACTGTATCACTCCGTGCTCCTTTTGCCCGCCGACGCTGGATTTTTGGCTAAACTCCATCGTTTAAAGCCGATATTGGAAGAATCCAAATCCAACCCGCAGGGGATCGAATACCCGGTCTGGCGCGCATTCGGGCTCGCTCTTCTCGAATACCGGCAGGGGAATTTTGAGAGGGCGCGTAACTGGGCCGAAGTTGGTATAGGATTGAAATCGAACCGTGCTCATATCGACGGCGCGTTCGAACCGATCCATGCCATGGCGTGTTTCAGGCTCGGGGACGTCAAAACGGCTACAGCGGATTTGGCTCGTACCAGGAAAAGGATCGACAAGGCCTTTTCTCCCGAGTTGCCAGCCGCTTATGAACCCTTTGGCCGGAGCTATGGGTTTTGGTGGGACTGGGTCATCGTCCGGATTCTATTTCGCGAGGCCGAAACGTTAATTCAGGCCCCCGCTGTCGACTAAGGCCGAATCGGCTACTTGAATGCCTGCGGGCTTGTTGGAACGCGCTGACGCAGCGGCGGGTTAGGACCGGTTGTGACCGATACCAAAACAGCGCAGCTTGAAAAGTTTCGCGCTGATTGTCGGGTTTCCAGCGGGCAATTCGTAACATAAGTAGTTCATAGGTGCCATCTGGCCAAGATTCTCTCCTAGTTGTATTACAAGAATACACGTTGGTCGATAGCTTGGATGGTTGCGGCGCATGGAAGATCGTGAAAAATCTAGGATACTAAACCCAACAATAAATGATAACTACAATTCGGGCTCGTTTCAGCTCCTTTACGGGTCTCCTGTTTTTCAACCCGCAATCAATGCGGTCTTTCAAAGAGGGCAGTCTCAGGTGCTTTGCGGTATTTTTCATGCTCGCGCCGTTTGCTCAGGCGCAGACTCCAATTCACCGCTATAGTTTCGGCCACGCTGGCGGAGCGGTGCCTAACGGAACTGCGGTTTTGGACTCTGCTGGGACCGCGCACGGGACTGTGCGCGGAGCGGGAGCCACCGGCACCAGCAGCGGCCTGCGCATCGCCGGCGGCAGCCCGGCGACCGCGGCTTACATTGATCTGCCGAACGGGGTGGCCTCGGGCAAGGACCAGAGTCCGGCAGGGTATGCGGCCGCGACCTACGAAGTCTGGCTGACTGTAAATAGCCATCAGAACTGGTCGCGGATTTTCGATTTCGGAACGTCCTCGCTAGGGGAGATCACCGCGTCGGGGGGCACCTTCACGGGCAGCAATTATTTCATGCTTAGCGCCAACATGGGCACCGATCCAAACATCAAGATGGAGCGCCTTCCCGGCGGCGCCCAGGAAGTGTGGCGGGCGACGATACCGGGCGTGCGAATGCATTTGGTGACCACCTACGACGCGCTCGAGGGCGCTTGGAAGCTCTACAAGAACGGGATCTTGTTCCGAACGCTTGCCGCCAACGGCCCGGGCACCATTCCCGATGTTAACGTCTGGCTCGGCCGCTCGAACTGGTCGACTGACAGCAACGCGGACGCAACCTATGAGGAGTTCCGCATTTATGGGCAGGCGCTCAGTCCGACGCAGGTTTGGGAGAGTTTCCGCACAGGGCCGGACGCGCTGCCGACGGTCACTCCCACGGCCTATCAGATTTTGGTGGACTCCTCGCCGGCCATGACGGCGGGTGCCGGGAACTACGCGACGGAGTGGAACACGGCGGGCAATCTGGAAGGCTGGGCGGTCTCGCAGACCACCGGATCGGTGGCGGGCGGCAGCCTGTCGGGCACCACGACCGGCACCAACCCCACGGTGTCGCGATCGAACTTCGCGGGGGGGCCTGATCTCGACCTTGGCTGGAATGATTACCTCGAAGTGCGTATGCAGGTGCCGGCGTCCTACACGGGCGCGATCCAGATCAGCTACGGGACGACTTACGACAATGGCTTCGATGCCTCGCGGGTTCTGACGATTCCCACCTCGCTCATTCCGAAGGACGGGGCCTTTCACAGCTATCGGATCGAGATGGGCCTGGTGCCGCTCTGGCGCTCGACGCTGCGCGATCTACGCATCGAGCCGGTGGACGGCGCGGGATCGACCGGGATGGCTTTTGCCATCGATTACCTTCGCGTGGGCGACGAACCCAACGCGGTCGTGTATAACCCGATTAATACCTGGGAGTGCCCGCCGGGAGGCGCGGCCACTCCGCCGCACGCTCTCCACGGCGCGGGCCAGCCCGTGCAGGCAATGGAATCGAAACACTTCCGGGTCCTATGGAACAGCGCGGCGCCCACCGACGCGCACGGGACGCTGCGCAACCTTGAGGAAGCCTGGCAGGTGTTCGCCCGCAAGCTCGGCTACCGCGAACCGGATTTCACCGGGGAAGACCGCGAGGGCGGCGGCGGCACGGTCCGCGGCAAGGTCAATCTGACGACCTGGTATGAGGGCTACTTCCAAGGAGGTACGTGGGATGGGAACGGCACCCGTCCGTGGACGAACATCGAGCCGAGCGGTCTGCAGGTTAATCCTCCGACCTGGGTCATCCCGCACGAATTGATGCACGTGTTTCAGGCCCACAACAACAGTGGCGGCGCTCCCGGTGAATGGTATGAAGGCCACGCGAACTACGCTCGCGAACGCTGGATGGAACACTACTGGTTCGCCGGGTGGACCAGCTTCGATGCGGTCGGAATTCGATTCGCCCACATGATCCAAGGCGATGGGCGGGATGCATACCTGAAGTGGACGCCCTTTCTGTATCTCGACTCGAACCCGGACAACCTGCCGGACCTCGGCGAAGTCACCGTGGCCAGTATCTGGCGGCAGGCGCCGTTCGGCATGAACCCATTCAACGCGCTGGACACCGCCGCGCCGATCACCGGCAAGAAAAACGTGTTCGGCCATTACGCGCAGCACGGCGCGACGTTAAACTATCCCACGCGGCCGATGCTCCGTTATTGGGCTGCGGGAGATCCCTATGTCAATCGGTTCCAATTCACCGATCTACAGCAGCGGTCGGACGATCCGAGCTGGTGGCGGGTGCCGTATGAAATGGCTCCGCAGCAGGGTTGCTATACGGTTCACGAACTTTCCGTTCCCAACCCGGGCACGGGCGGGCGTGTGGTCACGGTCAATTTCCAAGGCGTTTCCGACAACGTCCGTGGCGCAGACTGGCGCGGCGGCTTCACGGTCACTCGTGACGACGGCAGCGAGCGCTATACCCAGGTTCTTGGCAACGGGACGCACAGCGTGACCCTTGCCGCCAACGAGAACCGACTTTTCTTCTGCGTGGCCGGCACCCCGAACTGGTTTGAGCCGACTGGAGCCGATGAGGGCATTTTTCCGTATCGCTCGTCATGGGGCAAATCGCGTTTCCCTTATCAGATGCAGGTGACCGGCGCGACACCGGTGGAACACGGCCCGGGTGGCGTTTTCTCAGGAATGGTGCAGCACGCCAATGGCGGTGGGTGGAAACATACCAGCGCCAGCGTGTCAGCCAGTGCCTATATCGGGCCAAACGCCCGGGTGTATGATTACGCAATCATCGGGGCCAACGCGCGGGTCGAGGACTTCGCTACTGTACAAAACAACGGGCGCGTGCTGGACAATGGCATTGTCAGCGGCCACGGCTGGGTCAAGGACAACGCCACCGTCAGCGGGAATGGCAAGGTACGCGACTTCGGTCTCCTGGCCGGAGCTGCCACCGTCACGGGCAACGGTCGCGTGCTTGAGCACGCGGAGGTGATTGGCAACAGCTGGATAACCGATATCTCGGTGGTAAAAGGCAGTGCGCGCTGCACGGGAGGACTAATCAACGGCAACTCCTGTGTGGACGGCAATTACGAGTTCTTTCGCAATATTTTCAACGGTTTCGTCACCGGCCATTTGCCTTATGAAGGCATACCGGACCGTTTCATCATGAATCGGCCGGGCACCATCTACGCGAGCTACGATTTTGGCTTCGGCAATGAGGCTCGTATCTTCGACCAATATGGCGTGACCGATAGCTTCACGATTGGTGCGCCCGGTTGGTTGGGCAACGATGTGGGTCGTCAAGGTGTGCTAACTCTGAATGGCACGACCCAGCACGTGAACCTCGACCGCAGCGTCGCTGACCTGCGCGATTTCAGCTTTGCCGCGTGGGTTAAACCCGGCAGCTCCACTGCCAACCAAGCGGTGCTCTGGATGGGAAGCTCGACCACCAAACGGCTCTATTTCACGCCGAACGACGGAAGCGGCCACGCGAAGTTTTCAATCGTAAATGGCGGCACCGAGCAGACGCTTACGGCTGCCTCCGCTCTTCCTGTCGGAACATGGAGCCATGTTGCCGTTACTTTGGATGGTGCCACCGGCGTGCTTTACCTCAACGGACGTCCGGTCGCGACCGGATCAATCACAATTCGCGCCGATCAATTGCTCGCACCCAATACGGCCACCGGGCTGTCACATAACTACCTCGGCCGCTCCCAAGGCGCCGCGATGGCGAGATTCACCGGCGCGCTCGACAACGTAGGCTTTTATTCGACCGCCCTGACCCCTGCGAGCATCGCCGCGATCTCGGGGACTTCCGTACCCCTGGCCGCGCCAATCGGCCTGGCCGCCACGCCTGGTCCGAATCAGGTCAGCCTGAGCTGGAATGCCGCCGACAACGCCACAAGTTACAACGTCAAGCGCGCGACCATCAGCGGCGGCCCGTACACCGTGATCGCTAATCGAACGTCGCATACCTATCTCGACACGACCGCGAACGCCGGCACGACCTACTACTACGTGGTCTCGGCGGTTAACGGCGCGAGCGAGAGCGCCAACTCCATTCAAGTGAGCGTAACCCCAAATCCCGCCCCGTCGTTGGTGCACCGTTATGATTTCGAGACGGCCGGCAGTGCAAATGATACGGTCGGTTCGGCCCATGGCACGATTCGCGGCACCGCGACGGTCAGTGCAGGTGCTTTAAATCTCACCGGCGCCGCGGGTACCCTGAGCGGCGGGGTGCCGCAGAACAGCGTGGAATTGCCCCCGGCTGCCGTGACCGGCCTCTCGGGACCCTTCAGTCTCGAAGTCTGGTACACCGCGGCCAACAACGGTCCCTTCTGCACACTATTTTCTTTCAGTGACGGCACGACCGCCAGCTATGCACTTGCTACGCCCGCGCGAAACACAATTCCCTATCCGTCCGCCGTTGCCGTGAAAGGCGGCGGCGGAGGTGCCGGTGAACAGATTGCCCATCAGGCGCCCACCGACGACAACGTGCTGCACAGCATGGTGTTTACCTATGACGGCACAACGATGAAATACTACATCGATGGGGCGCTGTCCTCGTTCTCAGGTCTGCAGAACTCCTTCGCCAATCCCGGCTTCGATCTTTCGACACTGGCCAGCATCGGCATCGGCGGAGGCTCGCCATGGCCCGATAACACGATCAAAGGAAAGATTCACGACTTCCGCGTCTATGGCCGGGCGTTGACAGCAGCCCAAGTCTCGTCCATTCGAAACCTGGGTGCCAATGGGAGCAACGCAGCGATCAATGCTGCGGTGACGGGACTGCTACCGCCCACAGGCCTCGCCACGTCTCGCACTGACGGCCAGGTGAGTTTGACTTGGAACGCCTCTTCTAGCGCGATGAGTTATAACGTTAAGCGCGCAGTCGCGACCGGCGGGCCGTACACCACCATCGCAAGCCCGACGTCCACCAGCCATTCCGACACCACCGCGGAGAATGGCACAACGTATTACTACGTCGTCTCGGCCGTAAATCTCGGCGGCCAGAGTATAAACTCCACGGAAGTTAGTGCGACCCCGCTCTCGCCGGCGCAGTTGTGGAGGCAGCAAAAGTTTGGAGCCGATTGGAACAACGAAGCGGTCGCGGGCGATTCTGCTGATCCGGACAAGGACGGTGCGGTGAACCTGCTGGAGCGCGCCTTTGCCGGGAACCCAAATTTTGCCGATACGGACATCTTGCCAAAAATGGATCCGACAGCCCCTCTCCTCAGCATCACGTTTCGCAAAGCCAAGGCGGCGACGGATCTAACTTTTGGCATTCAGGAGAGCATCGTCCTCTCTGAGTGGTCCACCGTCGCCGACAACAGCGTCGTCATTAGCGAGGACAGCTTGGTCGAGATTCGGCGTTTCACCACCTCGCCAGGCTCCGAAGGGAAGAAATTTCTTCGGCTTAGAATTACCGGTCCATGAGGCGAGGGAATGGGATGGGCTCTGCCTGACATAGACCTGTTACTGTTGGGTATTCGTCGGCCAGCGGCGCTTGGCGCAAGCAGGGGTTCTTCCGCACCTCGGTATCCGCCTCGCTTCCTCGGAAGGTTGAGCGGTAGTTCATCAGTTTCCGCCAGAGGATCATTTCGCTAACGTTCCGCCCGGAACAAACTCGGGAAGTTGCTGGCATATTTGCAATTTGCTCCCCGGGTGACGAATGCGGCGAAGCACCATGGCAGCGAGCTTCCTTCCCATCTTAGTGTGGTCCACTTGGTAATGTGCCACGCTGGGAGGGAGAATCGGATCACTTCCCCCGACGATCATCTCCATCTCTCCTGGAATCGAAATTCTGGATTGGAGAAGCTGGCAGAGCACGGTAACCGAGTCTTCAGGACATGTGATATAAATCGCAGTGGGACGAGGCCGACGGAAAAGCGCCGAGCTAACCGCCGTCACACCGCGACCGTCCCGACTGGTGCGGGGCTATTTTTCCGTCTGCACATCCAGCTTCCATGATCCGCGGCTGCGCTCGGCGCCTTCCCTCCCTCCGGTCCCTTGCTAAGGGGATTAAAGGGGAGATGAGCGACGGCAGTGGCAATTCCGATTGAGGACCTTGTCGGCAACTGGACGCGTGCGAGCCGACTGCGGTTGGTTGTTCATCTTCTATCTAACCACGCGGGGCATAAGCCGCTTTCCGTGGGGAATCCGACATAGGGCAGGACCATTCTTGGCCAAAAAATATTCCATCAAAAAATCCTATACATGCCCTGTCGGGTTTTTCCTCCCAATTTCGTAACCCGGATAGCCTAGACGCAATCCAAGAAGAGCAGGCGCTAAAAGCTCCGGTCCTTTCTCACCAAATAATCCCATGAAATTCAGATCCAGTCCGTTCCTTCGCATCTTCCGTGCCGCGTCCCCTCAAGCCTTCGGACTCGGGCTTTCGCTCGCGGGGATGTCGTTGGTTGGCTCACCGTGCGCCCGCGCGGCTACCTACTTCTGGGACGGATCCTTGGTGGGCGGGACCGGTAATGGTGCAAGTAACGGCGGGAGTGGCACGTGGAGCACAACGAACGCGAACTGGGATGTGACAAACGGGGCGGCGCGCGTCGTTTGGGGCGCCGCCAACAGCGCGAGTTTTGGCGGGGCGACCGGGGGGACGGTCAACTTGGGATCGGCTATTTCGGTCAATTCAGGCCAAACTGTGTCCTTCGCTACCACTGGATACACGCTGGCCGGCGCACAGACACTGTCGATCGCAGGTACGGGAAATGGCTTGCTCAATATCGGATCGAGCGTCACGACGACGATCGGCGATGGAACAAATGCCACCATCATAGATTTCACAGCGGTCAGCGATGCGGGAACAAGAATGGGCGTGGGTGCCAGTGGGATCTTGAATATCGCGGCGGGTTCCACGATCAGAAGAAGCGGTGCAGCGGTGACTAACACGAACAACACGGCGACGTTTGGGAGTATCGGGTTCAACAGCACCGGCACGGTGAACATTGCAGGCACATTGGCTTATACCGGATCCTCGACCGTTGCCGGCGGCGTCCTGCTCGCCGCGAACGCATCTGACAACATTACCGTTAACGTGAACAACCTTGGCCTCGTCAGTTCGACCGGAACGGCGAACGGACTGATGATGACGAACAACGCCACCGCGACTGCCACATTGAACCTCAATACTGGCGGCACGGTCTTCGCCCAGAAGGTGAGTGAAGGTTTTGTCACCACCGGCACCAGCAATTTCAACTTCAACGGCGGAACGTTGAAGGCGGCCGTCACTAACAACACTTCATTCATGACGGGGCTGGATTCGGTCAAAATCCTGGCGAACGGGGCGATCATCGACACGAATACGTTCGACGTCACCATCGGCCAGTCCCTCCTGACCGACAACGTGTCCACGGGCGGGGGCCTGACGAAATCCGGCGGGACAGGTGTTCTGACGTTGTCCGGCACCAACACGTACACGGGCGCGACGAACATCAACGTGGGTACGCTTCGTTTGAACGGGTCGATCAGTTCGAGCACGGGCGGCGTCGCCGTGAACGCCGGCACCACGCTGGCGGGGACGAGCGTCTCCAACGGATCGAGCAGCATCACCGGCGCGGTTTCGGTGGCGGGCGGGGCAGGCGCGGGGACGCGTGGAACGATCACGCTCGTCGGAAGCGGGCTCAACATCCTCAACAGCGGGGCGCTGACCGTCGGCGGCGCGGTATCGGGCGCGTCGCAACTCAATTTCGACGGGAGTTCGGCGGGGACCGACAGAATTAACCTGGGAGCCAACGCGTTCACGGTCAACGCGGGCGGCGCGTTAATCACGATCACGCCGGGTGTATACACCGCGGGCACCACCACATACTCGCTGCTCTCCTACGGCTCCACCAACAACGCCTTGGGCACGGGCACGACGGTTGGCGGGCTGACGCTGACGAATCCGACGCTGGCGTTCGGCGTCGCTGGAACGCTGAACGTGACGAACACTGCGGTTGAATTGCAGGCCAGCGCTGCGACCGCAAGCGGGACGGTCTATTTCTCGGGTGCCAAGGGCGCCAACTGGACCGACAACGACGGGACGTTCGGCAACTTCACCACTGACCAAGCGGGCACCAGCTTTGTCACGGCCTTGCCGGGAGCGAACGCCGACGTGATCTACGCCGCCACCGGCGCGACCAACCTGGCGAATTCCACGCTCGGACAGGATTTCTCGATTAAGAGCCTGACCTTCGACGGCACGGCAGCCGCCGCCTCGATCGGCGGGTCCAACACGCTCACGGTTGGCACCGGGGGCATCACCGTGGAGAGCGGCAATGGCGGGGCCACGTTGGGCATGACCACCATTGCGTTGGGTGCGGCCCAGACGTGGCAGAACAACTCGGCCAACACGTTCAACGTCTCGTCGGCGATCACTAACGGCGGCAACACGCTCACCGTTGACGGCACCGGCGCCACCGCGCTCGGTGGTGCCGTCAGTGGCCTCGGCGGCCTGACCAAGTCCGGCGCCGGCACGCTGACCCTCAGCGCCGCCAACACCTACACCGGTTCGACGACCATCAATGCAGGCACCCTGGCCGCGGGGGTGGTTTCGGTGGCCAACACGAGCGGCGCCTTTGGCAACAACTCCGCCGTGACCCTTGCCGATGTGGCGGGAGCAGCCATGGATATTACCGGCTTCAACACGCAGATCGGTTCACTCAACGGCGGCGGCACCACGGGCGGCAACGTTACCTTGGGTGCGGCGACTCTGACCGTAGGCGGTGGCAACCAGACCGGCAGTTATGCCGGTATTATTAGTGGCGTCGGCGGGGCACTTACGAAGATTGGCACGGGTACACAGACGTTCTCTGGCGTGAACGCTTACACCGGCGGGACCACTCTGAGTCGGGGGACCATTGCTGTGGGCAATGATCCCGCGCTCGGAGCCGGAGCCCTCACGATCAACAATACCACGGGCAACGATACGACGAGAATTCAAAGCACGGACTCCACAGCCCGTACCTTGGCGAACCAATTTGGCACTTTTGCGGGAAGTGGCGCCACCTACGCGTTCGGAAACACCACTGGAGGAACGGGTAATCTCACTTTCACCAACACCACGAACGCCAGTATCGGGACCGGGGCGCGCATCTTCCTAATCGACAATGCACAAACGCGGTTTGACATGGGCTTTACCAGCACGGGCAGCATTACGAAAACCGGCTCTGGCACCATGCTTCTTGGTGGTGCGAGCACCTACAGCGGTGGAACGACGATTGCAAACGGGACTATCGCCTTGGCTGTCGGGAATGATCGTCTCTTGAACACAGGGTCGGTGGTCTTGGGTGACAGTGTCGCAAACACCAGCGGCAAACTGCAGCTTTCCGATGGCACGACAGAGCGGAACCAGACGCTGGCGGGCCTTACCACGGCCGGAACCGGCACGGATAACCGTGTGGTGGGCGGTGGCTCAGGCACCTCCGTCTTAACGCTCAATATTGCATCAACAAATACCTACGCGGGAATCCTGGGTGGCCCTGGAACCAATGAGAACAACCTGTCGCTAACGAAATCCGGCGCAGGCCTGCTGACCCTTTCGGCCTCGAACAGTTACACTGGCGGCACTACCATCAGCGCCGGTGCGGTCGCTGTCGGGAACAGCAATGCCCTGGGCACCGGCTCGGTCTCATTGGGTGGGACTGCCAATCAGATGCGGCTCAGCAGCGGAGTGAACCTAGGGAATAATATCGCGATCAACAGCAACACAGGAACTTTTAGCCGTGGTCTGATTTCTCTGAATGGAGGCGGTACTGCGACGCTTAGCGGGACGATTACGATCAACGCTGTTGCCGGGGCTGGCGGACATTTCGGTGCTTACGACGGCACGAATTTGGGAAGCCTGAACATCACTGGACCTATCAATTCGGCGTCGACTCCGGTCACCATTCGGACGGCTGGCGTAGTGCTTTCCGGCGGCGGCTCTTATACCGATTTGCAGATCAATGAAAATATTGCTGGCAGTGGCGTCACCAAGATTGGGGCCGACAACGGCATCAGCACGAGTGCAACAGTGACAATCAGCACAGTGCCAAGCGGCACCGCAACGCTGGATTTAAACGGCTTCAATCAAACGGTGGCGGGGCTGCTGAGAGGCGCTGGCACGAACGCGATTGTCCAGAACGCCGCGGCTTCGACGACGAGCACGCTGACTTGGGAAAACAGCACCACCGCTGGCACCTTCGCCGGCACCCTCTCAAGCGGGACCGGAACATTGGCGCTTACCAAGCAAGGCACCGCCTCGCTCACTCTTTCCGGCACGAACACCTACACCGGCGCCACGAACGTGAACGCCGGCACGCTGGTGGTGAACGATACCATCGGCGGCTCAGCAGTTACTGTGAGCAACAATGGGACGACCCTTTCCTCAGACATCGCGGCCATCCTCGGCAGCAGCGTTACGATGAACTCAAACACCATTCTGGCGGTAGGCGGCTACGGTTCGATCGGTGCGGGGACGGTGACAAACGCGACCACCTTCAAGGACGGCTCTATCTTTTCCTGGGATCTAACCGTGGCAGACCCGTCCGACACCGCTTCCACCACTGCTTACGATCAGTGGACCACGGCAAGCATCGCAGGCGAAGGCGACGCGAGTTTGGGCGCGATCTTCAATGTAGTTCTGGGCGGCTCGTCCTTTGCCGACAATTTCTGGAACGCCAGCCACGCGTGGAGCGTCTTTACGACCGCGGCGGTCGATCTGAGCAACATCTTCACCACCTTCGGGGGTGCCGGTGTGGCGGCGGACGGCAGCGTGACGGGAGTGATGGGTGGAACCGGGCAGTTCACCTTCAACGGCAGCAACACCTTGAACTATAACTTCACCGCCGTGCCCGAGCCTTCCTCCGCATTGGCCGGTATCTTAATCGCTGCGGGGCTCATGCGCCGCCGCCGCCAAACATCAAGACCTTCCACATCGATTTCTAACAACTAAAGACAACCCCATCGCTATGAAACTCAATCACAAATCCAATCCATTCCTTCATTCCGCTGTAGCTGGCATGGCCCCTACTGCCAGTCCGCTCTGCCGCAGCTTCCGTGCCGCCTTATCAGTCGTCTCGGTCGGCCTTTTGGTCTTCGAGATCTCTCCAACCGCGGAGGCTGCCATTCAATACTGGGATACGAGCGTCGACGCAAATGTCCAGGCTGGCAGTGGCACCTGGGGGTCCAGTGATTTCTGGACGACCGATGGCACGACTCTCACGAGTTTTACATCGGCTAACAACGCGGTGTTCGCGGGCAGCGGTGCAACGGTCGGCGCTACACTGACCAATGCGGGCGCAGATGGCACCTACAATGGCGCTACCAGTTCCTATATCATCGACGTGGGCAGCACGCAGACAGCTTTGAACCTGGTGATCAACAACACCGGCTTTTACTACAATGCCGCCAGCGCACAGACACTGAATCTTTCGATTAACAATTCCACGAATTCGTTGGCTACAGCCGCCAATTCCGCTCTATGGGTGGCGGCTGGAAAGACCGCGGGCATCGGAAACAATCTCACCGTCGCATTGACGGGAGCGGGCGGCGGCTTTGGAACGCGGATTGGGCTCGACGCTGGTGCCATTTTGAACATCGACGCTGGCGGCTCGATCCAGAGGAACATGACGGGAACGGCTAACACGAACCTGGTCTTCGGTAACGGCGGCAACGGGGCTGCAACTGTAAACGTTGCTGGCTCCATTGCAGCCACGGGGACGCCGACCGCCGGCATCGTCATCGGCCAGAATGCAGCGGCCGCATTCGCGAACGAACTCGTCGTGAACGTCAATAGCGGAGGCTCCATCACCACTGCGAGCACTGGAGCTCTCAACAGCATTGGTTCGATCGCCTTGGGAAATTCCAGCGGCGCGATCGGTACTCTGAACATCGCCACGGGCGGCGCGGTAACTTCCAGCAACACCACGGATGCAACGAATGCCGGGGTCAAACTGGGTGTGGTTGCAGGGGGAACCGGCACTTTGAACCTGAATGGCGGCACCCTTTCCACCTTTAGGATTTTCAAAGGAGCGGGAACAGGGAATTTCAACTTCAACGGTGGAACCTTAATCCCGCTTGCCAACACCGCGACTTTCATGACCGGTCTTACGTCCGCCACCGTCCAAGCAGGAGGTGCCATCATCAACACCAATGGCCTCAATGTGACGATCGGTCAGACATTGTTTCATGACATCGCGCTCGGCGATACATTAGACGGCGGCCTGACCAAGAACGGCTTGGGCACGCTCACGCTCGCCGCTTCCAATACCACTCCGAACACTTTTACCGGTGCCACTTCGGTGAGCGCGGGAGCACTTACGTTTGGGTCAGGCGGAATGGGATCCAGCTCATCCCTGGCCGTCGACGCCTCGGCAGTCGTGAACTTCCAGAACAACCTCGCCCCGGTCACTTACTCAGGTCCTGTGACGGGCAGTGGCACAGTCAACACGAATGGCTCGCGGGGTGTCACATTCTCCGGTAATTGGTCGGGCTTTTCCGGAACGTTTAATCACGGGATCACCGCAGCGAACGTAAACACTTCGTTTACGAATGCCACTGCGGTCAGTGCGACGACTGCCTATACCCAGAGTGCGGGGAATGCGACGAATAACGGTCTGCTGATGGCGGTGCCGGAGGGTGCCACCTACACCTTCGGATCGCTGGCTTCTTCGGTAATCACCGCATCTTTGCGCAACGCGGTGGGTGTGACTGGGACGAGCGTCGCCCAAATCGGGTCTCTGAATACTGATACGACCTGGGCCGGCGGAATCGCCAATGGCACCGGGGGAAAGGTTGCTTTGACGAAGGTTGGCACCGGCACCCTCACGCTCGCTGGTGTCAATAGCTACACCGGCACCACCTCGGTCGAGGGTGGCACGCTAACGCTCACCTCCCCCTACCTTGCCGACACCGCGGGGGTTGTGATCGGTTCTGGCGCTGTTCTCAACTTGAACTATACCGGAACGGATCAGGTTGTCTCGCTTACTGTCGGAGGAACCGTCCTGCCCGACGGCCTCTACACCAAGGACACTCTGGCTACACAGGGCTTCATCACGGGAGACGGAATAATCGAGGTACGGCCCGCCGGTTATACGTCCTGGGCAGACGCGAACGCGCCTGGCCAGACGAAAGACCAGGATCATGACAATGACGGTGTGAAGAACGGAATTGAGTATTTCATGGGACTCAGCGGCAGCGATTTCACGGCAAGTCCGACTCTTTCCGGTGGTAATGTCACTTGGACCAAAGGTGGAAGCTATACCGGAGTCTATGGCACCGATTTCGTGGTCCAGTCCTCGACGGATTTGGTCAACTGGACGGACGTGCCTGTAGGCACCGATCCTGTGTTGGGCACGGTCGCGAACAATGCCGGTTCGGTGACCTACACGCCGCCGATCGGCCAAGCGAAGCGCTTCGGACGTTTGGTCGTAAATAACTAATTGACCAGTATCCTGTCTTGCGCTCGTGGCTCTCAATAGTCAGTAACATCAATTACGGTTCCTTTTGATCGGCTCTCCATTCGTGGAGGGCCGGTCGGAAGCCTGGGTTAATGGGTTTTCTCCAGGCAGTACGGATGGCGGTCCGGTGGGTTTTCGGACCGCCATCCCTTTTGATATTCCAGTTTCATCTCTGGTTCTCAACCAATCCTATCAAGGAAGCTAGGTTTCTTTTTCGCATGCAACAACTGCTCGGCAAGTCCTGAGGTATGTAGAATCAAACCGACGGCGCCTAGTAAACGATTCGCCGTTACTGACCGTGTCTTATTTAATGCATTAGTTCAGAATAACCAAGTCACTACACCCGTGCAAAGATTGTCCACAGAATTAACCACCCGGATGATGAAGTCCATTTTGATTGCAGTCGGCTGCGGTATATTCAGCTACGGTCAATCTAGGGCAGAGCTGGCGACGACTGGGACGTATGACACCTCCCTCCAGCAAAACTCCGTCGATAAGTCGGCGACGTCAGACATTGGAAACCAGCTATCGTTATCAACTTTCAAGGCGAATCTGGTATCGGCTTTCAATCAGAACTTTGGCGGCGTCATTGATTTCGACAACGGCACGCTGACCGCAACGCAAATCACCGCTAGATATGGCGCCTCGCAGGCCAGTAATATCATCATTGTCAATCCCAATAATGGCTGGGCGATCAACTCCGACCCAACGGCCAGGACGGCGATCTCGGGGACGACCCATTTGTCAAAATCTGGCTCGGCCGTTTTTGACTTCTATTTCGGAACACAAAGCAAAGTCGTCCAGATAGGAGCGACGCTGCTTTCCCGCACAGGAGCCAGCACCGTCAACTTCATTGGCAAAGCCACCTATAACGATTCCACTTTTGATTCGGTCACCGCCTCGGTGTCAGGAATCAGCAACGGTGGCGATGACACGTTCTTTGGTTTTAAGGCTCCCGCAGGAAAGCGAATCGTCCGCTTCACACTCACGCCCGCAAGCACGTCTTTCCGCAGCTTGGATGACCTTGCCTTCATCACCGATGGAACGCCGGAGACTGGAGTCACATCGATTTTCAATTACGTATCGACAGTTACCAACGACGCGGAGGGGCCTCTGGACCTAAATGCGGAACTGAACTATGACAGCGCTCGCGGCAATGCTCCCGTCATGGTCCTGATGCATCCCTTCACGGACTTGACCGGGCAGTATGATGCCTACCGGGATAATGCCATTCGCTTTCGGAACGAGGGTTTTTTTGTGATCACTCCAGCCATGCGTCAGCGCGAGGGTAGCGACGGAATTCGGGACAATGGCGGGGTGGAGTTGCAGGACGTGCACGACGCCGTGGAGGCGGTGAAGGCGGCTTATGCGAACTTCCTGGATCCCACCAGCATTTCCATCACTGGCTACTCGGGGGGAGGCGGGAATACCATGTCTGCTCTCACGAAGTTTCCCGACTACTTCCGCGCTGCCTCGGCCTACTTCGGCATGTCGGACTATGGTTATGACACGACAAACGGATGGTATTTCAACGGAGCGGCAGTAGGCAGCGACCGGCGCCCGACCCTCAACGCCTGGCCCGGCAATCCGACACCCCCATCCACCCCTGCGATCATCGATCGCTATCATGCACGTGCCTCCAATCTCGCATCGCACAACAATCCCTATTCCGAGATTCATCTTTTCGTTAACGACAACGAAACAATTTGTCCAAAAATCAACTTCACCAGCTATCTCTCCAACGCGGTGGCAGCCGCGTCGTTCACAGGTGAGTTCGATAATATCACCGTGCACGTTGGCTTTCCCAACCTGTATCACGATTTCAATGATAACGCGGTCAATGATTCCGATGAACTGCAATACTGGCCGCATGGCGATCCGACCGAAGACCAGCAGCACGCTGGAGATGCTTGGTTTCTGGACCGATTGGTCGCAGGGCAGATTCCGGCGCCGGTGCTCAATTCTGCCGACCGGCTTTTCATCGCCGGCTTTGTGCGCACCAGGCGTTTTGCCTTGTGGTTAGGCGATGGCCAGAACGCAGCCGCGGATTTCGATTACTCGCTCTCCTCGGACAAAAAGAGTTTTTTGATGAATCTAAAAAGTTTGCTTCCGGTAACTGGTCGGCTCGACGTTGACACCACAGACATGGTCGGCAAGGTCGTCGAGGTTCGAAGGAACGGAGGAGTCGTAGCGACAGTCTTGGCTGGCAACTCTTATACCTTCTCAGAAATTGCCGACGATGAGACCGTGGAACTGAAGGTCGCCTCGCCGTTTGATGCCTGGCGTTTCCATAATTTTGGTGCGGGCTCGCCTGCTGGGAGCGGAAGTTTTGACGACCCTGACAAGGACGGAATCAATAACCTGCTGGAATTCGCCTTCAATTTCGAACCTAACACAGCTTCTTTGTCCGATGGCCTTCCCGCCTTCGTAAAAAGTGCGGGAGCTCCAAGCGAGCTTTTTTTCACCTACAGGCAGCGGACGGGAGGGTCCGGTGCAAACGGAATTGATTATGTCGCGGATGGAATACGCTTCACTGTAGAAACGACTGGTGACCTGGCGGGAGCATGGTATTCCGGTCCTTCCTACATCAGCCAGGTTGGACCGCCGTTGCCTGTGGCGGGTGGGGTTGAAGTCGTGACACTTCGCCTAACTCCTATAAATTCCGAACGGCTTTTCGCCCGCCTGAGGGTTGCGCGAGTTTTTTGATCCTTGTCCGTCGGTTGCGCCTTGAGAGGTTTTTTGTTTCCTGTTCGGTGAAACCCTTTCCCATTCACAAAGTTGGCAATTCCACGACAGTCCCCAATTGAGGACTCTCCTAGTTACCGCTGACAAGATCGCGATAGCGGGAAACGACCGGCCGCAGAACCGTCGACTAGGAAACCGGTGCCGTCCTGCGGCCCGAGAGGAGCGAATTGGCGTTTGGCGTTCACTGGGTGCTCTCTCAAAGGGCGCTTCCCCTGGATTGTTAAACTGTTGTGATTGACGTTCAGTCTGTTAATGGTGTGCCCCGCCGATATCCCCAAGTGGTATTCGCTCTACGTTGCATACCACGACACCGAGTGGGGCGTCCCGTCGCGCGATCCCCGCTACCTGTTCGAGTGCATCTGCCTCGAAGGAGCGCAAGCCGGCCTTTCCTGGTGGACGGTTCTCCAGAAACGCGAGCGCTACCGTCAGGTTTTTCACAACTTCGAACCCGCGAAAGTCGCGAAAATGACCGACGCGCAGTTGGAAAAACTCGTCCTCGATCCCGGCATCATCCGCCACCGCGGGAAGATTCTATCCGTCCGTCAGAACGCACAAGCATGGCTGAAACTCGACGATCCTGTGGACTGGCTGTGGAGTTTCATCGGAGGAAAAACCATTGTGAACGACCGGAAATCCATCGATGACTTCATCTCCCGTTCCCCCGAGTCCGACGCTCTATCAGAAGCACTGAAGAAGGCCGGCTTCAACTTCGTCGGCACCACCACGATGTATGCGTTTTTGCAAGCCGTCGGCATGGTCAACGACCACACCGCCGATTGTTTCTGCAAACAAGGGACAGCCTAACGCCATCGCGTGATGTTATTGTGGCCGGAAATGGGATATCTATTTTCCTGTCGCCGCGAGCAACCCTTCCCCCCGAGGAGCGGACAGCGACAAAAGCACTCCCCCCCGAGTTGAGTCTTCCCCCCGAGGCTCGAAAAGGCCGGCGCAAATCAAGTTCCCCCCGCTTCGATTTTCGCCGGTTTTTTATGTGTGGGGCGCGGGCTCTTGGCGATCCCCAGCGGCAGGGATGCTAAATGTTCCTCATCAGGTGGCTGGAAAATCGCCCTGAAAATATAGTGGCTCAGTTGTGGCGGATATTCTCTCATGCCACCCATCATGAAAACCCCCTATGCCCTCGGGCTTGTTGCCGCATCGGTTTTGATCACGGTCGCCATCGAGGAAGCGCGCATCTCATCGCTGCGGCAGAGCGCGAAAACCGAGCTGACAGCGGCAACTGCGAAAGCTCCTGCCACAACGGTCTCCTCGGTATCAACTGAAGATCCAGGCCCGCCGGTGAAAACGAAGAACCGGCCCGAAGTCGCAACCGCTTCGCCCGCCAAGGAAGCCGATACCGCGGACGAATCCTTCGCCAAGACCGCCCGCAAGATGTGGGACAATCCCGCAGGTAAATCCATGATGAGCCAGGGTGCGAAGATGGCCGTGGCGATGATGTATGAGGATTTCGTCGCTGGCTTGAACCTCGGGAAGGAAGAGTCCGACTATTTCAAGAACCTGCTGGGCAAGGAAATCGGTGACCAGCAGGAACTCGGCATGAAAATGTTAGGCGCGACGCCGGAGGAACAAAAAACCCTCGCCGAGGAATTGAAGAAGCGCGGCAGCGACACCGAAGCTGAGATCAAGAAGTTCCTCAACAGCGACGAGGACTTCAAGTCATTCACCGATTACAAGAACCACCTTCCCGAGCACCAGCAGCTCGACGGCATCCGCACGGCGATGACCACCAAAGGCGTGCCGCTCGATGCAGACACCGAAGCCAAACTGGTCGATGCGATGTATCGTGCGCGTACGGAATCCAAGGCTCCCGATCTATCAGGCCCCAGCGCCATGGACGAGATGGCCAAGGGCAACATCGTCGAGACCTACGAGAAAAGCTGGGCGATCCAACAGGAAGCTCTCCGAGGTGAAACCTCAAAAATCCTGAACGCCGAACAGATGACCGCCTTCCAAGACTACCAGAAGGAAGCCAAGGAAATGCAACTGATGGGCCTCAAGATGGCCGAACAAATGATGTCGGGGAAGAAGAAGGAGGCGAAATAGTGCCTCGTGGACACGCTGACCCGCTTCAGATGAAGCGGACGGCGTGCTTCTTTGAAAGCTTGAGAACATCGCCCGCCGCGGGTGAGACCGCGGCGTTAGGGTCGGTTAGTTTTCCGCCGTTGAGTTGGACGGAACCGGTGGTGATGAATTGTTTCTTCAGCTCCCCGTTGGATTTCTCCACGCCGTAGCCGGCTTGGAAGGCGTGCGCGGTGAGGCTGAGGACGGTGAGTCCGGCGGGAAGGTCCGCGAGAGAGATCTCCGGGAGCTCGGCGGCCGCGAGGTCTTTTTTTGAGAAGCGGGTGTCCCAATCGGCGCGGGCGGCGGGGCCGGCTTCTTCGCCGTGGTAGCGGCTGGTGAGTTTCTCCGCGAGGGCCTTCTTGGCATCCATCGGATGGCCGGACGGATCGCGGGCTTCACCTAGCAGGAGCAGGTAGTAGCGGTCCATCAGTTCGTCGGAGACGCTCATGAGCTTGCCGAACATTTCCTGCGGCGCGTCGCTGACGCCGACATAGTTGCCGTAGGACTTCGACATTTTTCTAACGCCGTCGAGCCCTTCGAGCAAGGGCATGACCATGACGACTTGTTGCGGCTGGCCTTCTTCTTTCTGGAGGTCGCGGCCGACGAGGATGTTGAAGAGTTGGTCGGTGCCGCCGATCTCGACATCGGCGCGGATTTCCACGGAGTCCCAGCCTTGCATGATCGGGTATTGCAGCTCGTGGAGGCGGATTTCCTGGCCGGCATCGAGGCGGGTGCGGAAGTCCTCGCGCTGGAGCATCTGTTGGAGCGTGACGCGGGAGTTGAGTTTGAGGATTTCCTCGTAACTCATTTTCCGGAACCAGTCGCCGTTGTAAACAATCTCGGTTTTGGTCTTGTCGAGGATCTTGAAGGCCTGGTCGGTGTAGGTGGCGGCATTCACCATCACCTCGTCGCGGGTCAGCGGCGGGCGGGTGGCGGAACGGCCGGAAGGATCGCCGATGGTCGCGGTGAAATCACCGATCAGAAGGACCGCCGTGTGGCCGAGCAGTTGGAACTGCCGGAGTTTTTCAAGCCCGACGGTATGGCCGAAATGAATGTCCGGCGCGGTGGGATCGACTCCGTATTTGATCCGCAGCGGGCGACCGAGGCGGAGTTTTTCCAAGAGATCCTTTTCAGATAGAACCTTGGCGGTGCCGGCGGTGAGTTGGGCAAGTTGTTGTTCGGGAGACATGGTGGGGAAAAATCTGAAAATCTGAGAAGCTGAAATTTTGAAATGAAAAGAAGATAGGAGGGTGGTAGCTGCTAGTAAGTCGCGAAGCGCAGTCTGTAATTTCAGCGTTTCAGCGTTTCAGTTTTCAGCTTTTCCCCTCCCAGGTGCAATCTAAGGATTCGCTTCACTTCCGCGGCGGCTTCCGCGTTGTCGGGCACGCCGTGGTTGCTGGGGACGATGAGCTCGGACTTCACCGGCCCGACGTGGGACGACCAGTAGGGGACGACGCCGTCACTGCTGTTAGGAGTGTCGCCCTTGCCACGATCGCCAATGACGGAATGGAAGGTGACGTTGCGCGGCAGCGGCATGGAGGTGAGGGCGATGTTGGATTTGTCCTTGGGCGAAAGGCTGCTGATCGAGTTCGGCATGTCAGGTTTGGCCTGGTCGCCCTTCATGACATCGTTCACGCCCTGGATGGTGGCATCGACAAGCTCGACGGTGAGTTTTTTCGGCAGGCGGATCAGGCGGGAAATCCAGACGGCGGCGCGGAAGGTGGCGACCGGGCTGCCTTGATGGGGGACGGCCATGAAAACCACGCGGTTCGGCTCGGTTAGCGGCTGATAGAGAGTGCAATCGCGGATGAGTTTGCGGGTGGGTTCGGAAACCTTGAGTTCTTCGATCGGTCTTTTGAAAACGGCGTTATAGAATTTGGTGCCGGGATGGGTGACGCTGGAACGGGTGACGAGCCCGCCCATCGAGTGGCTGACGACGACCATTTGATTGAGGGTCTGTTCGCCGCCCTTGGAGCGGGCGAGGTCACAGGCGAGGCGCATCTGTTCGCGGAATTTCATGCCGCTGTAGAGCCATGGATTGCCGGTGGGATAGTTGAAGAGCCAGACCTGATAGTTCTGGCGGAACCACGGCTCGGGAGCGAGGTCGTTGATGATGTTCTTGAAGGCGTCCGGCGACGAGACGAGACCGTGGACGAAGACGAGCGGGATTTTTTTCGGATCGTAGGGTTGCAGGAAGTAGAGGCCGGTTTCCTCGGAGAATCGTTCCGGCAGGAGGACGTTGTGGACCTTCAGGTTATCCAGCTCGCACATCTCCCAGTAGAAGGCGTTAGGGGCGGTCCAATCGGCGGCGAGCGTTTGCCTGCTGCCGCCGCACGGGATGTCTTCGAAGAGCCAACGTTTGGTGAACTGCCAGACGGGCGGTTTGCCAGAGCGCTCGAAGGCGAGGGTGGCGGTCATGTTGTATGGCAGACCGGTGGGGAGGAGGTTGGGAGCGCGCCTGACGCCGACGGCGGAGGTTTTTTTCCAACCGACCAAGGGCAAGCCCACGCCCTCGGTCTTCTGATGGGTGGCGACCACCCGGGTATTCACCTGGGATGCCGGAAACACGGCTTCGAGATTGTCCAAAGCCACCATTTGCTTGTCTGCCGGCGCGATGGTGGTTCCGAGAGTGGCGGCGCGTGAATTCCAATCGCCCGGGCCGCAGCGGAGTTGGTCGAACAGCTTGGCCACGGCGGTATTGTATTGGGCCTTCGCGCTGCCCCATTCCGCGGAGCGGGACGGATTCTCCAAAATGGTCCATTGCTGGCGGGCGGTGGCGACGAGCGATGCGGCGGGCGCTCGCGAGGCCAGCGGAACCTTGGTGCACCGCGGCGGCTGGGGTGCGCCGCAATGACAGAGCACGGCGACTAGCAGCAGTGGGATGGTTCGCAAGGGTCGGGTGTTCATGGGTGCATGCGCCGCTTCGCAAAGCGGCGGCTAGAATGCCTCTAGAAATGTGCCTGCCAAGCCCGGATTGAGCGCCCTTCCCCGATTCATTTCCGGGGAAATCCCCCCCGATGACGCACTTGGGCGATTTTTCCCTTCCCAAACCGGAACTCATTCGTTACCCCTCGCGCCCGCCTGAAATGGTGGTCGTAGTTCAATGGTAGAGCCCCAGATTGTGATTCTGGTTGTTGCGGGTTCGAGTCCCGTCGATCACCCCATCTTTCCCATCGGGATCTCAGCGGAGGTCTGGAAGGGGGGGAAGGAACACTAGTAGAACGTCTGATGCAGCCGCTTGAGAGCAGGATTCATTACAAATTTCGCAATTCGCTGCTGTTAGCGGAAGCGCTCACCCATCCCAGCCTCGCTTACGAGTCTCAGAAGCCGCATTTCGACAACCAGCGGATGGAGTTCCTCGGGGATGCCGTGCTGCAATTGATCGTCACGGAAGAGCTTTTCAAAATGTTCCCGGATTTCACCGAGGGACGTCTCACCAAACTCCGCTCGCGGGTGGTTTCCCGCCGGGCGCTCGCCCGGTTCGCGATGGCGATCCACCTCGGCGATTATGTACTGCTAGGGAAAGGCGAGGAAGCGACGGGTGGCCGGCGGCGTCTATCAACGCTGGCGGATGCCTTCGAATCGCTGATCGGCGCGGTCTATCTGGACTCCGGACCGAACCCGGCGCGCGAGCTGGTATTGCGGCTGTTCGAGTCGGAAATCGGCAACATGATCACCAGTCCCGAGGAGCGGAATCCCAAGGGAGAACTTCAGGAATGTCTTCAGGCCATTCACCCCCAGGCACCGGTTTACCGGGTCATCGGCGAGAGCGGCCCCGATCATCGCCGTGTGTTCCAATCCGAAGTGTCCTGGCAAGCCACGGTCCTCGCCACGGGAAAAGGCAAGAGCAAGAAAGAAGCCGAAGCCCGGGCTGCTGCTGAAGCCCTGCGGGCGAGGTTGTGGGAGAAGTAGGGCAGGGCGATGTTAGGCTTCGTTCACCGCATCTAACCAAGCAGCCGGGTTCAGAACGTCGGTGCCGCCACCATCACATTGTCCCGCTCCTCATTCCGTCTGCGGAGAATCCGGTCGGCGGTTTCAGAGACCATTTCTGATAGGAGCAGCCACAGGTGGGAGCCTTGGCGGTAGTCGGCGGGGGCGATGTGTTTGACGCGGCCTGCGTGGGTGGAAAGCTGGAAGCATTTCCGGAAGGATTTCCCGCTGGCGTCCTCCGGGTTGTAAACAGCGATGCCCTGGCCGCCGTTTCTCGCCATCACGGTGAAGCAGGGGACATCGGTCGGGCCGTCGCCGACATAGACCATGTTTTCAAACGGGATCGGCCGCTGGTCGGCGGGCATGTGGTCGTTCACATCCTGGTCATAACCTAACATGCCCTTGTTGATGCGGAACAGGAACTGGGTCTTGGTGGTGTGCGAGATCGCGCGCTTGGGGAAACTGATGCGGCCCTCGGAATCCTCGCCGAACTCGCAGCCGAACATCGCTCTGACAAACGGCTGCAAACGCGAACCGTCCAGCAGCGCCTTGAGTCCGGAGGAAATGATGTAGTGCTCGACCTTGATGCCGGCGGCTTCGTGAACGGGACTGAGCGCGGCTTTAGGCAGCGCTTCGAACAACTCGGGCAGGCCGGGGAAGAACCGCAGGCCGGCACCGAGTTCGGTTAGGCGGGCGTTGGTGACGTTGTCCATGCCGAGGTAGTCGAGCAGGCACTTCATGTAGGCGAGCTCGCCGTCCCATTTTTGCTCGGTGACGAGGGTATTGCACCTTGCCCAGAATTGCGCGGGGTCGATGCCGAACTCGGGAAACACCACGTCGTCCTGCATGTAGCGGGGGCTGAGCGTCTGGTCGTAATCGTAAACCAGAGCGATGGTATTTTGCGGAGCGGCCATGTGCGGCAAGCAAACCACCGGATGCCCAAGCGACAAGGCGGAAATCGGCGGACAGGCCGATTCCCGGGAAAACCTACGGTGGATCCGCGCCGCAAGACCGCGAAGAATCGCGCTTGCCCCCGGCGAACTGGCCGGAGAACCTCCCGGCTTGTCCGTGAACCGCTATCAACCTTACTACAAGTACCTGCGGCCTGTCCGGTGGCAGTTCTGCATGGGGGTGCTGGCCGGTCTCGTGTATGCGGTGGCCAGCGGGCTGGGAATTCCGCTGATGGTGGATGTGGTGTTTCCGGTGCTGTTCAAGACCGTGTCTAAGGCCGACGAGTGGTATGTCATCTGGATTCAAAAGCAGCTCGGCGGCATTTCGGAGCAAAGGCTGTTGCTCGTTACCTGTCTGTGGATCCCTTTCGTTTTCCTGATCCGCGCGGTGGCGTCCTATGCGAATTCGTATCTCATCCAGTACGCCGGGCAGCGGGTCGTCGAGGACATCCGGTTGGATCTGTTCGTCAAGCTGCAGGCGTTGCCGCTGTCGTTTTTCAAGAAGCACCAATCCGGTGATTTGTTAGCGAGGCTGATGAGCGATACAGCCATCCTTCGTCAGATTGTGGCAAACGCGTCGAGTGATTTGATCAAGCAGCCTGCCACCTTGCTGGGGGCGTTGGGTTATCTCGGCTACAAGGCTTGGACGAATCACAGTTTTTTCATCGCCCTGATCGCGATGGTGACGGTGCCGTTGTGTGTGCTGGTCATCCGCTCGGCTGGCAAGAAACTCGCGAAGCGGGCGAAGATGCTCCAGGATCAAGGCGGCACGATGACCGCGGCGCTGGCGGAAAGCCTGCAGGCGCCGCTTGAGATCCGCGCATACAATCTGGAGCAACGGCAGATTTCCGTGTTCCGGAAGCGGACCAACGAGATGCTCAAAGTGAGCATGAAAGTGGTGAAATACCGCCAGGCGATTTCCCCGTCTATCGAACTGGTGGCCGCCACCGGTTTCGCGGTCGCATTGTTTCTGGGAGTGCGGGAAGGGATGTCCCAAAAGGATTTCATGGCGCTCGGCGCGGCGCTGTTCATGTCCTACGACCCGATCAAGAAACTGGGAATGGTTCACTCGTTGTTCAAGCAGGGCGATTCGGCGGTCGAGCGCATCGAGCTGATTTCCCGCGAGCCGGATACGCTGCCAGACCCGCTGTCGCCGCTGCCGTGGGTGACTCCCCGCGAGGCGATCCGCTTTCAAAACCTGTCATTTGCCTATGGTGAGGAGTTGGTGCTGAAAGAGGTGGAACTAACAATTCCTATCGGCCAGGTGGTGGCGCTGGTCGGGCCCAGCGGCGCGGGGAAATCGACCTTCGCCCATCTCATTCCCAGGTTCTACGACCCGCAATCCGGCGCGATCAACTTCGATGGCACCGACATCCGGCGGTTCACAAAGAAAGATCTGCGGAACTCCATCGCCGTAGTGCCGCAGATGCCGTCGCTGTTCCTCGGATCGATCGCGGAAAACATCCGGATCGGCCGGGAAAACGCGACGGACGCGGAGGTCGAGGAAGCCGCCCGTCGCGCGAATGCGGACGAGTTCATCCGCAGCCTGCCGCAAGGCTACGCGACCCAGGTCGGCGAGCGCGGCGACCTTCTATCAGGCGGCCAGCGCCAGCGCATCGCGATCGCCCGCGCGTTCCTCAAGGACGCGCCGATCCTGATTCTCGACGAAGCGACCAGCGCGCTTGATTCCGAAAGCGAAGCCATGGTCCAGCAAGCGCTCGCAGCGCTGGTGAAAGGCCGCACTACCTTCATCATCGCCCATCGCTACAGCACCATCACCATCGCCGACCGTGTGCTCGTTTTCCAACAAGGCCGCATCGTGGCCGACGGCAACCATGAGACTTTGCGCGAAACCAATCCGACCTATCAGTCAATGATCGGCAGCCAGATGCTCGGTGGCGGCGCTTGACGGGTCAGGCGCGAGGAACGATTTCTGGCAGAGCTCGGCATACTTCCCACCTCGGGCTAACAGAGTGGCGTGGGTGCCTTGCTCGATGACCTCGCCCTTCTCCAACACGTAAATGCGGTCGGCGTTCTGGATCGTGGACAGCCGGTGGGCGATGACGAACGCGGTGCGGTTCTCCATCAACCGGTCGAGCGCATCCTGGATCTGCCGCTCGGTCTCGGAATCGACGGACGCGGTGGCCTCGTCCAGCAACAGGATCGGCGCGTTCTTGAGCAAGGCGCGAGCGATCGAGAGACGCTGCTTCTCGCCGCCTGATAGTTTCACGCCGCGCTCGCCGACGTTGGTGTCCAACTGTTCGGGAAGCTCCCTCACGAAGCGGTCCGCGTGGGCGGCATCAAGGGCGGTCCACAGATCGGCATCCGTGGCGTCGCGCTTGGCGAGTTGGAGGTTCTCGCGGACGGTGCCGTTGAAGAGAAACGGCTCCTGGGTCACGTAGGCAAGGCGTTCCCGCAACGACGATTTTGCCAGCGTCCCGATGTTGATCCCGTCGATGGTGATGTCGCCTTCAGTGGCTTCATAGAACCGCGCTAACAGGGAAAGCACCGTGGTCTTTCCCGCGCCCGTCGAGCCCACCAGTGCGATCGTCTGGCCGGCGAGCGCGTCCAGTGTGACCCCGTGCAGTGTCGGCTGGGCCTGATAGGCAAACGAGACTTTCTCGAAATGCACGTGGCCCGCGATGGTCGCGGGAAGCTGGACGCCTTGGGTGGAGTTCTGTTCCTCATCGGAATCCAGGATCTCGAACACCCGGTCCGCCGCCGCTCTGCCTGATAGAATCATTTGGTTGAGCGAGTTCAGGCGGTCGATCGGCTCATAGAACAGCGAGAGGAACAACAGGAATTTCGTGAAGTCGCCGAGTGTTAGTTCGCCGCGCATCACCGCGCCGCCGCCGAAGGCGAGGACTAACACATAACCCGTCATCCGCAGGAACGACATGCCCGGCGAGTAGAGCGCCCACCATTTCATCATCCGCAGGGTGGCGATCCGCAGCAGGTCTGAAAACTGGTTGAAGCGCGCGTGTTCGTCCGGTTCCGCCGCGTACGCTTTGATTTGGCGCACGCCGGAAATGTTGTCATGCAGCAAGGCGTTGAGGTCGGACGCGGCGTCGCGCTGGTTGCGATAGCGGTCGCGGCCCTGGGTCGAGTAAACCCAGGCGCCGAGCGCCAGGAACGGCACCGGCAGCGTGGCCCACGCCGCCACCGCGGGGTTCAGATAGAACAGGAAGATCCCGATGCCGATCACTTGCAGCGTCGCGATGAGCCCTTGTTCCACGCCGTCTATCAGCACCCGCTCCATGTTGGTCACGTCTTCGACCACCCGCGTCATGATGTCTCCGGTCCGCCGCGTGTCGAACCACTGGAGCGGCAAGCGCTGGATTTTTTGATAAAGATCCGAGCGGATATCGAAGATTACCTTCTGCTCAAAGATGTTATTGATGAAGATCCGGAGCGAGTTCAGGCCATCTTTTGTCAAAAATCCGAGCAATGCCGCGAAAATCCAAAAAGAAAATTCACCGTGGCGGGCGGGATTCGGGATGATTTTGTCGATCACATAACCGGTCGCATTCGGGAACACGAACACCGCCAGGGTCATCCCCACCGCGCATAAAAGCTGAGCAGTGGCTAGGCCCGGGTAGTGCCGCAAGTAGGAAAAAACGCGCAGGATCGACTTCATCGGAGGCGGAGACCGATGTCCCGATGTGGGTGCTTTGTAAAGCCAAGGCCGCACGAAGTTTGAAACTCCGTGAAATTTGGGGTTGCGGAGGTCAATTCGACCTTCCTACTCTCTGCCCACACACGGAATTCAAAGCTCACACAAAAACCCCAATGGCCAACGTCTTCGGAATCCTCACAGCTATCGTCCTCGCCCTCTCGGCGTTTGTTGCCTTTAAAAATAAAGCGACCTACGAGACCAACATCGAAAACACGAAAACTCAGAAAAAGAATCTCGCGGACAGCGAGCTTCGGCTGACGAAGGCGCAGAAAATTGTCACTGATTTGCCGGTTGAGATCGCCGGCGTGGATGCCGAGGTGGAAAAGCTGGGCACTGCCGAAGCGACCCAGAAAAAGGCCAACGACGACCTCACCACGAAGGTCAGCGAGAAGACCAAGAAGATCGGCGAGAACAAGGAGAAACTCGACGACATCCGTGCGAAGACCGAGAAGTCCGGAAACATCAACGAGCTTGCCGCCAAGCTGCGCGCCACCAGCGCCGAGCTTGAGACATTGGCCGCTTCGATCGACAGTGCGACCGGCCGGGTTGCCAACATGACCGCCCAGAATGCCGCGACCGATGCCCAGATCAGCGCAGCGAAAGCCAAGTTCGAAAACTTCGCGAGCGGCCAATCGCTTCCCGAGTTGAACACCCGGATCCGTTCTATCTATCCGAACTGGGGCTTTGTAACCCTTGCCGCTGGAAACAATGCGGGCGTCGTCACCAACTCCACCCTCAACGTTGTCCGCAACGGTGAAACCATCGCCAGGCTGTTAGTCACCGCGGTTGAAAGCACTTCGGCCTCCGCGAGCATCGTGCCGGACTCGCTGGCTTCGGACGCCACCCTCATGGTCGGCGATCGCGTTGTCCCCGGCACGAAAGCAACCGCAAAGCCTGGTAACTGATCTTCGATTTCCTTGTAAAAACCCCTTTAGGATAACTCATGAAAGCCATTCTCTACGTCGTCGCCATTCTCGTTGCTTGCGGTGCTGCATTTTTCTCGATGATGCATTCCAGCAAGTTCGATGCTCTTGAAAAAGACCGCGCTGCGACCCTCGACAAAAACAGGGATACGACCGCCAAGGCCGACGGTGCCGACAAGGAAATCAAGGATCTCCGCGCCAAGCTTGAAGCCTCCAAGGAAAAGCAAGGGTTGTTGGATCAAAGTGTTTCCTCCCTCAAGTCCGCCGGCAGCGCTCTTACCAGCGAGCTTTCGAAACTCGATGGGGAGTTGAAAGTCCAGGACGAGGAATTCGCCCAGCTCAACAAAGCCCTCGAAGAGGTGAACAAGATATTGGAAGCTTTGGGTGGTGGCGTGACTCTCGAAACCTTGGCTGATAAAATCAAAGAGATCGAGGACGACAAGGTGGCCAAACAGGCGAAACTCGAAGAGCTCGAAACCGTGGCAACTGGCGCCGAGAAAACCTTGGCTTCCGGACGTGCCGAATTGGATCGCCTTGCAAAGCGGACGATCGAGCGCAGTTCGCGGATCGGCCGCAACTCGATGGAGGCCGTCATCACCGCGGTGAATCAGGATTGGGGATTCCTCGTCATTGGCGCCGGTTCCAACTCCGGCTTCACTCCCCAGAGCAGCTTGCTGGTTGAACGCGATGGTCGCAAGATCGGCAAGGTTCGTCCTTCCTCGATTGAACCGACCCAAACGATTGCCGAGATCGATCTTCAAAGCCTTGCTCCTGGAGTGCGCATCCAACCGGGTGACCGCGTGATTCTCGCCAAGCCGAGTTCCAACTGATCCCGCTTATTTCTTTCGAAAGGCTCCGCAGGCTTGCAAGCTGCGGGGCTTTTTTTATGTTGGCCGCATGAAGCGCCGCATCTCCCAGCTCCTCCTCGTTCTCGCCGCCGGACTCGGATTCACTTCCTGTGCCGATGACGTGGAAAGAACACCTCAAGGCCCGGTTTCGGAGACCAGCAAGATCCCATGGAACAGCCCGATTGCCGGACAAGGTCAAGGGCAGTTCGGCGCGATGCCGCAGAATCAGTACCGCCGCTGATCCCGCTCAGTCGCGGTGATAGGGTGAGCCGCTTTTCAAAGTGCTTACCCGATAGAGTTGCTCTAGCAGGACCAGCAGCGCGAGTTCGTGTTGCAGGGTGAAGGGGGAAAGCGTGAGAATCAAATCGCACTTTTCCCGCAGCTCCTCGTTGTGGCCGTCCGCCGCGCCGATCAGGAACGCCACGGTCTTCACGTCGCCCCGCATCTCCAGCGCATCGAGCTTGTCGGCGAACTTCCGCGTGCTCAGGCACTCGCCGCGTTCATCCAGCGCCACCCGGAAGCAACCGCGGGAACTTTCTAGCAGGCGCGCGGAAACCTCGTCGCGGCTACCCGCTTTGATCACCACCAGCTCGTGTCCGCCCGCGCGTGACAGGCGTTTCAGATATTCATCCACCCCCGCCTTGGCGTAAGCGAGCGCGGGTTTGCCGGCGACGATCAGACGGATTTGCATGTTGCGGATCAGAGCTTGCCCGACATCGAATGCCGCGCCAACTTCAATTCACAATGAAGCTATTGAGTTTACCCGTGATTTTCGTATTCGCCTCCTGTGCCGGGCCGGGAGAATTCACTCCCGAAACCAAGGTCGAGCGGCAGTTGGTCGGATTCCTCGAAAAATTCGACCGCTGGGACTACAATGGCGACGGCAAGCTGGTGGCTTCCGAGCTCAAGGACGCTCAGAAACGTACGGGACACACGCCCAAGGAGATTCTCGCGTTTTACGACGAGGACAAGGACGGCGGCATCACGCTGCGCGAAGCGCAGGGTGGACTCGAGCGGACCGACGAAGCCGAGCTGAAAGCCAAGCAGTGAGCGCCATTTATGAGTCCGACAAAATCCTCGCGGAGTATCTGTTGTTTCACTTCGGATCCGGGGATGAAATTCTAACTGCCGACCGGTCGTGGCCGGCTGGAATGCGCGAGGCGCTGGATTTCCCGGTCCGCACCGCCGCCCATTTCTCACCGGATGTCGTGGAACGCGGTCTGGACCTCGGCTGTGCCGTGGGACGATCGTCGTTCGAAATGTCCCGCCGGTGCGAAGAGGTCATCGGCATCGACTTCTCCCACGCCTTCATCCGCGCGGCGGAAGCGTTGAGGAACGGCGAAGTTCTAACTTACAATCGCCGTGAGGAAGCCGCGCTCGCGACACCTCTTGAGGCGCGTCTTCCGTCCGGTATCGATCCGGCCAGACTCGTTTTCCAACAAGGCGACGCGATGGCCCTGCCCGAGGATCTCGGACAATTCGACCGTATCCACGCCGCGAATCTCCTCTGCCGCCTGCCGGAACCTAACTGTCTGTTAGCGCGCTTGCCCGGCCTGATGAAACCGGGCGGCGAGCTGGTCCTGGCGACGCCCTGCACCTGGCTGGAAGAATTCACCCCGCCGGCAAACTGGCCGGTCAAGGGAACGTTTGAATGGTTGCAAGCGACACTCGCTCCGGCCTTCTCGCTGGTGCGCCAAGCCGACGAGCCCTTCCTGATCCGCGAAAGCGCCCGCAAGTTCCAGTGGACCACCTCCATGGTGACGGTCTGGCGGCGGAACTGAACGATCTCCGTTCAGGTTCCCGCGGAATGATCCGAAGAGCTTTCCGACGACCGACGGGCGGCGATTTGCGCGGCCGCGGCAGTGACCGGGCTTGACCCGATGCCATTGACCGAGACCAGGGACGTGACTCCCGTGCCGAATCCATCCATCGGATTGTACCAAAGCTGGCGACCAGTTAGAGGGTCCAGGCCATACATGTAGCCATCGACTGACACGATCAGCAAGCCCGGCTCCAGCAGCAGGCTGACATACTCCGAGCCCTTCGGTGCCCGCCACTGCCAGACGATTTGCCCCGTCCGGCGATTGAGCGCGGCAACGCGGCGGTTGAATCCCGTGAAGATCAGTTCGGCGACATTCATAGACCCGGATGCTGTTGAATTTCCCCGCCTTTTCAAGGCCGTTCGAGGTTCCAACGGGAATTGCGTCTTGGCAGCGCGCGGCTCCTCGGACAGCCTATCGGAAATTCAAGACCTCGTGCTGCCGCGCTTTCTTCAAACCCTTCATGACAGCGGTCGCGCCGAGCTTGCTCCGGGAAGTGACGACCTGGCGGCAGCCGTGAGGCTCGCGGGCAAGGATCCCGATGAACTGCGGAAAATCGGGCGGATGCTGAAGGATTGGCATGCGGACGCGGTGATGGATTTGCCGGGGCCGGCGCTTGAGTTTCATCCGAAGTCCGCCGTTTGGGGGGCGATCCTTTTGTTTCGGGCCGCCTGTCTGGCGACATTCCGCGACATTGGTGAAACGGAGATTCACGAGTTGCTCCAGCGCGATCCGCTGCCCGACGGATCGAACCCCGCCGCGCATTTCTCGGCGGACCTGTGTCTGCGGCATTGGCCGGATCTCTACCGGATGGCGCGCGCCCGGTCGGAGGATGATCCATTGGTGAAAGTCATGCACGAACTGGCGGCGACGTTTCCACTTTCCTCGTTAGGGATGAACCTGCCTGCTGCTAACAACCTGCTGCCGCCCCATCCCGGCTTGCTCCAGTTTTTTGCCGAGCGGGCGCTCGAGCGGGCCGATCACACGGGACTGGCCGATCCGGAAATCGGCACGCTCGTCCGCTTGAAACTTGGTGCCTACACCGCCACTCTGGGCCGCGGATTACTTGCACCCACACCCGAATCATGAATCACGACGCCATCGCCGATCTCGCCCGCCGTCTGGACACCGAGGTCCTCCAGCCTTTGAAAAACGCTTACGTCGGCAAGGTCGAGATCATCGATCTGATGGGCGTGAGCCTAGCTGCGCGGGAAAATCTTTTCCTCTACGGCCCGCCGGGGACGGCCAAGAGCGCGCTGGTGCATTCGCTTGCCGGGCGCATCCACGGCCACACCTTCGACTATCTGTTATCCCGATTCACGGAGCCTAACGAACTGTTCGGTCCCTTCGATATCCGGCGTCTGCGCGAAGGCGATCTCGTGACGAACACGGAAGGCATGCTGCCGGAAGCCGACATCGTTTTCCTCGACGAACTGCTCAATGCCAACAGCGCCATCCTTAACAGCCTGTTGATGGCCCTGAACGAGCGGATCTTCCGTCGCGGCCGTGAGACGCGGGCGATTCCCGCACTGTTTTTCGCCGGGGCAAGCAACCACTTGCCGGAGGACGACGGCCTGCGCGCCCTGTTCGACCGTTTCCTCCTGCGCGTCCGCTGCGGGCCTGTGCCGGAGGACCAGTTAGGCCGCGTGCTGGCGGCCGGATGGAACTTGGAAAGGGAAGGCATCCCGCACACGGCGACAATCACCGCGGCCGATCTGCGGGAGTTCCAAAAGGCGGTCGGCGGCGTCGACCTCTCGCCAGTTAGAACTGCCTATCTCGATTTGGTGATCAAGCTCCGCCACGCGGGCATGGACATTTCCGACCGCCGCGCCGTGCGCCTGCAACGGGTCATCGCGGCCAGCGCGCTGCTTTGCGGCAGGTTGGCCGGGCGGGTATCGGATCTCTGGATTTTGCGCCACGTCTGGGATCGCGAGGAACAGATCGAGGTGATCGAATCGATCGTCGCCGCCGCGCTGGCCACGGCGGATGATGACACGGCGGACCATCCTCAATCGCGGGCCGCGCGTTCGCCCGATCCCGATGTGCTGGCACGCGGACTCGACGACGTGGAGGCCCGTCTCGCCGGCAATCCCGCGGATGCCACGGCGGCGGACGAGTTGCGGTTGTTAGCCAGCCGGCTCGATTGGATTCCGGCAGGCGTGGCGAAGGAGTCGTTGTCTAACCGGGCCGACGCCCTGTGGAGAAAAATCGCCCAACCTGCCGGCCGGTGACCGCGACGGAACATCGGGTCGGCCGGATCGCGGCCGCGGATCTCGGTTCGCTCGCGAGCTACCGCGGGTTCGCGGGGTGGTCGTTGTGCGCCGCCGGCCCGGAAGAATTCTGGTTGCGCGTCCCGCTGGACGATGAGGAGATTTTCCGCAAGCTGCCGCTGCTAGGCCGGTGGTCCGCCGATGCCGCGGGCACGCTCGTCCGCGAAGGCCGCCGGGTGCCGGAAGCGGTGCTGCCCGCGGACGGCTGGCAGGCGGCCGCCGCGTTTCTAACGGTGATGCCGCCGCTCCGCGGTGCGCCCGGCATGCCACCGCCTGCGGTCGCGTTTCACTTGGAAATGGACGATGCCGATCATCCGGCCGCGGCCTTGCTGTGCCGGATGGAGATCCTCGCCGCCTGGGCGGAAACGGCCTTCGCTCCGCGCTTGGAGTGCCTGCGTTTCGCCTGTTGCGAGGATGGGCGTGCCTTCGTCGCCGGACTACCTTTGCCTGCGATCCCCGGGGCGGGGTTTCACCTGCTAGGACGGTTGTGGCTGCCCTGTGGCTACCGCCTGCCGGACCACGCGTGGCCGGAACTGATCGAGGAACTGCTAGGTCTCGGCCGCAACCGGATGGCGATCCTCCATCCGGACGGCAGCCATGAGGAACTCGACGAGGAGAACCTGATTCCCGCCGCCCGCGCGGCAGTTAGAACGACGACCATCGGCTGACCCATGCTCTCCCACCGCACCATCAACTACGCCGTGCCGCCAGCCGGATCGTTCTGGGCCTGGAGTCCGGATTACGACGCCGTCGAGTGGTATGACGGCTCGACGCTGGCGATGTGGCAGGAGTTGCACGGGGTGTTGGGTTTCCTAGGCGATGAAGGAGGCGTGCCGCCGCTGGGCGCGGTGTTGCTATTGCTGGCGGCGTGCAGGGACGAATGGCTGGGGTTGTGCATTCCGTTCCACGGGAAAGTGATGGAGATCCTGCACGCGGCTGATAGCGACGCCATTCCCTTTGAAATCAAAGACACCCTCGTCCGCGGGCTGAAGGTGGTGAACGACCTGCCGAAGGACCTGCGCTCGTCCTTCCCCGCGAAATGCCTGCTCGTTTCCGCCTTGTTCGAAGGCGGGCCGCACAGTTTGCCACGCGATGAATCGGACAAGATCCTGGTGGAGCTTTCGATCCACGGTCCAAGGAACTTGCAAGGTTGCGTGCCTGAAATGAATGCGCGGGCCCGCTTCTTCCGCGACCTGCGGGCGTTGCGGAGCGGCCTCGCCCGCCATGATGGGGCGAGTTTGGAAGCTCGTCTCCGCACGGGGCTGGAGAATCTATCTGTACAACCGGCACCGCTTCCCGCCAAGTCCGATGACCCGCGGCTCCTGCTGGACCGGCTGGTGGCCACCGGCGGCGAGTGCGGGGCGGCGGCAGCGGTTGCGAAGCGGGCGATCGCGATGATGAATTTCCCCGGCAGCTTCGGCACGCCACAGGATCTGCCGGTCGGTGGTATTTCCGACATCACCAACCGCGGCACGGTGGACCGCTTGTTGCCCGGAGAGCTGGCGTGGGACGATCTCGTTTTGGCAGCGCGGCTTGTCCACAACGAGGCGTTGTATTTCCGTCGGGAAATCCCGCCGTTGCATGTCGCGGTGGGGCACACGGTTCTGTTGGATCGCGGGCTCCGGCTGTGGGGAACGGCGCGGGTGTTTGCCTTGGGCGTGGCGCTCGGCCTGCGGCATCACCCCGCGCTGAACGGTCCCGGCGAGACCTTCGAGTGTGTGGCCGCCCTAACCGATGGCTTCGCCCGTCTGGATCTGGCGACACCGGGCGGCGTGTTTGCCGCGCTGGAGACGCTCGTCCCCGCCGCAGGGCCGGATGCATTTCTAACTGCCTGGTGGGACGCGGCAGTGGCGGCGGACGACGCCGCGGTGCCCGACCTTTCGTTCATCACCGCGAAGGAGCATCTCGACGATGCTTCCACCACCCAACTTCTGGGAGAAATCGCGGCGTGGATTCACGGCCGGGCCGGAAACTTCCGCGTGCTCGCGCTGGGGCGGACCGGCGATGTCGAGGTGCAGGCGTGGTCGCCCGGCGGAAACCGCACGCTGTTCCGCGGCGAGATCGATCTCGATGAAATGCTGCCCAGCCCGAAGCCGGTCGCCAAGGAAATGGTCGCCCCGCCACTGCGGGCGAAGCCGGACCCGTTGCACGCCATTCTGCCGATCTACGCGCTCGACCGGCTGCCTTTTCTGTTTCCGCAAATCCCGCAGGGTTCGGCGATTCTAGCGGAACTCGGTTCATCGATCCTCGGTGTTTCGGTGGACCGACGGTTGATGCGCTGGCCCAAGACCGGGTGGGGTGGGCAGGAACTCGTGGCCAAGGTGCCGGGCAGACAACATTGGATGAGCCGGGATGATGGCAGCAAGGCAATCGTGATCGCGTCCGGGGGCAAGGTGGGTGATTCAGTTAGAGTGTTTCGTGTCGAAGAGGATCGGTTGCATGAAATCCAGATAGCCGCGTCGAAGCATGCGTTTCCCCGGCTCGCTACTGTCAGCGGCGGCGCTGTTTTGCTCGGGTATTCGGATGGCGTGGAAGCGATTTCGTTGGAATCGGGAAGCCGGGTGGCACATCTGCCGGTGGAGGATTGGCCAACCGGTCCGGTGCTCGATTTCGATGGCGAGGGGATCCATCTGATAGATTCGGGAATGGGTCCGGCCAAGCCTCTGGAGAAATGGCCCTTTGGCGATCCGTCCTGGCCGCGAATGTTTTCGCCGCACAGTGTGGCGGTTTCACGGGGTGTGGTGTGGGTCAAGCGCGGCGAACAGGCTTACAAACTCGATCCGTTAAAACTGACGTGGATCGAAACGAAAGCTCCGAACCTCTCATTCATTGATTTCGAAAGAAGTGATTTCGCGCCGAACCCGGGTGTGCAATTGGATGTGGCGCGCTTTGATACCAGGCTCGAGGTCTGGTGCGACTCGCGATGCATGCTGCACTTCCGCGATTTGACACATGAGGATTATTCGCCTTGGAGCATCTTGCTCACTACCTCTGCTGCCAGCGCTTGGAACGAATCATGGGGGCTCTGCTCGCTGGAGCCGCGCCTGCGGTTGCCGGAGGAGGGGAAGCCGCTGCCTCTCGCGTTGCGCGACCTCCAGCAACGTCTAACTGGTCAAGCCCGACTTTCACCATGAACCTCCCGCTCGCGCTCATCCGTGTCACGCGACCGACTCCCCAGGTGTCGGCGGGGTGGCTGGCGTCGGCTGATCCGGCGGAGTGGTTGCGGGAAATTGCCCATTGCCGCGCGCAGGGATGTCCGGTGGCGATCTATCCGGTGGCAGCTTCGGCGGCGGATCCGCGGGCTGTCGGGGTGTTGTTGGTGCCGCGGCAGGGGGTGCCGCGGTTCCGGCCGCGGGTGGTGTCGTTGGGCGAGGTGATGCCCGGGGTGCATGCGCCGCTGGACGCGGTGTTGTCGGCGGGCCTGCTGGCGAACGAGCGGGATTTCTTTTTCCCCTATCAGGTGCATCTGTTTCATCCAGCGATCGGGCTGATTGGCTTCGATCCGAAGAACGAACTGTCACCGGCGAAGCTGTTGGAGATCCCGCGGGAGCGCGGCAGCCGGTGGAATCTGGCGATTCCGGTGGCCCGGTTCACGCCGTCGCTCAAGTCGATCCTCGTCGAGGAGCCGCCGGATCCGGGAGAGATGTTAGCAAGTGCGGCCCAGGAAATTGGCGATCAATCGGGCAAGCCGATGAAGGGTGGCGACGGCGTGTTGGACAAGGCCGCGATGCTGGGAATGGGATTGGCCGGAGGAACGTTGATGGGCGCGGGTTGGGTGCTCGGAGGAATCGGCAAGGCGGCGAATCTAATCGGGCTCCAAGGCACGGCCAACCCTTCGCTGGAACGACTGAGGGAATGGGCGGAGAAAAACTGGCAGCACCTGGTGGACAGCCGCAGCCGCGAGATCGACCGGCTTATGGAGCTGATGGAGAGGAACCCTGACGAAGGGTTGCGCTATGCCTTGCCGCTGGCCGGCATCGAGCAATCGCGCGGAAAGGCCGCACCCTCATGGAAGCTTGGAATGCGCGGCACCCGTTTTTCCCACGGCCACGGTGGCGGGTCCATCGATGGCTGGGATCTTGCGAACGACGCGCGCCTGAAGCTGGAGCGCCAGTACCGCGATGCGGCCAAGCGGGAGATCGCCATCGGCCGCCATGACCGCGCCGCCTACATTTTCGGAAATCTGCTAGGCGACTGGACGAGCGCTGCGAAGTGCCTCGCCGATTGCGGACGGCATCGGGACGCGGTGTCGATCTATCTGCACAAGCTGCACAACCGTCCCGCCGCCGCGCGCTGTCTTGAGGAAGCCGGGCTTTTGCTGCAGGCCGCGGGGATGTATGCTGAGTGCAAGCAGTTCGAGAAGGCCGGGGATCTGCACACCCGTTTGGGAAATGATGTGCAAGCGCGCGAGCTGTGGCTGGCCGAGGTCGAGGCCCAGCGCGATCCGATCGAGAAGGCGCGGATTCTTGCCCAAAAGCTCGAGGACCGGGTGGCGGCGCTGGAGTTGCTAGAGAGCACCTGGCAGTCGGGAAGTCGCCCGGAGGTCGCCCTGACGGCGATGTTTGCGATCCATCGCGATGCCGGGGCCGGGAAGGACGCGGTCGCTTTGCTGGTGCGGATGTTCGGCCGCGAGGTTCCGGCATTTCCCTTGATCGCCAAGCTGAACCTCGGCCACGGAGAGGCTGCCAGTTGGCCGGAGCCGGTGCTGTTAGCGGAATTGGAGAAACAGGCCTACCGGCGGATTGGCACGGTGCTGTCCGCAGGCGGCGGTGACAGTTCCGCGTTGCTGGCATTCCTGCCCAAGCTCGATGCCGGCGACTTGCTGCTGTCGCGCGACGCGAAGCGGTTTTCGATCCGCAGGAATCCGCCGAAGGTCCCGGTGAGCGGTCCGCCGAAGGGTTCTCTGAAGCCGGAGTTGGTGGTCCAGATCTCGGCGCAGATGCGGTGGGATTCCATCGCCAGGTTGCCGAAGGGGGTTTCGATCGCCGGCTACGGGCAGGATATGTTAGGAGTCGCGCAGTTGCGTGACAACAGTTGCCATTCCTCCGCGTTGCGGACGCCGGACGATCCCGGCAAGTGCGAGGTGCGGCACCTTGCTGTTAGCTCCGCGCGCTCCACCAGCCGCTTGTTTCACTTCACCGCGTTCAAGCGCCTGCATTACCGCGCGCTCGACCGTGCTCGGACGGGGGACGATGATGCCATCGGCACCTTGAGGAATGTCCTGGCAGCCGGTCCCTGCGGCGGCGACGGGGATTTCGCACTGCTCCAGTTCACCAATACTTCGTCGCTGGCCGTCAGCATTTACTCGGAAGCGGCGGTGCTGCGCCGCACGTTGCCGATCGATCTCGCCCCGCCACAAGTCACCGGGATGGATTGGCGGATCGCCGGCAAGGGCGGCCACCTTTGTCTCGCGGCGGAAGGATTCGTCGCGTGGCGCTATCCGGACGGACAGTTCGCGACGATGGGACTCGGGGAAAGCCCGGGGAGCCTCCATCTAACGCCGCTGGCAAATTCGCAGGAGGCGTTGATCGCGCTTTCCACCGACGTGCTGCTGATAGAAGTGCCGAAGCCAGGCAGGAGCCTCGAAACGGTGAATCTTTACTCAGATCCTTCCACGAGCTGCCGCCCGGTCGCGTGCTATCTGCCGGACGGTTCCGTGGTCATCGCCTATCCGGGCGGCGGAGTCATCTATCCGCCGGGCGATCGGGTGAATGCCTGCGCGACGTTGTTCATCCCCGCGGACGCGGGGGATCCGGTCGATATTTGCCCCAGAGGTGACGGCGGATTCGCGATCCTGAGCGCCACCGGCAAGCTGATCGTGTTCAGCCGGTGATCCCCGTTTGGGTTGCAAAGAGTCGTTTTCCTGAAAAGGGCGTGCATGAACCGTCGGATCATGGTTTCAAGCAGCGAGTGAGCGGGCGTGCGGTGCAACTGGACGGGCTGAGGGCGATCGCGATGATGGCGATTTGCTGGGATCACTGGTGCCCTGCTGGCTGGCCGCGGGTGTTTCCGTTCGAGATATTCCTGTTCTTTTTCCTGGTGATGACCGGCTACCTGATCACCGGTTCGCTGCTTCGCGAGCGGGACCGCAGCGAGGCGCGTGGCGGGGCTTGGAAATGGGAAGGGCTGAAAGCCTATCAGATCAGGCGCGGGTTGCGGATTCTCGCACCTTACTATGCCGCGCTGGCGCTGGTGTTGATCGTTCAGGCGCCTGACGCATGGATGGGACGCCAGGCTGACTCCTGGCAGGGGTTGCCGTGGTACGTCTTCCACCTCTCGAATTTCCACATGGCGATGCTCGGTTATTGGCCGGGAGGCACCAATCACTTCTGGTCGCTGTCGATCCAGCAGCAGTTCTATCTGATCTGGCCGTTCGTGATCTGGTTTCTGCCGCGGAAATGGTTGGTCCCGGCGATTCTGATGTTCGCGGCGATCGGTCCGCTGGCGCGGATGTTTCAGGACAGTTTTTTGCCGTGGTTCGCCTGGCCGCAGGTTCTGACATGGGCGACCTTCGATTACTTCGGGATCGGTGCGCTGTTAGGGCTGGCGGTGCATCGCGGAATGTCGCTTGAGAGTCCGGGGCTGCGCGGATTGGCGGCGCTCGGCTTGGCCGGCTACCTCGGGGTTTTCTGCGCGCATGCATCGGGCTGGCCGACCTTCGGGCTGCGGGCATTCCAGCAGACATTTCTATCAGTCGCGCTGTGCGGTTTGATCGCGGCGGGGTCCGTGGGATTTTCGGGATGGGTGAAAAGTCTGCTGGAGCATCCGCTGCTGCAGCGGATCGGGCAGGTTTCCTACGGGATTTACCTTTTCCACAACCTCGCGCCGCTGGTGGCGGGGAAAATTTTCTGGTTTCTGTGGTTCGGCTGGTTCGACAATGCCTATGGCGAAATCCTCCGGATCCCGAGTTACGCGCTGGTGACGTGGGGCCTGACGCTCGCCTCGTGGCGCTGGATTGAGCAACCGCTGGAGGGTGTCCGATCCAAGCTCGCCCCGCGCCTCGAAGGAAAAGACCTCCCATGACAAGGGGATTTCCCCGGGAATTGGGCCATCACGGGAGAATCGGGCCGGAAAATTTATGAAATCTGGTATGAAATGAGCACCCGTCGGCCGCACCGGACTCGACAAGATCCAAGTCGCCAGCCACCGTCGCTGCGACTCCGAATCCGCTGCAAGCTTTGAAATGAAGGTTGTCTGGAAATCTCCGCCAAGATCGTGACTGATCTGGGGATTCACCTCAACCGTCCCGTTCATTCCGACATTCGTAACTCCATTCCTCAATCACCGACCAAACATGGCTGCCTCTTTTCTCCCGAAACCTTTTGCCCACCATTACGAGATTGCCCCTGAATACGCAAAGAGCGCCGTCTATTTTTCCTGCGAATTCGCCATCGACCAGAGCTTCAAGATCTATTCGGGCGGCCTTGGTTTCCTCGCCGGTTCGCACATGCGGGCCTCCGCCGACCGCCGCCAGAACCTTTGCGGAATCGGGATTCTTTGGACTTACGGCTATTACAACCAGGCCCGCGGAGAGGATCGCGAGCTCGCGGTGCAGTTCCGGAAAAAGGAATACGCGTTCCTTCAGGACACCGGGATCCGCTTCACCGTGCCCGTCCACGGCCACCCGGTGTGGGTGAAAGCGATGTTTCTGCCCGGGGATATTTTCAACACGGTGCCGATGTTTTTCCTCAGCACCGACGTCGAGGAAAATGACAGCCTGTCCCGCGCCATCACGCATCGCCTATACGATCACGACCACCTCCGCCGCATCGCCCAGTACATCATCCTCGGTGCCGGCGGCGCCCGCCTGCTGGACGAACTCGGCGTGGATCCGTCCATCTGGCATCTCAACGAAGCGCACGGCCTGTCCGCTGCCTTTCACCTTTACGAGAAACACCACAGCCTGGCCGAAGTGAAGAAGCGCCTCGTCTTCACGACCCACACGCCCGAGGAAGCGGGAAATGAAAAACATGGCTTCAACCTGCTGCGCGATTTCTCGTTCTTCGGCGGCGTGCCGGAAGAGGAAGTGCGCGAAATCACCGGGATCGATGGCGACGAGTTCAACCACTCGCTTGCCGCCCTCCGCCTCGCGCGCATTGCCAACGGCGTTTCGAAACTCCACGGAGAAGTCTCCCGCCACATGTGGCAGGGCTATCCTAACATCTGCAAGATCACCCACGTCACCAATGCCCAGAACAAAAAATACTGGGCGGATCATGGCATCGAACACGCCCGTACCCGCGGCGACATCGAGGAGCTGAAACACCGCAAGCGCGAGCTCAAGGAGCGCTTGTTCCGCGTGGTCGCCGACCAAACCGGCAAGCTCTTCAAGCCGAACGTCCTGACCCTTGTCTGGGCCCGCCGATTCGCAGGCTACAAGCGGCCGGACCTCATTGCCCGCGACATGAAGCTCTTCCGCGAGTTGGTCCACAACAACGACTATCCGATCCAGATCATTTGGGCCGGCAAGCCCTATCCGTTCGATTATTCGGCCATCGACACCTTCAATCACCTCATCCGTCTAACGAAAGACTATCCGAACGCCACCGTCCTCGTCGGCTATGAACTGGAGCTCTCCCGGTTCCTGAAAAACGGCTCCGACCTCTGGCTCAACAACCCGGTCGTCACCCGCGAGGCCTCCGGAACCTCCGGCATGACCGCCGCCATGAACGGCTCCGTCAACGTCTCGACCTACGACGGTTGGGTTTGCGAATTCGCCAAGGACGGCCATAACTCGTTCATCATCCCGCCAGCCGATCCATCCCTCAGTCACGAGGACCGCGACCGGCACGATCTGCTAGGCTTCTACAAGGCGATGAAGGAAAAAATCCTGCCACTCTACTACGACAAGCCCGACGAGTGGAACAAGCTTGTTCTCAACTCGATGAACGACGTCGTCCCCTTCTTCGACGCCGACCGCATGGTGGACGAGTATTACAAGAAGATCTACGTCTAGCAGGGCTGCCGCGTCGCGCGGCACTTCATGCGCCAGATGAAACTTGATCCGCGGCGCTCGACCCGCGACTCTTGGTCCGGGTGTCCGCTTTTCTCTCATTTCTATCAGGTAATCCCGTTTTTTCCGGGGTCATCCTGCCATTGGCCACGGCGTTCATTTGCACGGCTGCGGGCATGGGGTTGATGTCCGTTCCGTTGCGACGGCTTCCGCGCGGTACCCATTGGTCGGTGATGGCTCGTCACTATTGGCCGCTGCGCTCGGCGCGAACGCTCGCGATGATTTGGATCGTGATGGCCGCCTGCATTTCCAGTTATGGGACGTTGGAGGCCCGCGGCGAAATGTGGCTGGTTTTCCTCATCGGAATTTCCGCGCTGGCGGGCTGTATCCTGGGATCGCGGGAAGCCGCACGAGGGTTGCCTCTTCCCGCGACGGCGGGCACCGGAGGCATGGGGGCGGTGGCGGGTTGGCTGCTGCTTTTTCCCGGGATGCCGGGGCTGCTCGCGGTGATGGCCTTCACCTGGCATCGCGGTCTCGATACCGGGGCACTGGCGATCGCGGGGAGCATTCTAGCGGCCTGCGTTCTGTTATGCGTTGGAGGCAGTGTGGCGATTCTGCGGGCGGTCGGGCTGGCGCGGCCGGTCGATGGCGAGCTCGAACGAACCTGCCGGGAAATGGCCGCCGCCCGCGGGCTGGCGGTGCGCCATGTGATGTCGATGGATCTCGGGATGGCCAACGCTTTCGCGTTTCCTTGGACCCGGGATCTGGCATTCACCCGCGCGATACTAACAGTGCTCGATGGGGAAGAACTCCGCAGCGTCATTTCCCATGAACTCGGACACTTGGCGGAAGGACGTGCGGAGCGGTGGAAGCGGCTTGTCGGCTTGCTGGCGATCCCCACCGTCGGCCTGGCTCCTGGGGCGATGGGTGCAGGCCAGCCGCTACTGGGGCTGGGCTTGTTAGGCGCGCACTTTCTCGTCAACCGCTGGGTCGCGTGGCATCACAAGCGGCTGGAAACCACCGCGGACACCCACGCCAGCGAGTCCCAGGAGGGCGAGGGCGTGTATGCCCGCGCGTTGGAGAAAATCCATGTGGCCGGCCTGATTCCGGCGGTTCTCCACCCCGGGCTGCCCCACCCGAATCTTTACGACCGCATGACCGCTGCCGGGGCGGCTCCCGGTTTCCCGCGTCCCATGCCGCCCAGTCGCTGGCTTCCCTTGGTCAGTGGCGCACTGATGGCCGCCGCATTCCTAACACTGTGGCGGTGGCTTGGAGTGTGAGCGGCCCCCGCCCGACCCAAACCCGTCATCGCGGATTTGCGGTTGTGACGAATGATTGACGGATCATTCGCGTGCTTCACCCTTGGGCAGCGCTCATGACTCCTCCATCCCACGACTGGCTTGCTCCCCTCATTTCCCTGCTGGGTGGGGAAAAAGTCACCACCGCCGCCGAAATTCTGGCTGCCAGTTCCGGTGACAAATGGTCCGCCAGCCATCCACCGGACGTCGTCGTGTTCGCCGAATCCACCGCCGATGTCGCGGCCGTCCTGAAATTCGCGAACGAAAACAGGATCCCCGTCACCACCCGTGGCGCGGGCTTCGGTTATGTCGGCGGTGCTGTCCCGGTCTTTGGCGGAATCGTTCTATCAACCGCCAGGATGAACAAGATCCTGGGCATGCATCCCGAGGACGGAGTCGCCATCGTGCAACCCGGCGTCATCACCGGCGACCTGCAAGCGGCCGCCCACGCCGTCGGGTGGGAATACCCGCCCGATCCCGCCTCACTCAAGGATTGCTCGATCGGCGGCAACATCGCCACCAACGCTGGCGGTCCGCGTTGCCTGAAGTACGGCGTTACCCGCAGTTACGTGTTAGGACTCGAAGTTGTACTCGCCTCCGGCGAAATCCTCCGTACCGGCGGACGGCTCCACAAGAACAAGACTGGTTTTGACCTCGTCGGCATCTTTACCGGTTCGGAAGGCATGTTAGGGATCGTCACCGAAGCCACGCTCCGTCTGATCCCGAAGCCTGCCAGCCGCGCGATGCTCGCCGCGATTTTCCCCGAATTCGAAATGGCTGCCGCCGCTGTGCAGGCCATCCTCAACGCGGGTCATCTTCCGTCCGCACTCGAAATCACCGACACCTTCACTCTCGCCGCCGCCAGGAAAAAACTCGGTGCCGAAACTTTCCCGCCGGGCGACGCCCACCTCATCGTCGAGATCGACGGCCGCCCTGCCGCCACTCTTTCGGAGATCGAGGAACTCCATCAGCTCCTCACCGAACTTGGTGCCACCTTCATCGAGCGTGCGCCTGACGAAGCGTCGTGCGATCGCATCTGGAAACTCCGCCGCGAGTTTTCCTTTTCCCTCCGCGACACCGGTCTGACCAAGCTCAACGAGGACATTGTCGTCCCACGCTCGAAGCTCGTTGACCTCGTCACCTTTGCCAGGCAGTTAGAAAAGGACACCGGCATCCCCATCGCCTGCTTCGGCCACGCTGGCGACGGCAACATCCACACCAACCTCATGGTCCGCGACTACGAGGAGCCCGCCATCCGCGCCCTTGCTGATGCAGCGCTCCACCAACTCTTCACCTGGATCCTCGCTAACAACGGAGCCATCACCGGCGAGCACGGCGTCGGCCTCGCCAAAAAGCCCTGGATCCGCCAAGCCCTCGGCGAAGTCTCGTTCACCACCCACCGCTCGCTCAAGGCCGCCCTCGATCCGAACGGCATCTTGAATCCAGGGAAGTTTTTGGATTGATACGTGCCGCGGGACTCCGCCAAATCATGGCATGTTTGTGCCGGGTGAAGACGAGAACGAGCATGCGGACCATTGGGAGCCCGGTCCCGAGGTGACCCGCGAACTCTTCCTCGAATGGCGGGACGCCAGGCGCGGAGCGTTTCCTGGCGCGGTCATGACCAATCCCGTGTGGCGCTGGTTGATCGATGGCAATATCAGCGCTTACCGCGCAAACGATCATTTCAAGGGACCAAGTTCTTATGGCGGCAACGCGGGCTGGTGCTTCAACCGGTTCGGGAGATCTCTAACTACGCTTCCCGACGACACCCGGATCATCATCGCGGGCGAGCATGAGGACCATTACGATCCGGACTTTTTCATCTACAATGATGTGGTCATCGTCACCCCCGACGGACAGATCGAGATTTTTGGTTATCCTGAAGAGCATTTTCCTCCGACGGATTTCCACAGTGCCACCCTGGTCGGCGACGAGCTGATTCTGATAGGGAGTCTCGGTTACCCGCGTCAAAGGAGGTTCGGTGAAACGCAGGTGTTCGCGTTCGAAATTGGAACAAGCCGTTTCCGGCGGATCGAGACGTCGGGCGAAGCGCCGGGCTGGATCAGCGCCCACGAAGCGCGGCTTGATGATCGGAACGGGATTGTCGTAAGCGGAGGAAAAATCGACCATGGCCCGGACTATGGTGGTTATCTGGAGAATTTCGATTCCTGGCGGTTGAACCTGGACGATTGGAGTTGGGAGCGCTTGATCTATCAGCCCGTCGGGCGCTGGGAGTTTGCCAGGGAGGATGGGGAGGCTTGCCAATTGTTTCCAAAACGGATTGTCCGGATGACACAGCTCGTCGGGATTTCCGGCGGCCTGTCGGAGAGGCCGGATTTCGATGGGGAACTCCTGGACCGGCTTTACGATCCTCTGGTTCCCCACGAGGCGGTGGTCGATCATGACTGGGGCGAGCGCAACCGATATCTGATCGACGGCGTGCCGTTGCATTTCACGGAAGAAATGCGCGCGGTATTGCTAACAGTCGTGGGCGAGTTGCCGGCCGCCGTGATGGACCCTTACGTCAATGAAGTCAGGGACAGGCTCACCCGGCTGGAAGGCGTGAACTACATCGTCACGAATCGGTGATAATCGAAACTATCAGTCCGCCATGTTGGAGGCGGGATCATATCACAATGCGTGCGAAACCATCACGGCAGCCGTGAAACCATCGACATCGTAAGTGACGCGGCTGGGGCCGACCTTTTCCGAGAAAGTTGCTCCGAAGTCCTTTCTCAGAAATGATTTGATCGACCAATCGCGGTCTTTGGGCTGCCAGTCGGCACCGATTTGGAGATAGACGCCGCCCAGGATTTCATCGCCGTAACTCTTGTCGCGCCAACTGGCGAAATTTCTGGTCTTGCCGCCAAACTTCACCGTTAGGGTTTCATTCTGGGCGGCCGACCAGTGGAGCCAGTGGATGGAAGCTCCGAGGCCACCTTGCAATGTCCAGGAGTCATCGAGCCGGCGCTCGATCGTGGGGCCGAATGAAATCGCCGTGTGGTCGGCGTGGAAGCGGGTGGAGACGCTGTTGGTTAGAAAGGCATCCTCCGAGCCGATGTGGACGGAGTCGAACTCCCGGGCGTCCGGGATGTTTTCCAGCACAAAGCCGGGAACTGTCGAACTGCCCGTGTAAGGAGCGGGCGGGATCTCATCACCGACTCCGCCGAGATTGTAGATATCGGTATAGGAATCGAGAAAGTCGTCCCGCACTTGGGAGAGGGAGAAGTCGCTCCATTGGCGGTTCATTTTCACGGGCGACCAAGTGAGGCTGGCGCTAAAGCCCGGGCGGAAACCCCGGATCTCCTTCTGATAGGTTCCGGAAAAATCAAGCACCGGGGCGATGCCCTGCTCGTGGCGATCGACAGTCGGTGCATTGCCAAGCGTACGAGTGTCAGTGCGGATGCTCCGGAAACCGGTGGCGTGAAACGAGATATCATCCCCGCTGACTTGACTGGAGTTCTGATAGCCCCAGTCGGTCGTGAATCCGTCGATGCCGGTGCTCGGATCGCGGCGGACAAAGCCGTCGCCGTAAAACCGGTTCGCGATATCCGCATCGCTGCCGATGGGTGGCACCAACAACGTGTCGCTGCCGACGAACGATGGAATGTTGATGCCCGCGCTGCGGGATCCGCCGGTGAATCCAAGCGTGCCGGATTGCCGCCAGGCGGGGCCCGCGGACAGGGAAAATTCCCAGTCACTTCCGGAGTCGGCGATAACGGCGGATTTGGCGTCGCCGCCCCACGCGGCGGAGGAGGGGATCAGCAACAAAAGGAGCGAACGGGAATATCTCATGAATTAAAAGTGCGGTGGATCAGGGTTCGAGACGTTCCACGCGGTAGAAACGGGATGAGTTGGACGCAGGTGCCGAATCCGTCCACGGCGGGCCGCGGTCGATCCACTGGATCCTGTTGCCAGCGCTGGTGATGACAGCCGGACACGCTTTCCAATGGACGGCGTCCGCGCTGTAGTGGACCCGATAGTTTCGACCCGCTTCGACCGGAAACTCGATGGCCACCGAGCGATCGGCTTGCATCAGGCAGCGGTCGACAGCGAATGGTTTTTCCACGGCAACACGCCGGGCAATCATTCGTTTCGCAAAGCTGGCGGGTCCGGGGAGCGATGCATGAACCGTTGGCTGAGGAATCGCTCCCCGCTTGGTCGCGTAGTACTTGAGGATTACCGTCACGGACTCTCCGGCTATCAGCGGTTTGTTATAAGAGAAAATGCCGCCGCCTTTTTTGACGGTAGTGCCGTTGTGGAGCGATACGCCAGCGCGGAGACCCGAGATTGTTAGGTCGAATCCGGCGATGGCACGGGCAGCGATGTTTTTCACCGTGATTTTTTGCTCATAGAGGCCGGTCGCGCGATTGAAGAAAATCGCGGGATAGACCTTTACCGAGGGGGGCGGCAACTGCGGCAAAATCACGGGAAATTCGGCGGTCGCCGAGGCACCGGACGCATCGGTGATTTTCACGGTGACCGTGGACGTGCCGCTCACGTACGGAGCATAGCTGATTTGAAGCTTGCCGGATTGGTCGAGCCAGATCCCGGCGAAAAGCGACGGGTTGGAGTTTCCGATCAAATCCCACTGGTGAACATCCCTGCCATCCGGATCCACGACGCCGGTCGCAAGATCAGTGGTGGAATCGTCGGCCCGGTCATTGGCGAGAATGGGGCCGGGACCTGGCTGGAAGACCGGAGCATCATTGGTCCAAAGGACGGTGATATTGAGCTCCTTCTCGGCGATCGTTCCTTGGCTATTTTGTGCGCGAAGGACGACGCGGTGAGCCTTCGATCGGCCAACCTGGTCTCCCGAATCGGCTTCACGCGGCGTGCCAGTTAGATTTCCGTTGGCGAACGACAGCCACGCCGGAAGCACAGGTGCCGTCACCGTGTAGGGGCCGGTCCCGAGTCCCTGCCAATCGACCACGACAGGCCACGAGTAGGAGACGTCCTCGACCGCGGCTGGCGGCAATTCGGAGTCCGACTGATAGTCGGAGGCGATGGAAAGATCCGGATTGAGCAGATAGAAGCGCGGCATGTTGCGCGAAATCGTGATGAGCAGCGTCTCGCCGGAATCCAGTTTCATCAGGCGGAGCGGTGTCCCTGCGAAAAGCGGCCCCGCGGCCCCGGCGGCGAAGGTGGAGGCATTCCAGCGCTGGATCTGTGTCTGGGTCCCGGATGCCCGGATCGTCAGCAATTCGCCTGTCCGCCAGCTGGCGTCGATGAAGGTGCTGGGCAAGGTGGTGACACGGGTCATCCCGGCGGTTTCAAAAACGACACCGCTGCCGATCACCACACGGCTGCCATCGCCATTCACCCGGATCGGAGGCGCGATATTGAAGTCGCCATGATAGGGAGTTTCTCCCTCGCCGGTAATTTTTCCGTCGCTGCCGATGGTCTCGTAATGAAGGTCATTCGGGCTCATGTTATCGCGGAAAAAATACATCCGTCTCTTTGCGGGATCCCATTCCCAAACCCGCGAGTCGTAATTCCAATCCAAGGCGTGGAGCTGAGCGCCCGTCGGCGAGAACAGATAGTGAGTTCCCCAAGCCCCGGAGCCATCCGCGCTGAAAATAAACTCGCCTGCGGTGGCAAGTCCTCCCGGCGCGCCGGGCAGCGTGAACAACGGGCTCTCGGCCGGCGTGGGCAGGGCGAGGTTCATTTCACGCACGAGCTGGGTGTCGTAGGCGAAATAGGCACGGTGATTGACCTTCGAATAGGCGGCATACTTCGGCGCTCCAATCAAGGGCAGGGTGGATAGATAGCGTTGCGACGGGGGCGACCAGCGGAAAAGACTCAACTGGGCCTTGCTGAAAAGCAGGATATTTCCGTCACGGTCCGCGAACACGTCGTCCGGTGTGTATGGCAGGCCGCGCGGATTGATCGGCGCGCCGGGAGTCGGCGCAGCGAGGTCGGCGAGCGGAACAACTTGCAAGCGCAGGCCATGCGAATCCTTGCCGTCGGCAACGAAGACGAGAGCGTCGCTGCCAGACACCGCCACGCGCAGGCCGGTGGCGGAAAGCGTGACACTGCCGGTTGGCAGCAAGGCATTGTTATAAGAGTGCAGGACATTGCTCCGCAGGACGATGGGTATATCCGTCCCATGGAAGGCCAGGTCGGTGAAGGCTGTGCCAAGGCTGTTGGTGTAGCTGAGGGAATCGGTCGAATAAACCGTGCCAGAGTCGTCCGCCACGCGAGCGCCGTTAGGGAAAGTGAAGGTGCGCGAAGCGGAAGGGTAGTCTCCGTGATAGGGACTCTGGTCTCCTTTCACCAGCTTGCCGTCCGCACCGATCTCCAAATAATGGATGTCCGACGGCGAAACTCCCGTGCTGCGGAAAAAGACGCGGTTGAGCGCGGGAGCCGCGGAATAGCCGGTGCCCGAGTAGGAGTAGCTGATGTTCGAGAGGAACAAGCCGGTCAGCTTGTTCATCGTGACCAGGCTTCCGCTGCTGGAGCCGAAAGCGAGGACGTTGCTCACGGTGAAAAGCGCCTTCACAGTGGCCTCGGCATTTCCAACGGGGGTCCTCACTCCGCCATCGATTGCGAAGCGGATCACGGCCCGGTCCTCGGCCACGAAGATTGCGGATTCATCGACCCACAGCGCTGTGGCGGCGGCCTCCAAAGGAATCGCGGGCAGCCACGAACGGGTGACGACGTTGTAGCGCTCGATCCGGTTGGGGCCGCTGAACGCGAAGTAATAGACGTCGCCCGCGCGCATCGAATGGCCCGCGAAATCTCCACCCAGCTTGGGAGTGGTGACGGTGATGGTGCCGGAAGTCGAGCTGCCGATGGCGTTCACCGATTTCACCCGATAGGTGTAAATGGTGTTAGGAGTCGCGGTCGAGTCAATGAAACTGATCACGTTAAAGGGAACGCTTCCCAACGGTGCCCAGACGGACGCGGGGGATCCGGACCTCTCAACGAGGAAACTGTTTTCATTCGAGGAATTGTCCTTCCAGCCGAGTGTCACCGAGTTGCCCGCAATGCTGGTGGCGGCCAACGTGGATGGAGCGGTTGGCGCGAGATTGGAGCTCAATGTTGTCGCGCTCACCTGTGCGGACAGGTCGCCGTTGATAGAGCCGTTGAAGACCTGCAGCTTGAAGAAATAGGTGCCCGCCGCCAGACCGGTGCTGGTGAACGACGTCGTCCCCGGCGAAACAACAAACTCGGTCGCCAGACCACCCGCGGTGGTGGAGCGAAGGATGCGGAAGCCGGTCTCATTCGCGGCATTGTCCGCCCATTCGAGGGTGATTGAGTCGTTGAAAATCCGGGTGACACGGAAATTGTATGGCTCGCCCGCGGGTTGATCGGGGCTTGAAAGCGTCACCGCGGTGACCGCGGCCGTGCTTGCGGAACTCAGGTCACCCGAAATCGCGGAAACCCTGAATTCATATGTTGTTCCCGGAGAAAGCGAGCCAACCGTGGCGGTCGTGGCATTGGCCGGTGCCACGCTGGCTTCCGTCCAGCTTCCCGCGGCTGGCCGATACTCGATGCGGAAGCCGCCTTCGTTGTCCGAGCCATCCAGCCAGCCAAGCGATACCGTGTTGGTCGAACGACCCGTCACTGCCAAGGCCGACGGAGGCAACGGTTTAGACGGCGAGATGTAGGTTGGCTCCAAGGCATCATTCAAAATGCTGAAGCGGGGCGCTCCGTCCACGAGTGTGATCAAAAGCAAACGCGCCGGGTCCAGCGCCAGCAACCGCACGGGAGTGCCGGTGAACTGGCGGGTGACCGGCCCGGCCACGAACTGCGGATCGGTCCATGTCTGGAGCTGGGTGACGCCATTGATCAATCGCGCCGTCACCAGTTTGCCGCCGAACCACGTGCCGTCCGTGAAACCATTGGCAAGCGAGGCGATTTTGCTCAGACCGGTCGCGTTGAAAACCAAGCCGCTGCCAATCGCCACTTTCGAACCATCGGGACTCACCCGGATCGGCTTCAGCATGGAGTAGTCGCCGTGATAAGGAGTTTCTCCTCCGCCCGTGATCAGGCCGGCCGCGCTGATCGTGTCGAAATGAAGATCGTTGGGGCTCGTGCCGTCGCGGAAGTGATAGACCCGGCGGTTCACGGGATCCCAGGTATTGTGGTTGCCGTAGTAATAGGTGAATCCGCCTGTCGTGAGGCTTTCACCGGCTGGGGAAAAGGTCCTCAGACCGTTGTTCACGGCGACATAGGGAAATTCGCCCGCCAAGGTGAACCCGAGCGGTGCGGAAGGCAGGTTGAAAAGCGGAGTCTCCACCGGAGCCGCATCGCCGAGGTCCATTTTCCTAACAACCTGGCTGTCGTAAGCGAGATAAAGGCGATGGTTCTCCTTGGAGTAACCGGCGAAAGCGGGAGCTCCAATCAAGGGAACGGTCGGAAGATACTTCGTTTGCGATGGCGACCAGCGAAACACGCTGAGCTGGGACTTGCTGAAAAGCATGATGTTTCCATCCTTGTCGGGCAACACATCGTCGGGCGCATACGCGAGCCCCCGCGGGTCGATGGGAGTTCCGGGAACCGGGGCGGAAAGCTGGGCCAGCGACACCGCTTGCACGCTCAATCCGTGGTCATTGGCTCCATCCGCGAAAAAGACCACCGCGTCGGCGCCCGCGACCGCGACCCTGAGTCCGGCGGAACCGAGCGCAAATGACCCCGACTCCAGCAAGGCGCTGTTATAAGCTAGCAGTTTGTTGCCGCGGAGGACGATAGGCACATCCACTCCCGAGAAACTCAAGTCGGTGAAGGCTCCGCCCAGGCTGTTGTTATACGCCAGCGAGTCCGTGGCATAAACCGTTCCCGAGTCATCGGCGACGCGGGCTCCGTTCGGGAAAACAAACGTCCGGGTGGCTGACGGATAGTCGCCGTGATACGGGCTTTCCAGACCTTTGACGAGCTTGCCATCAGTCCCGACTTCCAGCGAATGAATGTCCGATGGAGAGACGCTGGTGCTGCGGAAAAAGACCTTCCGCAATGTGGGAGAAGCACTGTGACCGCCACCCGAATAACCATAACTGAAGGTGCTCAGGAACGTGCCGGTCAGCTTGTTCAAAGTCGTGTAGGTGCCCGTCTGGAACACGAGCGTGTTTCCAATGGTGAAAAGGGCTCTTACCGTCGTATCGCCGTTCGCCATCGGCGTGCGCGCTCCACCGGCCAGCGAGAAACGGACGATGGCCCGGTCCTCGGCGACGTAAATCCCCGCTTCATCCGCCCACAGCGCGGTGGCCGCTGCTTCGAGAGCCACGGGCGCGAGCCACGTCCTCGAAACAAGGTCGTAGCGCTCGATCCGGTTCGGGGCCTTGAATGCGAAGTAATAGACATCACCGCTGCGGATGCTGAAGCCGGCGAAGTCGCCGCCGAGTTTGGGCGTGGTGACGGCGACCGTGGACGACGTGCTGGTGCCGTTGGCGTTCGACGACTTCACCCGATAGCTGTAAGCGGTGTTGGGTGAAACCGTGGTGTCAGTGAACGCGTTTTTGTTGAAGGTCGTCCGGCCAATCTCCATCCAGATGCTGGCTGGCGATCCGGACCGTTCGACGATGAACTCCTCCTCACTCATGGTGCCGTCCGTCCAGGAGACCGCCACGCTGTGTGCGCTTTCGGCCACCGCTTTCACTGCTGTCGGAGTTCCAGGCACGCTCGTTCCACTGAGCGTGAGGCCACTCACTTGGGCCGACAGATCGCCGGTGTCCGCTCCATTCACCGCTTGGACACGGTAATAGTACGACGTGGATGGCGACAGCCCGGTATCGGTGAACGAAGTCGCACCGGCCGGAGCTGACAACTGCGTCCCCAAGCTGGACGAACTGGTGGAGCGATAGACACGGAAGCCCGTCTCGTTGGTGGCGTTGTCCTGCCACTCCACCGTGATGCGGTTGTTGAAAATCCGGGTGACGCGCAGGTTGTAGGGTTCGCCAACAGGCACATTGGCCGAGGCGAGAGTCGTCGCGGTCACCGTTCCGGAAGGTGTGGAAACGAGAGCCGCGTTCGTCGCCACCACCCGGAATTCATGGGTGGTGCTGGATGGCAACCCGGCCACCGTGGCCACCGTCGCACCAGCCCCCACCGAAGCTCCCGGGTTCCAAGCGCCGGTTCCGACGCGGAACTCGACACGGAAGCCGTCCTCGTTGTCAGACAAATCCTGCCATTGCAGGTTCACCGAGTTTTCCGTCCTCCCCGTCACCACCGGGGTTCCCGGCGAGACAGGTTTCGTCGGGGAAATATAAAGCGGCTCCAACGCGGAGTTCAGCAAGGTGAACCTTGGCGTGCCCTGCACGGAAGTGACCAGCAGCAATCCGCCCGCCGATTCCCACAGCCCCACCGGCGTCCCGTTGAACTGACGCACGGTCGCACCCGCGACAAACAGGTTCCCCTCCCAAGTCTGCAACTGGCTTACACCGTTAATCAACCTCAAGGTCACCAGTTTTCCGCCGGTCCATATCGCATCGCTGAAGCCGTTGGCCAGGTTCGCCACTGTGGTCATCCCTGCCGTCTCGAAAACCACGCCACTGCCGATCACCACTTTCGATCCGTCCGGACTCACCCGGATCGGCGGTGTGACGGTGAAGTCCCCGTGGTATGGCGTCTCGCCTTCCCCGGCGATCTTTCCCGCCGCGTCGATCGTTTCGTAATGCAGGTCGTTGGGACTTGTATCGTCACGGAAGAAATACATCCGGCGCTTCACCGCGTCCCACTCCCACACGCGGGAGTAGTAGTTCCAGTCGAGCGAATGGCTCAACGTCCCGGCCGACGAGTAAATGTAGTGCGTCCCCCACGCCCCGGACCCGTCCGCGGCAAAAACCCATGGTCCCGCCGTGGCCAAGCCGGTCGGCGCGGTAGGCAGGTTGAAAAACGGTGTTTCCTTCGGCATTGTCGCGGACAGGTCCATTTTCCGGACCTCCTTCGTGTCGTAGGCAAAATAGGCGCTGTGATTGTCCTTCGAATAAGCCGCGTATTTCGGCGCGCCGATCAGCGGAAAACTCCCGGTATATTTCTTCTCCGTGGGCGACCAGCGGAACAAACTCATCTGTGACTTGCTGAACAAAAGCAGATTGCCATCCTTGTCAGGCATCGCCTGATCGGCCGTGTAGGCCAGCCCGCTCGGCTCAATCGGAGTGCCAGGTTCCGGGGCTTTGATCGCGGTGAACAAAACCGATGCCACCGTCGGATTGCCGGTTGCTGGCGTGAATACCAGCGCCTCCGTTGAGCTCAGGAAAAGCTCCGAACCCGAACCGGCGGCCACCGGGGCGCGGCCGGATTCCAGCAGATTTGTCGAAAAAGCGATCACCTCCGAACCCCTCAGGACGATCGGCACATCGCCGCGGAAGGCGATATCCGTCACCGTCCCCGCCAAGCTTCCGAAATAGTTCAGGCCGGGAGCGCCATAGACCGTCCCGGAGCTGTCCACGACGCGATTCTCCTCAGGAAAAACCCACGCCTTCGTCGCACTGGGGTAGTCGCCATGCGCCGGACTGCCGACCACGTTCGCAACCACTCCGGCGTCCGTGTAGCTCGATGTCACGATATCGGACGGACTGATCCCCTGCGTCCGGCCATACAAGCGGTTCGTCAACGGCGCATGGGTCGCTCCGTAAATCGAATCCACGTAAGTTTCCACTGACGAGAATTTCGCACCCGTCGTACGGTTGAACACCGCGATCCTGCCGTAGAGCCCTTGGGAATAAACCACGATCAACAGGTTTCCATCCAGAAACAGCGACTGGATGCTGCTGGCAACGCTGCAGAGCAGGGACTCCCCGGTGAATCCCGCGGCGTAGCGATAAACGGAGGTCCCGTAAGCCACCAACTCGCCCTGCGCGTCCGACGCCATCGCTGTCGCCCCGGAGCGGGGCAGCGTGACGACCTGCTTCCAGGATTTTGTCGTAAGATCATAGCTCCTGACCTGATTGGTGTAGAGAAATCGGGCGTCGTTGCCGGCCTTGTCGCTGCCAATCCAAGCCGTTTGGCCTACAGCCAAGCCGGTCGCCAGGATCAGAAATGAGAGGATGCGCGACCACAGGCGCGGCAGGAAAATCGGGAAAAATGGGCTCATGAGCAAGTGATGGGACGGAACGTGATGCGCTCCCGACCGTGTTTTCACAAGGAGAATCAGGACGAGAAGCCGGATAGATACTGTTAGCCCGATTGCCGAATTTCAGGAAATTACACTCTTTCGGAGCCAAGACTCAGGGTCGGAAATTATCCTCCGAGCGCGATTTTCAAGAACGGTGCCGTGCGGGAGCTCTTGGACTTGGCGATCTTTTCGGGCGGGCCTTGGGCGATGATCTGGCCACCGGCGTCGCCGGCTTCGGGGCCGAGGTCGAGGATCCAGTCGGCTTCGGCGGCGACCGCCATATGGTGCTCGATTACAACGACGGTGTGGCCCTCATCGACGAGGCGATGCAGGACGTCGATGAGGCGCTGGACGTCTTCGAGATGGAGGCCTACGGTGGGTTCTTCAATCAGATAGAGATTGCGCTGGGTGAGCGCGGCGTTGTTGAGGGTGGCCTTGGTGCCGCGGCCTTTGGTGAGTTCGGAAACGAGCTTGATGCGCTGCGCCTCACCGCCTGATAGAGTGGGCGACGGCTGGCCGAGTTGGAGATAGCCGAGCCCGGTGTCGGCCATGAGCTTGAGCGGGTGGGCGATGCGCGGCTGGGATTCAAAAAAGGCGGACGCTTCGTCGATGGTCATGCCGAGCACCTGACCGATGTTTTTCTGGCGGAAGGTGACCTCCAACGTGCCGGGATTGTAGCGCTGGCCATTGCAGGATTCGCAATGGACCCAGGTGCTGGGGAGGAAATCCATTTCGAGTTTCACGCGGCCATTGCCTTTGCACTCCGGGCAGCGTCCACCCTCGGTATTGAAGGAAAATCGCGAGGCCTCGAAGCCGCGCATGCGGGCTTCGGGAAGTTGGGCGAACAGGGCGCGGATGTGGTCGAAGACTTTCACATAAGTCGCCGGGCAGGAGCGCGAGGTTTTGCCGATGGGGGATTGATCGACTTCGTAGCAGGCCTTGATCAACTTCTCGCCGCTGGTTTTGCCGAAGGGGAGGTTGGATTTCTTGACTCGAGTGGTCTTGGCTTCGTTGTGGAAAAGCGCGGCGATGCAGGAATGCATCAGCGAGGACTTTCCGGAACCGGAGATACCGGTTAGGACCGTGAGCCGGCCGAACGGGATGGCGGCATCGACATTTTTGAGGTTGTTTGCGCTGCAACCGGCGATGGTTAGGAACGGATGATCTTTCCCAACCGAGCGGCGTGAGCCGCGGATGGGGTGATTCATCACAGCGGAGAGAGCGCGGTACGTCGGAGAAGTGAGCAGTGCCGAGTGATCAGTGATCAGAGAAGACTTTTTCTTCCCTCTCCCACTGATCACTGCTGACTGATCACTCGGCACTCTCGGCGGCTTTCCCTGATAGACAATTTCACCACCCAAGCGGCCGGCGCCCGGGCCGAGATCGATGAGATGATCCGCCGCCGCGATGGTGTCTTCGTCGTGTTCGACGATGATGAGCGAGTTCCCCTGATCGCGCAGGGAGATGAGGGTTTTGAGGAGGGCGGCGTTGTCGCGCGGGTGGAGACCGATGGTGGGTTCGTCGAGGACGTAGAGAACGCCGCGGAGGTTGGAGCCTAGCTGGGCGGCGAGGCGGATGCGTTGGGACTCACCGCCTGACAGGGTGTTGCCGGAGCGGTCGAGCTGGAGGTAGCCGAGGCCGACTTCCTGGAGGAAAGAGAGGCGCTGGCGGATTTCAGGTAGGATGTCGCGGGCGATGAGGGATTCGCGGGATTCGCTGAAATTGACTTTTTCGAAATGGCGCGAAGCGACGTCGATGGATAGATGGCCGAGATCGGCCACTGGCGTGCCATGCAACTGGACGGCGGAGGCGATGGGATTGAGGCGCGAACCGTGGCAGGCGGGGCATTCGATGAGTTCGACATCGTCCATGCGCTCGATGGCGCGGTCGGCATCCATCTCCGCTTCTAACATGGAGTCGAAACGCGAGGTGTCGAGATGCTGGCGACGCTTGGGGACGCGGCCATGACCGCGGCATTCCACACACCAACCGTGCGGCGAGTTGAAGGAGAAGAGGCGCGGGTCGAGTTCTTCGAAGGATTTGTTGCACGAAGGGCAACTGGATTTCGTGGAGAGCAGAGTGAACTTCTTATCCGCGGCGTGGAGCTTGATGATGCCTTTGCCGATTTCCAGCGAGCGTTCCAGAGCAAGCTGGAGATCCGAGATGGTTGATTTGGAAATCTCGGCGACGACGACATCAATGTCGTGTTCCTTGAAGCGTTCGAGGCGGGTAAAGCCTTCCGCGTCCTTGAACTGTTTGTCGACCAACAGTCGGGTGAAACCTTGTTTCAAGGCCCATTCGGCGATTTCGTTGTGGAAACCTTTCTTGCCGCGGATGATCGGTGCTAACAGGGTGACGGGGCCTTTCTTGAGATAGCCGCGGATGGTGTTTTCAATGGCTGCCAGCGATTGCCGTTCGACGGGAACGTGGCAATCCGGGCAGTAGAGGGTGCCGAGTTTTGAGTAGAGCAGGCGGATGAAGTTCCACAGCTCGGTGACGGTGGCGACGGTGGATTTGCCGCCGCCTTGCGAGACACGTTGCTCGATGGCGACGGTGGGCGGAAGGCCCTGGAGTTGGTCGATCTCTGGTTTTTCCAACTGCTCTGCGAACTGCCGGGCGTAGGCGGACATGGAATCGAGGAAGCGGCGCTGGCCCTCGGCGAAGAGGATGTCGAAGGCGAGGGTGGACTTGCCGGAACCTGATAGACCGGAGATGACGACGAGTTGGTCGCGCGGGATGTCGACGGAGATGTTTTTCAGGTTGTGATGGCGGGCACCGCGGAGGGTGATGCTGTTCGAAGTGATCAGTGCCGAGTGATCAGTGATCAGAGAAGACGTGGTGGAGGATGGTGATCCGTGGAGGGCTTGTTTGAGGAAATGGGCGGTAGGGGTGTCGAGGTTGGCGACGGTTTCGGGAGGACCTTGGGCGACCAGTTGGCCGCCGTGTTTGCCGGCTTCGGGGCCGAGGTCGAGAATCCAGTCGGCGGATTTAATGACGTCGAGGTTGTGCTCGATGACGAGGAGGGAATGGCCGGAATCTACTAACTTCTGGAAGACGCCGAGGAGGTTTTCGATGTCGGAGAAGTGGAGGCCGGTGGTGGGTTCGTCGAGGATGAGGAGTTTGCCACTGGCAGACGACGCTCCGGTCGAGGAAAGGAGCTGGCAGAGTTTGAGGCGCTGGGCCTCGCCGCCGGAGAGGGTGTTGAGGGGTTGGCCGAGCTTGAGGTAGCCGAGGCCGACTTCGACTAGAGGCGAGAGGAGTTTTATGATCTGTTGGTGGCGCTTGGCGTGGGCGGGTGGCAGGCCGGCGGTTTCCGCGTAGAAAGCGATGGCATCGACGACAGTTAGATCGAGGATGTCGTAGATGGATTTTCCGAGGTAGTGGAAATCGAGGGTGGAGGATTTGTAGCGGCGGCCGTTGCAGTCGGGGCAGGTGACGTAGAGGTCGGAGAGGAACTGCATTTCGACTTTTTCGAATCCGTTGCCGGCGCAGCGGTCGCAGCGGCCTGCGCCGGAATTGAAGGAGAAGAAGCCGGTGGTTAGTTCGCGGGCCTTGGCCTCGGGAGTGCAGGCGAAGAGCTGGCGGATGGGATCGAAGGCACCGAGGAAAACGGCGGGCGTGGAACGAGGGGTGCGGGCTACGGCGGTTTGATCGACGAGTTCGACGGCGCTGACATGTTGGGAGCCTTTCAGGTCCTTGATGGGAGCGGCATCGCCTTCGGCTTCCTGGCCGAGTTTGCGAGCGAGATTCAGATAGAGGACGTCGTGGGCGAAGGTGGATTTGCCGGAGCCGGAGACGCCGGTGAGGACGGTGAAGAGGCCGAGCGGGAGATCGATATCGAGTTTCTTCAGGTTGTGGCGGGTGGCACTGCGGATGGAGAGGAGTTGTTTGGTGGGTTTGCGGCGGGTGGCGGGGATGGCGATGGATTTGCTTCCATCTAGCCAGGGGAGAGTGCCGATGGATGATGGATGATTTTTGATTTTTGATTTTTTGGAGGGCGATTCGGAGATCGCCTTTCCTTGAGGACTACCCTGATAGATGAGGGTGCCGCCGAAGGAGCCTGCGCCGGGGCCGAGGTCGACGAGGTGGTCGGCGGCTTGCATGACGGTTTGCTCGTGCTCGACGACGACGAGGGTGTTGCCCTTGTCGCGGAGGCCGTGCATGACGCCGACGAGGCGGTCGATGTCGCGCGGGTGGAGGCCGACGGTGGGTTCGTCGAGGACGAAGAGAGTGCCGGTGAGGGCGGCGCCGAGACAGGTGGTTAGATTGACGCGCTCGACCTCGCCGCCGGAGAGGGTGCGGGTGGTGCGGTCGAGGGTGAGGTAGCCGAGGCCGACCTGATCGAGGTAGGTGAGGCGGGAGGATATTTCAGTGAGGACGAGATCGAGGGTGGGATCGGACGGAGCGCCGAGTGAGCAGTGATCAGTTATCAGTGAAGAGAACCAGGGGAGTAGGTCGCTGATGGACATCGCCCAGAGTTCGGGGAGGGTCTTGTGGTTGACCTTGAAGCAGAAAGACTCGGGCTGGAGGCGTTTGCCGCGGCAGGCGGAGCAGGTGGTGTAGGACCGATAGCGGCTGAGGAAGACGCGGACGTGCATCTTGTAGGCCTTGGTTTCCATCCAGTCGAAGAAGCCTTTGACGCCGTACCAATCGCCGGATTGCCAAAGGTCTTCGAGTTCGTCCGCGGTGAGGTTGTCAGTTTTGCGATCGCCGTAATAGACCCACTCCTGCTCGTCTTCGGATAGATCCTCGAAGGGGCACTTGATGTCGATGTCGCGCTCCTTGCAATTCCTAACAAGATCGCGCTGGCACTCGTCGCCGCGCTCGCCCTGGAAGGGTTTGATGGCTCCTTGGGCGATGGAAAGGGATTTGTCGGGGACGGCCTTGTCGAGATCGATGCCGATGATGCGGCCGAAGCCGCGGCATTTCGGACAGGCTCCTAACGGGGAGTTGAACGAAAAGAGGGCGGCGGTGGGCGGGCGGAGGGTGAAGCCGGTTTTGGGGTTGGTCCAGGTGGTGGAGAAGGGGCGAGATGTTCCGTCATTTTCCACACTTTGGACGGTGGCGTGGCCTTTGCCGAGGGTGAAGGCGGCTTCGAGGGCTTCGAGGAGGCGGGATTGATTTTCGGGTGTTAGAGTGAGGCGGTCCTGGATGATGTGGAGGACGGGCGGGATGAATCCCGCGGTCCATGGATCGTCGGTGCGGATGATTTCTCCCTTATGGAGAATGCGGAGGTAGCCTTGGGCATTGAGGAAGGGGAATATTTCTTCGCTCTTTGCGTCCGGGGGGACGGGGATGGGGAAGGTGACGAGGAGCGGCTGGCCTGCTAGATTTGCGGTGGCCCACGCCGCAGCGGATTCGGGGGAATCGGGCTGGATGGTTTCGCCGGTGTGGGGGTCGTAGCCGATGGCGAGGCGGGCGAAGAGGAGTTTGAGATAATCGTTGATCTCGGTGAGCGTGCCGACGGTCGAACGGGTGGTGCGGACGTGATTTTTCTGCTCGATGGCGATGGCGGGCGGAATGCCGTCGATGTGATCGACAGCCGGTTTGTCCATGCGGTCGAAAAACTGCCGGACGTAGGGAGAAAACGTCTCGACGTAGCGACGCTGGCCCTCGGCGTAGAGCGTGTGGAAGGCGAGCGAGGATTTCCCGGAACCGGACGGACCGGTGACAACGGTCAGCTTGCCGAGCGGGATATCGAGATCGAAACCCTGCAGATTGTGTTGGCGGCAGCCGCGGAGGAGGATGGCAGGCTGGGGGGGACGGGGAGCGGATTTCTTGTCTGCTTTGGGCACGCGGCAGAGTAGGCGGAAATGTCCCGCTCGCCAGCGGAAGTATGCGGCCGACCTGCGAAAATTTCAGGGTAAGGATTACCGGGCAGCAGGGAGGCGCAGGATCACGTGCGGGCCCGGCTGAAGCGCTTCGATCACCAGCGATCCATCTTCCAGTTTGGCGGTTACCGTCTTTCCATCCACCGAAATTGGCTCGGCGCGTGTTGACCGGCCAGGCAATACGACCCGCGCCGTGGCACCCGGCGGCACTTCGATTTCCAATCGCAGCCGGGCGTCATTTTTCAAGGACACCGCTACGGGGCCGTGGGGGGTAGGGACTTTGCCGCGAACCCATTTCAACGTGCCGGGTTGCGGCGCGATAAGGATGGAGGCATAGCCCGGTTCCAGCGGTCGCACGCCAAGGACATAGCGGGAAATGATGTTCGCCGGGGCCGCGCCCCAGGCGTGATTCCAAGTTAGATTCGGTTTCACTTTGGGGTTCCACGCCTCCAGCGTCATCGTCGAGCCCTGTTCGATCATGTGCCACCAACTCCGCTCCGTGCGGGCAGTCATGAGTCCGAGCGCGTAATCGCTTTTTCCTGATTGATAGAGCGCCTCCAGCAAAAACTGCGCGCCGTAGACACTGCACGCCATGCCCTTGGACTGGACGAAATCCGCCACCTTCGCCTGCCGCTCGGCGGGCACCAGCCCGAACGCCAGCGGGAACATGTTCGCATGCAGCGAGGCGTGGTTGGAGCCTTCGCCATCGGTGTAAATCGCGCGCTTCGGGTCGAAGAAAGTGGCGTTGAATGCAGTGTAAACCTGGGTGGCCTTTGCTTCCAGATCGCGCGCCTCGTCATCTTTTTTCAACGCCTTGGCCAGCCGCGCGGCGCATTGCAGAGAGTGATAGTAGAAAGCATTTGCCACGGTGTTGACCTCCGGACCGACTTGCTGCCCTTGCTTCGGATCGGCGACACCTTCGTTGTAATTGTCGCGCTCGCTTTTCGGCCAATCGACGATCGCCGATACCCCCAGCAGCCCGTCCTCGCGCGCCTTGTTCATCAGAAGCTTGCCCTTGATCGCATCGAAATGACTGGCTGCCAGCACGGGATCGCCCGTCGCCTCATAGTCGGCATAGGCGATCATCGGCATTTGCAAACTCCACTCCGTCGGCCACGTGGGATATTTCAACAGCCGTTCGAACGTGCTGCGCGCCACCCGCGGATCGAGATCGCAGGCGTAGTGGGAAAGTTGGTTGATGTAGGCATCACCCTCGTAGGCCAGCCGTTCGCGCTCGCCGTCGATGTAGTCACCGAACGCGGTCGTCGCCTTGATGGTGTATTTGCAAAGATCCCACACGGCGTTGAGCGTCGGATCGGAGCTTTCGAAGGCCGACGCCTTGTCATCGAAAGGCGCATGCACCGCGAGCTGGCGCAGGCTGGATTTGTCGAGCGCGGCCGGGGATTTCTCGATTTCCACGTAGCGGAATGGAGTCACCTCCCCAATCGCGGCGGGCATTTTCACCGGCTTGGAGCCTTCGTGTGGCTTTTTTGTGGGAATCTCCAGCTTGTAAACGTTCTGCCCTTCACGGGTGACCACCTCGATCTCGCGGAAATTCACGCTGCCCGGTGGTTTGCGGTCGATCCTGCCGCTAGCTTCCATTTTTTCGCCAAGGCGCACGGTGAATTTCCCTACCGTCACTTGGCCTTTGAGCGTGATTTGCAAATTCCCGTAAGCCGCTTTGCCAAAATCCACGGAATAAACACCCGCGCGCGTTTCCACCTGCACCGGCTCCACCGCAGTGACCTCCAGCGGCACCACTTCCGCTGCGGTTAGCGTGGCGGTCAATGCGGCGAGGGCCATGGCAACGCTGGGCGTGAATCGGTCCGGGCAAATCATGGGCGAGTCTTTATAGGGCGTTCCGGTTTGTCGATGATTGCCGACGTGGGAAGCCCAAGCAAGCCCATGGCCATTTATGGGGACACCGGCAGGCACCCGATCCTTCAATTTCGTGACCCGTCTTCTGACGAGTTCGATGGTCGTTCCGATTTTTTCACGGCAGCTTCACAAAGACTTCACCCACGCCTGTCACGCCTGCTGGCACGCCATGGACGCAACCACATTCCGCACGGTCTTTCCCCGCCAACTTCGGTTCTGGGCGTTTCATTGCACGCTGAATGCGCTGCCCAGTTTTTGTATCGCGCTGACGATACTGAAACTTTGGAAAAGCCCATCGGCGGTGGCAGCGATGCTGTGCGCGACCGCCACGTTCATCGTGCTCTATGCCACATTCACTTCGCTGGTAGAGCCGCTGGCGGATGAGAATCATGTGCTTGCCCGCTCTCTCAAGCTCGGAACGAAGATCCGGTCATGGATTTCCGGACTGTCGCTGTTGGTCGCTTTCACACCCGCCGTCTCGATTACTCCAGACTTCTGGTGTGGATTGATCTCGGTCAGCCTCACCAACGCCTTATTCAAATCGGCAGGCGGCTCAGCAGACCTCTATAACGCGGGCGCGGGCGGAGCGAACGCCGGGTTTTCTCCTGTTTATGTCACCACCATGCTCGAAGGCTTCATTCTCTCGTTCATCCTGCTGATGATCTCGTTTTTCACGGTGATGTTCGTGCAGACACGCGACCGCAAGCGCGTCTTTGAGGTTGCCGAGCCCCGCTGACTGAACGACGGGTAACCCGGGCCCCGGCCGACACCGCGGAAATATTATCCCGAATCCTGCCTTGCCATCCCGGCAAAAACCGTGCATAGCCCGCCCCCCTTCTCACGGAGGCCGTCCATTATCCAATCGTTCCCATGTCTCTGAAAATTCGAAATCTCGCCATCATTGCCCACGTTGACCATGGGAAAACCACCCTCGTCGACCAACTCCTGCAAGCGGGCGGCACTTACCGTGAAAACCAAGCCACCACCGAGCGCGCCATGGATTCCATGGACCTTGAGCGGGAAAAGGGCATCACCATCAAGGCGAAAAACACCGCCATTCTCTGGGAAGGCTACACCATCAACATCGTCGACACCCCGGGCCACGCCGACTTCGGTGCCGAAGTGGAACGTGTCATGAAAATGGTCGATGGCGTGCTCCTCGTCGTCGACGCATCCGGCGGCCCGCAGGCGCAAACCCGCTTCGTGCTCCGCAAGGCGATGCAGGAAGGTCTCAAGCCGATCGTAGTCATCAACAAGATCGACCGCCCGCTCGCCACTCCTCTCAAGGTCCACGACCAAGTCCTCGAACTCTTCCTCGACCTCGATGCCGATGAAGAACAATTCAACGCCCCCTTCGTCTATGGTTCCGCCCGCGACGGCTATTTCATGGACCATCCGGATGACGAACGGAAGGATTGCATCCCTCTCCTCAAGAAAATCATCGAGTTCATCCCAGAGCCGGTCGCCGACCCTGAAGCACCGTTCCTCATGCTCGTTTCCAACATCGAGTGGGACGAATACGTCGGCCGCGTCGCCGTCGGCAAGGTTCTCGGCGGCAGCGTGAAAAAGGGCGACACCGTTTTCCTCCTCCGTCAGGACGGCACCAAGGTCCAGTCCAAGGTCATGAAGACCTTCACCTATTCCGGCCTCGCCACCGCCGACTCCGATGGTTGCGGCGCAGGCGGCATCGTCGGCATCGCCGCCGGCATTGAAAACATCGACATCGGCGAAACCATCGCCGGCAGCGCCGATCAGGAGCCGCTTCCTTTCGTCGCCATCGACCCGCCAACGGTATCGATGCAGTTCTCCATCAACGACGGCCCGCTCGCCGGCAAGGAAGGCAAGCACGTCACCTCCCGCGCCATCCGCGAGCGCCTGATGCGCGAGTTGAAGACCAACATTTCCATCACCGTCGAGGACACCGACACTTCCGGCGTCTTCAACGTCTCCGCCCGCGGAGCCATGCAGATCGCCGTGCTCGTCGAACAAATGCGCCGCGAAGGATTCGAAGTTCTCGTTTCCCGCCCGGTCGTGATCTTCCGCCGCGACGACGCCGGCAAGCTGCTCGAACCTTTCGAAACGCTCTACGTCGAAGCCCCGGGCGACTACACCCAAGGCATCCTGAAAATCCTCATGAACCGCAAGGGCCTGATGGAGCACATGGACACCGAGGCTTCCGGTCGCGTGTTCATCCAGGCCACCATCCCGACCCGCGGCCTGATCGGCTTCGAAACCGAACTGGTCAACCTTACCTCCGGCCACGGCATCATGTCCCATCTCTTCAAGGAATACGCCCTGCACGCTGGTGAGATCCAGAACCGCACCACGGGCACGCTTGTCTCCATGGACTCCGGCACTGCCACTCCGTTCTCCCTGCAAACGCTCGAAGAACGCGGCATCCTCTTCGTCGCCCCCGGCGATGCGGTTTACGGCGGCATGCTCGTCGGAGAAAACCCACGCGTCGGCGACCTTCCGGTCAACCCCGTGAAGGAAAAGCACCTCGACAACATGCGTTCGTCGGGCAAGGACAAGACTTCCAAGCTCACCCCGGCCCTGCGCTTCTCGTTGGAGCGCGCCATCGAATACATCGATGCCGACGAACTCGTCGAAGCCACCCCGCAGAACATCCGTCTCCGCAAGCGCATCCTCGACGCCAACGTCCGCAAGCGTTCGCAAAAGACCGCCTCCGGCGCCGAAGACCGCGGCAACCGCTAACACCGGGAGCGCGGAATTCATTCCGCGCGTCTCATCTTCAAAAGCCTCTCGTGCAAACGATGGGCTTTTTTCGTAGGGGGTAGGGACATTCTTGTCTCTACTTCGTCCACCATCACCGGATCACCGGGAGATCTCCGGAAGCTTCTCGATCACATACTTTCCTTCCGTGTTTTTGACGAGCTTCCACGAGGGGATGCCACGGCAGCGGTGGAGTGCGTACTTCAAAAAGCGCGCTCCGTATCCGTCTCCAAAGAAGTAATATTTCGGAGGGTTGTCCACGACTGAGCGTAGCTTGGGCGGATGGGCGACAAATTCGTCCAAGGGTTTCTCGAAATTGCGTGAGGCAATCAATCCCATCGATGAGAAAGCCGCAGAGAATCTCTGATCTGTGCCCTTGATTTCCGCGATCAGGAACGCCTCCGTTGCTGGACCATCAAGTTCATGCATCGCCTTCGCCATGCAGGCCAACCACCATTCCGCAGTGCCACCGGCGATCGCTTTCAAATACGCATCCCGCAGGAAATTCCATTGGGATACGTCATGTGTGGCTCCGATAGATTTGATCGCTGAAGTAATATTGTATTTCGACTTCACCCGTTGATTCGGTCCTATGTCCGTCATCAGTGATTCCCGCAGTTCGGCAATGGGAGCGTGAATCGTTTCGACTTTAGCCCATCTTTCATCAGAATCCCGATCATAGCTTTCGGAAAACGGATCGGATCCCCGCAGCAACCGTTTGATGGCCTGGAATCCCGCTTCCGACGGATGACGATTCATGGCCCCCATAGCCATCTCCAGAAATTCGATGCGATCTCCTTTCGAAATCGCTTCCAAGCACGCGGCATCGACCAACGAATCATCCATCGAAAACAACGTCTCGAATTCCCCTACCGCATAACCCCGCATGTCTTTTTTCTGATACTCATCCAGCGAATACGAACGGAGCAACGCCCCGAACAAAGGAAACCGCTTGCCGTGGAACACTCTGTTGCCCGCGATTCTCACGACCTCGCCGTCGTCGTGGCGGAGCATTTCCTCCATCAGTTCCGCGCTCGTGGATGCCTCTCCGGTCAGTGCGGAAGCCGCTGTGCGGCAAAGGGTGGGATCCCCGCTCCGCAGCCGTTCCAACAATCCGGCCGGATCGGTCAGTAGCGGCGGATCGCCTTGGAAGCCACCCGCCGCGTAGTCCAGTACCGACACCCAGTCATCCCGATCGCGCACGAGACCCAGCAATTCCCCCAGCAGACTCATTCGACGGTATTGCTCATCCCTTTCCGCAGCTTCTTCGCTCAGGTTCTGCCTACCGGTTCTCCGCGGCCTCTTAAGAGGAAACTCCCGCTCGATCAGTTGGCAGGAGCGCGCCGCGAGTTCCTGGTCGCGGATTCTTTCGAAAGCTCCGAACGCGCCCAATAACAAATTTTTCCGGCCGTTAGCATCCGAACTGCCCCCGGCCAATCCGCAGGAAACGCCACGCGACCTGTAAAGGCAAATACCCATTTTCGCGAAATCATGCTCGCAGGGTTTCCCATGAATCTGTTCATAAATCGCCCGCCTTCCTTCCGAATATTCCGCGGGACGAGGCTCCTCCGCCGTAGCGTAAAGATAAAGTATAGCCTGAAACTTCTCCTCATACGGGTCGCCAAGAATTGAACGCTCCACGCCTGATCGAGTGGCCAGGCAATGCGTGCAGACGGACGAATAGGACAGAGTCTCCTTCGTGGACATCACGACCAGCCTAACGACCGCGGCCAAGCCGCCCAATACGAGAACCCACAGCACAATCCTCCCCCACCGATTCATCTGTTAACAGATACTCTCTTTCCCGCGCTTGCACAGAGGATTTGGAGACTCGCTGCTGCATCACCGGATTCCCAAGTGGCCCGTTCTTCAATAGAGTCATGCAGGCAGCGAGCAGGAACAATGTTAGGAATTTCATGGCAGAATCTCCGGTTGTGGTTTCTTCACGCCGATCCTTTCAAGGACGACATAGAAAATGGGGGTGAGAAAGAGTCCGAAGAACGTGACGCCGATCATTCCGGAGAACACCGCAACACCCATGGCCTTGCGCATTTCCGCGCCTGCGCCGCTGGCCACCACCAGCGGGAAAACTCCCGCAATGAAGGCGATGGAAGTCATCAGGATCGGTCGCAAGCGCAGTTTGGAAGCCTCGATGGCGGCTTCCACCGTGGTCTTGCCTTCCTCGCGCAATTTGACGGCGAACTCGACGATCAGGATCGCGTTCTTCGCCGCTAGACCGATCAAAACGATCAGGCCGATCTGCGTGAAGATGTTGTTGTCTCCATCCGTTAGCCAGACGCCCGTCATCGCCGCGAGCAAAGCCGTGGGCACGATCAGCAACACCGCGAAGGGCAGGCGGAAACTTTCGTACTGCGCGGCCAGTACCAGGAACACGAGAATGATGCTGATGGGGAAAATCACCATACCGGTATTGCCGGCGATGATCTTCTGATAGGTCAGATCCGTCCAATCGAGCGCCATGCCCTTCGGTAGGGTTTCCGCCGCGAGCTTTTCCATGATCGCTTCGGCCTGGCCCGAGCTGAAGCCTGGCGCGGGACCGCCGTTGATCTCCGCCGCCGAGTAGCCGTTGTAGCGCATCGCACGGTCGGGGCCGTAGGTTTCGTTGACCTTCATCACCGAGCCGAGCGGCACCATCTTGCCATCCACGTTGCGCGTCTTGAGTTTCGTGATGTCATCCGCGTTCGTGCGGAATTTCGCGTCGGCCTGGGCCACCACCTGATAGGTCCGGCCGAAGCGGTTGAAATCATTCACGTAAAGCGAGCCGAGATTGATCTGCATCGCCTCGAAAATATTGCCCAGCGGCACTCCTTGCTGTTTGGCTTTTCCCCGATCGACTTCCGCTTCGAGCTGAGGCGTGTTCACCGTAAATCCGGAGAACGCGCCTGCCAGTCCCGGGGTATGGTTTGCTTTCGCAACCAAGGCCTGCGTGGCGGTGAAGAGTTCGTCGTAACCCAAGCCCGCCCGATCCTCGACGTAGAGCTTGAAGCCCCCCGTCGTGCCCAGACCATTGACCGGCGGTGGCGGGACGAGCGCGATGAATGCGTCCTGGATTTCCGAAAACTCCTTGTTGAGCTGCGCCGCGATCTCCGCTCCGGACATGCCCGGCCCTTTGCGCTCTTCGAAGGACTTGAGGTTCACAAACGCGATTCCTGAGTTCGGGCTATTGGTGAACCCATTGATGGAAAGCCCGGGAAACGCGATGGAATCACTAACACCCGGGTGTTTCAGCATGATGTCGCCCATCCGCCGGATCACCGCATCCGTGCGCTCCAGCGAGGCGCCTTCCGGAAGCTGCGCGAAGGCGACGAGGTATTGTTTGTCCTGCGCCGGCACGAATCCCGACGGCACTTTCTTGAATATCAGAAAGGTCAGCCCGATCAGCCCGAGATAGACGATCAGTGCGATGGCACGGCGCCGGATCAACCGCGCCACGCCGGCGGAATATTTGTCGGACGCCCATTCGAAGAACCGATTGAACGGCCGGAACAACCAGCCGAACGCCTTGTCCATGATCTTCGACAAGCGGTCCTTCGGCGCATGGTGATCGCGCAGCAAAAGGGCCGCGAGCGCGGGTGATAGAGTCAGCGAGTTGAAAGCCGAGATCACCGTAGAAATCGCGATCGTGATGGCGAACTGTTTGTAAAACTGGCCGCTCAAGCCGCTGATGAAAGCCGTGGGAATGAACACCGCGGAGAGCACGAGCGCCGTCGCGACGATGGGGCCGGTCACCTCCCGCATCGCTCGCCGGGTCGCTTCGATGGGTGAAAATCCGAGAGCGATGTTCCGCTCCACGTTTTCCACCACCACGATCGCATCGTCCACCACGATGCCGATGGCCAGCACGAGGCCGAACAAGGAAAGCGCGTTGATAGAAAACCCGAGCATGTGCATCACCGCGAACGTGCCGACCAATGAAACCGGCACCGCGGCGAGCGGGATGATCGAGGCCCGCCACGTTTGCAGGAAGAGAATCACCACCAGCACGACGAGCAGGATCGCCTCCAGCAGCGTGTGCACCACCGCGTCGATCGAGTGACGCACGAACACGGTCGGGTCGTAGGCGATCTTGTAGTCGAGGCCTTCCGGGAAGTCAGCCTTCAGCGTTTCCATCGTTTTGCGGACGTTGTTGGAAAGCTCGATGGAGTTGGAACCTGGTAACTGGAAAATCGGAATCGCGACCGCGGTCTTGTTGCTTAGCAACGACCTCAACGCATATTCGGAAGCTCCGAGCTCCACCCGCGCCACGTCGCGCAGCAAGGTCCGTTCTCCGTGTTCGCCAATTTTCACGACGATCTGTTCGAACTCCTGTTCGGTGACGAGCCGGCCTTTCGTGTTGATCAGTAACTCGGTATCCGCCGCCTGCGGGTTCGGCTGCTGACCGACGGCTCCTGCCGCGACCTGGACGTTCTGCTCGCGGATTGCCGCGACTACGTCGCCAGAGGTCATACCGCGTGCGGCGACTTTGTTAGGATCCAGCCAGATCCGCATTGCGTAGTCGCCCGAGCCGAATAGCTGCACTTGGCCGACTCCCGGTAAACGCGTGAGCACGTCGCGCACTTGCAGTGTCGCGTAGTTTCTCACGTAGATGTCGTCGAAGCGGTTGTCCGGCGAAAGCAGGTGAACCACCATCGTTAGATCCGGCGAACTCTTGATCGTGGTCACGCCCAGGCGACGGACTTCTTCGGGAAGTTTCGGCAAGGCCTGCGAAACGCGGTTCTGCACCTGCACCTGCGCATCGTCCGGATTGGTGCCGAGCTTGAAGGTGACGGTCAGCGTCATCACGCCGTCGCTCGTCGCTTGGGAGAACATGTAGATCGAGTTTTCAACTCCGTTGATCGCTTGTTCAAGCGGCGTGGAAACCGTTTCGGCGATGGTTTTCGGATTCGCCCCCGGATAGGTGGCGCGCACCACGACCGTTGGCGGAATCACCTCGGGATACTCGCTAACAGGCAATGTCCAGAGGGAAATCGCACCCACGAGAAAGGTCACGATCGAGAGCACGCCCGCGAAGATCGGTCGTTTGATGAAGAAGTCGGGGAAGTTCATGGCAGGTAGTGAGCGTAGTTATCCTGTGTTTTGAAAAATAGGGCCGCTCGCGGGAGCTTACTGGAGTTGCGGATCCACCTTGGTTCCGGCGACCACTCGTTGGAGACCGTTAGTGATGACGCGGTCGCCGGCGGTGATGCCTTCACGGATCACCCGCTTGCCATCCACCACTGGACCGAGTTTCACCGTTCGATAGGCGACCGTGTTGTCCGGCGCGACGGTGAAGACGAATTTCTGATTCTGGTTGGTTCCGATCGAACGCTCATTGACGAACAATGCCGGCTCCGGCGCACTTACGGGAAGACGAACGCGGGTTGATAGACCGGGAATGAGTTTGCCATCGGGATTCGGGAAGACCATTCGCAGCACCAGGCTGCCGGTTCCTTCATCGAGGCGGTTGTTGGTCGATTCAATGTAGCCACGTCGCGGATATTGTTGCTCGTCGCTCAGTTCCATTTCGACCGGCACGCGACCGTCGGAGGTCACAATCCGGTTTTCACGGCTGAGGCGGTTGAACGTAAGCAACGTCGCTTCATCGATGTCCGCATAGACATGCACGTCGCCATCCGAGACGATGGTTGTTAGCAAGGTGCCGCTGCCCGGCGTGCCGGAGATCAGGTTTCCAGAGGTGACATAGGCGCGGCTGACGCGTCCGCTGATCGGGGCCTTCACTTCGGTGTATTCGAGGTCGAGCCGGGCGTTGGCAAGTGTGGCGTCGGCTGCGGCGAGATCGGCTTTTTCCTCGGCGAGTTTAGAGGTCCGGATGTCTGCTTCCTCAATGGAAACCGCACGGGTTGCCAACAGGTCGCTGGTGCGACGCGCCTGGTTTTCCGCGATTTTGACCCTGACTTTCCCTCGCTCGACGACCGCCGCGGCGATGTCGAATTGGGCCTGATACCAGCGCGGATCGATCCGGAACAACACCTCGCCCTTCGCCACGGTTTGGCCCGCTTTCAAACGGACCTCATCGATGTGCCCGGAAACCCGCGGCCGCACTTCGACCGACTCAATGGCCTCGATCCGGCCGAGCAATTCCTGGTGATCGACCACCGTCCGCTGCTCGACAGCGGCGATGGTGACTTTTGGCGGTGGCATGGCCGACGGAGCTGAAGCTTCGTCAGCGGCGGTTGCCCGGTTGGCGAAATGATAGGTAGCCGCCCCGAGGCCGCCAACGGCAGCGAGAGCGATCACCGGTAACCTGAAACGGGCTATAATGACTGGATTCATGGGGATAGTTTTTGAGTGCGTGGTTAGTAGTTGACCGTATGGTAAACAATGAATTGCGAAAATTTTTTTAGCGAACTGGCTCCGCCTGTTGCACGCGCAGCATGCCCAACGCGGCTTCGGGTAGATTCCGAAGATAGGTGAGATCATTGTGGATCCGGGCTTGGGCGAGGCTGCCTTCGAAAAGAGAGAAAAGGCATTTCGCCCTCTCCGCAGCATCACCTGGGGCAGACGATCCTTCCGCCTGCGCGTCCCGAATCGCGGACTCGAAATAGCGGAGCTGCTTGCCGAGGATTTCACGCGCCTTCTCGCTCACCGCTTGATCTTCGCTGGTTGTTTCAGAACCCACTGAAAAACAAGGACAACCCAGCACCTGGCCATGTTCCTTTTGGACTTCGATCTGGCCGTCGTAAACGGTTTTCATGAAATCCGTGATCCGGTCCAAGGGCGCAGTCGAAGCGGAAAAAATCTTATCCCAGGTTTCCTTGCCGCAGGAATACCAGCTTTCGTGGAGCGCTGCGGCGGCCAGCGTGGACTTGGAGTCGAAGAAATAATAGAAGCTTCCTTTCTTCACTCCGGCCTTTTCGCAAATGGCGTCAATCGTCAGCACGCCGTAGCTGCGCTTCCAGATCAGATCCAGCGCAGCCTCCAGCAGGCGTTCTTTGGCGTCACTCTTGCGTCCCATGCGTTTTTAATAGTTTACCTTTTAGTCAACTTCAAGCGGTTTTTTCGAAATCTCATTCCGCCCCTAATTGGCGGTGCAACTGTTTGGCAGATCATTCCTTTAAGCCAGCGCCGAGAGCCTCCACCGCGATCAGGCATGCGGCAGTCCGTGTTTCCACGCTCAACACTCCGAAGATCTCCAACACGTGCTTCTTCACCGTGCTCTCGCTGATGCCGAGGATGGTGGCGATGTCGCCGTTGGTTTTTCCCTGGGCCAGCCAGAGCAGGGTTTCAGCGACACGGGGTGTTAGGCCGAAGGTGTTTTCCAACGGCACCGCGCTGCTGAAGTCAGGCTGGAACGCAGTGGTGGTTTCCTCCGCCCGTCTGAGGCGTGAGGCGATGGCGGACAGGAGATCCGCCTTCGGCACTGGCTTGGTGAGATAGTCGTCCGCGCCGAGGTTCATGCCGGCGCGGATGTCGGGCTTCTCGCCCTTGGCTGTTAGAAAAATGAAGGGCGTGGCGCGGGTGGCGGAGTTTTCCCGCAACTCCTGGATCACGCCGTAGCCGTCGAGCTCCGGCATCATGACATCGCACAGGATGAGGTCGGGCTTTTCGCGCAGGGCGGTTTCCACACCGATGCGGCCGTTTTCGGCGGACAGCGGATTGTATTTCTCGAGACGCAGGATAGTCGCCAGATTACGGCGCATCTCGGGCTCGTCCTCGATGATCAGGATGGTCTTCATGATGGGTCGGATGAAAGGGGAATGGTGACGGTGAAAGCGGTGCCGGCGCCGGGCCGGGATTCGATGGAAATGACGCCGCCGTGCAGGGCGACGCTTTGTTTGACGATGACGAGCCCGAGGCCAGTGCCGGGCGTCTGGCCGACATTCGATCCGCGGCGGAAGGCTTCGAACAGGCCGGGCAAGTCGTCCTCGGGAATGCCGATGCCTTGATCGCGGATCAGAAAATGCAGCGAGTTTTCTTCCGCCGAGGCACGGAACGATACCGGCTGGGTGTCGGGTGAATATTTAACCGCATTGTTCAGCAGGTTGAGCAGGATGTGCCGCAGCAGGCGTTCGTCCGCCATCACCTCCGACGGCAGGCCGGTGGTGGAGAATCCAATGGGGCAGCGGCCGTCCGTGGTGGATAGCACCTCGTCCACGAGGCGACGGCAGAGCGCGGCGAGATCGAGCGGACGCGGCGCGAACTCCATGCGGCCGGAATCGAGACGACCTAACAAAAGCACGTCCTCCATCAGCCCGGCCATGCGGCGGGAGTTCTTGATGATGGACTGAAGCTGTTCCGCGCGCTCGGCGGCTTCGAGTTGCTCCAGATAGTCCGCGAGGATTTCCGCGGACGATTGGATGATCCCTAACGGCGTGCGGAACTCGTGGGAAACCATTGAGACGAAGTTGCTCTTGAGCTGGTTCAGCTCGCGCTCGCGTTCGAGGGAGCGCTTCAACTCCATCTCAGCGCGCTTGCGTTCCGAAATGTCGGTGATGACCGCCTGCATCAGATTTTTTTCGCCGTGGGGGATGCGGTTGAGAATGACCTCCAGTCGCAACTCTTGGCCGTCCTTGTGATTGTGAGTCCACTCGAACTGGGCGAGTCCGGTTTCGAGACACCTTCCGATCTCGCGCTTCGCGACCGTTTCCGAAAGCTCCCCGTTCGTCTGATATTCCGGCGCGAGCTGAGAGGGATGCATGCCTATGAGTTCTTCCGGCATCCTCCCGAGGATCCGTGCCGCTGCCGGGTTCACTTCGGAAAAGAAATGATTCTCGTCGTGGAGCATGACCCCTTGGCTGGAGGATTCGAAAAGCGTGCGGAACTTCCGCTCCGACTCGCGGATCGCCTGCTCCGCCTGCCGCCGCGGCGTGATGTCCTCGACGATGCCCCACAGCTCGTCCTCGCCATTCAGCCCGCGGATCAACATGCCGTTGATGACGATCGGCACCAGGTGGCCGTCGCGATGGATGTATTCCTTTTCGAACGGCCCGAAGCGCCCGTCCCTCTGGACGAGCTCAAGTATCAGTTTTTCCTGCTCCTCGTATTTGCTTGGCGTGATGTCCCAGTAGGTCAACCGCGTGACCTGGTCCGGCGTGTAGCCGATCATCTTGGCGAAGGATTCGTTCACCTGAAGCAGATGGCCTTCCCAGCTCACCCGGGCCATTCCTAACGGAGAAAACTCGAACAGCGCCTTGAACTTTTCCTCCGACTCACGGATCGCACGCTCCGCCTCCTGACGTTGGGAAATATCCTCGGCAATGCCCCACACCTGCACCTCGCCGGTGGAGGAAACAACCTGCACGCCATTCAATCTAACCGGAACCCTGCGTCCGTCCTTGCGAATGTATTCCTTGTCGAACGGACCGAAGCGCCCGGTGCGGTCCAGCCGCTCGATCGAAGTCCGCTGATCGTCATGATAGCTCTCGGGTGTCAGGTCCCAGTAGCTCATCGTGCGCAGCTCCCCGATGTCGTAGCCGACGAGTTCGCAGAACGCCGGATTCGCCTGATGGAAATGCGCCTGCTCGTCCACCTGCGCCATGCCGAGCGGTGAGAACTCGAAGAGCTGTTTGAACCGTTCTTCTGATAGTTTCAATTCCGCAGTGCGCTCGGCGATGCGTTGCTCAAGCGTCTGGTTCAGTTTCCGGACCTCATCCTCCGCGAGTTTGCGCGCGGTGTGGTCGTCGTGAACGCAGACGATTTCGATGATCTTCCCGTCCGGATCAAACACCGGAAACATCGTCGAGCCAATCCAACGCACGCCTTTCGCCACCTGCTCGGGCGAGGTCTTCAGTTCGAATGGAATAGCCGGAACGACGGAGATCTCACCTTCGAAAGCGTTCCGGACGTTGGTGTCCACGCCTGCCACCACCAGTTGTTCGTCATGAAGGATGTTGAAATCCCGGAGCTCTTCCAGAGTTAGATGGAACAGTTCTTCGAAAGCTTTGTTCACCTGACGTGTTGATCCGTCCGGAGCGAAGATCTGCAGGCTCATCGGAATCTGTTCAAAAACACGCCGCCAGCGGGACTCTGATAGACGAAGCTCGGCTTCGATCTTTTTCGACGCGTCGATGTTCCGTGCAGTGTTCAGGATCAGGGGGCGGTCTTGAAATGGCAATAGGGTGGAAACCACGTCGATGAATTCTTCAGTGCCATTTGCGCGGCGCGTCAGCCACTCGCTGCGATGGCTTCCATGAGCGAGAACCTTGGCGACCACTTCCGCCGCCACCTCGGTGGATGCCCGCCCATCAGCTTGGAACTTAGGCGCCATTTCTAGTAATGACCGTTTTGTCAGATCCTCTCTGTCGAAACCAGACGCGCGGGCAAACGCATCGTTGCCATCCACCAACATCATCGTTTCCGGATCCAGCAGTGTCATCGCATCCGCACTGCCTTCGAACAGCAGCCGGAACCAGTCCGCGCTCGCCGCAAGCACGTCCGGAGTGTGGGTGAAGCCATCTCGCATGCCCCTTCTATGGACCAATCACCGGCTGTTGGAAAGCCGCGCGTCTGGGCCTTTCGACCCATTTACGGATCGGCCGCGACGCCGGATAGTCCGCCGCCTCAACCCCCGATCCCATACCGTCATGAACCTTCATTTACTGATCGTTAGTTTGTTAGTTCTATGCCTCGCTGTCATGGCAACCGCGGAAGGCCCCGCCAATCGTGCCAGCTACTTCGACGCACTCGACCACTTCTCCGTAGAGGTGGACATTCCCGCCGGTTCCCGCCAAGCCGTCCTCGAAATCTCCAACGACCTTTCCGCCTCCGCAGTGTGGCGGCCGATGGTCGCCAGCAGCATCGATGGCCGCGCGGCGCGGATTCTTTTCCGACTGCCCCCGCAGAATGCCTCCAAACTCTTCGCCCGGGTCAAAACGAGTGATCTATCAGCCCTGCCACCTGTCGAATTGTCCGGTCAGGACCTTTGTTACGTCAGGTATGAGGATCTCGACGGAACAGCCCGGACGGCATTCTTCGCCTCTGCATCGGACAAGATCCGCGAGTGGAATGGGCTGCCCGTCGCCCAGTGGCAATCCAACCTCATCGCCTGGGCGCTCCAGGATCCGAGCGTGGCCACGGCGGAAGTGCCGCCGGGTGGCGAGGACATCACGGTCCGCTTCAAGGATGGCATGACCCTGGTCTTGATGCGTCCACCCCGGCGCTACACCGGTCCGGCCGCCAAGGAAGCTCCTTCGTTAGAAATAAAAACCACCCGCACGATGACTCTATCCGCCGCATCCTCCATCGCGCCGAAAACCCTCAATCTCTCAGGTGAAAACCTTCCCGGCAGCAACGCGGCCATCACCGCGTTCTCGCTGGAAAGCTCTTTCCCCAACTCCGCGCCCACCATCGCCGGCTGGCTCCGCTCCCGCAATTACACGGTCACGGAGTTCCCGAGAACCACGGTCGATCAAATCAAGAACTGGTCTGCGGCAAAACCGTTAGGCGTGCTTTTCTGGCAGTCGCATGGCGTGTATTACAAGAAGAAGGACGGGACGAGGGGCGTCAGCCTGGTCACCCGGCAATTTGCGACGACCGAAATGATCCAGGGCAAATACAAGGCAATGGTGGATGCGGGCGAACTCGATTTCGCCATCGATGACAATCCGTGGAAGCTCCCTTACTTCACGATCACCTCGGAGTTCGTCCGCAAGCACATCCGCTTTGCGCCGAATTCGATCGCGGTGGTCGACGCCTGTCTGGCCGGGGACGCCGAACTGGCGAAAGGTTTCACGGATGCCAACTGCGGGTCGTTCGCGAGTTGGGATTGGTTGTCCGGCCCGTACAGCGGGACACCGTGCCTCAAGGTTTTTGATCGTTTGTTAGGAATGAACGAGGAACCTCCTGTTTCCTCGCCACCGGAGCGCTCCTTTTCGCTCATGGCGACGCGCTGGTGGATGAGCGCCTTCGGTTTCGACGTCGATCCCAGCCCGATGTGGGAAAATCAGGTGCGGCCAAACGCGAAGCTCACCTGGTTCCATCATTCCACGGCGCCCGGCCACATTCTGAAGCCCTCGGTCATGCGGGCGCTGCATGAGAATGCCTATCCGACCGAGCCATATTCGAAGTATCTCATCGAGGGCGACTTCGGCGACGATCCCGGCGAGTCGCTGCGCGAGGTGCTGTGGGGCGGATTCAAGATGCACGTCGTGCGTTGGGAACCCCACACCGGCATCACCATCCGCATGCCGGCGTCGCCTCGGGCCGGAAACATCGAGGTGGTCTTGAAGAAGGATTTCGTTTCCCGCAGCAATCCCCTGCCGATTACCCAGTGGACGGTCCCTTTTACCTACGAAATCAAATCGGAGGGCTCGTTGGACGTGAAGCTGGAGATGTCCGTGAAGTTCCGCGCCGACATCCACGGCAGCCGGGGAATGCCGGAGATGCCAGTCCAGTATCTGCCCACCTTGTTTTTTAACATGTCCGATTGTTGGGGCACGGTCAGCGCTTCCGGCACGCACAATCCCGATTCAAACACGACCGTCACCTGGTCCGGCGGATCAAACCTAACATCCATCGATCATAATCAGGAGGAAACCTGGCTGCCGAAACGCATCCGCGCCCAAGGCACGATTCAGACGACCGCTTCCCTCATCAATCCATTCACCCTGACCGGTGACGGCGACTTCACCGAAACGGAGGTGACACGCCATCCCGATGGAACTTCGACCACTACCGTCCGGCAGAACGGCATCGCGTTCCCCGGCTTCGGCTATCCGCAGACGGAACTGCCGATCAATCCCGGCAATGCCGCATTCCGGGGCAACACCATGACCTGGTCCGGCAGCACCACCAGCGCGAAGCTGTCGTGGCCGACCGTCACCCCACAGATGGCTCCGGATCTGGAAACACCGCGTTGAAGCGGATTCACCTTTCGGCCCATTTCCTTCCGCCCGCGAACCGGGCATCCTTCATCGCGAATCCAACCCCACCAACCACCATGAAACCAATCGTCCATCCATCAAACGGAGATCTCGGCATCCGCTGCTTCGGCGGCCATCTCCAGTTCTTCCTCAACCAGAAACAAAGCAACGGCTGGCTCCTGGCCGGCGAGCTGATCTCGCCGCCGGACAACGGGCCGCCCCTGCACACCCATCGCGACGAGGACGAGATCCTCACCGTGATCGAAGGGCGCTTCGCCTTCTTCGCGGATGGCTCCTGGACCGAAGGCGGCCCCGGCACCACCGCCTACCTGCCCCGCCACCAGCCGCACACGTTCCGCAACATCGGCACCACCACCGGCAGACTCCATGTCATGGCAAACTCCCCGGGCTTGGAGTCGTTCTTCCATCAGTGCGAGGACCCCTTCCACCTTCCCGAAGGCCCGGACATGGAAACCATCACCGCCATCGCGGCGGCGCATGGGATTGATTTCGTCTGACTTTGCCCAACGCGGCATCACTCCACCCGGGAGCGCGGGGAATGGTGGTTGATCACCACGCGTTTCTTCCCCTCACGGGTGCCTCCGGCCTCTCCCCCCGATAGCCGGCGACCTTCAGCACGGGAATCTTCCTCCCGACCGTGCTGAAGGTGGGTCTGCCGGGTAGATGATTCATCACCATCGCCAATCATATCCTCGCCACATCAAACGCGAACGGCTCCTCCCACTCCGGCGGATCCCCATCCCAGCCGACCAAAAAATGCCGGCCATATTCCATCCGCCCCTTTAACTCGCGCAGTGCCTTGCCGAGCGGATCTTCCGCTGACAATCCTATCAATAACAGCCGCTTGTCATTTGCAGACAAAGCCGAAGCTAACAAGGCGCGGAAGATGGTGGGATCATCATCAGCGCAAGCAATCGCGGTTGCCTTCCGCAGCGGCAGGACCTGTCCCGCTTTGGGCAATGGCACACTGGCGAAGGAATTCCATAACGGACGCACCACGGCGATCATTGGCGAGTAGGCTTGGATCCGCAGCCGCTGGAATCCGCCTTGATCCCACAAGCCCAACATCCCGGTGATGATTCCATCGCGCTCCGCGACGAGGAAATCTTCAATCGTTAGATTGCGCCACCCAGGCTTTCCCAAATCCGCCAGTTTCACGACTCCGGCAAAACTCCGCCGTCGCGACGACGCGTCCAACAGAATCTGCATCGCCCCAAGATCGGCCCAAGTCGCGCGGCGCACCCGATGCTCACTTCGCGCATCGATCCGTTGGTTGGGAAGCAGCCAGCTCGCATACTGACCAGCCGCCCGATAGTCCGGCAGCCCGGCACGCCCCTGGGTTAGCATTTCAAGTGCCCGGAGATTTTCTTCCAACACCAACGTCTGTGCCCACTCGCCCGCACGAAACACTTCCTTCCGAAGAACGCGAAATCCGCGGGCCAGCAGCGGGGATCCCTGCCAATCCGGATGAATCCTTAAATCACTCAGGTACCGCATTGGCATTTCACCACCCAGCCAAACTCTCCTTGATCCTGCGGAAAACACTCCCACCGCCCGGCCGCCACTTTCAAAGGCCGCCCAGACACACGTTTCATCCGTTTGCACTCTGGCACCCGCGACGTAATCGGGATCCCGTTCGAAGCACAGCTTGATCCGCGACCCCATCGGCGTGGCGCGCAGCAATTCTTCCAGCGCCACATGGTCTTCCTCAATGGCCGGACGAATAGTTAGTCCAGCCACGATGCCACCTCCCCGGGAGTGAATTGAGTGAGCAGGGCCGGCAATTTTACGTCGCCGATCCGGCAGCCGCGCAACCTTGCCAGCGCGCTTGTTAGTTTCATGCTCCAGTCGTCCCGCAGTTGCCGGACTTGGAGCGAGCCAAGCTGCTGCAGTGCGAGTGCCTGATCGAAATACGGGTTTTGTCGTAGCACGCGCTCGACGGCTGCCGCCTGGAATGGATCTTCCAGCCAAATGACATATCCTGGTCCCTGTAGATCGGCTGACATGAAGCCGCGACTCTCACCCGCTAACAACGCTTCAAGCGCCTGACTCTCACTTAGCTTCTCCCCAACCAAATCGGAAACGCTACCCGCTCGGCCGACGAAACGAAGACGCGGCAGGCCATCCGTGCCGGTTCCCGTGACCCTTACTCTGTCGCCACTGCCGTAACGGAAAAGTCCGCCGCAAGTGGTGATGAGAACCTCGTAGATTCGCCCTGACTGGAGATCGGAGATTTCCGTGAAACGACCATTCTCATCGAGAAACTCATGCCAGTGGCACTCGCTGGCGAGACGCGGACTGCCAGTAATGGCATCAGGCACTGAGGTGATCCCTTCGGTCGCTAACAAGCCCTTGGCCTCGATCGGGATGCCGCCAAGCCGCTCGCTGAGCCGGGGGATCCACTGCGCGCTCGACGCATCCGCCCAACAACTCACCAGTGCGAGCCGGGGCCACAACTCTCGCCATGAGAACTCACCCCGTATCCGGCGCAATGCCGCATCGATGCCCAACAAAAATGTCGGACTCCATACCGAGATCACGCTCAAGTCCGGCGCGGCTAAAAGGGCCTCAGCCGTTTCCTCAAACACCGCGTCCGGCTGCCCGCTTAAATCTGGGATCACCAGCCACCCGGCCAGTTTCTCACCCACGTCATCCGGGAAATACGCAGCATCGCTGGTCATCCCCACCGGCAAACCGCCCGGCGCGATTTCCGGTTTCATGCCTGGCGGCGAAACCGCCCAATACGCACGGCCTTCAAACACCTCCGGCCGGCGATACCGCCAGCCTGCAAACCAGGAAGCCAGCCCGCGTGCGAACTCCTGTTGGAGGCTCTCGCTGATAGGAATCCATTTCGGACGTGATGAAGTGCCGGACGTTTTTTCGAATCCAAGAATTCGATTACACGCCAACACACTTTCTTCTCCGTTAGCTGCCCTCTCGATCCAACTACGATGGTCTTCGTAGTCCATGGGTGGAATAGCGGTTCGGAAGTCTTCCGGACTCTGGATCGAGCTGAAACCATGGGCCCGACCGAACGCGGTGTCCGACTGCTCATCCAGCAAACCCCGAAGCCTCGACCATGGATCGGCCGCTGGAACGGACCATTGATCCAGGGACGCCAATAATGCCGCGGCTTGTGGATTCATGGATGGATTCCCTCGCGAAATGCCGCGAGCGCGCCGCGCCGCAGGTTGGATTCGTCCATTTCCGTGAAGCACACCAGTTCCTCACCGCGCGAGTAGCCCGGATTGCATTTCAAAAAATAACGGACCCAAGGGTTCGTCTCGCGACCGATGTCCAGCTCTTCCCGCAGATGTCCCTGACTCGTTGGAAAGCGGATCACCCCTTCTGTCGGTTTCCAACTTTCGCCGAACAACCGGTCGGCAACCTGCCCCGCCACTCTCGCCCATTCCATTTCCTCGTTTTCCGGATGCGGATGAAACCTACGCGTGAACAACGGCAGATAGAGATAGGTGCGATGGCCCTTCGATATCAAAAACCAGAACAATCGCCTCCCGCTTGCCGCCTTCCACTCACCGGCGCGACGGCAGAAGGCACGCACCAATTCCTGGGTTCCCCAGCAGCGGCGGGCGATGATCGTATCGCCGGAAAACAAGATATCGCCCTCCTCGAAGCGCCCCGCGGGATTCCACGCCAGCGTCGTGAAGCCGCACAGGCTTCCGTCCATGTCGTGAAGCATCAGCACCTCGTCCTTCGCTGATAGATCGGCGTCAAAACGATTCCACGGCACCGCCTCATAGTGAGCCGTCATCAAGCCGTGCATCGCCTGTCGCTCGGACAATGTCAGCGAAGACATCAGCCTCGTGCTGCTTTTCAAATGAATGGTGTCTAGCGCAGGCATGCGGCGATGAGGATGGAAATCATCAGGTATTGCGAAGGCATCCGGATAAAGTCGGTTAGCAGGTTGAGCTTCGCATGGGTTGGTCCATCCGGCACGAAATAAATCCCATTGGCCGGCCCTGCCGTACACTTGCGGAAACGCAGCACGAAGAACACCTCTGCGGACAGTGTCACCAACGTTAGGATGATCCAAAGTTGAATATCCTGCGACACCCGGGGCAGCCAATAGATTGCGATAGCCGCATGGATTGCATCATGGGAGAGTCCGTGGTTGGTGCTCCAGCGTTGCCGCGCGCAGAGTGGCAATTCGATGATCGTCCGCAGACCCATCGACGCCGCCAGCCACGCGTATGCCGGATGTTGCAGGCAGAGCAAAACCGGCAGCGCGAGCCACAAGGTCGCCGCGTGTGTCAGCCATGCCGCTTTCGCCCGCGAGATCGGTCCGCCGAGCCGTTGCGGCGGACGGTTCTGCCAGAAATGAAACAACGGAGCTACAAATTGACAGAGCAGCAACGCCACCGCCGCCCACACCGGCATCCGTTCCACCGCCATTTGCCACGCCTCCTTCATACCCGCAATTTCCGGTGCTCCGGCGCGAGTCCTGCCAGTGACTTGCCTGCGATGAGATCACGAATGCCGCGCGCAATAGCATCCGTCTCATGATAGAGAAACCGCGCGGCACCGGTTCGGCGGAGATCCTCGGTTTGCTGGCGCAGCACTTCCACATCCTGGTTCAAGATCACTCCCGCGAAGGGCTGGAAGACCAGCTTGATCAACCCGCCTAACGGCACGAACCTGAATGCCAGATAGGTGAACACCCGCGTCTGCTCCGGCCCCTCCGGCGTGCATTGGCTCATCACCACATACTGGCGCTTCTCGCTCATCTGATAGTCCACCCGCGTGACGTATGGCAGTTGGAAACGATCCACATGACGGATCCGGCTGCCCTCCGGAACTAACAATTTTCCGATCCACGAATCCATCCGTTCCTCGCCGAGAAACTCCGCCTCGATCCAATCCTCGCCCGACGTAATCTCGATCTCGATTTCCTTGCTCTCCTCGCCCCGGAATAGCCCGCGATGCACATGCGCGGTGTGCGGCACATCGAGGAAATTTTCCACGCAATGAAACGCATCCGCCTCGAAGGTCCGTTCCATGATGAAATGCCGCCAACCCGGCTCTCCCATGTGAGGGAAAAGCGGTGGCTCCTTGTCCGGCAGGGGATTCTCCTCACCCGCCAGCCACACCCAAATCATTTCCTGCTGCTCGCGGACCGGATAGGATTTTACGCGGATCGCCTGGCAATCCCCGCCGCACGCCGCCGGGATGCGCGTGCAATGGCCGTCCGCCGCCCAAGTCCAGCCGTGGTAGGCACAGCGCAGACCGTCGGCGGTCACGGTCCCGCGCGAGAGCGCGAGATTCCGGTGTGCGCATCGGTCCACCAGCGCCGCCGCCTCACCTGACGGACTTCGGAAAACCACCAGCGGCTCGCCAATCACCGTCCGTGCGACCGGCCCTTTGGCGATTTGTCCCGAACGGCAAGCGATGTACCAATGTCCCCGAAGCACGCGGCGAACCTAGGCCGCCCGCAATCGTCTGGCGACTGGTTTCGCCGTTTCCTAACCGCGGATTTCGCGGATGAAGAGGATTTCAAGATCCGGGATTCCTTCTCTTCCCATCCTCTTCATCCGCGAAATCCGCGGTTGAATTCTTCAATAGCCGACTTGGCCAACGACCCACTCCCGGTAAGGCGCGGAGACTCTTTCCGGAGCAAGGGCGATGATTTCCGGGACTTCGTAGGGGTGCATTTCCGCGAGGGCTTTTTCGAAATCGGGAAACGCGGAGGCGGTGGTCTTGAAGATCGCGAGCGTTTCGGCGGCAGTTTCCACCTTTCCCTGCCAGCGGTAGATCGACTCCACGGCGGGGACGAGATTGACACAAGCTGCCAGTTGCGTTTCGACAAGTGCCGTGCCAATCTGTCGCGCCGACGCCACATCGGGAAAGGTGCAAAAAACCAACAGCAGCGCTTCCATGTCTTTCCTGAACACTGAAACCTTCCACCTGGCAAACTTTCATCTGTGAAATCCGGCTTCCTGGAAAAATTGGTCGCCCGGTTGGACCGCGTAGGTCCGGGCGACGTGCAGAAGATCGTCACCCGCTTGATCCGCGAGAGGGGGTTTCTGGAGAAAGTCTTCGGAGCGTTGCATGAGGGGGTCATCATTTTGGATCCGCAGGGCGTGATCGGCATCCTTAACCCGGCGGCTTGCCAGTTCTTCGGGCTCGATCCGGAGCGGTCGCCCGGCGAGCATATTTCCACCCAAATCCGCGGCCTGGATTGGCCGACGCTGGGGAAGCCCGGCCGCACGATCAGCCGCGACCTGGAAGTCTTCTATCCGGAAAAGCGCTTTCTGAATTTCTACCTTGCGCCGATCGATGGCGGGGAAAACTCCAAGGAGTCGCTTGGGTACGTGATGCTGGTCCGGGACCTGACCTCGACTCGTGCGGAGGCGGAGGAAACGCTGGAAACGGAGCGGCTCAACGCGCTCACGCTGCTGGCCGCCGGCGTGGCTCATGAAATCGGCAATCCGCTCAACTCGCTCGATATCCACCTCCAGCTTCTCGGGCGCAAGTTGCGCAAGCTGCCCGCGGGCGACCGCAAACCGCTGGAGGAGAACCTTGCGACGGCTCGCCAGGAAATCCAGCGGCTGGACATGATCCTCAAGCAGTTCCTCAACGCCGTGCGGCCGACGACGCCCCACCGCGAGCGGCAGGATCTGCATGCGCTGTTGCAGGAGACCTTGAGATTGTTAGAGCCGGAACTCGCATCGCGGAAAGTCGCCGTGGAGCTGGATCTCGCCCCCTCGTTGCCGCCGGCGATGGTCGATCCGGGACAGTTCCAACAGGTTTTCTACAACTTGATCCGCAATGCCTATCAGTCGATATGCGCGCGCGAAGGCCGGGTGACGATCCGCACGCGGTTCACGGATTTTGAATACATCATTTCCATCGAGGACAACGGCACCGGCATTTCCCCCGAGCACATGGGGGCGCTGTTCGAGCCTTACCGGACGACGAAATCGTCCGGCTCCGGGCTGGGGTTGCTGATCGTCCGTCGGATCATCCGCGAGCATGGCGGCGAGATCGCCATCGAGAGCGAGGTGAGCCAGGGAACGCGGGTGCTGATCCACCTGCCCCACGCCGACCGGCCGGTTAGGTTGTTGGGCCCGCCGGAGCCGGTGATCGATCTTTAACAAAATGAAGGACCACAAAAGGAGCAAGGGACACGAGGCTGGAGGAAACTTGCCATCGCCGGGGCTTGTGCGATGGAATCTCCCGGATCGCACCCTATCGTGTCTGCCGAAGTTGCTCTTGATGCCACTTGCCATGGCGATTTCCGCATTCCCCCAAAACGCCAATGCCCAAGCTCCTCCAGCAGCTGAGGCTGCGCCCATTCTGCGGCATGCCCAGTCGAATAGGTCCGATGACTTCGGGATGTGGGATGACGTTCTTGCCACCAGCGGTGGGGACACGCTTCTTCTCAGGCGAGGGACCGCTCTCTGGTCCCTGCCGATCGCCGGGTCGGCAAAACCCGAAAAAACGACCGAGTCGCCTGTGCTGGAGGGATCGAGCATGGTTGCCAGTGTGGATACAGGCGGAAGGCTGTGGACGTTTTTCAACTCAAGCCGCCAGAGTCCGTTCGCCATCGACGCGCGCAGTGGCGAGTTGGTGGATTTCAAGATCGCGGAATTGAAATTCCCGGAGAACCGGCAGCCTCTGATCCAGTCACATGTCCTCGTCCGACATGCGGATGCCGTCGTGCTGATGATTGAAGGAGGGGATCCGGACATCTGGCCCAGAAAACACAATCATCCCATGTATTTTTGGATGAGTCTTAAATCCGGCAAGGTTGTGGCATTCCCGGTCGGATGGGATTTGGATTATTTTTCAGCCGACCAGAATGTCGCGGTGTTCGGGACGACCATGGACGAAGTGACTTTTCACCGCCTCAAGCAGGCGGTTGATGTAAAGACTGGCGGCCCCGTCGCCGATGTCCCCAATCGGAGGAAGGTGGCTGTGGTTCCCTTCGTCTGGACCGACATCCAACCTGTCAAGGCGCTCTACTCGCGTCGCGACGGTTTAGGAGATATTGATTTTCTTTCAGGCCTATCGGTAAATGGGAGTATCCGCCTGTTCGATCTTGAACTGAACGGTGAACACTACATGTCCACGGCAGAGGAAGGTGATGGTTTTGTGGGATTCCGCGTCCGACGTTCGGGAGAAGGCAGTGGGTCAAGCCCATTCTGGATTGCTTCCATGAACCCGCGGCAGAAACCGAAGCTGGTTGCAACCGCGGTAACGGACTTCGTGATGTTCGCCGGAGGAAACGCCGTTTTCTCGTCGGCAGGAGATGCCCGCAGGGGACATTATTCCGAGGTCTTTTTCCACAACCTCAAGGAGGACACCCGCTGGAATGTTCTCGAAGGGGTTGAGCGCCTGCCTGCCCTGGAGCAGCGGTTTGCGGAAAAAGCATCCGTTGAGGATAAGATGAGTGTCCGTCTCGTCGGCAGCCTTGGGGATGATTCGTCCGGCGCAACGAACCTCTGCCTTTTCCATCACTTCAGAATCGACACCGATTCCTTTTCAAATCCTCCGAAGGAAGATTTGTTGGAAAGGGCAGTCTGGCGTAGAACCCTGCTCCTAACATCGTCCGGCCAGCGATACATGACTGATCTCTTCCGCGAAAACGATCAGCCGGATGAGATCTGGCTTCACTCCGCCGGAAACGCAACAGTCGCCAAAAACGTCTGGATTTCAGGGGAACGCAAGTTTCAGCTTTCCCGATACTCTATCAGTGTTCCCGAGTGAATGGGTGACAGAATGATTTTAGAAACAGCTGTTCAACCGGACCCATTCACGATTTCCACGCCCCCGTCTCTTTGTTTTAAATTAAGAATTCAATGCCTCCCGCCCATGCTACCGACATTACTGATAGTTGAAGACGAACGTGCCACCCGCGAGGGACTGCGCAGCGCCTTGGAGGAAGAGTTCGACGTGTACACGGCGGCGGGCAAGGCGGAGGCGCTGGCCATTCTGAAGACCGAGCCGATCAAGCTGCTGCTAACCGATTTGCGGCTGGGCGGCGATTCGGGGATGGACCTGCTGGATGCGGCGCTGGCGCTGCCCGAGCCGCCGGTGGCGATCATGATGACGGCTTACGGCTCGGTGGACACGGCGGTGGAGGCGATGCGCCGCGGGGCGTGGCATTTCGTGACCAAGCCGCTCAACCTCGACGAGGTGGAAATGCAGCTCAAGCGCGCGCTGCGCAGCCGCAACCTGGAAACGGAGAACCAACAGCTTGTCCAGCAGGTCAAGAAGACCCACAAGCTCGACCGCCTGATCGGCAAATCCCCTGCCATAGGCCGGGTGACCGAGCTGGTCCAACAGGTCGCGCCGACGCGGGCGACCGTGCTGATCGAGGGCGAATCGGGCACCGGCAAGGAAGTGGTGGCGCATTCGCTGCACCATCTATCAGGCCGGCCGGCGGCGAAGATGGTGATTGTCCATTGCGCCGCGCTGTCGCCGCAGTTGTTGGAGAGCGAGTTGTTCGGTCATGAGAAGGGGGCGTTCACCGGTGCCGCCCAGCGCCGGATCGGGCGCTTCGAGCAGGCGGACGGCGGGACGTTGTTTCTCGATGAAATCGGCGAGATCGACCCGGCCACCCAGGTGAAACTGCTGCGTGTGCTGTCGGAACGGACCTTGGAACGGGTCGGCTCGAACGCGCCGATCAAGGTGGATGTTAGGGTGATCGCCGCGACCAACAAGAACCTCAAGGAGCTGGTGGCGAAGGGGACGTTCCGCGAAGACCTTTATTTCCGGCTCAATGTGGTGAAGATCGAAATGCCGCCACTGCGCCACCGGCGGGAGGACATCGTGTTGCTGGCGAACAGCTTTCTCCAGGAATTCGCCAAGGAAAATGATCGCCCGGTCAAGCCGTTGTCGGATTCGGCGATGCAGCTTTTGCTCGGCTACAATTGGCCGGGCAACGTCCGCGAATTGCGGACCGCCATCGAACACGGCGTGGTCATGAGCAACGATCCCGTGATCGAGGCCCGCCACCTGCCGGAGTTCCTGCATTTTCCAGTGGCAGCCTTGCCGGATTCGCCGCCGTCGGCCAAAATGGCCCTTGCTGGTCCGGCGGAATTCAACTTGCATGCGCTCGAAACCACGACGATCCGGGCCGCGCTGTCTCTTTCCGGGGGCAACCGCACCCATGCGGCGGATCTGCTTGGGGTCAGCCGCAGAACCCTCCAGCGCAAGCTGAAGGAGCTCGGCCTTTGAAATTTCCGTCTGCATTCACCCCCAATTTTTCATGAGTATCAATTCCGCCCAGCTCGACACCGGCATCATCATCCGCCGCAGCTTGTTTCTTCTGCTCCTGCTCACGCTCACTCTGGGAAACCTGTTCGTCCTGTTCCGCGGCCTGAACTCCCCGCAGGCGATGGACCAGGCGCAAATCGCCCGGGAAATCGCCCGCGGCAATGGTTTCACCACCAAACTGATCCGGCCGGTCGCCTACTATCAGGCGGACAAGGCGCAGAGTGGTTCGGTGAAGCTGTTGGGATTTGAGGATTCTTATCATTCGCCGCTCAACCCACTGCTCAACGCGGCGGTGCTGAAGATGATCGGTGCGGATGAATCGGACACCTGGCAGATGACCGCCAGCGAGTGGATTTTCCCGCTCGACCGGGTGATCGCCACGGTTTCCACCTTGTTTTTCCTGATGGCCATCGGGGTGAACTATCTACTGATCTCACGGATTTTCGACGCCAAGATCGCCGGAGTATGTGCCATCCTGATGTTGTTTTGCGAAACGTTCTGGAATTTCTCGCTGAGCGGGCTGCCACAGATGTTGATGCTGCTGCTGTTTTCCTGCGCGATCTATTTCGTCTATCGGGCGGTGGAAGCCGCGGCGGAAGGACGGATTGCGTTTGCTCCAGCGATCATCGCCGGGGTTTTCTTCACTCTGTTAGCGCTCACCCATTGGATGGCGGTGTGGATCGCCCTGGGCTATATCATTTTCGCGGCGATCGCCTTCCGTCCGCGCGGCATCGTCGGCCTCTCGGTGCTGGTGATGATCCTGATTCCTATCAGCCTGGTGATGGTTAGAAATCAGAGTGTCTCGGGTTCGCCATTCGGGACGGCATTTCTCACCCTCTACAAAGGCTTGGGCAACGGTTCGGAATCCGCCGTGATGCGGACGACCGACCTGCAAGCCGAGCCATTGGTGCTCAATGGGCTCATTTCAAAAATCCTCCGAACCACGTTGCTGCAAGCAACCGACATCATCCCGTTCCTGGGAGGCATCGTGATCGCGCCGCTGTTTTTCATCGCCTTGCTGCATCCGTTCAAGCGGCCGTCCATCGCCAATTTCCGGTGGGCGATCCTGCTGATGTGGATCATGGCCGCGCTGGGGATGGCGTTTTTCGGAATCACCAAGGAACCGCTCGATCCGAATCAATTGCACCTGTTGTTCGCTCCGATCATGACGGCTTACGGACTGGCGTTTATTTCAATCCTCTGGAGCCGGTTGGAAATTGTCGCGACCACACCGCTGCTGAAGGACGTCCACCACATGGCCATCGTCGGGATCTGCGCGCTGCCGCTGGTCCTGGCCTTGCCGATGAAAGTGCGGATCGGATTGCACAACCGCGACCATGGCGGCATTCCGAACTGGCCGCCCTACCAGGCTGGCCCGCTCAACAGCAAATCCGCCGGCCTCAAAGGCTGGGTCGATGAGAAAAAGCAGGTCGTTTTCTCGGACCAGCCATGGGCCGTCGCTTGGTACGCCGACCGGGTGGCCATCTGGCTGCCACCGACCCGCGCCGGATTTGAAAAACTCGAAACCATCGCCGAAGAAAACCAAACGCGGGTCGCGGGCATCGTCATTTCCCCGGCTTCACACGGCTCCGGACCCTTGTCCGAGGTCGCCAGCAACTATCGGGATTTCACCTCGATGGTGCTGGACGGTCCGGTGTCGCTGGCAACCATGCCAGCCCGTCCCAACAGCCAGTTTCCTAGCTGGGTGACGATCGTGGACAAGGATCAGCACCTCGAAGGCATCGCCAAACGTTACCCCTACCGCAAGATGCTGGCCGGACTGGACATGGTTTTTTACAGCGAACGGGCGATCAACACCAACCCTGCCGAAGAAGGGAGATAGCCATGTCACGCCGCAAATCCAGCGATGAAGAACCGGGCTCGCCGCCGCCCATCACTTTCGAGGACGCCCTCGGCAGCCTCGAAGCGATCGTCGAGTCCATGGAGCATGAGCACCTCTCGCTCGAGGATCTCGTGGGGCATTACGAAAAAGGCTCCGCGCTGCTAACCCGCTGCGAGGCCATCCTGCAATCGGCTCGCGGCCGGATCGAACTCATCACTCTGCGCAACCAGAACGAGATTGCACTGGATGCCGATGCGAAATCAGCGGAGGCTCGCGAACTCCCCACCCCGACCGATCCTCCGGAGGATCCCGACGACGACGACGCAAATGACATCCGCCTCTTCTAAGCCCCCGGCCCTCGGCCCGCTGCTCTCCACGATTCATTCACCCGACGATGTCAAAAAGCTCGCCGACGAGGACTTGCCGAAACTCGCCGAGGAGATTCGCGAGACGCTGATCGATTCCCTCTCAAAAACCGGTGGCCACCTCGGTCCCAATCTCGGCGTGGTCGAGCTGACCGTGGCCATGCACCGCGTTTTCTCCACCCCGGAGGACAAGTTCGTGTTCGACGTTTCGCACCAGGGTTATGTCCACAAGATGCTCACCGGGCGGGCCGCGCAGATTCATACCATCCGCACCTACAAGGGCCTCAATGGTTTCCTGCTTCGCAGCGAGTCCGAGCACGATTCCTATGGCGCGGGCCACGCCGGCACCGCTCTGTCAGCCGCGCTCGGGATGGCCGCCGCCCGCGATCTGGCCGGGGGTGACAATCACGTGGTCGCCGTCGCCGGGGATGCCGCATTCACCTGCGGACCCACACTCGAGGCGCTCAACAACATCGCGGAAACGACTAGGAAATTCATTGTCGTGCTCAACGACAACGAGTGGTCGATCGACAAAAACGTCGGTGCCATCGCCACCTATTTCAACGCGCTCCAGACCCATCACACCTACGCCGCGGTACGCCGCCAAGCCGCGGATTTCGTCGAGAGAATCGCTGGCAAGGCCGTGCGCACGCTGGCCCACAAGGTCGAGGAAGGTGCGAAGAACCTGCTGTTCCAGAACGTCTTGTTCGAGAAATTCGGCATGCGTTACTTTGGCCCGATCGATGGCCATGACTTGCCGTTGTTAGTGCGCACCTTCGAGCATTTGAAGACGCTGCACGAGCCGGTCGTGCTTCACATCATCACCGAGAAGGGTCGTGGCTATCAGCCTGCGCTCGACAACCCCGGGAAATTCCATGGCCTCGGCACCTACAAGATCGACGACGGTTCCACCGATGCCACCGCGACCCCGACCTGCTCGGATCTGTTCGGCCGGGCGGTTACGGATTTCGCGAAAAAGGATCCGAAGATCGTCGCCATCACCGCCGCCATGCCCGGTGGGACCAAGCTGGAAATCTTCAAGAAGGAGCTGCCGGACCGTTACTTCGATGTCGGCATCGCCGAGGAGCACGCCGCGCTGTTTGCCTGTGGTCTTGCAACCGAGGGCTTCCGTCCGTTTCTCGCGATCTACTCGACCTTCATGCAGCGTGCCTACGACATGATCATCCACGACATGGCGTTGCAAGGCCTGCCGGTTAGATTGTGCATGGACCGCGGGGGACTTTCTGGCGATGACGGGCCGACCCACCACGGGCTGTTCGACATCGGCTACCTCCGCCACGTTCCCGGCATCATCCACATGCAGCCGAAGGATGAGGACGAGTTCGTGGACATGCTGTTCACGATGTCCCAATACGACGACGGCCCCACCGCCATTCGTTACCCGCGCGGCGTCATCAAGGGGACTCCCGTCAAGGCCAAGCCGGCGCTGATCGAAATCGGCAAGGCGGAAGTCATCGCGGACGGCACCGACGTCGCACTTGTCGGCCTCGGCACGATGTTCGAAATGGCCGAGCGCACCAAACTGATGTTAGAGGCGCAAGGCCTGTCCGTCGCGCTCATCAACCCGCGGTTCATCAAGCCGCTCGATGCAACGGTGCTTCAAACTCACGCCGCGAAATGCAAGGTCCTCTGCACCTTTGAGGACCACGTCCTCTTCAACGGCTTCGGTGCGGCGGTCATTGAGAACCTTCACGATGCCGGAATCCACACGCCGGTCGAGCGGATCGGCTGGCCGGATAAATTCGTGGAACACGGCAAGCCGGAGACTCTGCGCGAACTCCACGGTTTAACCGCCGAACTCGCAGTGAAGAAAGTGATGGGACATTTTTCGACGTCTACAAAGGAGCTCTGACTTTAACCGCCGAGTAAGGCCACTCAATCAGTGGCACATGCCGGTTCTACTTCCACAATCGGTTCCGCCGGGGACTAAGACGATGCTCTCTGCCGGAGTACAGTCCGGCAACTTGGAGCGGAGCAAATGCTGGAGCGCTTAGTTGGCGACGTCGTGCGCCGCTTCTTGGATCTTATCTCCGGTTTTCTCAACATCTTGACCGAAGCCTCTTGCTGTGCTGCATGAGCTTGAAACCCCGGAAACGAGGATCAACGCAGCACCGGCGGCGATCACGAACAGACGGACCGGCGATTTTAAGTTCCGACAATTGGTTTTTGCGATGAATATAGGGTTCATGGTGACCGTCGTTTCGCAAGTCTCACGCCAGTTTTTATGAAAGCTGCAAGCCGTTCATTTTTAGTGGATATCACTCATTCCCGGAGAACTTGAACGGAACCACTTCCAATGCAAGTTGCACGATGGCGTGTCGATGCGTAGTTTTTTGCACGGTGGGATAGCAGCCAAGGTCTTCTCCATCCAATCTAAGCAGCTGGCGCTGAATCACTTGGTCAAAGGGAGACCCGACGGCACGCCGAATGATAAAGAAGACTCACATTTCTCACTCCGAAACCCGCATGGATATTCTTATTGTTGACGACGAAAAGTCGATTCGCCTGACCACCTCGATTGCCTTGGAATCCGAGGGTCACTACGTGGAAACCGCGGAAGATGGCAGTCTTGCCCTGCGCCGGATCAAAGAGGAAAACTTCGATCTGGTGTTCCTCGATCTCCGGCTGGGAGACGAGGACGGGCTTGAAATCCTCCAAAAAATCGTGGCGCTGAAGCCGCAGCAGTTGGTGACGATTTTCACCGCCCACGCGTCGATCGCGACGGCTGTGAAAGCGACCCAGCTCGGGGCATTTGATTACCTGGAAAAGCCATTCACGCCAGACCAGTTGCGAGCTATTCTGATTAAGGCGCAGAAAGCATTGAAGACGCAGGTGGAAGTGGTACGGCTGAAAGAGACGGTCCAAGAGCTGAAAAGCGAGGTTCGCCACGCTTCGCCGCCGTTGCGGTTTTCGTCGGAGGATCCGAAGACACGTGAGGAATTCGACATCCTGTTCCGCGCCGCGGCGACCAACGCGTCGATCCTGATCCTCGGTGAAAGCGGCACCGGAAAAAGTGTGATCGCCCGGGAGATTCACGACCGCAGCCATTTGCGGGACAAGCCATTCGTGACGGTGAGCTGCCCGAGTCTCTCCAAGGAACTTTTGGAAAGTGCCTTGTTCGGGCACATGAAAGGCTCGTTCACGGGTGCGGTTAAAGACACTTGGGGAAAGATCCACGCGGCGGACGGCGGTACGTTGTTTCTCGACGAAATCGGCGAAATGCCGATGGAAATCCAACCGAAACTGCTGCGGCTCCTGCAAGAACGCGAATACGAACGGCTTGGCGAAAACAAAGTCCGCGAGGCCAATGTCCGAGTCATCGCCGCCACCAACCGCGACCTCAAGGCGAGCATCGCCGAGGGCCATTTCCGCGAGGACCTTTACTATCGGCTCAACGTCATCAGCGTGACGGTCCCGCCGCTGCGCGAGCGGACGGGGGATCTCGGGCGCTTCGCCAAAGACTATCTGGATTTTTTCGCCGGCCAATTGGGTCGCAAGATCGACGGCTTCAGCGACAGCGGCCGCGGGGCGTTGATGCGCCACCCGTGGCCGGGAAATTTGCGCGAACTGCGCAACGCCATCGAACGCGCGACGATCCTTGCCCGCGGCTCGGAAGTGGAAGCAGAGGATTTGCCCCGCCCGACTCCGATGGCTGCGGGAAGCACTCCGGAGCCGGGAAACCTGGGAATCGGCGGCGAGCATAGCCTCGATGAAATCGAACAGGCCCACCTGACCAAAGTTCTCGGTTGGGCACCCTCCCTGCACGACGCGGCGGCTGTGCTCGGCATCGATAAGGCGACCCTTTACCGAAAGCGGAAGCGCTTTGGGATCGATTGAATTTCACCCCGCCGCACCCATGCTCCGACTCCGGCTTTTCTATGGACTGCTGACCATCATCCTACTTTTATGGAGCGTGGGAGCCGCCGCTTTGCTGCTGATGCGGGATTCGGTCACGCGCTTCGATACCAGGCTGAGAGTGGACTACCGGGCGATTGATGCCGCGCAAAGCTTCCGCACACTTTCCGTCACCCTTAACAGCACCTATCTTCCGCCCTTGGCCGGTCCGCCGACGGAGCACCCGCCGGATCGCACGCTTTACGACAGCATCAAGCCGGAGCTCCTGCAAAAGCTCGAGATCATCCGCTCCACCCAATACCAGGACGAGAATTGGCAGAGCGTTGTGGAACGACTCGATCAGGCGGTGAGCCTGTTCTGCAGCGGCTACGAGGATTACTTTACCGGCGAGGCCGTGGAGCGAAGCGAGCGGGAAAAACTGCTGCAATCGATGGCTTCACAGACCCAGCGAATCATCGATCTGACGGAAAACGTGATGACCCTGTCCGAGGAAAAGTTGTTTTCCGGAGCTGCCCGGCTCGGCGAGGAATCCGGCAAGAACACCTTGTTCGTGGTGACCTTGGTCTTGCTCGGCACGACGGTCGCTGCGCTGGTTTATTTTCAGCTCGTCCGGCATCTGGTCGATCCCGTGGCGTCCTTGCACCGGTCGATCGAGGAAATCCGCCGGGGCAATTTCGAGCTCACCTTGCCGGAGCCGAGTCGTGGCAGTGAATTTGCGAAGGTAATTTCCGCCTTCAACGACATGGCGGCCGAGTTGAAGGTCCGCCGCGGCGAGAGCGACGAAAACCTCAAGCGCGCCAACATGGTCAACACGGCCATTCTCGAAGCCATTCCATCGCCCGTCTTCGTGTTGAGCGACGATAGCGGCATCGTCCAAATCAATCCGGCGGCGGAGAACCTGACGGAATCCCTCGGTGTCACCGGTCGCTTGCCGTTGAAAATTCAGCCAATTCTCGACGAGTGCCGGAAAACTTCCGCGCATTTCCTGCCCGAGGACCCGCGGGAGGCGCTGTTGTTCCGGATCAACGAGGAGGAGTTCTACTATTTGCCCCGGATCTTCCGCTTCTCTTCCGAGAACCACTCGGAATCCGGCTGGGCGATCCTGCTTCACAACGTGAGCCGCATTCGCTGGCTCGACGACATGAAGACCAATCTGCTCTCGACGGTGAGCCACGAGATCAAGACCCCGCTGACTGGAATCCGGATGGTCCTGCACCTGCTGCTGGAAGATCGCTCGGACCGCCTCGACGAGATGCAAAAGATCATGGTGGCGTCCGCCAACGACGATTGTGAGCGCCTGCTCGTCACTCTCAACACCTTGCTGGATCTTTCCCGAGCTGAAAGCGGTGCCACCCATCTTTCCCGAGTCCCGATGGCGATGAAAGACAGCGTGATCCGCGCAGCCCAGCTCTACACAGGTGCCGCCAGCGCCAAGGATGTCCAACTTCAGATCGACGACAGCGGGAACGATTTTCCCGAGATTCTCGCCGATCCGATCCGCTTGGACGAGGTCATGAACAACCTTGTTTCCAACGCCATCAAACACAGTCCGCATGGCGGCAAGGTCATCGTCCGCCAGTCCAAGCCGGACGCCGAGCACCTGCGCGTGTCGGTGATCGATCACGGACCGGGCGTTCCCGAAGGCAGCCAGAGCCGGATCTTCGAGCGCTTCTACCGGGCACCGGGGCAGAAGGCGGATGGCGTGGGACTCGGGCTCTTCATTTCCCGGGAAATCATGAGAGCGCATGAAGGTCGCATCGGATTGCGCGAGCGAACGGAGGACTCCACGGAATTCTACATCGATGTCCCAATCGCCTGACAACGCGGAAACGCAAGGGGGCACGAAGCTCAAGGTGCTGGTCGTGGATGACGAGCCGACCCTGCGCCTCGGGTTCGCCTACGCCCTTTCCAACCGGACAACCTCGGTGGAAACGGCAGCCACCGGCTCCATTGCCTTGGAACGGATCGCGCAAGTGAACTTCGACGTCATGATTCTGGATCTGCGCATGCCTGAAATGGATGGCCTGGGCGTGATCAATGAACTGCGCGACCGAGGCAACAACATCCACATCGTCCTGTGCAGCGCCGCGCTGAGTGCGAACGCGGCCCTGCGTGCGATCCGCCAGGGAGTGGTCGATTTTCTCCCCAAACCGGTGCGCCCGGTCGAGTTGCGAAAGGTGATCGAATTCGTCCTCCGCCCCGAAAGGCAGTCGCTCCCGCTGGCGCTGCAAGCCGCTCGTAACCGCCAACCCGGAGAAGCCATCCGGATCCTGATCGCCGAGCCCTCCCCAAGTCCGCAAGCGGCCAGTTGGTTAAACGTGCTCACGGCCATCCAAGCCGCCAATGGCAATGACGCAGAGCTTGAGGAAAAAGTCCTCCATCATTTGCCGAGGTTGTCCTTCAGCGCGGACGCGGTCCCGTGAAACACACGAGGTGATAGGGATCTCTTTCCTGATCCCCGGTGCCGGCAAGATCGCACTCCGGTGGTCCCCACAAAATGACATCTCCCTCCAACAGCACGGTGCCTCCTGCCTCGCCTCGAAATCAAAAATTCAAAAACCCTCAATCATCGATCGTCAACCAGAGCACCCGCCATCGCATCCAGCGGACTCCTCACCCCCTTGTCATTCCCGATCTTCGCCGCATGCGCGTAGATTTCCGTGGTCTTCACGTCCGCATGGCCCAACAGCTCCTGCAGCGTCCGGATGTCCGCTCCGCTCTCCAGAAAATGCGTGGCGAACGCATGGCGGAAGGCATGCGTCGTCACCCGCTTGTCTTCGACCGCGGCCTCCGCGGCCCGCTTGAACGCTGTCCCATACACATCCCCGTGAACGTGATGCCGCCGTTCAATGCCGCTTTCCGGATCGATCGAAAGCCCCGGCGCAGGAAACAGCCAGTGCCAGGCCCATTTTTCCCCGGACTTCGGGAATTTCAGCTGCATGCCCAGCAAGGAAACCCCTGGCACCGCCTTCCGCCGGTCATTCTCCCACAACTCCCGTGAACTGGCGATCTGCTTTGCCAGCGCCGGCTTCAGGCAGTTCGGGATCACCGTGATTCGATCGCGGTCCCCCTTGCCTCCGCGAATCGTCAGCACACCCCTGCCCAGATCCACATCCTTGATCCGGATTCGCGTCAGTTCCTTCAATCTCAGCCCGGAGCCATATTGCAGGCTCGCCATCGTTTGATAGTGCGGCTCCAGTTTGCCGATCACCGCCAGCACCTCCGCGACCGCCAGCACCACCGGCGCGCGCGGCTTCATCTTTCGCAATTTCACTTGGAGATCCACCGTCTCGTGGCCGCACACGTCCCGGTAGAAGAACACCAGAGCGTTGAGCGCCTGCTTCTGCGTGGAAAAGGATCGCTTCCCCTCGTTCACCAGCTCGGTCAACCATTCCCGGCAAATCCCCGGATCCATCACCCTCCGTTCCGTTCCCGCCCACGCGCCGAACCTCGCCATCCATCCAGCATATGTCTTGCGCGTTTCCACGCTCAGCCCTCTCCGCGCCCCGGTCGAGTGGACTGCCGCCTTCAGCCGTTCCGGGATCGACCTCCCATTCCCGCCTCCTTTCTGGCAGATTTCAAACCACCTCAAATACCACCGCATCCCCTCCGCCCACTGGCTCAACTGCCAGTCCTGCCGGGGCTTCGCCACCACCGCATCCTTCCAAAACGTCCGCGCACTCTCCCGTCCGGGAGGCAGATTCTCCCGCACCCGCCAGTCCTCGAACCAGCCGACCACGAACCCGAACGCCTGCACCTCGTTGCGTGTCAGATCCCGCGACGCATTCAAATCATCCCTCCAGTTGAAGGCCGCAAGGGGGGTGGAAGGCTTAGGAGAAGCTTTCATACCGACACTGTTCTCCCGAACACTCTCCTTGGGCAACTTCAAAATAGCCCTTTCGTTCTGTTGGAAATTCCGTATATCCGAGAAGTTAGCCACGGCTGGAGTTGCGTAACAGATTTCCGAACCGAGCCTAACCACCCGCGTATCCAAACACTCATGAAATCTGCAATTCATTCACACGCCGCTAACCCTCAACCCGCACGGGGCGCGAATTCCAAGTCTGGATTGCATTCTGACAGGGACGTATCCACCCTCGTGTAGGAGAATACACTGTTCTGCAAAAGATGAAAACTACTATCACCGTCCTAATATCATTCGGATTTATTG
>JAZKGW010000043.1:25643-49856 GCA_040385685.1 Verrucomicrobiota bacterium | reverse complement strand
GGGCAGCCAGGGCCTTGCCGAGGGCGTAGCCTTGATAGCGGTCGAGGATTTCGTTAGAGACATTGAAGAGGGCGATGTTCTTGCGCTCGCGGTCGGCGAGGGTGAGCTTGGTGGAAACGAGTTCGGAGGAGAGTTTGGCACGCTCGTCTTCCTTGGTGCGGGCGACAGCGGCTGCTTTCTGATAGCCGGCCTTCCATTCTTCGAGGGATTTCTGATATTGGACAATGCGCAGCTCGCGGTCGGCGAGTTTGCTTTCGAGCGCCGCGACGGATTTGTCGGTGGCGGTCTTGTCGGTGGCAGCCTGTTTGATGAGACCGGCGATGCGGGTTTCGAGGGCTTTGTTCTTGTCGGCGAGCTCGGTGTTCTTCTGGTCGGCGGCGAGTTTCTCGGCCTGGGCGTTGGCGGCGTCGGTCTGGGCGGTGCGGACCTGGAGCATGACCTCGCGGAGCTGTGCGCGGAGTTTGATGGTGGGGTCGGCGGGATCAGCGGGATCGGCGGCTTGGAGGGGTTGAAGGGAGGAAAGGAAGACTAGAAGCGGGACGCATCTGGCACGGCCTGCGGCGAGACGCCGCAGCCACATTCCGGCGGTGGCTGGTGAGTTGGTGATCATGGTTAGAACTTGGCGTTGAGGTCGAGCTGAAGGGTGTCGGTGGCGAGCGGCGAGCCGATGATTTCATCAGCGCTCATCCAGCGGACTCCGACGCGGACGGCGGGGCTGAGGGCCATGGTGGCGCCGAGGGTGTAGCCTTGGACGTTGGTGCCGCCTCCGCCGAAGTCGGAGTCGGTGAAGCCGTCCACGACGGCGTCGGACTCGACGTAGCGGTAGCCAAGGCCGGCCTGCCAGTCGCCGAAGCGTTCCATGGCGGGCTTGCCGACGGTGAAGGCGAGGAACCAGGCGGTGTCCCCGCCCTCGAATTTGCCGGGAGCGGTGCCGGCGCTGGGGCCGCGGTTGTTGACGGCCTTCTTGTTGATGGCACTGCTGTCGAAGGCGATGTTCTTGGTGACCTCGCCGACGAGGGCGAGGCGGACGGGATCGAAGTGGTCGTATTCGAGCTTGCCGGTTATCGTTAGATTCCTGAACTCGGAGGCGAGGCCGTAGTATTGGTATTGGTACTTGTTGCCGAAGTCGTTGGCGGAGGTGCTGTTGTCGATGTTGCGCAGCGCCATGTAGGTGTTGCCGCGCTGGGCGAAGCCGGGGCGGGTGGTGTCGGTATTGCCGGCGTCGCTGCTGGTTAGAGGAATGAAGGGATCGGAGAGTTCGCCATTGATGCCGTCGAAGTCGTAGTAGGCGATGCCGAACTTGGCGGTGAGGTCGTCGGTGATTTTCCAGTCGATGCCGACCTGGGCACCGGTGAGCCATTTGTCGGTGCTTTCGAATTTGGACGGCTGGTTGGAGGCGAAGTTGAAGTCGGTGTTATAGACGGGGAAGTAGCCGGCGGTGAAAAAGGTGGTGGCGCAGTCATTGAGCTTCACCTTGCCGCGCATGGCGAGACCGTCGAAGCCAAGGTCGTCGTCCCAGTGAATCTCGGTGGAGAAGAACGGATTGTCGAAGCGGCCCATCAGGAAAAGGAGTTCTTCGCCATCGCCCGGGCCGGCGTCGTAGCTGACAAAGGCGCGGTCGAGCCAGATGGCGTATTTGGAGAAATTGCCGCCGTTGCCACCGAGAGTTTGGTTAGGCGATGTGGGGCTGTTGGAGTCGCCGGTGGCGATGCGGATGCCGCTGTTGAAGCCGTCGCCCAGCATGATGTCGGTGCCGAAGCGGGCGCGAATGCGGGCGCGCTCGCGATCCTGATCGACGTCGTATTGGGGGGAGAACTGGGTACCGGAAGTGTCGAAGGGTGCGCCGGTGTTGATTGCGTTGAAGTTGGGGAATGCACCGGTATTGTCGTTTCCGTCAGGGAAGAAGACGCCTTCATAACGGCCGCGGATATCGCCGAACGGGCGGAACCTGGAGGTCCAGTCAGGAGCGGATTTGGCGGCCCATTGTTCGTCACGGGCGGTGGCCATAAGCTCCTGTTTGATTTGGTCGCGCATGTTGTTTTTAACGACCTCCGGGATGTAGGTGACGCGCATGTCGTCAGGGCTTGGCTCGGGTGGAAGCGCGGCCACGTCAGCGGCGGCAGTGGCGTTCTGTGCCACGGCAACGGCGTCGGCTTCGGCCTGTTTGATCATTTCATCGGCCTCCTCGCGGGTGAGAATTTTCTTTTCGACGAGCCGGTTGATGAGGTTGACCGTGACGTTGGAGGTGGGTGCGGCAACTTGGGCCGGTTTGGGCTCGGGAGGGAGGTCGGAGGCTAACGGAACGTCGGTCGTGGGATCGATGGATTCGGATAGAGGCGCGACGGGCGCGGTTTCAGTGGCGACTTCCTGGGCGCGGAGCAGGCTGGTGGCTCCGAGGAACGCGGCGGCAAGGATGGGGCGGGTGGGCGACATGGGAGAATAACAGAAATTTCTGGCAGAGTCCGTGATCAGGACTTGCGGGCGGAGATGCGCATGTTGATGGGCATGGGCATGCCGGCGGGCGGCGGTTCGGGAAGCTGGAGGCCGGTGAGGACCTGATTTTTGATGGATTGATCGACGGCGGAATTTCCCGACGAACCGACGAGCTGGGCGCGGGTGATGCGCCCGTTAGAGTCGACCCAGATGCGGACTTGCAGCGAGAAACTAGCGCTGCGGGTGCTGGCATTCCGGCCGAGCGCGTCCTTGATGGAGGACTGGACCTTGGCGGCGTAGTAACCCCACTTGCTGCCACCGCCTTTGCGGCCGGTGCCGATCCTGCCATTGCCGCCAGAGCCCGCTCCGATGGAGGGACCGCTGCCGGTGGCGTTCGAGCCGAGGTCGGATGGAGGGGAATCCGGGGGAGAATTGTCCGGTGGGGGCTCGTCATCGGGGACTTGTTCCTGCTCGACCATTTCCTCGGGCTCGGGCGACTTGTCGGGTGGCGGCGGTGGCTCGACCTTCGGTGGCGGCGGCGGAGGGGGTGGCTTGGGCAGAGCCGTGACGATGATGATATCATCCTTCTTCGCGACGGATTTGACCTTCCTGCCACCGGACATCATGAAGGAGGCGATGCCACCTAGCAGAACAATGGCGAGCATGATGCCGATGAAAAGGCGGTGTTTTCCGGGCTTGGGCGCCGGCGGCGGGAATGCGGGACGAGGTGCCATTTTATTTCGCGGGTTGGGTGGCGAGGCCGATCTGGCTGATGCCGACGCGGCCTAACACGTCGAGAATGTCCATGATGCCCTGGTATTGGTTCTGGCCGTCGCCACGGACGACGACGGGAACCTCGGGAGTGGCTGCCTTGATGGCGGCGAGTTTGGTTTCGAGCTCCGCGATGGTGACGCCCATGGTGTTGAGCTTGATGTTGCCCGCGGTGTCGATGGTGATGGCCTGGGTCTTGGGCTCTTCCATTTTCTGGGAGGCAGCCTTGCTGGTGCTGGGCAGGTTCACCTTGACCCCATGGACACCGGCAGTGGTCATGATGATGAAGATCAACAGGAGGACCAGATAGAGATCGACCATCGGCGTGACGTTGATGTCATCGAAGCTTTTTTCGTCGGCGGAGGCCATGGTAGCGGAAGTTTGTTAGTTTACAGTGTCCAGTTTTCAGGAAGAAGACTGATCAATGGGATGAACCGGCCCTTTGGTCGGCTTCCTGGGCGGGGCGGTAGAACTCGGCCATCTTGGCGACGAACTCATCGATGAAGACCTGCATGAGACCGAGCGAGTTCTTGATGCGACCGTTGAGGTAGCTGTAGATGAAGAGCGCGGGGATGGCGACGACGAGGCCGACTACGGTTGCCAGCAGGGCGGAGGCGATGCCGGGAGCGATGGAGTTGACGTTGACCTCGCCCGATTTCGCGATGATCGCGAAGGTGATCATGACGCCGACCACGGTGCCTAACAACCCGACGTAGGGACCGCCGGCGATGCTGATGGTGAGATAGACGAGACCGTCGGAAAGGCGGTGGCTTTCGTGGACGAGTCCGGCGTCGAGACTGGCGCGGATGGCTTGGATGGAGCGACCGGAAAGGCCTTGAACGCGGGTGTTGTCCTTGTCGAGGCGGTGGCGGATCTCGTCGGCTCCGATTTGATAGATGTGGAACAGCGGGGATTTTTGAATGAGCGCCTGGTCCGACTCATCGACGGTGCCACCGAGACTGCTGACGCTGGACTTGTCCTCGGTGTCGAGGGCGGTGAGATCGGTGGAGAGGGATTTCCACTGGCTGAGGAAGACTTTCGTGCCTTTCTCGATGGAGTTGAGGTAGATGAATTTTTTAACAGCGACGGTCCAGCCGACGACGATCATGATGGCGCAGACGCCGATGGCGATCCAGCCGTCGAACATCATGTTGTTGGCGATGTCGCCGAAGAGCGAAAGGTGCTCCATGACGCCGCTGTGCTCGCCGCCGCCTTCGCCGGCTTCTGCCTGACCGAGGGAAAGGGTGCGGAGGCCGGCGTCGGAGGTTCCTTGGTTGACGGAGGCGAGCTTGACCCAACCGGAGGAGCGAGCGGTTTTGGAAAGGGTAAACTCGTCGATCTCCCCGACGAAAGCGGTGGTGCCGCCGACCGGTGCATCGGCGGCAAGGCCGCCGATGAGGAGCGGACTGTTGAGGGCCGGGATGGCGGCGGCGCCCCTGGCGTAGGGGGCCCCGTTGACGAAGAGCTGGACGTTGGAACCTTCGGCGACGAGGGCAAGATGGGTCCAGGTGTTAGCCACCACAGGCGCGCCCGGCTGGCTGCGGGTGCCGCCGATATCGACGAGCGGAATTCCCTGGTCCAGCAGGAGACGGAAAGCAAATGGACCTTCGGTGCGGCTGGCGATCACCGCATTCGCCTGGAGCGCGACGGGCTTGATCCAGGTGGATAGAGTGAGGGTCTGCCCCGGCGACCACTTGAGCGATGGCGTGGCAGGAACAGTGATGGGCGCGGCCCCCGACAGGCGCAAGGCATTGCCGATGAGCCCGCCTTCCGAGGTGCCGCCGACAGTTGCAGCGTTGTTGCCATTGGCGGTGGAATCCGCGGCAGCAGCAGCGAGTTCGCCGAAGTGATAGACGAGGGTGGTGTCGGAATCGAAGGCGTCGGCGGGCTTGCCGGCGGCTGTCATGCCCTCTTCCAAGTTTCCATAGTAAATGTGGAAGGTCTCCTTGGCGGCGGGGTTGACTGCGGGCAGCTTGACCCAGACATAGGCCTCGTTGAGAAGGCCGTCGTATTTCTCGATCTGATGGGGCAGGATCGTCTTTCCGTCGGCGGCTATAAAGCGGATGTCGCTGCCATCCGGACGGGCGGAGGAGAACTGGAAATTGCCGTCTGATAGACGGACGAGCAGCGAGGCGCTGCCGGCGGGATCGGCGAGGCTCGCGGCGTCACCACCGGTGTCGAGGGTCATCTCGGAACGCTGAGTCCACGAAGGGTTCCACCAGGCTTTCGCTTCTTCGGCGGAGTGGACCATGCCGGTCAGCAGCGCCGCGGCGGCCGGGAGAATGAGGAGGGATCGGTTCATTTTTTGAGAGGAAAAGTTAGAAGTCGGCCCAGCTGCGGAAAGTAACACGGACGTCACCCACGTCGGCATAAGGCTTGTCGATGAGGGGCGCCGCGACATCGAGCGAGCCATCGTAATGCTCGTGAACACGGAAGCGCGTTCCGAGGCCGACGCTGGCAAAGCCGAACTGCTTTTGCTGGGAGGGAAGGGCGTCGTAGATTCCTAGCAGCCCAGAGTCGGAGAAAGCGTAAATGCGCCATTCCTGCGCCTTGCTGCGCTCGCCGGTGGATTCTCCGAGGAGCGACGGGGTGCGGAGCTCGACGGTGCCGAAGATGCCGTTGTCACCTAGCGAGGTGGATTCGAGATAGCCGCGGGCGGTGCCGAGACCGCCGCCGGAGAACTGCTCGCTGTTGACGAGCGGCTGGGAGGAAAGCTGGCCCTGGATTTTTCCGAAGATCTGGGAGCCGCCCTTGAGGTCGTGGGTGTGGGCGAGATCGCTGCGGAGGAAGAGGAAACTGCCGCTGGCATTGTAGCGGCGGGTGCCGTAATCGTCCTCGTCGCTGCCGAGACCGCGCAGGCCGGCAGACACCGAGTGGTTGAGTTCGGTGAAGCCGTTCTTGGTCATCCAGGTGGCGCCGTAGTTGGCGCTTAGCGGGTAGTATTCGATGGGCGAGGAGCTCGTCGATTTGCCGATGATGAGATCTTCCGATAGATTCTTGTAGTCGATTCCAACGCTAACATTCTGGTAGAACTCCGGCTGGGTCGGCAGGTCGAACATCGCGCGCAGGCCGACGATCTCACCGCGGCCGGCGGAGGCCGCGCCGCCGATGGTGGATACGTCGCTGTTCTGTTTGGTACCCGTCAACATGAGGCTGACACCATCCGAAACCCGGGCAAGATAGTAGGCGGAGTAAACCTGGGCGTCGGCCAGCCGCTGCGGGGCGATTTGGAAATTGAAGCCGACGGTGTGGCCGAGTTGATAGAGATTGCTGTAACTCGCCGCGCCGTTGAGGCGCAGGCCGGTGGTGTCGGCGCTGTTGCGGTTGTTAAGTTCCAGCGAGCCGTGGAGCGGGAGTTCGTCCTCGACGTTGAGGTCGATGTCGTAGGTGCCGGGCTCGACGCCGGTCCGGAGCGCGGGAGTGACGCGGCGGTCGGGATTGCGGTTGAGTGTTAGGTTGTCTTTCTTGAAATCCTCAAGGTTGGGCAAAGTGCCTTCCGCGACGCTCGGCGCTTCCGCCTTGATCCGGCTTGGCAGGAAGAAGCGCGCACCGTTGACGCGGAGGCGGCCGACCTTGCCCTCAACGACTTCCAGCCGGATGATCCCGCGCCGCGGGTCCTGCTGCGGGACGACGACCGAGACGGTCTGATAGCCCTTGGCGTGATAGACTTTCTCAAGCGCGACGCGCGCCTGCTCGACGTCGTCGGGCGTCCTGGCGGGGCCGAGAAACGGATAGACCGCTTCCTCGACTTCGAGGCTTTTCAGCCGCTTCGCCCCTTGGACCCGATACTCGCGGATGTTGAACGAAGTGATTTCCTGGGCCGTGAGCGATTGGGTGACGAAACTGATGCAAAGACACGAAATTGCCGCCCGGGCAGCCTTGGACTGCCACGAAATGGTAGGGATAAATCGGCGGTGACTCATGAAACGACCCGGAATTCGGAAGGCCCGCAGCATTCTCCCGCCGGTCGGTGCGCCTCAAGGGCTCTAATGTGACCATCCTGTCACACAACCCCACCGATCGTCCCATTCCTGAGCGCAATCTCACGAAACTGTCACCAAGCACCCGTTCAAACCACGCTGCGAACGGCAGGCGATCCCATCTGTTACCAAAGCGTCACGACAGTCCGGTTTCCAGATCCGTGCGGGTTGCATGAACTCCTAACGAGTCCATTGCCGGGCTCGCCCAAACAAACATTAAAAACACGTCATGAAACCGAACATCAAGAATCTGCTAGCGCTTGCTTGTCTCACTTCCACCCTTCCCGCCATTGGCGCACCGGACGTCAAGATCGCCCTGCCGGAGCGCTTCCGCCTCCTAACCGACCAATACTACGATCTGCGGATCGAGGCCAGCGGCCTCGCCAATGTGAACGCCACCCTCACGTTCCGCGATGAAAACGGCAAAGACATCACCGGCTTTTTCGGCCCTGCCGATGAAGTTACCACCGACAACGATTCCAACCCCGGAACGCTCGACAAAGCCTGGGTGTTCCGTGCGCGGAGTTTCCCGACCGAAGGGGCAAAAACGATCGTCGCCGATGTCAATGATGGCACGGCGACGGGCAGCTTTGTTCAGAAGATCGGCGTGCAGGAGTTCAAGCGCCACATCGCCAGCAAGGAGAGCATCATCCTGTTCATCGGCGACGCGATGGGAGCCACCTACCGGGACGTCGGCCGAATCGTGTCTCAAAGCACCGGCAACGGATTCCGCGGCGGCTTTGTCGACAACCTCCAGGAGATGGACAAGATGCCCTACAGCGGCATGGTCATGACCTACGCGGAGGAAAATATCATCCCCGACTCAGCCAATACCGCGAGCGCCTGGGCCACGGGCAACAAGACCATCAACGGTGCCCTCAACGTCTATCCGGATAACAACGACTGGAAACCCGGCAATGCATCGAAGCTGGATAACCCGCGCTACGAAACACTCTGGAGCTATCTGAAGCGCCTTCAGGGCTACAAGACAGGCATCGTTTCCACCGCGGAGGTCACCGATGCGACACCGGCGGCGGAGGGATCCTACACGCTTCAACGCGGTTTGAAAAAGGACATCGCGAAGCAGTTCGTGGATGGATCGTTCACCAGCGGCCCCGCGTTCGATGTCATCCTAGGCGGAGCCAAGGGCGACTTCGATGCCCGCACCGTCGCCAACAGCGGAGACTCGCGCAACCTCATCACCGAGCTTGTAGGCCAAGGGTTCACGCGGGTCAACAACCGCACCGAACTGAACGCGCTGGGCACGCCGGACAAGCTCATCGGACTTTTCAACAACGGCAACATGACCGTCGCTTACGACAAGCTCGGCTACGTCCGACCCGCAGGAGAGCAATCCACGTTTACTAGCAGTTTCCCCGATCAGCCATTCCTTGAGGAGATGACTGAAAAAGCGATCGATGTGCTGAGTAAGGATGGATCACCCTTCATCCTGATGGTGGAAGGCGCTTCGATCGACAAGCAATCCCACAGCAATCATGCCGCCGGCACGATCTGGGATGTCATTGAAATGGACAAGGCCGTGGGCGTGGGCCGCGCTTTCGCGAAGGAAAACCCCAAGCGCAAGACCCTGAACTTGGTCAGCGCCGACCACGACCAGTCGATGCACATCCTCGGCGTGGTGGATACCCAAGTGGCCAACGCCACCCAGAATGTCCGTTCGGGCGTCGGCTTCACCGGGCTGACCGGCGGCACTAACGGTTTCCCCGACTACGAAATCAATCCAGCCACGGGCTATCCCACCAACACCAACCGCTATCGGGTTGCGGTCGGTTTCCGGACCGGCGATCACACGGGTTCCACCGTGCCTATCACCGCCGAAGGCGCGGGAGCCGCACTCTTCAGCGGCGTCTATGACCAGACCGACATCTTCTTCAAGATGGCGAAAATGATCGATAGCGAGACATCCAGCATCGACAACATCGAAAAGGAAAAAGCCAAGATGCTGGACGAGATCATTGACCAGAACTACGGCCAATAATCGTTTTCCAGAACCACTTCACATGAGCGTCTTGAGGCTTTTGCTTCAAGGCGCTTCTTTGTGTCAGCCCACGGAGAGGAAACGTGCAGTCTTCTAACAATTCCGGGATCAGGCGATTCGCACCCGCTTCTCGGCCTTCAACATGCCGCAGCCCGCCGCCACGTCGATGCCGCGGCGCTGGCGGAAGGTGCAGGGGAAGCCGCCGGCGATGAGGATCTTTTGAAACTCGTGGCCGGACTTGCTTTGGGTCCCCGCAAAGCCGCCGGTCGGGTTGAGCGGGATCAAATTGATGTGCGCGTCGATCCCGCGCAGGAGTTCCACCAGACGGCGGGCGGTTTCGGGCGAGTCGTTCTTGCCGGCGATGAGCGTCCACTCAAAGAAAATCCGCTTGCCGGTGACTTCGCCGTATTTCCGGCAGGCGTCTATCAGCATCGCCAGCGACCAGCGCTTGCTCGCTGGCACCAGCGCCGCGCGCTCTTCCTCGGTCGAGCCGTGAAGGCTAACTGCCAGGCGGTAAGGCCGCGCTTCCTCGGCGAGGCGCAGGATGCTTGGCACGACGCCGACGGTGCTGATCGCGATTTTTGACGGGCCGATGCCCGCGCCGCGCCTATCCGAAATGGATTCCAGCGCCTGCATGACGGAGTCGTAATTGTGAAGCGGCTCGCCCATGCCCATGAGCACCATGTTGCGGAGGCGCTTCTTCGGATCAATGGATTTCAACACTCGCCGCACATGCAGGACCTGGGCGACTATCTCCCCGGGCCGCAGGTGCCTAACGAAGCCCATTTGCCCGGTCGCGCAGAACACACATCCCATCGCGCAGCCGGCCTGGGTGCTAACACAAACGGTGTGACGGCCTTCGTAACCCATCAGCACCGTCTCGATGGTCTGACCGTCCAGCAGCCGCAGGAGAAATTTCCGGGTCAGCCCGTCCGAACTGCGGATTTCATCAACGACCTCGGGGCCATCGAGGAAAAACGCCTTCCCCTCCCCCACCGACTCCGCGACCCAGCGCCTGAGTGGCGGCAGGAGGTCCCGTGAGTGCAGGTCCAGCTCGCCCTCGCCATGGATGACCCGCCAAAGAACTTTGGCATGATGCAGAATCACCCCGTCGGCCGCCAAGACCTCCACGAACTCGGAAAATCCGAGGTCGTGCAAAGATCGTTGGGGCGGGTGGCTCACGCGTGAATGCAACCCCGCGGGCAAGTGCATTCAAGCGTGATTTTCAAAACCACCTGCAGACTCCCCCGCATCGCCAGTCACTTCAGGACCTTGACCCGGATGTTCTTGTAGAGCGTGGTGCTGCCCGGGTCGTGGGCTTGGATGGCGAAAGTGCCGCCATCGGGCTTGAGCTTGGTGGTGGCGGGTTCGGTCTTGTAGTTGACCAGTTCCTTGTCGTTGACCTTCACGGTGACGGTGCCGTCCTTGACCTTGATCACGTAGTTCATCCAGGTGTCGTCGGCGAAGGGCTCGAGGTTTTTCACGGTGTTGTAGAGCCCGCCCGATTTTTGAGGATCGCTCTGGGAGTTATTCACCTGGATTTCGTAGCCGCCCGGCCAGCCGTCCTTCTGGAACTCGGTGTGGATGAACAGGCCGCCGTTGGAGTTCTTGCGGGTCATCACGTCGAGGCGCAGCTCAAAGTCCTTGAACTTGGCGCCATTGACCTTGCCCTCGTAAAACAAATGGCAGCGGTTGCCGTTGGCCTTGATCGCGCCGTCCTCGATCGAAAATGCTGCCGGGGCTTCGTTGACTTTCCAGCCGTCGAGGGTTTTGCCGTCGAACAACGACACGAAGCCGATCTCGGTTTCAGCGGCGGTTAGGGGCGCAACCAGGGCGGTGATCAATGCAAACAGGGAGATGAGTTTCTTCATGGTCCGCCCAATACGCAGCAGAATCTGATACTTTTCAAGCCCCATTCAAAATCCCACCTTGCAGATTTGCATGGACCTCACTTCACGGGGTCGGCGACGGCGGGAAAGGCCCTTGCCGCGGGAAATATCCGCAGACAAGACGGGGGTTTCGGCGGACCCGCCAACTGCGCCGATCGCACACAGCGGCGCATTGGCACTTGAGGATATCCGGGGAAATCAAACCCGCGGACAGAGGAGCACCTAACGAAGCGTAGGCATCTCCCCGCCATCGGAAGGTCGCTGCCCGGGGCTCATCGCAAATCCACTCCCAAAAAATCATGTCATCAATCAATCGCCGTCACTTCCTCCAGCAAACCTCCCTCGGTGCCGGCGGACTCCTGCTAGGATTTCCCGCCATCGTCCGTGGCCAGAACCTCAACAGCCGCATCAACGTGGCCTGCATCGGCGTCGGCGGAAAGGGCGACAGCGACGTGGACGACGCGGCCAAGTGCGGCGGCAACATCGTCGCCCTTTGCGATGTCGATTCGCGCATGATTGCCAAGAAGGCCACGAAATATCCCGATGCCAAGAAGTATGCCGACTTCCGCAAGATGCTCGCGGAGATGGACAAGGAAATCGACGCTGTCACCATTTCCACCCCGGACCACCTGCACGGCATGGCGGCGATGGCGGCGATGAACCTGGGCAAACACGTTTACTGCCAGAAGCCGCTCACCCAAACCGTCTTCGAAGCGCGCGAACTCCGCCGCGTGGCCGCCGAGAAAAAACTCGCCACCCAGATGGGCAACCAAGGCAGCGCCAACGACGGCCTGCGGCGCTCCGTCGAGGTCATTCAGTCCGGACTCATCGGCAAGCCGCTCGAACTCCACGTCTGGTCGAACCGCCCGATCTGGCCGCAGGGCATCGACCGTCCACAGGCTAACAACCCCGTGCCACCCGAACTCGATTGGAACCTGTGGCTGGGCCCGGCAAAGGATCGCCCGTATGTGAACGGCGCCTATCACCCGTTCAACTGGCGCGGCTGGATGGACTTCGGCACCGGGGCCCTCGGCGACATGGCCTGCCACACCGTCAACATGCCGTTCCGCGCGCTCAAGCTCGGCTACCCGACGGTGGTCGAGTGCGAAATGGCGTCGCGGTTCTACCCGGAAACCTATCCACTCTCGTCTCGCATCCGCTTCGAGTTTCCGGAACGCGATGGACTGCCGCCTCTCAAATTCTGGTGGTATGACGGTGCGCCGGGTGCGGATTTCAAACCCTTGCGGCCCTATCCGAACCTCGTCAACAGCGTCGTCAACATGAACGGCAAGCTGCCGGGAAGCGGCTGCCTCGTCATCGGCGACAAAGGCCAGCTCTTCTCCTCTGACGACTACGGCTCATCCTTCTTCGTCCAGCTCGAGGGCGAGAAATCATTCACCGAAGGCACCAAGCACGAAGCCGCGATCGCCGTCCCGCAAACCATCCCGCGCTCGCCCGGCCACAACCAGGAATGGTTCGACATGATGAAAAACGGCACCCCCGCCTACTCGAACTTCGAGATCGCCGGTTACCTCACCGAGATCATCCTGCTAGGCTGCATCGCGCTGAAAGTCGGCGAAGGCGTGAAAATGGAATGGGACGGCCCTAACATGCGCTCGCCCAACTGCCCGCAGGCAGCACAGTTCGTCAAGCGGGATGCGAGGACGGGGTGGTGAACCTCTTCCGGGAATGATGGTGGCGGAGGGATATTTGGCTGAGGCCCAAGTTTGAAAGGTAATACCGGGAATGGATAAGCTTTAGACAAGAATGAGCTCTAAAGGGCATGTGACGATTCCGATCGCGCTGCGGGAAAGTTTTGATTTCAGTCCCGGCACTTAGTTCGAATTTTTGGCAGCCGAGGGAGTTTTGCAGATGAAGCCGCGAAAACCCGCGCGGAAGGCGACAGGCGCATTAGACCACTGGTTGGCCAAGGCCGCGGGGTCGGCGAAACCCGGGACTACGACCGACGAAATCATGGAGATCACCCGGGGGGAGCGGTGGTTTCGGTAGATATCAGACGTATTTTCCCACGGCGAATCTGATTTGCCCGTGAACCACTGCTTCGGGCAGGAATACACGGAGGTCGCAAGGCCAAGCCTGGCTACTTTCACCTCCTGCTTGCCCTCGCCCGGCGGCTCGCTAAGGTCGCGCCGCCCGATGTCTGATTCCTTCGTCCACCTCCATCTCCATACTGAATTTTCCCTGCTCGACGGCATGATCCGCATCAAGGATCTGGCCAAACGCGCGAAGGAATTGGGGATGCCAGCGGTGGCGATGACCGACCACGGCAACCTCTACGGCGCGATCAAGTTTTACCAGGAATGCAACAAGGCCGGGGTGAAACCGATCCTCGGCTGCGAAATCTACCTCGCCCCTGGGAAGATGGAGGACAAGAAGGAACTCGCCGGCCGCAAGCGTTCGACCCACATGACGCTCCTCGCTGAGAACAACGAGGGCTGGAACAATCTCAGCAAGCTCGTTTCCAAGGGGAATCTGGAGGGCCTCTACTACGGCAAGCCGCGCGTGGACCGCGACACGCTCCGGGAGTTTTCGAAAGGTATCATCTGCCTGACGGGCTGCATTTCCGGGCCGGTCAACGAGTGGCTCCGCGCGGGCGACGAGGAGAAGGCCCGCGAAACGCTGGTCGAGATCGTGGACATTTACGGCAAGGAGAACACCTACGTCGAGATCCACAACCACGGCCTCGAGCCGCAGCGGCTGGTCACCCCTTCCCTGCTCAAGTTCGCCAAGGAAATGGATCTCAAGGTGGTCGCGGCGAACGACGTGCATTTCCTCAACAAATACGATCACGAGGCGCACGACGTGATGATCTGCATCGGCACCGGGCATCTGGTGATCGATGAAAACCGGATGCACTACACGCCGGAAGTCTATTTCAAGACTGCTGAGCAGATGCGCGAGATTTTCGCGGAAGTGCCGGGGGCGTGCGATGCGACGTTGGAGATTGCCGAACGCTGCAATGTTAGCATCAAGCTGGACTCCACCAGCTCGGAGAAATACCCGCAGTTCGGCACGCCCGACGGCAGTCCGCGCGAGGAGTATCTGATGAAGGTCTGCCGCGACGGATTGGTGAAACGCTACGGCACAGAGAAAGCCGCGACTCCTGAGATCGCCGACCGCCTGAAATACGAGGTGGATACGATCAACCAGTTAGGCTTCGCCTCCTACTTCCTCATCACCGCCGACTTCATCCAGTGGGCGCGCGACAACGACATCCCGGTCGGCCCCGGCCGGGGATCGGCGGCGGGTTCGCTGGCGTCTTATGCAATGGGCATCACCGACATTTGCCCAATGCGCTTCGGGCTGTTGTTCGAACGATTCCTCAACCCGGAACGCGTCAGCCCTCCCGACGTCGACATCGACTTCTGCCAGAGCCGCCGCGTGGAAGTCATCGACTATGTGCGGAAGAAGTACGGCGAGCGCAGTGTTTCCCACATCATCACTTACGGCAAGTTAGGCGCGAAGAGCGTGCTGCGCGATGTCTGCCGGGTGATGGGAATTTCCTACGGCGAGGGCGACCGCATCGCCAAGTTGATCGAGGCGAAGCCGGACATCAAACTCAAGGACGAGTATGAGGCAAAGCCGGAGCTTAAGGAGCTCATCGAAAGCAGTTCGACCTATCAGCAACTTTGGAGCTACGCCACCAAGCTCGAAGGACTTGCCAGAAACGTCGGCGTCCACGCAGCCGGTGTCGTGATCGGTGACCGTCCGCTAGACGAACACGTTCCCCTAACACGAGGAAACGAAGGGGAAGTCGTCACCCAGTACGACATGAAGGCGATCACCGACGTGGGCCTGCTCAAGATGGACTTCCTGGGCTTGAAGAACCTCACCGTCATCCAGGAGGCGGTGCAGCACATCCGCAAGCACACGCCGGAGTTCGCGATCGAGACGGTTTCTCTCGAGGACTGGAAAACTTTCGAACTGCTCAACCGCGGCGAGACGATGGGCGTGTTCCAGCTTGAATCCGGCGGCATGGTCGAGACCTGCCGCAAGTATGCCATCGAGAAGATCGACGACATCATCGACCTTTTGGCGGTCTATCGGCCGGGCGCGATGCAGTTCATCGACCAGATGCTCGACGTGAAAAAAGGCCGCACTCGCGCGATGTACGAGCATCCGTTGCTAGAGAATGTCTGCGGCGACACGTTCGGCGTCATGATCTATCAGGAGCAGGTACAGAACGCGGCCAAGGTCCTCGCCGGTTACTCCCTCGGCGGTGCCGACCTTCTGCGCCGCGCGATGGGCAAGAAGGATCCGGTGGAGATGGAGAAGCAGCGGGCGAAATTCGTCGAAGGTGCGGAGAAGACCAACAACATCGGCAAGAAGCTCGCCGACCAGATCTTCGACAAGATCGCGATGTTCGCCGGTTACGGCTTCAACAAATCCCACTCCGCCTGTTATGGCCACATTTCCTACTGGACCGCCTATCTGAAAGCGAACCACCCGGTCGAGTTCATGGCGGCGTTGCTGTCCAACGAAATTCACAACACCGACAAGATCGGCATCTTCGTTTCCGAGTGCCATCGCATGGGACTTGAAATCCTGCCGCCGGATCTCAACGCGTCGCAGCTCCGCTTTTCCCCCGAGGTCACTCTCAACGGTTCGAAAGGCGTGCGATACGGCCTCGCCGCCATCAAGAACTGCGGCGAAGGCGCGATGGCCATCGCCATCAAGGACCGGGAGCAGAACGGCAAGTTCACCTCGCTCGATGACTTCGCCTCGCGCCTCGATTCGAAGGTGGTGAACAAGCGCATTCTGGAAAACTTGGCAAAAGCCGGGGCGCTCGACTGGACCGAGGAAACGCGGGCCGGGATGTGCGCCAGGCTCGAGCAAGTTGTCGCATCCGCGTCGTCCGCCCAGCGCGACCGGGCTTCAGGCCAGGTATCGATGTTCGACGCTATGGATTTCGCCGCCCCCGCCAAGACGAAGTCGAAGCGTTCCTCCGAACCGACCGTCGAGGAATGGAGCAAAGACGAACGTCTGGCCCACGAGAAGGAACTGCTAGGATTCTACGTCACCGGCCATCCACTCGACAAATTCCGCAGCGTGATCGATTCCAACAAGTATCGCCGCCTCGGGCTGATCGACGATCTCGATCTATCCAATCCGCGCGAGCGCTTCCCCTTCGCCGGAATGGTGCGGTCGTTGGACGCGAAGACAACCAAAACCGGCAAGCCCTTCGGCGTGCTGGTGCTGGAGGATTTCACCGGCAGCGCGGAGATCATGTTGTGGGGTGAAACCTTCGTCCCCGCCCGCGACGCGGGACTGCTGGAACCCGGCAAGATCATCAAACTCAAGGGCAACATCCAGATGGACGACCGCACCGGCGGCCGCCGCATCACCGGCAACGAACTCGGCGAACTCAAGCCCAAACGCGGCGCGGCGAATGCCAAAGGCCCGTTAGAACTCATGCTCTGGACCACCCGCCACAGCGAGCGCGACCTGATAGAAATCAAACTCGCCCTCGGCAACCATCCCGGCTCCACCCCGGTCCTGCTCCACTTCCAGAACAGCGCCGGCCGACGGATCACCGTCGCGGCGGGAGAGTCTTACAACGTCAAGCGTGACGAGGATCTGGAAGAAGCGTTGGGGCGATGGCTGGAAGAGTGAAATTGGAGCGCCAAATTCACATTTCCAAACCCTCGGACAACCTGCATCCTGCCGCGATGCGTTTGATTTGTTTGTTCAGTTCACTGCTAGCGATCCTGTGGCTGACTCCCACTGAAACGGTCGAAGCCTTCTCGCCGTTGCCACCGTTCAACATGAACCGGAACACTGGAGAGGCCACGCATATCGTAATCGGAACGCTGCAACCGGATGGAACCCTGAAAGTGACCCGAGTCATCAAAGGATCGCTTCCGGATACATCCTCTTTAAAAATCCCATATGCCGAGCACCTTTTCATCGAGCTTCAGGCGGTTCTCAAAAATGACCCGCCGCGGGATGTGGTTGCGTTCCTGGTCGAGAATCCCAAGGACAAATCCTACGAGCTTGTGGCACATGGAGGATCAGTGGTCGCCCTCACATCCACTGACAAGGTGTGTGCATGGTTTGAAGAAGCCATGATGTATGCCTGCGACTACAAGGTCCATGAGTCTTTGACTCGCGACCAATTCTTATCCGATCTCGATCATTCCTTGAAGATATCCGACGACTTAACGGCGCTGCTCGGAATACCCCGCTCGCCTGAACGGGTCGAGAAACTGCTTGGCTTCCTGTGTGGCAACATCAAGTGGCCCGAGTCCGAATCGGAAGATCGGAGTTTTTGGACATTGGGCGATTACTACTTTTTCAACAAGGTAACAGCGGGAATTTATGACCCGTCACCCGAAGAGGAAGCCGTAGCAGAACGATCCCTCAAGAGTGCGACTACCGATGCCGAGACAGCAATGACACTTGCCGTGATCGGTCGAATCAATTGCTCGAAATCCATCTATCAAAGCATCCTGCCGTACGTGGATCGCACGAAGCCGGGACAGATACGCAAGCAAGGGTTCCGCGCTCTAACTTCGGTTGATTCATACACGGGATCCGAGGTGCTTTCCCGTTTTCTGAAAATGGATGATCCGCAGGTTTGGGAAGTCACCTTGGCACTACCCGGAGAAAGACACGGGAGACGTGCCGATATACTCAATCCAGCGGTAGTCGGCCCGACTCTCGAACTTGCGCGTGCGACTTTGGATTGGAGCCGGAAACCCGAAAACATCCATGAATCAAATCAAGGGTACCGGGCTCTCGCGCTGCTGGGTAATTACTATCACCCTTCTTTCCTGCCTATCATGATGGAATGGGCCGATGACAAAATCATACCATCCAGGGCACAGGCTTCCTCGAATCTCAGATCAACCTTGGGCCGTGGCAATGAACTGTTCGACCCTTCAAAGATCAAGGAATGGTGGGAAAAATCCCGCGAAGTTCTGCAACGAAACTACGATCTAGCATCACCAGAAGGACGCAGTCAGTGGCTAGAATCCTGGAACAAGACCGCTGATTCCATTACCCGGAAGATGTTGATGCGACTGTGGGATTTCCAACTTGAAATTCCCGAGTCCGCTTTGTTGGAAGACTGTAACGAGAAGGACGGAGAGGCTGCCAAGGCCCTCCTTTCCGAACTCTGGCAAAGAAACCGGCTATGTACAGAGACTCGAAAGCTCCTGGTGAGGACGTATCTGAGAATGAAGATCGTCGACGAACAACCAACGTGGCGTGGCGTCAGTATTTCGGGAAACCGGAATTTCCCTTTCCCTAAGGCGGCGTGGATCAATATGAACTGCGATTTGGCCGTCGGACGTGAGCCCGTGCTCCAGGCGGGAGAAGTTTGCTCCAGCTCCAGTTTGGTGGGTTCTGGTCCTAGGAACTTCAACAACGTGGGACGTGTCGGAGACGGTGCAGGGAAAGCGTTGGTCGAGATTTGGGAAATGAATTATGAACACTCGCCACCTGTTGAGCAGTGGCGTTTGCGCTGGGAGCTGGATCAAAAGAATACGAATGCCGACTCGGGAAAGGCGATCGAACGGCCCTGATTCATTGGGCAGGATGAGAGCAGGTCCAGATTTTGCGGATCACGCTCTCTGCCGGGACTGATAAATTCGTGCAACTCGCCAGTATGACATGGCGAGTCATTCGCATGAAATTCTTCGCCACCCTCTCGCTCACGATCGTCCTTCCAACGTTCGCCGCTGACCCGCGCGGGGATCACCCCGACGCCAAGCCCAGCACGCCGCAGGAGCAGTTGAAAATGTTCCACCTCCCGCCTGGTTTCGAGATCCAGCTCGTCGCCGCCGAGCCGGAGATCCAGAAGCCTCTCAACTTAACGTTCGACGCCGCCGGCCGGCTGTGGGTCACCGGTTCTGAAATGTATCCGTGGCCCGCCAGCACCGACGCGCAGGGCAAGCCGATCCCGGATTTTGCGAAAGCCTATGACGACATCGCCGGCGCGTTCGGCGCGCGCGGGAAAGCGCCCGCTCCCTCCGACAAGGCCCGCGACAGCGTCCGCGTTCTCAGTGATTTCGATGAAACCGGCCGCGCCCGGAAAATCAACGTGTTCGCCGACGGCCTCAACATCCCGAGCGGCGTCCAACCGCTCCCCCGCAAACCCGGGGCGAAGGGCGACACCGTCATCGTCTATTCCATTCCCAACATCTACCGCCTCGAGGACACAGACGGCGACGGCCGCGCCGACACCCGCGAGGTTCTCTACGGCGCCGCCGGTTTCCTCGACACTCACGGCGGCACGTCCAGTTTCCTGTACTGGATCGACGGTTGGATTTACGGCACCCACGGCTTTCGCAATCATTCGGAGATCCGCGACAAATCCGGCCGCGTCACCGTTCTGGACAGCGGCAACACCTACCGCTTTCGCCCCGACGGTTCGGCATTTGAAATCTACACCCACGGCCAGACCAATCCCTTCGGCCTAACCGTCGATCCGCTCGGCAATTTCTACACGGCCGACTCTCACTCCAAACCCGTCTACATGCTCCTCCGCGGCGGCCATTACGAGGGTATCGGCAAGCAGCATGACGGCCTGGGCTTCGCCCCGCGCATCACCGACGACGACCACGGCTCCACCGCCATCGCCGGAATCGCTTACTACGCCGCGGAGCAGTTTCCCGAGGAATACCGCGGCAATCTTTTCAACGGCAACCCGGTGACCCACCGCATCAACCGCGACAAACTCGAATGGCATGGCTCCACGCCCAAGGCCATCCGACAGCCCGATTTCCTGACCTGCGACGACCCGTGGTTCCGCCCTGTGCAGGTCAAGCTCGGCCCGGACGGCGCGCTCTACATTGCCGATTTCTACAACCCGATCATCGGCCACTACGAATTCCCGCTCGCCGACCCGCGCCGCGACCACTCGCACGGCCGCATCTGGCGTGTCGTCTGGCGCGGAGAGAAAAAGGACACACCTGTCCCGCCGATGCCAGATCTATCAGGACTCGCCGCCGACGGCCTGGTGAAAAAACTCGCCGATCCGAATCTCACCGTCCGCACGCTGGCGACGAATGAGTTGGTGGATCGGTTGGGGAAATCGGCCGCTCCGTCCATGGAAAAACATTTGGAAACGCACTCCGAGGTCCCGGAGTCTATCGGTTCGGCCGTGATGCCCGAAGCGTTGGATGCGGTTTTCGACGCTGACGAGAAAGTGAGCCGGGCCGGACGGGTGCTGGCATCCGCACATTGTTATTGGGCGTTAGGTCGTCTCGGCGTCGAAGCTTCTAACGACATCGAAACGGACGGCTTTCTCCTTCTCCACGAGAACAAGTCACGCGACGCACTCTTCCCCAGCGAAACCCGATCCTTCGATTACTACAGCGAAGGAGTCCCGGCGTCCCTGATCCGTGCGGCGGTCGAGGAGTTGCATACCGGGAAAGAACTGGAGGACGAAGACCGCAGGTTGAATCGCTTCTGCGAGCTGTGTTCCGCTCTCGGCCGGGCCTCAGCGGACGATTCGCAGCTCATTCATGCCATCCGGATCGCCATGCGCCACTGGCTGCGGAAACCCGATGCCTATTCGAATCTCGCCCTAGCGATCCAATTATCACCAACCGCCCTCGATCGCATCGCGGAAGTCAGCCTTGCCGTACCCACCGCCGAGGCCGCGACATTTCTCCTGACGCACCTCCAGCGCTCCAAGCTCCAGGGCGCGCGTAGCAGCGATTTTCTCCGCCACGTCGTGCTCCATCTTCCGCCGGAAAAACTCGGAGCCATCGCCGGGCTCATCGAAAGATCCAACGACGCGCCGCTCCAGCAGCGGCTGGGGATCGCCGACAATCTCACTCAAGCCTACCGCCAGCGCGGCCTCCCTCTGCCCGACGCCATCATCGCCTGGACCCAGCGCACCATGCTCGACGCCCTCGCCACCACCGACGAAGCCGTTCTCAAACGCGCCATTGAAAGCCTCCGCGAAACCACGCTGAACGCCAAACTCGACCCGCTTGCCAAGATCGCCGCCGATCCCAAACGCGCCGGTCCGATTCGCATCGCCGCACTTGAAGCACTGGCCAACGCCGACAGAAGCGCCGCCGTTCTCGCCACCGCCCTCAGCGACAACACCCACCTGCCTCTCCGGAAGCGCGCCGCCGAACTCCTCGGCCAAACCGGCGGCAAGGATGCAGCCACGATTTTACTCAGCGCCCTTCCCACCGCCCCAAGTGAACTCGCCATGGCAATCGCCGCCGGTCTTGCGGCAGCCGACGACACTTGTGACGGACTTCTCGCCGCCATCGAACACGCCAAAGCCTCCCCCACCCTGCTCCGCAACACCCTCGTCGCCACGGCCCTTGAAAAGCGCTCCCAGCCTTTCCGCGACCGCGCCGCAGCACTGACCAAAAACCTCCCGGCCGAAGACACCCGCTTTGACCAGCTCATCGCCGCCCGAGTCACCGCCTTCGACCCAGCTTCGCACGACGCCGTCCGTGGCGCGCAGGTCTTCGCCCAACAGTGCACCATCTGCCACCGCCTGCAGAACACCGGAGCCAACCTCGGTCCGGCCCTCGACGGCATCGGAGCCCGCGGCCTCCACCGCCTCGCCGAGGACATCCTCGACCCGAACCGCAACGTCGATCCTATTTTCCGCCAGACCATCATCGAGACCACCGACGGCCAAACCCTCGCCGGTCTGAACGCCCACGAGGAAGGCGAACTCTTGGTTCTCACCGACACCACCGGCAAACCCGTCAGTGTTTCCAAAGCGAAGGTGAAATCTCAAACCTCCTCGAAACTCTCCCTCATGCCTTCCACTTTCGAGACCGCGATCCCGACAAGCGATTTCAACGATCTCCTCGCTTACCTCCTCGCGCCGCCAAAAAATTAGAACTGGAGGGACCTCTCCCCGACGACGAATTTTTTGCGCATCCGCGATTTCCTGCTACGCTCCGCCCATGCTTCTCCGAATCATCATCCCCGCGTTCGTCATGGCCGCCAGCGCTTTCGCCGCCGATCTAACCAACATTTCTTTCAAGGACGCATCCGGCAAGCAGACCTCGCTGAAGGATTACCAGGGCAAGGTGGTGCTGCTAGTCAATCTCGCATCGAAATGCGGACTCACGCCGCAATACGAGGGACTCGAAGCGCTTTACAAGAAGCACAAGGATGAGGGCTTCGTCGTCCTCGGGTTTCCCTGCAATGACTTCGGAAACCAAGAGCCGGGCACGATCGAGGAAATCCAGAAATTCTGCAAAACGGAGTATGACGTCACCTTTCCGGTGATGGACAAGATCAGCGTGAAGGGTGAGAAGCAGCACAAACTTTACGAAGCACTCACCGGCAAGGACGGAGCCTTTCCCGGCGACGTGCGCTGGAACTTCGGGAAATTCCTCATCGGCAAGGATGGCAAGGCGATCGCCCGCTTCGAGCCGACGACCAAACCAGACAGCGCGGAACTAACCGGCGCGGTCGAGAAGGCCATCGCCGGGCCGGCGAATAAGTAAGGGTGATGGCCGCTGGTTGAAACAATCAGAGCTCGGGATTCATCCCGTTTCCGGCATTCGCCGTGCTTTTTCCGGGGCAATCGCGATGCCAGCCCCCGAAACTTCCGATCTCTCCGATTTCCTGGAAATCCTCCAGCAACTCGTGCGCGAGCCGTCGGTGGTCGGCACCGAAGATTCGTTTTTCCGCGTCTTGAGGCGGGAGTTGGAGGAAGTCGATGTCACCATCGAGCGCCACCTCGGAGTCCTTGTCGCCCGCGGCCGGGATCCGGACGGCATCATACTTTCCGCGCACATCGACCGCCATGGCCTGCTGTGCACCGGACCTAACGAGTTCCAATACGCCGCTTTCATCGCAGGTAACCGCGGCGAGCTAACAGGCGATTCGGTGTCCGAGCAAATGATGGCCTCCATCGCCGGTCGCTTCACCGGCCAACGCGTGCAGGCGCACCTTCCCTACACCGGGACCTACATCGGTCAGGGCGTCATTTCGTCGAGCTATCTTTGCCCGAGGCGCAACAACTTGATATTCGAAATCAACGGCCTCGAGTTTCTTCAACCCGGCACCCCCGTTTCGTTCCTCGACCGCCTTCGAGTGACCCCCACCCACATCTCCGCCCAACTCGACAACGTGCTCAGCGTGGCGCTCATCATTCATTTGTTCCGCAACGGTTTTGCGGGCACCGCGCTGTTCACCGCGCAGGAGGAAGCCGGCCGCAGTTGGCGATACGCCCTCTCCTGGCTCCAGCGCGAGTCCATCACCACCCGACGCCTGTTAGTCCTCGATACCAGCCCCTACCCGACACCGGAAGCCGCTGCGGAGCAGGATCTCGTGCTCCGAAAAAAGGACGCGACCGCCTCGTTCGACGCCGACTTCACGGTGGAGATCCAGGATCACTGTCGCGCCCTCCACATCCCCTATTCCTACAAGGACAGTTGGATCGACGCCCAGAACGCCACGCGCACCAAGCCACTTTCGCTCGGCCGCACGGAACTGGGCCGTCTCGTCGCCGCCACCGCCAGCCAGATCAACGGCACAACCCTTCAGATTCCCACCACCGGATATCACACCGCCAGCGAGACCGCGTCGCTCTCGTCGATCCGCGCCGCGCTCCGCCTGCTCGGCTGTTACATCAGATGACCAGACACGTTAGACAAGGCCGGTGGTGGCTGGATTCTGCTTGCGGTCGCGCGCCGGGTTTTGTTCCGTTGGTCGGAAAACCAAATCCCATGAAATCCGGAATCATTGCGAAAAGTTTGCTCGCCTCAGTCATGGCCGTCCTGTTGTCCGATGCCTGACCCAACAAACGGTGACGAGCAACGGCGAGGTCATTTCACAAGACTACGTGGTCAAGCGGCCGTTGAAAGACGCCATCGAAAACTCGGATTGATCCGTATTAGTGATTCTCGTTGCGGGCGTTTCTAACCACCCGCCACACGCCGTAGGCCAGAAGCGGTAGCAACAAGGCTACCACCATTGAGGAATCGAAATGCACGCCGGTGGCCTTGGTCCCCTCCAGGGCGATCTTGATAAGGTTCGCGAGGTAATAAGTCAAAACCACCACCGAGAGTCCTTCGACGTTGTGCTGCAATTTCAACTGGGCGGCGGCCCGCCGGTCCACGCTGGCTAACAGCAGATGGTTCTGGCTTTGCAAATTCACATCCACCCGCGTCCTCAACAGGCC
>JAZKGW010000043.1:0-25633 GCA_040385685.1 Verrucomicrobiota bacterium | reverse complement strand
GATTGCAAGCGCGCAGACAACGCATCCAGCCCTGCTTCCGCCCGTTCGCAGGCGTGCCACGCCTGAACCAGGCGGCGGTCGAAAAACTCACCCAGCGTCTGATAGCCGGGCACCTGTTCCTCACGCAGTTCCGTGACGCGCGCAGACAGAATGCGGGCGTAGGACTCCGTCAGGCTGAACCGCGAGCCACAGCGCGCCTGGAGCCGCTCGGTCGCCAACGAAAGGTTTGTTAGATCGCCGAGCAGGGTGCGCTCGTCACCGTTGTCCATCAGGCCAATGCGCTCCACCAAAGAGACGTGCTGTGCCTCCAACGCCTCGACCTGCGGCAACAACTCGCGGGCAAGCGGAAGGCTGAGCAGCGCGGCGAGGCGGTAGTTCTCGATTTCCACCAGGCGCTGCAAGAGCCGCCCATAGCGCCCCGAAGTCTCGCGATGAATCTGCACCAGGAAACGGGTGGCACCTCGCTCATCCAGCCGGAAGTGACTCCAGACCGAGGCGACCCGCTCGACCACCCAACTGCCGACGAGCCGCTCGTGGCCAAAGCATTCCATCACGCGCGCCATGGTTTCGGCCGTGCCCGCATCCTTGTTAGGAACGAGTTCGCTGGCGATTTCCACCGCCGCCAGAATCCGGCCCGGTATCTCATCGAGCCAGCCCGGCGGCAGATGATCGATGGCCGAGCGGGCAAATGGCGCACCATCCTGCGGTGCGAACACTGTGAAGGTGGTGAACTCGGTGTGCCTCTCGATGCGGATTTCCGCCGTGTCCAAGCGCAGGAGTTGGAATCCCAGCTCTTCCGGCATGGCGACCACACCCGGCCCCGCGGCCAGCGCCGCCACTGCGGCGCGATGGGCGACCGCCTCACCCGGCGTGAACAGGATGGCCCGGTGAGCCACCATCACTTGACCCGCGACCACGGGAAAGGGCCGTGCTAACAGCTCGGCATGCAGCTCCCGGTATTGGGGATGAAAGCGTTCCGGATCCACACCGTTGGTCAACCATCTTCCATGCCGGATCATGGAATGTTAGACCCCGTGGCGGAGGTTCAGTGGAGCCTCGCATCCAAGGAGTCAAAAGCCACGTCACCGATCACGGGTCGCGCGGTTGTCTCCCAGCCGGCCGGTGGCTCGGGCAAATTGACCCAACTGCGGCAGCCGCCATACTTCGCCTCGTAGGGAAATTCCCAAGGCTCTGCCAACTCGCGGATCCTCACCAGCGCCAGATGAATGCTGCCGGATGCCATGCCTTTGCCTTCCCAATCGAAACGATCCCTAACGGTTTGTTCCGAATAGATGTGGAGCGGCTCCAGGGCCGCGACTTTTTCCCAGTCGGTTAGAGTGAGCGCCCATGCGGCATCGGCGTGATGGGTGATGCGGATCACGTCGCCGGCCTGCCATTCGGTCATGACTTTCACCTCACCTTCCCGGACCTGGTCGGCCAAGGCGTGGAAGCGGGTGGGAAACAGGAAGAACGATTCGTGGGCGAAGGAAAACCCCTGCCGCCCTTCATGGATGCCACCTTTACGCAGGAGGATCGACTGCCGGCCCGAGGCCAGCGCATCGCACACCACCTGCCATTCCTTAAATCCGATCAGCGAGCTCATGGAAAACTAACCGAGATCATCCGCGGTGACCGAGGTCTGTTCCCGCGAGCCGAGAATGCGCGCCTGAAGAATCACCCGCTCGGGTGAGGAGTCGAAGCGGTAGCTGTGGCAGTTCGGGCAGAGTGCCGCCCCGCTGCCGACGATTGAATCGCAGCCTTCGCAGACCTTGTAGCCCGACGGATTGGCGGCGATTTTCGCGGCGGCGGCCGCGCGGTTCGGTGGTGGTGATTCGGCCATGGTGGAGATGAAAAAAGCGGTACCGGTGAACCGGTCCGCTTGTTTCGATTAAGGATGGATGAAACCGGCTGACTGGGCAATCAAGCGATGGCGGCGAGCGCCTTCGCGGTCTTGCTCTTCAAGTTAGCAGCCTTGTTCGGATGAATCAAGTTGCGCTTGGCCGCTTTGTCCACGACGGAGGAAAATGCGGAGCTGGCTTCGGCGGCGGCGGATTTGTCACCGGATGCGATCGCGGTAAGCGCCTTCTTGCGAAGCGTCTTCATGCGGCTCTTTTCAGCACGATTGCGTTCGGTCCGGACGACGGTTTGACGTGCGCGCTTGATTGAAGATTTGTGATTGGCCATGGTCGTAGTGTAGAAAAATCAGTCGCCGGGAGGCGGGCGGGGGAAAATAGGAATTCAGCCGCAGGTGTCAAGCTCGTGTTTCGGAGATTCTCAACCGCCCGTGCGAAATCCGGTTTTGCCGACGGATGCGGAGGAGTAAAAACTCGTCTTGTCGGATTGGATCGAGCCGCGAATCACGAAGACATCCGCACCGGTGCCGATTCTGTTATAAAGATCCGCCACGTCCTTGCTGCCCATGCGGATGCAGCCGTAGGACGCCGGCGAGCCTAAACGGCGTTCCTCGGGGGTTCCGTGGATGTAAATGGTCCGGCGGAAGGCGTTCTGATTGCGGGATTCGGTGCCAGTCAGCCACAGGATGCGGGTGACGACGGGATCGCGGCCCGGCGCATTCGGCTTGAGCACCTCACCAGTCGGACGGCGGCTTTTGAAAACCCCGCCAATCGGAGCGTTGTCACCGATTTTTTTGGCAACTTGCAAGCGTCCGAGCGGCGTACAATTGCTGCCGGGGCGGTCGCCGATTCCGAATTTGGACGTGGAGATCTTGTAGGATTTGACCGGGGTGCCGTCGCGAACCAGAAGCATTTTCTGATCGCTAACACTGACGATCATCTTGTTGCGGGTATCTCCGCCGAACGATGAATTCGAACCGCAGCCGCTGAAACCGACAGCCACAAAAAGGCTGATCGATGCGAGGATTAGAGTGCGCGGCGTTGGGAATCCAGTCATTGTGCGATCAAGGGGCTTTGCGGTTTACGATCTTCGGAGCGGGTGCCTCCGAACCAGATGGCAACATGCGAGCGAGCGATGAAAGCGATGTATAGAAGAAACCGACGGGAAATGGAAGCAGAAGAATCGCGGACGACCAACGATGAGTCATGGCCGCATCGACGACGACGAACAGGAAGAAGAACCCGAAGAGCAATTCCACGAAAGGGGTGAGGGTCTTCATGGCCTTGTAGCTGCTCTTCTTCCAGTCCTGACGTTTCACTTGACCAATTCCGTATTTCGGAGTGCGGATGAAGGCGGTTTCGTGGTTGAACAACGCTTCAAGGACAGCCTTGGCGTTGCTGATAGACATTCCGATTCCCAATGCCAGAAGCAAGGGCAGATACGGAATCTCCTTCCACCATGAACCTGGACGCAGGGCCTTTTGGGCGACCATGTAGAAGACGATCACCGAAACCGACGAGAAGAAGAAGATCGGGACGTTGACAATGTAGTAGGAGAATTTTCCGAAATTCGGCTGCCACTGCTGATTGGGATAAATCAGGAAGCACAGAACGATGAGTAACAGGTAGGCGAAATTCGAGGTGAGGTGGGCCGTAGCTTCCATCTTGATGAACAGCGGCACATCGCTTTTCCAAATTGCGGGAAGGACTTTTTTGCAAACCTGGATCGAACCCTTGGTCCAGCGGTGCTGCTGGCTCTTGAAGCCGTCCATGTCCACCGGAAGCTCGGCAGGAGTTTCCACCTCGTTGAGGAAGATGAAACGCCACCCCTTGAGCTGGGCGCGGTAGCTCAGGTCCATGTCCTCCGTGAGCGTGTCGTGCTCCCAACCGCCAGCGTCGGCGATGCAGGATTTCCGCCAGATGCCGCCGGTGCCATTGAAGGTGAAGAAGCGGCCGGAACGATTACGGGCGGTTTGCTCGAGCTCGAGGTGACCGTCCAGGAACATCGCCTGAATGCGGGTCAGCACGTTGTAGGTGCGGTTGAGGTGGCCCCAACGCGTCTGGATCATGCCGATTTTGTCATCGGAGAAATAGTGGATCGTTTTTTGGAGGAGATCGGCATTCGGGACGAAATCCGCGTCGAGGATGAGGAGGAACTCCCCTTTTGCGAAACGGGTGCCGTTTTCCAGAGCGCCGGCTTTATAGCCCGTTCGATCGGTGCGGTGAATGTGCTCGGCGTCGAAACCGCGGGCCTTCAAACTTTCGATTCCCGCCCGGCAAATTTCGACCGTTTCATCCGTCGAGTCATCCAGAAGCTGGATCTGCATCTTGTCCTGCGGATAATCCATCGCGGACACCGCCGCCAACAGCCGGTCCACGACATGCATTTCATTAAAAACCGGAAGCTGGATGGTTACCAGCGGCAGATCCTTGAACAATTCCTTCGGCTTCGGATGCTTGCGCGAGTGTTTCAGGTAAAGAAAAACGATCGTCAACCGGTGGGACCCATAGCCAGCAAGGCCGATGAGAACGAGCAGATACGAGGCATACCAAAGTGGCGAGGTCCAGTCCATAGGGTGGGAAAAATCGGAGTTCGGGTGAGTGCCGGGCCCTCGGAGATCAAAAGTGATGAGGCGCGGCTGCTGCCAGCCAATGATTTACTATCAAGTGCCAGACGCCGTAGGCCAGCAGGATGAGAGCCAGCCGTCAAGCCTCAAGTCGGGTGGCTCAAACTGACGGCCGCCCGACTTGCCAATACATGACCGTGCCACCGATTCCATCGGTGGCACGGTCGTTTGTCATGAGTGGGGGGAGAAAATGTGCGGACGGCGGCTATTTCTTCTTCTTGGCTTCGAGGCCTTCTTTGACCTTGCCTTCGATGTCGGCGTAGAGGGCCGGGTCACCTTTGAGGAGTTCCTTCGCCGCGTCACGGCCTTGGGCGAGCTGGGTGCCATTGTAGCTGAACCACGAACCCCGCTTCTGGACGACTTCCATTTCCAAGGCAAGATCCAGCAGCGAACCGGTGGAGGAAATTCCCTCATTGTACATGATGTCGAACTCCGCCTCGGTGAACGGTGCGGCGACCTTGTTTTTGACTATTTTCACCTTGGTGCGGTTGCCGGTGACCGTCCCATCGGTGGATTTGATCGCCCCAATCCGCCGGATATCGACGCGTACGGATGAGAAGAACTTGAGCGCCCTTCCGCCAGGAGTGGTTTCCGGGTTGCCGAACATCACGCCGATTTTCTCGCGAATCTGGTTGGTGAAAATGCACACCGTCTGCGCCTTGGAAATGAGCGCGGTGAGCTTCCGCATGGCGGCACTCATCAACCGGGCTTGAGCACCCACCGTAGAATCACCGATCTCGCCATCGAGCTCCTGCTTGGTGACCAGCGCGGCGACGGAATCCAGCACGATGACCGCGATCGCATTCGAGCGGACCAGCGCTTCGCAAATCTGGAGCGCTTCCTCACCCGACGAGGGCTGGGAAACGAGGAGGTCATCGAGGTTCACGCCCAGCTTGCGGGCGTATTGGGGATCGAGAGCGTGCTCGACGTCGATGAAGGCGGCAAGCCCCCCTCGTTTCTGGGCTTGGGCGATAACAGTGAGGGTGAGGGTGGTTTTTCCGGAGGATTCCGGACCGAACACTTCGACGATCCGACCGCAAGGGAAGCCACCGACGCCCAACGCACGGTCGATCAGAAGATTCCCAGTCGGGATGACATCCACATCGACGCAGCGGTCGTCTCCCAAACGCATAATCGCGGATTCACCGAACTCTTTCTGAATGTGTGATATCGCGAGGTCCAGGTTGCGCTTGCGGGCTTCATTGAGCTTTTCAGTCGCGGTTTCTTCGGAAGTTTGTTTGGCAGCCATGTGGGTGTGTCGAGTTGATAAAGCTGTGAATTGACGACGATGATTTGGCAACCAAAAAGATGTTCACTCGAACAAAAATGTGCCACCCCTGCAAATCTGCCAACGCGCGCCTCACTTCACCTCGAAGCTGAGCCGCGCCTTACCCTCGGGATCCTTCGCGGGATCCGCCATCCACGTGAGAATGAATCCTTCGCTGAGCGGTGCGGACCGGGTGCTTGAAAGCATCATCGAGGAATTCTCCGAAGCGGTGAATTCAAATTTCTTTTCAGCATACGAACTGAACTCGATCTGCATCGCCGCAATTCCCGGACCGTTAATTTCCTTGGAACCAGCATCAACGGCCTTGTCGGTCGGCGGCTTCACACGCGTTCCATCCGTCCAGTTCAGCTGCAACCGGTCATTCTTGGTCTTTTCCTTCAATTCCTTTTCCTCTTTCCTGTCGCCGGTTGCGCTATCGTACGGATAGGCATCGGGGAATTTCAACCGGATCGAGAAACGAACGGGATTTTTCGTCAAAGTCCCCGGATCCAGCAAGCGTCCGCCCAAGGAAATCACCCCGCGGTCCTCGTTGACAAAAACTTCGAAACTCGCCTCCCCTGTCACCTTGCCACGGATAGCGATCTGCTGGGGTTTGTGAGTCGCCGGTTGCGCGGATTCGAGCGTTTCAGGCTTGATGGCCTTCACGCTGATTTTCCCATCCGGACGGATTTCCTCCACCAGAAACTCCACGGGAATCGACAGTTTCTGAGCCAACGGCTCGCCCTTTTTCCCGATTACCTTGATCGTGCCTTTGCCTTGAGACGTGATGCCGAATTGGAACTTCTTGTTTTGAAATCCCACGAAGTAGCCCAGCCATTCCTTTTCCTCAAGGCCCGGAAGATCAGCTGAAACCGTCGACACCCCGGCCAACCCTAACAATCCAGCCGCCCACATTCCCAGCGTGCAATTTCTGACCGACATACTGCCACCCAACACGCCGTGAACCGTTTCCGCCAGCGAAAACAAGCGCCTTTCTCAAAGGTAAGTCACCAGACTCTCCACCGTGTCCTCATCCAGCCGCCTCACCAGCGCGATTGTTAGAGAAAGCATCTGCAAATAGTCATTCAAATCGATGATCGCGTTGTGCGAGTGGATGTAACGCGCCGGCACCCCCAGCACGATGCTCGGAACGCCCTCGTTGGCTAAATGGAAAGACCCCGCGTCCGTCCCCCCGGTCCGCCGCACCGTCACCTGATGCGGAATCCCTTCCGCCCGCGCCGTCTCAATCGCCAATCTTGCCAGCCGCGGATTCGTGATCGCCGAGGGGTCATACAACCGGATCTGCACTCCGCCGCCAAGCCGCCCCTGACATTCCGAGCGGTTGAATCCCGGCGCGTCATCCGCCGGCGGGCCTTCCAGCACGATCGCCACATCCGGCTTCGCAAAAACCGCCGCTGTTTTCGCCCCGCGCAGACCCACCTCTTCCTGCACCGTTCCGCACAGGATCAGCCGGTTAGGGTGCGCCGACTGCGATAAAATTTGCCCCGCCTGGATCGTTCCCGCCATTCCCACCCGGTTGTCGAATGCCTTCGCCATGAAATGATCCTCCCTTGTTAGGGCTGTGAACTCCGACACCGGCGCGACCGGATCGCCTAACGAAATCCCAAAATTCTCCACCACATCCCGCCGCGATTCCGCCCCCACGTCGATGAACATTTGGTCGATCGTCATCACCTGTCTGCGTTGCGCTTCCGGCAGAAAATGCGGCGGCCGCGAAGCGATAACCCCCAGAACCTTGTCCCCTCCCCGGGTCAAAACTTCCACCCGTTGCGACAGCAAACTGTGCTCCCACCACCCGCCGATGCCCACAAACTGAAGGTACCCTTCTGGCGTGATGTTCTGAACCATGAACCCCACCTCATCCATGTGACCGGCCACTAACACCCGCGGCCCCTTGTCTCCCGTCTCGCAGAAAACCGAACCGCTCCGATCCGCCGAGAGCTCCCCGCATTCCTCCAACTCATCCACGAAAATCGCCCTTACCTCGTCCTCATGCCCCGAAACCGAGTGAGCCTCCGTCAACTCCTGCAACAATGAAACCGCCTTGGTGCGCATGGGGAAATGCTGCGCAAGCCCGGCGCGGCTTCCAAGCCCCAAGTGAGGCCCACCAATCCCAATTCGTCTGATCACCCAATACGCCTATGATCAACCCTTGCGGAGGCGGCGGACCAGGCCCCGCATGATCTCCCTGGCGAAGAAGGGAACCTCCTGAACCATGAATTGAAAGCGCCTCTCATTGATCGGCACCAGTGTGCAATCCGACTTGGCAAACGCGGCCGCCGCGCGCGGCCCGGGCTCGATGAGCGCCATTTCACCGAAGAATCCATCCGGCCCCACAGTTTCCACAACCGTGTCTCCCACCTTGATCTCCACCTCACCCTCACGGACCACATACATCGTGTCTCCGGGATCGCCCGCCGCGAAAATGACGGCCCCTGCTGCATAAGTTTCGTAATCGGTGCTCTTTTCAAAAATGTTAGGAAGTTTCATAAATGAGGATGGGGGTTCAAGGCAGCGATATTCCCGGAAATTATTCCGAAGTGTAAGGCGCATGAAAACGCCAATACCCTTGTGGGACTGCCCGGGGAATGAAAGTTGCCGGGCCAAGGGTAGCGTCGAAATTCTGGGAGGAATACCTCCGAATTGTGACAATAACTTCAGCACCCTGACGGTGCCGAAAAAAACCTTCAATCCTTCGCCTTCAGCGGGCGATCCTCAAGGAGCTTGAGTTGGGCGGTCAGTGACTCCCGGAGATTGGCGACACCTTCGTCGAGTTCGCGTTTTAATTCATCAAGTGTTTCCTTCTGAGCTTTAACCGTTGGATGGGCGTCACCCATTCCCGCAAGCTTGAGCTCCCCGTGCTTTCGTTTTGCCTCTGTGTATTTGGGATGGATTTCCCTAACTGTGTTGTCTGGCAGCTCAAGACCCGCCGCATAAACAGCCAGTTGGGAGTCTTCGTATTTCAGCAAACTGCCGAGCTGGCTCTGGAGCTTCACCTTTGCCTCCATCTTTCGACGCTCCTGTTGCAGACGACTTTTCTCGACCTCGCCCACCGCATGGCGCGAGCTCTCGCGAGCACTGGAATCCTCAGCCCCATCATCCGTTGGATTGGCGGGCCGGTTTTTGGAAACTGCGCCACTCATTCTATCAATACTTACCGGTTCGACTTGGGTGTTGCCGGCCCCGGTGGATTCTCCCCGCGGCGTCCCTCCACCAACCAGCATCAACCCGATGACCGCAGCGATGCCAGCAGCGGCAAAGAACATCCACCAAGGGCGCTTCAACATGAGCCAAGGCTGGAGCGAAATTCCGCCAATGGCAAGAGCCTGCGTTGTCTCCTGAAAACAACGGGGACTTCGCAGGCAAACGCACCTTGCCCGGACTCAAAGCCTCGGTATAAATTCACACGATCCCCACACCTCCCCTTACCCTCAGTGGTCAACAATCTTTAACTCCGCTCATGGACCTCTTCGGCAACAATCCCGCCCTCAACCTGCTGCCCTGCGACGGCGTGGTGAACTATTTCGGCCCCATCCTAAGTCTAGCGGACACCCGGCGTTATTACCAAACACTCCTCAACCAAATCCCGTGGAAACATGACGAAGCCGTCATCTTTGGCAAACACATCATCACTGCCAGAATGGTCGCCTGGTATGGCGACACTAACTTTTCATACACCTACTCCGGCACCACCAAGCAAGCGCTCCTCTGGACCGCTGAGCTCGCCGCGCTCAAGGCCATCGTCGAGAAACTAACCGCCACCACCTTCAACTCCTGCCTCCTCAATCTCTATCAGGACGGCAGCCAGGGCATGGCTTGGCACAGCGACGACGAGAAGTCGCTCGGCAGGGATTCGACCATCGCCTCCGTCAGCCTCGGCGCGGAGCGGGAGTTCCGGCTCAAGCACAAGCGCCTGGATGACAAGGTTTCCATTCTGTTGGAAAGCGGCAGCCTGCTGGTAATGAAAGGAACCACCCAGACCCACTGGCTCCACAGCATCCCGAAATCCAGGAAGATCACCACACCGAGGATCAACCTAACATTTCGGACGATGCGTTGAAGCGCCGCGCTCCAAAACTATCCAAAGATCGACGTCACCGGGACGCCCGTGCCGTCGAGGGTGGCGTAGAACGGGCGTTGCTCGACATCGAATGCGGTCTTCGGGCTGATGCCCATGGCGGTGAAGATCGTGGCGTGGAGATCGGGAATGGTGACCGGGTCCTTGATGGCGATCAGCGGGCGCTCGTCCGCGGTGGCTCCGTGGAGGTGGCCCTTTTTCACACCGCCGCCGAAGATGAGGATGCTGGAGCCTTGGGTGAAATGGCGGTGCAGGCCGTAGTGGGTCGGACTTTCCAAGGTGTCGCCTTTGACCGTCACCTGATCCTTCGCCTTCGAGCCGGGGCCACCTTCCATCATGGCATCGCGGGAAAATTCGCTGGCGACGATCACCAAGGTTCGGTCTAGCAGACCTTTCGCTTCAAGGTCCTTGATGAGTTGGGCGATCGGCCGGTCAATTTCCTGATGCATCTTCTCCGTGACCGAATGCCCGTCCTTGTGGGTGTCCCATTGGAAAAACGGCACGTATTCGGTGGTGACCTCCACGAATCTCGCGCCGTTTTCCACCAAGCGGCGGGCGAGCAGGCAGCCTTGGCCGAAGCGTCCGGTGTTGTAGGCGTCGTAGCTTTCCTTTGGCTCCAGCGCGATGTCGAACGCGTCGCGCTCCTTGGAGGAAAGCAGGCGGTGTGCATTGTCGAGCGAACGCAGCATCGACTCCTGCTGGTGATCGGATAGATATTCGCGGTGCGGCGATTGGGCCAACAGCTTTCCTAGCAGCGCGCGGCGGCTTTGGAAACGTTCGGGAGTCATGCCGCCCGGCGGACGCACCGCGGCGGCGGCCTGGTCCGGATAGGGAAGATTCATCGGGCCGAACTCGGCACCGAAAAATCCCGCGGTGGTGAAGGCCTTGAGCTCCTCGCTCTCACCGACGCCTTCGAGGCGCTGGCCGATGTTGATGAATGCCGGCATCACCGGATTTTTCGGGCCGAGCACCTTCGCCATCCAGGCACCGATGTGCGGGGCCGCCACTGTCTGGGGAGGAATGTAGCCGGTGTGCCAATGATACTGGTGGCGGGAATGCAGGATGGATCCGAGTTCGGGCTGCACCGCGGAACGGATGAGGGTGCCGCGATCCATCACCGAGGCGATGTTTTCCAGTCCCTTGCAAAACTGGATGTGATCCACCGCCGTGCGGATCGCCGGAAAGGTGCTGAGGACATTCGCCATCGGAGCGCCGACCTCGTAGGGCTGATATCGCTTCGGGTCAAAGGTCTCCGGTGCCGCCATGCCGCCCGCCATCCAGAGGAGGATGCAACTGTCGGCCGTCGCTGCGGGATGCTTGACCTCGTCTGCTAACAACCGCGGGGCGCGCGCCATCCAGGCGGCGGCGGTGCTGGCGGAGAGAGCCTTGAGGAATTCGCGTCGGTGGTTCATGGGGATGGTGGTCAGCGGATGAGTTGAAATTCCGGGAGCACGAAGACGCTCCAAAGCAGGTCCTGCACGGTCGCCACGTCGGGCTTTGCGGTGAGGGATTTCGCGATGAGCCGCTTCTCCTCACCGGTCGGCGGGCGCGAGAGGGTTTGCAAATAGAGATCATCGATCATCGCGGACGTGTTTCCGCCGTGGCGGGAAATCAACTGCTGCGCACCCTGTTCGAGGAGTTTCGAAAGGGTATCGGCATTGTTGAGATCCATGGCTTCCAGCGTGGTCAGATCGTTGGGTCGGGAGCTGACAATCTGCTCGCGGTTCGGTCGGCCCAGCGCGCGCAGCAGCAGGTCGCTTTTCATCAAGGCGGCCCTCACCTGCAATACGGATCCCTCGTCAACGGGTGGATTGAAATTCGGTTTCTCAGGAGTGGTGCCGGTGATCCGCCAGACGGCATCGACAAACTGCTCGGCGGTCATCCGCTTGGCGCGCGGGCCGGCGTATTTCCACTTCGACTCGTCGTCGCTAACAAGCGCCTGCGCCTTCGACTGATAGGCCTTGGACTCGCAGATGTGAACGATGACTTTTTTCAAATCATACTTCTGATCGACCAGATACGTCGCGAGGTAGTCGAGCAGATCCTCGTTCCACGGCTCCGAGCTCATCGAGTCCACCGGATGCACGATACCGCGGCCCATCAGGCGGTGCCAGAGGCGGTTAACGATGGTGCGGCTGAAGCGTCCGTTGTCGGGTTTGGTGGTCAGTTCGGCGACCTGCTTCAGGCGTTCCTCGGGCGGCAGCGACGCGTCGATTTTCCCGAGTTCCGGGTAGAGCCAGTAGGGTTCGGCGATTTTTCCGGTCGGCTTGTCGCAGCGGGCGATCTCGATTTTTTCCAACGAGAAAGCGGCGGCCAAACCGTAGGAATCCGTTAGCTTCCAGTTGTCGGTGAACGAGTCGTGGCAGGAGGCGCACTTCAGATTGATGCCTAGGAAAACCTGGCCGACGGACTGGGCGTATTGGATCGGAACTTTCTGGCCCGCGCTGACGTCGCCGCGCCACTTGATGCCGTTGGCGAAACCGGCGCTTTCCGGAGCGGGTGGAGCGATCAGTTCCGTGGCGAACCGGTCATAGGGTTTGTTTTCCAAGAGCGAGCGGTAGAGCCAGTTGCTGATTTGCTTGCGGCCGCCGTCGATGTAGCCGGTGCCCGCGTAATCGTTGCGCAGGAGGTCGTTCCAGAAACTCAACCAGTGGGTGGCGTAGGCTTGGCGGTCAGTTACCAGCGAGGCGACGAGTATCGAGCGCTTTCGGGGATTCTTGTCTGATAGAAAGGCGTTCAAGGACGCGCTCGCCGGCAACGTGCCGATGATGTCGAGATGGACCCGCCGGGCAAACGCGGCATCGTCGATTTCCGCAGGCCGGACCGTCTTTTGCGTCTTGAGATGGGCGTCGAGAATGCGGTCGAGCGGGTGGTCCCGACCACCGACCGCAGGCGGCAATCTCGGGCGACGCGGCTTGAGCGGCGGCTCGTAGGCTTGTTTTTTGAAAGTGAAACCCGGTTCCCACGGAGCACCCGCATCGATCCATTTGGCGACGATTTCAACTTCCTTCGGGTCCAGGCCGTCACCCTTGGGCGGCATGCGCTCGTCCTCGTCGTCCGAGTTGATCAGGTGCATCATCAGGCTTTTTCCGCTGTTTCCGGGTTCCAGCACGAAGCCGTCGTCATTTTCCTTCATCAGGTCCTCGCGGGTGTTCATCGAGAGCCCACCCTTGTGCTTGGTGCCCATGTGGCATTCCGCGCAGTGGGTTTTCAGGACCGGGGCGACTTCATGCACGAAATCAACCGCCTGCAATGGCTGCACCCACGCGGGGGCCATGAGAAGGATCGGAAACAGGCGGCGACAGGACATTGGCGGATTACTTCGGAACTCGGCGAAAATTTTCAGGGCACTGGCAAGTGCCCGAGCGGGTTTGCTCAAATTCGATACCGCCAACCAACGCGATTTGCGAATATATCTTGCAATATTCGGAAGAAAATTGTCCAAACCGGGGTGCCAACCAACCCAGCCAGCTGATTGGAAAAACCCGCCGATGAGCCTCATTGATTCCGCAATCGTCCTCGTTTATCTCGCCGCCGTATTCGGGATCGGGATTTATTTCTCCCGCAACCAGAAGACCACGGAGGACTTTTTCCTGGCGGGAAAGAACGTCCCCGGCTGGGTCGTCGTGTTCGCGATCGTCGGCACGATGATCAGCAGCACCAGCTTCGTCGGCCATCCGGGCAACGTCTATGCCAAGGACATGTGGAACCTGCCGTCGTTCTTCCTGCTGCCGGTGGTGATGTTGTTCATCATGCGGTTCGTGGTCGTGTTCTACCGGCGCACGATCAAGATGAGCATCTACGATTACCTGGAGACGCGGTTCAGCTACGCGGCACGGGCGTATGGCGCGGCGGCCTTCATCATCAGCCGCGTGGCGGACATGAGTGCGACGCTTTATTTCCTGGCGCTGCCGGTTTCCTATCTCAGCGGGATCAGCGTCTGGTGGGTGATCCTGATCGTGGGTCTGGTGACGCTGGCCATGACGGTGGCGGGCGGAATCGCCGCGGTGGTTTATGCCGACGTGTTGCAGGGCGTCCTGTTGATCGGCGGCGTGCTGACCTGTCTGGGCATCGCGCTTTTCCGGCCCGCGGGCGGACCCAGTGCGGTGCTGAATACGGCGTGGGAAGGCGGGAAATTCGGGCTGGGTGACACTTCATTCAGCCTGACCCATGAAAACATCTGGTTCTTCCTCGTCGGCGGCGGCATCTGGGCGGTGCAACGCTACGCGCTCGACCAGCACATCGTCCAAAAGTACCTCGTGGCCAAGACCGACCGGCAGGCGCAGATCAGCGCTCTCTTCGGGGCTCTCGCCTGTATCCCGATCTGGTGCATGTTCTTTCTTTTCGGTGCCTGCCTGTGGGCGTTCTACCAATTGACCGGAACCGTCATCCCCTCCGATGTCGCTTCCGTGAAGGACAACATCGTCCCGTATTTCATAAGGACGCAGCTGCCCATCGGCGTCATCGGCCTCGTGGTGGCGGCGCTGTTAGCTGCGGCGATGTCGAGTCTGGATTCCGATTTGAACAGCATGGCCACGGTGATCGTGGACGATTTCTACGGAAGGCTTCGTCCGGAGACATCGGACCATCAACGCTTGTTCGTGGGCCGTATGGCGGTCACTATCTTGGGGATACTGTCCATCGTGTTTTCACAGCTTTGGATCGGCATCGGTACGGCGATGGAATTCGCCGTGCAGTTATTCTCCATCGCCACCGCCGGCATGTTAGGATTGTTCGCGCTGGGAGCGCTGACCAAACGCGCCAACGCCAAGGGCGCATTCGTCGGTATCATCGCTTGCGTGGTTTTCACGGCGTGGGCGACGCTCACTTCGGTCAAACTGCCCGCCATCAATCACGTGCTGCTGGATCTCGGTCCGCTCAATTTCCCTTGGCATCCATTCCTGATAGGAGTGATCAACCACGGCATCCTCTTCGGCGTCGGGTGGGTGGCGAGCGGTTGGTTTGACCGAAATGAAGCCCGCGAAAGCATGTCGGCAGCCAACCCCGTCGCGCCATGAACACGGTCACTCTCCTCCAGCCACCGCGCATCGCTTTCGGAAACGGCTGTGCGGCGCAGTCGGCTGAATTTCTGGTGCAGTTAGGTGCCAAGCGCGTGCTGCTTGTCACCAGCAAGTCGGTCCGGCCGCAGGTGGAGTTTGTGGTTTCCGCGCTGAAAACGGCGGGTGCCGAAGTCATCGAAGCGGGATTCATTCCGCCGGAACCGACGGTTGCTTTTTTCGAGACCGCCTTGGCGGACGCCCGCGAAGCGAAGATCGACTCCGTCCTCGCCGTCGGCGGCGGCAGCGTGATCGACGTGGCCAAGCTCCTCGCCGCATTGATCCACGCGAAGCAAGACATCGCCGAGGTCTTCGGCATCAATTTACTAACATCGCGCGGCCTGCCGATCGTCTGTCTGCCGACGACCGCCGGCACCGGCGCGGAAGTCTCGCCAAACGCGATCCTGCTGGATGAAGCAAATGACTTGAAAAAAGGCGTCGTCAGCCCGCACCTCGTCGCTGACGCGGCGTTCGTGGATCCGCTGCTAACGGTTTCGGTCCCGCCCGATGTGACGGCGGCGACCGGCCTGGATGCGCTCACCCATTGCATCGAGGCCTACGGGAACAAGTTCGCCCACCCCATCGTGGACAATTATGCGCTGCAAGGCATTAAACTCATTTCACAGAACCTCTTAACCGCCGTCCGCGACGGAAACAACCTTGAAGCCCGCGCTGCAATGGCACTGGGCAGTTTGTATGGTGGCTTGTGCCTCGGCCCCGTGAACACGGCGGCCGTGCACGCGCTGGCATATCCGTTAGGAGGAAGGTTCCGCATCGCACATGGCGTCTCCAACGCCTTGTTGCTGCCGCACGTCCTGCGTTTCAATTTCTCCGCCGCGCCGGAACGCCACGCCGAAATCGCCTTGGCACTGGGAGTGGAACGCGGTGCGTCGGATCTGCAAACCGCCGAGGCCGGAGTGGAATTCCTCTCGCAGCTTTCGCGCGATTGCGGGGTTCCCCAAACACTTTCAACCCTGAACATCCCGCGCGAGGCAATCCCCGCGATGGCAAATTCGGCGATGCTGGTGCAGCGATTGCTAAAAAACAACCTGCGCGTCGTCACCGAAGCCGACGCGATCAACATCTACGAGGCAGCTTTTTAAATCATGAATTCCAAAACCAAACTTGGCGGCGCGGTGGTGCCGCTGGTCACTCCCGCAACCGCCGAGGGTCAGATAGATTTCGCCGCGGTGGACCGCCTCGTCGAATCACAAATCGCAGGCGGCGTCGAAGGCCTGCTCATCCTGGGTACGACCGGTGAAGGCCCGTGCGTGCCACAGTCCCTGCGCAGTCCACTGATCGAGCACGCCGTGAGAACAGCGCGCAAACGCATCCTGATTTATGCGAACGTCGCGGAAAACTCGCTGACCGACGCCATCGCCAGCATGAAGGACTTTTTCGCCGCCGGCGCCGACGTGGTCGCCGCGTTGCCGCCGTTTTACTTTGCGCCCCGGCCCATCGAACTGGTCGCTTGGTATCGAGCCCTGCTCGACGCCGCTCCCGGCCCGATGTTCATTTATAACATCCCCCTCACCACGCATGTCTCGATTCCGTTGGACGTGATCGGCGAGCTGATAGATCATCCGCGGGTGGCCGGCATCAAGGATTCCGAGAACGATCCGGCACGCCATGAGGAATTGCTCTCACGCTTCGGCGGACGGGACGATTTTTCCATCTTCATCGGCGTCGGCCCGTTGATGGCGCGAGGCTTGAAACAAGGCGCGGATGGCATCGTGCCCAGTTCGGGAAATGTGATCCCCAAGGACTGCCAGCAGCAGGTCGAGGCGGCGCGGCGGCAGGACTGGCGGGCAGTGGATGTCAGTGCGGCGCGGCAAGCTGAAGTCACGGCGGTCTATCAGAAGGACCGGACACTCGCACAATCGTTGGCGGCATTGAAAGGCATGCTGCATCACCGCGGCATTTGCGAGCCTCATGTTTTTCGACCGCTTCTGCCGATGTCTGCCAAGGAGTTGGAGTCATTGCGCGTCGACATGGGCAAGGTCGATCTGTTTGAAGGCCTGCAAATGAGAGAGGCCTCATGAAAAAAATCAAACCCGTCCTCGGCCTGACCATGGGTGATCCGGCCGGCGTCGGCCCGGAGATTTGCCTGCGAGCGTTGCAAGCACCGGTCGTTTTGAATATGTGCACACCCGTCCTTTTCGGCGACGCGGGTGTCCTGCAACGCGCAGCCAAAGACTTTTCCGATTCCTGCATCCGCGTGGTCTCGCTAGCAGAATGGCAAACGATGGAAGCGGTGAAGGAACCTCTGATCGTAAACTGCGGCGCGATTGACGCCAAAAAGATCAAACCAGGCAAAGTCTCCGCAACATGCGGTCGCGCAGGCTACATTTACATTGAGAAGGCAATCGAAGCCGCGCTTGCAGGAAAAATCGAAGGCGTCGTCACCGCGCCGATCCACAAGGAATCGCTGAATCTATCCGGGGTGAAGTTTCCCGGCCACACCGAGATTTTCACCGCCCTAACAAAGGCAGCGCGCAGTTGCATGATGCTGTATTCGGACAAGATCACCGTGAGCATGGCCACCACGCACATCGGCTATTACGAAGTTCCCAAGAAGCTATCCTCCGAGCGTGTGCTGAACGTGATCGAACTCACCGCCGCCACCATGCGCCTGATGCTGCAACGCGAGCCTAACATCGGCGTCTGCGGTCTGAATCCCCACGCGGGCGAACACGGATTGTTTGGCCAGAACGAAGAGGAGAAATTTGTCGAACCTGCGGTGAAGCAGGCGAGGAAGAAGAAACTCAACGTGACCGGCCCGCTCGTTCCCGACGCGGTTTTCACCACCGCCCAGCGCAAGAAATACGACGCCATAGTGACCTTGTACCACGATCAAGGCCACATCCCTTTCAAGATGCTTGCGTTCGACACCGGCGTGAACATCACGCTCGGCCTGCCAATCATCCGCACCTCGGTGGACCACGGCACCGCGTTCGACATCGCCTGGCAAGGCAAGGCGGATGCCACGAGCCTGTATTCCGCCATCAAGGTGGCGGTGGATCTCGCCATCGGAAAGCGGAAGGGCTTTGGCACATGATCGGTGTTATCGCCGACGATCTAACCGGCGCGGCGGAGATCGGAGCGATCGGCTGGCGTCACGGATTGCGTGCGGAGATCATTCGCGACGGTAAACCAAGCGGCGCAGCGGACCTGGTCTGTGTGGATACGGATTCGCGTTCATGCGTACCGATAGTCGCCGCCGAACGTGCCGCCGCCGCTGCCAAGATGCTTCATGCGGGAGGTGCCCGCTTGATCTACAAAAAGGTGGATTCCGCCTTGCGCGGGAACGTCACACCGGAAGTGGAGGCGATACTAAAACAACTCGGCCTCAACCGCGCGCTGCTGCTACCGGTGAATCCGTCACTCGGCCGCACCATCGTTGACGGCGAGTATTTCATCCACGGCAAACCCATCCACCTCACGGAATTCGCCAACGACCCGGAACATCCGCGCAGTTCTCCGGAAGTCCTCAAGCTGCTAGACACTCCATCGCATTTCACACTCCGACTGTCCGGTGACGAACGGACGGTTCCGGAAAACACCCTGCTAGTCGCCCAGGCGGACTCGTCGGAGCAGGTGGAATCATGGGCAGCGGCGTGCGACGCCTCCTGCCTGCCAATAGGCGGGTCTGAGTTCTTCGGAGCGTTGTTGGGATCGGAATCTCATTCGCCTCCAACAGAACCGATCGACTTCAGTCTCGGACGCCAACTCTTCATCTGCGGCACGGCCAGCGGGTCGGTTCAGGCATTGGTCGAAGCTTCCCGCGAGGCACAGGTGCCGGTCTTCGGATTGCCTGATGAATTGGCGACAGGCGCGGAATTTTCCAACGAGTCGTGTGACTTCATTTCGCAGCAGATCACGGACGCTTTCGAGACACATCGCCGCGTGGTCCTGCACGTCGGACTTCCCGTCGTGCGGGATGCGACAGCATCTCGGCGACTAGCAGATCACCTTGTGGACATCGCGGAACAGGTGCTGCAAAGCGTGCCAGTGACCAGCGTTTTCGCCGAAGGAGGAGCCACCGCAGCCGAGCTGGTGCGACGGATGAACTGGCCGCGCCTGGATGTGCGATACGAATGGGCTCCGGGCGTGGCAACGCTCGCGATAGCCGACAAGGATACCCAATGGCTGACCATCAAGCCCGGGTCCTATTCATGGCCGGACGAGTGGATGCGCGGGTGGTGAATCCGTGAGCAACAACCCCATCCCCTGTAAAGACTTGCTACCAAAGGACGGGCTCTGGTAGGCATCGGGCGCCAGCGACCCAAATGACACTCCAAACGCATGATTATTAAAAATGAGAACCGGGTTGTTGGATGGATGGTCCTCGCGCTGCTTCTGCTCTGCTCCACGGCCTCCCAGGCGCAATATGGTGAGTTCGGGCTCTTCTCCTATGTCGACAACGGAACGTCCATCACGATCACGGGTTACCCGGAATCCGCGGCCGGCCCGGCCACCATTCCGGCCACAATCAATGGCAAACCCGTCACCAACATCGGACAGGGCTCGTTCCAACAATGCAGTGGCCTGACGAGCGTGACGTTTCCCGCGAGTGTAACCACCATCGGAGATGCTGCGTTTTTCGGATGCTACAGCCTGTCGGGCGTGACCATCCCCTCGAATGTCACCAGCATCGCAGGAAGTGCGTTTGCTTTCAGCGGCCTGGCGGGTGTTACCATCCCCGCCACGGTCACCACCATCGGAGGTGGTGCGTTCTATGGCTGCCGAGGTCTGACCGCGATCAACGTGCACTCCTCGAATGCCGCCTACAGCAGTGTGAATGGAATTCTGTATAACAAGAATCAAACCATTCTCATCCAATGTCCGGGTGCCAAAGCAGGAATCGTGAATCCTCCCTCCAGCGTGACCAGTATCGGAGGCAGCGCGTTTTATTTCTGCAGTGAACTGACAACCATCATCATCCCCGCCAGCGTTACCAGTATCGGCAGCAATGCTTTCATTTCCTGCAGCAGGGTGACAAAGATCACCATCCCTTCCGCTGTCACCAGCATCGGGAGTGGTGCGTTTTCTTCCTGCGGCAGTCTGACGGAGATCACGGTCCACCCCTCGAATACCACCTACAGCTCTGTCGATGGGATGTTATTCAACATGAGTCAAACCATGCTGATCCAATGTCCGGGAGGTAAGGCAGGAAACGTCAATATCCGTGCCAGCGTCACCAGCATCGGGAGCAGGGCGTTCGCTTCCTGCAGCGGGCTGACAAGTGTCAGCATCCCAGCCGGCGTTACCAACATCGGCACGTATGCGTTCTCTTCTTGTAGCAGCCTGGCGAGCGTCAGCATCCCATCCAGCGTCACCAGTATCGCGAGCAACACATTCGAATACTGCAGCGGCCTGTCGAGCGTCACCATCCTCCCCGGCGTCACCAGCATCGGAAGCAACACGTTTCAGTACTGTGGCGGACTGACCAGCGTCACTATGCCCGCCACCGTCACCAGCATTGGAGACTCCGCGTTCCGATCCTGCAACGGCCTCGCGAGCATCACCATCCCTTCCAGCGTCACCAGCATCGGCAACAGTGCGTTCTCTAGCTGTAGCAGCCTGACGAGCATCGTCATTCCCGACGCTGTCACCAGCATAGGTAGCTTCGCGTTCTCTTACTGCTGGAGTCTGACAACCGTCACCATCCCGTTGAATGTCACAAGCATCGGGGGCTATGCGTTCAATTCCTGCAAAGCCCTGGAGGCGATCACGGTGCATCCATCGAACACTTCCTACATCAGTGTGGATGGCATCTTGTTCAACTTGGGCCAAACCACCCTCATTCAATGTCCGGGCGGCAAGACGGGGAGCGTTACCATCCCCTCCAGCGTCACCACCATCGGAAATAACGCGTTCGCTTTGTGTGGCGGCCTGACGGACATCTTCATTCCCACCAGCGTCACCAGTATCGGGACAGGCGCGTTCTCATCTTGCGACGGCCTGACAAGCGTCACTATCCCCGCGAGTCTCACCAGCATCGGGTCCAGTGCTTTCTCTTCCTGCACCGGTCTGACGAGCGTAAGCATCCCTGACAGTGTCACCAGCATCGGCAGCTACGCGTTCCAAAACTGTATAAGCCTGACAAGTATTACCATTCCCGCCAATGTCACCAGCATTGGAGAATCAGCGTTCCGATCATGTAGCGGCCTGACGAACGTCACCATTCCCGCCAGCGTTACCAGCATTGAGTCTTTGGCGTTCGGCTTCTGCGACAAGTTGACGGAAATCACCGTGCATCCATCGAATTCCGCCTACAGCAGTGTCGATGGCATCCTGTTCAATAAGAGCCTAACCAGTCTGATCAAGTGTCCAGGCGGCAAAGCAGGAATCCTCACCATCCCCTCCAGTGTCACTACTATCGGCTACTCTGCATTCTCCGCCTGCAGCGGACTGACGAGTATCACCATTCCCTCCAGTGTCACCACGATCGGCTACTCTGCGTTTTCTTCGTGCAGCGGCCTGACCAGCATAGATATCCCCGCCAGCGTCACCAGCATTGGCAGCCTGGCGTTCTCATCCTGCGGCAATCTGACGGCAATCACTGTGAGTCCTGCAAATACGATTTTCAGCAGTGTGGATGGAATCCTGTTCAACAAGAGCCAGACCAAACTGATCATGTATCCAGGTGGCAAGGTCGGAAGCTACAGCGTTCCCCTCAGCGTTACCATCATCGGCGACTATGCGTTCTATTCCTCCAGCGGACTTACCGGCGTTACCATTCACGCCGGCGTCACCAGCATCGGGGAAGGGGCGTTCTCTTACTGCATCGGCTTGACGGAGATCTTCGTGAATCCATCAAATTCCGGCTACAGCAGTGTAGATGGAATCCTTTTCAACAAGAGCCTGACCAATCTGATCCATTGCCCGGATGGCAAGGTTGGAAACGTCACCGTCCCCATCAGCGTAATGAGACTTGGACAGTATGCGTTTGGTCCCAACAGCGGCGTGACGAGCATATGCTTCCTGGGCAACACGCCATCGGAGAATTTCTATGCCTTCCCGGACTTGGTCACGATGTATTACTTCAATGCCGCATCCGGATTCACCTCGCCGACTTGGGGTGGATATCCCGCAGTCGACATGGGCACCACTTCACCTGTGAAGCCGTGGTTGATTGGAAATGGGTTCCCTTATGATTCGGACCCGCTGTCCGATCCTAACAGCGACGGCGTAAGCCTCCTGATGGCATACGCTCTCAACTTGGATCCCAAGCAGATCCTGACCGGGAGCACGCCCCGCCCGGTGATGGCCGCGAATCAAATGAGCCTCACCTTTTACGCCGGAAGCCAAGGCATCACCTACAAGGTCGAGTCCGGCACCGGGCTCGAAAGTTGGAGCACGGCAGGCGTTTCGCTCTCGGGCCTTGATGCCAACAAGTTTCGAACGGCAACGGTCAACATGACCGATCCCAGCCGGTTCATGCGTCTTGTGGTCACTCACTAAGCAGAACAATTACCGTCGCTGTCGTTTAAAAATCCAAGCAGGTTTCCGGCTTGATGGACCCGGGCAACTTCATTCGTAGCGCGGCGACAGACTAGCCGGGCGATGGCCGCCGGATGGATCGGGTGAGCTGGAAATCGCGATGCCCTGTCAAAGTTGCTTCCCAATTCACCGGAATCGGGCAGATTGGCGCACGCTTCCGCTCCACATGGACTACTCCTCTCTCATCTCCAAACGCCGCGACCGCTTCTCCGAGTTGGAGGAAGCGATCGGCGATCCGGAACTTTTCGCCGATCCCAAGCGTGCCACCGAGATCCTTCGCGAGCACGGCAAACTCAAACAAACCCTCGCGCTTTGGGAAAAAATCGAGGCCGCAAAACGCCACCTCGCCGACAACCAGGAACTCGCGAAATCCGACGATCCTGATTTCTCCGCCATGGCCGCCGACGAAATCCCCGGCCTCGAAGCCGAAATTGAAAAGCTCGGCAGTGAGCTCCAATACGCCCTGCTCCCCGCGGATCCCAACGAGGATCGCGACGCGTTGATAGAAATCCGCGCCGGTGCCGGCGGCGACGAGGCCTCACTCTTCGCCGCCGAGCTGATGCGGATGTATCAACGCTACTCCGACCTGCGCGGGTGGAAAGCCGAGCACCTCGAAAGCAGCCCATCCGAGGTCGGCGGCTTCAAAGAAGTCATCTTGAAAATCACCGGCCAGGAGGTGTTCCGCTATTTGAAATATGAATCCGGCGTCCACCGCGTCCAACGCGTGCCCGCCACCGAGACCCAAGGCCGCGTCCACACCTCCACCGTCACCGTCGCTGTCCTCCCCGAGGCGGAGGAAGTCGATGTCGAGCTCAAGCCCGAAGACCTTCGCATCGAAGTCTGCCGCGCCGGCGGGGCCGGCGGCCAGCACGTCAACCGCACCGAGTCCGCCGTCCAGATTTTCCACCTTCCCACCGGCCTTTATGTCCGTTGCGAAGACGGCCGATCGCAGATCAAGAACAAGGAAATGGCGCTCCAGATCCTCCGGTCGAAGCTTTACGAACAAAAACTCCGCGACCAGCAGGAAGCGTATTCGAGCCACCGTCGTTCGCTCATCGGATCCGGCGATCGCTCGGAAAAAATCCGCACCTACAATTTCCCGCAAAGCCGCATCACCGACCACCGCATCGGCTTCACTTCGCACAACCTGGCAGGAGTCATCGCCGGCGATCTAACCGAGTTCACCAACCAACTCCAGAAGACCGAGATGGACGAACGGCTGGCCGAGGCGGGGCTCTAACTGGAGCGCGGAATTCATTCCGAGGGAAACAATACCATCTGGATCTGCAGCAGCTCGAAGCAGCGGTTTATTTTGCGACGGTCTTCCCTCCAAGCCCCCCAATCACGCGAACGCGTGAAGATTGCATCTTTGGCAGGTCGTCCTCCGGTGATAAAAACACACGCCGGCGCGATATCGCCGGTCCGCATTTGCTCCAAGCACCGGGACCACGGCGCGCGGTAAAACCAGAGCCTGCAAACCCGTTCTGGAAGGCGTTTCGATGCCGGACAGGGCGGGTTTGCCATTTTCTTCACAGTTCCGCTCACTCATCAAAGAAATGCCGCCCGATCTTCGAGCTCTCCGTGGCGTGGTCGATTTCCCAATAGACATCACTGCTGATATCGGCAATAGCCGGAGCCAGTCCGCTTTCGGCAAACGCGACTGATGCCAGCACTTCCTCTTTCGCCTCATCGGAAATTCTTTTCAGTCCGCCCTCGTCGATAATCTCCTCCTCTATCAGACGCAGGCCCCACAGCGTCATCGGATCACGGGACTTCCTTTCCTCGATCTCTTCATGCGTGCGGTATTTCTTATGGTTCGCATCGGCGACGTGCGAACCGTAATATCGATAGGTGGAGATTTCCAAAACCGTCGGTCGTTGATGTTCACGAGCGCGATCAATGGCAGGTTGGATTCTTGCCCGGAGTTCGTAGGGATCTCCATCGCTGATCAAATCCCAATCGATGCCATAAGTCTCCGCCCGCCGGGCGAGACAATCCTTGAAAACGGACGAACGCGATGCCGATGTGAACATCGCATAGCCATTGTTCTCGATGATGTAAGTGACCGGCAGAGCGAACAGGCCGGCAAGATTGAGCGACTCATGATAGACACCTTGATTCACCGCACCTTCGCCGAGGAAACAGAAAACCACTCCGTTGATCTCCCACTGTTTCAAGGCAAACGCCAGTCCCGCCGCGAGCGGTGTTTGCGCGGCGGCGGTCGCATGACAGCCCCAGTGATGCTTCGCGGGAGCATAAAATGAAAACGCTCCACTCCTCCCCTTCGAGCAGCCGTTCGTTTTGCCGAACAGCTCCGCCATGCACGGTCCCATCTCCATTCCAGCAGCAAGCGCATGGCCCATTCCCCGCCAACCGCTGATGGAGTGATCGTCCGCCCCCATCAGGGAACGAACTCCCGTCGCGACGGATTCCTGGCCGATGCCAAGAACCAGAAAGCCCCCCATCTTCCCGGCATTGTAGTACTTGAGCGCCGTCTGCTCGAACCTCCGGATCCGCATCATCTGTCGATAGAGATCGATCTTCCCTTCGGCGGACCAATTCAGATTGATGGGGTGTTCGCTGAATTCCATGGCAGTCGTCGGGAACCTAACTGGCCTTCAGTTCCCCGCCCAGCCCGTTCTCTTTTCCCACTGCGAGCGCCAGCCCTCGGCTTCCTGCTTGAAATCGTCGTCGCCGATCTGCTCCAGCGCCCAGCGCGAGGCCCGCGAGTTGTGATGCACGTTGAGCGCCACTTGCGAGAACTCGGCGAACGCCCGGTCCCGCCAGACGCTTGGCGGAAGCTTCACCAGCCACTCCCGCGAGCTTTCCAAGCTTTCACTGAAATACGGTTCCACGCTGCGGTGGAACAGCTCCGTCGTTTCCTGGTGCACCGGCAGGGTCGTCGCCCACTCCGCCACTTCCCTGGCACCACCACTGCGGGCAAACTTTTGAAGCTGTTGGACGGTTTCCCGTTGTTCCACTTTATCCCAGGCGTCTGCCGTGATCAACAGATCGACAAGCCCCGGACCATTCTCCGGCTTGTCGTTGTTTTTAAAGGCCGCCCACACGACTTCCGCCCTAACACCTTCTGGCAGATCCGCGGCTTCCTCCGCAATTTCGTCCGGTGTTTTCCCGGCAAGCCGCCTTCCTAACAACATCGCCTTCACTTTCGCGAGCCGGTCGTCGAGCCGCGCGAGCCGTTGCCGTCGATCCAGGCATTGAAC
>JAZKGW010000042.1:0-34205 GCA_040385685.1 Verrucomicrobiota bacterium | reverse complement strand
GGCATCATCCAGGAATTGATCGACCGCCAGATCATTCTCGACGAGTTCAAACAGATCGGCGCCTTCATCAAACCAAACCTGATCGACGATGAGATCAAGCGCCAGATGCGCGATCTCTTCAATGGCGACGAAGTGAAGTTCCGCGAGGAACTCAAGCGCAGCCGCCTGACGATGGAAGGCTACCGCGAGATGACGAAGGAGAAAATGGTCGTGCAAGCGATGCGAGCCAAGCAGTTCGCCGACGCGCCGCCGCCCCTCCCGAACGAGATCCAGACCGAATACAACGAGATCAAGCCGACTCTCCGCGACATGAGCAAGGACGTGATCACGTTCCAGAAAATCTTCATCCCGGCCAGCGACCCCCAAAGTCCGCTGGCGACGCCGGAGACCCAGCTCGAAATCGCCGAAGGTCTCGCCAAGCAGCTTGCCGAGGGCATGGACTTCGCCGAGCTGGCGAAAGCCAAATCGCAGGACGCCTTCGCCGAGCAAGGCGGGCTTCAGGAAAACGTCCCGCGCACGGACTTGTCGCCCGAGTTTGCGGCCATCCTGTTCGACTCGCCGGTCGATAAAATCGTCGGCCCGCTGCTCGATCGCCAGGGATTTACGATCGTCAAACCGATCAAGATTGTCCTCGGACCGTCGCCACCGCTTGACGACAAGATCCGCGGAATGATCGAGGAGCGCGTCCGCCGGAAGAAAACCTCAGAGCAGTACGATCGTTGGATCGAGGGCAAGCGCAAACGAGCGATGATTGTCATCGTGGATTGAGCAGGCGCGGCGGTTTGAGCCGCGACGTGATTTTGTTCACAAAACCGAGTTGATCCGGCTTGCCCTAAGTCCACCGGCGAGGCATGGAGGGGGGGTGAAGCGCGACCTATCAGCCAACCCGGCATGGCAGGAAGAGGATCTGGGGCTGCCGCTACCGGATTCTCCGCACGCGTGCTCGGTGTGCTTGCCGACTTGGGATTCCATCGTCGGCTACGAGGAGGGCCGCGAGAAAGTGGTGAAACGGATGCGCACCGGCTATCCGAGATTTTTCAAGCATCCGGCGGTCGAACGCCTGTTCGCCGCCGCCAAGGCGGAAATCGCCGGCGAACACGAGGAAGTGATCGTGCTGCCGACGCGGGCTTCCGTGCAACGCGCCCACCGCTGGGTGGAACGCCGGGCGGAAACCGCAGTGCGCATCGCCAGCTTCCACGGCTTGCAGGTACTGGTCGTGCCGACCAAAGCCAAGCCGGACGCGGATGCCTACTGGCGCTTCGCCGGTGAGGTTGTTAGCAGCCGCCAGGCGCAGGATTTCCTCGATGGCAATCTGCGGGAAGGCTCGAAGTCACATTTGATTTCCCGCTCGTTGGCCAAATTTACGGAAGCCACGCCCGAAGACACCTTCATTTTCACCAGCGGCATGGCTGCCGTCACCGCCGTCCTCCGCGCGCTGCCCGGAATGCACGATGGCAAGAAGACGTTGCAGTTAGAATTTCCGTATGTCGATAGCTTGAAGGTGCAGGAGCTCTTCGGCCACGGCGTGGTCTATCTGAACGAGGCGACCGGTGAATCGTTCGATGAGGCATTGATGCGGATCCGCCAGGGCGAGTTCGCCGGAGTATTCACCGAGGTTCCCAGCAATCCCCTGTTGCGCACGGTCGATCTGCATCGTGTGTCGAAAGCCTGCGAGGACGGCGGCACGCCGCTAATCATCGACGATTCCGCCGCCGGCCCGCTCAACGTCGAAGCGCTGCGTTTCGCTGATGTGGTCACCGGCAGCCTGACCAAATGGATTTCCGGCGAGGGCGACGTGATGGCTGGCATGGCCTCGATCCGCGCAGACTCGCCGATCGCCAACGCGCTGCGCGAATCGCTAACAGCCGATGCCACCGACAGCGCACCGCTCTACATCGGCGACGCCGAGGTCCTGCTTTCCAATCTGAAAGGCTATCCCGCACGGATGATGACCGTGAATGCCAACGGCGAAGCTCTCGCCGCGTGGCTCGCGAATCACTCCGCAGTCGCGGAAGTCTGGCATCCGTCGCTGACTAACAAAGCCAACTACGAGGCGGTGATGCGCAAAGGCGGCGGCTACGGCGGCTTGCTTTCGTTTGTCCTGAAGTCCCCCAAGAAAGACCCCGAAGGTCTATGACGCCCTGCGCCTGAGCAAGGGACCGAGTTTCGGCACCACCTTCACCTTGGTCTGCCCCTACACCCTGTTGGCGCACTACCACGAACTGGAGTGGGCCGAAGGCTGTGGAGTCTCCGCCAACCTGTTGCGGATCTCATGTGGACTGGAGCCGCTGGAGACGATCATCGCGGCATTTGAAGAGGCGCTGGCCCACGGCTGATAGGCTTGCAGGTGTCAGGTGGGCTCAACGGACCTTTGCCAACGCCCTGCCGGTTGGAGAGTTCTTGTTCTTCCGGACCTTCTCGGGAGGTCCCTCAGCCACCAGGGCGCCACCGTGTTGCCCGCCCCCTGGACCGAGTTCGATCAGCCAATCGGACGCGGCAATCACGTCGAGGTGATGCTCGACGACCAGCACGCTGTGACCCGCATCGCGCAGCTTCAAGAACGCGGCGAGCAGTTTCTCCACATCGCCGAAATGCAGACCGGTCGTTGGTTCGTCGAAAAGATACAGCGTGTGCGGTGCCTGCGGTTTCGCCAATTCCACGGCCAGCTTCAAGCGCTGTGCCTCGCCGCCTGATAGCGTGTTTGCCGGTTGGCCGAGCTGCAAATACCCGAGCCCGAGCTCTTCGAGTGTTTCCAATATCCGATGGATCTTCGGAATCGGCCGGAAAAACGCCCGCGCATCGGTGATGGAAAGGGCAAGCACGTCTGCGATGGACTTGCCTTTATAAGTCACTTCCAGGGTCTCGCGATTGAATCGCCGCCCATTGCAGGCCGGGCAGGGCACCCAAGCGTCGGGTAAAAAGTGCATCTCGATTTTCAAGCGCCCGTTGCCCTGGCAGCGTTCGCATCGTCCGCCCGCCGCGTTGAAACTGAAACGACCCGGCCCATAGCCGCGCTGTTTTGATAGATTGAGTTTGGTGAAGAGATCCCGCACCAGATCAAACACCCCGGTGAATGTCGCCGGATTCGAACGCGGGCTGCGGCCGATCGGTGATTGATCCGCCACCACGCATTTCTCGATCAATTCCAATCCTTCGATCCCATCGTGCTTTCCCGGAGCTTCGCCCGAGCCATTGAAATGCCGTGCCAGCGCCCGCCGCAGGATATCATCCGCCAGCGTCGATTTTCCGCTGCCACTCGGACCGGTTAGACACACCAGCCGCCCCAACGGAATCGCCACATCCAGGTTCTTCAAATTGTGTTCGCTCGCCCCGCGGATCACCAGCTGCCCGGTAGCTTCTTTCTTCTCTTTCCACTGATCACTGATCACCCGGCACTTCTTCCTCAGCCACTCCCCGGTCGGCGAAACAATCTCCATCGGCACCCCCGCCGCTAACAGCTCCCCTCCCGCCGCCCCGGCTCCCGGGCCGATATCAATCAACCAGTCCGCGGCGCGGATGATCTCCTCGTCATGCTCCACCACCACCACGGTATTTCCCAAATCCCGCAACCTTGTCAGAGCGCCGATCAGGCGCGCCGTGTCCGCCGCATGCAGTCCGATGCTCGGTTCGTCCAACACGTAGATCACTCCGGAGAGCCCCGCGCCAAGCTGCGTCGCCAGGCGGATCCGCTGCGCCTCGCCGCCTGACAAAGTGCCGCTCGTCCGCTGCAATGTTAGATAATCCAGTCCGACCTCTGCGAGAAACGCCAACCGCGTCCGCACGTCGTTCGCCAACCGCTTGCAAACCTCCGCCTTGGCCGGGTCCGGTTTGAATCCCTCGATCCAACGCATCGCATCGGAAACCCCCAGCTCGCAAAAATCCTGAATCCCCAACCACTCGCCCGCCGCGCCCTCGATCTTCACCGCCAGCCACTCCGGCTTCAGCCGTTTTCCTTCACAAACACCACAAGGCCGGTGCGCCATGAACTTCGCCAGCTTCCGCCGGGTGATCTCCGACCTCGCTTCCCGATAGCGTTTCAGCGTCTTCTCCGCATCCTCGCCCGCGCCTAACAACGCAGGATCACAATACATTTCCGTTCCCAGCCCCTCGCAAGCCTCACAAGCCCCGAGGTGCGAATTGAAGGAAAAATGCTTCGGTGAAATTTCCTCGACGATGAAACCCGTCCGCGGATTCCGATACGACGTCTGGAACGCCACATCGCGCCACGCCTCCTTGCCCGGCTTCTGAATCGCCGCCCGCGCCTCAGCCCCGCACAACCGCAGCGCCGTTTCCACCGAGTCCGCCAAGCGCGATTCCACGCCCGGCCGGATCACAAACCGATCCACCACGATCTCCACCGCCACCGGATTCTCCGGCCACTTTGCCCCCGCCTCCTCAATCTCCAACACCTCCCCATCCACCCGCACCCGAATGTAGCCCTGCCGCTGCAAATCGCCTAACAATCTCGCGGGTTCTCCCAACTCCTCCTTCGGCAGCGGCGCTAACAAAACCACCTTTGTCCCCTCCTCCAGCGCTGCCAGCAGGTTCACGATGTCCGCCGAACTCATCCGCTCCAGCCGCTCGCCCGTTTCGGGATCATGCGGAATCCCCGCCGCCGCCCACAGCACGCGAAGGTAATCGTAAATTTCCGTCGCCGTCGCCACCGTCGAGCGGGGGTTGAGCCCCCCGCCCCGCTGCTCGATCGCGATTGCCGGGCTCAGCCCCTCGATGACATCGACGTCGGGCTTTTCCAACTGATCGAGAAACTGCCGCGCATACACCGACAGCGATTCGACATACCGCCGCTGGCCCTCGGCATACAGCGTGTGAAATGCGAGCGACGATTTCCCCGACCCGCTCGGCCCCGTGATCACCACGAGTTTCCCCCGCGGGATGTCCACGTCGATGTTCTTCAGATTGTGCTGCCGTGCCCCACGGATTCGGATCGCGTCCACCCCGTCAGAAGAATCCGCCACGCAAAAACTTCCAAGCCCCAATCGCGCGGCAATGGCTCCCGGAATCCCGCACGAATGCTCCGGAATTATCAGATTGAATCCACGGATTCTCATGCCAGCCTCGGGAACTCCACCAATATGAAAAACCTAACCATCATCTCCTCCGTTCTCTTTGCCTTCTCCACCTTGGTCGCCCGCGGCGAGGAACCCGCGCCCGCCCGCTCCACCGCCCAGGTCACCCTCCGCGTCGAAATGAAAAACATCCGCGCCGAAAAGGAGAAAAAATCGGCCGATGACAAAAAGGAGAAGGACAAACCCAAGGCGGAAACCACCGGCAAATCGCTGGAAGTCGAAGTCTCCGCGGCCAAATCCATCAACGGACCGATCAAGTTGGTGACGACTTGGTATGCCCGTGACAACGACACCAAAGAGCAGGTCGTTGCCAACACCGAGGAAGGCGAAGTCGCACTGGATGCGGCCAAGACTGCAAAATTCACCGGAAAACCCTGCAGCTTCACCTCCACGCCAGCCCATTCCGCAAAAGGTGCCGACGGAAAAACCGAAAAGGTCCGTGCCTCCGGCCAAACCTTCGCCGGCTGGGTGATCCGTGGCTACGAAGGAACCACCCTTGTTGGCGAAGCCGCAAGCTCCCCGACCTTGCTCAAGCTGCCAAAGTGATCGGCCGTGGTCCGGAGGCTGCTCATCCAACGGCGGCGTGCCGTTTGACCTAACAACGCAGCCTCCTGCTCCCGATCAAAATCCTATCGGCACAAGAGGGGACGCTCTTTCGTGATTTTCAAAGCGCCCGCCTGCGGCTAGAGCTGGCTGCGGTACCCATTCGTTGTTCCGGAACTCCGGAATGGGCGCCGATCCACCAACCCGATTCCTGCAAGCCCTATGCCCCGATTTCTCCGAATCATCGTCTGGATTCTCATTTCCGTGCTCGGTGCCACCGCTGTCGGCGTGGCCGCGTTTCAGCGGAATGAACCGGTGAACGCCCTGTGGCTTGTCGTAGCCGGTGTCTGCACTTTCGCCGTCGCCTATCGATTTTATTCGGCGTGGCTGATGGCCAAGGTGCTCACCATTGATGACAACCGCGCCCCCGCCGCCGTTACTTGCAGCGATGGCAAGGACTTCGTTCCCACGCCAAAATGGGTCGTCTTCGGCCATCACTTCGCCGCCATCGCGGGGCCCGGCCCGCTCGTTGGACCGGTTCTGGCAGCCCAGTTCGGCTACCTGCCGGGCACCTTGTGGATCCTCGTCGGCGCGACGCTGGGCGGCGGCGTGCACGATGCCATCATCCTTTTCGCCTCGATGCGCCGAAACGGGAAATCCCTCGGGCAGATGCTCAAGGAAGAGCTCAATCCTTTCATCGGTCTCATCGCCATGATCAGTTTGCTGGCGATCATGACAATCTTGTTAGCCGTCCTCGGTTTGGTCGTCGTCAAGGCTCTCGCGGAAAGCCCGTGGGGGCTTTTCACCATCGCCGCGACCATCCCGCTGGCGTTCGTCATGGGCGTCATGATCAAGAGCGGAAAAGTCAGCGTCACCGCCGCCTCAGTGTTCGGCGTCGTCGGACTTTTCGCCGCTGTCATCGGCGGGAAGTATCTATCACCCGCCTGGACTTCGGCGCTCACCCTCAGCTCCACCCAACTCGCGTGGGCCATCATGGTCTATGGTTTCGCCGCCAGCGTCCTGCCGGTGTGGATGCTGTTGGCTCCGCGCGATTACCTCAGCACCTTCATGAAACTCGGCACCGTCGCCGTGCTTGGCATTTTCATCGTGATCCTTCATCCGCCGCTGCACATGCCCGCACTCACGCCCTTTGTGAATGGCGGAGGCTTCGTGGTTCCGGGTCCGGTGTTTCCCTTCGTCTGCATCACCATCGCCTGCGGGGCAATCAGTGGCTTCCATTCGCTCATCGCTTCCGGCACCACGCCCAAGCTGCTGGCACGGGAAAAGGACATCCGCCTCGTCGGCTACGGCGCGATGGTGGTGGAAATGTTAGTCGCGCTGATGGCCATCATCGCCGCCTGCGCCCTCCAGCCCGGCGAATACTTCGCGATCAACTCCCCCATCGATCCCAACAACCCCGCCGCAGTTACCGCCCAGATCGCCACCATTAACTCCTATGGTCCCGAATACGCCGTCACCGAAGCCCACATGCAACAACTCGCCAAAGACCTCGGCGAACCCAACATGATCGGCAAGGTCGGCGGTGCGCCAACCTTCGCCGTCGGCATGGCGCAAATGTTCGCCAAGGTGATTCCGGGAAACACCGCGCTCTCGCTCTGGTATCACTTTGCCATCATGTTCGAAGCGCTGTTCATCCTGACCACGCTCGATGCCGGCACCCGCGTCGGCCGCTTCATCCTCCAGGATTTGCTGGGAAACATTTCTCCGAAACTCGGCAAGACTGACTCGTGGTTAGGCAACATCCTCGCCACCGGCCTGCTGGTTTCCGCTTGGGGTTTCTTTCTCTATCAGGGCGCGCTCGATCCCGCCGGTATCGCCAAAAGCCTGTGGCCCATCTTCGGCATCTCCAATCAACTTCTCTCCGTCATCGCCTTCTGCCTCGGCACGATTGTCCTGATCAAGATGGGGAAGGTCCGCTATTGTTGGGTGACGGTCATCCCGATGCTCTTCCTGACCCTCGTCACCTTCACCGCCGGCTACCTGAAAATCTTCGATGCCAACTCCGCCGGCTTCCTCCCCGCCATCCGCACCCTCGAAGCGAAAATGGCCGGCGGCCTCCAAGGCCCCGCCCTCGCCGCCGCCAAGGTCTCGCTCCTCAACGCCCGCATCGACGTCGTCATCACCGCCACCTTCCTGCTCTTCGTCTCCATCATCGTGTTAGGCACCGCCCGCGAATGTTTCCTCCTTCTCACCAAGCGCAAAGCCACCGTCCTGCGCGAAAGCGAATACATTCATCATCCCGACGACGCCTCAGTGCTTCCCACGAGCTTGAGTTGAGGCATTTTCCGCCAGAGGATGCTCGGGCGCATTTCACAATCATCGATCGCACCGCGCTTCATGCCGAGACATTTGATCGAGTGCTTACAGACTGCAATCAGGCTTGAAACCGGACGAAGATCTTGCTGCTCATTGAGGATATTTTTGTAACCCGTCTAATTGCTTGATGGCTTCATGGAAAGTTTCATCAACAAATCATAAACCTCATAGTAAAGCATCTCCAGACCCAATACTCCGTACGGTACGGGCTGCTTGAGGTCATTGCGGCCGACCGGAGGTTGGACACGCGAGGCACGCAACACATGCGCTAATTCAGGCGCGGCCATGGCTTTCCGCATCCAGTCCCATGCCTCGGTCCGCCGGGCAACGTCGCCTTTCTCCGCCAAACGTGCGTTCGCCAGGGCGAGAAAAAGCCAATCCTGCGGGCGTCCATCGCTGCGACGTTCAATCGGCACCCGCAGCGCCTGGTCATACCGTCGGTTCAAGTCGTCCAATCGCTCTGCGGCGTAGTCCAGACGGGCCAATTCCAGTTCCTGGATGGCCTCCTTGTAACGGCCCGCGCGGTAGAGCGCCGCTCCGTAGTTATTCCGGCGGAAGTAGTTCCCAGGTGCCGCTTCAACCCAAGCGCGACCCTGGCGGATCAGCTCTTCGCAAAAGGCGGCGTCCTTCTCAAACTCATTCGTAAGCACACTCGGCCACTGCAGTGAATATGCAGTTAGAGGATCGGTTTTGAGATCAAGAAGCAAGCTACATTGCTTCTGATACTCTTTTATTCCCTCTTCCTTGCCTGACAGCCATCCCACGAGTGCCCGCCGTCCTGGTGCTGAACGGTCCTGCATTGCCGGCTCCCGCTGCAGTTCACTATATGCTTGCGTAAAGTCACGCTTCCCCGCCAACGCTTCACCTAGCAGAATGCAATTCTTCGGAGCAGATAGGTCAGTATCCCTCAGCTCCTTAATTGCCAAATCCCACTGTTGAAGAATCATCTTGTCGAGTTCCGGGTTCTCCGGGTCTGAATGTGATGTGGGCAAGGCCGCTCCATACGCTAAATAGACCTCCGCCAGAGCGGTGTGATCTTTTTCGGATTTAGGATCGAGATTGACTAACTTTTGAAGGTCGGCAATGCACTTCGGCAAATTGACAAGTTTGTTGTCCGCCTTTTTATATGCATCGGCACGCCGGGTCAGCAATTCAGGCAAATCGATCTTTGGCCCGAATAATTGATTGAGACGCCCTGCAGTTTTCTTCTCCAATTGCTCGAAATGCCATGCAGCGGCAAACCATTGCTCCGTCGCCTCACTTTCCTCCGCAGCTTTGAGATGGTATTTCTCCCGCGCGGAACGCTCCCCTTGGAACTGGGCCTTATAGCTCTTCCTTACACCCTGCCAAGGGTCCGACTGCAAGCTACCCTCCACCTTCTCATCTTTCCCAGCCTGCGGCGGCCGTTCGGTCGCAACCTTCTCCAAACCGCTCGTTGCTACCTGTCGAGCCGCGATCAGCTGCCCTACTACTTTGGTTTGTTTCAGGCTCAGCGTATCGAGATCGTCATTTTGCGCGGCTGTTGTTGCCGAATTCATTTTCAGTTGCTTGAAACTCCACATCATGGGTCGCACTTTATACACTGGCAACTGACTGTTCACTTGATCGGCCCCATGCCTTGCCTGGGTGGTGCGATTCGCAAATTTCTGGCCGATCGCAAAGAGATTAACACCGTCGGGCGAAAATCCCGCCTGAACCGCACTTTCGAGGGGATTGAAAATCGCGATCAACTCCCCCGTTTTCACAGTGCTCCACACTCGCAGCCTCGGTTCATCGCTTGAGGTGAGAATCAAATTGTCGTCGGTCTTGAAAGAAGCGTCGTTCACATACGCGGAGTGCTGCAACACGGCATCCCTTAAGGCATTCCCCCGGCCGTCAAGCTTCCATAGGATTGCTGTCTGATCCTTCGAGGCGGTCAAGGCTTGCTCCCCGTTAGGACTAAAGAGCACCTTGGTAAGATCCGCGGTGTGCGTATGTGCGTCGCTTTCCGTAGCGAGGACCTTACCCGAGTCGTTTTTTCCGACTTGCCACAAGCGGGCGTCGTCATCCGTGCTTCCCGTTAGCAGCCATTGCTCGTCAGGACTGAATGCTGCCGACGTAATCATGGTCTCGTGAATCGCTTCCGGAGCCACGATTGCTGCCGTGCCGTTAACCTTCCACATCCGACCGTGGCCCTTCGGCATGTTTGGCAGGGTAAAGCAGGCCAATAACAAATCACCGCTCGGACTGAATCGAATCTGACTCAGCAAGCACGGCTCCTGGCTTGGCAAGATGGTAAGTTTCTTCAATTCCCAATCCCACAGCTCGACAACGCCTTCCTTTCGTCCGGGTTGGCGCAAACCAAGAGCGAGCCGCTTCCCATCGCCAGAGAACGCCTCGATTGCCACTTCCCGATCATTCAGTTCGTCCCCCAAGGAAGCCAATTCCTTAAAAGAACCCGCGTCATTCGCACTATTATCCGCCACATCCACCTCAAATACTTGCAATCGTGTTCCCTCGTTGGGGCCGCGGCTCGCGATGGCAAGGTGGCGACCCTCAGCATCTAAAGTCGCAGAGAAAATCTTGACTTGGTCCGACCATTCTTCCAGCTCGCGACTCTTGCCGGTCTTGGTGTCCCAGACTGTAAGATTCCGCCGCTTCGTCGTCGGTATCGGTGCACTCGCGGTGAAAACGCGCTGACCATTCCCGCTCACCGCCACCAACTCAAAATCTCCGGGCAGGATCGGAGCGTTAGGCTCCCGCCGAGCCACATCCCAGACTCGCACAATAGGCTTGGAATACGTGAGCAGGCGCCGCCCGTCTGGCCGGAATTTCACGCCGTTGACCGTCTCCGAATGATTGAGAGGCGGCAATGCTCGCTGGCCTGTGCCAATTTCCCAAACGCTCGCCACCCGATCACGCCCCGCCGTGGCAAGAAAGCGACCGTCAGGACTGAATTCCACGTCATTGACGTCGCCGTTGTGTTGAAAGCTCAACGCCGCCTTCTGGGAGTCTATGTGCCAGATTCGTGCGGTACGATCGCGGCTGCCGGTGGCAATCCATTGCCCGTCTGGCGAAAAGCGTGCGCGGATGACTGCACCACGGTGATTCAGCGGCGCTGTCATCGGCGTCACCTGCAACGTTGACTCGTCAGGTCGCCGTTCGACCCGCCACACGCGCGCGGCCCCGCGGCTGGAGTTATTAGCCCCTTCCGCAGTGACCACTCGGATCCCATTAGTATCGAACTCCACATATGCGATCGCCCCCCCATCGTGACGCAGCGACGTGTGACAGTTAGTTTGCCAAGCCCACACCTCGGACTCTCCTTCCTCGCCCGTATCCAGATCGCCCGCAGCGGTGATGACCAGCTTGCCATCGGGCGAGAAGCCGGCCCAATTTATCGGCAACGAATGTCGCAGGGGAGCGGCCAGCGACACCCCCGTTCGGTAGTTCCACATGCTCACTTCGCCACGAACTCCTCGTAGATCGCCAGGATAGGCATCCTCCAGCAGCAATCGGTTGAGGCGGACAAGGTCATCGCCTAGCGGATTGCGTTCTTTCAACACCTCCGTGTCGGGGCCCAAGGTCACTCCGGCAAAGCGTTCCTCGGTGTAAAGTTCCCCCTCCCTTATCACCCGGTTTAAATTCCCAATCAAAGCATTTTCCAGCATTTCGGGACTTGAATTCGCATTCTTCAAAACCTGCTGGTCCTGGGTCGAAATCCGGCTAAACAGAAAGCCTGAGAGGGGATCCGAAGCAGTCTCCAATTTCGCGAAGAAGCGTGGAATGTTATTGAAATCGCTTCCAAAAAATTCCGTCTGTTTGGCACGCCCGTCCGAAGGGAGAGAAATCACCATTAACGCATCACCCACCTTTCCGGGAGCGAACCACGCTTTCTGCGGCACTCTGTCCGGGAAGAGAATGGGTTTACCAACGATTTTCCCAGTCGTCGCGTCGAACACCTTCATCTCGCCGGTCCTCCCTGGCTTGCCATTGACCTCCGGTGCCGCCACTGCGATCGCCACGAGTGGCTGAACGGGATGAAACGAAGCCCAACTTGCCTGCCCTCGCGTCAAGCCATCCAATAGCACTTTGGGCTCAGTAGTCTTGGTGCCTGGCCCCGAATCTTCAATGCAAGTCCATACCACCGCTCCCGATTCTGATGTACCAACCAGATACCTCCCATCTGGCGAAAGTTCGCTGTGACCTAACCCGGGGCGATAGAATAATTGGATGAGCCGCGGCAGCTGGACCCATGTTACACCTAATCGGAGTTCGTGAAGTCGCTTGCGGGCTGAATCCAATTCCTCGTTGAGTCCGGTGAGATACTCTCGCCACTTGGCAGGAGAGACCAGTCCGCGAAGAGCTTTCTTGCCTGGCTTGGAGTCTTTCTCCAATGCATTTTGGAAGTAAAGGAAAGCGCCTGCCGGGTCGCCCACTTCCACCGACCGCTGGGCGCGTTCCAAATTAAGCATCACGGCATGGTCTTTCGCCAACTTTACCTCATCCCATTTCCTTTCTCTTTGAATCAGGGACACAACAACCAGCAGTACGATTACTGAAACCAATGCGGCATACCTAAATGCTACTAGCCTGCGTTGGTGCCTGTGGCTGACTTTAACTAGTTCGCCAAGTGCTTCATGCACTCCAAACTTTTGGGCGGTGGCGCTACCGAGCCAATCTTCGGCTTCGGCGATCTGCTTGTTGTCGAGCAACCCCGCCTTGCCGCGGCCGAGCCGCACCCACTCGGCCGCTTTGTCGTCCAGGCGCCGACGGGTGACAAGCTGCTCGTGGTCCTCCTCCAGCCAGGATATGAATGTATCCCAATTGCGGATCATCGCCTCATGGGCCACTTCGATCTGCTCGTCCGCCGGCTTTGCTCCTGGTGTGGCGCGCACAAGGCCACTGTCCACGAGTTTTTGAATCACCCCCTGAACCTGCTCCGGAGGATAAGGCAAGGTCGAGAGCGACGATTTGAGCATCCGGCCCCTGGTGACTTCGGCACCCTCGCCAATCCTCACCATGCGCTGCAGAATCCCCCTGGCGATCGGCCGTTCACCGAGGACGAGCTTGTGCTCGAAAAACCCGTCGGCTTTGTGTTTTAGCACGCCTTTCACACCCTTTGCTCCGCCGATGGCGTGGTAGTCGGCGAGTGAAATTCTATCTCGACCCGCCTCAATGACCCTCTCGTCCCAAAGCGCCTGCAGGGTGAACTGCAGCATCGGCAGTGCGGCGTTCTCTCCGTCGACGTCCGCGAGCAGTGCGTCGACGACTTCGGGATCGATACGCAGTCCCACCTCGTTTGCCGGTCGCATGATGACCTCCATCAGCTCCTCCCGGGTAAGTGGCGCGACCCTGAGAATGTGGGCGGGATCCACAACATACTTTTGAAGCACCTTAATGGAATTGAGACTGGGCTCAAAATCGTCACACATCGTTAGAACCACACGATGTGAGGTTGTTTTATTTTCGAGCAGACCGGCGAGCATCGAAGCGAACACAGTCCGTGTTTCGCGTTCGCACATAGTGAATATTTCCTCGAATTGGTCGATCAAGACGACCACGATGCGTTTTGGGAAAGCAAGTGTCAGCCACTCCACGAAGGCACCGGGCTGACTCTGGACCTTGGTCGCATCGGGCGGTGCGATTTTCGCCAGGCTTCCTGGCAGTGCGGCTAGCAGATTTTGAACGGGCTCGGAGCCTGGGTAAATAGGGCCAATGTATAGCCACTCTCTGCTGCCACGCACTTTGCCTTGGAGCAAAGCTGGCAGCACTCCCGCGCGCACCAAAGACGATTTACCACTGCCGGAGCAACCCAGCGCCACCAGCAAGCGCTCCTTGTCAAGAATCTCCAGCGCACGATCCCGCAACCCATCCCGTCCGAAGAATTTATCGGATTCGCTCTTATCGAAAGGTCTCAATCCGAAATACGGCGACGGCACGCCCGAAAGATCTCTTCCTTCATATTCGTTTAGCGTCGTGTCCACCACTTCCGTCTTCGCTGGCAGCCCGCTCTCCAGCACGACAGGCTCGGATTCCGCCTTAATCAATACCGTTCCCCACTGGTCAAGAATACGCTGCGCCTCGACCCGCTCCTCGGCCATTCCGAGAAGAGTCCCCAGCAAGCGAGCGCGCGCAATAAAATCCCGCAGCTCGCCAATCAGCTCGGGCGAACTGCCGGCACCGTGGTAACTTTTCAACAGCGCGGTGTGCGCGTCGCGCAGATCGACCATCGTCTGGAACGCGCTTGGAGGATCTGCGGAGGTGTTCATGGTTGTTCAAATGTTTCCAGTTTACGCACAAGGAGCTCAAGGGACTCGCCGACCCGGCTTAGCTGTCGGCAGGCTTTCCGCAGCTCTTCGTCGGTCTTGTAGAAGTGAATCCCGCACAGGCGCCGGAACTGCCGGAAGCGTCGGCGCCCTTCTCCCTCGCGTTGGGGATCGTGAGCCTGAATGGAAGCATCCAGCTCCCGGCAGGCAGTGGAGAGGTCGAGCTCCCACTGTTCAGTGTCGCCGGAAAAGAGTGGGAGAGCATCGTCCTGCAAACTCGGCCAGAGAAATTCGAGCTGTTCAAAGCTCGCGGCGATCGAAGTTTCAATGATGCGCAAGCTTCGCTCGATCCCCTGCCATGCGTTATGCTTTCTAACGATCGACCGGAACTCACCCTCCAGCCGCGAGATCGCCTCAATCTGGCTTCGCAGCTCATCGGTATCCGCGTCGGACTCCCGTGCCGCAAGTCGGTCGCGCATTTCATCCAGCGCCGTCTGAACGGGGTTCAGTTTCAACGCTTTAGTCTCCAAAACGATTTGCTCGTTGAGAAGAACGGGCTGTGAATCGAGAACCTTGTTCAACAAGATCACCGCCGAAGTAGCCCGTCCGGAATTCTGCTTGGCAACAGCCTCGACAAGTAGTCCATGCGCTCTATCCAACGTATCAATCCAAGCTGTACCCCCAGCCACTTCAGGCAGATCCTCCGTCAATGCACGAACCTGTTGCACCGTGTCCAATAGGATGCTGGCGCTCAAACCTAAACGTTCGCACGCGCTCGGATCAGCCGAAATTCGGCTGTAATCAATTAGGATGCCTGAGTAGGTATCCTGCTCGAAAGTGTGCAGTTCATCATGCAGCGATTTGTATCCAGTAATGCGTGCGATCGTTTCCGAAGCCTCCTTGAAAGTATCTTGAAAATCTGCGATTCGCCAGCCCGCACCGGAATCTCCCGGAGCCGCAGTTACTTCGCGGACCGCTGCTTCGGATTGAATCGCGGAGTTAACTATGGCGGCGAGTGCCGGAGTTGCGGGCGCAGTTGGGAGTGGATCGGCCACCCGGGTAACACGGAGATCAGCCGAAGGCGGTGCTATCACAGGAGCCTGAGGTGCGCTGTCGAGCAGTGTTCCAATCTCTTCGGCGACTAGGGTCAAATCTGCTGCCATTTCGGCTGGGCTTGCCGGAGTGCCATCACCGCGCAGGAGCAATGCCCGCCCATTCTTCGGTCGCACTTGTAGGGCCGCAATCCAAGTAAACCGTTTCCACGGACACGGCATGATGATAAATGGCACGATCAAAAGCTGACGTGAATTTCGAGCCGCAATCAGCCGGGGCACTTCCTCCGATTGAATAAATTTGGAAACGAGGAAGTTTGCCGTGACCAGTACAACCGCCACCCCAGCACGTGCGATCGCATCGTTGATTTCCGACTGCCATTCCTGGGACACGCCGATGCGCTCGTCATCCCAAACTTCGAATTCCGCTCCGAGCGCTCGCAGATAGGTGACCACTTGCTCTTTCCACTCCTCATCCTTGTGGGAGTAGCTGATAAAAACTGTGGCCATTCGGTTTTGAAGTAAGGGGTCAGGTTTGTGACTACTGCATGCCGGAAAAATCAAATGGAACCGTGGAAAGAACCCCGATGATCGCCCGCAGCCAAATCCCTTCATTGGCGGCGTAGGTGCCGGGCTTGTTCTTTAATCGTGTCATGACTTGACTACCTGCATGATGCAGACCGATGAGTTTCCACTCAGCATCGAAAACAGGGCTGCCGGAACAGCAGCCCTCCATAGTTGCCCGGTAATGAATGCGTGGGATTTTGTGATCGAGCAGAAGATTGTCCTGAAACGAGAAGGACGGCGCGCCGCCCTTGGGGTGGCCGACGACATAGACGCGAGCGGCTTCATCAAAGGAGGGAGGTTTTCAACGAGGGCAGCATGATTGGCGGCGACTTTGGTCGCCGGGAAGTCGGCGTTGGTCAGCCGCAGGATGATGGCGTCGAGAGCATCGGGCGGTGACCTCCAAAACCGTTGGGTGACCCGATATTCGTCTGGGCCATGCGCCTCGAAAGTGGTGACCACTTCCTGCGAAGGGAGCGCTCCATGGGTTTTCCTAATGACCTCGTCATTGCTGATCGCATGGGCGTTGGTCAGCAGGACGAGGTCGTCGCCGTAGCGGGGCGTAAGTTCCGAACCTTTGAGTAAAAACCCGGCGCCATGACCTTGCCCGGCGTTGCGCCCCATCCGCGCAACCAACCGGGCGGGCTGTAGCCCCGTCTGGAACCATCGATAGATTCTGCAGGATTCGGGGTCGAAGACTTTTTCGGAGGTCACCTGGAGAGATAGATTGGAAAGACCATGTCTTTCATCCCGTTCATTGTATCCGAAACCGACGAAAATTCTCATGTGCTGGCGATTTGTTACGACCTAATCTAACTTTCTGACGTACACTGGAGAATTTGTCAATCGGCAAAGCGAGCCTTGTACATAGTTGTACTAAGTGAATATAGTATTCGAGGTAATCTAAACAATTAGGATCATGCCAGCGGTAGGCAGAGTAACAGTGAGATTGGGGGGAATCGGAAGGGAGATCGTGAGAGGCTGAGCGGCGGGAGATCCGAAGAAGGTTTGAAACAGGAGAAAGCGGAGGTCTAACTGGCGCTTGTCTTGAATTCTAATGCGGTTCCAGAAGCGCCACAGACTGGTTTTTCGAACCTTCCAGTTGGACCCCTCGGTTTTCTACTATTCGGAGAATCTCTTCGGTGTCTGGAATGGCTTGTTCGGCGCGGGTGAATGAGTGGAGAGAGAGGTGGATGCCTGGTAACTACAGTTGGCGCGCTTTTGCTTTCTTGCGTCGACCCTCATACAACGATGCCACAGGGCTTTTCATTGGGAGGCCGACTGAAAGTCGCCTCTCCGGAGACGACAGGATGTCGCCCACCCGGAATGGGTTGGCCACCGTTGTGATTTTGGATCAACCGACCGCTGGCGCCTGTGGCATTAGCCCGCGAAAGGTCCCCTCGGAACTTTCCTCCTCTTCGATCACCCCTTCCCCCACCGCGCCCGCTGGAAATCCAACGGCGGCACCCGACAAATCATCAGGAACTCCCGCCGGAAATTGTTCGGGTTGGAAAACCCCAGATCCGCCGCCACCTCGCCCGGTGACTTCCCGCCTATCAGCTTCCGCCGCGCCACCACCATCCGCTCCTTTCGCATCCATTCCTTGGGCGATAGCCCGATGTCGCGTATGAAGACCCGGTGCAGGTATCTCTCGGAAACATCGAGTTCCGAGCACATCTCGCAGATGCGGTAGCCACACCTGAGCGCCAGTCGTTCCAAGCAAAGCCGCTCACCCGTCGCGGCCAGAAGGACACACCAGTTCTCACCCGGGCGGACAATTCTCATTTACCGAGTTCCTGTCAGAACCCGCCGCGTCGGGCAAGCCATTCGCGCCCTCGAAGCGAACGCCTGGTGCAACTCGCTCTCCAGTCTAACTTTTCGGCCGTCCAACCCTGCCTAGCCGGCATTTTCGATATTTTGGAAAGCCTAACCACAGTTCCGAATTGGATCAGTCCGGCCCCTTGATCTTTCAGGACGATTTTGGTGAGCTTTGATAGATTAACGGCATGGGCAGTTGATTTGCATCCCCTACTCCGCCCCCCACGGAACACGCCCCGGGGGCGGATTTCGTCTTTCCAAAACCTCCACCGCGATGGCTTCGAAAAAGAAAACTGCAAGGAAATCTCCGCCGCCCTCGACAGGGTCACGCGGCTTGTCGGATTTCCTCTTCACCGGAAATGGCGGCGAAGCCGTTTCGTCCAGTCCGCTCCATCAGACGGCGAAAGTGTTGTTCCGGGCCAAGGGCCGCCTGTCGAACTTCGGCGGGCCAAAGGACGCGGGAATGACACCTGACGAAGGGCTCGCGTTTTTCACCGGGGAAGATCTCGACAATCCCAAACACAAGCACCTCTTTCTCGATAAAGCACCGCCCAACACCACCGGGATGGGGCGCCGGTTGAATCCGGAGGCTTACTACATCGCGTGCCGCTGGGATTATCAGGTCACTCCGGCCTCTCTCCTGCGGACCACCGAGGTGATGGTGACCAACACTGCCACTGGCATAAGTCTTCGGGCTCGCCCGGCTGACTGGGGACCTCACGTAAAAACCGGCCGGATCGCGGACCTTTCCCCCGGCTTGGAAAAGGCGCTCGGACTCAAGACGGATGACATGTGCGATGTGGTGCTCGCAGTGAGCGTGGCAAAGGCGCCGGCCGGCAAAAAACAGGAGGCCCCGGGCGCAGCACCAATGACTCTTGCCACGGGCGCTCTTCAACCACCGAAGATTTATTCGTGCGACGAGTGGGGCGCGTCTCCAGCCAGGCGAACCGAGTTTGCCCGGAACCGGGCGGTTGGCATCGTCATTCATCACACCGAAGGAGCCAACCGCCAACCTCTAACGGCAGTCAAGGAAAAGGCAGCGGCCTTCGCCACCGCCCGCTCGATTCAAGACAGCCACGTGAAGCGCAATGGGTGGGCCGATACGGGACAGCATTTCACAATCAGCCAGGGTGGAGTCATCATGGAAGGGCGGCACGGTAGCCTGGACGCCGCGGCCAACGGGGAGTGCGTGCAGGCAGCCCATGCAGGCAATACAGAGAAAAACGAGAAATGGTTCGGCATCGAAATCTGCGGCGACAACCGCAAAACCTATCAGGTGACTCCCCAGCAATGGTCGGCGATCGTGGATCTCTGTGCCTGGTTGTGCGATTCGCGTGGCGGGGAGGACCTGGAAATCATCGGCCATCAGGAGGTCCACACCACCACCTGTCCGGGCAAGCTGATGGATCACCTGGATGACCTGCGGGAAGCGATAACCGCCCGCCGTCATCCAACGGCCGACGTTCCGAAGAACGACTCGTTTTTCAGAGCCTTTGGAAAGCCTCTTCAAATTTCCGGCGATGGCCGGCTCGGAAATGCTGCTAGAAAACCGGCCGCACGGGCCACGGTGAAGGCATCGTCCGGCACTGGGAATCGCGCTCGTTTTATCGCTGCCAAATTCATCTGGCGCTACCACCTGGATCCGACGGTGCGGAATCAGCTCGATCCTGCGGACGCCGATTGGCAAGCCCGGATGGAAACCCTCCGGTTCGAGCACACCCTGCTTGCCCCCCTCCCCGGCACCCCACCCGATATCGCCGCAGCGCGCATCAAGACCGCGGCCGTCACGCTGGTCGGCATCTGCCTTCACCCGAAGGCGGAGAAGGGCGATCTGCAACCGGGTGTTAGCAAGTCCCAGGCGGTGGATGCCCTCGTCGCGGTGATGGCGGGCCGGAAGAAGACCGTGTCACAACTCGGCGGAGCGTTGGATCTGGCGATCCGGTTCCCGTGACTTTTCCAACACAGCCATTCCTGCCTCGCCCGTCATGACCCGCGCCCCGCTATCCTTCATCCTCGCCATCGTTCCCGGCATTCTGATAGCCGCGGATACGGTCACTGTCACGAAACCCAAAATCGATCCCGGTCCCTTGGGCGCGGCGATCGAAAGCGGAAAAGACCATCGCTTCCACCTGGCTCCGGCAGCGCTCTACAGTGAGGATGGGAGCGAATGGACCCCTTCGCTACAATTTGATTTTTACTATCAATTTGCCGAAGCCGGAAAATGGCCATCAGAAGCATTCAACCTCAGCGTCTCCGCCAATGGCGCCATTGCTGTGGACGAAGACCTGAATCGGGAGCCGCTGCGCGCCCATCTCGATTACTACTACATGACGATGCCGGGTTTCGATGATGCGATCGACGACTGGAACAAGCCGTTGACCGCGAGTGAGCCCCACCGGTCCAACCCATTCAGCTTCGAACTCGGACTTTCCGCCGCCTACGAGACCGATCAGTCATTCGACAATCGGAACGCCGTCGCCTCGGGCTTTGTGAAATTCATACAACCCCGCGGCAACGATTGGCACGCCTTTCTGCCAAGCATCATCGCGGCGTTCGACGGTGTTTTCCCAAGTGAGAACCGGACCGCGTCGTCTCATGGCACGGACAGTAACACACACGCCAGGTTCCGCGCTGTCGCGGATTGGGAAATGAGGTTTTCCCTGCTAACGGAGAATGCCCTGGTCCGGCCGCTGACCTTTCATGTCGCGGCTGAGTATTCGAAGGACTTCGGCCAGCCCTCCTCGTGGGAACGCGCGGGCAAGGACGAATCCTTCGGGATCTTCGCCGAACTGTCCTACGCCCTCAACACCGGCATCGATCCGGCCGGCACCGCCCACGAATCCCCGTTCAGCCTTTTCGTTCGCGCCACCAGCGGCCGCATCGCGCCGGAACCGGAAAACGACAACACGCTCCTCGTCGGCACGCGATTCGGATTCTAACATACAGGTCCGGGCACCTCACTTCATTCCACCATCAACTAACCGTGATATTTCCAATACTCCTAGCTTCCCACCGCCATGCCTGCCAAGAAAACAACCCGAAAAGCCGCTCGCAAACCCACCATGATCGCTGACTCTATCAAGTCTGGCGAAATCCCGTGGCGTTCCACCTCCATCGCCGCCCGCGGTGCCCGTTCCGCCGCTCGTGGGGCGGAAGAACTCCCCATCGGCCAAACTTCAGCCCGCAAGGTCACCCGCTGGCTCATGACCTACTTCGGCGAGAAGCTCCGCGCGGCCGGCCAGGGCACTCCATTTACCCCGGACATCCTGTGCGCGATCGTCTGTCAGGAAACCGCCTACTTCTGGCTGCCGCTGCTAGAGAAACTGGAATCCAAGCCCGAATTCAAGAATGCTCCCGGCGATCTCGCCGATGTCATTCTGGCCCGCTGTGTCCTGGATGCCAGTGGCGATCACCCGGACTCCCCACGTTCCGTATTTCCAAAGAACACCGAAGCCTTCCTCAAGAAATACGGCAGCGAGTTTACCAACTTCCTCATCGAGGAAGCGAACCAGAGCCGCAAACTTCGTGGCTTTGGCCCCAAACAATGGGTCTATAAAGGTTACGGCATTTTTCAGTATGACCTGCAGTTCGTCGAGACGGACGAGGCATTCTTCCGCGAGCGGCAATGGTATGACTTCGAGGTCTGCCTCGGCAAATGCATCGGCGAACTCAAATCCAAATACAAAGCCGTCGGCAATGATTTGTGGGAAGCCGTCCGCGCTTACAATGGCAGCGGTCCACGCGCCCGCTCTTACCGGGACAATGTCAAAACCTTCGCCGGGTGGACCAAGGACGAGATAGGAAAACTCCCCGTCCCCCGCGGCACCCGTAGCGCTGCAGTACCCGCCAGCCGCCCACGCATCTCCCTGGCCGATCTCGCCGCGAAGCTCGCGCCCTATCAGATCGACCGCATCAAATACCCGCTCGTGGTTGTCGGCATCCGCGGCTACTACATGGACACCATGGGCCAGCCCGGCGTGAACGACCGCGGCATGTATGACGATGCCATCTTTATTCACAGTCCCGCCGGCTTCGCCGGTTACAACGGCAACACCGATCCTTCCAAAGTCCGGCCCGGCTCCGGTTTCAACGAAGGCACCAAGGGCATGGCCAGGCTCAATCCCGGCGCCTGGTACGCGCACAAGATCGACTACCACGGCAGCAAGGTTCACGGCCCATACCGCGCCATTTGCCAGCGACTCGGCAAGGTCACCGTCACCCGCGATGGCAAAGACGGCAAAGACTACGAGGACACCGGCGCGGACTTCGGCATCAATATCCACAAGGGGAGCTACAACGGCACCTCCAGCGCAGGCTGCCAAACCCTTCACCCGGATCAATGGGGCAGCTTCATCGAATTGGCGATGGATCTGGCAAAACGTTACTACGGCGCAAAATGGGATAAGACCGTCGTTCCCTATATCCTGATCGAGGCCTGATGCATTGGCTGACCGCCAAATGCTAATTACCCAGGCCTATCTACCAACAATCGTCCCGGGCACCACCGGGCCCACCACCTTCATATACCCAACTCCAACCATTCGCATACCATGCCAAAGCCATTCATCAAACTGACGATCGATGAGTTCGAGGAACTCGTCGGTTCATTCAACTTCACCCGCGTGATTGATGGTGTACACATGCACCACACTTGGAAACCCAATCACAGCCAGTACCGCGGATTGCAGACGATCAATGCGATGTGGGAATTCCACACCCAAACCAATGGCTGGTCCGACATCGCACAGCATGTCAGCATTGCTCCGGACGGCAGCATCTGGACCGGGCGGAACTGGAACCAACCTCCTGCGAGTGCCGCGGGCTACAATGGCAATTCGAAGAAGGGGCCGTTCATGTTTGAAATGATCGGGGATTTCGACAAGGGCAAGGACGCCTTTGCGGATCCACAGAAGGCGGCGGTCATCCGGGTGATCGAGTCGCTGCTCGCGAAGTTTTCCCTGCCTGTTAGCGCGCTGCGGTTTCACAACCACATGACGGATCAAAAGTCCTGCCCGGGCACGGCGATTGGCTATGACGCTTTTTGCAAGGAAATCAAAGCGGGCGGTGCAGCCACCAAGGGTGTGAAGAAGCGTGGAGGCGTTTCCCCCTTGGTCGAGGAGGTTCGCGGCTTCATGGAGATCTCGCAGGAAGTGGATCTCGGTGCACCCGAGTATCACGCGGATCATCTGCATTTCTCCGAAGAGGAATTTACCAGTCGTTCGGCGCGGGCGGCTGGCGGGCCGGTCAATGCCGAGGCGCATTTGATCAACCTGAGGGACGGGCGGTTGAGTCAGTCGGGAATGGCGACGACCTCCGAGGCGACGTTGGAGTCGCTGTTCAAGACTCACCTACCCGCAGCACTTGATGAAGCCAAGGCGGCGGGGCGTCCCCTTCGCGTCATGTTCTTTGCCCATGGCGGATTGAACGATGAAAAGGGCTCGGTCGCGACCGCGCTTAGCCGCGTGCCCTGGTGGTTGGAGAATGACATCTATCCGATTTTCTTTATCTGGGAAACCGGCCTGATGGAAACTCTCGGACAAATGCTGGAGCGCAAGACCAACGACGTTTGGGGGCGCATCGGAGGCCTGTTCGGTCGTCGCGGGGTCGGAGATTTCATCGCGGATCACGCCACGGACCCGGCAATCGAGAAGCTGGCGCGAAGCATCGGCGGTGTCGCGCTCTGGGGAGCCATGAAGGACAGCGCGGAACGGGCCAGTGCGGCGAACACAGGCGGAGCCTGGCTGACCGCCAGGCATTTGAAGGAATTCCTCAAAACCACCAAGGACCACCCGGTTGAACTGCATGCCATCGGGCACAGTGCCGGCAGCATTTTCCACGCGCACTTCCTCGATGCGGTGACGGCTGCGCTGGGCGCGAAAGGTCCGACCATCAGGAGTCTGCATCATCTGGCCCCCGCCATCCGCGTGGACCTCTTCAAACAGAAAGTCCTGCCGCTGCTCGGCAAGGGCATCGACCGGCTCACGATGTTCACCATGACAGACCCGGCGGAGCGGGAGGACATCTGCATGAAGGTTTATAAAAAATCCCTGCTCTATCTCATCCATTATGGGCTTGAACCGGAGGCGCGTTGCCCGTTGGTGGGTCTCCAGCAATCCGTGCGCGCGGATGCCACGTTGAGGAACTTGTTTGAGCCCGAAGCTCCCGGTGTGGTGGAGGTCATCTGGTCGCCCACCCAGGGCGGGCCGCGGCATTCCAGCGAAAGCCTCACCCACGGCGGTTTCGACGACGACCCGCGAACGATGAACAGCGTATGTCGCCGCATCCTCGGGCGCGATGACATCCGCGAATACAATGTCCGACAACGCGCTGCCGGGCCGGAAATGATTTCCCAGGAACCCACCGACGAAGAGATCGCTCTGGGCATTCTAACCGCGCACGCGCTGCGCCGGCAGGGCGCGGCGGCACCGGCGCTTGCAGTCCCTGCGGCAGAAGTCGTGACCGAAGTGATCCCGGCTCCTAACATCATTGTCCGCCAGTCAGGAAACCGCCACGCACTCTGCATCGGCATCGATGCCTATCCCGAGGAAAGGGACCGGCTCAACGGTTGCGCCAACGACACCCGCAAATGGCATGACTATTTCAATTCCCTCGGCTTCAACACCCAACGCATGCTCAACGAAGAAGCGACCTATCAAGCCATTCTTGAAAACCTTCGGGGGTTGGTCACTTCCGCCAAACCAGGCGACATGATCGCCGTCCAGTATGCGGGCCACGGCACCCAGATCACCGACCAGGACGGAGACGACAAAGACGACGGCAAAGACGAAGCTCTCTGCTGCCATGACTTCCGCACCGGCAGACTGGTGTTGGATGATGACTTGAAGGAAATCGCACTGAGTTTGAACCCCCAGGCCAGCCTCAGCTTCTTTTTCGACTCCTGTCACTCCGGCACCGCAACCCGCAATATGGTAACCGGGCCGCATGGCTCCGCCACGCCCGCCGGAGCGGTGCGCCGCATGGTTTTCGCCGACCGCGAACTGAATGAAGCCCACGCCGCATTTTACCAATCCCTGCCCAAGGCCAAGCGCGCCCACCACAGGGCCCTCCGGCGTGGAGCCAGCGACCCTTATGAAGGTGCTGTGGACATCCTCTTTGCCGCCGCGCTACCGCATCAGTTCGCCCACGAAATCCATGGCGGAGGTGTGTTCACGGAGACCGCCATGAAGGTCCTCTCCAGCAACGGCGCATTCACTAACACCAGCTTCATGAACGCCGTCCGGGAGATCTTTCCCGAAAGCTTCAGCAATGCCCAGGAACCCAAACTCTACGCCTCAACCGCGCAGAAACCCAAACCCTTCCTAGGCGGATTGCGCTAACGAAAGTCTCAGCCGAACCCAATTCTCCGATGCCAGCAAAAGTCGCAAAAAAGGCCACCGCCAAAAAAGCGGCCGCCAAGAAGATCGCCGCGAAAAAGGCCGCCGCCCCGGCTCCGACCGAGGCGGATTGGACGATCCTCGTTTACATCGCCGGCGACAATGACTTGGACAACTTCGGCCGGGACGACCTTTTTGAAATGAAGAAAGTCGGCTCGACCAACCGCCTGCATTTCATCGTCCAACGGGACACGGCCACGCCCGGAGCGCCGACCTGCCGCTATCGTCTCCGCCATGGCACCACGCTGACGGAGGATGTCGTCGCAGACCTCGGTGAGACGAACACGGGAGATCCTGCGGTTTTGAAAAATTTCCTGGAATGGGGCGTCACCAGCTATCCGGCGAAACGCACCATGGCCGTCCTCTGGAACCACGGCTCCGGTTGGGATGACCGGGACATTTATGCCGAAGCCCGCCGACGGGGGCTGAATCCTCCCGTTGCCGGAGCCGCTCCGGCGGGAGACGCTCTCCCGCTACCTCGGCAGTGGTCGGTCAACCGCGGGTCGGCCCGCAGTCGTAACCGCGGGTCGTTTTTCATGACCGCTTTTCAGTTCGCAGGAAGCGACGTGCAGCGGCGAGCCATCGCTTTCGATGACGAGGCACAGGATTTTCTGGACAGTGTGGAGATGAAAAATGTCTTCAACGAGGTGACCGCAAAAATGGGGCGGAAGTTCGATGTCATTGGCATGGACGCCTGCCTGATGAGCATGATCGAGGTCGGCGTCCAACTGCGGGACGCGGGCGAGGTGTTCTGTGGTTCGCAGGAGTTGGAACCCGGCCAAGGCTGGCCCTACGACCGCATTTTGACGATTCTGGAAGCGGATCCGGCGATGGACGGCCAGGCGTTGTGCAAGACGATCGTCATGGAATTCGTGAAGTCCTATCCGGCCGGCGAGGTGGTCACGCAGTCGGCGTTCGATCTGGGCCTGCTCGGCCGGGTGCGGGAGGCCACGGATGATCTGGGGGTTTTTCTGACCAAGGGTTTCGCCTATCAGGACGATGCCGTCATTAGCGCGGTGGATCGTGCCAGCAGAAAGGTGCAGCGATATGACACGTCGGATTATGCGGATCTGAGTGATTTCTGCCAGAAACTCGCAGCGCTGCTACCCACCGCCGCGATCCTCTGCCAAGAGGTTCAGGAGGCGGTGGCGACCTGTGTGTTCGCCAGCAGCGCCCCGCATCAAACTGTGAACAAATCCCAAGGCATCTCGATCTATCTGCCGGGTGGCAAAGTCTCACCTTTATATAAAAAACTGGATTTCGCCCAAGGCGGATGGGGGAAGTTCCTCGCCGCCAGGGAATACTAACAGCTCTTCAACATGGCCCGCAGTCCTGTCCAAAAAAGATCCAACACGGGCGATGGTCAAGTGGTGGACAAATCCTCCGGCCCCAAGAGGATGCCGGGAAGGAATGTGTATGAGATCGTGCTGCGCGAGTCCGGCGGTGCGACCTTGACCGCGAAGGTGCTGGACAGCGTGCTTTACCCGAAGGCACTGGCATGGACACGGTTGCTGTCTTCCGACCGGGGCCGCCAGGTGGACGTAACCACGGAGGACGAGTCCTGGCGCAAGCGAGGGCTTGATACCTTGCATGAACTTGCCGCTGCCGGAAAGGTCGCACCGGGTGTGGTGGATGCATTCATCAAGGCTGTCGGCGTCAGCGGGGTGGTGCAGGTGGAGCTGCCTTGGGAGAAGGAGTCCATCGGCTACGCGGCACGGGTTTTCCCATGGGAGCAACTGATTGCCCTGGCCACCAAGGACGAGCGCATGAAGCAAGGGAACCGGCCTATCACGGTGGTGCGTTTTCTCAAAGGAGCGGAAAGCCCGCACGCCCGGCCCGCCCCGCGGACCGGGGCCGTCTTCGCCATCACGAACGAGGCGGCGAAACTGGGATACCATTTTGATGCGGAGCATGGGGCGATCCAAGCAGCGCTGGCGGAGGATCTGCCACTGTTGACGGTCGCATCCCTCGATGAAATTCCCGGAAAATCCGGGGTCGCGAACCCGCGGCACCTGCACCTGGTGGTGGAGTATTGCGATACTTCCGAGTCGCTCGTTACAAGTGGCAAGGAAGCGACAAACGAGCAGATCGCGGGCGCGGTGGCTGCGATTGGCCCGGAGCTGGTGGTTTACAGCGCCTGCTACACCGGCAAACGGCTGGCCCCGCTGACCGTCGCCAAAGGCGTGAAGGTTGCAATCGGATTCCATGGCATCGTGATGGAGCCCAGCCTGCCGGTGTTCTTTGGCGCATTCTATCAGGTGCTGCGGCAGCAGGCGGACGTGCTCGCGGCCATGCGGGCGGGCCTGGCAGCCAATGACCTGCAGCCCATTCCGGGCGACCTCGGGGCCGTGGTCCTGTGGTCTGCGGAAAGCCTGATCACAACACCCGCCGCTGCCGCCCGGTCCATGAAGGCGCCCCCTGATGCGACTGAAAAGAATGATGCGATCATCGCGGCCGGGGAGCTTGAGGCAGCCCTGCCCGTCTCCTGCACCATCGAGGAAACGCTCAACTACTCGGTCCTGCACAACAGCCGGGGAGGCTTGTTCAAAACCTTCGTGATCACCAAGGTCAAGGAGGGCAAACTGGAACATCCAGTGGAGATCACCGTTAGTCTGGACACCGGGCTGGATCGCCCGGTGTCATGCCGCTACTGCCTGCGGAAGCCATTTGAAACGAGTCCCCAGCACGACCTTGCCGCCAGCATTATCCTGCCGCTCGGCTCGCAGTTGCTGCGCCAGCGGGGCGAGACCATCCTCGGCACCGTGGAAGTCACCATCAAATGCGGGCCGGTGCAGATCTTTCACGAAATGCAGCCTATCAAGCTGCTGCCCTGCGACGAATGGCGTGACGATGAAACCGGCCGCCACCTGCTGCCCTCGTTCATTTTCCCCCGCGATCCATCCGTACGGGAGGTGATCACCACCGCGCAACCCTATCTGCGCGCGCTGCGTGACGAGCCACAGGGTGGATTCGACGGCTACCAGCAGGACTCCACCCGGGCGGTGATCCTGCAGACACGGGCCATCTGGTCAGCGCTGCAACATACCTACCGCCTCGACTACGTGAACCCGCCGCCGACCTACACCAAGTCCTCCCAGCGCTTGCGCACCCCGGAGGAAATCTTCCGGGCGAAGCGCGGGACCTGCATCGAGCTGGCCTTGATGCTCGCCGCCTGCTGGGAGCACGTGGGTATCCTGCCGGTCATCTTTTTGACCCGTGGTCATGCCTTCGCCGGATTCTGGACAAGCAGCAGTGCGAGGTTGGATTTCATTGTCGGGCTGGCCAATCTCATGCAGCACGCTGAAACGGTGGAGCCCACCGAAGCGGTGAATCCTGCCAAAATCGCAACCCTCATCGCAAGATCCACCGGCGCGGGCGGCCTTCTGCGCCGTGTCCTGGCCGAGCCCCTCTCCGACAAGACCGCCACCACCCAGGGCCGGAACGATGGCAAGGTCAAAGAACCCTGGATGTTTGCCGAAGACCACCACCTTTCCGCCATCCGCAGCGCCGTGGAGGATGGGGCGCTGGTTCCTCTGGAAACCACCTACATTCCGCTCCAGCGGCCGTACGCCGAGTCCCTGCGCGATGCCGGGGATCTGTTAGCTCAGGTGCCGCCTCCCTACTTCGACGGAATGCTGGATGTCCAATCCGCCCGCGAAAAGGGCGTCACGCCGCTGTCAATCATTTTTCAGGGAATCGTTGCCTGACACCCTCAACACTCCACACCCCGCCTTCACGCCACTCGTCGGGTGGGAGAAATATCTGCCTCTCGGGGAAATTGTTGCTTTTAGACTTGGCACGAGAAGACAGTTAATGTTCAAGGTTGGAATGATCACTAGCAATATCGCGGGGATCTTTGGGACTTCGAAAGCGGAAGTCCGAAGCGTGTTGGAGGTTCGTTCAAGTTCGGAAACGACGCCCAAGCGTTGGCCCGGACTCATCGGGATCGCGTCAGTCGCCCTGGCAACCGCCCTAACCGAGACAGCGCTCTCAGCTCCCATCACCTGGATCGGCGGCAATGATCCTTGGGATGCGGTGTCTATCGGAAAGTGGTCTCCAGCGGATGAGCCTGACAGCGACGACGAGGCGATTTTCAATACGGCCAACACCGTGGACCTCGCCAACGCCGCGGAGGACGTGTTAGCCCTCACTCTTTCCAACGGAATCGACCTGGATACAAACGGCAACGATCTCAATGCGGACGGACTTATCCAGCTCGTGGATGCCAGCACGAACCTTTACGTGGGCCCCGCAACCTCGGTGCTCAGCGGAGACAACATCACCATCAACACGGGAGCGACGCTCCGCCCGACCGGAGGAACGGTGATTATGGCGGAGGCTGTCGGCGCCGGGAGCTTTCTCATCAACGATGCGGCTTCGCTCATCGGGAATGGGACCATCGCCCTGAATGACGGAGGAGTGGCCGCTGGCACTGTAGTGCTCACCGTAAACGGCGGCACGCTTACCGCAACATCGACGGCGGTGGGCGACCTTTTCGGCAACTCCGCCGCAACACTGGCGATCAATGTGAACGACGTGAATGCCCGGATCGATTTGGACAACGGCCTCTCGCCCCTCGTGTCGGTGAGTCGCAACGATACGCTCGATATCAATGGCGAGGCCCACGGCACCACCGATTCATTTTCTGGCGTTCTCAATCTGGGCGATGGATCGGTATTCGACATGAGCAATGGCTGGCAGATCGATACCGGAACGATCAACGTGAACACCGGCGGCATTCTCGTAGGAAGCGCAGGCAGTCCCGCGACGATTGCCGGCGGGCTGCTGACGTTTGCTGGCGGGACCATCAATCTGGACGACATCGACTCGCTGCGCTTGTCCGCGCCTTTCACGACCACCGCGGGCACTATCGCCAACGCAGGTCACATTCTTTTCAATGCTAACGGTACGATTGGCGCAGGCACGGATTTCCAAATGACGGGTGCCAATGCCTCACTAACAGTTGAACCCGGCGTGATCGTTAACATCGATGACGCGGATTTCAATCCCGATGGCACGGGAACCTCGACGAATATCATCACCGTCAATGCGGGTGGCAGTCTGGACATCGACTTGGGCGCAGCCCCGGACGAGTCGTTCACCGGCGTCATTAATTTGAATGGCGGCGAACTGGACGTGACGACCACCGACAACGGCTGGGCGATCGACGGCATTGTGAACGCGGGCACGGGCACCGGAATCTCGTCAATCAACGGCGAGGAACTAACCCTGACCAGCGCGACGCTCACCGCAAATAATGGCGCGACCCTCGATATCAACGCCTCCAGCGTATGGAATGCCAGCGGGAACCTCGTCGTCAACGCGGGCGGTATCGCGAGGATCGATGGCACCAGCGAGTTCAACACGGCAGGGACATTCACGGGTGCCGGGACGTTGCACATCGGCGGCACGGCGACATTCACGACGGCCACGACGATCAACATGCCCAGCGGCACGGTCGACCTCGACGGCGCGGACCTCGTCGGCAACACCGTCACGGTGAATGCCAATACCACGATCAATGCCAACACCATGGCCAGTTTTGGAAACTCCAACTTTGCCGGCACGAACATTTTGGTAATCAACAATTTCGCGGGACTCACCGTCAACCTCACCAACCCCGCTTCGGAATGGACCCTCAACTCGACGGCCACGCTGGATATCAACGCGCCCGCCGACCCGTTCGCCGGCGGCGGCATCGGAGGCTCGGATTTCAACATGAACGGAACTGCGAATATCAGCGGCAACAGCATCTGGACTGCCCGCACCGACATTACAGGCACCGCCAACGTCGCCGCCGCCGGCAGCCTCAATCTTCGCGGCGGCACCCTGGTGGATACAAACCGGCTGCTGGGTGGGACGATCGCCGGACCGGGAGCTGTCCAGGCGCTCACCAACGACGCGCTGTTTGGGTTCGGCACGATCTCCGCGGAAGTCAGATTCGACGATAATTCGGAACTGCGCGCCGACGGCGGCATTCTAACCGTAAGCGGGCTGATCTCCGATGTCGGGGTGATCGGCACGGCGGACGATGACGGCATTCTCAACGTGACGAACGCTTGGAACACCAACGTCGCGGGCAGCGTGAACCTGCAGGGCGGCGAACTGCGAGGCGCGACCGTGACTACCGGAACAGGCGGAATCACAGGCGACGGTTTTGTCTCGGCCCCTTTGATCAACAGCACCTTTGTACACGCGGAAAACGGCGGCACCCTGAGACTGGAAACTGCCGCCAACAACAACGATTGGGACGGAGCGGGCAGCGGCTTGTTGCAGGCTTCCAGCGGAGACTTGGAACTATGGGACAATTCAGTCTTTGGATTTGTGGGCGACGTCTTTGTCAACATCGGCCGGCAGGTGCACACGATTGGTTTCGAATTGGATTTCAATCCGGGATCCACGCTTTCGCTCCGCGGCGGAACCTACCGCTGCACCAATTCCACCGATTTCGGCGGCACCACAACGGTAATTCTAGCAGGTCAGTCGGTGCTGCAAATCACCGGAACCGCCAATTTTGAAAACGGCAGCACGACGACTTTGAATGATAATCTGCGGCTCAATAACACCCTGACCACGATTCAAGCGGGTGCCGATTTCACCGGCTCCGGCGCGCTGATCAATCCCGCCACCCGGGCGCTGCGTCTGATCGATGGTGTGGTCAGCACGGATTTCAACGTGCTCATCCAGAATGAAGGCGTGATGCAGTTGGGAGGCGCGGGCACGGACGGCCAGGCGCAGGGAGGCGACTATCAGCAGACCGCCACGGGCAGCCTGCAAATCGATCTGGGTGGCGTGGCGTTGAATGCGTTCGACCGCTTGAACCTTACGGGTGCCGCCTCCCTGTCCGGCGCTCTGAATCTCTCGCTCATCGGCGGCTATGTGCCGGTGGCGGGTCACACGTTCAACATTCTAACCGCCACCGGCGGAATTTCCGGAACCTTCACCACCGTGACCCAGCCCGCGGGCATGCCCGCCGGGTTGGCGCTCGCCGTTTCCTACAGTGCGTTTATCGTCCAACTGACCGTGGTTGCCCAAACGCCGTATGAAATCTGGATCAACTCCTTCGGTTCCATCACCAACCCGGCGGATCGTTTGAAAGGCGCCAATCCCGATAACGACGCACTCAACAACCAAGCTGAATTCGCCCTCGATGGGAACCCCGCCAGCGGGGCGGGAGACGGCAAGGTCGTCGGCAAGATCGCTCCCGTGGGGGGCATCAATGCGATGACTCTAACACTACCGGTGCGCACCGGAACCATCCTCGATCCCGGAGATCCGGCCGGAGGAGAACTGGGAATGATCAAAGTCGCTGACGCCGTTTCCTACCGAATCCAGGCGTCGGACGAACTCACTAACTGGACCCTGACAGTGGGTGAAGTGGGAGGTGGCGATGCCGCGGCGATCCAAGCGGGCCTGCCTGCCCTGAATGTCGGCTGGGTTTACCGCAGTTTCCGCAGCCCCGGAGCCGTTGCGGGAGATCCCGCCGAATTCATGCGGATCTTCATCGGCGAGTAGATCGCGTTGAAGGCGTCGTTTAAAAAACAAGAACGCCCGGACTTGCGTCCGGGCGTTCTTTGAAAACTGAATTTCGGCAGATGCCGGAATTAGCGGGAGTAAAGCTCGACGATGAGCTGCTCGTTGACGAGCGGATCGATGTCGGCGCGATCAGGGATGCGGGAAACGGTGACTTCCAGCTTGTCCTTGTCGACGCTGAGCCAGTCTTTCACCGACACGGCCTGCGTGAGGTCGGTCATGCGGTTGACGAGTTGCTGCGAGGATGGCTTGCCACCGACCTTGATCACGTCGCCGGGCTTCACCTGGAAGCTGGCGATGTCAACGGTGCGGCCATTCACAAGGATGTGGCCATGGTTGACGGCTTGACGTGCTGCCTGGCGGCTGTTGCCGAAGCCAGCGCGGTAAACCACGTTGTCGAGACGGCATTCAAGAAGTTGCAGAAGGATGGTGCCGGTAACACCACGGCGACGGGCAGCTTCTTCGTAGTAACCGCGGAACTGCTTTTCGAGCACGCCGTATTGGAAACGAAGCTTCTGTTTTTCGCCGAGGGCGACGGAGTATTCACTCTTCTTCTTACGACCGGCACGGACACCGTGCTGGCCAGGTGGGAAATTGCGGCGTTCAAATGCCTTCGATGGGCCAAAGAGGGAGACACCGAAGCGGCGGCTGATCTTTGCGCGTGGACCTGTATAACGTGCCATATAAGATTTCTAAAAAGGTTGGACTAGACGCGGCGGGCCTTCTTCGGGCGGCAACCGTTGTGAGGAATCGGCGTCACATCGCGGATCGAGAGAATTTCAAGACCGAGACCTTGGACGGCACGCACGGCGGACTCGCGGCCGGAGCCTGGACCCTTGACGCGGACATCGACTTCCTTGAGACCGTGTCCCATGGCTTGGCGGCAGGCGTCTTGCGAAACCACCTGAGCGGCGTAAGCAGTGCTTTTCCGCGAACCCTTGAATCCCATCTTGCCGGCGCTGGACCAACCGATGGCGTTGCCATTCGAATCCGTCACGCTGACGAGGGTATTGTTGAAAGTCGCGGTCACATGGACGATACCGCGGGTGACATTCTTCGAGCCTTTGGCCTTGTGAATCTTGATTTCTTCCTCGCCTCCGCCAATTTCGGCGAAGATGTCGCGCTTGGCGTCCTTCTTCGGTGCCTCAAGGGCGGCCGCTTCAGGAGCAGGAGTGGTGGCGGGTGCTGGAGCTGCTACGGGCTCAACCGCCGGAGTTTCGGCGGAATTTTTGGTGTTTTCTTCAGACATGATTCAGAAAATTACTTCTTAACACCCACGGTCTTCTTCTTGCCCTTGCGGGTGCGGGCATTGGTGCGGGTGCGTTGGCCACGGACCGGCAAACCGCGCTTGTGGCGGATGCCACGGTAGCAGTTGATGGAGGTGAGGCGCTTGAGCTGCGATTGGCGTTCACGGCGAAGGTCGCCTTCCACCATGATGTTTTCCGCCTGGATCACCTGGGAGATGCGGACGAGTTGATCCTCACTGAGCTGGCCGGTGCGGATGTTTGGGTCGATCCCTGCGTGTTCAAGGATCTTGGCCGCCGTTGGGCGGCCGATGCCAAACATGTAGGGCAGAGAAGCTTCGATGCGCTTCTCATTGGGAATTTCAATGCCTAGGATACGTGCCAT
>JAZKGW010000041.1:0-213752 GCA_040385685.1 Verrucomicrobiota bacterium | reverse complement strand
TCGTCCCGCCGTGGCCTTCTCACCTTGGTTTCCCAGCGCCGCAAGTTGCTGGATTACATCAAGAAGGGTTCCGAAGAAAAGTATCAGCAGATCATTGCTGGACTTGGCCTCCGCCGCTAACCCAATTTCGCAAATGCAGCCACGGGAAGTTCCCGTGGCTGTTTTGCAAAGCGGTCCGGGCATTCGTAAAACCCGCCTGGATCGTCAGACACTTCCCTCCGCAGCACGCCTATTTGCGTCCTGCGGAATTTGTCTGAAATGATGAAATGCCCGTTCTGCATCCCGCCGGACGGGCCGTACGCACTGAAAAAAGAAAAACAAAGAAGACTGATTATGAATATCCATACACTTACGGCCGATGTCGGAACCAACCCGATGACGTTCGAAACCGGCAAAATTGCCAAACTCGCCGATGGCGCCGTCACCGTCCGTTGCGGCGACACCATCATCCTCGTCACCGCCGTTTCCGCCACCAAGGTGAAATCCGGCCAGACCTGGTTCCCACTTTCCGTGGAATATAAGGAAAAAGCCACCGCTGCCGGCGTATTCCCAGGCGGCTATTTCAAGCGCGAAGGCCGCCCGACCGAAAAGGAAATCCTCACCTGTCGCATGACGGACCGCCCGCTGCGTCCGTTGTTCCCAAAAGGTTACCTCTACGAAACCCAGATCGTCGCCATCCTCCTGAGCGCCGATGGCGTGAATGACTCGGACATCCTCGCGATGAACGGTGCCTCCGCCGCCCTCTGCCTTTCCGACATCCCGTTCGCCGGCCCGATCGGTGCCGTGCGTGTCGGCCGCGTTGACGGACAATTCGTCATCAACCCGACCCACGACGAGCGCGCTGACAGCGACCTCGACCTGATCTACGTCGGCGACAAGACCAACGTCATCATGATCGAAGGCCAAGCCGACGAAATCCCGGAAGACGAATTCATCAAGGCGCTGCATTTCGCCCAAGCCGCCGTTGTCAAACTCGTCGCCGCCCAGGAAGAACTCGCGAAACTCGCCGGCAAGGAAAAGCGTTCCTACGATCTCACCGTCGCCAAGGAAAACCTTCTCGAAATCGCCTACGAAATCGCCGGTGACCGCATCGAAGCCGCCATCTACGCGCCTTCCAAGACCGAGCGCGCCAAAAAAGTCGGCGCCCTCCGCGACGAAGTCGAAGCCGCCATCAAAGAGCGTGCTCCCGAGGCCACCGATTTCGATGTCGAGCAAGCCTTCGAATACCTTCAGAAAAAGGCGTTCCGCATCTCCATCATGGACAAGGGCGTCCGCGCCGACGGCCGTTCCATCAACGACCTTCGCGTTCTCTACGGAGAAGTCGGCACCCTGCCACGCGTTCACGGTTCCGCCATTTTCTCCCGCGGAGAAACCCAGGCACTCGCCATCACCACCCTCGCCCCAGCTGACGAAAAGCAACATTTCGACAACTACGCCGGTGGCGAAGACGAGAAGCGCTTCATCCTCCACTACAACTTCCCTCCCTTCTCCGTCGGCGAATGCGGACGCATGGGTGGCATCAACCGCCGCGAAATCGGTCACGGTTCGCTCGCCGAGCGGTCCATCGAGCCTGTCATCCCTGACGAAACCGTCTTCCCCTACGCCATCCGCGTATCCTCGGAAGTCATGGAATCCAACGGTTCCACCTCGATGGCCTCCGTTTGCGCAGGCACCATGGCTCTCCTCGACGCCGGTGTCCCGCTCATCCGCCCCGTCGGCGGCATCTCCGTCGGCCTCGTCACCGAAAACAACGCCGATGACTCCATCAAGTCTTACAAGATGCTGCTAGACATCATCGGTTCCGAAGACTTCTACGGCGACATGGACTTCAAGCTCTGCGGCACCAGCGAAGGCGTCACCGGCTATCAGCTCGACCTCAAGCTCGCCGGCCTCCCGCTCGCCATGCTTGAAGAAGCGATCCACATCGCCAAGGCAGGCCGCGAAAAGGTCCTCGAAAAAATGGCCGAGTCCATCGTCGAGCCCAAGCAGCTCAGCCCGCACGCTCCGCGCATCGTTTCCGTCAAGATCCCAGCGGATCGCATCGGCGAACTCATCGGACCTGGCGGCAAGAACATCAAGGGCATCCAGGCCGAGTCCGGCGCCGAGATCAACATCGAGGACGACGGCACCGTGCACATCTACGCTTCCAAGCAGGAAGGCCTTGATCGCGCCAAGGCGATGATCGACCGCATGTTCCAGGAAATCGAAGTGGGCAAGGTTTACACCGGCAAGGTTGTTTCCATCACCCAGTTCGGCGCCTTCATGGAAGTGCTCCCTGGCAAGGACGGACTCGTCCACGTCTCCGAACTCGCCGAAGGCCGCACCGAGAACGTTGAAGACATCGTCAAAAAAGGCGACGTCATCACCGCCAAGTGCCTCGGAGTCGACGAAAAAGGCCGCGTGAAAATGTCCCGCCGCGCCTGGCTCCGCGACCAAAAGGCCGCTGAAGCAGAAGCCCAGCAGCCAGTCGCTGCCGAGTAAGGAGTGGCGACATTCCTGTCGCCTCTTTCTATCAACCATCACCAAACCGGCGTCCTCAAAAGGGACGCCGGTTTTTTTGACTTCAGTTTCGGAACCCGCGTTCTCGGGCCTCCTATTTCCCCGCCCGGCGTTTGGGATTCTGTTTTTGGAATGCCGCCGTTTTGACTTCGTCGGCATAGAAGACGTTCAGGGCGGCGCCGGGGGACTTTAGCTCGTTGTTGCCGAAATGGTAAATGATCACTTCGTCACCAGTTTTGAACACATCGGTGACCTTTTTCGGCGTTGGCCACCCGCAGACGCCGGCCTTTCGGATGTCGAACACCTTCTGGCCAAGTTCGCCTGTTACCATGACCGACTTGGAATCGAGCCGGATGATCTTTCCCGCGTAACCCTCCGGTTGTGGCGAGGCGGACGCCAAGCCAGGAATGATAAGAAGGAGCACAAGGAGTATTTTGGAATGGAGGATTGTTTTCATGATGGTGGAGTAGGTTGTGCTCTTCCTGACGCGTGACCGCAGAAAACTTGCGGAGAATCTTTCCGTCGGAATAAACGCCAGGCGGCAGGTTGATTCTAAAGCGCTGAATTGGCTCACCGTGATCGAAATCGGATCACTTCGTCCTTTTGGATTTACTGAACGGTTGTCGGTGAATTCGCCGATTCCGATCGTTGCTCCTAACAGGCCTCCGGTCCAAAGAGGAAGAATGTCGGAAAAAGTGCGCAAGTAGTCGCGTTCCGGGAGTCGGTCTGGAGGAGCCCAATCATTCATCTCCCGCCATGAAAACTCTCACTCAAATTCCGGCGAAGCTCCTCGTGGAGCTTGTCCTCTACGCACACATTGCCATCGGCGTTCTAATTCTAACTCACCTGCTGCAATGAAAGCGAATTCTCTCGCAAATTCCGGCAGCCGGACTGGCAGAATCCTTCTGCATCTGACCTGCATCGCCCGACACGGACACTGGCACTGGCATGTCCAGGGAATCGTCCGTGAATTCCACTGCGCAACCGGAACGCTTGCAAGCGGCTTCGCGGGGGAAGCCCTGCATTCCACAGCGCGTTCGGTCACGCGATAGATCGTCCTCCTGAATTCCTAATATCTAACAACACATTCCAATATCATGAAATATCGACATCTCATCATCCTTGCCGTCGTGGTCTCCGCCATGCCAGCCAGTTCTGGTCTATCACCAGAACTAGCCAAGATGATTGTTAGGAAGGATGCCATGTATCTCACGGACCTGAGAAGCGGTTGGCTCAGGGTCTATTGACCGGTGCAAAAGCGTTGAACCGACAGAAGCATTTTACCGTCGCGCTTTGCCAGAAGCTTCAGTGGCAGGACCAGGGACCGCGACCGGATCTCCCTCAAGTGCACTCAATGGAAAAGCAGTTGGTGGCGGAAGGACCTTTCGACTTATGAGACAAACAATGAACATGATTGCTTCGCGCGATATCCGCGAACCCCGGCTTTCCTAGCTTCGGCCAGGGTTTCACCCAATTTCCAGTCACAGCGGGATGCTCACGGTGGTAGTACTTTTCTTCGTCGAGGCCGTTCTGTTACGTCGCGCTCTTGAGTTGCGCCACTCTGAGGTGCTGGCACTATTCTTGGTCGGGGCCGCTCTATTTCATTCTTCTTGTTTGGCGGCTTGGTGGGAGCGACATCCCCGGGTGTCGTGCCTTCTTGCGCCCCAGAGGCGTGCGATGTTGATTTCTGAAGAAGACGTGTGCCTGTCAGCGATCTGCCCAGATGATTGGTTCCTTTGACTTTGTTCCCCTTGGCTGGAAGGCGAATCCTATCGATGAAACGCCCCTCATTCCAATTCAACTCGTAGTCCCGCCAGAGGGGGCCTTCGCAAACGACGTGCCATTTGCCTTGATTGCCCAATGTGCTGGAGACACCGCCCTCGGGATGAAACGTTACAATTTGTTTTTCAACCCACTTCCAGTCGCCGACAAGTGGATCCACTGTGAGTTGCCCGTCCCCGGATAGGGGTTGTGATGGACGAAGATCCGCGTTTTGCATCAGCACGAGAGACTCGCGAAACACCTCGGGCCATTCAGAGTCGTCGAGTTTCTCGATCCAGGAGGACGCTCCCCAAGTTTGGCGTTGTAGATCGTGTTTGGCGAGGAGATCCATAAAGACCTTTGCGGCGCGGGTTTGGTCGCCCTGCAAAGCCAGAATGACCGCCGCCTTGGCCAGGTAGGTCCCGGCGAAAGCCTGATGCGCCGCCTTGTTAGGAGCCGCCTCCGCCGCGGCCAGTTGCTTGATGCCACGGTTGGTGATGAGTTTCCGGCTGTCCTCATTGCCCTCCACGGCCGCTAGCGCAAGATGGATCAGAGGATCTCCGGGATCGAGACTGTAAGCCTCGGCAAGAATACTGGGGTTCCGCTTCGTTGCATCGAGACGGGACACGGCCCAGGTAATCTCTCTCTCGATGTGCTCGGAGGCCGTGATGGTACCTCGGAATGAAACCGTGCGGGAACCCGGCTCGGAGAGCCTCCAACGCATAAGACTGATCCAAGCGTCATCCTTTGCGGAAGATTGGGCAAGGATAGCCGTGCGCCGAGAAGTGAGTTCGTCTGGCGAAATCTCCACGGCTTCGCCGTCCTCGTTGATTCTTGTGCCAGCCAGGAAAGTGATGTCATCGGGATTCACATGGGTACCAGCAAAGAACTGAATGTCCGCGCTAAAGAGCCACACTCTATCCCCACTGACCGTGACGACGCGTCGACCGTCTGGGCTGAAATTCGCGCTGGTCACTGCCGCCCTATGTCGCACGGGTTCGCCCAAGGGTTGGCCGGTATCGGCGTCCCAAATCCGAGAAGTTTTGTCATCACTTGCAGTGACGACTCGCCGCCCGTCGGGACTGAAATCCGCGCTGGTTACATGATCGCCGTGCCGCATTGGTTTGGCCACGGGTTGGCCGGTGTCGGCGTCCCAGATCCGGGAGGTTTGGTCAGCACTGGCGGTGACGATACGCCGCCCGTCAGGACTAAAGGTTGCATTGGACACCGCGTCCTCATGTCGCATCGGCTCGCCTACGGGTTGCCCGGTAGCCGCGTCCCAGATCCGCGCTGTGTGGTCATCACTGGCAGTGACGACGTAGTTACCGTCGGGACTGAAATTTGCATTGATCACCACGTTCTCATGCCGCATCGGATTGCCCACGGGTTGGAGGGTGTCCACGTCCCAGATCCGCGCAGTCCGGTCCTTGCTGGCGGTGGCGACTCGTCGTCCGTCGCGACTGAAACTTGCGCTGACCACATGATCCTCATGTCGCATCGGCTCTCCCACGGGTTGGCCTGTGTCCACGTCCCAAATTCGCGCGGTATAGTCATCACTGGCAGTGACGATGCTCTGGCCGTCCGGACTGAAATGTGCGCTGGTCACCCAGTTCCCATGGAACATTGGCTTGCCCACAGAGTGCTGGGTGTCCACGTCCCAGATCCGTGCGGATTTGTCATAACTTGCGGTAACAACTCGTCGGCCGTCGGGACTGAAATGTGCGCTGGTCACCCGGTAGGCCCCATGCAACATCGGCTCGCCCACGGGCTGGCCGGTTGCCGCGTCCCAGATCCGCACGGTTTCATGTTTGCTAACAGTGACGACGCGCTGGCCGTCCGGACTGAAATTTGCTTTTACCACTGACTCATGCCTAATGGTCTCGCCAACGGCATACGGATCAACGAGAGCCAAGTTCAGCAAGCGTTGTATGACATCGTCATGAAGAACCCTGAGGCGTTTTTCCTTCGGCAGGTGAGCGTTGTAGCGCACGGCCTCCGCGAGATGGGCGAGGCCGATGCGCGGGGCTTTGCTCTTGGCGAAAGCATCGCGGGCGGTGCCATGCGCTTTCCGGGCCGCTTCGGCAATTTGATCGTAATTCTCTTCGATCTTCAGCTCGACTTCCCTGTTCTTCTTTTCAACTTCGCCAAGCGCCATCGCGGTTCGTTTCTGACTGACCCATGCCTGCAGCCCGCTGGCAAGGGCCAGCAAGGCGAGGACGGCGAAGGCGGCGGCGAGCTTGCGGAAGCGGGCGGTGCGTTGGCGCGCGGCGGTAGCGGCAGCCACGGCCGCGACACGTGCTGCTTCGACTCGGGCCAGGCTCTCCCTCCCTTTGATTTCCTCTCTCCGGAGGTCGAGGTGGAGAAGTCGGTCGGCGAGTTCGGTGGCGCTCGGAAGGCGACGGGCGGGGTCGCCGTCCACACAGGCGGCGATATCCTCACGCAGCAGCGGGTCGGCGATGTCCCGTTCCCAGCCGACGGCCAGGGGATCGAGAGGTTTGCAGGTGATGAGCTGATAGAGCAGGACACCGAGTCCGTAGATGTCGCCTTGGATCGTATAAGGTCTTCCTGCGAGATACTCCGGTGGGCTGTAGGTAGGCGTGCCGGTACTGTGCTGGATGGTCGGGCGGGTGAAGCCGGCGGCGGTGACTCCGTGCACCCCGAGCACGGCGGGATCGGCAAGAGTGCCGATACCGAAATCGACGAGGCGGGGGCGAGGCTCTCCGTCCGGGTCGTCGAAGATAAGAATGTTCGTCGGTTTGATGTCCTTGTGCAAGACGCCGATGCTGTGTGCGGCGGCCAAGGCTGTGGCGGTGTGTGCGACGAGCGCGATGCGGCGGGCAAGCGGGATTTTGTCGAGACCGCCCTGTTTCTCGGCCCATTGCAGGAGATTGCCATGCGAGGCGAGATCGCTTTCCAGGTAGAAAGGGGGTTCGTCGAGCTTCAGTTCGTGGATGTGGACGATGTCATCACGCTGACCGAGGGCGCTCTGGAGAAGACGCACGAGAGTGACTTCCCGTTTGAGGGCGCGGAGGCGCTCGTCGTCGAAGCAAAACTTGAAGGCTCGCTGTTGGCGAAGCTTCGCATGCTCGCCCGCCCACACCTCGCCGAAGCCGCCGGCTCCTAGCAGCCCGGTGAGATGCCATCCCGGTCGCCCGGGGATTTCCAATCCGATCGCGGGACGCCAGCCGAGTGTTTCCTCCTCGCCAGGACGAATCGCGCGCTTTGCCTTCTCGCCATCTGGCGGCGCGACGAGCGGAGCAAGTCCTTCCGCGCCGATCTCGAAAATCTCGACGGGCTCGTCGCGGCCTTTCATCAGGTATGGACCATGAGCGAGCCAGCCCAGCGGCGGCATGGATTTTCCACTGACCGCCGGATGCTCGCGGATGAAATGCCGGGCTTCATCGAATGGAAATCGCGTGAGCAGGATCTGGCCACCGACGGCGAGACTCATGACACGTGCCGCGAGGTCGGCCGCAGGAGCGACGATACCGCTGCCACCTTCGGAATCAACCGTACTGACCTCGCCGGCGTGAATGCCGACACGTGTGGCCAGACGCACTTCATGCCAAGGCCCCTCGCGCATGGCTTCTTGAAACAACAGTGCGAAGCGCAGCGCTTCCGCAACCCCACCGGCCTCGGCGAAGTAGCCGTCGCCCATGTTCTGGAGGACGGTGATGTTCCGACATTCGCGCGCAAGGCGTTCGAAATGGCTGTTATGCGTTTGAAGTGCCTCACTGAACGCTGGCACCCCGTGACGCACCTTCAAGTCTGTGGAGCCGACGATGTCGGTGAAAATCAGAACGGTGAATCGATTCTCCCTACCCGACATCGGATAGGTCCTTATCTGATAGCAGCGTCCATGTCAGTATCAAACCCACGCTGGGCATTGGAGGTCCCTTCACCTCTTCTCCACTGTCGGCAGGTTCATCGCAGGGCGGAATCCGACGAAAGGGTTGGGCATGGCGGACGGGTGGCGGCTGCCGCGGTATGCGGCGCGGCAGTGTTTGGCGGGATCGCTCCATGATCCGCCACGGATGACGCGCTGTTCACCCGCATCGGGGCCGCGGGGATCGATGGCCTCCGCGGGTGAAAGCTTGCTGAAGAAATCCCAGCACCACTCGGCGGCGTTGCCATGCATGTCGTGGAGGCCGAAATTGTTAGCTTCCTTGCCACCGACCGGATGGGTGCTTTTGCTACTATTGCCGTCGTACCAACCGGCCCTGCCGAGGGTGCGATCTTCCGGTTTCAGGTCCTTGTCGATCTGCCCGGTGTGGAAGGCATTGCGGGAGGTCCCGGGACTGCACGCGAATTCCCATTCGGCTTCTGTTGGCAGGCGGTAGCCGTTGGCCTCCCAATTGACGAACGGCTTGGGGGTTCCGATCATCAGGACGTCCTCCGGCTTGAATGACTCATTTTTGTAGTAAACCGGATCCTTCTTTTCGATTTCGCTCAGGACATTGCACCATTTGATGGCGTCCCACCAAGTGATGCCAAGCACCGGATGATTGCCGTTCGGGTCGCCGCCCTGGCCGTTGGTGCCGGGTGACAGATCGGTGTAGCCACGGCTCGCCGCGCGATCCCGGACGGCGTTCCATTCCTCCCAAGTCACTTCCGAGGCTTTCAGGAGGAGATCCCTTTTGAGCCAGACCGCATGCTCGGTTTCGGTATCCTCGCGACCGGGCTGGTCGGCGGGGCTGCCCATCTGAAATCCGCCGGACTGGTGCTTTTTCTGGAAATTTCCCAGCCGTTGTTCCCTCATGAATCCTACCGGAATCCGGCTGGCGACGATCGGCTGCATCTGGATGCTCACCGGCTTGAGTGGGTTCACTGCACGCGGCGAATCCCCGGAGTCGGTCAGTTCGCGGGCCTGGAGGGCGCTGGTTTCGTCCATTCCGTTGATGGAAAGCGGGACTTCGTTGCCGTCCCGTTCGATGAACACGGTATCGCCAGACCTGCGGATGACACGCCCGCGGACGGTGACGCCGTTTTTCCCAGTCCAGACGAGAGATTCGTTAGTTGGCTCCGCAGGGTCCTTGCCGGGCGCGGGCAGGGAGAAGGCCAAGGAAAGCACAACGATGGCGGTCGGGAATGGTGGAGTTTTCACGGGCAGGGGAGCGTGTCGGAGTTGCTATCGGGAGGCACTGCGGACCGGGCGGAAGCCGACATGGCGGTTGGGCTGATCGGTGGGATTCCGGGACGCGCGGGCAGTGGCGCGGCAGCGTTCGGCGGGGTCGCTCCACGAACCACCGCGGTGGACACGCAGGCCGCCGGCCAAGGGGCCGCGGGGGTCGCTGACATTCGCCAGTTTGATGGCTCCGGCGACGTCCCAGCACCATTCCGCGGCGTTTCCGTGCATGTCGTACAAACCGAGGCGATTGTGCCCTTTCTCTTTGACCGGATGGGTGGTCGCTCCGCTGTTGCCTCCGAACCAACCCGCTTGATCGAGGCTCGGGTCCGGGGGCTGGATCCCCGTTTCCTTGATCGGCCCGGTATGGAAAGAAAGTTTCGAGGTACCGGGCCGACAGGCGTATTCCCACTCGGCTTCGGTCGGAAGGCGGTAGCCGTTGCTGTTCCACGCAACAAAGAGTTCAGGAGTGCCTGAAACGAGGGCGCAATCCAGTTTGAGGGATTTATGGGTGTAGTAGACGGGCGTCAGGCCTTCGATCTCGCTAAGCAGGTTGCACCATTTGACGGCATCCCACCAGGTGATGCCGAGGACGGGGTGATTGCCGCTGGAGTCGCCGCATTGGCCGTTGGTGCCGGGGGAAATATCAGTGTAGCTGCGGCTGGTCGCCTGCTCCCTGACCCAATTCCATTCGGCCCACGTGACTTCGGTGGTTTTCATCGAGAACGGAAGCGTGAGGGAAACCCGGTGATAGGTTTCCTCCGTTTGGTGGCCGAGTTCCTTATCGGTGCTTCCCATTTGGAAAGTGTTTACGGGCACCGGGACGAAATGCATCTCCGGTGCGTTGGTCTTGGGACTGGCCCGACGCGGGAGCTCATCAAGGCCGGCGAGCTTCCGGGCTTGAGCAAGGTCCGGCTCGCGAAGAGAGCTGGCCCTCAAGTCGATTTCCTGCCGGTCCTGCTCAAGGACGAGGAGATCCCCGGACAATCTGACAAAGCGCGCGGTGTAAACTTCGCCGGATTTGGTGGTCCACGTCAGCGGCTCGGACTCCTTCGCCGGCGCGGGCGGAGCGGACTGTGCGAAAGAGGTGCAGCCCAGCAAGAAGCCGAGGGTGGGAGCGAGGAGGGGTTTCATCAGCGTGTGGTCGGGGGGACCTTGGAGGGATTGCGGGCAGGCCGGAAACCGGTGAAAAAACTTTTCGGAATATTGGGGCTGAAATCTCCCCGGTAGCTGGGATAACAACACCATGGCGGATCCGCCCACGAGCCGCCGCGGAAGATCCGGAATTTCCCTGTGGGGAGACCGGCGGGATCGGTATCGTGAGACGAGGGACCCAGCGGCCGCTGCCAGTCCCAGCACCACTCGGCGACATTTCCCAGCATGTCGTGAAATTTGAAATTCGCGGTGCCTTGCGCGGTTCCCACGGGGTGGGTGTTGCCGCTGCTGGTATGCGAGTTCCACCCTCCGTATTCCTCCGGCGCGGTCATCGCGCCACAATGCCACGCGAGTTCCCACTCCGCCTCGGTGGGGAGCCGGTAGCCGCCCGCATCGCGATCCATGAAAATTTCCGGATGATTCTTATCTCTCAAAATGGATGCCGCGGTGAAATCCTTGGCCGAATAATAGACCGCCTTGAGGTTTTCAGCCTCGCTCTTGAGATTGCACCACAGCACGGCGTCGGACCAACTCACTTCAGTCACCGGATGGTTGCCTTCACCGTTGCCCTGATAGCCGTTTCTGCCGACGGACAAATTCGTGTATCCCCGCCCGATCGCCAGCTCGCGAACCACGTTCCATTCCGCCCAGGTGACTTCGGTTCGTTTCAGATAGAACCCTCGGGAGATTTGCACCCGATGGAGCGGCTCCTCCGCCTGGCGCTCAATGGCCTTTTTGGGGGCTCCCATATCGAAGGTCGAGAGGGGAAATTGCTCCGCGGAGACGAAGGCGAACTCCATCTTTCTCGAAGCACCGACCAAGCCTTCTTTCTCGCTCTTGCCGATGGTCAAAGCCAGTTCCCAGTCGGCTGCGGACAACTTTTCACGAGCAATCGGGAACTCACGGTCGTCTTTCATGATGATGAGATTCTCCTCGTGTATTCTGACGAATCTGCCGGTGGCCTTCGACCCATCGCGCAAGGTCCACTCGCGGGCCATGAAGTTGGCCGGATCCGCGTGGAGGCCTGGGGTGCCCAGCATCATCGCAACTAAGACTAGGGATGGATTATGAGGTTTCATCGGACATAAACGCGGTGCGCGGATTATTTTCCCGGAGCTTTCTTCACTTTTGAGGGCTTGGCAGGCGGTGTGGGAGGAGCTGGTTTTCTGGGATCCGAGCCGCAGGCGGGTCGGAATCCCACCACCGGACTCAACGGGGCGGATGGGCTGTATATCGACCGATAGGCGGACCGGCAGCAACGCGAGGGATCCGCCCAACTTCCCCCGCGGAAGATATGGAAAACTCCAGCGGTGGTTCCGACAGGATCTATTGCCTCCGCCGTGGTGAGAGCGCCGAGGAAGTCCCAGCACCATTCCGACACATTGCCGTGCATGTCGAACAAGCCGAGCTCGTTCGGATTCATTGTGCCGACCGGGTGGGTGGCCCCTTTGCTGTTGTCCGCGTACCAGCAAACCTCGCCCAGCGACGAAACATGACCGGAGTGAAATGCCGGCCCCCCTAATTTCCGGCGTTCCCGGCAGGCGTATTCCCACTCCGCCTCGGTCGGCAGGCGGTAGCCAGTGGCATTCACATCCATGTAAGCGAGCGGATCTCCGGATGTAAGGATGTGGTCGGGCGAGCAGTCCGGGTGGGAGAAATAGGCGGCAGTCCGATGCTCGGACTCGCTTTTGGCGTTGCACCACTTCACCGCGTCCAGCCAGGTGATGCAGGTCACCGGATGGTCCTTGGAGACATTCGCGCCATATCCGCACTGCCCGGGAGAAATGTCGTAGCCTCTCTTGAGTCCCTTTTCGCGGATGATGTTCCATTCCTCCCAAGTGACTTCGGTGGCTCTCAGCCAGAAATCCCGGCTGATGGTGACCGGATGCTCCGGCTCATATTCCGGCACCTCAGTCATGCCCGATGCCGCGGCATTGGCGGGAGGAGGAGCAGGGGCAGGGTTATGAATGCGGCCCGGCTCTTTCAACGGACTGCCCATGGTGAACCGGCCTTTTGGAATCAGGTGATAGCAACATTTCTCAGCCTGGATCGCTTGCTCGGCCGACTGCGGCGAGAGCGAGGCAAGCGGGAACGGTCGCTCAATTCCACTTGTCAGCAGAAGGACCACCTTGTCGCCATCCTTCCGGACAAATTTCGCTCGAACCTCGGCTCCGTTCACGCCAGTCCATTTGAGAAACCCTTCATCCTCGGAAAGTGGTTCTTCGGGTGCGGCCCGGAGGGTCGCAGCGCAAGCCAAGGTCCAAACGAAGGCGGTGATCAGCAAATGCGCGGGCATGGCGGTGGGGGGGGAGGGGCGTTACTTTTTGCGGGCAATCACGCAGCGGAAGCCGGCATCGACCTGTCGGAATGATGGACTCCGCGTTGAAATCTTGGAATCAATGTCGAGCACTTCCTTTTTTGCGTCCGCCCACGATCCGCCTCGGAGCCAGTATTTGTTGCCACCAGGGTCGGGACCGTCATTGCAGAATTGCCGGAGATTTCCGGCGATGTCGTAGATTCCGAAACGGTTCGGCACGAACGCGTCAACCGCTGAAGTGTGGGGAAAATCATCCGGCGGGCCGGCAACTCTAGGCCACCCAACCGGCAACTCACTTCTGGCTAAATTGTAGCCAAGTGGCGGACCCGAATCCCAATCGGTTCCCCATGGGAACCGCAGGATTTTGGGAGCATGAGGCGGCCGATCTTTGAGGACAAAGGAAGTCCTCCATTCGGCGTCCGTGGGCAGCCGATAAACAAATCCTTCCGGCAGTGCATTTTTGCTGAGTTCGTATTTGGTGAGCCAATTGCAGAACTCCGTAGCGTCGTCCCATGACACCCCACAAACGGGATGCATGGGGGTCTGGAAAAATCCCGGGTTTTCCCAATCGTTGCCGAAGAGTTGGAATTCGGCCTTGCCTCCTTTCTTCACCGAATAAACGCCTTTTTTGGCATCGTAGCCGGTTTCGAGGACAAATTTCTGAAAATCCATGACGCGTGTGTGCCAGATGGAAAAGAGCACGTCCGGCGCGCCGACGGGGACGAATTTCATGTCGAGCGAGTTCGGGAAAGGAAACTCCTTCGACGCCTTGGGCAGGGGCGGTTCCGGTTTAGCGGCAGGCTCCACCGGCGCAGTAGGTGGAGTTACGGCCACCTCGGGGATCGGTTCCACAGGCGGCGGCCGGGGCTTGGAGAGGATAACCAAATGAAATGCCTTGCTTTCGGAAAGACCGTCCCCGTCCGTCACCTTGATCCCGAAAGTCCGCTCGCCCGCCTCTGCGGGGGTGCCGGCGAGGAGCCCCTGCTTGTCCAGAGTCAGCCCTTCGGGAGGTGCCCCGGAGTCGGGCGACCAGCCGAGGGGCGAAGCTCCACCTGCGGCTTCGAAGGTAAATCGATAGGACTCGCCCGCTCGGGCGGGTGGCAGTTCCCAGGCGGACGTGATGAGCGGACGGGATGGAGCCGGAGTGGGCGGGACGCTCGGCCCTTGGAGAGCCCGGCGAGGGGTGGGGACTTGCCTTTTCACAAAGACCATCCACGCGCAGGCCGCGAGAACGACGGCCGTGGCGGCGATCCAAACACTGCCGTAACTCCGGCGGGCTGGTTTCTTGTCGGGCTTGGAGACCGCTGGCCGCGCATCCATAACCGCTCCATTCAGCCGCCCGATCACCTCCCCGGCGCTCTGCGGCCGCCGCGACGGTTCCTTGGCAAGGCAGGCAGCCACGGTTTCCTCCCACGCTTGGGGAATCGCGGTTTTCCCGGTGATCCCCAGTTCTTCCCGCCTGATGTTCATTGGCGGGGCTACGGAATCCAGCACTTGGGCGAGGATCTGGCCTTTGTAAAACGGTGGCTTCCCAGTGAGCAGTTCGTAGATGGTTGCCCCCAACGCATAGATGTCGTCAAGGTGGCTGGTCCTCTCGCCCATGACTTGCTGCGGGCTCATGTAGGCGGGAGTGCCGCTGGAGGCATTTCTCATCGAAACGCGGGTGACCGTGTCGTTGATGGTGGATGAGATTCCGAAATCGGCGATCTTGATCCGGCCGGACGGCGTGTACATCAGGTTGCGCGGCTTCAAGTCCCGGTGGCCGATGCGAACTTCAAAATGGGCGTAATCCAAGACCGGCCACAACTGTTCCAGCCACGGAAGCAGGTCTGTGGCATCGAAGCAGCCACCCGGCTGCGCGACCTTCAGCTCGGTGAAGTTCCCTCCGTCGACAAACTCCATGATGATCGCGGCCATCGAGGAGTCCCTGGCGAAGCCGTAGGTGTGGACGATGCCCGGATGGGTCAGGACCATGCCCCGCAGAACCTCGTTCTTGAGCTCACCCATGGCTTCGGGATCATTAACGAGCAAGTCCGGGACCAGCTTGAGCGCGATGTCGATGCCCAGCTCGCCATCGTGGGCGAGCAGCACCAATCCCATGCCGCCGCGACCGAGTTCGCGGATGTAACGGTAGCGGCCAAACAACAGCTCGCCCTCAGGCAGAGGAACCCCGGAGGCGGGCCCGAAGATTCCGACGCCAGCGGAGACCGGGGTATGGGATGTTTCTTCGGGGGGCATGGGGGGTAATACGAAAGGCTATTTCTCGGCCTGCCAGGGGATCAGGCATTGAAATCGGGCACATGGAATTGGTAAATCCCGTCGTAGCCACCGACCTGCGATGCGCGGCAAATGATTGATTTGACCCCAAGCGCTTGGAACGCGGCGTCGCTCAGGAGCCAGCTATCCTTCCAGGCGCCGGCGAGCTTTTCCATGCGGAATGCGAAATGGACCTCTCGTCCGTGGAGGTTCTGCTCGCTCGTATTCGGCACGCTGCTGAAAACCGTCTCACCGTGATGGACAACGACACGGAAACCCGGGGTCGCTTTCACCTGCAATTGACCGAGTGCGCGCATGGCATCGAGAATCCGGGATTTCGCATCGAACGTATCTTCCCAGTAACAGAAAAAACCGTCACCTGTGTATTGATTCATGTGTCCGCCGTGCGCTTCGATCAGCTCGCGGCAGGTATTGAACCAGCCCCCGGTGACCTGGGGAAATTCTTCCGGTGGGAGTTCCAGCGCCATCCGGGTGGAGTCTACGATGTCGGCCACCATCAACCAGCAGTTCCTCCTCTTTATGTCGCGGAGGGTGGACCCTCCGGTGGTCTCATAGTCCGCAGTGGATCCTTCTGTTTGAAATTCGATCCGGCTACCCGCCATTTCGATCAAATCGCCATTTTTCAGGACAAGCGGGCGGGACACCCTGCGTCCGTTGACATAGGTCCCGTTGCTGCTGCCAAGATCCACCATCCAGCATTCACCGTCTCCCTGAACCTGGATCAGCGCGTGTTTGCGGGAGATGTGATCGTTGGCTAGCGCCAACGTGTTAGCCGGGGAGCGCCCCACGGTGCACGGCCCGTTCAGTTCGAAGGTCAGACCATCCGGTAAAACAAGTCGGGACAATGAAACCATGCGGGGATGCTTTCCGAATCGTCGGCAGAATGCAACCCCGCACGATGAGGGCAGTTCATTTACTTAGCGGATAGCTTCCAGGTTGATAATTTGGAAGTGTTAGTAGAATGAACCCATCAGCGAGTCACGCCCATGCCCGTGAGTTTGACGTCGAACGGATTCTCGTCCGAGTCATTGCTTCTGATCAAGAGAGCAGCCACCCTCGTTCCCTTGTCTCTGGGTGCGAAGGTCACGGTGAACGTCGTGCTCGCACCGGGAGGCAGCGAGGGCTTCGCCAGAGGACCCACGATGAAATCACGGCCGTGGGCACCTGTCCGGCTGACTGCTAGGCCCGTGAGGTTTGCGCTGCCGGTGTTCCGGATCGTGAAAGTTTTGGCCACGCTCTTCGCTCCGATTCTCACGGTGCCGAAGCTCTTCTTGGTCACTCCATCCAACAGATTCGAGCCGGCAGGTTGTTGAATCGTGATCTCGGGTGCGAGCTCACGGCGGAGGTTCAGGATGATGTTGCCCACGCCGGACGAGTTGGCGATGTTTCCATCGATCTCAATCTGATAGAAAGTGCCCTTCTCCGCAAAGAACGATGCTTTCGACCAGGTGCTGTCGGACGTGTCGTTGCTGAAGACGATCTCTTGCAGCGTCTCCAGTTCGGAGCCTTTCCAAACCTTCAGCACCGTATCCATTGGAGTGCCCGCCGGGTTCAACTGGCCGCTTCCGAAAGTGTCAACGGTCACCATGCCGCTTGCGGGAGCCGTCCATTGCCACCATGCGGTTTGTTCTCTGGTCCCTCCGCTGGACTTCTCGAACGGCTCGGTGGTGCAGTTCAAGTTACACATGGCGCCAGCGGCGTTGTTGCCGGACAATTGCCGCCGCCGGCCGAAATCGTCCGCTCCCGGTATGGCGGCGGGAGCGGTGTTGGGGGTGAGATCCAGGCGGAGAACGATGTTTCCCTCGCCCTTGTAGTTGGCGATGTCTCCGTCCGCAACAATCTGATAGGTGCGCCCGGCTTCGGTTTGGAAACTCAAGCGCGAGCGGGTGCTGTTAGGAACATCGTTGTTGTCCGCGACCGGGTCGAGGTCGGCGAAGGGAGGCTCGGTGGCCGTGCTGCCAGCGAAAACCGTGAGTGTCGTTTGAATCTCGCTGTCCAGCGTGTCGAGAGTCACTCTGCCTGTGGCTGGAGCGGTCCATTGCCACCAAATGGTTTGCTTGCGCCGGTAACGGGTTTCCGGCTCATCGGGATCGAAGCCGGCGAGCTGGTTGTTAGCCACGCCGAAGGCATGGCTTCCCGTGAGATCCGGGCGTTCCGCAAACACATCGGCCCCCACAGTGGATGGCGGGATTTCCGCCGCTGTGAGTTTGATGTTGACCGTGCCGATACCTGCGCCAGACGAATTGTCCAAGGTGCTGTCCAGCATGATTTGATAGGCGGTGCCAGCCGCCACCGGAAACCCCACCCTTGCCGGATTGGGAGCACCGGGATCATACCCGCGGGCCACGGTCGAGAGCGCGGTGATCTCCGAACCTGTGAAAACCGCGATCATGGGACGCGTGTATTTTGTCCCCAGAGTGTCGATGACAACCCAGCCATTGCTAGGAGCGGTCCACTCGGCCCAGACAGTGTTCTCGCGCTGATACTGGTATAAATAGGGCAGTTCGCCTGTTTCTGACGTTGCATGGGTGGTGTCGGCGGACAGCACTTCGATTGGCGAACTGATTTGCGGGCGGTCGGCAAATCGATCCGCCATTTGTGCTGAATGCGCGGGCAATGTGATGGCTGCGAGGAGCAGACCGGTCTTGAGGATAAGTTTCATGGTCTTGTGGGAATGTTTTGCTAGTTCAACTCGGAGAGCGCGGCTGCGCTTTCCACATGGGCGACTCGCGGATCGCGGAAACTTGCGGGAAACTCCCGGTTTTTTTTGCTGAAGGCCGAATCGGGAATTCCAGGTGGAGATCAGGATTCGGCCCAATCAATGGATTTTGTTAGAAGTGGGTTTGGCATGGCAGCCACGCTTGGGCGGGTGCGCGCGACGATCTTTCCCTTCGAATCCTGCAGGATCACCAACGGCGGCCGTTTTGCCGCGTTGGCTGGCGCGCTGATGAACACGTAGTATTTGTAATGCGGAAAGGACTTCGATTGATAGACGCCGATCCCGATGGATGTCTGTTCCCTGTAGAAACTATCAACTCCCAAAAGGTGAGTCTTGTGCGGTGATGAATTTATCCAGAGTGCGAACGCCTCCCGGGCCGTTCCCGTAGTCATGGCGATCGACTCGATGTTGTTTCCCGATTTGGACCCGTCGTAATAGGACGGGAGGAAGTAGCCCGCGCGCCGAACAAGGAAGTTGGGTCCCTGCCCGCTTGGATTCACATGGTTGAAGTAGTTCCTTCTTTCCATATCGACAGCGCGTTGGCGTGCGACCTTGCAAAGGATGGGATCTAGCGAAACGATCCGGCGCATTTGGCCGGGATTGCCGGTGACCCGCTCGAAGATCTTCATCTCGTCGGCATTCAGCCGATGGATGCTGGCGGAAGCCGTGCCTGTGGCAGCGAGAACTTGCGGGGTTCATTCGCCTGGTCGGCGATTGGGCTGATATGTCGAACTGTCGCCGTCGCCGTGCCTTTAAATATTTCCGAGTGATCCAGCCCGGCACGCCGAGTGGGGCGATCGGCGAATCCTCAGCTCCCGGGGGCTGATGTCACCCAAGCATCCCTCGAAAAGCGAACCAACTTCGGAACCAGGCAATTTCCAAGACCTTCCAAGGCGTGGAGCATAGGAGATTCGAACTCCTGACCTCTTCATTGCGAAAGAAAAGGCCGGGTTCCCTTTTGGGCGTCCTAAGTAGTTGATTACCAAGTTCCTTTTATCCGGCGGAGGACGGAAAGCGGGGGGAGTCCCCCCGGTTTTGCCCCCCTGATGGATTTGCCCCCTGCCTCCAGATGATGCTTGAAACCATTTACTGATCCTTAGAATCATTGCGCCAAGGGAAAGGGAATGTGCTACCAATCCAATGTGCTGGTTCTGCCCGCGAATCCGTGCTAGGCGGTGAACCGATGAAAACCATTATCAAGATCCTCTTCCTTCTTGTACTCCTCGCCCTTCTTCTCCTTGGCTTCGTCTATGGCCTCCTGCATGGCTCGTCCGCTTCAGAAGGAGTGTGGGGGTGCACGGCCGTTGCTCTTTTCTTCGCCTTCCTCTCCGTCAACGCCGGTCAAGGTTTGGATAGCAACCCGCATCCCACGGCGAAGCGTCATAAAAGCCTGCTCTATCGAGTCGCGCTGATCTTGGCGGGACTCGCGCTTGTCGGTCACTCGCTACTGGGCTGGGCAGCAATGATAGAGAACCATCGTTAGCCGCCGATTCATCGTCGATTTTGTTCATGGGCCACCGGATCGACGGAGACGCGCCGTTAATTTTGGGAGGCACTTTCCTCTCCACGGAGGATGTCGGTGGCAGCCAACGTGGCTGGGTGAGCCGAGTGCCCCTTCAGCCACTCCTGAAGCAATGGCTTTTCGATGGTTTTCCCTACCGTCCGAAAGAAATCGATTCCCATGGAAGGATCCGTGTTGTCAGCGGAGAATTGGGTGGCCCACTCCAACGCCGCTTGCGGTTCAGCGCCAGCCCACTGCCTAAGTTGAGTGCTGGCCCTTTGACGCACGGGGAGCGACTGGGACCCATACTCAGCGAGAAAAGGAACCATCTCACCTGGCGGGCGGCGGTCAAAGCTCCACATGGCGCGTTCAAGTGTAACAGTACGCAAATCATCCGGCAGGGACTGGATGTGGGAGGCGGCCGATTCCACACTATGGAAACTGATTAAGGAGGAAGTCACGCTTTCTGCGGCCACCAGATAATCCTCGGGACGCAAGGATTCGCGATTCAATGAGGCAAATGTCTTTCTCGCATAGGCGGGATCCGTTTCAGCCAGTCCGAAGAAGACACCATGGAGGGCGTTGCGAAACATCGGATATTCTGTCGGCAATCTGTTGAACCACTCTGCCGCTTCAGCTGGCTGAGTCTTTGCCCAGCCATGCATCAGTCCTCCGATTTCCGGAATTCCGTTCGGAGACGCCTGCAGGATCTTGTCGGCGCATCCCCGGCCATCCAAGGTGCCCGCCACCTGAAGGAGACTGGAGAGTTTGGGGTCAAACCCTGACAGGTTACCCATGTATGCCTTCTTATATTCGAAGAAGGTCGCCAGCGCTTTTTCGGCGTCCATCCCGCGAAGCAGTGCTGCCTGACGCTCCAGTGAGTCGGGAGTGACATCCGAGTCGTGAATGAGCTTCGACAATTCCTGCGCAAAGGCCGTGGTGGGAATCGCGAAAATGTCAGCCATCAGATAGACCCGCGTTCCAGAAGCTGACAGCACCTTGTCCTCAGCTCTTCGAGAACCCTTGGTGGGGAAGGATTCATTCGAAAGGTCGTTCCGCGGTTGGGCGTTTTCGGTCGCATTTCCGTTTTTGCCAGCTTTGGACGCTACGTCACTGGATGCCACGATCGACTTCGAAAACCAGCCAATGCAAACCCCGGCGGCCAACGCGCAGAGAAATGCCGGTGTGACTTTGCCTAGGCTTCTGCTATTCATGGAATTTCTGTCCGAAAGGTATCCGGCACCGACGGCAAGCGAAGAAAAATAGGCACTGATTTTCACGGGCGCGCAGGCCGTCATAACCTCCGTCTGTTGTCAGCCTTTCAGCCGCTTCAAGGGTGCCTCACGGGCAGCTGCGTGAGTCACGCGCTGCGGCAATCAACCGGGGCGAGTCCGGATCGAACTCTCACAGAAAGGGATTGTCGCCGCGAACAGCGGCAAGCCCTTCGATGATGACGGTGTCGCACCCCTGGACAGGCATTTTTTTTATTTTATTTTATTTTATTTAAGCCTGTTGGCATCCTAGGCCGTGGGGATGGAAAAGTTGCTTTCTTCATTTTCCATATTGTATATCCCTTGGGTAATGAGCGATTCAGCCCCCCCTGACTCTGGAAAGCCGGAAGCTCGGCATGATGATCTTTCGTATGAGGTCACGCTCCGGGGCCTCCGAGCGGGGCAGAAGGTTTTCAGCAGTCGCTATACCCTCATCCGCATCCTTGGCCGCGGTGGCATGGGCGTCGTCTGGTTGGCCCGTGACGAGCAGATCCAGAAGGATGTAGCGCTGAAGTTTCTACCCGAGTTCGTGGCCCTGGACCGAGCCGCTCTGAATGACTTGCGGGAGGAAACGAAGAAAACACTAGATCTCACCCACCCGCACATCGTCCGCACTTACACCTTCCACACGGATACTGCGGAAGAACTAGCCGCCATCGCCATGGAGGTCGTAGAGGGCGGCACTCTTTCAGATCTTCGGCTCGAAAAGGAGAATAAGGTCTTCGAGGTGACGGATGCCGACTTCCGCAAGTGGCTGGGCCAGCTTTGTGGTGCGCTAGCCTATGCACACGTCCGCAAGCGCATCGTCCACCGGGACCTCAAGCCCGGCAACCTGATGGTGGACCGGGACGGGGACATCAAGGTCACCGATTTTGGCATCGCCCGCAGCCTTTCGGAGAGCCGGACACGGCTCACACGCCAGGCCTCCTCCTCCGGTACACTGCCCTATATGAGTCCCCAGCAGGCCATGGGCGAGCGTGCCTCGGAAAGCGATGATATCTATTCGTTGGGTGCCACTTTATACGAGCTGCTCACAGGTAAGCCGCCTTTCTACGCTGGAGAGATCTACGAGCAGGTGAAAACAAAACAACCGGTACCCCTCAAGGCTCGCCGGGAGGAGCTGGACGTCCGCAGCAGCCAGATGATCCCGCCTGCTTGGGAAAAGGCAATCCTCGCCTGCCTCGCGAAAGAGCCTGCGGACCGCCCCGCCTCAGCCGCTGAGCTGCTTCGCTTACTGGGCTTGGAGATGGATGGATCCCTACATGTCGGGGCCCCAGTCGGCAAGGCTCCCGTGGCTCCCCCACTCAGTAAAAAGGAGCGGCGTTCCAAGACACCTCTGCTCGTTGTGGTCGCCGTGATCGTCATTACGGCCGGAGCGGCCGGATGGTGGTTTGGATACGAGCAGCCCAGTCGCCAGCGCGTGGCCGCGGGAGCGCAGGCCATCGCCGACCAGACACGGCTTGCGGAGAATGCCACGGCGGCACGAGATTTCCTTGCCGCTCGCAATGCGTGGCGGGACGTGCTGGCGCTGGAGCCCCAACATCGGCACGCCACTGAATCCTTGCGGGTTGTAGAAGCCATGCGCGGCGGAGTGGAAGTGGGCACCCATCCCGCCGGGGCGAAGGTGCGCGTCGCCGGCACCAAGGATGGCGTTTCCCCTGCCGTCCTGGGGGATTTGCCTCTGGGCAACCATGGCATTTCTATCACCTTGCCCGGCTACGAGCCCATCGAAGAGACCGTCACCTTGCGAAATGATCTTTTTCTTCCAGTGGAGAGAAAGATGGTGCGCCAGCGCGGGAGCCTCGCGCTTTCCACCGTACCCGCTGTAGCGGCCTTCAGCGCCAGGATGCTCTCTAGCTCGGCGGGAAATTCTGATGACCTGGACTTTCAGGAGGCGGGGGAAACGCCCGTGACCCTCGACAGTCTCCCAACCGGGGAATACGAAATCACATTCACGCGCAAGGGCTGGCCGTCGCACACCAACAAGGTCGTCCTCAAGTCCGGCGCATCCACGCCAGTGGGGTGGGAATTCTCGGAGGGCAGCATTGTCGTGGAAAGCGAGCCGTCCTCCCTCTCTGCAGAAATATTAGACGCCGAAGGGGACACCCTCGCAAAAGGTCCCACGCCCCTGCGGCTCTTTTCTGTGCCGGTTGGGCCCAGCTACCGAGTAAGGATAACTCGGCCGGGCTGGCCTGATGTAGAGGAGGCTGTTACTGTTTCCGCGAATACTCCCACTTTATTCAGCCGCGTCTTCCAGCAGGGCGAGATCATCGCTACGGTGGAGCCTGCAGAGTCCGTCGGCAGCACCCGCATTATGCTCTCTCGCGCGCACCTCATTCCGGGAGTGCCGGATACCCCGGTGGAGCTTGTCTCCGGCCGGAAGTCTCCTGTCCTTCCCGCAGGTGAATATCAGCTCACCTTCACCCGCCCAAGCTGGCCCGCCATTTCCAAAAGCGTGACCTTGGCGGGCGGGGAGCCCCTTGCCATCACCCATCAGTTCCGGACCGGAACCCTGCGGATCGAGAGCACTCCGCCCGGGGTACCCTTCACCGTCCGCCAGCACACGACGGAGCTGGAGGAACTCCATGATGAGCTGGCCCGGCGTGAGGCGGAACTGGCCGGAAAACCGGAGGGTGTGGATAACGTCCGCTTTCTAAAAAAGAGAATCGCGTTACTCCAGGAGAAGATCCCGAAATTGGAGCTCGTCTCTGGCATGACTGCACGGTCCGGGAAGACGCCCGCCACGATTGACGATCTTCAAGAAGGCGCTTATGAAGTCTTGCTTACTCCAGCCCGCACAATTGCCTGGCGTCCACTCGTCTCGGTTTCACATGAAACCCCCGTCGCGGTGTCATGGCAGGCAGGCCGGGGCAGGGTAATTATTACCAGCGATCCTGACGCCTGCGAGGTCTGGAATGGAAAGGAAAAGCTCGGTGTCACCCCGGGAGAGTTCGAGTTGGATGCCGGCACTCACATGCTGACCTTGCGTCACCCAGCGCTGGGGGAGAAAAATTTTCGCGCGGATACCCAGTCAGGTCAGACCGGGAAGACGAACGTCAAATGGCCCCACCGCACCATTCAAGTCACCACGGAACCGCCGGGTGCCCGTGTCGAGCGGGCGGGTAAGAGGGAGGAGTATTATGACCTAGTTTTTGACGAAAAAGACAAACCCAATATCATCTATGAAGAGGCGAAGGTGCTTTGGGGCGAATGTGATCCTCCGGTGCTGCTAGGAAGAACACCATGCGAAGTGATGATCCCGGCGGACGTAGCGGCTCTTCATCTCAGGGACCCCTTCGAGGTTAATCACCCAACTATCCAAATTTACCCGAGCCAGGAAGCGCTGCGCTATGATTTCAACAAGCAGCGGGAGATGGCAATCGCGGCCGGCTTCAATGAGCTGTGCGGAGAATATTATGATCCGAACGATATGGATGATCCTCGTTATCCCTTGCGAATTAAAAGCAGTGGACAGTTGCGGGTCACCCAAGCGTCCGACAACGAGGTTTGGCTGGAAGGGGAAATCACCGAATCATCCGTCCAGATCAATGATGGTAAAACGAACCGTGTGGTTACTTTTTCCGTCCCTAGGACCCGTATCCGAGTGTTAGATAAAATGGGGAATTTTCATATACCGCCGATGATCATCGCAGTGGACGGCAGTATCCGTATTTCAAGGGCTCTCGCCAACGGCAACCAGCCTGGGATTTATCCCTTCAAATTGGCGGAAATCCAACTTCCCAACATCAGTGGGGTGATTTTCGAGGATGGCAAAATGGAGGTTGCCGGCGTATTCTCCTGGAAAGGATTCTGCATTTCTCCCAGCCTGCCTCAGATAGAGAACTGGGTGGTGAAGAACCCGCTGCCCCCGTTCGAATACGAGGAAGGTGAAGATGGGCGTCGTGGCGCTCGTAAGTCAGAGCAAACGATAAAGGCAATCGAAGAAGGCCTAGATAATCTAAAGGAAGCGCTGGCGAAGCAGAGCCCAAAAAGCGCGGTACTGCTGAGCAATGAAATGAACCTCAGCCAAAGGGGCGACGAGTGAAGACCTTCGCACAAAATCCATCCCTCAATAAGCCATGAGATGGGCCTGCAAATTGGAGATTATATCCGGTCGTCATGCCGGGCGGACATTCATCTTCGATCTCTTCGATACACCCAAAATCGCCATCGGTGGAGACCCCCGAGGGGAGGTGCCCCTGCCGGATGAGCCGCAGGTATCCCGCAAGCACCTTTCTCTTCACCGGGATCCGGAGTCAGACCGGCTCGTGATGAGGGACAGCAGCACCTCTGGAACATTCATCGATGGGGTTAAAGTGCGGGAGAGGTCGCTGGTGGGGACATCACTACTCATGCTCGGCCAGAATGGCCCCTGCGTGCGCATCTCCCACCACCGCGCCGCCAGGTCGGCCGCTCCCGCGGATCTGCGTCCAGCCGCCACCTCGCTGGCTCCGTCCGTGCGCCAGCCTAACCCGGCCCGGGCATCCCGACTCGCCGCCATCGCCGCGGTGATCGTGATTGCTTCCACGGGCATCTACTTCCTCAGGCGATCTGCGCAAGCCGAGACCGCTACTATCACCGCCGTCACTCCGGGGCTGGAATCGAAAATGGCGGCCATGGCCGCCGAGTTGGAGCAGACGAAAGGCAAGTTCCAGCGTGGCATGATGGACTTGGGAGAGGCCTCCGATAGTGTGAGGAAGCGAGTGGAGGCAAAGAAGGGGGATTCGGACACTTTCGTCGAGATGGCCCGTAAATCGGAGAAAGCGGTCGGAATAGTCCGCTTCGCCAAAGGTTCCGCCACTGCCTTCGCGATCGGGCCCAAGGTCTTCGCGACCAATTCCCATGTGACCGATCCGGTCCGGGAGGCTCTAATGGAGGGCTCGAAATGCTGGATCATTCTCAACCGCAGCGGCGGAACGGTATTAGAGATAGTTAAGGCCGTCTCCCATCCCGAGTACGGCTCAGGCCGCGCGGGGCAAACCCTGACCTACGATGTCGGCCTGCTTTACACCCGGGAGGCCGCGCCGCTGTGGCTCCCCATCGCGCCGGCCAGCGTCCTGAGGAAAGTGGATTCCGGTTTCGCCGTGTCCTACATAGGCTTTCCCGCTGAGCAAATGATCAACGTGAATGACAGCAATCCACTGGCGACCATGAAGACGGGGATAGTCACCTCCGTCAGCGGCTGGGACCTGACCGACAGCGGCTTCAATGGAAATCTCCTGATCCGGCATGATATGGGCAGTGCCGGCGGGGCAAGCGGTAGCCCCATTCTGGACCGCGGCGGTCGCGTAATCGGCATCCACAATGCCGGAAACTACTATTTTCTAAAAGTGGATGGGGAACCCCTTCGCATTCCCAATGCTGCCGCCATCAGCTATGCCCAGCGGATCGACTGTCTACGGGATATTTGGGGGGACTATCCGGAGGGCGGCGATCCGCGATGACCTCCCGGATCGATTTGATCCCTGCGGACCGCTCCCTTCTTCCCGTTAGGATCGTCACCGGACCGCAGCTTTTCCTCGGCCGCAACCGTGAAGTGTGCGACCTGGTATCATGGTTCCTGCCGCGGGATAAGCCGAATGACCGGGAAACCCTCAAGTTGAGCCAAGTGCATACTTTGCTAGAGCGCCGTGAAGATGGCTTTTGGGTGCGTGACATGGACTCCGCCAGCGGCACCTTTCTCGACGGGGGAAAAGTGCCCGCCGGCGATGGTCTCCGGCTCCGCCCCCGGCACGATCAGGTTCTTTCCCTTGGTGGCAGCTACCGCGTCTGCCTCGATTGGGTATCCCCCCTCGGAGGAGGAACCTGCGCCCTTATCCCGTTGGCCAGTGGCTCCGCTTTCCGACACTGCTGGTGGATGGCGGGTGACCACATGGGCCTTTCCATACGGAAGCGTGGGGAAACCGGCTGGTTGCAGGCCGCAGAGTGCTCACCTGCGGATGAAGAACTCGCGGTCCGCAGGACGGGTTTGGGCCTTGCGATTGAATGGGGCGGGTCGGCGGAAATTCTCCATGGCGGCGCTTCTGTCACGATCACGCTGCCAGAGGTAGGAGCGATAACATTGCATGCCGCCAAGGGCTGACAGCCATTTATGTTGAAAAACAACGAAGACTATTTATCCGTAAACGGAGTCCGAAGCGCCATCTGATGGTAAGAGTAGTCCGAAGCACCATCTGAAACCTCTCGCAGCTGCGTAGCAAAGCAGTCATAGCGTGACGGCTATGACTGCTACGAACGACCGCATTATCAAATCCGACCGCCGGGGCCGGCTTCGCTATACTCCCGATCAGAGGGAGGCTCTGATCAAGGCTTGCCAGACCAGCGGGTGAGCACCCCGCGCTTCGCCGCGATGGTGTCAAGTGAAATAGTTTCTTAAATTTTGCCTGTTTTGCCAACTTCGTCCAAAAAAACCGACATAATAGCTAGTGAAGGACCTAGCTTCGAAACCACCATCTCCCCCCTCAGAATCCGCCAAATCGTCGGAGTATGCCAAGGTGCCAAACGTGCCTGGATTGTATCGCAATACGAGGAACGGCACGTATTACGGCTGTAAGAAGGTGGAGGGAAGGCGCAAGGAGCGCAGTCTTGGAACAACGGACAGGAAGATTGCCGAGCGGCGGTTGAAGGAGTGGATAGCCAATTTGGGCAAGGTGGACACCGCGGTGGAGAAGACCACCCTGAAACAGCTTCACGTTAGGTTCATCGCCATCAGCCAGGGCAAGGCGGATAGCACACTGTGCATCATCAAGGCTATCGTCAAAGAGTTCGAGAGCTGGTGGCCTTACGGCCCTAATCCCGAGGTTCGCAACATTCGCCCCTCCCACGTGGAGGAGTGGTTGGCGCTGCACGAACGTCGGCTGAAGAACACCAGCTACAACCGGTACGCAGGCGTCCTGAAGCAGTTGTTTGAGCTGGCAGTGAACGACAGGATCATCGCCGAATCCCCCTTCGAGCGAGTCAGGACGAGGTGGAAGAAACCCCAGACACCGGTTCGCCGGGTGCCAACCTTGGAGCAGTTTCAGGTCATTGTGGCTGAAGTCCGGCGAGCAAAGCATTCCCGCCATGCACGCAACAGTGCCGACTTCCTTGAATTCCTGGGGCTGGCAGGTGTTGGTCAGGCCGAAGCATCATCCCTGACTTGGGGCGATGTGGACTTCACACGGAATTGCATCTCGTTCCGTCGGCACAAGACTGACAAGCAATTCACCGTTCCGATCTATCCGCATCTTCGACCTCTGCTGGATAGGCTCCGGCAGGAGGCTGGGCCGAAGATTGAGTCCGTACAGCTAGTGCTGAAGATCAAAGACGGCAAGAAGGCCTTGGCGAACGCATGTGCCCGGCTGGGATTGCCTCATTTCTCGCAGCGCAACCTCCGCCAGTGCCTCATCATGCGCCTCTGGAAATCCGGCGTGGACAAGAAGCTGATAGCAAAATGGCAGGGCCACCAAGACGGCGGGCAATTAATTCTCGATACCTACACCGAAGCGTTCGGTGCCGACGATGCTGCCTACGAGATGCAGCAGCTTGCGAAGCTTGAGGCGGCAATCAGTCAGGAGCCAGATGCGAAGGATCTATCCAAGTAGGGTCTCCACAAGCACCAGCCCGACGAGGCTAAAGGGACTTCATAGAATTGCAGAAACTCTGCCGAAAAATACGAATCCTTGCCGGTCAACTCGGCGAGATCCAACACACCGAACCGGAATCCTTGTCTGATGCGGAACACTACGACTTCCTACGCGATCCTAGATATCGCCAATCAAATCTGTCGAAGCAACGGGTCCCAGATCATCCTGCATCCCTCCGCTGCGGGGCTTGCCGCCCAACCAGGGGATGGTAATCTGGCTGATCGGGTGCGCGCTGAGGCATTGGTCATTGACGGATTGTTTCTTATCCGAAGAATTGCGATGCTGCCGCCATGGTAGCCTTCAACCATCTTCTCCCCCCATGTTTCTTCAAAGCCCGAAAACGTTCCGCGCCATCCTAGCGCCCAGCTCCCTAATCTTCTCCTCAATGGCTACCCTAAGCGCGGAATCGGTCGTCTGGCCGACAGGTCCGGGGGCTAACAGTCATGCTTATGAGGTCATTCACGTTCCCGAAGGAATCACGTGGCCGAACGCCGAAGCGCAAGCAATCGCCCGCGGTGGCCATCTCGCCTCAATTAGCTCTCTAGCTGAGAACAATTTTGTACACGGATTGATTAAGGACCGACCTGAATTGTGGACCGCCCCCGATCACGTAAACAACATCATTGGTCCTTGGTTAGGGGGCTTCCAAACATCGCTCAATGTTTTCGCATGGGTGGACGGCAGCGCCTTCCAATACTCGAATTGGGCTCCGGGAGAACCCAACAACGTCAATGGCACTGAAGCCAGAATTCACTTTCTCGGCCAAAATGCCTTAAGGGCGTCTACGTGGAATGACTATCCTCCCACACCCGATGGCGCACTCCAACCATTGCCCAAAGCTTACATAGTTGAAAGGCAGCTACCTGCGGGTGATTATGCCATCTGGAGGCCGGAGGACGGGGGAAATGGTCATACTTATGTGGTTGTCCATGCCCCCGCCGGAATCGATTGGCCGGCTGCAGAAGCCGATGCCATCGCTCGTGGGGGGCACCTCGCGTCGGTCAACTCATCAACAGAAAATGCATTCTTATATTCATTGGCTGGGACCAACCTCGCGCTGTGGACAGGTCCGGATACACACCCCAAACAGCTAGGCCCTTGGCTCGGCGGCTACGAGTCCGGACCGAACATTTATAGGTGGACAGATGGCTCCCCTTCCGTATTCCAGAATTGGGCTCCTGGGGAACCCAATAATGCGCTTGGCGATGAATCCAGGATTCATTTTTACGGTCAGAATGGGATGCCGGGGGCGCAATGGAATGACTATCCACCAAGTCCCGTCGGACCGGTGCAGCCAAAACTACTGAGCTACATCGTCGAGTTCACACAGTTTCCAAGTGATCCCGTATTCGAGCTCAAGACCTTCCCACTCTCAATCACATGGAATTCAGTCAACGGATGTAAAATTGTTCTAGCAGGTTCCGCGAGCGGGAGAACCTATCTTTTGCAACAGACGTCTGACTTTTTGCATTGGGAAGATTTGGAGCAGAAGGTCAGTGTCGGTGTAGCAATCAGTTGGCAGACCCCACCGCAGCCAAGCAATCGCTTTTTCCGTGTGGCTCTTCTTCCATAATTTCCTCAGAAATACTTAACTAACTACAACATTGACATCCATGAAAGCTAGCTGCATTAAGTTACGATTTTCTACCTATATAGTTTTTGCCCTCTGCCTTTTTGCCACGCATTCTGCACAGTGCGATACTTACCTCCCAGTAAGCCTGGGCACCAATGCCAATGCCCGGCTGCAGGATCTTTGCCCGGCTTATCCGGAGGGCGCAGGTTTGACACTTGCTGGAGTAATCTTTGATATTCCCCCGGGGGGATTGAACTATTTCGCTGCCGACTTTGCGGCCCCTTCCACTGCGTTACCGGTCACGTTGACGATTCCAGTCAACCGGGCGGGAGTGCGCGGCGTTCATACCTTGATAAATACCTTTTGGGGCGACATTCAGGATGGAACTCTGGCGGAATTGCGGTTTACCTATACGGATGCATCCGTTGTGACCGTGGCGTTGGATGGAAACGCTCATATAAGAGACTTTCACCAAGACATTTATACTAACACCATTCAGGGACCTACGACTGTGAATGTCGTGAATCTAGACGGAGATGGTATTGTCGGCCCGGGTAATTACCGCTTGGACAAACAATTCTTCAGTCTGCAACAGCATGTGAATAAGACTTTGCAATCGATCACTCTAGTGGACAATGGAGGCGATCACGTGCAGCGGTTATTTTTGGCCGGGATATCGCTACAGATCGTCAGCGGCGTCGCGACCACAATCGAGCCGGCGGTAATAATTTCATGGGATGGTGTCGCAGGACAAACCTATCAGATGCAGGAGACCGTCAGTCTGGAGACTTCGGAGTGGAACAATCTGGGATCGCCCATCAATGGCATCAACGGCAAAATGAGTTTCGCCGATTCGACGACTGGTCGGCCGCGGCGTTTTTATCGGGTAATCAATCCGTGATCCCGGAACAAACCGATGATGGCAACATGATTGATGGCCTGGCACAGTCTGCAGCCCAAGCTCCTCAAGGCTAATTTTTTATTAGAGTTAGAGCAGGCGGCCAAGAAGCCGAAGATGCTCCGCCCACCAGACGCGTCCCGCAAGGATCACCTCGGCCACCGCTAACTTGGCGAGTGGAGCGAGTGGAGGACTTCTGACGTTCTGAAAGAAACTACATGGCACGAATTTCTGATAAAAACATACGTTTCCGGCCGAAGGAAGTTATCTGTCGCGATATATCATACGTCTTGCGATGTCCGGAACTTCACCTTGGAACTAAGCTTGCGGTAGTAGATCAGATATTTTGGGTGTGGAGCGAGTTTGACGGGAAACATGCTGGATGTAGGTATTGGTCGAAGGCGGCAATTGAATCTGGCTTAAAGAATAAGGGTCTTGTTCACGAACATCTAATTCCTCGTAAGGTAGTTCGAGAGATGCTCTTGAGCCTAGAAGACCCCTCCCCACAAGCAGTGGAGAATATATTCGATCGCCTTTGTGTTGGAGTGGTCGTAACGAAGGCGGAAGATATTCGCCTGAATAAGCTCGGACTAAATTCAAAGATGCCGCCCGATTGGGATCAACAAGACTTGTGGGCTCGCTACGATGCCGCTGGCATCGTAGTCCCATTGCGACCAATGAAGAAACAGAATCGGGTCCTTGGGAGTGAGTAGTCGTTCTCAAGTGGTTGGCTGGCCGGAAGTCCTTAAACAATTGAGCGCTAATGGAAAATAACCCAACCCGGCACCCGATCTTCCTGTGGGGAGTAATCTTCTGGCTCTTCGCGTGGGCGGGGGCGGTGGGTTGCTATCAGATGTATAATCTGAGCGTGAAAGGCCGGGGCAGCTTGGAATTCGGGGTCGAGCGGGGTTCCGTGGTAGTCACTTCTGTCGCGGATCTTTTTTGCCCCACCACCCATCTCGGCGCGCTCGATAGTGCTATCTACCCCGAGTTGCGTCTGACTCATCTGGCAGCATGCGGAATCCGCATCGAAGGGCCTCTTTCGTTTCGGGCGCTCAAGCCCCACTATCAGGAGATTGAAGACACGTTCGAGTTGTGCTGGGACGTAATTTCAGATTTTCCCCGCGCCATTCCGTTGGTTTTTGAGGTCGGCGGAAGGATTCCTGCGAACTACCACAAACTCGACAACGGAGCCCTCTGCTTAGGGTCTCCCCTCCGACAGCGTCTGATTCTCTCTACAAACCCCACTCTCTCGGGCTTTGTAGAAGCCTTGGTAATCCCCTACCTCTACAACCGCAGCTATATTGAACGATACCAGTGCCTGCCCTTGGGTGAGTTGGATCACGGGCTGTCAGGCCTGATAAGAGATTACCAGCAGCTCTTCGGCGTCGTTGGTTCCGATGAATGTGTCCGCATGCTTCAGTTGCTCGGCATGAAGAAGCGATCAGCGAATAAGAATCCATGCCCATGCGGCAGCGGCCGTCGTGTCGGACGATGCCACAATCGGGCTCTCAATCCATTGCGAGAGATCGCGACCCGTCGTTACTTTCGAGATCACGGCGCACATCTGCAAAATCAGATCAATCGCTCAGGCGCGTCCGCAAAGGATAATACGTGATGATTCTCATCACAATGAGGCGAGCCGATTTCGTTAGATCCGGCAATGTGAAAGGGGCGCTCATTGCCGCTCAACCCTCGGGATGATCAGGAATCCGCATTGCTGCGAGGTCCACCCTATTTGCCCCCCTGAAGGAAAAAATTGGGTCCATTTGAGTCCATTTTAGTCATCAAACGGGTGGGCTTGAGAGGGGGGTAAGCGCCCTCCCGGGCGGGTGGCAGAAACAACAAAACCCTTGGATTTCAATGGGTTTCAAGGCGTGGAGCATAGGAGATTCGAACTCCTGACCTCTTCATTGCGAACGAAGCGCTCTACCAACTGAGCTAATGCCCCTCACGACCTTGCGCTGAATTTCCTGTCATCTGGCACTGGCTGGCGCAAGGCCTAAGTTTCCCTTGAAGTGGAGCCGCCGCAGGGGAAAAACATTCAGGCCAGTTAACAATGTTTTGCCAAAGCCGCCCGATGCATCATCATCTCGCCATGAAAACGGTCTTCTTAATTCCCGCGATTTGCGCGATTTCATGGTCTCTTTCAAGCTGTGGCAACAACGGCGACGGCAGTGGTGGCAGCCAGTCGGTCACGGGTCCGTATGACCGGAACGGCAACTATGTCGAGGCATGGGCGGATGATCCTTCGAAATGGCGGAAAAGCGGCGGCTCACCGTCTCCACACGAAGTGAAATCGGATCGCCTGCCGGAAATCGCCAAAAACGAACAACCGCCGCAAAACTCGAATCCGCTACCTCCGGCGAATGTTTCCAAACCCGCTCCGGTCATTTCCCAAACCCGGGTGATCAACACGAGGCCCGCCCCGGTGAAATCCACCGAGGTTGTTAGGGCGAAATCTTCCGCGGAGAAATCCGAACCCGTGGTGGTCAAGGCCAAGCCCAAACCGGAAGCGACCAAAACCAAGCCGAAGTCCGCTGTGGTCAAGGCCAAGCCCAAACCCAAGCCGAAAACAACGCGCTATGTCGTCAAGAAGGGCGACTCACTGTCCTCCATCGCGAGTCGCACCGGATCGTCGGTTTCCGCGATCAAAAGCGAGAACGGCATTTCGGGCACCCTCATCCGTCCCGGCCAGTCGCTCGTAATTCCCAAGCGCTGAACCGCCCGCGGCAACCCCTCGCCGGCGCGCAATCAACCCGGGTCCGTCCCGCCATCTGCCAGATGGCCGTTGTTGGATGGATCGAAGGTCTTCCGATCGCTTTGGAATCGGGCGGGCGTGGTGTGATAGAACAACTGGAATTGCCGGCGAAACACATGCACGGACATGAATCCCAGATCCCTCGCCACCTCGTCGGGGGACTTGCCGCCTTCCAGCTTCCGCCTGGCCACCACCATCCGCTCCAGCTTCATCCAATGCTTCGGCGGCAAGCCGATGTCCCGCACGAACAAGGTGTGCAAATAACGGTTGCTACAGCCGAGGGCCGCACACACGTCCGCCACGCGATAACCCTTGCGAAATGCAAGCCGCTCCAGGCAGTGATTCACGCCCGAGAACGACTCGACCACGCGCCACGTTTGATTTGACCGGATAATCCTCAAGTAATCTAATAGAAATGTAACAGCGAAGGATCTAAATCTCATGGACTAATTTCGGATTGGTCAATGTACCTTTTCGGCACTCTTCAACGGTTTTCGCCGCTTTCAGGACAAATTGTGGGCCTTGGAAAACCCGCTTTTCGCGCAACCCGGCCGATCGGAATCGCCATCCGGGTGGAAGTTCCGGAGACTACCCGCGTGCAATCCACGGAAGCCATTGTGATCCGCCTCACCCGCCTGACGGAAACCAGCCTTATCGTCCACTGGTTCACCGAAGCGCACGGTTTGGTCAAAACGGTCGCGAAGGGTGCCCGCCGGGCGAAAAGCCCCTTTGCCGGCCAGCTCGACTTGTTTTTTGGAGGAGAAATTACTTTCAGCCGCTCGCAGCGGAGCGAACTGCACACCCTGCGCGAAGTCGTCATCCACCAGTGGCGTGAAGGATTGCGCCGGAACTACACTTCCACCCTTCTTGCCGCCTACTGCTGCCAGTTGCTGGAAGCGGCGGTCGAGCCCGAACATCCCGAGCCGGGGCTGCACGACTTGCTCAAGCGGGCGCTCGACCACCTCGACGCCACGCCCCCCAGTTTGCGGGCGCTCCGCCACTACGAAAGCGAGCTGGCCCGGCTTCTCGGCGTCACCCATCACCAATCCCCCGCAGAGCTTTCCCTGCGCGACGTGCTCGGCACGTTGCCTGCTTCCCGCAGCGAATTGATCGAAAGACTTTCGCCAGCGAGCGATTTCCGCTCGTCAGCGGACGGAAATCGCGAATAATGACTTCAATCCCCACACTTATGGACTCTCCGACCGCTACCCTCATTGGCATTCTTCAAGACCGCGTGGAATCCCTGCGCTCCGCTGGAAACCTCGACGAGGCGCTGCACGCCGCGAATGCTGCGGTCGAAAAATCCCAACAAACCCTCGGTCCCAACCTCGATAGCATCGACGCATTTGCTTCGGCCCTCGAACTCCGCGGCGACATCCACCGCGAGCTGGGCAACTTCGAACTCGCCCGCGAGGACTACCGCCAGGCAATCGATCAACTGCAAGAGCGTCCCGATCGGTTCGGCCAGGTCGGTCGGCTCCATGCCGGACAGGGCGCGGTTTATGACGGCCTTGATGAGGAAGAAAAGGCCATCAGCCACTGGCAGCGAGCCATTGAATATTTTGAGAAAAACGACCCCCCGCTGTTGCTGGACGTCGCCGCGATGTCCAACAACCTCGGCTTCATTGCCAAGGCCTCGGGCGACCTCGATAGCGCGGAGTCCCATTTCCTGAAAGCGCTGGAAATCTTCCACTCGCAACTCGGCCAGGAGCACGAGCAAACCGCAACTGTCCACAGCAACCTCGGCGCGCTCTATCAGGCATCCGGGTTCTTCGAACAATCCCGCGAAATGCACATGATCGCCCTCGAAACCCGCCGCAACCTGCTTGGCGAGGAGCATCCGGACACTGCCCAGTCCCACAACAATCTCGCGCTCGCCCTGCTCAACACCGGCGACCGTTCCTGGGCGCGGCGGCATTTCGAAAAAGCCCTCGCCGGCTACGAAGCGCTCGGCGTGGATTACATTCCCGACCTCGAAGCCGTTGCCGCCAACTACTGCGATTTCCTACGCGAGGAAGGCGAGGAGAGCTTGGCCGAAGTTATCGCCGGCCGCGTCCGCGAAGTCACCGGGCAACCGGTGGCGTAAGGGGTGGCGGCCAAGGCGTTGACCCGGCTCAACCCGTTGGATTTACCGCACTCTATTGTCCAGTCACCGTCAGCGGGTAGAAGTTGCCGGAGTCATTCCCGTCAACTGAAGGCCCGTTCCGACGAGATCAATGACGAACGGATCCTCATCCTTGTCAGTGCTCATGATCCAAAGTTCGGAAACGCGTTTCCCTGTGTTCCGGGGCTGAAATTTAATCTCAAGGATCGTCGTTTTGCCTGCGTTTAGGGAGCTTTTCGGGAGCGTTTTCACGATGAAGTCCGATGAGTTGCCGCCCGTGATTTTGGCATGCAATCCCGTCAATTTGCGCGGACCCGCATTGAAAAGAGTGAAGCGATGGACACTTCCCGCCTTGCCAACGACTTCGCCGCCAAATTTGCTGAGGTGTTGATCGTTCTCAAGGCTGGAACCTTCAGCGTTCAGGATGGCGATTTCCGGAGTTGGCAAGGAGGTGCGGTAGCCGTGCCATTTCGGCAGGGTGTAGCCTGGCGCACCCTCGGCGATGAAGATCTTGAAGTCGGGAGCGGTGGATGCGAAGACGTCGTTACCTAACAAGGGAGCCTTGCCAGTGAAAACCACGCTTTCCAAGCTGTCGCAGTCTTCGAAGGCTTTGGATCCTATTTCAACAACTTGTTTGGGGATGGTCATCATCGTGAGACCGCGGCATCCTTGGAAGGCCTCTTCTTCGATCCTGGTCACCGTGGGAGGGATCGTCATTCGGGTCAGCCTGGAACAATTGGCAAACATTCTCTCCCCGATTGTGGAAAAACCGGATGGGAAATCCACGCGCCTCAAATTCGGGCAGGCGGTTAGAAGACCCTTCCCAATCATTTTGACCGTTGCAGGTATCTCGATCGTGCGGATGCCAGTGCTCGCGAAGGCAGAGTCGCCGAGGGTCCGGACGCTGGCCGGGATGACGATGGTCTTGAGTGCGCCACATCCGGAGAAGGCCTCATCCCCGATTTGGGTAACAGATGCCGGAATGGTGGCCTTTTCAAGCCGCTTGCAGGAGGAAAACGCTCCCTCATCGATGCGGGTCACTCCCGGCGGAATCGTCACGCTAACAAGGTTCTCGCAGACCGAAAAAGTACCGGCTTCGATGATGGTGATGCCTTGTGGGATGTTCACCTCCGTGAGTTTGAGACAATACAAGAAAGCCGAAGGCCCGATACGCGTCACGGTGGCAGGTATGGAAATGCTGGTTCTAGTAGAACTAAGGAAGGCCGACCCCCCGATGGCTGTTACGGGCTTCCCTTCGATCGTCGCGGGAATGGCCAGAGCGCCTCCCACAGCCCGAGACTCCCAATAATAGTCAATTGTCACCGAGCTTCCATGGACGGTGTAATCATAAGGACCTGATCGGGCGGCTGAGAGCAGTGGTGCCGAAAGACCGAGGATTGAAACTGTCAAGGCAACCATGGCGGTGTTGTGTGCTGCTGGAAACTTCTGATTTCATCGCCAAGACAGGCGGCCGATGTGCGGCTGCAAGACATCTTTAGCAACGACAAATTGCAAAGGGTGCGAATTGCGACGGGATGGGGTCAACCGGGATCGGAGCGAGGAACCCGGCGTCATCCGAAAGGTCTGGCCAGAATGCTCCACGTTGATTGAATGGCAGGGTGAAACTCGAAAAAGGACGGGTGGGGTTTTTGTTAGGCGGGATGCTTGCGCTGTTGTTGGTGGTGCTGGCGGTGGGTCAAGGGATGCCAGGATGGGTCCGGTGGGCGAGCCTTGCCTGCGGGTTGATTTTGGTGGCGGCGGTGGTGGGCGGTTCGGGATCGGCGCGGCTGAAGCTTGCGGAAAACCTGCGGGAATTGCGGCGGGTGAGAAAGGAGCGCGACGAGTTGGAGCGGTATTTTTGCGCGCTGATGGAGTCGGTGCCGGCATCGATCTATTTCAAGGACCGTGAGTCCAGATTCGTGCAGGTGAACCATGCGATGGTGGAGGCGTTGGGGGCGGGATCCGCGGAGGCCATGATGGGGAAAACGGATGCGGATTTTTTCAAGGAAGAACACGCGAGCCAGGCACGCGCGGATGAGATGAAGATTATTGCGAGCGGTGAGGCCATCGAGAAATTCGTGGAAAAAGAGACCTTTCCCGATGGCAGCGTGGGGTGGGTGCTAAGCTCGAAGCTGCCGTTCCGGGACAAGCGTGGGCGAATTCAGGGAACCTTCGGGATCTCCAGCGATGTGACCGAGTTGATCAAGACGCAGATGAACTTCGAGCGGGAGCGGAACACCCTGCGTACGCTGCTGGACAGCATTCCGGACAGCATCTACATCCGCGATTCCGATGGGCGCTACGTGGTCGTGAACCGGGCCTTGGCGGAGCTGGTCGGCTGCGATGATCCGGAACAGGTCACCGGCAAGACTCCGTTCGATTTCTTTCCCGAAGAGCGGGCGCAACAAATCATCGGAGAAGACCACAAGGTGATGGAGGGGGGCGAACCTTTGATCAACCAAGTCAGCCGCCTGCAGGGGCCCAGCGGCGAGATCCATCATTTGCTCACCTCCAAGGTGCCGGTTAGAGACCGCGAGGGGAACGTGTTCGGCATCGTCGGAATCAACCGGGATGTGACCGAGCAGGAGAAGGCGCGGCAGGCATTGCGCCAGACCGAGCACCGGATGCAGGAGATCGTGGATAACAGCCCCTCGCCGATGTATGCGAAATCGGTGACCGGGCGTTATCTCATGATCAACCGTCGCTACGAGGAGTTGTTCCATGTGAAATCCGAGGACGTGGTGGGAAAGACCGACCTTGAAATCCTCGGCGACGATGAACTGGTGCGGCGGCTCCAGAAAAACGACCGGCTGGTGCTGGAGCGCGGAATGCCAATCCAGGTGGATGAGACGCTGAAGTTTGCCGACGGCGAGCGCGCCTATGTTTCGGTGAAATTCCCGATGCGCGATCTCGACGGGGAGATCTACGCGATCGGTGGAATTTCCACCGACATCACCGGGCGGAAAAAAGCCGAGCGCGAACTCCAGGAACTCAACCAAGAGCTGATGCAGGCCCACGAAAATCTAACCAGTGCTCATGAGCAACTGATCCAGGCGGAGAAAATGGAATCGGTCGGGCGGCTCGCCGCCGGGGTGGCGCATGAGGTGAAGAATCCGTTGGCGATGATCGGCATGGGATTGGAGTTGTTAGCCAGGCACCTGCCGCCGGACGACGCCAAGGCGGCTGAAACCATCGAGCGGATGAAGCGGGGGATCGACCGGGCGAAGAAGATCGTCCGCGGGCTGGTCGATTATTCTTCGGACCGGCATCTGGAATTCGGTTCCCATGACCCGAACCGGCTGGTGGGCGAGGCGCTCGAGTTGGTCGAGTATCAGATGAAGGAGAGCGGCATCGCCATCGACTTCGTGCCCGATGCGGACTTGCCGGCGGTGGAAGCGGACCAGACGAAGATCGAGCAGGTGCTTGTGAATCTTTTCATCAATGCGTTGCACTCGATGGACGGTACCGGCACCCTGAGCATCCGTACGGAAATCGTTAGCATGGACACGGTCGCCCATGACGAAGGTTCGCGCTTGCGGGAGCGCCTGCGGCAAGGCGACCGGATGGTCAGGATCACCGTGTCGGATACCGGCAAGGGCATCCCGGAAGAAGCCTTGGGAAAATTGTTCGATCCGTTTTTCACGACCAAATCCACTGGCAAGGGCACCGGGCTGGGCCTGACGGTTTCAAGGAAGATCGCCGAGCTTCACGGCGGGGAGCTGGTCCTCGCGAACCGCGACGACCAGAGCGGCGCCATCGCCACTCTCATGCTCAAGGTGGATAATGTTTGAGCTTCTGCCTTGCTTCATTCCCGCGATTGGAAAGGATGGTGAAATGGATACAAACCCGATCCCCACCATGCTGCCTAAAGTCCTCCTGATCGACGATGAAGTCGATTTCACCGAGCTCTTGGCGGCGAACCTTGAGGAGTCCGGATTCGAGGTCAGGCAGATCAACGATCCGACCAAAGCCATCCAGGAGGCGCAAACGTTCCGGCCTGACATCTGCGTCATCGATCTGGTCATGCCGCGCATGGACGGCGGCGACGTGGTGAACGCTTTGAAGGCCGATCCCTCTCTGTCGCACACTCCGGTCCTGATGCTAACCGCGCTGGTCGAGGAAAGCATCGAGCATCCCGGCGAGTTGCAGATGAAAGGCGGTCTCGCCTTCGTTAGCAAAACCTCGGATCTGGAAGTGATCATCAACGCGATCAACACCAAGCTCGGACTCCGTTAGAAGAAGGCTGCCGGGCGAATCGCGATCCATGCGCGCGAGACCGCCGCCATCATCTTGAGCGTCACCTGCAGATAGAAATTCCGGTTGAACCCGATCGGCGTGGAATCCGAGTAGGCCGACACCAATTCGCACAACGAAGCGGCGGTCACCTCCGGCCCGTTCGCAAACGAAGGCAGGCCCCGGCGGCGATCATGACGAACATCCAACACATCGTCTATCAACTGGGTCTGCATCACGATTTGAAAAAGCAGGCACAAGTCGGCCTCGCGCGCGATTTCCATTTCCGCGGCCGCCAAGGCCCGGCCGCGCGCCAATGCCCACAGCACCGCGAGTGAGACGCGGTTGACGCTTTCCCGGTAGCGCATCACCGCTGTCGTGCCCTGGCCGGGATCCGGTCGCGTGCGTTCCAGTCGCCGCAACCGTTTCGCATAGCTCCAGATGACTTCGCGATGCTCGGAACGCTCGAACCAAGTCACGCTCGCGCGAAGCGCGCGGGGATCGTGGGCATCACCGTCGAACCGGTCATTCAACAGCGCCCCGAGTTCCATCACCTCGATGACTGCCTGCCGGCGATCCGCCGTGATGATGATTCCACGTGACCGCAACGCCGCGTCGATCGCCATCAATGACAACACGCGCAACGGCGTGCCAGGCCTCCGTGCCGCGAACAACCCGACATTCGCCGCGAAAGCCGCCAGCGCGGACGGAATCCCCAGCCAGCCATGCCCCGCGGGAATCTCTATCCGATCCGAGTGCCGCCCCCGGACAGTTGCGGTTGCCGGTTTCATTGGGCGAATCTATCAGCGCGATCACAGGATGCAAACGACGATTTCCCGCGGACAACCCCAGCGGATGGGAATCAGGTCGCTGCACCCCATGCCGACCACCAGCCGGGATCCGTTCCATGACTGGCGGATGTGGTTGTGTGGATAGAAAATTGCACCCGGATAGAGCCGTCCTCCCGCCTCGAACAGAACTCCCTGACAACCGTGCAGATGCCCGGCGAGCACCATATCATACCCGCCGTTCCCCGCCGTTTTCCAGATCGACGGGTTGTGTGCGCAGAGAATCCGGAAATCCGCACCCGGACTGGGTTCCGCGCCGGGTCCGGAAATTGATAGAATCCTGTCCTCGTGTTGAAAATCCAAGGTTCGTCCGGCAATCCAAAGCGCCCCCGCACCCTGCACCGCCAGGCGGACCAATTCCTCGCCGACGGCGACATCGTGGTTCCCCGGAATCGCGAACACCGGCGCGATCCCGAGCATCCGTCCTAACATTTCACGAAGTTCATCAAGCTCCGAAGCCTGGTCCACGAGATCACCTCCCAGCAGGATCACATCCGGCCGCGCACGATGGAGCGCGTCAAGCACCTGGCCCGCAAGATGCCGCGATCTGCCCCGCCGCAGATGAATGTCGCTGACGTAGGCGAGGCGGCACGGTCGGGCGTGTTCCTGAATGATCTCCTCACGAACCTCAAGCGGCCGCCGCAGGCCGAGCTGGAATCCCATTTTCGCGAATTTCACTTCTGTGGTGACGCTGCCGGAATCAGGATGGTTTGCGATAAAAATGCCCACGGCCGTGATCTAACATCGATCTCTCATGCCCGGCTCTCGCGCTGCCACTGCCTCCGCAACGCCGCGGGTGCCAACTCGGGCTCGAATTCCTTGAGGAACTTTTCCTCCGCCTCCAGCGTGCCGATCAATAGCAGTTTCCCATCGGCCGGCAGGACCATATGGGGCTCGGGATTGACGGTGCGGACGCCCTCGTGCTCCACCGCCATGACCGTGCAGCCGGTCACGGTGCGGACGTTGCAGTCTGCTAGAATTCGTCCGGCCATTTTCCGCGGCACCGGCGACGGGAAAATAAAGACGCCTTCCGCCAGCAGCAGGTTGTCGCTTTCGCGGATCATGTTGAAGATGGTGTTGGCACCCATCGAGGCGGAAGAGAGCACCAGATTCGCCCCGGCACGGTGGAGCGTCTGAACGTTGCGCTCCAGCGTGCAACGCGAGATGATCTGGAAACTCTCGCGCAGCCGGTGAAAGAAAATCGTTAAAGAAATGTTCAGGTCGTCATCGTGGGTGGTGACGATGATGGTGTCCGCCTCCCTCGCGCGGGCCGCCTTGAGAACCTCCATCCGGGTGGCATCGCCGATGATCGCCTCGGGATGATTCAGGACGCGTTCGGGCAGCTTTTCGATGATGGTGGTGGAAAGTCCGGCCTTTCTCAGAATGTCGCTGGTGCACCTTCCGACCCGCCCGCCACCGACGATGATCACGTGTGACTGCCCGGACACCTTGCGGCTGAAGGTCGCGTTGTAGCTTGCGATCTGTTCGGCAGTGCCTGCCAGAACCAACACCGTCTGGCGCTTGATCACGATTTCCGGTTCCACCGAATTCAGCCGGCCATGGTCCCACACGCCGATGATGCTCACGCCGGTGAGGCCGCGGATCTGGCTGTTAGCAAGAGTCAGTCCTTCCAGCTCGGTGCCCGCCGCATTCGCCTCGGCGATCTGGAGGCCGTTGGTTTCGCCGATGACATGCGCCGCACAGTCCCGGCCGATGACGCGGCGTGCCAGTGCCTGGCCCATCGTCTGGTCCAGCCGCAGAACGTGGGTGGCTCCGGCCAGCTCCAACACGTCCCGCGCCGGGTCCGTCGAGGCGGACGCGACGATCGGCAAGTCCTCCGCCAGCTCGCGGGCGGTGAAGGTGATGTTCGTATTGAGCACGTCCGAGCGGGTCGCCACGAGTATCGCGGCCTGTGGCAAGCGCATCTTCCGATAGGTCTCCGGATCATCGAGATCCCCAACCGCCACCGACACGCCCTGTTCGTAGAGTTCCAGCCCTTCGACGCTGTTCTGGCAGAGCACGACGTAGGGATGCCCATATTTCTCCAACAGCGGGATGAGCACTGCGGTCACCGGATCATGGCAGGTGAAAATCACATGGTCCCGCGTCTCCGGCGGCAGCTCCCGCGGTGTGCGCGCCGACGCCTGCGCCTTGATCCACGGGGCGTAGAAAAACTCGATGAATGTGAATGGCAGGATCACCAGCAGGAACATCACCCCGGTCATCAGCACCACGATGGAGAACAAACGTCCGGCATCCCCATGGAACGTCACGTCGCCGAAGCCGAGCGTGGTCATCACCGTGAGCGTCCAGTATACCCCGGTGATCCAACTGTAATTTTTGCCCTCCCGCTCCATTAGGACGTGGAACATCACGCTATAAACGATCACCAGCACTAACAGCACGGAGGTCAGGCGCAGCAACGTCTTGAAATTGGACAAGCTGCTGCGGTTGCCCGTGAAGGCGGTGATGACGGCGACCAGGGCTTTCATGGGCGTGTCACATCATAACGGAAATCCAACGAAGCGCGACCTCGTTCTCCCGGCTCCGGGGCTTGCTGTTTGAGCGCTGGTTTCAGCCGGCGTCATCGAAGCCGTCGCCGTGGAGCTACCCGGCCTTCACCCGCAATACCGTGAACGACCGCGCGGGGAACGCGTGGGGGAAAGATTTCCCGGGAACGGCGATTTTGGATTCGACGGGCTTGAGCTTGTCGGCTTGGCCCACGGTGTTCACGTCTGACATATTGCCAGTTAGAACCGTGGTGGTCGCATCGGGCGCTACGCTTGCGGCACCTGCCAGGTTGACTTGGACGGTCATCTCGGTTTCACCCGCGTTGACGACTTTCAGGACAATTTCGCCGGTCTTGTCATCGCGCACCGCGTTGGCAAAAAGCTTGGATTCGCCTGCGGCGAGTTCCAGCGGCAGCACAGCGTCACCACGGTTGCGGCTATACATCTGCTGGACGTAGTAGTTGGGCGTGCGGGACAGATTGAGGCTGTCCACCCAGATCATGTTAGGCGTCCACTGCCAGGCCTCCGTGTTGGCGAAAAGTGGCGCGTAGGAGGCCATGCGGACGACATCGGCATTGCGCTCCAGGCCAGTTAGGAAGGCGGCTTCGGAAAGCGCGCAGTCGAGGTTGTTGACGTTTTTGGTGCTGACGATCTTGTCGCTCTGCGCGGCATACTCTCCCATGAAGACTTTGGGGCCGTTGCGGTCATAGCTGTCATAGCGGCGGGTGTTGCCGTAAAACCAGGCGGGTTTGTCATAGCAGTGTTCGTCGATGATGTCGGCCTTGAGTTCGCGCAGTTTCTCCCAGGCGAATTTGAAACGCGCGTCGGCGGGTGCGGGTCCGGCACTGGAAATGAGTTCGATTTCCGGATGCTTCGCTTTCAGAACCTCATGGAACTTGGCATAGCGCTCAATATAGGGGGCCTCCCAGTTCTCATTGCCAATGCCTAACATTTTCATCCCGAATGGTTCCGGGTGGCCCATGGCCGCGCGCTTCGCACCCCAGGTCGAGGTCGCCGGGCCGTTGGCGAACTCGATCAGGTCGAGCGCGTCCTGGATGTAAGTCTGGAGCTCTTCCGGCGAGCAAAGTTCGCCGGAATTGAACTGACAGGCGATGCCGCAGCTCAGGATCGGCAGAGGCTGCGCGCCGATGTCCTCGCAAAGTTGGAAATACTCGAAGAATCCGAGCCCGAACGTCTGATAGTAATCCGGCGTCGGCCGGTGGATGAACTCGTAGTTCCAGCGGTTGATCAACAGCTTGCGCTCCTCCACCGGGCCGATGGTGTCCTTCCACTGATAGCGTCTATCAAGCGTGCTGCCCTCCACGATGCAACCGCCGGGAAAGCGCACGAAGCCCGGATGCATGTCCGCCAGCGCCTGGATCATGTCCGCCCGCATGCCGCCGGGGCGGTTCTTCCAGGTGGCCTTGGGAAACAGGGAGATGAAATCCATATCGATGGTGGCTTTCCCTTCCATCAGAATCGTCAGCCACGCCTTCGGATCGGTGTCTTTGGGCCGCAGTGTGGCGGTGACTTTTTTCCAGTCGCCGGAGAAATCCTTGAGATCCACCGAGTCGAGGATCGTGCCATCGCCGCCGTAGAGTTGGATGCGCACCAGAGGTTTACCCTCGATCCCGCGGATTTGCGCGGAGAAATCGTAAGCCTCGCCCTTGCGCACGCCCATCCGGCGGAATCCTTCGTTAGAGATTCCGAACGGCGCCTTGCCCTCCGATTGCAGCCGGACGTAATGCGCGTTCGCCTTGTTGAACGGCGCGTCGTCGCGGACGGTTAGTTCTCCCTTGGCGAGCGACGGGCTGATCTTCGTCCACCCCATCAGCGCGTCGGGGAATTCGAACCCGCGGTTTTTCACCATCTCCGCATAGATCCCGCCGTCCGCGCCGAAGTTGATGTCCTCGAAGAAGACCCCCCACATCGCCGGATTGATTTTCGCGCCCGGCTCGTCGGCGTGAACGGTGATGGCTGGCTCGGCCGCAAGTGCGAACGATGCGGTGGCGAGGGAGGACAGCATGAGTGGCAGTTTCATGGGATTCAGTTGGGTTGTCGGACGCCCTGATCGTGGAGTGTTGCAGGCTCATATCCAGCATCTTTCGTCGGGTGAAGGCAGTTGCCTGTAGAAATCAAACGCGTCCGTGCCGATGACGGCGGTGACATCCCCGGGGAGCGGGGGCTTTGCTAGAATCTGTTGGACGCGGCGGGAGCTTTTTTCAAACCGTTCTCCGGCGATGAATCCGGGTCATTGTTTGAAATTAACATTGACCGCTCTAACTCACTATCCGTAGTCATGGTGGATGGCCGAAAAAGTTTCGTCATTCAGGCGGCGGGCGTTTGTGGTGATGCCGTTCGGCAAAAAGGAGGTGCCGAAGAAGCCAAGCGTTGACCCTGCCGCGCGGAGCGAACCCGGCGAATCGCTGCAGGTCGATTTTGACAGTGTCTATCAGGATCTTTTCAAACCGGCGCTGGAAGCCGCCGGATTGCAGCCATTCCGCGCGGATGACGAAAGTGCCGCCGGAGACATCCTCAAGGACATGTTCGCGGAGCTGGTCACCGCGGACTTCGTGATCGCGGATATTTCCATCCTCAACGCAAACGTCTTTTACGAACTCGGCATCCGCCACACCGTCGGTCCTCGCGGCGTGATTTGCCTGCACGCGGGTTGGGCGGACCGCCCGTTCGATGTCGCGCCGCAGCGCACTTTCAAATACGACGGGACGCTTTTCAAAGTCGGCCTCGCGCATGACGACGAATGGACGGCCAAGGTCACGGCGGAAGCCAACCGCCTCGGCGAAACGCTGCGCAAGGCGGTGGCCGCAGACCGCACCACGGAAGGCAGCCCGGTTTATGCCAATCTTCCGAACCTCGTGCCGCCCGACGCCAGCCGCATCGGCACCGCCAGATTCAATCATTACCAAACCCAATCCGACGAGTGGAGCCAGCGCGTGGTAATCGCCGGCAAGGAGGGCCGCGCCGAGGACATCCTCACGCTCGCCGGCGACGTGCCTTCGCCTTACTATCGGCGAAAGCTCCTGTGGCAATGCGGCGAGGCGCTGCACGCACTGGGGCGATACGCGCAATCGATGGAAGTCTTCAAGGAATTGCGCGAGGATCGCGAAGGGACGGGATCGGTCGATGAATTCCGGGTCGAATGCCAGCTCGCGATGCTCGCAAATCGTCTCGGTCGGACGAATGAGGCGGAACAAAAGCTCCGTGACCTCGCGCGGAACAATCCGGACGGCGGAGAAGCTCAAAACTTTCTCGGCCGCGTCTACAAGGACAAGTGGCGCACGACTTGGAGCCACGGCGAATCCACTGAACGCAGGCTCGAACTCGCCTGGCGCAATTCCCCCCTCGTGCGAAAAGCGATCGCCACTTACGAAAGCGGACTTTGGCGCGACCTCGGCAGCTTTTATAACGGCATTAACGTCATCGCCCTCACCTCACTGCTCCAGCACATTGCACCTGCCGATCAGCACACCGCCGGGCTCGTGGCCTCAAATCTCGAAGATCTCGGAACCGTCGTGCGTGTCGCCGCCACGGCCAGCCTCGACGATGAAAGGCAAGGGGTGTGGGCTCGATCCGCGCTCGGCGAACTCCATCTCGTTTTCGGCCGACCGCAGGACGCACTCTACGAATATCAGCAGGTCACAGCGGATCCGGACCTGTCCCAATCGAGCATCAACTCGATGTTTCAGCATGTGCTGCTCTTCCAAGAGCTCGGCTATCAGATCGAGGCCGTCGAACCGATCACCGCCCTGTTCGAGGAAAGGATGGCCGTGTTTCCCCGGATCGGCGCGCGCTTCGACAAGATCGCGATTTCCAGCGGCCATATGATCGACGCGCCGGATCGCAAGACCCCGCGCTTCCCCGAAGCAAAAGCGGAGGCCGTCCGCGCCGAAATCGAGCGCCGGCTCGCGCAATGGAACATCGGCCCCGGCGACCTCGCGATCTGCGGTGGCGCGTGCGGAGCCGACATCCTCTTCGGCGAGGAATCCTTGAAGCGAGGAGCGCACATCCGCCTGCTGCTTGCTCAGGAAGTCGATGATTTCGTGCGTGATTCGGTGCGCCATGGCGGGAACGAATGGGTCCAACGTTTCCACGCCCTGCGGGAAAAAGCCGAGGTCGCCACGCAGCCGGAGCGCCTCGGCAAAGCACCCAACGACGTCTCCATCTACGCCCGCACCAATCTCTGGATGATCAACTCTGCCCGCGTCGAAGCCGCCGACAGCGCGAAGATCCACGCGCTGCTCGTCTGGGATGAAAAACCCACCGGAGACGGCCCCGGCGGCACCTCGGACTTTGAACAAAAAGTGCAGGATCTCGGCGGACAGATCGCAATCATCAACCCCACCACACTCCCATGAGCGACGAACCATTTGACTACCTGCAGCGCCGCGTTGTGGGCCAACGGACTTGGCATTCCACCAAGGCGGCGTGGAACAAGCGCCGCTACTACGGAGTGGAAATCACGACGCTGCTCGCGGGCGCGTTGATCCCGGTTGTCAATCTGTGGATCGCCGACCCGCGCGTGCTATCCGGCATCCTTGGTGGAGCTATTGTCATCGCCGCGGGCATCGGCAAGCTCTTCAAGTTCCAGGAAAACTGGCTCCAATTCCGCACGCTCGCCGAGGCGTTGGAACGGGAAGAGGAGTTCTACAAGACCGGCGTCGCCGACTACGCGGGGGCGGATGACGCCCGGCGAGACAGTCTCCTCGTCGAGCGGGTCTAAAGCATCCTCGCCGGCAGCGTCTCGCAATTCATCGCCATGCACCGTGCCGCCCGCGAGAGCGCGCCCGCAAACGGGACGAATCCCGGCTGAGCAAACGCAGATTTTCCATCAACTTCCCACCATCAACCACCATGTCCACGCCTCCCTCATTCCAAGACAAACTCGCCAAGACCGGCCCGCGCAAGCTCCTCGCCTGCGACGGCGGCGGCATCCGCGGGATCATCTCCGTCGAGATCCTGGCCCGCATTGAGAAAGATCTCCGTACCACCAGCGGCAAGCCCGACCTCGTGCTCGCCGATTACTTCGACTACGTGGCCGGCACCAGCACCGGCGCGATCATCGCCACCCTCGTCTCGCTCGGCCTGAGCGTGGATCAGATCCGCCAATTCTATCTTGAGAGCGGCGCGGAGATGTTCGAACCCGCCAAGCTCTGGGAGCGGCTGCACACCAAGTTCAAAAACGACAATCTGAGCAAAATGTTGAAGGATATCATCGGTGAGAAAACCACCCTGGGTTCGAAAAAACTGCGGACCCTGCTGATGATGGTCCTCCGCAACGCCACCACCGATTCCCCATGGCCGATCAGTAACAATCCCCATGCGAAATACAACGACCTCCCGGTGCGCGGCAACGGCAGCAACCTGCATCTCCCGCTTTGGCAGCTCGTCCGCGCCAGCACCGCGGCACCGACCTATTTCCCGCCGGAGGTGATCAACGTCGGTCCCCATCAATTCGTCTTCGTGGACGGCGGTGTGACGATGTACAACAACCCGGCGTTCCACCTTTTTCTGATGGCCACCTGCGATTCCTACCGCCTCCGCTGGCCGACGGGTGAAGACCGGATGCTGTTGGTTTCCGTCGGCACCGGTGCCAGCGCCAACGCCAACAAAAACCTCACCCCGCGGGAAATGAACCTGCTCTACAATGCGGGCAACATCCCCTCGGCGCTGATGGCGGCGGCATTGCACGAGCAGGATTTCCTCTGCCGGACTTTCGGCAAATGCCTCGCCGGCGATCCGCTGGACCGCGAAGTGGGCGACGTGATCGGGCAGGGAATCCCGGACGTGCCCAAGCTCTTCACCTATCTGCGCTACAACGCCGAACTCTCCCGCGAAGGACTCGACGCGCTGGGCTTGCCCAAGATCGAGCCGGCCCACGTCCAGCAGATGGATTCCGTCGACCATGTCGGGGAAATGCAAAAGGTCGGCAAGGCCGTGGCCGCGAAGAAAGTGCAGGCCGCACACTTCGCGAGTTTCCCCGCCTGATTTGAAATTCCATCAACGCCATCAACCAAGAAAGGATATCGAATGAAAACCTGCTTCGTCGTCATGGGGTTCGGAAAAAAGACGGACTTTGAAACGGGCCGCACCCTCGACCTCGACAAATCGTATCGCAACGTCATCAAGCCCGGCGTCATCGCCTCCGGGCTGCAGTGCGTCCGCGCGGATGAGATCGTTCATTCCGGCCTGATCGACACGCCGATGTACGACCAACTGTTCAATGCGGATGTCGTCGTGGCGGATCTATCCACATCTAACAAGAACGCCTTTTACGAACTCGGCGTCCGCCACGCGTTGCGTCCCGAGACGACGATCGTCATCGCCGAGGATGGGATGAAGACGCCGCCGTTCGACGTGAATCACATCGTGATCCGGAAATACCATCACCTCGGCGAAGACATCGGCTTCGACGAAGCGATGCGGTTTCAGGCGGTGCTCAAGGACGCGATCATCGAGATCATGGGGAGAGCCGAGCGGTTGCGGCGGGACAGTCCGGTCTATGAATTCATCAGGGATCTCGCACCGCCGAAACTCGCCGCAACCAGGAGCCTCGAGGGGGCCACTGTTGCATCGCCCCTTGTCGCGGCCGAGGGGGCCGACGACTCCCACAGCGCCATGATGAAACAGGTGGACGCCGCTTTCGGCACCGGAGATTTCACCACCGCCAAGACCCTGCTCGCCGCGATCCGTGCCATGAGAAAGGCGGTGGCACCGGATCGACCCGTGGATCCTTACCTCGTGCAGCGCCATGCCCTGGCCGCCTACAAGAGCGCCCAGCCGGACAAGTTGACCGCGTTCAAAGAGGCGCGGGAATTGCTTGCGCTGTTGGAACCGGAAACCTCCAACGACCCCGAGACCCTCGGCATGTGGGGTGCGGTGCACAAGGGACTCTGGACCGCCACCAAGGAGCGCGATTTCCTGGATGTCGCCGTGCGCGCCTACGAGCGCGGCTTTTACCTGCGCAATGATTACTACAATGGGATCAACTACGCTTACCTGCTCAACGAACGCGCCGCCGCCGCCACCGATCCGGCGGAAGCCATCGCGGATTTCGTCCAGGCCCGCCGGGTGCGCCGGGAAGTCCTCGCCATCTGCGAACGTTGGCAGAAAGCGAACCCGCCGCCCGAAACCGCCTCGCCCGAAACCTTGGCCAAGTTCAAGTCGGACGAATACTGGGTGCTCGCCACCATCGCCGAGGCGCAGGTGGGGCTTGAGGAAGGCGAATCGGGTGAGGCACGGCTGAGCGAAGCAATGGTCGCCGCGCCGCTGGCTTGGATGGGCCAGGCGACGAAAGACCAGGTGGAAAAACTCAAACTGCTCCTTGCCGCATCTCCGCTGAAACAACTCGAGAGCTGACTCCGGTTCGGCAAATGACAACTCCAGCAAATCGCTCCCATGGCCGACGTCTTCATTTCCTACTCCCGCAAGGACAAGGAGTTTGTCCAAAGGCTGGATGACGCGTTGCGCCAGCGTGAGCGCGAGGCATGGGTCGATTGGGAAGGCATCCGGCCGACCGAGGAATTCATGCAAGCGATCTATGCCGCGATCGAAGGCGCGGACACATTCATCTTCATCCTCTCGCCGGACTCCGTTTCCTCGATGGTCTGCGGCAAGGAAATCGCGCACGCCTTGGCACAAAATAAGCGGATGGTCCCCATCGTCGCGCGCGACGTGAACGCCGCCGAGGTCCCCGAAGCGCTCGCCAAGCTCAACTGGATTTTCTGCCGTGATTCCGACGACTTCGCCGTCGCGACCGAAACGCTGATCACCGCGCTCGACACCGACCTCGGCTGGGATCGCGCCCACACTCGGCTGCTCACCCGGGCCCTGGAGTGGGAAGCGAAGGGCAAAAACAGCAGCTTCGTCCTGCGTGGCGTCGACCTCCGTGCCGCCGAGCAATGGCTCACCGAAGCGGGCTCCGAAAAAGAACGCCAGCCGACGCCGCTGCAGACTGCCTACATCATCGCCAGTCGCAAGGCTGCCGCCAAGCGACAGCGCATCACGCTCGGAGCCGTTAGTCTCGGCTTCATCGTCGCGATCGTGTTGGCGGTCGTAGCGGTTTTTGCACGGCAAAGGGCGGAAAAAGCGACGGCGGCAGCGCAGGAGGCACTGACTCGAAGCTTTGTGCGGACGATTGGGGTGTCTGACGACAAGGGACCTTCTTCGCCGGATGAACGCTCAGCACTTTGGGAATTGGCGGAACTGGAGCCAATCAACGCTCCGGTAAGAGAAAGGGTGATCGACTTTTGGCTGCAGGCCGGCAATACGCTTGTCGGAGCTTGCCGGCGAAACGGACAGGGATTGCACGCTGCGATCGGATTGAACACCGCGCGGCGAAATTATTCGTCCTCGAAACTCCGTGGAATTATGGGGCTGAAGACAGGTGATGCTCTTGAAACCGATAGCACGGACGAGATGCGATTGGAGGAAGTATTGCCAGCAGTTGAAATGTGGGCGGAGCCCAAAGACATCGGCCCGATCGCGTTTAATTTAGGGAAGGCGCTGGCTACCACACGCGTGAGTGATCGGGAGCGTCTGTCGCGCGTCAGCACGGCATTGGGAGAATTGGCGGCCCGAATCGAACCAAAGGACGCAACTGCCGTATCCGAATTTCTGCTTACCCAACTGGAGAATTCGAAAAAGGGCTCTCCTTATCGCCTTAGGGTCACGGTCGATTCGCTATTCGATCTTGCCGCCAGGATGGAGTCCCATCACGCGGCAGAGGCCGCCAACCGCCTGATCATGGTGTTGGAGAATCCTTCGACGACCGACGCGTATCGCATCTGGAGTTGCGGCCGCGCGTTGCGCCTGATGTCAACCCGGATGGAGGCCGAAGAAGCAGCATCTGTGACCCGCCGCGCGGCGCAAGTTCTCGTTCGTGTGCTGGAACAAAATCAGGAAGACGTTGGCGAGATCGCGCCGTTGCTGGGTGGCACGCTGGCAGGATTGACCGCGCAATCAAAGGGCGACTCCGCCGCTAGCATTGTCTATCGCGGAGCGTTGGCAATGTTACACTCGATGGAGAATGCGAAGGACAGCAATGCCGGTCGTTCGGCGGCTGACGCGTTAAGAGTCTTGCTCGCTCAAACAGCCTCAGCAGAGGTTGAAGCCATTGCCGACCGCCTGACTAAATCGATCGAGACTCCGCACGGAGTCAATGCCGCTCGCCTATCCCACTCAAACGAAGTCCTTGCCGCAATGGCCGCCCGCTTCTCTCCGCAGCAAGCTGCGACGTTTGCCTCCCGATTGACGAGAGTGATCGAGGATCCGCAGGTGGCCGATGCCGCGCGCCTGTCAGAGCTGAGTCAGACTCTTTTCGCGTGTGCCGCGAGGATGGATTCTGTGGATGCGGAAACGGTCGCAGCCTGCGGTGCGGAGCGTCTGGCCAAGGCGCTGGAAAACTCGGAAGGAATGGATGCGCACCAAAGGGCGAAGATTGGGAGATCGCTGGGATCCTTGGCTGCACTCATGGAGCATCGGCAGGCGCAAGTGATCACCACACGCTCCTCGAAGTTCTTCATCGACGCTCTGGTGGAACCTTCCAATACAGACGCTTTTGACTTCGAGAGCTTGGGCAGCGCCTTGGCTGCCCTGCTGGCTCAAGCTGAACCGGCCTCTGTCTCAAGCGCTGCTGAGCGCCTAGTCGAGTCGATGGAAGACCTACAGTCTTCCGATGTTTCTCGCGTCTCGGGCCTGGCTAACGTACTCGCAGGCATAGATGCGCAAAGCGTCATCACAGCAGTGAAACGCGCCGCGGAGGTTGTAATTCGAGTGGCGCAAACCCCGCCCGAAGACGGACGGGAAGAATACTTAGCACGCCTGCCGGGCTTGGGAGATGGGCTGGCCTCGCTCGCCGCCCGTCTCGAATCCAAAAGTGCCGCAAGCATCGCTGCTCGCGGTGGGCGAATTCTCGCTGCGGCACTAAACGATCCCAAGATTGCAGACTCCGCTCATCGGTCAACTCTTGGCTGGTCGCTGGGTGGGCTTTGCTTGCTAATGACCGACGCTTCAAAAACCCGCCTGCTGGCACTCTCCGAGATGCTGGCTGACAATGAGTTTCCTGTAGTCTCATCGAATCGAGAGCAGCCAGAGAGACAATTTGCCCAATTGTGCGCCCTGCTCGGAAAACAGGATCTGGCTGAGGTCTTGAAGTGGCCTTTCAGCGTGGGCGAGCCTCAGAAGATCGCGCTCACTGAAATGGAGAAGAAGACGCAACGCAAATTCAACGGGAATATCTGGAGCTTCGTCGAGCAGGCGCCGGCGATTGGCATTAGAGACATCGACGCTCCGGCAAAACGCCCGAGAGCGGATGAGGCTCTCGCCGAGCTTTTTGCCTTGAGCGATGCCGACAGCGCTTCTCCCAATTGAACGTGCCGGTCGGAGCAATGGAATCTTCGACCTACCGATGCGTCACACCAACCCCTCCGTGCCGATCTCACGCCCAAATCACCCGGGATTTGTTCTCAAGAATTGCTCCAACTTTTTGCTGGTCGCCTTGGCTCGGACCAACCGGACGCGCCCGGCCAGCAATGCTTTGGGGCCGGTCATCGCCATGTGTGCCCAGGAGACGGGGTCGCAGTGATCGTGATGACTCACGATCAGTCCGTCGCGGAAATGGAATTTCGATTCGATCACATTGTGCACCGGTCTGCCGGTTTCGGTGAAGATGTAGTCGTCGATGACCTTGGCGCGTCCTTGAAGGTCATCGGCCGTCACTTCCGAGAATGTTACTTTAAGTTTCGGTTCCGGCCGGGTCACGAATCTCCACATGCCGTGAATCTTATCCCTTTAAGCTTAAACGCGATGTCTTCGAAGGTCGCGTCCTGATGTAACACTCGGCCATCGATTGGGGGTCATGCGCGGTCAGGCTGCGAAAGAGCCGGTTGATTAGCTCAATATTTGGATGCATGGCGAATAAAGTTGGCAGCGACTTTCGGCAGAGATTGCCACGGTGGCAAGATGCGACCTTGTGGCTTGCTGCCTCATGAGAAATTCAGCGCGTCCATGTCGAAGACCACGGTGACGTCCTCGGGCAGCGGGGTTTTTGCCAGGATCTGTTGGACGTGGTTGGTGAGCGGGCGGGCGCGGTGGGAACGGAGGGTGATCTGGAAACGAAACTGGCCGTGCGAGCGGATGAGCGGCGAGGGCAGGACTTCGCCGAGGGTGATTCCGTTAGGCAGGTTTTCCGCGAGGCGGAGATGCAGGGTTTGGAGGGTGAACTCAGCGCGGCGCTCGTGGGTCGAGCGGGACGTTAGAACGGCGCAGTGGGCGTAGGGCGGGAACGAGTACTCGCGGCGGAATTCCATTTCCTGCTCGGAAAAGCCGTCGAAGTCGTGCTTGCGGGCGTATTGGATCGACGGCGAGTGCGGGGTGAACGTCTGGACGATGACCTCGCCCTCGAGATCGCCGCGGCCGGCGCGGCCGGCGACCTGGGTGATGAGCTGGAACGTGCGCTCGCCGGCACGGAAGTCCGGGACGTGCAGGCCGAGGTCGGCGTTGAGGATGCCGACGAGCGTGACGTTGGGGAAATGCAGGCCCTTGGCGATCATCTGGGTGCCGATAAGGATGTCGATCTTGTGGGCCTTGAATGCTGATAGAGTGTCGCGCAGCGCGTTTTTACGGCGCATGGCATCGGCATCGATGCGGGCGAACTTGGCTTTGGGAAAAACCTTGGCCATCACCTCCTCGACCTTTTGCGTGCCGTAGCCCTGGAGCAGGATGTTAGGATCGCGGCACTCGGGGCATTTCCGCGGGACGATGGATTGATAGCCGCAGACGTGACAGACGAGTCGCTCGTCGGTGCGGTGATAGGTAAGCGCGACGGCGCAGTGCGGGCACTGGCAGACGTGGCCGCAGGCGGTGCATTGGAGCGAACGGGCGAAGCCGCGGCGGTTGAGGAATAGGATCGATTGCTCGCCTTTTTCGAGCCGTTGTTCGAGGGCGGTGCGGAGCTTGTCGGATAGAATCGCGGTGCCGCCTTTTTGCTTGGCTTGTTCGAGGCGCATGTCCACCACGCGGACGAGCGGCATGGAGGCGCCGTCGGCACGTTCGTTGAGGCGGAGGATTTCGTACTTGCCGGTTAGGGTGTTGTTCCAGGATTCCAGCGACGGCGTGGCGGAACCCAACACGATGGCGCACGGCTCGAAGGCCGCGCGCAGCACGGCGACATCCCGGCCATGGTAGCGCGGGACGTTTTCCTGCTTGTAGGTGTTTTCGTGTTCCTCATCGACGAGAATGAGCCCGAGGTCCGGCAACGGTGCGAACACCGCCGAGCGCGCGCCAATGACGATGCGGGCGGTGCCTTTGCGGATGCGGTGCCACTCGTCGAAGCGTTCGCCTTGGGAAAGATTCGAGTGGAGCACGGCCACCTGGTCCTGCATGGCGGCGAAGCGGGATTTGAAACGGCGGACGGTTTGTGGAGTCAGGGAAATTTCGGGGACGAGGACGAGCACGGTTTTTCCAAGATCGAGCGCGCGTTGGGCGGCTTGCAGATAGACTTCGGTTTTGCCGGAACCGGTGACGCCTAGCAGCAGGATCGGCTTGGATGCGGCGGGATCGGCGACGGCTGATAGAACGACATCTAGCGCGGCGGCTTGGCCGGGGTTGAGTTCAAGCGGTTTGGATTCGAGGATCTCCTCGACATTGTCGGCATCCGGATCGCGGCGGACTTCCTCGGCTTCGAGGCGGAGAAGGCCGGCTTTTTCCATGGATTTCAGCGCGGCGGCATTTCCATCGCCAAGGTCGGCGACGGGCAGGCGGAAATCGGGGGCATGGGCGAGCAGGGCGAGGATCGTGAACTGGCGCGGCGCGCGTTTCTCCAGTTTCGCCAGCACCGCGGGATCGGGTGCTCCGTCTAACACCGCGACGCGGCGGGTCTTCGCGGAGTTTTCCTCGGAGCGCACGCCTTCGGGCAGGACCGAGCGGATGACGGACTCGATGCTGGAGCCGTAGTAGTGAGCGATCCAATCGGCGGTGCGCAGGAGGACGGGCGTGATCAGCGGTTCGGGATCGATGAGCGACTCCAACTCGCGCAGGGCGAAGTCCGCCTGTTCGGGCTCGCCGGTGGAGAGCACGGTGCCGGTAGCCGATTTGCGTCGCAGCGGGATGCGCACGCGGCAGCCCGGGCGCACGTCGAGTCCTGCCGGAATGGCATAGTCGAAGACGAGCTCCGAAGGTCCGTCGATCAACACGCGGGCGTTCACTGCGGTGAAGCGTGCCTGCGGGAAACGGACGGGCCAAGGTTCATTTCACGGTACTGATTTTATGTTCATGTGAAAATGTTCAGGCGAACAATTTTGGCTTGCCATCTGTTTCAAATAGTTGTCATTGTTCCCAACGAGTCAACCAGCCAATCCCATGAAAGACACCGTCCTGTATCCCGTCACTAACACCGAGCGCTCCTCCGAATACGCGATCTACAAACCGAACTCCCGCGGGACTGGCGGCGTGGTCCGCTTCGGTCTCAACCGATCAAAGGGTTCCATCTTTGTCGATGCGGCCGCGCAGTCCGGTGAGAAGCAATTCGACTGGGAGAACAAAATCACCATGAAATGGGGGCTGCCGGATCTCGGTCAGGCGCTTGCCGCGTTGCAAGGGCGCGTGCCCCAAGCCAAGCTTTTCCATCAGTCGGAAAAGGCTAACAGCGCCTTCGAACTGAGTTCTCAGGAGGATCCGGACCGCGCACCGTATCTCCTTAGTATCTCCCGCCAGGACTCGACCGACAAATCCCTCCGCAAGGTGACTATCCCCCTAAGTCACGGAGAGGCAGCGGTGCTCGAAGCCGCGCTGCGGGTAGCCGTGGCGCGGTTGTTAAGTTGGTGAGGTTACAACCAGCTTGGCCGGTCGGATCCCATCCCCCCAAATTCCCCCCTTCCCCCCAACGGCCGGCCAAGCTGACTTCAAGGCATGATCTTTACGCGGTCACCGGCCTGGGTCATGGTGTAAAGCTTGGCGGCATTTCCTGCCGGGACACGGATGCAGCCGTGCGAGGCAGGGTAACCCGGGACATTTCCCTGGTGCAGGCCGAAGTCGCCGCAACTCAGGCGCTGGAAATATGGCATGCTGGCGTCGTTGTAGAGGGTGGACCTCCAATCGCGGTATTTGTTAGTGATGACAAATTCGCCGGTCGGTGTGGCGTAACCCTTCTTGCCGGTGGACACCTGGGTGGTGAAGATTTCCTTACCCCCGGAGTCGTAAATGCGGGCGCGCTGCTCCGCCAGAGAGATCTCGATGCGGCGCTCCTCTTGCAGCGGATCGCGACCGAGGAACAAGCGCATCATCTTCACGTCGTTGCGGCGGGACGCGAAATTGATCGGCCAAAGGTGGGTGGTCCGCGTCCGCGTTTCCATTTTCGCACCGGCCCTGATGAGATGCCGGGCGGTAGGGATGACTCCCGAATCGGCGGCCATCATCAGCGGTGTGACATTGCGATCGTTCTTGAGCACCCAGCGAAGAATGACACCGGGCCGGACTTTTTTCAGGAAGTCGGGGGACACCGGAAGGTCGAATGGGGTGTTAGGATCGGCACCGGCAGCGAGCAGATCCCTGACGGTGCGGTGGCAGCCGGTGGCGATGGCGAGGTGAAGAGGGGCTTGGCCTTCCGGCAAACGGAGGTTCACGTCAGCGCCGTGATGGATGAGCAGGGAAGCCACCCTATCCTGCTTGTTGCGGATGGCCGCACCCAATGGTGTGTCTCGGGAGGGGATTTGAGTGACATTGACCGGAGCGCCGCAGGAAATCAGCAGGCCGACCATGTCCAGATCGCCCCGCGCGCTTGACTGATAGAGGGCATTGCCAGTCGGACCACCGTAGTCCGTTAGCATTTTCACAAATGAACCTTGCCCTTCGAGAGCGGCGCTCTCCACCAGCAAAAGTCCGTGCGGGCCGCGGGTCGAGGCTTGCGCGCCATGGCTCAGGAGCAGGCGGGCGGCCTCGTGATCGCGCTTCGCGAGGGCCTTCCACAGCCACGAGTCCCACTTTGCCTCGGGAGGCTTGGCACCGTGATCGAGGAAAATCCGGAACAGCGCCCTGTCTCCATCCGTGAAGATCCTTTCCAGCGGCGGCACGCTTCCAGGGGAAGGCTGGCGACCGTTAGGGTCCGCTCCGATCTTCAATAGCAGGTCAATTTTCTCCGCGTCTCCAAGGGCGACGGCGCGATCCAGCAGCGTCTGGCCGTCCGCTCCCCGGGCGTTGGGATCGGCCCCGGCTGCGGCGAGCTTGGGAACGGCCTCGAGCCAGCCTTGCCGGAAGGCGATCTGGATCGTCGTTTCGCCCGCGGCATTGGTGGCACCAGGGTCGGCCCCCAGATGGATCAACGATTCCACGAGATCGCGTCGCCCCGACTCCATGGCCACGTGCAGCAGCGGATTTCCCTGGCGATCCTTGAGATGAGGATCCGCGCCGGATTTGATCATCGCCCGCACGAAAGTCAGGCGGCCGTGGCGGATCGCCCATGGCAGTATTTTTTCCCCGTCCGGCATCCGCCCGTCGGTGCGCGCCCCGGCGGTTAGCAGCTTTTCCACAATCGCGGTCTCGCCGAGTTCGACGGCGACGCCGAGGACGCTGACTTGATCCTGCGTTGTGGCATTCACGTCGGCCTTGGCCGCGAGCAGTTTGAAAACGGAAGGGACGTCACGGTTCTCGATGGCGATGCGCACAGGCGTCCTGCCACGGGCATCGCGTTGTTCGGTGTAAACCCCGACATCGAGGAGCCAGCCCGTACGCGTGGAATCCTGGTCGGTGACGGCTTGCAACAATGCGCTGCCGGACGGCTCGATCCCTGCTTTCGAGAGTTCCCGCAGCGCTCGCTTTTGCGGCGTGCCGCACGAAACTAACAGGCCGGCGGCGATCAGCAGCGGACCAGTCTTTGGCAGGTGCAACCGCAGGGGGAGTCTCACAATACCCGTGAGGTTATCTTGTGAATCCCGAAAAGCAAGATCGCCGATCCGACCCATCCGCTGAATTTATCCTTGAGTTTGCGATGAACCCCACCGAATCTCCGCCCACTTGATGAAAGTGGTTTTCACATGGCTGATGGTTCTTTGCGCGCTGGTTGGGCTGAACCTCCGCGTTGTCGGTGCCGATGCGGGCCGTGTGGATGCTTGTTCTCACGTTGCCGAGCCATGCTGCGAGGTTGATCATCACGATGCAATCGCGCCGGATGACCCGCATGGAGGTGGTGATGAATGCCCGCCCGGACACCACCACCATCATCATGCTTGCTGCTGCTCCCCCGCGATGCCTTTGGTCGTTGAAAATGAAATAGTCTGCCGTTCCGGAGTTCCCGGTTCGTCGCTGCTAGGTTTCCGTCATGAAGGCGAAATTCCGCCTGAGGGACCATTTCTGGGTTTGGAGAAACCGCCTTTGATTTGAGCGTCCGTTGACCGCGCTCCGTCGTGCCCTTAGGCCGGCGTCATTTCCCCGTTGGCACCATTCGCCGGCTTGGGGTCGTCCATCAAAAAACGTTTTTCCATGGGCCGCGTGAATTCCACGCACGGCCTAACACCTTAGAAACCATGTCCAGATTTTACTCAATGGCGGTGCTGGCGCTTGCCTTCGTCTGCCTTCCGCTTCCCGCGGAGCCCGCTGTCGTCGTCTCGCTCGCGAGCATCGGCGGCCGCATCCGCGCGCAGAATCCCGATCTCGCCGCCGCGCGCCTGCGCATCCGGGAGGCGCTCGGCCGCATGAACCAAGCCGGCCGCCTCGCGAATCCGGAACTCGAAGCCGGCTTCGACCACAACCCGAAATTCGACGAGGGGAAATTCGAGATCGGCCTTTCCCAGCGTTTTCCCGTCACCGACAGGCTGAAGCTGGAAAAGGACGTCTCGCTCACCGAGCTCAAGTCCGCAGAAGCCGAGGTCCGCGAGGTCGAGCGCCAGCTCACCGGCCAGGCTCGCGTGGCCGTGGTGAAAATCCTCGCGAACCGCCAGCGCCGCGAACTGCTGCGCGAGCAATCCGGTGTGTCCGGCGCGTTCGCGAAATTTCTATCTGATATCGCGGTCAAGGGCGAGGGCTCGCCGCTCGATGCCGGCCAGGCAAAACTCGAAGCCGCCAGCCTCGCGGTGGAAATGCGCCAGCTCGACGCGGAGGAGTCCTCACTGAAAGGCGAGCTCAAGCCGCTGTTAGGCATGCGTCCCGGTGAGTCGCTCAGCGTCGGCGGAACCCTGCCGGCTCCCGCGCTGCCAAGCGCTGGTGCTGACCCGTCGCGGCGCCCGGATTTCCAGGTGGCGAAGCTCGACGCGCTTGCCGCGAAACAAGGCGTGGCGCTCGAACAGGCCCGCCGCTACGACGACGTGGAAGGCGGGATTTTCGCCGGAGCGGAGCGCACCGAGGATGCGCCGGACGGCTATGAGAACGAAGCCATCGTCGGGCTGCGCTTCAAGGTCGCGCTGCCGTTTTGGAACAAGAACGAGGGCGCGATCCAGGAAGCCGAGGCAAAACAACAGCGCAAGGAAATGGAAGCTGTCGCCCTCGGCCGCAACATCCGGTTAGAGGCGGAAGCCGCACGGACCGAGATGCAGGAGTGGGCGAAGATGATCACCGAGATCAACGACGTCCTGCTCCCGCTCGCCGACGAACAAGCTGCCTTCGCTGAAACCACGTTCCGCAACGGCCAGGGTGAAATCCAATCCGTCCTCCGCTCCCGCGAGAAGCGCCTGCAGCTCGCTGCCGCCCGTCTCGATGCGCTGCGCGAATTCCACCTCGCCCGCGTTCGCCACGAGACCGCGCTCGGCAAACCCTAACTTCCTTTCCACATGAAACATCTCTTCATCCTGCTATTCGCTATCACTAACATCCATGCCGCCACCAACGCGGACACCATTGTCCTCGACGAGACCGGGGTGAAAAACCTGCGCATCGAGACCGTCGAGGCGGAGGAAACCGACTTCGAGCAAACCATCTTCGCCCTCGGCCGAATCGCGGAAATCCCCGAGCGCCACGCCGTCCTCAGCAGCCGCATTTCCGGCCGCGTCATCGGGCTGGAAGCCCAGGAAGGGGATACGGTGGAGAAGGATCAGGTCCTCGTCCGCGTCGAGAGCCGCCAGCCCGGCAACCCGCCGCCGGTCATCGAGCTGAAATCGCCGATCGGCGGTTTGTTAGTCGAATCGCACATCCGCATCGGCGAGCCGGTGGAGCCGGACAAGGAGCTGTTGGACATTTCCGACCTCAGCGAGATGTTGGCGATCGCCCGCGTTCCGGAGGATCAGGCGGGCAAGCTCGCACCTGGCAGCAAGGCGCACATCCGCGTTTCCGCACTCGGTGATAAGCCGCTGGATGGCGAGATGATCCGCTTCGGAACCTCCGCTGATAGGGAAAGCGGCACTATCGACGCCATTTTCAAGGTCGCCAATCCCGGCCTGAGAATGCGTCCGGACATGCGCGCCGAGTTTTCCATCGTCCTTGGCAAGCGTTCCAACATCATCGGCGTCCCGCGCTCAGCGCTGCAGGGCGAGGCGAGCAAGCGCTTCGTTTACGTGAAGCACTTCGACCTCCCCAACGCCTTCGTCAAGGTGCCGGTGCAGGTCGGCGAAATGAGCGACCGCTACGTGGAGATCGTCAGCGGGCTTTTCCCGGCCGACGAGGTCGTCACCAAGGGTGCCTACTCGCTCTCCTTCGCCGGCGGAGGCGGCGGGGTCTCGCTCAAGGAAGCGCTCGATGCCGCCCACGGGCACGAACATGCTGACGACGGCGGCGAACTAACACCCGAAAAACGCGCGGAGATGGCGGCCAAAAAGCGGGCTGCTGCGGGATTGCCTCTGGAAAACTCCGGCGGTGGCGCGAGCCCCGTCTGGATCTACGTCAGCGGCGTGCTGTTCCTGCTTCTGTTAGCTTCGCTGTTCACCCGGAAGCATTCAAACCCCGAACCGGAAGGCAACTGACCGATGCTCAATAAAATGATCCATTGGTCGCTCGCCAACCGGGCGATCATCATCGGCGTGTCGATTCTAATCATGGTCATGGGCCTGCGCACCGCCACGCAACTTCCTGTCGAGGTGCTTCCCGATTTGACGAAACCCACGGTGATCATCCTCACCGAGGCCGCAGGACTTGCGCCGGAGGAAGTGGAAACCCGCGTCACCCAGCCGATCGAAAGCGCGCTGATGGGTGTGGCCGGCCTCACCCGCCTGCGGTCTAACAGCGACGTCTCGCTTTCGCTCGTCTATGCCGAGTTCGGCTGGGACACGGACATTTACAAGGCGCGGATGCTCGTCCAGGAACGGCTGCAGGGGGTGCGCGAGCAGCTACCGGAAGATGTCGAACCGTTCATGACACCGGTCGCCTCGCTGATGGGCGAGATCCTGTTAGTCGGCGTGCGTTCTACCATCAAGGAAGGCGAACCGGGTTACATGCCGCCCAGCGAGGTTCGCACGATGGCGGATTGGACGATCAAGCGCCGGCTGCAAAGTGTTTCCGGCATTGCCGAAATCCTCAACATGGGCGGCGGCGTGAGGCAGATCGAGATCCAACCGGATCCTTATAAAATGCAGGCCAACGGCGTCAGTTTCGAGGAGCTGGAAAAAGCCGCCGAAGAATCCGCCAACACCTCCACCGGCGGATTCCTCAACTCCGGCCCCACCGAGATCATGGTGCGGAACCTCGCCATGACCGTCGAAATCGGCGACATCGCCAACACCGTCATCAAGAAAACCAACGACCGGCCCATTGCGATCGGCGACGTCGCCAAGGTCCTATGGGGAATCGAGCCGATGCGCGGCGACGCAACCATCAGCAAGAGTCCGGAAAAATCACCGACCTATGGCGTGATCATGTCCATCACCAAGGCCCCCGGCTTCGACACCCGTGCTCTAACGAAACAGATCAAGGACGCCCTCGACGAACTCGACGCCACTCTGCCCGAGGGCATGGAGACCACGCTGCTGTTCCAACAGAAGGACTTTATCGATCATGCCATCGGCAACCTGACCGAGGCGATCCGTGACGGGGCGATCATGGTGACGATTGTCCTGTTCCTGTTTCTTCTGAATTTCCGCACCACCTTCATCACGCTCATGGCGATGCCGATGTCCTTCGGCATCACCATGCTCGTCTTCCTCGTCCTCGGCATCAGCGTGAACTCAATGACCCTCGGCGGCCTCGCCGTCGCCATCGGCATGGTCGTGGATGATGCCATCGTCGATGTGGAGAACGTCTTCCGCCGCCTGCGCGAAAACGCCGCGCTTCCCGACCCGCACCCGCGGCTGAAGGTCATCGCGAAGGCCTCCGGCGAGGTTCGGAATTCCATCCTCTACGCCACCGTCCTCATCATTCTCGTTTTCCTGCCGCTGCTCGGGCTAACAGGTGTCGAGGGTAAGCTCTTCGCGCCCATCGCCATCGCCACTATCATTTCGATGATCGCGTCGTTCATCGTCTCACTCACGGTGATTCCCGTGCTCTGCTCCTTCCTGCTCAATCCCAAGGGCGGTCACGGGCACAAGGACGGTGGTCTCGTTAGGGGCATGAAATGGCTGCTGGAGCGCACGATGCTGCGCTTCGCCCTCAGCCAGCCGCTGATGGTGCTGGCCATCGCCTTCGTGCTGCTGGTCGCGACGTTCTCGCTCTATCCGCGAATGAACAAGGACTTCCTGCCCAAGTTCCAGGAGGAGACCGCGCTGGTTGCCGCCACCGCGGCGCCCGGCACCTCGCTGGAGGAAATGAACCGCATTTCCGATGTCATCGAGCAGCAGATCCTCTCCGTGCAAGGCGTCCATCAGGTCGGCCGCCGCCTCGGTCGCGCGGAACGCGGCGATCACGTGGTGCCCGTTTCCACCGCCGAGTTCGATGTAGATTTCAATGAGGAAGGCGGCCGCAGCCGCAAGGAAATCCTCGACGACATCAACGCGAAAGTCCGGACCGTGCCCGGCATCTTCGCCGTGGTCGGCGGACCTCTGGCTGATAGAATCGGCCACATGCTCAGCGGCGTCTCAGCTCCGGTGGCGGTGAAAATCTTCGGCCCGGATCTCGCGAAACTGCGGGAAATCGGCGTCGAGGTGCAGAACGTCGCGAAGACCATCCCCGGCTTCGAGGACGCCAAGCTCGACGTGCAATCCTCCATTCCGCAGCTCCGCATCGAGGCCGATCGCGATCGCGCGAAGGCCTACGGCATCGCTCCGGGCAAACTGAATGAACAACTCTCCGCCCTCGTCGGCGGCAAGGAAGTCGCCGAGTTGCGGGACGGCCAGCGTTCGATCAACCTCGTCACCCGCCTTCCATTGGACTGGCGCGATTCACCACAGAAGATCGCGCAGCTTCCCATCCGCGTCTCGGAGAGCCAGCACGTCCCGCTTTCACTCGTCGCCGACGTGCGCGAGGCAAAGGGGCCCAACGTCATCTTCCGCGAGAACAGCCAGCGCCGTTTCGCCGTCGCGATCAAACCGACCGTACGCGATGTATCCAACCTTGTCGTTAGATTGCAGGAGCAGGTCGCGGCGAAAGTGAAATTGCCGGAAGGCTACTTCATCACCTTCGAGGGCGAGTTCCAGGCGCAGCAGGAAGCCACTCAGCGAATCCTGATCTTTTCCTCCATCGTCTTCATCGCCGTTTTCATGATGCTCTACGGCTACTTCAAGAGCGCGTCACTCGCGCTGCAGGTGTTAGTGAACATCCCGCTCGCGCTGATGGGCGGGCTGGTCTTTACGTATTTCAAACTGAACAACATCAGCATAGCCACTTTGGTCGGCTTCATCGCCGTCGGCGGTGTGGCTGCCAGGAACGGCATCATGATGATTTCGCACTACCTGCATCTCATGCAGCACGAGGGCGAGGGATTCACCCGGAAAATGGTAGTCCGCGGGACCAAGGAGCGGCTGGTCCCCGTGATGATGACCGCGCTCGCCGCCGGCATCGGTCTCATCCCGCTGGTGCTCGCCGGCGATCAGCCGGGCAAGGAAATCCTCCATCCCGTCGCTGTTGTCATCGTCGGCGGGCTGATCTCCTCAACCTTTCTGGACATGGCCGTCACCCCGGCGATGTTCTGGTTGTTCGGCCGCAGGGCCGCCGCCAGATCCATCGAACTCGAATCCGCTGCTTCCCACTAACAAAACGCTTCTTCGCAATTTTCCTGAATAAACCAGCAACCCACCAAGACCAAACCACATCATGAAAACCAAAATCGCAACCATTGCCGCGCTCGTCGCCAGCCTCGCCTTCGCCACCGCCGCGGAGAAGATCAAAGCTCCTAACGGCGGCCGCATCATTTACAGCGTCACTCCGAAAGCTGAGTTCGTCGTCACCAAAGACAAGAAAGCGGAAGTCCGCTTCCTCGATGACACCGGCAAGGTCATCGCCCCCGCCGCACAAACCGTCACTGTCGTCATGGGCGACCGCGCGAACCCGACCAAACTCGCCTTCGCCAAGGACGGCGACAAGCTCGTCTCCGACAAGGCCGTCCCTGAAGGCGACAGCCTCCCCGTGGTCCTCCAGATCAAATCCACGCCGGATGCCAAGACCGTCACCGCGAAATTTAACCTCAACATGTCCACCTGCCCGGAGTGCAAACTCAATGAGTATGCCTGCGCCTGCGATCACGCCGCAGAAGAGAACCCTCACAAGGATCACAAGCATTGAAGCGCCACCGACAGCGGCGGCACCAATGAGGGCATATCTGTTTATCACCCGACCATTGTCGAATGCTTGCAATAGTGCTGAAAGGTAACACAGGCTTCCGCCCGCCTTTCAGCTTTTCCGATTTCATGAATTCCCTCTTCGCCTCCGCCCCAACGTTTCTCCTTACCACGCTCGTCTCCACTTTCGCAATTCCGATGGCGGGCGCTCACGAGGGCACTGGCCGGGCCGGTTTCAAGGATCCCGCCGGGGTGGAAGTGGAGGGAGAGTTCTATGCGGGAAAGCGTGGCTATCTGCATGGCGGCCTGGGCGTGATCAACACTCTCGACGCCGATCAGAAAGTCGGTCTGGTGGGGCATTTCGTGCGGGAAGATTCGGACGGCGATATTTTCCCCTCGCTGGGCGCGGAGTACATCCGTGACATGGGTGGCGGATTTGAAATCGAGGCGTTTTCGTTTGGTTACCTGCCAGTGGAAAGCCAGCATGCGTGGGCCGTCGGCCTGCGGGGCTCGCGGACGTTTGAGCCGAGCGACCACCTTTCTCTATCACCTTTTTTCGGCCCGTCCTTCGCCCGGGTGCAGGCGATCGAGGAAGCTACGGAAAGCCCGGTGGACATTGGGCATCTGATGCTGCTTGGTGGCGTCGCGCTCGAAGCGGGGCCGCTGGAGTTGACGCTTTTCGGCAGCCACTCGTTTTTCAGCCGGGATTCGGTGGGACTGGAAACCCACGTGGATCTTGAGGAAATGACCCACTTCGCAGCCTATGAAAACAACGATGGCTTCGCCCGCAACTCGCTCGGGGCGGAACTGTCATACGCGTTGAACAACTGGATCTCGCTCGAGGTGAAGTATGTCTGGCTCGAATATGAAGACCGCATTCGCCACGCCATTACCCTTTTCCCGTCCATCCACTTGGGCTCGCAGTGGGAGGTTTTTGCAGGGTTCCAACTGCTGAGGGGGGATGGTCCGGATAACGATCTGGTCGTGACCGGTGCCGCATTCGCTTTCTAGCGAACACTCGCGCCGGGAACCCTCCGGCGCTAGCGCACTTCCGACTCAATGATGCGAGGTCTTCGATGTGGGCGATGGCAGCATGACGCGGTCGGTTAGAGCGATGCCCAGCGCGGAAAGGATGAACACGCCGTGAATGATGGTTTGCCACATCACGCCTTCCGGGGTCACTTGGGGGCTCGTCGGCGCCGCATGGCCAATTGTCTGCTGTCCCAGGCTGCCCGCCGCGATGAAGGTTTTCAACAAATGCACGGAGCTGATCCCAATAATCGCCATCGCCAGCTTCACTTTAAGCACGGAGGCATTCACATGGCTCAGCCACTCGGGCTGGTCCGGGTGATTGTGCAGGCGCAACCGCGAGACAAAGGTTTCGTAACCACCGACGATGACCATCATCAGCAGGTTTGAAATCATCACCACGTCGATCAGGCCAAGCACGATCAGCATCATCTCCTGCTCGGTGAGACTGGTGGCCAAGGAGATCAGGTGCCACAGCTCCTTGAGAAACAGCACCACGTAAACGCCCTGCGCGATGATCAGCCCGAGGTAGAGCGGGAGCTGCAGCCAGCGCGAGCTGAAAATCAGGGTGGCCAGCGGGCTGAGACGGGGATTGGTCGGTTCTTCGGTCACGGTTGGCGTTAGGAATTGTGGATTGCGCGCCCGATGGCAAGCGGATTGCCGAAAAAACATCCAGAGGCCCGACCTCTGGTTTGCAGATCGGTCTCAAGGTCGAACTCTCACTATTCGCAAGGGAAAGTTTTTCATCGGCGGTGACTGTGGGGACGACAGTACTGGTCCAGTGATTTGACGGTCGACAGGCCAAAACCCGCACTTTCGCCGGAACCTTTCCCGTTCTACCATCGCCGCACATGGAGCACCACGAACATGGCCACAAACCGGAGGCGGCGAAGAAAACCGGCTGCTCCAGTTGCGAACATTGCCATGAGGAAAGCTCCCTGCCGCAGGAGACCCTGGTTGCCGCGGCGGGTGCTCTAACCGGAGTCGGCCTGCTGTTGCATTGGTTCTTGCCCGAACCCTCATGGCTGGCCACGGCGGCATTCGCCGCGGCCACGATCGCCGGTGGCTTGCTCGTATTCCCTGCCGCGTGGGGTGCGTTGAAAAAACTCCGGCTCGATATCAATGTGCTCATGGCGGTCGCCGTCACCGGCGCATGGCTCATCGGTGAAGGTGCCGAAGCCGCCAGCGTGGTTTTTCTGTTCTCCCTGTCCGAACTGCTGGAGTCATGGGCGTCCGGGCGCGCGCGCAAGGCGGTCGATTCCCTGCTCAAGCTCTCGCCACCCACCGCCATCGTTAGAAATGCGGAGGGCGGCGAGCAGGAAGTCCCCGTAGCGGAAATCGCGGTGGGCGCTGAAATCCTGGTGAAAAGCGGCAGCCGGATTCCGCTCGACGGAGAGGTGATCTCGGGCGGATCCAGCGTGGACCAGTCAGCCATCACCGGTGAATCCTTACCGGCGGAAAAGACCGCGGGCGATCCCGTTTACGCGGGCACAGTCAATGGCGAAGGTTCCCTAACCGTCCGGGTCACGAAGCCAGCCTCGGAATCGACCCTCGCGCGCATCATCCAACTCGTCGGCGAAGCGGAGGAAAACAAGCCGCCCACCCAGCGCTTTGTCGATCGCTTCGCCGCCATCTACACGCCTGCGGTTTTCGCGATCGCGATTCTGGTCGCGCTCGTTCCGCCGCTGCTTTTCGGCCAACCGTGGCAGTTCTGGATCTATCGGTCACTGGTGCTGCTCGTCATCTCGTGCCCCTGCGCATTGGTCATCGCCACGCCTGTTAGTATTGTCTCCGGTCTCACCGCGCTTGCCCGACGCGGGGTGCTGGTGAAAGGCGGCGTCCACTTGGAATCCGTTGGAAAACTCCGCGCCCTCGCCGTGGACAAGACCGGCACCATCACCCAAGGCAAGCCGCAGGTCGTCGCCGTCATTTCTCGGTCCCACCTAACTGAAAACGAGATTCTCGCCCGCGCCGCCGCCATCAATTCCCACTCGGAACATCCGCTCGCCATCGCCATCACCGAAATCGCGCGCGCCCGGAACCTAACAATCCCGTCCGTTACCGACTACACCTCGGTAACAGGTCGCGGTGCCCAAGCCACCATCGACGGTCATCCTCATTTCATCGGCAACCACCACATGACCCATGACACCGGCCTCTGTGGTCCGGAGGTCGAGGCCGTGCTCGCCACCATCGAGGAAAAAGGCCAGTCGCTCGCCGTCCTTGGCCATGCGCCTCACGACGGCTGTGCCGGGGAAATCCTCGGCGTCATTGCCATTGCCGACACGCTCCGTCCGGAAGTCGCCGAAGCGCTGCGTCGGATTCATGCCGCAGGCGTTGAAAAAGTCATCATGCTCAGCGGCGACAACCAGCGCACCGCCTCCGCCATCGCCAAACAAGCGGGGATCGACGAAGCCATCGGCGATCTCATGCCGGAGCAAAAGGTCGAGCATGTTGAGAGGCTTGTCGGTCAGTTCAATCACGTCGGGATGATCGGCGATGGAGTGAACGATGCGCCGGCCCTGGCGGTTGCCAATGTCGGTTTCGCCATGGGAGCCATCGGCAGCGACACCGCCATCGAGACGGCGGACATCGCATTGATGAAGGACGACCTGAGAAAAGTCGCGGAAACCGTCATCATGGGCCGACGCACACTGGCCGTCATCCGCTTCAACGTCTTTTTCGCCCTCGGCATCAAGGCAGTTGTTCTCACCCTCGCCTTCATGGGTATTGCCGGACTCTGGCTCGCCATCCTCGCCGACACCGGCGCAACCTTGCTGGTGATTCTAAATTCGCTCAGATTGTTAGGAAGCAGCAGGGCGGAGTGAATGTCGGACTTCAGCGCGGCTTCAGCACTTTGCGGTTGAGTTCCCGCCGCTTTTCCAGCGGCAGCTTCTCAATGGAATCGATGTCCATGGAGCCGAACGTGTCTTGAAATCTAACCAACGGGTCGAGGTGCGCGGTGTAGTTCCAGGAGAGGCATTCCATCACGCCCTTGCGGCGCGGAACGGTGACGGAGAACGCTTCGAGCTGGAGGCCTTTTGGCTGGCCGGGGTAAAGGCTGCCATCCCAGTTGAGCGCCTGCTTGGTGTTGTGAACGAGCAGTCTGGCGATGGTTAGAAAATGCGGATCGCCGGTGAACAGATAGAGCCGGTAGTAATCGAACGAGGAAAACGCGAAGCCAAGATCCGCGGCGGACTGGCCGGTGGCGATCAGCGTCTGGCCGACGATGCTGCGGTCGCGCGGGAAATCGGTGACATCGCTGCCGATCTCGGATGGAACTTCGTAGGAATACATCCACGTTTCCGCGTAGCGGGCGGCTTGCACGGCGGCGTCGAGCCAAGGCTTTTCCTGCGTGAGATCGTAAAGGGCGAGGAACGCGTAGATGGCTTCCTGGCCGGATTCCCGGTCGATGACGTTGGGATTGTCGATCACGCTGCCGACGTAGTGGTAGGGTTCGTGAATGTTGGTTAGGGAGAATTTTCCTGCCCGGAGCGCGGCATCCCGGTAGCGCGGGTCACCCGTCGCCTGATGGAGCATGACGAGGAAACGGATGGGATTGGTGGTGGTGAATTTGCTAATTTCGGTCGGCAGGTGCTTGCCGTCGGTTAGTTCGTGGCTGTAGGCGAGGTAGTAGCTGCCGTCGTCGTTCTGATCGGCAGCGAGCCATTCGCCGAACTTGCGGCAAGTCGCGAGCCAGGCGGGTTTGTCGGTGCCCGCGCGTTTCATGAGTTGCCAGGCGTTGAGCATGCCTTCCATGCCGGTGGTGGCGACGCGCATCGCGGTGCCGCCTTTCGGATTGTCACTTTTCCGCCAGCCGCCTTTCGCTCCATCGCCTTTGGCCGGATCATACCAAGTGCGGGGCAGGCCTGACGGAAGCAGACAATGATTCGCCCAGAAATCCACGATTTCCTCGCCCTTCATGCGCAGATCGTTGCGCTTTTCGGAGAGGCCTTGATGGATGAGAATGTAGGCGTTGGGTAATTGCCTGCCGACGAATCCCATCTGATAGTTGTAGTCGCGGGCTGTGCCGCTTGGGAGGTTGACGGAGAAGGGGAAGCCCGGAGCGTCGTAACCGCGGCTGACAGAGTAGTGGTCAAGCGTGTCGATCAATCCGCGTAAGGCGGCTTTCACGTCGACCGGGCGGAGTTTGGGCTGATAGATATCGAAGGCGTGCTTCCACGTGGATTCGACGGCGTCCGGGTAGGCCGGGGTTTTCGAGAAGCGGATGATCAGCTTGTAATGATGTGCCATGCCGGCTTTCACCGGGTGGCTTCTAAGCGCCCAAGCATCCGAGGCCTGGCGGCCGACGTGATTTTTCTCACCCTCCGATCCGGGGAACATGAAGGCGAGCGACGTGCTGTTCAGTTGGCGCACGCCGATGGAGCCGAACTGCATGCGCTCGTCGATGACACGCGCCGCGCTGCGATCGCCGGAGAATGTCGTCGGCTCGGAGCCTGCGTGGATCAGTGAGACGGTGTGACCGTCAGTGATGGTCCGCAACATGACCAACGGCAACGGCAGCCGATCCTCGCGGAAGAGGAAGTAATGATCGGCGGGGTTTTTCGCCAGCGCCCCGGCCATCCTAGTGGTGAAGTTGGTTTTGTACCAGATCCCCGGCACGAAAAAATCGTGATCCACCAGCTTGCTGTTAGCCACCACTTCGATCCCGAACAGCGAGTTGAAGAAGCGGTCTTCCGGCTTCTCGTTCTGGATGACGATATTTCTCCGCAACTCGAACGCGCCGGGTTTTTCCGCTAGAAACCGGTCCGTGATGAGGAACCGCGTGCCGTGACTGCTGGTGATGACGCCTTGGCAGGTAAGCGTCCCGTTTTCCAAGGATGCTTTCTGATAGGTCCCGTCGATGCGTCCGCCGTTCACTTCGAGCGACAGCGGTTTTCCGGGTTCATAGGTCCGCACGACTTTGCCCGCATGCTGGATGACCAACGAATAGCCCGGGTTGGCAGGATTTCCCTGCCGCAAATGAAGCTGCGCATCGCCCGATGCGAGCTCGATGTCCTGCGCACCAGCGACGGTGAACATCGCGGCAAGAATCGCTAGCGGGAAAATCGGACTCATGCGTGCGGGTTGCCGGGAAAACCCCATACGGGGCCCGCCACGACAATCTTCCCCCCGGAATTACAGTGGCGCGGAGCGAGAATTCCGCGTATGCCGGGCGCGCCGCAGGCGAAATTCCCCATGAGTTCCGATCTCACTCTCATCAAGGCCGGCACCGGCGTCCTCACAAAATCCGCCGACGGCACGCTCGACAAGGCCGCGCTGGTCCATCTCGTGTCTGCCATCGCAGGACTGATGAATGCCGGACATCGTTGTCTGTTTGTTTCCTCCGGTGCCGTCGGTTCGGGCGTTTCCGCGCTCGGCCTAACCGAGTATCCGAAGGAAACCGCCACCCGCCAGGCATGCGCGGCGATCGGCCAGGCCCGCCTGATGCAGACCTACAGCGGCTTGTTTGAGAATTTCGACATCACCATCGCCCAGGTCCTTCTAACCGCCGGCGACCTCGGCACGCCGGAACGCGCGGGCTACGTCAGCGACACGTTCCGCCGCCTGTTGATGGAGCCGCGGATTTTGCCGATCATCAACGAGAACGACTCGGTCGCCGTCGAAGAACTCAAATTCGGCGACAATGACATGCTCTCGGTCCGCGTCGCGAAACTCGCCGGAGCGTCGCGCGTCATCCTGCTCACAAGCGTCGACGGCCTGCTAGATCCGGAAACCAACCAGCTCATCCCCGAGGTTCCCGCCATCGACGATGTTTTCAAACACGTTCGCCAGGACAAGGGTCGTTTCTCGATGGGCGGCATGGCTTCGAAACTCTCCGCCGTAAAATTCGCCGTCGAGGCCGGCATCGAAACCCACATCGCCCATGGTCGTCATCCGGAGCGCCTCGCCGGCATCGTCGCGGGGAAGGGGATCTCCACGCGGTTCCATGCGGCCAGTTAGAGATAGCCTCTAACCATGATCCGGCAGCACGGCGAAAACCCGTAGCGGCTCCGGCAGACCTTTGAGCGGGTGAGTGCCGCAGTCTGAGAAACCGCATGGAGCGGCGGGCCAGTCCTCGCAAAACCGGCCGCTGACCAGGAGCGGGTGACCTAGCAGCCTCGTGAGGGATTCCATCCGAAAGGTGGTATTCACTTCAGATCCCAGCAGGGTGAAGGAGGCATCCGGCAGTCGGCAAAGGGCGGCCTCGCCACAATGCAACGCCACGCCGCATTCCATCACCATTCCTGGCGGCGGGATGATTTCCAGCAGGGCGCGCGCCGCCCGCACCGCTTGCTCCCGGTTCATCGCGCCGCAACCCGGCCACCAGGCGAATGCGCAGTCGCCGATGAATTTGTCCAGCTCCGCCCCATGTTGTTCCACGATGCGGCGGCACTCGTCACACCAGAAACGAACGGCGGCCGCCAGTTCGGTCGAGGAAAGCCGGGAGGAGAGGTGGGTGAATCCCTTCAAATCCGCCACCAGCAACACCACCTGCCGGGTTTCCGGTTGGTTGAGGAGCGTGGCACCGGACAGCGATTGATCTGCCACTGCCGCAGCTGGCTCGCACTGAAACAGGAATTCACAATTCCCCAGGCGCAAGTGGTCGCCATTGCCCAGCCGGCACACCCCGCGCACCGGCATTTGATTGACCAGCGTGCCATTGGAACTGCCCAGATCCATGATCTGCCAGACCCCGCCCTGATTCAGGATGCGGGCGTGTTCGCGGGAGATCGAGGGATCCATCACCCGCACCGCCGCCGTTACCCCGCGGCCGATCACCGTGCCGCCTTCTAACAATGGATGCTCCGCGCGCGGCGAAATTTGCACAAGCCATGCTTCCATGCTCCGCATCTTCCGCAATCCGGCGTTTCTGTCACGCAGATTGACTTGCTTGAGCGCAACTCATCTCCCAACAGATTTTTGAGATCCGATGATCCTTTTGCTCGCCCGATCCCGCTTGAAAAGGTTGTATGGACAAGCTCATGAGCACGCCCCCTCCAGCCAACCGCGCTGATGGCATCCTCGATGCGGTGCTGGATCTCGAATCCTCCGCGCGCGATGTTTTCGTGATCAAGGCCTGCGGCGGAGATCTAACCTTGCTCGCGGAAGTGCGGGCCTTGCTGGCGGCGCACGATGCGATGCCGACAGGATTTCTCGCGCAGCCGGCGATGGAGGAAATCCCGGCGGGCGAGCTGGATGTCACAGTGCGGTCCCTGCCGGTTGCGACACCGCCGCTTCACGCCGCGGAGAGGGCGGGTGAGATGATCGGCAATTACAAACTGCGCGAACAAGTCGGCGAGGGCGGGTTCGGCACGGTGTGGGTCGCGGACCAGGAACAACCGGTGCGGCGGCGAGTGGCGCTCAAGATCATCAAGATGGGGATGGATACCAAGGAAGTCATCGCGCGCTTCGAGCAGGAACGGCAGGCGCTGGCGATGATGGATCATCCTAACATCGCGCGGGTTCTCGACGCGGGCGTGACGCAGACCGGGCGGCCCTATTTCGTCATGGAACTCGTGCGCGGGGTGAAAATCACTGACTACTGCGACGACAAGGGGCTCTCCACCGACGAGCGGATCGATCTTTTCATCCATGTCTGCCAGGCGGTGCAGCACGCCCATCAGAAGGGTATCATCCATCGCGATTTGAAGCCATCGAACATTCTCGTCACAGTCAACGATGGCGTGGCCGTGCCCAAGGTCATCGACTTCGGCGTGGCCAAGGCAACGCAGGGGCGGCTCACCGACGGCACGATCTACACCCAGTTCCAGCAGATGATCGGCACGCCGCTCTACATGAGTCCCGAGCAGGCGGAAATGACCTCGCTCGACGTGGACACCCGCAGCGACATCTACGCACTCGGCGTGCTGCTTTACGAATTGCTCACCGGCCGCACGCCTATCGACAACACGACGATGACGAAGGCGGGCATGGATGAAATCCGGCGGTTGATCCGCGAGGTGGACCCGCCAAAACCCTCGCAGCGGCTGAAGACGCTCGCCGGAGACGAACTCACTTCGATGGCGAAACGCCGCCACACGGAACCCACGAAACTGCCCGGCGCGTTGCGCGGCGATCTCGACTGGATCGTGATGAAGTGCCTGGAGAAGGATTGCGCCCGCCGCTACGACACGGCCAACGGTCTAACGATGGATCTGCAGCGGCACCTCAAAAACGAAGTCGTCATCGCGCGCCCGCCGACTGCAGGTTACCTGCTCGGCAAGCTCATCAAACGGAACAAGCTCGTCTTCGCCGCCAGCGCGGCGGTCGCAGCGGCTTTGGTTTTTGGGATTGTCGTGAGCGTATGGCAGGCGGCGCGGGCCGTTCAGGCCAAAGGGGAAGCGGTGGCGGCCCGGCTACAAGCCGATGAAGCGCGAAATAATGAATCGCAACTGCGCCTCAAGGCCGAGGCCAACGAGCAGCGGGCCGAGATCGAAGCTGCCCGCAGCCAACAAGTGGCGCAGTTTATGAAGGACATGCTCAAAGGCGTCGGATCATCAGTCGCCTTGGGCCGGGACACAGCGCTGCTGCGCGAAATCCTGGACCAAACGGCGCAACGCTTGGGCGAGCTGAAGATCCAGCCAGACGTGGAATCGGACCTGTGCGTGACTCTTGGGAGTGTCTATCGAGATATGGGTGACTACCCCAAAGCCGAAGCCATGCTTAAGCGGTCACTGGCGATCCGGAAGAAATCGTACGGCGAAAAAAGCCTCCAAGTTGCTTCGGTGCTCGATCTGCTGGGCCAGGTTCTCCATCGCGCGGGAAAGCCGGAGGAAGCTGAGGTTGATTATCGGCAGGCTTTGGCCATCCGCGAGGAGTTGGCGGGACATCAGAGTCTGGAAGTGGCCACCTCGCTGAATCATCTCGGTTCGCTGTTGCGCAACATGAACAAGTTGGACGAGGCCGAGGCAAAATTGCGCGAGGGGCTGGCATTGCGGAAGCAGCTGCTGCCAGCCGACAGTCCCGAAATTGCCAATTCCCTTGGCGCTCTTGGGCTGCTGTTGGACCAACAGGGCAAACCGAAGGAATCCGAGCCGCTTCAGCGCGAGGCCTTGGAATTGCGCAGAAAAACTCTGCCGCCGGACGATCCCCAGATTGCCGATTCGCTCATGAAACTGGGAACGTCGCTGATGCTGCTGGGCAATTTCGCTGAAGCGGAAACCCACATTCTAGCAGCGCTGTCCATCCAGCAGAAGGTGCTCGGCGACCACCGCGACACGGCCAATACGCTCGACCGGCTCGGTTCGTTGTTGGCCAAGGACAACCGTCTGCCGGAAGCCGAACTGCGATTTCGCGAAGCGCTGGCGATGCGCAACAAGATTTTCGGTGAGTCGGCCTTGCTTACAGCCAAGCTGGTGGATGTTCTCCAACGTCAAGGCAAGCAGGCTGAAATCGCCGAGCTGCAACGCGGCGATCTGGCGCGCTGGAACCGTGAATCCAACATCAATCTCCCCCCACTGAAAATGGCCGGCACATTGGTCGCCGCTGGCCAAGCACTGTTCGAGACCGGCAAGCCGGACGAAGCGGAAGCCGCCTATCGTGATGCGCTGGCAATCACCCGCGGCCACAATGGGGAAAACGCTGGGGCAAGGTTGCTGAAGAGTCTCGGGATGCATTTGAGCAGATTCGGAAAGCCCGACCGGACCGAAGTCGCCTATCGGGAAGTGTTGGACCTTCAAACAAAACTCGCTGGCCGCGAAAATAGCGAGGCAGTGGACATGATGCTCAATCTTGCGTCGCTCTTGAACTCCCGGCGCCAGAATTATGCCGAGGCCGAAGCGCTCGCGCGCGAGGCGCGTGCCGTGCAGGAAAAACTGGGGCCCGACGAGAAGGGTCTCATTGGCACAGCCTTGCAGTCGCTTGGCACGGCCCTGCACCGCCAGGGCAAACTGCCTGAAGCGGAAGCCGCCTACCGCGAAGCAATGACGAACCCAGATATCCGGCCGCATGCTGAATACTACGCGCACCAGCGTTTGGGTGATTTGCTCAACGAGCAAAAGCGATTCGCCGAGGCGGAGATTCAATTTCGCGCCGCGGTCGAACGATGGAAAAATCCGGAGATCAGCGACCCGAGTTGGGCGTGGTCGGTTGATACTCTGGCGGGAGCGCTTCAGTCACAGAGCAAGAACGCGGAAGCGGAAGCGCTGTTACGGGATGCACTCACCAATCGCCAGGCGCAGCTTGATCCCACCCATCGCGCCACGACCCGCTGGCAACTCAAGCTGGGAAAACATTTGTTCGACCAAGGCAAGCAGTCGGAAGCCAACGCTTTATTCCTTGAAGGTGCCAAATCTGAAAACCCGGGCTCCCTTAACTCCGTGGCGTGGGATCTGGCGGCGTCTGGCAATCCGTCTATGCGCGACGGTTCAAACGCTATTGTCTTCGCCGAACGGGCCGTCGCGATCACCAAACGGAAGGACGCAAATATCTTGGACACCTTGGCGGCGGCCTACGCGGAAGCCGGACAATTCGACAAAGCCGTAGCCACGCAACAAGAAGCCATTGCGCTGCCGTCCGACGGAAAGCGGAAACAGGAATATGCCGCTCGCCTCCTGCTCTACCAAGCCGCCGTCCCGTATCACGACCCCGACGAGCTTTCCGAAAACATTGATGCGCTGCTGCAAGCGGGAAAATTTTCCGAAGCCGAACCGGTAGCCCGCGAATGCCTCCGCCTGCGCGAAACGATGCTTCCCGACGAGTGGAGCACCTTCCAGGCGAAATCCATGCTGGGTGGCAGTTTGCTCGGGCAGAAGAAATACACCGAGGCCGAGCCGCTGCTGCACTCCGGCTATGCGGGAATGCAGCAGCGCAATGAGCAGATTCCCGCTGCGAGCCGTGCCCTGCTGAATGAAGCGCAGCAGCGACTGGAACAACTTTACGAGGAAACCGATCGTCCTGACCAAGCCGCGAAGTTGAAGCAAGATCCTGATCCTGCATCATCGAATCCCCCCGCTTCGAAATGAACCCATCACGTGGCCGCGCTTTCGTCCCTCCACAAAAACCGGGCGGCGCGGCCCGCTTTCAGACTCTCCCGATAGAACGCCCCCATGGCCGATCTCACGCTCCTCCTCGACGCCATCCACCGTGGCGAACCCGACGCCCCGGTGGGCGCTTCCGCCGAGATGAACCGTACAAATTCAACCCGAATTACAGAACACCCCATGAGAAACCATTCTCCGCACCGGCTGACCTCCCGCGCCTTTCTCGCGCTCCTCGTCGCTGCCGCACCCTTCGCCCACGCCGCAGACATCGGCCCCGCACAGCAGCGCGCAGATCAATTCCTCTCCCTCGTCAACGCCTCGTACCAAGCGCTCTCCTATGTGCAGAATGAGGCCATGTGGAAAGCCGCCACCGACGTCACTCCCGCGCATGATGCCTCGTCTGCGACGGCCTCGAAGGCTCTGGCCGCCTTCGTCGGCAATCCCGCGCTCATAACGGAAGCGAAACAGCTCCTGCTCCTTCGTCACGCGCTCAACGACCTCAGCGTGCGTCAGCTCGAGCGCCTGCTTCTTATCGCGGCGGAGTCGCCCATGACGAACCCGAAACTCACCGCCGCCCGCATCGAGGCCGAGACGGCGCAGAACTCCACGCTCAACAGCTTCGAGTTCAAGCTCGGAGGAAAAACGATCACCGCCAACGAGATTGACAACCTGCTCACCAGCTCCACCGACCTCGCCGAACGCCGCGCCGTCTGGGAGGCTTCGAAGGAATCCGGCAAGGCGCTGAAGGATGGCCTCGTAAAATTGCGCGACCTGCGCAACGGCGTCGCGCAGGAGATGGGACACCCCGACTACTTCTCCCTCCAGGTGGCGCGCTACGGCATGACGACCGAAGAGATGTTGAAGCTGAACGACGACTTCATGCGCGTCCTCCAGCCGCTTTTCTCGCAGCTTCACACTTGGACGAAATACAAGCTCGCCGCGAAATTCAACCAACCTGTGCCGCGGCTCATTCCCGCCCACTGGATCGACAATCGCTGGTCGCAGGCGTGGCCCGGTCTAGCGGAGGGTGCCGACCTCACCCCCTTCCTGAAGGACCGCTCGCCGGAGTGGATCGTGCGGACCGCGGAAAATTTTTACACCGGCATGGGCTTCGAAAAGATGCCCGTAAGCTTCTGGCCCAAGTCCGATCTCTACCCCGTCCCCGCTGGAGACCCGCGCAAGAAAAACACCCACGCTTCCGCCTGGCATCTCGACCTCGACTCCGACATCCGCTCACTCATGAGCATCGAACCCAATCCTCATTGGTTCACGACCGCGCACCATGAGCTTGGTCACGTTTACTATTACATGAACTACACGCGCCCCGAGGTGCCGCCGCTCCTGCGTGACGGAGCGAACACCGGCTTCCATGAGGGCTTCGGGGAACTCACCGGACTTGCCTCGGCGCAAGTGCCCTACCTCAAGTCGGCAGGCGTTCTCCCTGCTGATTTCAAGGCCGACGAAACCGCCTTTCTCCTCAATGACGCACTCGCTGGCGGCGGCCCTCCGTTTATCTTTTGGTCGGCCGGCGTGATGGCTCATTGGGAAGCCGACATCTACGCCAGGAATCTCCCCGTCGCCGAATGGAACGACCGCTGGTGGAAATACGTCCGTGAGTTTCAAGGTGTCGAATCGCCCGGAGAGCGCGGTGGTGAATTTTGCGACGCCGCCACCAAGACTCACATCAACGACGCCCCAGCCTACTACTTCAACTATGCGTTCGCCCAGGTCTTCAAGCACCAGCTCCACGACCATATCGCGCGCAAGATTCTCAAGCAGCGCCCCCAAAGCTGCAATTACGCGGGCAATCAGGAGGTCGGTGACTTTATCCGCAAGATCATGGCGCAGGGAGCGACCGCCGACTGGCGCAAAATCCTTCGGGACGCCACCGGCGAAGATCTCAGCACACGCGCAATGCTCGAATACTACGCGCCGCTTCAGAGCTGGCTGGAAAAAGAGAACACCGGCCGGCCCATCGGCTGGAAGTAATCGCTCACAACGTTCCGGCCCTGAGTTGCCCCTGGCGGTTCGAAGTGACTCAAACGCCTAAGTCAGTTTTCCATAGTTGCTGATCCTTTTGCTCGCCCGATTCCGCTTGAAAGGTTTGTATGGACAGTCCGATGGAATTACCCCGTCAAGCCAACCGCGCTGATGGCATCCTTGACGCGGTGCTTGATCTCGAATCCTCGGCGCGTGAGGAATATATGATCCGGACCTGCGGCGGCGATCTAACCTTGCTCGCGGAAGTGCGGGCCTTGCTGGCGGCACATGAGGCGATGCCGACAAGATTTCTCGCGCAGTCGGCGATGGAGGAAATTGCGGTGGGCGAGCTGGATGTGACAGTGCGGTCCCTGCCGGTTGCGACACCGACCCTTCACGCCGCCGAGCGGGCGGGGGAGATGATCGGCCATTACAAGCTCCGCGAGCAAATCGGCGAGGGGGGGTTCGGCACGGTGTGGGTCGCGGATCAGGAGCAACCGGTGCGCCGCCGGGTGGCGCTCAAGATCATCAAAATGGGGATGGATACCAAGGAAGTCATCGCGCGCTTCGAACAGGAACGGCAGGCGCTGGCGATGATGGATCACCCGAACATTGCACGGGTTCTCGACGCGGGCGTGACGCAGACCGGGCGGCCGTATTTCGTGATGGAGCTCGTGCGCGGGGTGAAAATCACCGACTACTGCGACGACAAGGAGCTCTCCACCCGCGAGCGGATCGAGCTTTTCATCCACGTCTGCCAGGCGGTGCAGCACGCCCATCAGAAGGGCATCATCCATCGCGATCTCAAGCCCTCGAACATCCTCGTCACGATCAACGACGGCGTGGCCGTGCCCAAGGTCATCGACTTCGGCGTGGCCAAGGCGACCCAGGGACGGCTCACCGACGGCACGATCTACACCCAGTTCCAGCAGATGATCGGCACGCCGCTCTACATGAGTCCGGAGCAGGCGGAAATGACCTCGCTCGACGTGGACACCCGTAGCGACATCTATGCGCTGGGCGTGCTGCTTTACGAATTGCTAACCGGCCGCACGCCCATCGACAACACGACGATGGCGAAGGCGGGCATGGATGAGATCCGGCGGCTGATCCGCGAGGTCGACCCGCCCAAGCCCTCGCAGCGCCTGAAAACACTCGACGGCAACGAACTCACGTCGATGGCGAAACGCCGCCATACGGAACCCGCGAAACTGCCCGGCGCGTTGCGCGGCGATCTCGACTGGATCGTGATGAAGTGCATCGAAAAGGATCGTGCGCGCCGCTACGACACAGCCAACGGACTGGCACTTGATCTCCAGCGGCATCTCAAAAACGAAGTCGTCATCGCGCGTCCGCCCACGGCTGGCTACCTGCTGGGCAAACTCATCCGACGCCACAAGGTGGCCTTCGCCGCCGGTGCGGCTATCGCTGCTGCGCTGCTCATCGGCATCGCCGGGACCACTTCCGGCTTCATCCGGGCCAGGCAGCAGCGCGATGTCGCCGAAAAGGCCACTGAAGCGGCGCGGCTGGCCAGGCAGGAAGCCGAGGCCAATGAGCAACTCGCCGCCAAATCGGAACGCAAGGCGGCGGCCAGCGCGACGGATGCCCGGTATCAACTCACCCGCCTCCACGTCGCGACCGGCACGCAGGCGAACGAACGCGGTGATCCGTTCACGGCACTGCTTTGGTATGTGCGCGCCTGGCAGGGTGATCCGGAACCAGCGCGGGAAGCCGCCCATCGCATGCGCCTCGGTGCGGTCCTGGACGGCATGCCGCGTCTGGCCGGAGTTTGTTTCCACACGGTCGGCGTGGATGACGTGGAAATTGACCCGGCGGGCCAGCGGTTGGTGACCCGCACCATGGATCGAGAAGGCAAGCTCGGCGACATTGCCTACATCTGGGATTACGCGGCCAGCAAACTAGCCACGCCGCCACTCGTTCATGCCGGGCCCGTGCGTTTCGCCGGTTTCAGCCCGGACGGGACGTTTGTGCTGACGGCTTCCGAGGATTCGACTGCCGTGATCTGGAATGCCGCCACCGGACGGAAGCTCCGGACCTTGAACCACGACGCACCCGTGCTCGCCGCCGCCTTCGCTCCGGACGGCAAGACCTTCGCCACCGCCGCAGGAGCCAAGGTGACTTTTTGGAACCCGGCGACCGGTGAACCGGCTGGCACCGCGATTGAGTGTCCCGGGTTGGTTTATGGCCTTCAATTCAGCCGCGATGGTAGTCGCCTTCTCACCGCAGATCGCGGCGGGCACGCGCGCGTCTGGCAATCGGCCACCGGCCAGGCGGTCGGCCAGCCTATTCCGCACCGTGTGCCGACTGAGGAGGAGGAGGCTTTCTACAAACCCAGGCCAGCCCTCAGCCCCGACGGCGAGCGCATTTTAGCCTGCGTCGACAGGGACGCCAAGCTCGTGCAAGCCCATGAAGTCGCCACGGGAAGACTTCTCTGGGAAGACGGCGCGGACGATCACGTGCTGGCTTGGTCCCACAACGGCCAGCAGGCCCTCTTTAGCGTCGATGGTAAGTCCACCCTTGTGGTCGACAGCGACACCGGGAAGCGAGTGCATGAATACGGACATCCGCGCAGTTCGCCTTGGGTGGCGCTGACTCCGGACGATCAGACGCTGGCGACGGGGATTAGCGGTGGCGGCATTTACCTTTGGAATGCGAAAACGGGCGAGTCCTTGGGCCCTCCGCTGCAATGCGCCGACTTTTTGCACGGGATGCGATTCTCGCCGGACGGGAAGCGCCTGATCGCGAGCAGTCAGGATGGCACGGCCCGCGTCTGGGAACTGGCCCCGGAATCGTCCACGGTCCCCTACGCCTTCGACTGCGGGCAAGCGCACCTGGCCATCTTTGCCGATGGTTCGAGTGCCAGCCCCGATGGCCGCACGCGTTTCCACCCGGACGCCGCTGGCGGCACGCTCGAACGAGCCAATCCGAAGCAATCGTTGCGCTTGGAGCACGCGGCTCCGGTTACCGCCAGCCGTTTCAGCAGCGATGGGAGGAGGCTGGCTACTTTCGCGAGCAATTCCGTGCGTGTCTGGGACGCGGTCACTGGTGAACCGCTCGGCCCAGTGGTGCCCGTTGACTTGGGCTTCGACCTGCAGCCGGAACTGGAGATTTCCCAGGATGGCCAACGAGTGGCGGTCATCTACCTTGGCCATGCCAATTCTACGGCGCCGTTGCCTGCGAAGCGACCAGCCGCGGCGATCGTCTGGGATGCCGCCGGGCGCCGTCTGTTCACGTTGCCCTCCAGAATCGACAGCAGTCCGCGCATTTTCGGGGTGAAACAGGACGACAGCGTGGTCGCCGATGCCACTTTAAGCCCCGATGGACGAATCATCGTTGCCACCGTTAGAAGCAGTGGCGAAATGTCTACCTTCGATGTGGATACCGGGAAACGGCTTTGCCGCGCGCAGGTTTGTCGGGGCTATGTCTTTAAGCCGGTCATTCACCCGGACGGGCGAAGCGCCGTGATTGGCGCGAGCGACAATATCGCGCGCGAATTCGATGTCTTCACGGCCGCGCCGTTTGGACCAGCGTTGCGCCATCCGCTCAGGCCGGAAGGATCGGCGATCGATCTCGATCACAGGAAAATAGCGACGGTCGCAGGCAGGGGCCTGAGAATCTGGGATGCGAAGACCGGTGACGTGTTGGTCATCGTCGCCATTCGCGCCGCCATTCGCGCCGGGTGTTGGTTCAGCCGCGACGGGACGACCGTGCAATTCATGGAAGGCAAAGCTTGGAAACAATTCCGGCTGCCCTCCTGCCTCGGCTCGCAAGACGCCGTGCGCCACGCGGCCGCTCTGCTCACCGGCCATTTTTTGGACGCGAACGACAGTCTGGGCGACGTGGGGCCGAATGAATTCATGGAGAACCGCGCCAGCTATCGAAAGGCTTGGCTGGACTGGCTGGGTCTTCCGGATGACCCCCACGCCCAACCTTAGGTTCGTGGCTCTACCGCGAGATTTCACAGGCCTGAGGACAGGCGGTCGGGAAGTGAGTGACAAATTGCCGTTGTCCGATCCGACGAATGGTTTAGCGTCCCGCCTCCGCAGGCACCTGCCTTGATTCCTCATGTCCACCCTCCACGAAACCATCCACCAAATGGGCCGCCAGGCCCGTGCGGCCGCTTACCAACTCGCGAAGCTAACAAGCGACGGGAAGAACGACATCCTCCGCGCCATGGCTGCTTCGATCCGCAACCGGGTGCGGGAGATTCTAGCAGCCAATGCCAAGGACCTCGCCGCCGGCAAGGAAAAGGGACTTTCCAGCGCCATGCTCGACCGGCTCATGCTCGATGAAATGCGCATCGAGGCGATGGCAGCCGGCATCGACCAAGTGGCGACCCTGCCGGATCCTGTCGGTGAAATCATGGATGCGTGGGATCGCCCTAACGGCATCCGCATTTCGCAGACCCGCGTGCCCATCGGCACCATCGGGATCATTTACGAGAGCCGCCCGAACGTCACCGCCGACGCTGCCGTGCTGTGTTTCAAAACCGGCAACGCGACCATCCTCCGCGGCGGCAGCGAGGCGATTCACTCGAATGTCGCAATCGCCGCGGCCCTGGCTGAAGCCGGTGCCCCGGAGCATGCGATCCAGCTCATTCCCTTCACCGACCGCGAGAGTGTGGCCGTCCTGGCAGGGATGGACAAGTGGCTCGACCTCATCATCCCGCGCGGCGGTAAGGGGCTGATAGAAACCGTGGTCTCGCTGGCCCGCATGCCGGTCATCAAGCATTACGACGGAATCTGCCACCTCTTCGCCGATGCCGCGGCCGACCTGGAAATGGCGGTCGCCCTAACTGTCAACTCCAAGACCCAGAAGCCGGGCGTCTGCAACGCGCTCGAAGTTCTCCTCGTCCACCGCGACATCGCCGCCGAATTCCTGCCCAAGGTCGCCGCCGCACTGCGCGACAAGCACGTGGAAATCCGCGGCAGTGAAAAGGTGATGGAGATCCTTCCCGATGCGACCGCCGCCACTCCTGAAGACTGGGACACGGAATTCCTCGATCTCATCCTCGCCGTCAAGGTCGTCGATTCACTCGACGAGGCCGTTTCGCACATCAACGAGCACGGCTCGCACCACACCGATGTCATTGTCACCCGCGATGAGTCGACGGCGGAGCGGTTCCTGAGCGAAGTGGATTCCGCCTGCGTTTTCCACAACGTCTCCACCCGCTTCGCCGATGGCGGCGAGTTCGGCTTCGGCGCGGAAATCGGCATTTCCACCGACAAGCTCCACGCCCGCGGCCCGATGGGGCTGCGCGAACTAACAAGCTATCAATACCGGGTTCGCGGCAACGGGCAGGTGAAGGGTTAAGCTCCGTCCGAAGAGTTTATCTCCGCTTGCGGCGCTTGGGCTTTTCCTTGGTGGCGTAGCGGGATTCCTTGCGCTTGGGTGCCGGGCCCACTTTGGCGGCGGGCTTGGTGTGCGGCTTGCCGTGTTTTTTGGCCACCACCGGGTTCTTCACGGAAATGTGCGTGCCCTCGCTGGTCGGTTTGCCGGCGACGGAGAAATCCACGAAGCGTTTGTCGAAATCGATGTTGATGACCCGCAGCGGGATCCGCATTCCTAACTGAATGGTCTTGCCGTCCGTGGATACCCAGGCCATCCGGTGCGATTCGAAACGCCAGCGGCCTTCGGGCAGATCCTCGCGTTTCACCACGCCGCGGACGCCCATGTTAGGAATTTCCACCATCAGGCCCATCGGCCGGACATCGGTGATGAGGCCGTCGAAAACCGGCGGTTCGTCCGAGCTGGCAACGCGGTCGAGGTATTCCAACAGCTTGATCTGCTTGGTCTCGCTCTCCGCGTCGGAGGAAGTGCGCTCGGTGTCGGAAATATGGCGGGAGATCTCGCGCAGATCGGCTTGCGACGGAGTCCGGTCGTGGGGCTTCGGCGCGTTTTCCAACAGCGGTTGGAGCGCGCGGTGGACGATGAGATCGGCGTAGCGGCGGATCGGGCTGGTGAAGTGGCAGTAGTCGCCTTTCGCCAGGCCGTAGTGGCCGATGGGCTCGGCGGAATAGACGGCGCGCTTGAGGCTCTTCAACAATCCGAGCTTGATGACGTGTTCTTCCGGGCTGCCTTTCGAATCGTCTAGCAGCTTCTGGATATGGGCCCGGTTGGTTAGATCTCCGGGGCGGTAACCGTGGGCTTTCGCGGTCTCGGTGTAGTCCAACAAGCGCGACGGATCGGGATCCTCGTGGATCCGATAGATCGACGGCTTCATCCGGTCCTTGAGGACTTTTGCGACCGCCTCGTTGGCGGCCAGCATGCATTCCTCGACGAGCTGGTGGCTCTCGGTGTGGATCACCGGTTCGGCGACTTCGGCGCGGCCCTTGTCATCGAGGCGGATCTTGATTTCCGGCATTTCGAGATCGAGCGCGCCATGTCTGAAGCGGCGCTCACGCAAGGTGGAAGCGAGTTTCCAACCTTCCTTGACCATGCCAACGAGCTTTGGATCGGAGCCCTCGGGGGCGGGTTTGCCGTCGAGGATCGCTTGCGCTTGTTCGTAGGAAAGTTTGGCCCTGCTGTGGATGACGGCATCGATGAACTTCGCCTTGGTGATTTCCCCGTCTTCGGAGATCTCCAGCAGAGCGCACTTCGTCAGGCGGTCCACATCGGGCTTGAGCGAGCAGATGCCGTTAGATAGTTCGGTGGGCAGCATCGGCAGCACGCGATCTACCAGATAGGTCGAGTTGCCGCGGTCGATGGCCTCGCTGTCCATCGGGCTGCCGGGTTTGATGTAGTGGGAAACGTCGGCGATGTGGACGGCGAGCGTCCAGCCGCGCGAAGTTTTCTCCAGCCAGATCGCGTCGTCGTGGTCCTTCGCATCGGCGGGGTCGATGGTGATAACGAGCTTGTCCCGCCAATCCTTGCGGCGCGCGATTTCCGATTCCTCGGGCTCTTCCGGCACCGCGCGGGCTTCTGCCAGAACATGGTCCGGAAACGAAGTGCGCAAACCGTAACGATGAATCACGCCGATGATATCGACGCCCGGATCGCCGGGCCAGCCGAGCACTTCGATGACCCGGCCACGCGGCGTGGCGTTCCGGTCGAGCCATTCCTCGAGATCGACGACGACCAGTTGCCCCGGCATCGCGGTGGTGTCGCCGATGACGTCGATCTTTCCTTCGATGGCTTTGTCGTCGCAATCGACCCAGCCGAACTTGCCTTTCTTCTGATAAATCCCGACCAAGCGGCCGGAGCGGCGGGCGAGGACTTTTTCGACTTTCCCCCGCATTTCATCGGATGGATCCGGAGTGAACTCGCTGCGCGTGCGGAACGGCCGGGCCACCTGCTTGATGATCGAAACGAGAACCTTGTCGCCATCCAGCGAGGTGCCGACATTGCGGCGGTCGATCATGATCCGGGAGTTGATGGTGAAGTCGATGCCGGCGGCGAGGTTGTGCTCGTCGGTGATGTCCGGGAAGAAGAACGCGTGGCCTTTCGGGTGAAACTTGAGATTGCCGGTGAGCTGGTTCTTCGGCGTGGCCGGGACTTCGTAGCAGGCCTTTTTGCCTTCGTTGATGAGGCCCTCTTTAACGAGCTCGGCGAGGGTGTTTCTCAATTCGGTCACTTGGGTGCCGGGGAGCTTGAGGCGGCGGGTGAGTTGGGACTTGGAAAGCGGGTTACCGTTTGCAGTGCGAAGTTGGTCGAGGATGAGGTCTCGCAGATTTTGGCCGGCCATGGCGGAAGTTTGTGGCTTGGCGTTCATTCCCGCAACGGCAAAGGCCGAAGAAAAAGATTGCCGGGGATGAAATGCGGCCCTAGGTGTTTACCATGTGAATGCGAATGTGATTGAGGCATTGCCAGCCTTCAGAATCTCGTATTTGCTCCGCAATCGTGAAATCCAACTCCAATCCAGCCATGAAAACCCATCCCTCCCGCCGTAAAAACGGCTTCACCCTGGTCGAACTGCTTGTCGTTATCGCGATCATCGCGGTGCTCGCCGGAGCCGGTTTCGCCGCTGGAAACGCCGCGATCCAGAAGGCCAAGAAAACGACCGCCCTCGCCACCGTCGTCGCCCTTGAACAGGCGGTGAACCAATTTTACAACGAGTATGGCAGTATGCCAACGACCGCCACTGCTGACACCCAGATCGATATGAACCAAGCCGAGGGCACGACATTGCTCAAAGTTTTGCTTGGGATCGAACCTTCCTCCGCCACGCAGATGAACCCACGTTCCATCAAATTCTTGTCCGTCAAGGAGGGGAAGGCCAAGGGCACCTCTGGCGGCTCCGGCGGTCTGGTTTATAAGGGCACCGGAGGCACGGACGTTCAAGGCCTGTATGACCCGTGGGGCGGCCCCTACAAACTGATGCTGGATTGCGACTATGACGAAAAGATCACGACCGCCCCGACCAACGGCGGCGGCGCGACTCTGAACGGACGCCGGGTGGCGGCCTGGAGTGAGGGCGCCGACTATGCGGGAAATAAGAAGCCCGCGGACGACGTGAAGAATTGGTAAGCTAGGTTCTCCTCGTTATTTTTCCAAAACCCAAGGAAAACCCCGTCCAGCTCCGGCTGCGACGGGGTTTTTTACCGACCCGGGGGCCGTGCTCTTGCCCGCTGCTGGTTCGACAGCTCCTCCTACAGATCCTTGAAAATCGAGCACGGCGCGAGGTCTTTCCGTATCGACCGCCATGGCTCGGTTTCCGAAACATCGTGCGGATCCGGTGCGTTCATTTCTGTTTCTGGCAAAATGGCCGGAGAAAGAATCGCGTGGAAGATCAGTGTTTCGTCGAAGGGATTGTAGGTTCCGTGGGGCACGCCGGGCGGGATCACCGCAACCTCCCCCGGACCCAGGATTCGATATTCCTCACCCACCCACTGCTCCGCTTTTCCGGAAACGACGTGGATGATTTCCTCGCGGAACGGGTGAACATGAAACGGGTGGCAGCAGCGAGGCTCCATCGTGGCGCGGACCATCAGCAGTTTTGCCGCATCCGCGAGTCCGGGCCGGCACAGCCATTCGTTGAAGGTCCAGTCGTTGTATTCGTCGGCGGTTTCTCCCTGTTGGACGAAGTGGGGCGGCGTTTTCTCACTCATGGTTCCCCTTTCGCTAGTGGCGGAAACCGCGATTGGCAAGAAATGCGGGAACTCATCCGTCTATCGCGGATGCACATTCGGGGGTCTTGATCCCCCGAGCGAACCCGTGCAGATTTCAGATCCCGATGCCCTCCAAAAGCCCACCGCTCGCCATCCGGACGCACGTCGTCCGCAGCGACGATCTCGACAACCGCGATTGGCTGCGGGACCAACCGGTCTGCCGGGAGCTCGGGCAGCATCACATTTCCCACGTGGAAATTCTGGAGGCGTCCGAACCGTTCACAATGACCCGCACCGACCAATCGGGCACCTGCATGATGGCTTGCTTCGGCGGTAGCGGGATGGTCAAGGCGGACGGCCAGTGGAAACGGCTCGAAGCGGGACAGGCGTGTCTCTTGCCGCCTTTTGTCACGAACCAGCTCAAAGCCACCGGCTCGGAGCCGATGAGGATGTGCACCGTCCGCTACCATGAATCGCGCGAGGCGCGTCCCATTCTTTCCCATAAATCGCCGGTTTTGGGAAATTATCATCCCGATCCACTCCGGCGGGCGATCCAGGGACTGCATGCCGAGGCGACAGGCCAAGCGCTCCCCGCTCAACTGAATGCGTGGGCGGAATTGATCCACAGCTACGTGCTTCGTTTTGCCCAACCCCACCAGAGCGACACTCGCCTGTGGCGGATGTGGGAGACGGTCGACCGCGAGCTCGCCCATCCATGGACTCTAGATGAACTTGCCGCCAAGGCGTGCGTCAGCAAGGAGCACCTGCGACGGCTATGCCGGTCCGAACTCGGCCGCACGCCCATGCAGCACGTCACTTTTCTGAGGATGCGGCGCGCACGCCAACTCCTCACCAGCACCGGCGACAAGATCGAATCGATCAGTCGCGACGTGGGCTTCATCAATCCCAACACGTTTTCGAATACCTTCCAGAAATGGACCGGCCGGCGACCGTCGCAGGTGCGCTGATCCGCTGAAAATGCACATTTCTCTATTCCGGATGCTTCGCTTCTAGGCAGCCGCTACGAAGGGGTTATGAATGAGAGATGTTCGTTTCAGCTCGTTCCGCCATCTCCGCTCTCGCCGGGCTTTTGTTCGCGGCTTCCGGCAGCATTGCCAGCGGGAAATCATTCTACATCCAGTCCGGCACGGAGCTGTTTCCGGGGATCGCCAGCCATGCAGCATTTCCGGAAGAGACTGATCTGAAAAACGCGGACGCAGTTCTGATAGGATCGGCGGCAAAATGGGACGACGCGAAAAAGGCCCGCATCGAAGCCTATCTGCAAGCAGGCGGTGGAGTCGTGCTGGTACATGATGCGATCACCGCATCGGGACTCGCGAAGGGAGAACCCCGTAAATGGTCCGGCCGCGTACCGTTGTTTTTCACGCCTGCCGGTCGTGAGGATTTCATCACGCACGGAGTCTCGAACTTCGATGTGGACGACGAGCTGATGCAGGGATTTGAAATCGATTCTGACGGCCGGGTGCTCGCCACGACGTGGACGCCTAACCGGAAGCATCTGAAGGGCGAGGAACCACAACCCTATGTTTACGGCGTATCGCCGATGATCTGGACGAAGTCAGTGGGCGAGGGACGGATCGTATTTTTCGTTCCGGGCAAAAGTCCCGGAACGCTAGGCCATCCGGCGGTCCGCGACTTACTCGGCCGCTCGCTGGCATGGGCGGGAAAGACCGACGAAAAAGACGCACCCGGCAAGGCGAATCCCTCCGAGTTGATCTATCCAAAAGGCGGACCGCTGGCCCCGCGTGAGCAGGTGGCGTCCCTCCAGACGCATCCGGATTTCAATGTCGAGCTCGTCGCCTCCGAGCCACTCATATCAAAACCCATCAACATCGATTGGGACGGACAGGGCCGCCTCTGGGTGGTGGAAAGCATGGAATATCCCGAAGGCAAAAAGGGCGGCGGACCGGAATCGATGTATTCCGTGTGGAACCGCGAAAGCAATCTGCCGAAGCCTCGGGCAGTGGACCGTCCCGGCCGTGACCGCATCTGCCGACTGGAGGATACCGATGGCGATGGCCTGATGGATAAGCGCCATGTCTTCGCTGATGACCTCGATCTGGCCACGAGTTTTTGCTTTTACAAGGACGGTGTCATCGTCGCCCAACCACCGCAGGTTCTGTTTCTCAGAGATACTAACGGTGACGGAAAATCCGACCGCCGCGAAGTGCTCTACTCCGGTCTGGGGACTCAGGATACCCACTCGGTGCTGAACAATCTGCGCTGGGGACTGGACGGCTGGATTTATGCGACGCACGGCTATTCGAGTTCGCCCAAGGTGACTTCCGGCGATGGCGCGCGCGATTTCGGATCCATCGGCTCGGGAGTCGTTAGACTCAAGGCGGATGGCTCGTCCATCGAAATGGTGAGCGCGAAAAGCGGCAACTGTTGGGGCGTGGACATCACTTCGGATGGTGAATTGTTTTTCACCCAACCGACGTCGGGTGACCTCGTCATGCATGTGCCGGTGACCGACAAGCTCATGGCGGAAGGCGGCATGGGTAGCATGCCATCGTGGCAGGTCATGATCCACTTGCGGCCGGTGAAACCGCTGATGACTTGGGAGGAAATCGTCGAGAACCAACCGAACGATGTGATCGGATCCTTCACCGCAGCGTGTGGTTGCGCGATCTATGAAGGAGGGTCGTGGCCGGATGTTTGGAAGATGGGTTATTTCACCGCAGAGCCGACCGTTCACATCATCCATCACGAGCAACTGACCCGGTCCGGTGTCACCTTCAGCGCGGCAAAAACGCGTGAGGAAGAATTCTCCGCGACACGCGATTCCTGGAGCCGGCAGATCGACACGCGGGTCGGTCCCGACGGTCAGCTCTACACCATCGACTTCTACAATCAGGCCATTCTCCACAACGATCCGCGCGGACCAATCCATCTCTGGAACAACCAGGCGGCCCGTCCTGATAGAGATCATTTCTTCGGCCGCATCATCCGCTACGAGCACCGCGAGGCGAAGCGGCTTCCTGTTGCAGATCTGCAAACACTCGAAGGCCGCGTGGCCGCGTTGTCGCATCCCAACAGGGAAGTGCGCTTCCGGGCCCAGCGTCTCATCGAGGAAGGCGATGTGAAATCGGCGGCTAACATGTTAGGCGGTGCCAAAGGACTGGCGAAACTTCATGCCCTGTGGATTCGTGCCGCAGCGGGCGTGCTCGCAGAACAGGAGTTGATCGCGGCTCTGAAGGACGATGATCGTTCTGTTCAACTGACTGCGGCGAAGGTGATGGGAGCACACCCGGGACTGGGGACCGGAGGAGTGGTGAAATCTATGAATTCGTCGCTCTTAAAGGAAAAGGACCCGGAAGTGCGGTTGCAAGTGCTGGCCGCCCTTCCGGCTAAGACAGTCATTGCCGCCGATACACTCGTTTCTATCAATACCGCTGCCTATGACCCTTGGACCACGGCGGCGGTGACGCGGCTGGCGAAAAATTCTCCCGGCGAGGTTTTGGCTGCGGCTATGGCTTCTACGGAAAAGGAAAAACAAGCGCGGTTGGTCGCCCGGCTCTTTGAATTCTCAGCCAACGACGAGTCCCGCCTGGTTCCCCTGTTGAAGGTGCTTGGCAAAGGTGGGGATGTGGGAATCGCGATGGCATCGCTCGCATCGCTGCGTGAACGGAAACTCGGTGCAAGCCCCGAACTGGCAGCGGCAATCGACGCCTTGGTCGAGAGCGATATTCCTCAAATTTCCGCGACCGCACTACCTCTCGCCGTCCAAAGTTGGAATGCTTCGGAACGCAGCGCCCGCTTGGAGAAAGCGGCTCAGCGCGTGCTGACCTCACAGCCGCACGAAAAGCAGGTTCTATCAGCGCTTGGAAGCCTGCCAATTTTCCCCGCCAGCCTTGCCGGATTTTTCCAGCAATCCTTGGTCAGTCCGGGAGAGGGACGGAACTCGCTCTTCGAATCGATTCTGAAGAATCCGGCCCCGGACGCCGCGAAACTCCTCATCGCGTCGATGACGTCGCTTCCACAAGGCGATAAGGCGAAGATCACGGAAGCCTTGCTCGGGCGGGTCGATTCCTCGAAGGCGCTGGTGGACGCGATGGCCGATGGCAGCCTGCCTCCGGGCGTTGCGGGGCCACAGCTCGTCGCCCGGCTCGCCGAGCATCCTAACAAATTAGTCCGTGATCACGCCGCTCCGGTGGTGGCGAAATTCCAAGGCGCGGTGGAAGCCAAGTCGGCGGCGATCAACCGGCTGTTGCCCGAAGTGATGGCTAGCGGTGACGCGACGGTAGGGAAGGCCATCTTCCAAGCGTGTGCGATGTGCCACTTGTTCAACGGCGAAGGCGCGATCATCGGGCCGGTTCTCGAAGGAATGGGAGCGCACGGAGTCGAGACGTGGCTGACCCACATCGTCGATCCGAACCGCGAGGTGGAGCCGAGTTTCCATGTCTGGAATGTTGGAACCAAGGACGGTCGGAACGTCGCAGGCTTCATCAGCCGGGAAACAGCGGGCAGCCTTTTCCTCAAAAACGTCGGCGGGGAAACGGAAATCCCCCGCGACCAGATCACCAGTCAGACCGACACCGGAAAATCCTTGATGCCGGAGGGGTTCGAATCCATGGGCGCACCCGCGTTGCGCGATCTGATTTCCTATCTGCGCTCCGGAGAGCGGCGCTTCCACATTCTCACGTTCGGAAAAGCCGCCACCGCGGACGGCAGCAAGGGTGTCTATCTATCAAAGGATACTCCGGGAGACAGCGTCGGTCTCAAGCGCTTTGGCATTGTGGAAGAGAGAAGTGTTCCATTCCAATTGCAGGATCCAGCTACGGCTCCGGGAGGGAAAAACGTCATCGTTCTCAAGGGCGGCGCGCGGCCGGATGCCCTGAGCCAAACGATGCCTAACCGGGTGGAGCTTCCAGCGAACGTCGCAGCCGGAAGGTTGCATCTGCTAGGTGCGGTCGCGGGATGGGGATTTCCCGCTGTGCAAAGCCCTGAACCGCTTGTCATGATCACGGTGGAATACTCGGATGGAACTTCGGATGACCTCGTGTTCCGCAACGGCATCGACATCGCCGACCATGCGCTCGCGGTCGATGTTCCCGGCTCCGTGCGCACCGGGTTGGTCAGCCATGGCCAGCTTCGTTATCTGTGGCGGGACTTGAAGAAGCCTGCCGCAACGATTTCCAAAATCATCCTTTCAAGCGGCGGGAATGCCTGCGCGCCGATGGTGGCGGCCATCACTCTGGAGTCTCCAGGCAAGGATGGCCGAATGGCTCCCGCACCTACGGAGGGTGGTCCGGCGAATCCATAAACTGAATCTGTTAGTCGTATTTCATCACTCCATCCAACATTCATGAATCGCATTTTTCTCCTTCACCCCGAAGACCCCGTCGCTGTTGCTCTTGCCGACCTAGCTGACGGGGAAGCCCTGTCCGGCGGAACAACCGTCCGAGGCAGCGTGCCGCGCGGCCACAAGATCGCCCTACGCGACATCGCCGAAGACGGACCCGTGCTGAAATATGGCCAGATCATCGGCCATGCCACCCGCGCCATCGCCGCCGGAGAGCACGTCCACAGCCACAACCTCGGCATGTCCGACCATACCGACGACTACGCGCACGGCAGCGCCGCGAAACCCACTGCCTACGTCCCGGAAGACCAGCGGGACAGCTTTATGGGCTATCGCCGTGGCGACGGGAAGACCGGCACGCGCAATTACGTCGGCATCATCTCTTCGGTGAATTGCTCCGCCACCGTTACCCACCATGTCGCTCGTGAGGTCGAGCGTCGGGGATTGCTGGAGAATTTTCCTAACATCGACGGTGTGGTCGCCATCACTCACGGCCTCGGCTGCTGCATTTCCAACCGCAACGAGGCTTTCGCGATGCTCCTGCGCACCATCTGGGGCCACGTCCGCCACCCGAACTTCGGCGCGGTCATGATGGTCGGCCTCGGCTGCGAGACGAACCAGATCCCTGCGATGATCGAGACCTTCGGCAAGCCGCCTTCTGGAAGCATCCATTATCTAACGATCCAGCAGATGGGCGGCACGAGGAAAACCATCGAAGCCTGCCTTGAAAAGCTCGTCAACGATGTGCTGCCCGCCGCCGACAAGGCCCGGCGCGAATCGGTGCCTGCCAGCGAACTGATCGTCGCCCTCCAGTGCGGCGGTTCCGACGGGCTTTCCGGCATCACCGCGAATCCCGCTCTCGGCTTGGCCGTCGACCGGCTCGTCGCCCAAGGCGGCTCCGCCGTCCTTGCCGAAACGCCGGAGATTTACGGAGCCGAGCACCTTCTCACCCGCCGGGCCGTTAGGCCGGAAGTCGGTGAGGCACTCATTGAGCGAATCCGCTGGTGGGAAGACTACGCCGCCAAGCTCGACGGCGAGATCAACAACAACCCCACGCCAGGCAACAAGGCTGGCGGGCTGACCACCATCCTCGAAAAATCGTTAGGTGCTGTCTGCAAAGCCGGCTCCACCAACCTCGTCTCCGTGCTCCGCTACGCCGAGCCGGTCCGCGAGCGCGGCCTGCACATGATGGACACGCCGGGCTACGATCCCATGGGCGTGACCGGCCAGTCCGCCGGCGGCTCGAATCTCCTCTGCTTCACCACCGGCCGCGGTTCGGTCTTCGGCAGCAAGCCGACGCCCTCGATCAAGATCGCGACCAACACGCCGATGTTCCGCCACATGGAAGAGGACATGGACATCAACGCCGGCACCATCGCCGACGGTGAGGAAACCCACGAGCAGGTCGCCGACCGGATCTATCAGGAAATGCTCCGCGTCGCCAGCGGCGGGCAATCGAAGTCAGAGGCGCTGGGCTTCGGCGACAACGAATTCGTTCCCTGGAACATCTCCGCACAGATGTGAAACCAGTCTCGGTCGTTAGATTTGGCTATTTCAATTTTGCCAGAAACTTCGCGGGCTCCTTTTCGAACTTCGGCACGCAGCTCTTGCAACAGAATTTGAGCGTCTGGCCTTGATAGACATATTCGAAAGGCTTGCCCATTTCGCCAAGCGTTTCGCCGGAGACGATACATTTCTCCGCAGACGCGGCGACTTGGGTCGTTTCGGTTTTCGCGGGCTTACAGGAAACGGCGAGCAGCAAGGCGATAGCGGCGGTGATGATGGTGGTTTTCATGATGTGACTGTTGTTAGCGAGATGAATGATCGTGGGTGGCCAGCGACTGCTGGAGTGTTCCTTTCTTGAACTCTCGCCCGCGCAGCCAGAGGAAGATAACCGGGGTGACGATGAGGATATGGAGCAAGCTGGAGATCATTCCGCCGATGACGGGCGTGGCGAGCGGCTTCATGATTTCCGCTCCCTGGCGGTGGCTCCACATGATGGGCAGCAGGCTGGAGACGATGGTGGCGACGGTCATCACCTTGGGCCGCAGGCGGAGGCGGGCTCCGTCCTTCACGGCTTGCACGAGGTCCTCGTAGGTGAAGGCCGCGCCCTTTTCCGCGAGCCGGGCTTTCACGGTTTCCTCCAGATAGACGACCATGACGACCCCGGTTTGCACGGCGGTGCCGAACAACGCGATGTAGCCGACCCAGACAGCTCCGTTGAAATTGTAGCCTAGCAGTTTTTGCAGCAACACGCCGCCGCTCAGGGCAAAGGGCACGGCGAGCATGACGTGGGCGGCTTCCAGTGCGCTGTGATAGACGAAGAAGAGCAGGACGAAGATCACCATCAGGACGATCGGGAAAACGAGCACCATGGTTTTGGTGAAACGACGCTGGTTCTCGAACTCTCCGGTCATCTTGTAAGTCATGCCTTCCATGTCGATGGTCTTGAGCTTCTGTTCGATTTCCTCGACGAAGCCGCCGAGGTCGCGGTCCTGGACGTTGGCCTGGACATAGGAACGCAGCAGGCCGTTCTCGGAGGCGATCTCGTTGGCGCCAATCTCGCGGGTGATCTTCGCAACCATGCCGAGCGGGATGTAGGGAACCTCCTTGCCGTCGTCCGCCGCGGGAGCGCTTGCGGTGGCGGCCGCACCACCCGCCATGCCGCCGCCCATGCCACCGGCGGGAGTCGCGGGGGCGGCGCTCATCCCGGGTTTCGCGGCAACGAGGATACGGCTCAGTTTCTCGATATCATCACGCTCGCCGCGCTCGACACGGATCTGGATCGGGAAGCGCTCGCGGCCTTCGATGGTGGTGCTGACGTTCTTCCCGCCGATGGAAATCTCCACCGCGTCGAGCACATCCTTCGCGCTGAGGCCGTAGCGGGCCATTGCCTGGCGATCGACCTTGATGTTCAGATAGGGCTTTCCCTGTACCCGCGAGGCGGAGACGCCGGCGGCTCCGTCGATGCCTTTCACGAGCTTCTCGATCTCGAACGCCTTGCTTTGGATCTTGTCGAGATTGTCGCCGTAGATCTTCACGCCGACCTGCGCGCGAATGCCGGTGTAGAGCATGAGAATGCGGTTCTCGATGGGCTGGAGAAACGCCGGGACGTAGCCGGGAACTTGCTTCATCTTTTCCGTTAGTTCGGCCTTGAGCTTTTCGACGGTCATTCCCTCGCGCCAATCGGGATTGCGCTTAACGCGGAACTTCCCGTTAGGAATGTATTCCGGTTTGAGCATGATGGTGGTTTCCAACATCTCCGTGGGAGCCGGGTCGGTGGCTGTTTCGAAACGGCCGAGCTTGCCGGCGACGCTGGCGACTTCGGGCGTTTCGGAAATGACCTTGTCCTGCCACGACATGACGCGCTGGATTTCCTTGAGCCCGGTCTTGGGCATCATGACGGGCATGTAAAGCAGGCTGCCCTCGTTGAGCGGCGGCATGAATTCCTTGCCGAAACCGGTGACCAGACCGGCGGTGCGGTCGTAGCCCTTGTCACGGATTTCTTTCACCCAAGCCCTGGGCAGTCCAAATGCAGTTAGGAGCGCGACGGACAGGATGAGAAAGGCGAGGCTGACCACCGTCTTGCGATGCTCCAGCGCCCAATTGAGCGTGGGTTCGTAGAGTTTGAGAAGGAACTTCATGACGATGTTCTTGTCCTCAGAATGGAACGGTCCGCGGACCAGCAGCGAGCAGAGCACCGGCACCAACGTTACAGCTAACAACGTGGAGCCGATCATCGCGAAGGTCTTGGTGAAGGCGAGCGGATGGAACAATTTCCCCTCCTGCCCGGTCAGCGCGAACACCGGGACGAAGGCGAGGATGATGATCGCCATGGCGAAGAAAATCGGCCGGCCGACTTGTTTGCAGGCGACGAGCGTGGTTTGCCAGGTCTCCTTGCGGGTGAGCGCGCCGCCTTTTTCTTCCTCCGCTTTCTCGCAATGTCGCAGGACGTTCTCGGTCACGACGATGGCGGCATCCACCAGCACGCCGATGGCAATCGCGATTCCGGTTAGAGACATGATGTTGCTGGTGATGCCGGCTTCCTTCATCAGCAGGAACGAAATGAGAATGGAGATCGGCAGCGGCAGCGTGACGATGAGAATGCTGCGGAAGTGCCAGAGGAAGATGATGTGGGCGAGGGTCACCAAAATGATTTCCTCGAACAGCGCGTGCTTGAGCGTGTCGATGGTGTTGTCGATGAGTTCGCTGCGGTCGTAGAAGGATTTGATGGTGATGCCGGGCGGCAGGCTGGGAGCGATCTGCGCGATCTTTTCCTTCACCCGTTCGATGACGGCTTTGGCGTTCTCACCGGTACGCATGACGACGGTGCCGCCGACGGCTTCATGGCCGTCGATGTCGAGCGCGCCGCGGCGGTAGTCACCGCCGATCTGAACGGTGGCGATGTCTTTCAGATAGATGGGGGTGCCGTCCACCGCTTTGACGGTGACCAGCTCGAGGTCCTCCGGGCTGGTGACGAGGCCGATGCCGCGCAGGACAAATTCCGCGCCGTTTTCCTCCACGGTCTTGCCGCCGACGTTGAGGTTTGCGTTCTGGACGGCGGCGAGCACCTCCATCATCGTCACGTTCGCCGCGCGCATCCTGGTCGACGAGAGCTCGATCTGATACTGCTTCACGAAGCCGCCGATGCTGGCGACCTCCGCGACGCCCTGCACGCTGGCGAGCTGATAGCGGACATACCAGTCCTGGACGGACCGGAGTTTCGCGAGATCATAGCCGCCATTCTCCGCCTTCGAAGGATCCACGTGGAGATAATACTGATAGACCCAGCCGAGGCCGGAAGCATCAGGCCCGAGCTGCGGCGTGACGCCTTCCGGCATCGCGCTTTGGAGGAAATTCAGGCGTTCAAGGACGCGGGTCCGCGCAAAATAGGTGTCTACTCCTTCCTCGAAAATGATCGTGCTCAGCGAGAAACCGAACATCGAGGTGGCGCGCACTTCCTTCACTCCCGAGAGACCTTGTAAACCGGTGGTGAGCGGATAGGTCACCTGATCCTCGACTTCCTGCGGACTGCGGCCGGCCCAGTCGGCGTAAACGAGAACCTGGTTTTCCGTCAGATCCGGGATGGCATCGACGGGCGTCAGATAGACGGCGCGGACTCCCAGCGCGACGAGTAGCAGGGTGGCACAGGCGACGAGGAACCGGTTTATCAGGCTCCATTCGATGATGCGCTCGATCATGGTTTGATCTCCTTTCCACAGTCGATCATCTCGGCGCCGAAGTAGGGGTTTTGGCCGGGGCGTCCCGCGGTTTGGAACCACCGGCCTTTTTTCGCTGCTTCAGGGATTGCTTGATCAACCATCGGGCACTCCCAGATTTGAAACTCGGGGATGCCTTCGATTTTGCGCAAGGGTTCCAGCACAGCGTTGGCAGCGATGTTGAATTCCAGGAATGCGGCGCGGGCGGCTTTGAGATCCGCAAAGCCGTGGAAATGACTGGATTTGCCGAGCGCTTCCAAATCCGGGGATCCGGCGAACGCTTCGACCAGAGCGCCGGTCGCCATCATCGCGGGTTCGCTGGCTTTGTTGAAGGCGGCGAGGTCATCCGCGGCCAGCGTCGCGGACATGGCATCGGCGACCTTGACGAAATCGCGGATCGCGTGCTGCTGTTGAGCAGTTAGGGCGTTCGTCATCGCGACAGGAGTTGGAGCGTCGGCTGGCGACATGAAAGAGCGGTTCATTTCCGCCTGTCCATCGATGAGCAGGTTGCCGTTGGTGACGACCTTGTCGCCCGCCTTGAGTCCGGATAGAATTTCGACGAGCGAGTCGCCGCGGCGGCCCGGTTTCACCGTGGTCCGCGCGTATGCGCCACCTTCCTGGTCGAGGTATACCACGGCTTCGGGACCAGTCTGGATGATGGCGGAGCGCGGAATCGTTAGGACGGATGGAGCTTCGAGGTTTACCGCACCGTCGGCGTAGAGGCGGTGGAGCAACACGCGGCGGCCATCGACCTTGGGGTTGGGAAGCTCCACGCGGACCTTGGTCGAGCGGGTGGCTTCCTCGAAATTGGGATCGATGAAGGTGACTTTTCCTTCGAAGGATTTTCCGGGAAGCGATGGTGTGGTGACGGTGACAGTCTGGCCGAGCTTGATCCACGGCATGTCCTGCTCATAGGCCCGGAACATGAACCACATGGTCGAGAAATCGGCAATCTCGAACAGTTGCTGTCCGGTCGAGACATACTGGCCTTCATAGACGCTCTGCGTGAGGACGGTGCCGCCGATGGGTGATAGAATCTGCGAGGTGAGCGAGTCGGCGGGTTTGCTGGCGACGGCCTCGATCTGTTCGGGCGTGAGTCCCATCTGGCGGAGGCGGAGCGCGGTATTTCTGCGCAGCTCGCCGTCCAGTTGGCGGTATTCGCGTTCCGCCTGCAGGAGGTTGGGGCTGTAAAATTCGGCGAGCGGCTGGCCGGCATCGACCTCGGCTCCGATGAAATTCACGTGCAGCTTTTCGATCCGCCCATCGACGTAAGCCGACATGATCCGGTGGCGGGTGTTATCGTCGTCGATCACACCGGCGACTTGCAGGGTGCGGGCGAGAGGCTGGATTTTTGCCTCGGCCGTTTGCACGTGCAGCACCTGGATCTGCGTCTGGGTGAGAGCCACGGTGGCTCCACCGCCGGTGGCGTCGAAACCTTTTTCTCCCGGATAAACGGGCGTGAGCTCCATGCCGCAGATGGTGCAGCGACCGGGTTTGTCGCTCTTGATCCACGGGTGCATTGCGCTCTGATAGAAGGCCGGTTTGCGTTCGGCCGTGGCGGCGGTGGGTGTGGATGACGGTGAGAGCTTTTGCAGGGCGAACCAAGTGCCCCCTGCGGCTAATAACGCGGTGATGAGAATGGTGAGGAATGTTTTCATGGCTTCAGCGGTCGGGGACCAGGGTTTGGAGTTCTTCGAGTGCCGCGAGCTGCATGGCGATCATGCGGCGCTGTTCGAGACGGATGGAAAAGAGGGTGCGGGCGGAATCGAGCAGGTCGGTCAGAGGGGCTTTAGAGCTGATCCAACCGGCCTCGATCGTGCGGGTGGTGAGCTGGGCTTTGTCGTGAATCTCGCCGGAAAACGCGTTGGCTTGGGCGGCGGCGTTGGCGGCTTCGGTGGCGGCGTTGAGAACCATCGCAGCGACCTCCCGACGCATCGATTCCACATCCCTGGCGGCGGCGAGTTCGCGGCGTTTCGCGGCGGAGATCTTTGCCTGATAGAAGGAATCATTGAACCAGGGCAGGGTCATTTTCACGCCCACCATCGTGCTGCGGACATCGCGCTCCGCGGCGTAGATGCTGGTGTCCACGCCGACCGAGATTTCCGGCAACCGCTCGCGATCGGCCATGCGGGTTTCGGCGTTTGCGGCGCCGGTCATTTCCTTCATGGCGCGGACCTTCGGATTCGCATGCGGAATGCGGGCGATTTCGGCTTTGGCGATGGGCACCGGCGGCGGGGCGGCGGGCAGTTTCAACACGGGCCACGGCGATTCCAGCCGACGGCCGAGCGTGAGGTTGAGTTTCTGGGCAAAGCCCTCGCGGGTGCGGCGCGCGGCGTCGAGCATCTGCTGTTCCTTGGCCAACTCGGTTTCCATGCGCAGCGCGTCGCCGCTGCTGCCCATCGGATCGGCGGCCATTTGGCGGGCGTTTTCCACCATCGCGGTGAGCCAGGTGATTTGCGACTGCTGGAGGGAAATGGATTCGTCGGCGAGCGCGAGTTCGATGGCGTTGCGGGCGGCCTCGGCACCTGCGGCAAGCGCCGGGGTGCGGGCGTTTTCCATGGCGGCACGGCGCATTGCTTCGGCCTTGCGGCGCTGTGCGTCGAACATCCCGGGCTTGGGTAGTCTCTGCTCGATGCCGATGGTGACGTCGCCGTCATCCATGCGCATCAGGCGATCGGCGATCGTGAACCCGAGTCCGACCATGGGATCCTCCCACAGTCTAACCGCGTTTGAGTCCTGGCCAGCGGCGTCTGCCAGATATTTTCCGGCAACCGCCGACGGATGGGTGCGCGCGGCTACCCGCCTGATTCCGGAGAGGAAATCGTTGTTGAGAGTTTTAGCGTCCTGCGCGTGCAGGAGGCTTCCGGCCACGAGGAGACCGGTGAGAATGATTGGATATGGTTTCATGAGTCATGTGAGTCATTGGATGGAATTTCCAATGCGCCTGATCGCAGCGGCCGAACGGTTGGCCGGGATGGATGGGCGCAGTACGCCTGTGAGGGCGCTGACTCAGATGACAAAACTGCAGAAGGCCACGGAAAGCGGCACTCCTGGATAGGCCCACCGCGCTTCGGCGCGTGGGGCGATGGAAATCCCGCTTTCCGCCCGGGGAGAAGCCGGCGCGTCGAGACTGTTAGCCCCAGTCGCTTTCGGAAGGATCCATTTCAAATCCACGGCCGCAGGGATCTGCGGAGCGGGCTTCCGATCAGGACTGCGGTCACTCGCGCACGGGCACGACTGGAGCCCCTCGCAGCAACACATCGGACGCGCCGTGACTCCGGATGGCTCTGCTGAAATCGTAGCCAAACACGATTGCGATTGGGACAACTGGATGACCAGTCCCATGAACAACGCGATGACGGACTTAAAGGTCATTGCAAAGGTGAGAGGAATTTTGATTCGGATTATTCCGAATCGATTGCGGGAAAAGTGACCACACATATGCTCTGTGATCAAGGCAATAACCCAATAACAGGAAGTTCGACGGAACATGGGATCCCAATCCCGGTGATGGCGCCTGTTTCTTGACCGTTTACAACTGCTGTCAGGTCAACGAACCCGCAATATCCGTTCGGCATCAAACCTCAAGGTTCCGGCGCGGCAGGTGATTCTGCTTGTTCCCTATACCAGAATTCCCTATCAGGTAGACGGCCGCTGGAGATCCACTCCATTTCCGCAGGCGATGCAGGATGATACCGGGCTGATGAGTGACATCAGCCCAAGGACCGACCACCAAACCTAATCATAGGTGTTTCCCGCCGCTGGCGGCATCCCCCGAACGGGTGACAGAGCGGGCGACCGCGAGCGGAGTTCAATTCTTGAAAGCCAAACCTATGCCAAAATCAAACCGCTCCTCCCCGCTTGCATGGCTGTTGCTTCCGAGTCTGCTGTTTGCCATGCCTGCCCGCGGCCAACGGCAGATGGAAACCCTCGACCGCGGCCTGGTCGCGGTCCGCCAGGAGGCGGGCAAAGTCTATGTTGGCTGGCGCTTGTTAGGCACCGATACCCAGCCGACCGCCTTCAACCTCTATCGGGTGGCCGACGGCAAGAGCGAGCGGGTGAACCCGGAACCACTCGCCGGCGCGACCAATCTTCTCGATGACAAGGCTGGCAACGCCACGGAATATTTCGTCCGCCCGGTGCTTGATGGAAAAGAGCGCAATCCCAGCGAAAGCAGCAAGGTTCTGGAAAAACCGTTCATCGAATTTCCGATCCAGCCACTCGAAGGCTATCGGTTGGGCGATTGCTCGACCGGCGATCTCGATGGCGACGGACGCTATGAAATCATCGTCCACCGGACTTCCAAGGGCCGCGACAATTCCTTCAACGGCATCACCGGCACGCCCGTCTTCGAAGCCTATCAGCTCGACGGCACCTTCCTCTGGCGCATCGATCTCGGCATCAACATCCGCGAGGGCGAGCATTACACCCAGTTCATGGTCTATGATCTCGATGGCGACGGCCGCGCGGAAATCGCCTGCAAAACCGCGGATGGCACCAAGGACGGTGTCGGCAAAATCCTCGGCGACAAGGACAAGGACTGGCGCAACAAGGAAACCGGAAACTCGAAATACGGCCGCATTCTAACCGGCCCCGAGTTTTTCACCATCTTCGACGGCAAATCCGGGGCCGCCCTCAAGACCGTGGATTACATCCCGAGCCGCGACCCGATCGACGGCTGGGGTGGCAACGGCGGCAATGGCGGCAATGATTCCTACGGCAACCGCTGCGACCGCTTCCTCGCCTGCATCGCCTATCTCGACGGCAAGCACCCGAGCGTGGTGATGTGCCGCGGCGTTTACGGCCGCATCGTCATCGCCGCCTGGGATTGGCGCGGCGGCGAATTGACCTCGCGCTGGGTCTTCGATTCGGGCATCGGCCGCCCGCCGTTCGCCGAAGTCTCGCCGTATTCCGGCATGGGTGGACACGCCCTCGCCGTCGCCGATGTGGATGCCGACGGCAAGGATGAAATCGTCTATCAGGGCATGACCGTGGACGACAACGGCAAGGGCCTTTTCTCCACCGGCCGCCGGCATGGCGACGCGCTGCACATCGGTGATTTCGACACCGCAAATCCCGGTCTGGAACTCTATCTGATCACGGAAAACGAAGACGACACCGTCGGGTTCAACACTCCTGGCGCGGGTCTCCACGACGCCAAGACAGGTAAAGTACTCTGGTCTCACAGCCCCGGCGTGGACTTCGGCAGGGGCGTCGTCGCCGACATCGACCCTCGCCATCCCGGTGCCGAAGTGTGGGGCGGGCCTACCCTGCTCAGAACCATTCAAGGCAAGGAGATCGGTCCTCAACCCCCGCTGGCGGACTGGGTGATCTGGTGGGACGGCGACCTGCTGCGCGAGATTTACGGCGGCTACAAAGTTCTCAAATGGGATCCCGCGACGGCTAAGGTCAAACCGATCTTCGAGGCCGAACCGGCCTTTCCCGGCAGGAACCGCTACTCCGGCGCGCATCCGAACCTTGCCGCCGACCTGCTAGGCGATTGGCGCGAGGAGATGGTCCTGCCCGGCCCCGGCGAGAAATCCCTGCGCGTTTATACCACCACCCTTCCCACGCAGCACCGCATCACCACCCTGATGCACGATCCCCAATACCGGCTATCGGTTGCTTGGCAAAACGTGGCCTATAACAAGCCGCCCAACCCGGGATTCCATCTCGGCGAGGGCATGAAAAAAGCCACGCGGCCCGACATCAAGCTCACCGCGATCCGCAAGGTCCCGGAGCCGCTGGTTCGTTAGATAGTCCAGGCTTCACTCGGAAGTCGCCGCCCTCAAGCGTGCTGCCATATCCGGATCCTGCAGGCTGGCGATCCATTCCTCCGCGGCGCTGTCGTCGGTGACGGCCCAGCCGCGGGCGATTCCCGCTAGCAGCGTTTCGCTGTTGCCGGCGGTTTCCGCGAGCTTGATGGCATCCAGCGGTCGCGTTTCCGCCATCGTTTTGAGCGCCACGCCGCGGATCTGCTCGACGGATTTGCGATCGGAAACGCGATCCGCGTATTTCCAGGCGAGCTCCGGATCCTGGCTGGAAACACTGACGAGCGCGGCTTGGAGCAGGACGTCGCGCCGCGTCGATTTCTCCAACGCACTGATCTGATCGACGGCGACTGAAGGATCGGCGGTCGCCCAGCGCGAGACAATGGTGCGGAGGCCGCGGTCGCTGCCGTCGTCGGTTGGTAGCGCGAGGAATCCGGTTAGCGCTTGTTGCGGATTGCTGGTTCCCCAGACTTCCGCCAGTTTCACGAGCGATTCTTCGCGAAGATTTCCGGAATTCTGTTGGGTGGCCCACGCGAAGCACTCGGCGGGAGCGCTCGCGGCCCACACGGAAATCAGCCCGGCAGCGGCAGCGCCGCGTTGGCTCTCGGGGAGTCCTGCCACCCATTTTGCGGCCGCCAGGGGATCCTCTTGCGCCCATCCGGAGGCCACCGCGGCAAGGGCGAGCGAGAGCTGATCGGGGTCTTCGATTTCTGCCAGATTCGCCAATGCCTTCTTGGGATTGTTCGAGGCGAGCGCTTCTAGCGTTGGCAGGAACATGGGTGATTCGGAGCTGGAATCCCCCGGAAATGCGGACCCGCCCGCCGGCTTGGGGGGACGTGGGCTGCGGGTGGTGGCCGACCGTTGGGACCGTCCCGCGTCAGGTACCTCGCCGGTCGTGGGGGGAGTGCGCGGGCTTTTGAAGACCACCACCGCGGCTGCCGCGACCAGCAGCCCTGCTGCTAGAATCGATTTGTTTGCCAAGGTCAGTTGCACGGACGTTGAGGATCGGTGGAAACGTGTTGAAATGGGAAAACTCCATCAAGCCTGCTTCGAGCGCGAAACAACCGGGAAGCGCTCGCCTCCCGGCTGAATGGAGACACGATGGCAGGCCGACCTAATCAAGGAACAGTCAGTTGGCTGGCACCCGTCCAGGTCATCACCAATGTCGAGGTGCCCGACGAGGTCGAGTAAGTGGCGTCCGCGCCATCGATCCAACTATAGCGGTTGGAAGCCGCGCTTACACTGCCCCGGAAGTTGCCCGCCGAGAAGTTGTGCGCTCCTTGCAGCGTAATGTTGTTAGGTGCGGTCGTCGAGCCGGTGCCCAGGAACAACGTGATGGTGGTGGCCGCCACGTTCATCACTGACGTGGCCGGGGTCGTGACCCGCCGGATGATGATGTACTGGCCGATGGTGGTCTGTCCTTTCACCACATTGCCGCCTTCATGCTGGAAACGGCCGGCCGCGTCATCGACGTTTCTCAATGAGGTGCGAACCAGTTGCACGGCGACGCCGCCGGCATTTGCAACGGACGAACACAACACCGGTGCCAGGAGCACCGTAGATACTAACAGCTTCCGCGACAGCACGCGGGTTGGATGTGTTTTCATGGGGAATATTGGGTTACTTGTTTCCGGGTACCTCCCGGCGGGACGAAGGCGAAATCCGCCTTTTCGTAAACTTCCCATTATCCAAAGCACGCGATCATTTCAAGACAAAAGCAGTGACTATTCCCGCACGCGTAGCGCAGCAGCCCCGCAATTGAGAAACGCCTTGAAATCGATCCGTTTGGCCTGATGGGTGGGATGAATCTCAAGTTTCCAATTTGAAATTTCAAATCCAAGCCAACCCCCTCCCACGATGAACCTCAAATCCACACTCGTTTCATTCCTCACCGCGCTGGCCCTCGCGCCCTCCGCCTTTGCCGACTTCCATCTCATGCAGATCGAGCAGGTCATCGCCGGCCTGAATGGCAACATCAACGCCCAAGCCATCCAGCTCCGGATGCGCGCGACCGGCGAAAACTTGGTGAGCCAGACGCGGCTGCGCGTGTGGAATTCCACCGGGACCCAGCCGGTGGTCGTTCTCAACATCGACGGAAATGTCTCTCGCTTCGCTGCAGGCTCGCGCGTCCTGCTCGCCACGCAGGCCTTTATCGATGCCGTCCGCGTGACCTCCCCGCTGTTCACTCCGGATTTCATCATCGTCAATCCCATCCCACAGGGCGACCTCCTGGCGGGCCGCTTGACCTATGAGACCGATCAGGGATTCGTGATGTGGTCGTTTGCGTGGGGCGGTAATTTCTACTCCGGCAGCAACGGCGGGGGCTTTGATAATGATGCCAACGGCAACTACGGCCCGCCCTTCGCCGGGAGTCTGCCGACAAACGGCCGGCGCGGAGTGCGTTTCGATGGACCCGCCAGCGCCCCGAGCACCAACAATGCCGCCGATTACGTCCTGAGTTCCAACCCCGCCACCGTCATCACCAACGACGGCAGGATTTTTGTGATTGGGCCGGCTCCGGAAATCGCCGTCGTCCGGGACGGCAGGAATCTGCTCGACGGCGTCTCCAAGAAGGACTTCGGCACCGTCGTCGTGGGCGAACGGAGCACGTCCGAGACTTTCACCATCGCCAACGTCGGGACCACCAGGCTCGCCGACCTGAAGCTTGTGATGAAAGGCGCCAATCCAGGCGACTTCAAAATGGGCACCTTGTCCAAGACCTCCCTGTTGCCCGACGAGACCGTCAAATTCAAAGTCTTCTTCAAGCCCCGGGCCACCGGCACCCGAAAGGCGGACCTCCGCATCAGGAGCAACGACTCGGACGAAGACCCGTTCAACATCAAACTCCAGGGCACTGGCAAGGCGCGGTAATCCTGTCTTGGATCGCGTGATTCATTTGGAACTGACGGCAGGTCACCGTTGGGAGGGACGGATTGGTCAAATCGACTGATTATCGAACCAATTTAACTCGCAGTTCGTCCGCCCTGTCTTTGGGAAAGGAGTTCAGGAGGGGATCAATCGTGAAGCCACCGTGGATTCGATCTCCCTTGGTAAACATCCAGTCCGAAATGTCGCCCTTCTTGATCTCCCACCTCTGGCCCGCCTTCACATTCGTGACGACACCCGCATCATTCCCAATCTCGCCGGAAAAAACCCCATCCTTATAGGAAACATTGACGATCCAAAAATGCTCGGTCTCCTCACCGTCATTGATCGGGGCCTTCACTGAAAAAGAGTCGGCCTCATTTGTGCTAAGAACCGTTAGGAACTCATCAACCCGGCTTCTTGCAGTCGCCATTGCCGAGTTCATTTCGGATTCATCGAATTGCCTAGTTAGCGTTTCAGGCTGGGTTGGTTCGTCTGAAGGCTTGGAGCATCCAGCGCCTATCAGAGCAGCGGCACAAATAGTGAGAAGGCGTTTCATAAGATTGGCGAACTATTTGTTCGTTCTGGGACAGGGTTGCGGGAATTGTCCGTTGGGACGAGAAGATTCGCCCGGCGATGCTGTGGAGGCGACGAGCCAAATCTGGCAGATTGCGCCACAGCTGAATGGTCGCCGGGATGATGGACGTCGCGCCCGGTCCGGCGGTAATTAGCAGCTCCAGAAGACCGCGAATCCGGAAATCGATCGTAAAGCTTATGGAAAGTTGGACTCATCGGTTTGTTGGGCCCTCTTGTCGACATGGCTTAAAACTTCGGCTTCAAGGTCCCGAATGTAGGGATCAAAGAAATCCTGTTTCTGCCGGTAAGCGTGCACTGCTCGATCTGGATTCTCCGAGTCTTTCTTTAGTGCTGCACAGAGCGCAACAACCTCTGCAAGCTCCTTTCTACTCAGCACGTCCCCGAGGAGAGAAGTGCACATGTCCGCGAAAGTTCTAGTGCCTGAGGAAACGATTTGGCGCGCAACTGATTTGAGTCCTCTGTCGGCAGAACAGAAGACACAAAATGGATCGCCATCTTGACGGTGTACCACACAATCGCACCAATAATGGACGATCGTCATGTCCCAAGCTGCATTCCGCAGCCCGTTGATAAGTTTGTCTCGATTCAGGGAGTTGATTCCCTTTATCATCCGGCCAAATTTTTCTGAGGCAAAGGTCGCAGCAAACGAAAATGCTACCCCTCCAAAAGCATAATCTTTCCACATCCAAAGTTGGTATTCCTTCACGAAATCGAGCTTTGAGAGCTTTTTGTGATGAAGTAGATACATTTTGAGGGTGTAACCATAGTGGAGGTTCCATTGGTGAATATCCTCGGCCTTTCCTATTTCCGAACGAAGTCTTGTTAAACCGTGGTACGCGCTGTCAGCAATCAAAACCTTATCAGTTCTTCCAAGCGCAAGATCATGAAGGTTATCATTCGGGATATCGTCGATTTTTCTGAGAAGATCGAGTTCGTCAACTGGCTCTGCCGAGTGGTGAGTATCGGCGTATTCTGCCAGTGATATTCCCGGTTCGAGTTGCACTTCCGAAAGTCGCAAGAAATCCAGCAATATTATTGCCTGCCTTCCATCATCGGTGGAGACCACTCCGTCGCGTGCTGCACCTGTGAGACTCGAAACCAGATTGCGGTTTAGGATCGCATGAATGTCGTTTCCATGAATGTGCTTCTGATACAAATAATCTCGGACGCTGTATGCATCGAACAAATCTGCATTAAAGGCAGAACTGATTTGATCTGACGTTCGCATCTCATTCTCCACCTGCGCAATCTCTTCCGGTGGAACAGAAGATTGAAGTATCACGAGCTTATCCATCGATTATTTGTTCAGCCCATTACAGTCGGCGGCGGGGTGGTTTGGCGAGGCGTTTGTTTTTCCAGTCTGCGAGGGAAATTGATGAATTAATGAAAGCCGTGATAAATCCGGCGGGTCCAGTTTATGCCTTTGTTACGCCAGGAGCAGACCGGGCGGCAGGGACTCGCCGTAGAGGCTGGTTTGCTCGGCGCGTTCCAAGGGGATGAATTGCTCGATGCGGGAGATCTTGAAGGGTGGGACGCCGACGGCTTCGAGCTTGCGGGCGATTTCCTTTCGCAGGGGTTTTGGCAGATCGTGGGTGCGGTGATCGGTAACGCGGGCGGCGCGGAGGAAGAGTTCGGCGAGGTCGGGGGTGGATTTCCAGTCGAGGTCCTGGAGCGCTTCGAAGGCGGTGGCGACGAGGTCGGGCGGGACGACGGCTTCGGGACCGGCATAGAGCGGGGTGCGGTTGAGGAGGAGGCCGAGGGAGACGAAATACGGGGCGGCGTAGGGGGCGGTGGCGGATTTGGCAAGGAAGAGGTGGATGAGCTCGGCCTTGGTGGCGGGGGCTATGCGTTCGAGTGAACCGGCGAGGCGGATGAGCTCGGCGGGCGGGTTCTTCTGCTGGCGGAGTTTGGGGAGCTCGGAATCGATGAGGGATTGCTGGCGCTGGCGATCGAGGCCGCCGGCGAGGCGACGCCAGAGGATGTATTGCTGGAGCTGGATTTGTTTGCCGGGATGGGCGAGGCCGGTGGTGTGGAGGTTCCAGAGATCGTCAATGCGGGCGGGATCGAGCTCGGCACCAAAGCCGGGGCGGAGAAGGAAGCCGGCGAGGATGAGTAGAGTTTCCTCGTGCTCGACGGAGTTGACGCGGCACGGGATGCAGCGCTTGAGGATGGTCCAGAGGGTGCGGATGAGCATGAGGTTCCACTCGTTTTTGGGGGAACCAAGGATGGTTTCGAGGCTCTTGAGGAGGCGGGCAGCGGTGAGGGGGTCGGCGGGATCGAGGTGGGCGCTGAACTGGGAGACGATGCGTTGTTTGGCGGCGGCGAGTGCTTCGGCGGGGATGCCGGGGGCGGTCTCGGCGAGGACGGGGGTGTCGTCAGCGCGGAGGTTGAAGGCGAGCGGCCAGACTTGGTCGATATCGGGATCGGCGCTGACGCATTCGAGGTGGAGCAGGCCGAGCTCGGTGAGCTGGGTGGTGAGGTGGACGGGGAGGCGGTCGGCGGCGGTGGTGGATTTTTCCGCGAGGCGGGCGGTGGTTTGGAGGGGTGGGAGTTTGTGGAAATCGCCGGATTTCAAGGGGACGAGTGTGCCGGCCTGGTCCTTGTCGTGGCGGGTGGAATACCAAGTCTGGAAGCGGACGGGGCGGTTGAGGCGGAGTTCGAGGCCGGGGTGGGTGATTTGGAATTCGACCTCGGGCTCGGCTCCGCGGGGGAGGATGCAGACGAGCGAGGGCTTTTCTTTGCCGGCTTGGTGGACTTCGAGGTAGATGGACCGGGCGGCACCGGCTTGGATGCGGGCGCTGCGGTGATAAAGAATACTGCCGGATTTCGCGGCACCGCGGGCAACGGCGAGATCGGGTTCGGGGTTTTCGAGGACGTGGGGATGGTTGTTTTGCCAGGTGCCGATCTGGTGCTGGATGCGGGTGCGGAGGGTTTCCGGGTAGAGTGAGCCGCCGTTGAAGAGGATGGCGTCGGCGGGGGGGAGGTCGCGGAGGAAATTGGCGAGGTAGCGGGTGACGGCGCTGTCGGCGGCGTAGGGCAGGCCCCATTCCTTGAGTGCGGCCTCGGCCTCGACCGGGCGGGCGTCGGCGAGGCATTCCGGGTAGAAGCCTTCGAGAAGGATGGACAGAATTTCGCGGCGGGCAATCCGGGCGGAGAGGGTGCCGGCGAAGAGGCTGGAGCCGCGGCCGGGGAGGGAAACTGGGAATTCTTCGTCAGGATCGCCGTCAGCGGCGAGGCAGCGTTCCTTTAAATCGCGGCAACGGGCAACGAGGTCCTGCCACTGGCTGCCGGCCAGCGTTTCGCCTTTCCCGGTGAAGCGCGGCTCCATCGTGTGGGCGATGGCGAGATCGATATTGTCGCCGCCGAGCAACAAGTGATCGCTGACGGCGACGCGGCGGATGGCGGGAAGCGGCGAGCCGGGTTGGCGGGTGATTTCAAACAGGCTGAAGTCCGAAGTGCCTCCGCCGATGTCGATGACGAGGACGTTTCCACCATTTTCCGGAACCTGGCTCCAAAGCGCGGCGGGGTCGGCGTGGGCTTCTAGCCAGCGGTAGAAGGCGGCTTGGGGTTCTTCGAGGAGGCGGACGGTTTTGGGAAATCCCGCTTCGGCGGCGGCGTCGAGCGTCAGCTTCTGGGCAACCGCATCGAACGAGGCGGGGACGGTGATGGTGATTTCCTGGGCATCGAAAGGGTGCTCGGGAAAGCGGGTGACCCACGCGCCGCGGAGGTAGTTGAGCAGGAGGGCGGAGGCGCGGATGGGAGAGATTCTTTGGTCGTGCGGGATTTCCTCGGAGGCCCAAGGGAGGAAGGCGGCGGTGCGGTCCACGGCGTGGTGGCCGAGCCAGGATTTCGCGGAATGGGCGACGCGACCGGGAGTTTCACCGGCGCGCTTGCGGGCGAAGCGACCGCAGAGCCAACCTTTGCCGATCGCACCCTGAAGTTGGGTGGCCTCCGCGTCGGTCGGGAGGTAGAGGAAGGAGGGGAGCGTGGTGGATTCGGCGAGGCGGTCAGTGGACTCCCATTGGGGGATGGGGAAGACTTGGGTTTGCGCGTCTTGGGAATCCAGCGCGACGAAGGCGATGGCACAGTTGGTTGTGCCGAGGTCGATGCCGATGCTGAAGGTGGGGGTGGGCATGGGTTTATGGACCGCGAAATAAATTTCGCGGTCCGTTCATTCCGTTCGAACTTGGAATTCGACTTTCCAGCGTTGGTCGGAGGCGGTGTGTTTCATCCAGAGTTCGAGGTTGCCCATTTCCGTGACGACGGAATCGATCTTCACCGGGATGACCTGGCCTTCGGCGAAGCCTTCCAGCACGGGCAAATTGACTTCAATGCGGCTGGTTTCCTCGAGTTCGCGTTCGGCATTCGGGAGGATCTGACCGGGCGTGTCGCCGCTGCGGATTTCCGAGGAAAAGAATCGGAAACTCGCGGGCTTGCCGGTGACGAGTCCGAATTCGCGACCTTCGATCAGGCAATCGCTGCCTTCCTCCATCCCTTGCGGGACGACGCAGAGCGCTTTGACCGGCGGCTTGAAGCCGGGGACGGCGGGCATCGAGGATTCGAGGCCGATGTAGTAGGACCGTGCGGTGCCGGCCTTGATGCGGATGCCTTGGCCAGTGGCGCGGTTTTGGCCGTAGAAGGCTGCGCCCTTGGCGACGGCGAGGTCGGGTTCGTCGCCTTCGAGAGAACGGACGGGTTCGCCGCCGTTCCATGAGGCGAGGAGGTCGAGGACGCGCTGGCGGACGGGCTCGGCTTTGAAAACGCCGCCGTTGAAGAGGACGGCGCTGGGCCTGAGGTAGCTGCCGGTTTGCTCACCGACGAGCGCGGCGAGGGTTTCGCTGGCTTTCACGTTTTGCAAACTGCGGGTCAGGAAACGGGCGAGCTGCTTGCTGATGACCGGATCGGAGGCATAGGGCAGGCCGAATTCCTGCAAGGCCGCGCCGCCGGTTTCGAGCGGGATGTCGGTGACACGGGTCAATTCCAAGAAGCCGTCGAGAACAACTTGTTCGAGCGTCGTCCGGTCGAGGCGGGTCGCGACGGTGCTCGCAAAGAGACTGGAGCCGCGGGAGGGAACGGTGACCGGGACTTGGTCGAGCGCCGGGTTGGAAAACAGGCTGACCTTGGCGATGCTGGCGGCGTGGATGAGGGAAAGAAATTGCCAGTCGTCGATGGTTTTTCCGGCATCTTCGAGTTGGGCCCGCAGGGTGTAGGCGAGGGCGAGATCCATGTTGTCGCCGCCAAGCAAAAGGTGCTCGCCGACGCTGATGCGTTCGAGCGCAAGATTTCCACCGCTCGAAGTGACGGCGATGAGGCTGAAATCCGCCGTGCCGCCGCCGACGTCGCAGACGAGCACGATGTCGCCCGCGCGGACTTGCGTCCGCCAGTCCGCTCCTGCTTGCGCGGTCCATGCGTAGAAGGCGGCTTGCGGTTCTTCGAGGAGGACAACGTTGGGCAGGCCCGCAGCTTCGGCGGCTTCGTAGGTGAGGTTGCGCGCGACTTCGTCGAAGGAGGCGGGGACGGTCAGAACGATCTGCCCCTTCGAGAGATCCCAATCGCGGCCTTGCGCGGCCTCGGCGTAAAGGAACCCGGCCTTGAGGTGTGCCAGATAACGGCGGGAGCATTCGAAGGGCGACAGTTTTCCATCGATGGCCGAAGCCCACGGGAGGACCGCTTGGCGCGGATCGACGTGCGGATTGGAAAGCCAGGATTTCGCGGAAGTCACCAAGCGGTCGGGCACCAGGGTCCCGTGCTCGCGGGCGAAGTGGCCGATGATGCCGGGATCGGACGCCCAGGGGACTTTTACGGCATCCGCCGAAAACTCCTGGGGATTGGGAAGGTAGAGCGCGGAGGCGAGGGTCGGCATTTCGCCGATCTGGTTCGAACCGAGGATCTGGGTGATTTCGACGATGGATGTACGTCCGGTTTCGAAATCAGCGACCGCGATGGCGCTGTTGCTGGTGCCCAGGTCGATGCCCAGGCTGAATTGAAAACTCATTGGTAAAATGGGAGTGGGGGAATGGGAAAACGCGGCCAGATGCCGGTCCGTGTCCGGCCTTACTGGATTTCAACCTGCGCCGGCGCGATCACGGGCAAGCGATCGGCTTTCAAAACGCGCGGAAGTTTCACCGAAGCGGTCTTCCAGCCTTGGTGGACGACTTTGCCGGTGAACGGCGCTTCGCCCGCGAGGTTGCCGACCAAGCGAAACTCATCGCTGGCGTAGTCGGCAGGCACGGAGATGGTCGCGCCTTCACCTTGGGGACTGATCGGTTCGATTTGAAAATACTCATTCAGGGCCGCTTGGCAGCCTTGATGCACGGCGCGTGCCACCATTCCCACCTCGGCGTCGCTGTGAGGCGTGATGTCCTCCATCAGAAAATCCACCAAACGACCTTTTTCCTGAAATACCCCGAGCAGCGTGACCACTTCTGCCTGCGCCTGATTCTGCGACGCGGCGGCGGGTATCGGTTTTACCGCCTCGGCAACCGGAACGGGAGTGGGTTCATGATGGGGCGGAGCCTCGGTATTTTCACCGGTGATGACGAAAGCCAGCACGGAGATCGCCGCGAGAACGGAGGCGATCACGAGATACGGAGTGATGCCGGCGGTTGCGGGAAAGAGCATTGCGGCATTCAGGACGACCAGCAGGATGGCGGCGATTTTCACGACAAGAAAGTGGCAGGGATTGATGGCGGGTGGAACGCTTTGCGTCCGACCATACCCGCCCGGTTCCGGCGCGCCAAGGTATTTCAAGCAGGCGGTCCCGCCATTCAGACTGAATGGAGAGGAGAACGCAGGAGAAGAAGCCGCCTGAAGGCGGGACTGCGAACCTCACTCCGGAGCTGCGGGAACGACAAGTGTCGGCACGGTCGCTTTGCGGACAAGCCCTTCCGCCACGCTGCCTAATAGCAACGACGCGATCACGCCATGTCCATGCGAGCCGACGACGACAAAATCCGCGCCGCTCTGCTTGACGTGGGCAAGCAACGCGTGGAGCGGACTGCCTTCGGTGATTTGAGAGGTGGCGTGCGGCACGTCCACTTGGACGGTGGCGAGGAGTTCGGCCAATTTGGTGGCAGCCCTACGTTTTGCCTCTTCTTGGAAGGCATTCATCGCGGGAAATTCATCGGGTGTGAAGCCGTAGGCGGTGTAGCTGGGCTCTGGCTCGATGACGTGAAACACCTGCAAGTCGGCTCCGAAGGATTTTGCCAAACGAATGGCGATTTCAAGCACTCCGGGAGTGGCGTTTGAGAAATCAACTGCGACGACGATGTTTTTCATGGCTTCATCCAAATAACACCTTTTCGGTTCTGGTGCCAAGCCTGATCACTGGACGCGCGGAGAATCCGAAATCGTGCGCACTCCTAGTTTGGCAAATCCCGAGGCTTGGTCCAGAGTCGCCGCACCATGATCCGCTTTCTCCATACCCGCATCCGTGTCCAGAGCCTCGACGCCTCCATCGCGTTCTACGAAAAACTCGGCTACTCCGAAAAGGAGCGCAAAGAGTCCCCCGAAGGCAACCAGCTCGCCTTCCTCGAACTCCCGGGAAATGACGTTTTCCTCGAACTCACCTGGTCGGAGAACTACAAAACCACCTGCCCGGAAGACCTCATGCACACCGCGCTCGGGGTGGACGACATCATTGAATACTGCGACAAGGTCGAGAAGGCTGGCATCGAAATCTGGCCGTCCGGCTGGCGGGAGAAATTGTCCTCCGGTGGCCGCAAGATGGCGTTTGTGACCGATCCGGATGGTTATGAGGTGGAGATTTTGGAGCGGTGAACTTGCCTTTCAGCGTTTGGCTTTGCCGATCTTTTTGACGAGATTCTGCTTTCCCTTGGATTCGGGCAGCTCGCCGAGGTAGCCGGCGGCGCGGTCCGGATCGCGGTCGGCGATGGACCAGGCGTGTTCGAGGACCGCTTTCGAACGCAAATCACCGGGAGGTAACTTTTCCACCCATGCGGAAGCTGCCGCCACATCATTCCTTCCCCAGTCGCCCAACATTCCGATGACCGGATGAAGGAGCCGCTGCGGCTGCCCTGCGGCCCAGCGATCCCATTCGGCCGGATCGATGCCGAGAAACCAATCCGCCCATTTCGACTTGTCTTCCAGATCTCCCCGGTGCGACGCCTGTTCCGCAACCAGCCATTTTTCCTCGCGAGTGAACTCGCCGTCCACCAGCGTTTTCATGGGTTCGAAAGGCCACATCTGAAGCTGGTTGGACATCTCGCGGACATAGTCCTTGCGGACGGTCTGCCAGAGCGGGGAATCCGGATTTTTTCCAGTTGCCCGCCGGAGCGCCGCGAGGAAACGAAGGTGGTCTTCCGGTTTCTTGAGCTGGTCATCGACAAAACCGCCGAGATGGGCGAGCGCGTCGGGATCGGCTGCGAATTCCGGGGAGGCGGCCATGGCCAGCATCTTGTCGGGATCGCTGGCAACCAGCTTCAGCAGGACTCCGGTGCGGATGCCGGAGGTGGCGAAGTCGCGGTTCCCGCGCGCGGTTTCCTCCTCGAACTGTTCGATGGCGCGTTTGCCGTCGGCCTTGAGGCAGTTGCTAACGGCGGAGTCGAAAAGCTTCTGCCAGTCCGGCAGATCGCGATGGGACTCCAGATAGTCCCGCCAGGCGAATGGTGCGGCTTCGGAAAAAATCTCGCGGCAGGCATCGACGATTTTATCAGCTTCAAGTCCGGCCAGCCGGGGATCGTCACGCAGCAGTGCGAGGAGCCGCGCGATGTCCTTGCCGGAAAAATCCCTGACTGCCAGCAGCAGTTGTTTCATCCGCTCCGGATCGGGGTGGGACGTCCGTTTTTGAAAAGCCACCAACGCCTCGGCCATCGTCCCGCGGACGAGTTCGATCTGCGCGGCGGTCGCTTGCCGCGGGACTTCGGCCGCCGGCAGGGAACGGTCGGCGCGCTTCACGGCTGAGGGCGTTTTTCCTGCTTCGAGCCGCGCGGTTTCCGCCTTCAAATCCGAGAGTTTGGATTGCTGAACGATGGCGAAGCCGACGGCGGCGAGGATGGCGGTGGCGATGAGGATGGGTTTCATGGCTTGGCTCCGGTGGTTTCGAGGCGTTGAATCGTTTCCGCGCGTTTTGCGGGATCCTTGATCCGCCGGGCTTGTTCGAGCGCTTGGGGAAGAAATTCGGAGAACTCACCGAAGTCGCGCCGTTCGAGTTCCTGCAAGATGTCGGAATCCCTGATGATCACACGTCCGCCTAGACTGCGCAGTTCGTCCTCGATTTCCCTCCGTTCGCGGGCAGCGGCGGCAGTTCTGAAACGGGAGAAGATTTCCTCCGCCTCGTCTGGAGCGTGGGTTTGCAACCAATTCCGCGCGACGGTATCGATCTTCGCGCGGTCCGGCTGGGGACGAGTGTTGTAAAAGGTTTCCAGAATCCGCTGAGCCTGGAATTCGACGATCATGCGTTGCTCGGAAGCAGTCAGATCGATGGATTCCAGGATTCTTCCGGTGATAGGATTTTCCAAGGGAGATCGCCAAGCGTCGATTCCAGATAGTAGATACTGGAATGCTTGGCTTTGATCCATTCCGGAACGCGTTTTTGCCAGATCCTCCGCGACATATTCGCGGATCCATGGGAGGAACTTGGAGAACGCCTCTACCCAGAAATTCGTGGCGTCCCCTTGCGGCCTTCGCTCGTTCAACAGGCCTATCGCGTCGCGGACCACGTATTCGGGCCGTACGTCGGTTGACAATGTGATGATCTCACGAGTGCGCGGTGAACCGGAAAGAATGAGCGGAGCCGCCACCGCCGCCTGATATTGCATGAAAGCGTTAAAGTAAGAGCCAGAAGGCGAGTCGTGGAGTGCGCGCAACCACTCGATGGCTTGGTCCGGCTCAGTGGAGGTCCATCGAAAAAGTGCCTGCTCGACTCCGGCATTCAGGACGTACGGATATTTAGGATCAGCCCCGAAGGCGAGCCGGACGGCGAGACCGGGATTGGATTTCGCCAAGGCTCCTACCAGATGACGCAGCAACTCCGTTTTCTCCTGCCGCGGATCAGGCAGCGTGAAGGTCTGGGAAATCAAGATTTCAAACTCCGCGGCATCGAGAGCGGCGAGCATTTCCTCGAACTCGATCCGTTTCAGATGGGAGCGCTCCGCTTCCTTCATCGCGCGCTGGAGCACATCGATGGTGATCCGTTTCGTTCCCGTGCTGACGGTCCGGACCGGGGCGGTGCGCGAGGGAGCGCGGACCGGAGTTTCCACGGTGGAAAGGGCGATCCGGAGGCTTTCATTCCGCGACGCGGCGCGGGAAATTGCGAGCTGCTGCAAGGCGAGCGGGGAAATGAGAAGCAGCAACGCGAGCGGCAGGGCGGCTTTGGATTTCATGGCCATGAACAAGGTGAGGTTTGTGGTGGAATGGGAAGCGGCTCCGGCAAGCGCCTTGGCCGTGGCGGATTTCGTCAGTGCGAGAGGTGCCGCCTTGGCGGTCTGGGAGGAGAGTCCGGCAGCAAGCGCTGTGACGGAGAGCGCTACACCCTTGCCACGCAGGATGCGGGCGAGTTTCTCGATCGCGCGGCGGCATTGTTTTTGCACGGTGGCGGAGGGCCGGGAAACCTCTCCGCCGATCTGACTGAAGGATTTACCCTCAAAGTAATGCCGGAGCACGATGCCGCGGTCCGCGTCCGGCAGGCGGTCGAGCGCGAGATCGAGGACTGGCAGGGCGGCATTCCATGCGGAGATGTCCGCTTCGCCGGTGGTGGCGATCCCGTCGGGATGGACGAGCAGTTTCCGGCGTTGGTGGGAGGCTTCGGAGCGCATGGCTTTGCTGGATTCGAAGAGAGTGGCACGGTGGAGCCAGGCGGGCAGACGGTCCGGATGTTTGGCCAGTCCCGCCGCCTTGCGGACGACCGCGCAAAGGACGTTTTGGCTCACCTCCTCGGCGAGCTGACGGTCGCCGGTGCGGCGCAGGGCGACGTGATAGATGAGTCCGAGATAGCGGTCTGTTAGACCGCTGAACGCGGCCTCATCTCGATGCGTGGCAAATCGAGTGAGAAGGTGACTGTCGGTTTCCTGCATGTCCTTTTGCCCATGTAACACCCTGCCGCGAGCGGGCTCGGACAATTTTTCTCAAATAAATTCCCGTTTAAGGTTTCCACGAATCCACCCACTCCAGCGTCGTGCCGCTTTCCTTCACCTCGAACGGCAGCCAGATGTAACGGGAATCGGCTAGCGCTTCGGGTTTCCAGCGGTCCCCCATGTAGATGAAATGGCCGGGCGGTTTGCCGGGGGCGGGAATGATGCAGGTGTTCTGGGTGCGGAAGGTGGTGTTAGAGTTCGGCCCGGTGCAGGGATTTCCCAGTTGTTTGTAGGGACCTAACACGTTGTCGGCCACCGCGAGGTCGGCGGGGTTGGGATTCCAGCCGGTGGTGCCGGAGGTGAAGAGGTAATATTTCCCGGCGTGTTTGAAGAGCGCGGGTGATTCGCGCGCCCGCTTTTCGAGGATGCGGGCCCAGGTTTTGCCCTCGACCATCGGCTTTTCCTCTTCGGTCCAGTCCGGCTTGAGACGGACGATGTGCATCGTCTGGTTTTCCTCGCCGGAGTAGATCGAGTAGGCTTGGCCGTCGTCATCGACGAAGAGATTCATGTCGCGATAGGTGCTTCTGGCAACCGGCCGGTGTTCTCCGAGATAGCGGAAGGGTCCTGCGGGAGTGGAGGCCACGGCGACACCGGCCTGCGAATCGCCATAGCCGGTTTTGTCGAAGTGGAACCACATCACGAACTGCTTGGTCTTCGGGTTGTAGATCACTTTCGGGCGTTCGCAGATGGTCTTCGCCTTGTGCTTGTCGTAGGCGCTCCGCGGGAGGACGGTGCCGAGTTTTTTCCAACGCACCAGATTGTCGGAAATGTAGCCCGCGACGCCGATCCCGACATAGCCGTCCGAACGATCTTCACCATACCAATAGTAGCGCCCCAGATGCTCGAAAACTCCGCCGCCGTGGGCTTGGATGGGTTTTCCGTCCATATCGATCCACTGGCGTCCCGGCAAAATCATTCCTTCCTCGCCGGGCACTCGCGCGACCGGCACCGGCCGCTTGCTGAGCCCGCCCAACCGCGGTTCCGCCCAGTCTGCATGATCCTCGCCGATGCCGTCGCCACCGCCGTCGGCGATCAGTGTTAGATAGAGCACCGATGTTACATCGACGTCCGCCGCCACGGCCGGTGCGCCACTTTTACAGACGCCGCTGTTCCAAAGTTCCTTGCCGTCGCCGATCACGGAGAATTTCACGCTGCCGCCTTTGCCCGCCGCGTCATCCACTCCCACCTGCGCTTGAAATCGCTTGGCTCCGCCGTCCAGAAACAGGCTCCATCGGCTGTCCGCATGGGTGCCGATGCCGCGTTTGAACGCGACATTCTTGATCCGCAAGGGCTTCCCTTTAACCGATCGGTCCCGTTGCGCCGTCCCCCAGGTCTGATCCACCAAAGTGAGATCGAAGTCGGACAATTCCAAGGAGCCGGACATCGGCGCAAGGGTCGGCTGGATTTCCGCGTGGAGCGGCGGCTGGGCAAGCGCGGACAAGCAGACGGCCGTGACAACCAGCGTGAGTGAGGGAAAAGTGAAAACCGACATTTGGGACAAGCAGGGTGAATGCTTGGTGTAAGCATCCACCGCGACCAATCCTTCATCAATCCGGGAATCCCCCATTTTTCGGGGCATCGGGCGGATATCATCCCGTCTGATGCGACTGTTACGGGGATTCGAACGGGCCCCCAACTAACTGTATCGACGGACGCGGTTCCATCTTGTCTGATACCGTAATCGGCCGCCGGATTGTAATCCACCACCCCTCCAATAACATCATGTCTCATCAACATTCCGATTCCTGCAATCATGGCCATGATCCTCACAAGAAAACCGGAGTTCTTCAGTCGTTAAAAAAATGGCAGCTGTAGATAGTCCTCCCGATGATGATTGGGATGGTGACCTATGTGATGACGCTGGATGAGTCGGAAGCGCCCGCCTTACCAAACGTCGCTCCGGTTCCGGCGGTCTCGCAGTAGTTTCCCGCAATCAAGGAATGTCCGATTTGTGGGGAGATCGTGGATAACGCCCCTAGCCACCCATGGCCGGAACGGAGACTGACACCGCCGCAGTGATGCAATCCACCTGACGGGTGACGAATCATTCCTTTCCGACCATGGGCAGTCCATCCTAGGGGATGGATATCTACCGGGGAGGCGACTGCAAAATGATTCCGTCGCGGCGATTTCGCCTAGCCCCGAAACTACGCAGAGAGAGCTGTTGTTCCGCGTGCCCCGCTCCGATTAGAGACTCCCGGAAAGTCGGAACTTTACGGGATAGAGGGACTTGGTAGCTTTGAAGACATGCGCGGATCGAAACCCTTATTTCCGCCATCCGATGGAAATCTTCACGAGAACCTCCTCCAACAGATCGACCGCCGGATGGAGCGGAGGAACCAACGGATGCTGGCGAACCTGACCGCGTGGACCGAGATTTTGGACGCCTTGGGCTGGAATGTGGCGATCTGGTTGTTTGGCGACGGCCCGTTGCTGGGCGCGAGGGCGCAGGATTGGATGTCGCAACTGCCTGCGGCACCTTTGTCCGGCGGGGATTTGTGCAACGTCTTGGAATCGATGCCCGCTAGCCGCTATCTGGTTTGCTCGAGGCACTTGCAGGTCTGGGCAAATTCCGAACAGGAGGCCGCTGATGCCGCCGGGCGAAATTTGCCCATTCCGCTGACGAAGCGGGAGGCCGAGGTGCTCACTTGGCTTCGGGAGGGGAAAACCGGTCCGGAGATCGCCATCATCCTCAACTGTGCTGGGCGCACCGTGGAAAGCCATGTGGCGCGGATCTATCGAAAGCTGGGCATTCACAACCGGGTGCGTTTGATGTTCGAAACCGAAACCGTTGCAACGCGCTCATGAATGATCGTCTCCCGGACGTCAGGCCGTCCGACATCCGGGCGGTCAACCGGTTGACCGGGCACCTGATCGAGTCACCGGATCTCGCCACATTGGGCCGCGAGTTGATCCGCGGATCGGAAAAAATCCTGCCGGCGGATTTTATGGTGTGGAACGAGTGGACTCACGAGATGGACGAGATTCTCGGGTTCGAGGCAAATCACGGTCACTACCGCGAAGGACTGGAGCAGCACAGCGCGGCGCTCAATGCCACCATCCACCACCATCCCGTGATCGTGGCCGGGCACTTGGAAAGCGCTTGGATCAGACCCCAGCGGATTTCCGACTACCAATCCGACGCTGCCTTCCGGTCCAATCCGCTTTATCAGGAGGTTTACCGGCACGTGGATTCGCGCCACCAGATCGCCTACAATGCGGCGCGGCTCGACGATTCGCGGATCATTTTGAGCTGGAATCTGTGGAGCAGGGATTTCACGGACCGGGAGGTCCAACTCCTGCACTTGATCGGACTCCAAGTTGGCGTCATCAGCCGCCGCATCGAGGAACGTCGCCGCCTGCGGGAGGTGTGGAAGGCGCTGGCCCGCGGCTTGGCCCCGGTCTCCGGCGTGATCGATCCGGCTATCACTTCCGGACTTTCCCTGGGCGGGAAGGAAGGGCGCATTCTCGCGGGTCTCATCCGCGGGGAAAAGCGGGCGGACATCGCCGATGCGCTGCAATGGCGACGGGACACACTCGACCGTCATCTGGGCGAGGTGCGCGAGCGGTTCGGCCATGAGAACACCGCACAGTTCCTGCAAGCCCTCGCGAGCTTGCGGCCCGAACGGATAGCGCGGGATCCTGTTAGTTAGGCTGCCTGTGGCAATCTGCCTTACCGCCTGGCCAGCGATTCTGCGACGGCACGGATCGCTTCGTCGGTGGCGAACGCCCCGGCAGTCAGCGCGACCTTCTCATTCGCCCGGAAATCCGCGGCCCCGAGTTCATCCGGAGTGGCCACCACGACTGCGGATTTGCCCCGGCGCATCGCGGTTTCCAGCAACGCCTCGCATGACGATTCTCCCGCTTCGCCGACGATGACCACCCTGTCGCAAACCACCAGAAGGCGTTCCAAAGCCTCCTCGCGGGCAGCCATCGCCGACGAAACCGTGTCCAGAAACGTCACCCGCGCATCCTTCCAGCGCAGGCGAAGTTGCTGGACCAACCACGACACCCGGCGTGGTGAGAGAGTGGTTTGACACACCGCCCCGAAGGCGGGTGCAAAGACGAGCCGGGCGGTGTCCGTGGTGTCCTGGAGAATCCGCGTGCCGGAATTTCCGCCCGCGATCGCCAGGCTTTCCGCATCGTCGTGGCGGCCGATCACCAAGGCCTGCGCCCCTTCCATTTTCAGCAAACCCAAGGCCACCTGTGCCCGACGCACCTGCGGCGACGTTAGATCTTCCAAGGGGTAGCCCGCCTCCTCCCAGTCTCGGCGCTGGCGTGATGAAATCCCGCTGTAGGGAATCACCACCGCGCGGAATTTGAAAAAGTCCGCCTCATCCACATTTTCCACGATCCCGAGTGAGGCGAGATGGGTGCTTACCCCGGCATCCGGCATGAACCGGCCGGCCACGCCGATTTTCCGGGATTTGGCCAAGTGGGTGAGCCGGCCCATGGCAGCCCTCGCATCCGCATCCATCCCCAGCGCGGTGGCGATTCTCAATTCCGGCCCAGCGGTGACGGGCGGCATGAAACGGGTTTCAGCGAGGTCTTTGATGGCTTTGTCGTGCAAAGTATTTTGGCGCGGAGTTGGGTGAAATCGTTGCATTGCGATTAGCTTTGTATCGCAAAGTTAAATCCAGGCAAGCGGAATTATTTCCCCAAGCCGAGAATCTGCTCCAAGACCCCGAGGTAGGCCACGAACGCATCACGACCCGCCGCAGTCATCACGTAAAGCGTCTGCGGACGACCATCGCCGGTGAGTTTCTCCCCGGAAATGAACTCCGCCTTTTCCAACGTCCGCAGATGGGTGATGAGATTGCCGTCGGACATGTCGAGCTGTGACTTGAGATCCTGGAACGCCCACGGATCCGCCCGCGAGGCGAGCAGCGTCATGATCGACAGCCGCCCCTTCTCGTGAATCGTTTTGTCCAGTAGGGAGAAATCGATCATCTTGAATTAATCTTCGCGCCGACCTGTGGTGACGATCAGCCCGCCATAGATCAAGTGAAAGCCGCCGAAGGCGATCGCCATCAGGCGGGAACTATTCAGATACATCATCCAGCGACTGTCCAAGTGAATGACATCGGTGACGGTGGCCAAGCTGCACACGCCGAAAGTCACAAAGGCCCAACCGAGCCAAACCATCGACTTGGGTGCGAATTCACGGATCGCCAGCAGGGCAAGGCCGTAATGGACGATCCACATGCACGCCGCGGCCACATCGCTTCCACTCCGAACGAAGAGCAGCCCGAGAAACCCGCCGGAAATCAACGATGGCAACGCCCCACGCAGCGCCAACCGCAAGCCGGGACCCCAGAATCGTTGACGATTCACCGCCTTCATCCGATACGATTGGAACGCGTAAAAGAGCAACACCACCACGAGTCCGCCGAGCCACCAAGAGGCCCATGGCCAGCCGTGACGCTTTTCCGAAAACCACGCCACCATCATCGACACCGCCCCGCCGATCAGCGCCGTCTCCCCCGACAAGGCCCGGAAAATCGTCGCCCGCTCCATCATCGAGCGGATTATTTTCAATTGTTCAGCCGCTTCTTCCTGCGTCGTCATGCCTTGCTTTGCCATACAAAGCCGATGGGAGGCAAGGGGGATCTGTCACGACTCCCTCAAACCCGAGGCGATCGAAAGCCTCGCCGCCCGGATCGCCGGAAACAAGCCGCCGAAGATCCCGATGACGGTCGCGAAGACGATGGCCAGCCCTAGCAGCTCGGGGGTGACTTTGAAGGCGAACGTCACCTGGCTGAACGTCTGCCAGTTGATGGTGGACGCGCGGTAGCCGTCGAATAACAGAAACGCCGCGCCCGCGCCTAACAATCCGCCGAGAATGGAAAGGAGCACGGACTCGACCATCACTGAGAACACCACCGGACCGGTTCCGAAGCCGAGCGCCCGCAGCGTGGAAATTTCCCGAGTCCGGCCGGCGACGGCGCTATACATCGTGTTGAGCGCGCCAAACAACGCCCCGAGCGCCATCAGGCTGGCGATGAACACGCCGATGCTGGTGATGAATTTGGTGACCATGGTGGATTGCTCCTCATAGAATTCCGACTGGCGCTGGACTTTGACTTCGAGCTTGGGGTTGGTGGTCAGGGCGTCCTTGAATGCGTTGAAGGCGGATGGATCGGTTAGTTTGACATAGACCGATTGGAAACCGTCCTCGCGGTGATAGGCGGGTTGCAAGACGGCGGCGTCCGCCCAGATTTCGGATTCGGCGATGCCGCCCGCGGCGGTGAAAATGCCAACAACGGTCCATACCACCTGGCCCATTTTGATTTGTTTGCCAACATCGAGTCCGGCAAACGCGCGCGCGGCTCCGGCACCGACCATGATCTCGTTTTTGCCCGTTTCAAAATGACGGCCTTCGACCATCTCGATGTTTCCTCTAACATCGAAAGCGCCTTGCCCGACTCCGCGAAGAGGCACGTTTGCGTCGGTGCCGGTCGAGCGCTTCGGCAGATTGATGATCACAAACAACTCGGCGGAAGTGACCGGCGCGCCGCCGTTGCGCGCGATACCGGGCGCGTCGCTGATGGTTCTGGCAGCATCGCGGTCGAGGCCGCTGGTCATTTCACTATCAGCTCCGGTGCGCAGCACGATCGCCACATCGGGCGCACCCGAGACTGTCATCGCCTGGCGGAAACCCGCGGCGATGGCGAGCACGCCCACCAGCACCCCGACGACCCCGGCGATGCCGACAGCGGCTGTTAGCGCGGCGGCCTTGCGCTCGGGCAGCGAGCGGAGGTTGAACCAGGCCACGGAGACCATCTGGGTGAGGAAGGACATGAAAAAGCGGGGGATTCAGGAGTTGTCAGAACTATCGGCTGACGAGGACAGAGTGAGTTTCACCGGCAGGAATTCAAGGGCGGAAAGTCGGGAATGGCGGAGGCTTGCCAGAGGGGGATCGGGGGGCTTAATTACCAATTGATGATTTTGGCCGGGACTCCATCAGATGTTGCTGCAGGAAAGGCAGGCAATGGATGTCAGGACTCATCGGTGGTGGAAGGAGCGGTCAATGAGGCCGGGCTGTTGGAAATGGCATTGGATCCGGAGCATGGCGAGGCCGTGGACGGCGCACCCGAGGTGGCGGGGTATCAAATCATCAGCCGGCTCGGCGTGGGATCTTCCGGCGAGGTTTGGCTGGCGGAGGAACTGGAGCCGGGGCGCACGGTGGCGCTTAAAATTCTACATCGGTACGGTTCGGCGGACGCCTCGGTGGAGGTATTGCAACGGGAGTGCCGCATCATTGCCCAGTTGATCCATACGAACCTGGTGCTGCTCTACCGCGGCGTCGTGACGGCGGACGGGCGGCAGGGACTGGCCATGGAGTGGATCGACGGCTGGCCATTGGACGAATGGCTGCAGCAGCATCCGGATTTGAGCCTGACGCAAAAGCTCGAGCTGTTCCGGGGCATGGTGCGGGGCGTGGCCTATCTGCATGATCACGGGGTGATCCACCGGGATTTGAAGCCGGCCAACGTGATTGTCGATATGCACGGCGTGGCGAAGATCGTGGATTTCGGCTTGGCGCGGCTACATCAGGAGGAGGCGGCGTCCGGCATGGACGGCGGCAGCATCGGGGTCTCGGGGACTCTGCATTTCATGGCCCCCGAGCAGGCGGCGAATGGCAAGGGCGCGCGCTCGATGCCGGTGGATGTCTATGCGTTGGGGCTGATGCTCCACCGGATTCTAGCGGGAAAATGGCTGCGCCCGCCGGATGCCACTGCTGCGGAAATGCTCGCCCAAGTATTGCAACCACCGGCTTTGGTCCTGCACGGCCCAGCCCGGCAACTGCCGCGCGATTTGCAGTCGATCCTGCATCAGGCGCTGTCTCCGGATCCCGCCCGCCGCTACCATCATGCTCGCGATCTGGAGGCGGATCTGAATCGCTTCGCGGCGAAACAGCCGGTGGCCGCGCGCAAGCACACCTTGTTCTATCTAACCACCACCTTTCTGCGGCGGCAGGCCCGGCGCTCGGCGCTGGCGGGCGGGCTGGTGCTGGCCGGGCTGGTGGTCGGCGGCGCGATCTATCACCGGCACCGGGTCGTTGCGGAGCGGAACGAGGCGAACCTGAGGTATGCCTACACCCTCACCTCATCCACCCTCCGGCAACTGCGCGACGATCTGCGCACCGCGACGCCGGAGGATGCAAACGAGCCGCTGGCGGTTCCCGGATCCGGCGATGGAACCATTCCTACGCTTCCGGTTAATGCGGCGGGGGAACTTGACCTCCGCTACTATCAGGCCCTGCTGGCGGATCTCCGCGCCGCGACTTCGGAAGGTCAGGCGCGGTATGGTCCGGCTTTGAAATCGATTCAGCCGGCCCTCGATCTTTACAGCAAGCTGGCTCACGAATCTCCGGGCGATCCGAAGCGGCTGCTGGATGCCGCCCAGGCCAGACTCACCTTTGCCCGGTTGCAGGGCCGGGTGGGCAGCACGGATGACGCTGGCCATCAAGCGCGGAAGGCCCTGCAGCAAGTGGACCGGCTGGCGGTTTGGCCGGGCTTTGATGCAGCTCCCCTGGCACCGATGCGGTGCGATGCCCTGCGCCTCCTCGCGAAACAGGCCCTCCATGCCGGAGACTCCGCCGGGGCATTCGAACTCGGTCAGGAAGCGCTCGCAGCTTGCGAGAGATTGCCGTCCGGATTGTTGGTCCGGCCTGAGAACGAATTCATGCCACGGCTGGCGCTGGCTGCTTCGGATCTGGCGACCTACGCGATCGCAGCCGGTCCGTCCTCCCTTCCGGAGGCGCGTCTGAAAATCAGTCAGGCCACCGCTGCCTGCCGGGCCGCGTACGAACGGGAGCCGAAATCCGCGCCATTGGCATACGGCCTCGCCCACTGCCTGCACGCCACGGCCCGGCTTTCCCTGCACGACGGGTCGGGCGCGGATCTGCAACCGCTGTTCGAGGAAGCCGCCAAGCTACTCATCGACACGCCGTCGGGAACCGCGCGCTCCTCGTTTCCCGTGGTGTGGGAGATCTCGGGCTCGGTCACCGATTGGGCCGGTTCCCTGCTGGATCACCCGGACTTCGCTGTTCCGAACTCCGCCCTCAATCTTGCGCAAAAATTCACCGTCCAGCTCCTCCGCAGAGGGCAGGGGCGTGACGAAGTTCAGATTCAAAAGGCGCGGATTTATTTTTATCAGAGCCGCCTGGTCTGCCGCTTCAAAGGTCGCGGAGCGGCGGCCCGCCCGATTAGTTTTGCCGTCGCACTGTTGCGTCCCCGGCAATTGCGCGATCCGGAACATCTTCCCCTCGCCCTGTTGACGGCGGCGGCACTGCACCATGCCCGCGGCTTGGCCGATTTGCCTGGAACCAAGTGGGATGAGGATTGCGCCCGGCATCTTGAAAGCCTCCTCAAGGAACTCACGGACAAGGCGGATGGATTGACTCCGGAGCAGCAGCACGAGCTGGCCGCGCTCAAATAAAGGGTTGTATGGCTGCTCGCGGGCCTGCAGACCGGTTACGTGTTTGCGGTGGTTTCACCAATTGACAGGAATGCATGCCTTTGTGCTTTATTGAGTCGTGCCGTGTCTCCCAACCTTCCGCCTGAATTGCGCCATGCTTCCCGCCCTGGCTGGCGTTTTGATCGGTCCGACAGAGGCCCAGTTGGTTTGTTATGAGGGCTTTGGTGAATATGGCGCCGGAGCCCAAGTAGAGAGCGGCAGCAATAACTCCTCGGGCACCGGACTCAATGGTGGAACGGGATGGGGCGGGGCTTACGACGTGCACAATGCCATCAAATCCCTCGTCAAGATCGAGAACCGCACCCCCAGCCCGGTGAACTACGCCAACGGAGAAGTCACCATCCCGGGCGGAACCCGAGCCCTCCGGTTTTCGGATATGGCCCACAGCCCTACCAATTCCTTTGCCGTGCAACGGCCGCTCGGCACGGTGTTCGGCGCAGCGGCGGGCGAAACGCTTTGGTTCAGTGTCCTGTTTCGCACCAACAACGCCAGCCCACTGCCCAATCAGGATTTTTTCCAAATCGGCTTCGACGACAACGCAAACGCTGTCTCCGGCTCGCCCCGAGTCAGCATCGGGGCCAATACAACCTCCATCACCACCTTTCCGGCGGCGTTTCAGCTTTTCGCGCGCAGCACCACCTCCATCGACGCCAGTGCCAACGCTTTTCACAGCAGCCTCCCGATCGCTGCCGGAGTCACATACCTCCTCGTCGGCAGCATCCAGCCGAACGCGGGCATTTACGATTCCGTCAGCCTTTTCGTCAATCCATCCACCCTCGACGAGCCCGGGCCGCCTTCCGCATCCATCACCCTACCATCCGGGCTTACGACGTTGTCCAATGCCTTCATCCGCACCGCCTATCTGGACACTGGCGATGTCTACGTTCTCGACGAACTGCGCATCGGACGGGACTACGGATCTGTCGTGCAGTCGCTGCGGAACGCCCTGCAAATCCTCCCCGCCGCAACGCCCGGCGACCCCCCCACGCTGCGCTGGCCCGCGTCCCTGACCGGCGTCGTGCTGGAAACCTCCACCACCCTCGCTCCCGAGTCATGGACGGAAGTGACCGAATCCTATACCCTCAGCGGTGAGAACCTCGAATTTCCCATCCCCATCGATCCCGAAGTCCCCCGCTGCTTCTTCCGGCTGCGCCGTTAGGAAAAAAGCGGAAAAACTTCCGTTACATCCCGCCCGGCTTTGGGGCATGTTAATTTAATAGAATGACTCGCATGCACCTGCCTCCTCCAAACTCCGTTGCCGCCAGCAGCCCTCGGGTCGAGCCCTTGGCGTCGCCACCCCCGCGCGCGGCCTCGGCTTGGCCGGACACCGATCATCCCGCCCTTCAGAAACTCCGGGCCGGCACCACCGCGGAGCGGGACGCCGCCCTCCGCCAGCTTTTCCAGTCATACGCCCAGCCGCTGCGCCGCTACATCCGCCAGCACTGGCCGCTGCTGCCGGAGGCGGACATCGACGACCTCGCGTCGGAATTCACCACCCTCTGCCTGACCGGCGACAAGGCGCACTTCCTCACTTACGATCCCGCGCGGGAAGGTCCCCGCGTCCGCCTGCGCACCTACCTGTGCGGCATTCTCGACAACTTCCTGAGCAACCAGCACCGCCGCGCCCACGCTCAGATCCGCGGCGGCAACCGGCGCTTTGAAAGCCTCGACACCACCAAACCGGCCGCCCACCAGGAAATGCCCGTCAGTGATTCCACCGCCTCGCCCGGCGTGGATACCGACGCCTACGATCGCCACTGGGCCCAACACATTCTCAGCCTCGCCTTCAAAGCCGTGGAATCCGGCACCGACACTACCCGCACCGCGCTGCCCGCCCTGCGGCCATGGATACTCGCCGATCCCGGCGACGCCACCCTGAAGGAACTCGCCAGGGAACTCGGCCGCACCCATGCCGCACTGCGCGCCCAACTCCACCGCCTCCGCAAGACCTGGCGCCAAGCCGTCCGCCAGGCCGTCGCCCAAACCGTCTCCCACCCCGACGAGATCGACGACGAACTCCGTCATCTGGCCGCGGTCCTCAGCCGCCACCCTCCGGATTGAGGTGGTGGGCTATCAGGCGATTCCCCAGCCACTTTCGATTCGGTGGAACTCGGTGATGTTTGCGGGATGGAAGTGGTCGCCCTGCCATTGCCAGAGTTCGATTTCGATCCTGTTCGGCGAGAGGTTGGCGAGATGAAAACCGTTCGGCTCACCTTTGAGTCGTCTGGAACAGATCGAGGGAGCCTGGGAAACGACGATCCTGCGGACTGAATCCGGCGATTGCGGGAAAAGGCAGATCTTCGACTGGTGAAAGTGTCCGGCGAGCAGGAGATCGATTTGGGACGTCTCGAAGAAATTCGTGACCATGGACATCGGCGAGACAAGGGCGCGTTCCTTCACTCCCGAGCCCACCACCGGGTGATGCATTCCGAAAACCCGCAGACGTCCTTCGGGGAGCGCTTGGAAAAATGTGGAGAGCGCGTGGATTTGAAACGGACCGAGGAATCCGCGCGACCAATCGAGGTGAAGACCGAAGGGAGTGGAGGAATTCGCGGTGGCGAGCGCGCCGACGTCGCCAAGCTGCACGGTCGGTTCTTCGATTTCGGAAATGTATTCCCGGTAGCGGCCGAAGGGGGAGAAGAACCGGGCGAGAAGGTGGTTCAGGCCGGGCACGTCGTGGTTGCCGGGAAGGGTGACGAGAGGCTTGGGGAGTTCCCTCAGCCACGACCGCGCCAACTCGAACTCGAAACGCCTGCCCCGCATGGAAAAATCCCCGGAGACCACCGTCAGGTCCGGTTGCAGTTCCACGGCGAACTCCACCGCGGCCCGTGCGATCCGCGGGTCGTAGGCTCCGAAGTGCGGGTCGGAGTAATGAAGCAGCTTGAAGGACATCAGGGAGACTCGCTTTTGGGACGCAGGATGTTCAAGGCGCAGGGGAGGATCTCCAGGCGGCAGGGAAGGGAAATTCGCAGGATTTCACCGTCGATCATGGTGGGAAGGGACTTGCGGCGTCTCACGTCGATGGTGATGTCGGAGCTTTCAATCTTCGTCATTTTTTCCATGTCGAGCAGGTTCCCGGTGAGGTATCCGATAGCGGCGCGCAGCATCTGGCCGCGGCTGAGGTGTTCGGAAACATACGCAGTGAGTACGCCGGAGGACAGGTCCTCGCGTTGAGGGATGAGGCCCGCGCTTTCCACATAGCTGCCGGGCGAGAAGGCGGTCAGGCGGGTGCGGCGGTGGTAGGTCCTGCCATCCGCGGTGATCGTCAGGTCCAGCGCGGGCGATGCGACCGCCACGGTGGCGATCTCACGGGCGATGCGCAGCGATTTCATCCACCACGAACTCCCGTGAAAGCTTTCGCGGGCTTGGGCGAGCGCCGGGTAGAAGCCGATCACGGTGGTGCACATGCAGTATTCCGCGTTCACCTTCAGCAGGTCGATCTGGATCGTTTCCGCGTCGATCAGTTTGCCGGCCGCCTCGAAGGGATCGAGCGGCAGCTTGAGGTCGCGGGCCTCCAGGTTGAACGTGCCGAGTGGCAGCACGCCAAGGGTTTTTCCGGTGCCGTGAAGCAGCCGCGCGGCGGTGGTGATCGTGCCATCGCCCCCGCCAACGATCAGGACTTCGTCGGCGGATTTCGCTTTTTCCTTCAGCGTGCCTTCGAGCTGGTCCGGTTCGACCACGCTGAGATCGACCTCATGGCCCCGCTCGGTGAAGACTTGTGTGAGCCGCTTCTGTTGCTCGGGATCTCCGAAGATGCCTTCGCCGGATTTGCGGTTGATAACAATCTGATAGTTCATCTTCAGTCGGCGATCCGTTTCGGGTTGAAGTAAAGTTCCCCGGTGGCATAGCCGAGTTCACGCGCCCCTTGGATCTGCGCCTGGAAGTCCTTGCGGCCATCGGCCGGATCTTTGGAGAGCAGCCACAGGAATTTCTTGTCAGGCGACCCCACGACAGCACGGGTGTAGGCGGCGTTGGTTTCCAGGATCCAGTAATCGCCCTCGAAGAGATTTGCGGGAAATGGGTCGAAGCGGACCCGCAGCTTTCCCGGATCATCCTGTTCCGGCTGTCTGGCGGTTCCGGTGATTGAGGTCCGGGTGCCGTCCTCCTTCAGCCCCTCGTTGCGCACGCCCAGCGTGCCATCGGGCCTGGCCTGGTAGATCGCTTTTGCGGCGGTCAGACCCTTCTCGAACGGGTTGGGCAGGCGGGCGATCTCGTGCCACACGCCCGAGTACCTCGCGGCATCAAGCTTGCGGATGGTCGGCGTGTTGGCTTGGGGGCCGCTGCAGGAAAGGAAGCAAGCGCTGAGTGCGGCCAACGCCACGGGGTGTCGAAAGATTATCATGAGAGGGAGAATGGCCCCCGGCGCGGGAACCCTGCCATCGCAGGAACTGTGCCACAACCCCGCTGCAACCGTGCCTAGGTGCCCCCGGGGTTCGGAAAATAGCCGCGGGATGCGAAAACGGTCCTTTCGCGCGCAGGGCATTGCAAAAAACGCAGTTGCCATGCCGCCCTGTGCGTCCAACTCCACCGCCTCCGCAAGAGCTGGCGCCAAGCCCACCGCCAGGACGTCGGGTACAAAAAAAGACCGGAGCCCTTGCGGGATCCGGCCAATTACAAGGTCTGAATCTCAGAGACCGGCGCTCTCGCCTTACTCTCAATTGGTGTTGGCTTGGGCGGTCGCTTCCAGCTGCTCGACCTTCTTGCGCAGGCCATCGAGCTCGGTGGTCTTGGTGTGGACCTGCTGTTTGAGGCCTTCCTGGGCTTTGAGCGCTTCGGAGAGCCGCTCGTTGGTGGCTTGAAGCTGGTTCTTCACTTGGGTGGCCTCGTTCTCAGCGCGCACGCGGGCGGCGGACGCTTCACGGATGGCAGTGGTGGCCTTGGATGCCTGATCTTTCGCCTCCTGGATGCCGGCGGCGAGCGGTGCCATGGTGGCGCGGAGTTCGGCGGCGTCCTTCTGAAGCGTCGCCAACATGGTTTGAGTCTGGGAAAGCTCGCCACGGGCGGCGGCCAGATCCTTTTCCACGGCGACATTGGCTTCCTTCAGCCCGGTGGCTTCCTGACGGGTGGCATTGAGCTGCTCATGGGTCGCTGCCAGGTTTTTCCCGAGTTCGTCTCGTTCGCGTTGGACCTTGGCGAGGAGTTCGAGCTGCGACTTGGCACTGTTTTTGAGTTCCTCGAGCTTCTTTCCGAAAACGACGAGCAGGCCCTTGCTCTCGGTGTGAGCGCTGACCTCGGTGTCGAGCTTCTTGGCGAGCGTGTCGCGGGCGGTTTCCACCTCGGCAATCTGCTTTTTCAAAGCGACTCGTTCGGCGGGGGCCTGAAGCTCGCTGCGGACGCTGGCCAGGTCGTTCTTGAGCACGGCGAATTCCTTGAGGGCGTTGGTCATCTCATTGCGGAAGGTGCCGAGCTTGGCGTAGGCTTCCTCCCCGGCACCGAGCTTGTTCTCAAGCACGGTGGCCTTTTTCTCAAGTGTGTTGGCTTTTTCCTTCCATTGGCTGACTTCCTGGCTGGAGGCGTCGAGCTGCTTTTTGAGACCGCCGAGCTGGCCTTCGATCTGTTGTTTCGCCTCGCGGACGGCGAGGGCCTCCTTGTAGGCGGCATCGCGCTGGTTCGAGGCTTCAGTGGCCTCCAAGCGGGCTTTGTTGACCGCCTCGGCCATCGTCTCGATGTGTTTCTGCATGCCGGCGACGACCTGAGGTGCCGCTTCGCTTCCGGCGTGGGCCGGCACTGGGACGGATGTTTCGGCAGAGGATTTTTGCACTTGGGTGGGGGGCGCCTCATTGGCGCGAACAACAGGGCTGAGCGCCACCGCGAGTATAATCAGGAATGGAGTGGTAGGTTTGAGTTTCATAGGGTTCGGTTTGAATTCCGTTCCACCTATAAAATCTCCTTACTAAAAATAAAGAGATAATTAAGAAATGCTAATTAATAGGCGGATGCCCTACGTCACCTTTCATCAAGTCTTTAGGGTCTCGGTCGGCCGCTGTTCGTCTCTCGTTCTCATTGGGGAGCCCGTCCCCTCAGCGGTCCCGATGAATAAGTAGCGCGGGACCCCTGTGTCCACCACCCGGCCTGCGCCGGGGAATCGTAAATTTCACCCCTGTGCGGCGCGGTGAGCCTCTTGCCGTTTTCGAGGAGGCGGGGAAATCGAATGAGGAAGCGGCTCAAGTGCATTCCAGTTCGGTGTCGATCATGCCTTAGGCCGACGGCGGCGGGGCCGGAGGGAGTCCTTGAGAGGGAGATTCGATTGATGATTGCCGATTGCTGGTCCGGAAGTTCGAAAATCGGCGACAATCATCAATCGGAAATTTTTCTGGTCCGTTCCCTTGAGGTTGGCATCGATGGCGTTCCCTATCTATCAGCGACTCAGCACGAAGCTGTGGGACAGAGAGTCAGCATCATAGTAGGTCCCGACGATCTGACCCAGGTCGTTGATACCGGTGGCGGTGGTAAATTGCGCACCGGGGATTGCGATGCTTGTGAAAACGCCGCGATTGTAAGCAAAGCTTTGGGTGTCGAAATTGCTGTCAAAATAGACGCCCACGATCTGGCCCGCATTGTTGATGTCGTTTGGATAACTGCCATAAGTCCCATCCGGCGCGGCGAAGACGCTGTAACCACCCCGCGAATAGATAAAGTTATTGAACCCGAGAGCGTCATAAGCCCATACGATCGCCTGCCCCTGATTGTTGATGCATTGGGCGTAGTTGATTTGAGCACCGGGAGCATCGGGGAGGGCGGAGTAAACGCCTTTTTCGTAGAGGAACCCATGAATTCCCTGGTCGTCAGCGTAAGAACCGGTGATCTGACCCCGATCATTGATGCCGAGGACCAGAGTGGTGTTTTCCACCGCGCCGGGGAACTCGATGCTGGTATAGACCCCTTTGTCATAGAGGTAATTTGTGACGCTGAAGTCACTGTTATATGCGGTCCCGACGATTTGCCCCAGGTTGTTGATTCGGCTGGGGATGATATCGAGGGTGAAATAGGCACCCTTCTCATACAGGAAGCCATATGTGTTATCGTCGAAGCCGTAATACGACCCGATGATCTGTTCCGAGTTGTTGATGTCGATGGCGAAAAGATCCTGCGCCTCCGGCATGTCGGGCAGGAGGGTCACCTTGGCCGGCGGCGGCGGAGCGGCTGATAGAGGTGGGGTGGCCCAGGTGAGCAAGGCGAACATCGCCGCCATGAGGGGCGCGGATCGCTTGCAGGCACGCTGGCGCCGGTTCGGGGGAGCGACGACGGATGAAAATGAGGCTGTGTTCATGTGGGGGCGTTTGTGTTGGCTATCTGGGAGGATTAACTGTTATCGCCCGCCCTCAGGAGTGAAAACCCTGAGAAATGGTTGGGGGGCTATCTGCCCATTACTCATTGGAGGCCCGGGTTGTCAAGGTTCGGGTCCGGACTGGACGCGATCATCGAGCTGCCTCCTTTAGTCTGAGCCGAGGATCACCTCTAATCGAACTTGCCGCTGATGAATTCCACGAGCCTTTCGTCACTCATTTTGTTGGAGGTGCACTCCTTGGCAACAGTGTCCTTGAACTGTGGAGTTGCGGCCAGGTAATGAATGAATTGCTCCTGAATCGTGCCGGTGCCGGTCACGTGCACCTCTTCGGCATTCTGCATGTGGCTGGTGATTTCCTTGAAGAAATGGGCCTGCAGGGTCTTGTGCTGATTTTGCGCGGCGTGTTCGTTGGAATTGCCGTCGGCCCCTGGATTTTTGGCGTGACCCAATACGGAAAATTCCTTCGTGGTGGCGTCGGCATAGCCGATGATCGTGGCCTGATGGGTGTCCATCCAAATGCCGAACTGCTTCTTATTTTTTACTGACATCCGGTTACCTGCCGCCGCATTGACCAAATAGCGAATTTTCTTTTACCTCCGGGAAGGGCTGTTCGGGATTTCTTCAATTCACTCATAACAGGCCCACCTTATACACAGCGGAGATCTGCTAGAATTAAGTTGAAGTAAGTTCCCGCCCGTCCATCCATGAATTTCCTTGTCTTGAGCCTTACACCTGCTACCAAGCAGAAGGTTTTTGGTGTTTCCTCGTGGAGGTTTCAGAAAACTCCTGTTGTTAGCGGAAAACCATCATGAAAACCAACTATCGCGCGGCAGCTTCCGCCGGATTGCTTCTATCGGCCTGCGCGAACGTGGGACACAGTGCCACCACCGTCCAGACCGTCGTCACGGCGGATTTCGCCGGCAGCAACTTCGATCTTATTTTCACGACCCCGGTCCTCAGTGCCGAGCAGCTTGTGATGATCAATGCCGGCTCGGTCAACACGGGTGAGGGAGCGACTCTCAACATCAGCGCGATTATGACCGACAATCAGGTGGTGGAGATCTTTTCAAAATCCGTCCCCCCGCCATTTTTTCAAACCCCAAACCTCCCCACTTTCACGGCGAGCGGTTTCACTCCCTTTGCCACGCCGAAGGACGTCAAGGGGCTGCGCTTCACTTCCACCGGCGCGGTGGCCGGAACGTTCGCTGTGCCCGCATTGACGGTCATCACGTTCTCGGTGGTCCCCGAGCCGGCAGCGGCCATCATGATGTTGCTGGGAGTTGTTTTTCTGGCGGTCCGCCGCCGCCGGGTGGCCGCATGAATTAGCAGCGGCGGCATCCCGCGCGTGATTGAATCGGGCCGGCAGTGAGACCTACTCATCGGAGGAATCAAGGCGCCGCTCGAACTCGGCGAATTTCCCGTTAGGACTGCGGAGGATTTCATCCACATACTCGATGCTCACTCCGAAAGCGCCGCCAAGCGCGTTAGTGGCGCTCTTGATGACATGTCCCTCTTCTTCACGGGTAAGCGGCTGTGCCACCACCAGCCGGAAACAGACATGGTTCCGCGTGGTCTGGATGACCTGGTGCTGGCGGATCGACCGGACCTGCATGACCGCACCGTGGCCATAGTAGGGCGGGCGAAGTTCACCTGAGGGCAGCAGGAGCAGATCCCGCGCACGCCCTGGAATCGCATCGAGAATGGGCAGCGTGCGACCACAAGCGCAGGGACCTTCCCCGACGGTGGCGAGATCCCCGATTTCATAACGGAGCAGCGGCATGGCGAAGTTGTGAAGGGGTGTAACGATGACTCTGCCCGTCGTGCCGGGAGCGCAGGGATGCCCTTCCGAATCGAGCACTTCGATGATCGATTTTTCGGATTGGAGATGCCAGCGGCCGCCTTCGCGGCACTGATAGGCCATCGCTCCCGTTTCCGCGGCGGTGTAGGTGCTGGCGAGCGGGGCGTCCCAAATTTCGCGACAAAGTCCAGCCAGTTCAGGCGGGCTCGCTTCGCCAACGCCGATGGCCTCCCGCAGGGGAGGCAGCTTGATCCCTTCGCCGCGCGCGTGGCGCAGAATCTCCAACAGAAGCGATGGAAAGGTGCAGACATAATCCGGTTTGAGCTCGCAGATCGTCCGGACCAACTCGCGGATGGGCGTTCGGTAATCCAACAGAAAGCTCGGTCCGGTTGGCCAGACCACCGAAGCGGGCGGGCCCCAGTCGGCCATGCTCCGCAGGTGGACGCTCTCATCCATTCGTTCCCGGCGTTCGTCCCGCAGAATAGATAGAAATCTGCCAGACATGTCGCGGCCGCGCCATACATGCTCGCGCAGTTGGAATGCCTGCCAATAGAAGTAATCGAGCGTGCTGCGGGCAATGCGCACCGGGCGCCCCGAAGAACCGGAAGTAACACTTTCGCCCACGTTGCCATGTCCATCGGGAAGCTTGCCTGCCCGCAGTTGCCTGTCCAACGACTGGACCTCGGCACGGGTCAGGATTGGCAGGGATGCCCAGCGTTCATCCCATTCTGGCATGGAGAGCGCCGCTTGATTCCTGGTTTTCGGATCGAGCCCCGCGGCCTGTAGCCGCTCGCGCCAGAACGGCAGTTGCGCACCGGCATGATCCATGAGCGCCTCCACCTGCGGACGACGGGCCATGGCCAGTTGCTCAGGCGTCATGAACTGGCTTTCCGCAAGCTGCCCCAGCACGGCGAGCAGCGCAGCGGCGGGCGCTTGCGGGATCGCCGGCCAGACGGCACCGGGGAAAGCCGGGTGAGGCGTCGGCGAATTCATGCCTGACCCTATCCGCGCCGCGCCGTCCCCCAAGGATAAACGCGACTAACAAGCATTGGACTGCCTTCAAGAGGCCGGGCTTTTTCTTGGGCTTGGTTCGGCAGTGCGACACCTTTCCACGATGACGACGATGGCAAGGGGCGGAAATTCCCCGGTCGGTTTCTTTCGGAGTGAAGAGGATTTTCACCGCCAAGACGCCAAGTTCGCCAAGTCAAACTGGCGGGAAAATCGCGATGATGAGGTAAGAAAGCTCTAGAGTTCTCATTTGTAACTTCCTTGGCGCACTTGGCGTCTTGGCGGTTCACTAGAAAAGAAGTCAGCAACGGTCGCAGATCGCACGCTACTGTGAGAATGACGGAACAGGTAGTTAGTGATGAAGAATGTCCTCCCCATTGTCCTCCACGTCCGTGCCCGATCGTCGGGAGAATAGAAGCACGCCATTTCTCAGGTGTCCCGTCTGTCTCGATCACCACTCAAAGCCATGAACACAACCGCCGAAACCAAAGCTCCGAAAATCGTCAGCCACCAGGAATGGCTCGCCGCCCGCCGCGCCCTGCTAGAAAAGGAAAAAGCCTTCACCCGCCGGCGGGAAGCGCTCACTGCCGAACGCATGCGATTGCCGTGGGAACGCGTCGAAAAGGAATATTTCTTCGACGGCCCGGATGGCCGCGTGACCCTGGCTGATCTGTTCGATGGACGCAGCCAACTCATCATCTATCACTTCATGTTTGGACCGGGTTGGAAGGAAGGCTGTGTCGGCTGCTCGTTCCTCTGCGATGGCATCGATGGCGCCCTGCCGCATCTCCACGCGCACGATGTCTCCCTGGTCGTCGTCTCCCGCGCGCCGCTCGCCGAACTCACGCAATTCAAGGAACGCATGAGGTGGAAATTCCCCTGGGGATCTTCGCAGAATGGCGACTTCAATTACGACTACCACGTGTCCTTCACTCCCGACCAGATGGCCAGTGGCCGCGGAATCTATAACTTCGAGGAATCCGATCTCGAGATCGACGAACTCTCCGGCACCAGCGTCTTCATCCGCAACGCGCAGGGCGAAATCTTCCACACCTATTCCGCCTACGCGCGCGGCGATGAGCAACTCCTCACGGCCTATCACTACCTCGAGTTGACGCCCCTAGGTCGCAACGAACCCGGCCCGCGCGGCAACCTCAGCGACTGGGTCCGCCACCACGACCGCTACGACGCCGGCGGCAGCGTGGCCAAAACCGGCCGCTACGTGCCCGCGGAAGAAACGCCGCGAACGGCTTGCGGCTGCGGCACCGAGTGATTCATCTTTCATCCTGATAGAGGTTGGATTGATGATTGCCGATTATGGATTGTTGATAGGAGGAGCTAGAACTGGCCGGGCCACTTCAATAATCACCAGTCGATAATCATCAATCGGAAATTCTTCCGGCCCGTGCGCCATTCATCAACAATGAATGATTGCCGGGCTATATGTCAGAGTTCAGCAAGTGATTGATGCCGCTTGCCCAAGTTTTTGGCTTATCCAAATCCCCCGCGGATGCAGCCGGATTTTCCTGAGGGATGTGGAGAGGATTTTCACCGCCAAGACGCCAAGTGCGCCAAGCTGAAACTGGCGGATAATAATCGGACTAATACGCTCGAAAACGCATTTCAGAGGCCTGGTATTTGCAACTTCCTTGGCGCACTTGGCGTCTTTGCGGTTCCAATGATCATTGACCGCGTTCAAGTGGTGCGCGCTCCCCTCGGCCCAACGGTTAGCGGGAAATTCAACAGGGATCTTGCATTTTCTGTGTGACGCCTTTTCATCGACGGAAACCGTAAGTGGTTTTTCTCTAAACCCAAACCCGCGCCCCGCGCAAAAAACCCAAACCCATGAAACCAAAACTCAACTCCCGTATCCTCACCCAGACTATCTCTCCTCTACTCGCCCTCGGGGTGCTTACCAACATTGCGTATGCGGCCACGCGGACGTGGGATGGCGGCGGTGTCGCCGGCGCGAACATGGACGCGGCGGCCAACTGGAGCGCCGACACGGTTCCGACCGGCACGGCTCCCGGGGATATCGCGGAATGGAATGGCACCGTCGCCGGGCTGCTCTCGCTGACCTACACGGCCGCAGGCACCGGCGCAAACCTCGGAGTGGGCAGCGGAATCTTCCTGAGCGTCCTCGGCGCGCAGACCGATTCGCTCACGATCAACCAGGCGAGTGGAACGGCGGCGGTGCGCCTCCAGAACATCACCATTGCGAGCGGTGCGGGAGCGTTCACCTTCGGGAGTTCGAACGCGCAGCTCGACATCATCACGCTGGGCGGCGGGGGGGTGAATGCGCACACTTTCACCAACAACTCGTCGAACATGGCGACGTTCGGAACGGATGCGAGGTTCGCGTTTGGCGGTGGCGTGGCGAAGACGATGACCTACGCCGGGTCGGGGAACTGGACCTTGGGGGCGAAGTACGGGAGCGGCGGGACAGGGGGGATCACGTCGATCACGAAAACGGGTGCGGGCACACTCACGATTAACAACAACATCCAAGGCACGAATTCGGGCGCTGTGCTGGTCAACCCCGGCAACGTCTTTATCAACGCGGGCGCGGTGGTGGTCGATACAAGCGGCGTGGTGACGACGACCAACTTCAACAGCGTCGCCGTGGGTGGCACCGAGGTGGCCACGATGACCCTGCAGGGCAACGGCTCTTTTATTTCCGGTAACGATTTCAACGTCGGCGATGTCGGCAGCAGCGCCGGCACGCTGAACATCCAGGATACGGGAAGCCTCTCGGTGGGCACGGGCGGCGGCTTCTTTGTCGGCTCGGCGAATACGGCCGGTTCCACGGCCAGCGGAACCGTCAATCACAGCGCCGGCACGGTGACGGTGAACCGGACCAACGACGGAGCGTTCGTCATCGGCGGCCGCAACGTTGCGACCACCGGCGGCTCCGGCACCTACAATCTCAGCGGCACGGGCATTCTCACCAACGCGGGCAATGCTTTCATCGGCGGCCATGGAACGGGCGCGATGGTTCAAACCGCCGGTACTTTTAACAACGCGGGCTGGGTTTCCATCGCCCGGCAAACCGGCGGCACCGGCACCTACACGATCAGCGGCGGCCAGCTCAATCAGACCGCCGCGGGTGGGGGGATCGTTGTCGGCGAACTCGGCACGGGCACGCTGACCGTGAGCAGCGGCGGCGCGGTGACCACGGCGGCCACGGGCGTTCTGCGCCTCGGCACCGGCGTCAGCGGCAATGCCACGGTCCACCTCAACGGTGGCACCCTCACCACGCCCAAGGTGGACACCACCGGCGGCACGAGCACTTTCAATTTCAACGGCGGCACGCTTAAAGCCAACGCGTCCAGCACGACTTACTTCCAAGGCCTCACCACCACCAACGTGCGCAACGGAGGCGCGCTGATCGACACCAACGGCAGCAACATCACGATCGGCCAACCGCTCCTCCACAGCACCGTCGGCGGCGACGCGGCCACCGACGGCGGTCTCACCAAGAGCGGTGCCGGCACCCTCACGCTGGGCGGCGCAAGCACCTACAACGGCCCGACCAGCATCGGCGCGGGCACACTCGTTTTCACCGGCTCATCGACGACGGGGAACATCTCGGTCGCCGACGGCACCACGCTCGGCGGCAAGGTGGCGAACATCAACGCGAGCGTGGTCTCGAACACGAACAACCCGAGCCTGACTCTCGGCACTACCGGCGATACGAACCTTGCTCTGGATTTCAACACGCTCGGCAATCCGACCGTGCCGGTCTTCGATCTCGGCACCGGCGCGGTAACCTTGAACGGCGTGGTCAACGTCTCGCTCGCGAATACGACGGCGCTGACCTCGACGCCGAACAACACGACGCTCGTGCTCGTCAGCTACGGCTCGCAGGGCGGTGCCGGTTCGTGGAATCTGGCGACTCCCACGGCCGGGCACACGATGTTTGCGCTCAATCCCACGGCGACCGCCTTGTATTTGAATGTCCTCGCCAATCCTCTGACGTGGACCGGCGCGGTGAGTAGCGCTTGGAATGACGACGCGTTGGGATTGCCGAATAACTGGAATCTGCCGGACAACTCGGGGACCGATTTCATCAACGGCGACACCGTCAATTTCACCAACACCGCGAGCACGTTCACGGTGGACATCACGGAGAACATCTTCCCGGGCATCGTCAACTTTTCGAACACCAGCAATGCCTACACGATCGGCAGCACCGGCGGCTTTGGCATCGCGTCCGGCTCGGTGAACCTGAATGGCGGCGGCTCGGTCACCATCAACAACAGCAACAGCTACGCGGGCGCGACCACGATCAACTCGGGCACCCTCACGCTGAATGGCTCGCTCACGGCCTCGGCGGTCACACTCATCAGCGGCACGCTCAATGTGAACAGCAACACCGCCCTCGGGCCGGCCCCGCTCACGATCAACAGCGGTACGCTCGACAGCACGGCCGCTGGCGTTGTCCTCTCGACGAATCCGCCCCAGAACTGGAACGGCGACTTCGCTTTTGCCGGCACCAACAACCTCGACATGGGTAGTGGCACGGTGACCCTTGGCGGTACGGGCGATCGCACCGTCACCGTCACGGGCACGCTCACGGTCGGCGAAATCAAGAGTAGCGCCGCGCAGGGCCTCACCAAGCTGGGCACGGGCACGCTGGTGGTGACCAGCGATGGCACCAACAACGTGGGCAGTGTCGTCAATGGCGTCCTGAACGTTGCGGCCGGAACCTTGCAGACCAACCGCTCCAGTGGCGTTACCGGCGATTTTCTCGCGGCTGGCATCATCGGCAGCGGCACCATTGTTAACGGTGCCGCCACGGGGCGCTGGATCTTTTCCAATGCCGCCACCGGGACGTTCGACTTCGCCGGCACGCTTGCCAACGGAGCCGCTGGCATCCTTGGCTTCAACAAGTCCGGCGGCAGCACGCAGACGCTGTCCGGCAACAACACCTACTCGGACACGACCACGGTCGGCGGGGGAGCGCTCATCCTCAGCGGCGCGAACACGCTCAGCGGGGCGACTAACATTACGGGCGGCACGCTCCGCATCACGGGAACGAACTCGGCCGGCGGCGCTGTTGGCATTACCGGGGCCGCGGGCAATCCTGGGATTCTCAATTTGCAAAACAGCAACGCGCTTGGCACCAGCGTCGTCACTTCCGTCAGCCGCAACGGCGGCATCCAGTTGCAGGGTGGCATCACCTTGCCGAGCACCGTCAGTTTCATCACCAGCAACGACGGCACGACCGGAGCCGCGATGCCATATGCCATTGGCAACCTCGGCGGCGACAACACGATCAACGGCACCATCTCACTGACGAGCGGTGGCGGACCCACCATCATCCAATCCGACAGCGGCTCGCTGACGCTGGCGGGCAACATCACCATCGCCGCCACGCAAACTTCGCGCGGCATCATCCTCCAGGGCGCATCCACTGGCGCGAACACGTTCAGCGGCGTGCTTTCCAATCTCAGTGGCACCTCGATCGCGAGCATCACCAAGGAGGGCGTCGGCACTTGGACGATCAGCGGCGCGAACACCTACACCGGTGCGACCGCCGTGAATGCAGGAACGCTCGTCGTCAGCGGCAACAACGCCGCCGCAACCGGAGCCGTGACAGTGGCCGCCAATGCGACCCTCGGCGGCAACGGCGATCTCGGCGGCGCAGTCACGATCGCGGCCAACGGCATCCATTCGCTCGCCGTGGCAGCCACTGCTGGCGCGCAGGTGCCCCGGATCATCTCCGGCTCGTTGACCAACACCGCGGGTTCCATCCTGAATCTGACCGCCGCCATCACGCCGGCCCCCGGCGTCTATCCGCTGGTGACCGCCGCCAGCATCTCCGCCCTTCCCACTTCCGTCACCGGATTCACCGGAGGAACGGTATCCATCTCAGGCACCAGCTTGATTCTTACCATTCACGGCCCCGCTTACACTGCATGGGCCGCTTCGAAGGGCCTTACACCGACCAACAACGGACCGACTCAGGATCCCGAATTTGATGGCATTTCAAATCTCCTCGAATTCGTTCTCGATGGCAACCCGCTGGCCTCCGACCCCGGCAAACTGCCGAAGCCCACTGAGGATGCCACCAACTTCTACTTCGATTTCGACCGCAGCGATGATTCGGTGACCGAAGTGACCCTGACGTTTGAATACGGCAGGACGCTGGTGGCATGGCCCTCCACCGTGGCGATCCCGTCAAACAACACCCCCATCGCCGGTCCTCCGGTGACCATCACCGACAACGGCGGCGGCACTCACCATGTGAAGGTCACCGTGGCAAAAGCTGGGAACACCCAACTTTTTGGCCGCCTGAACGCGGTGCAGTGATGGGTTGAGGCGGCTTCAGCCGTCATAATCCGGTTCCCTCGCGGAGGGAGCCGGAACTGATCCTCGACGTGTCTTTGGGGAACGACACTTTTCCAACTGCTTCGGCAGCGGGGAAAGCAGGAAACGATTTCGTGGCAATTTTCCCAAATCCTGCAACAAGAGCTGGCGGATACTTAAACAGGTAAGTGAACGGTGGAGGCGGCCCGATGGGCGGGCTGCGCTGCCGGACTCAAATTCCCCGAACACGAAACCATGAAACCGTTATCCATCAAATCGCTGCTGCTCGTCTCCGTGCTGTTCACGCCGCTGCTGCAGGCGCAGGACGAGTCGGCAAAGGTTCGCGAAATCGAGCAGAAGGTGCTGCAGCAACAATACCAGAACGCCATCGACTCGCTCGTCGGATCAGCGCGCAAGACCGAGGGCGGCGAAACCGCGGCCAGCCCGTATCTCATTGGCAAGCGCGTGCAGTGGCTCACCCTGGTGGCCACCCAGATCGAAGGGGAAAACAAAACCCCCACCGCCAATCAGCAGGAGAGGATGAAGAACGCAAGGTCGCTCAATGACCTGGCGTGGAATATGATTACTTCTTCGGATGCCGGTAAGCGCTATCCGGAAATCTCGCTGAAACTGGCAGACATCGCCATCGAACTGGCTGGCGGGGACCGGGATCTGCACCCGAAAGTGCTCGATACCAAGGCGCGGGCGCTTTTCCTGCTGGGAAAACACGGGGAGGCGATCGCCGAGCAGGAGAAGGCCATCGCGGCGACCACGGTTCCGAAGGAGAAGGCTGGAGTCGAAGCTACGCTCGCCGCTTACAGGAGGGACGAGTTGCCGGAGGTGCGTCCGGAAGCGCCTGCAGCCCCAAGCGGGGTCGCCTACATCACCGACAAGCTCCGCCGGATTCTCATCCCGCGGATCGATTTCGAGGACACCTCCGTGGAGGAGGCGATCGATTTCCTCCGCCTGCGTGCTGCGGAACTCGACGTCTCTGAACTCGACCCTGCCAAGAAAGGCATCAACTTCGTGATCCGCCGCCCGCGTGCGGTCTCAGCCGCAGCTGCGGATGCCGGGACGACCCCCGCCGCCCCAAGTGCCGAAGCCGCACTTCCAGATGCCCCGAGTAATCCGGGTGCCCTCCGGATAAAGGAACTCCGGATCCGGAATGTGCCTCTTGCCGTTGCCCTCAAGTATATCTGTGATCAAACCAAGCTCCGCTACAAGGTGGACGATTTCGCGGTCACTCTCGTTTCTCAAAGCGAGGTCGATAAAGAAATCTTCACCCGCACCTTCAGCGTGCCACCAGATTTCGCTTCCAGTCTGGACTCCGGATCAGATGCCGATAAGGCTGCTGCCCCTCCGAAAGCTCGTCGTCCCATCATCGAATTGCTCAGGTCTGCCGGTATCAATTTTGGCGAAGGCAGCTCCGTGACTCTGACCTCTTCCGGCACACTGTTGGTCACCAACACGCCAAGCGAACTGGACAAAATCGAACAGTTGGTCGAGGCGGCGACCGGTGAGAGTGATTGGACCAGGAAACATTTATCCGCTCCGGCCGCCCCTGCGAAACCGGATGAGCGGTAAGCGTCCCTGCCTTTGCGGTTTGTCGGGCTTCGCCCGTCGTGCCATCCTTCGTTTGCGAGACGCCGTCCTCTCCTTCCTCTGATCTGATTTCCATGCCGCATTCCTTCCACACCCACTTGGGAGAATTCCACACCACCCGCTGGTCGATCGTCATCGGCGCGCAAGGGCATTCGCCGGCGGATGTGAACGCCTCGGTGGAGTCGCTCTATCAGCAATATCTCTCGCCGCTCTATGCCTACGTGCGGAGACGCGGGCACTCGCCTCATGATGCGCAGGATCTGACCCACGAATTTTTTTGCCGACTGCTAGAAAAAGGCTGGCTGTCCTCGGCCCAGCCGGATCGCGGGCGCTTGCGCACCTTCCTGCTGGTGGCGATGAAGCGGTTCCTGGCGAACGAGTGGGACCGCGCGCGGGCGGAGAAACGTGGCGGTGGCTCGCAACTGGTGAGCCTTCAATCCGAGGAGGGCGAGCGCTTGTTTTCTGCCGATGCCACGGCGAGCTCGACCCTGCCGGATGAGCTGCTGTTCGACCGGAATTGGGCGATGGTCCTCATGCAAACCACGTTGGATCATCTCCGCCGCGAGTACGAGCGGAGCACGCGGCCCGGTGACTTCGCGGTGTTGAAATCCTGTCTAACGGCGGGGCGCGGCGACATCGATTATGCCGCCATCGCACGTGAGCTGCAATTGCTCCCGGCATCCGCGCGAAGTCTGGTGCACCGCTTCCGGAGGCGCTTCCGGGAAATCTTCCGCGCGGAGGTGGCGGGCACGGTCTCCTCGGCGGAGGAAGTGGAGGACGAGATGCGGGCACTGATTTCCACCCTCGGCCAACGATGAACGAAACTGCTAGAAAGGAAGAAACGGTGGATGTGGAAACCGCATGTCCGCGTTGTGGCGCTCCGCTGGAGGGCGGCAGTGTGGACGGCTTGTGCGCGCGCTGCCTGGGAGCGCTGAATTTCGACACGCTCACGCGGTTTGGAGGAGCGTCGGATGAGCAGCCATACGCCGTTCCCACCGTGGATGAACTAACTGAATTTTTTCCGCAACTGGAGGTGCTGTCCCTGATCGGACGCGGTGGAATGGGCGTGGTTTACAAGGCGCGGCAGAAATCGCTGCACCGGCACGTGGCGTTGAAACTGCTGGCCCCCGAACGGGCAGGCGATCCGATGTTCGCGCGGCGGTTCGCGAGCGAGGCGCGATCGCTCGCGGCGCTCAACCACCCGCACATCGTCGGCGTGCATGATTTCGGCGAGGCCGGCGGGTATTTCTATCTGCTGATGGAATTCGTGGACGGGGTGAACCTGCGGCAGTTGATCGAGAGCCGGCGGCTGAGCCCCGACGAAGCGTTAGGGATCATCACGCCGGTGTGCGACGCACTGCAAGCGGCGCATGACCGCGGCATCGTGCATCGCGACGTGAAACCGGAGAATCTGCTCATCGATCGCAATGGCACCGTGAAGATCGCGGATTTTGGCATCGCGCGGATGATGGATGAGCCGGCCGCGGAAGGAATCCATCAAGCCGCGCCCGATCATCCGGCGGCGCATACCATGGCGGTGGGAACGCCGGATTATGCCGCTCCCGAGCAACGCGCTTCCGCACCGTCCGACCACCGGGCCGACATCTATTCCCTAGGCGTGGTGCTTTATGAAATGATCACCGGTCAGCGCCCGGGCAACGGAGTGATCGCGCCGCCTTCACTGCGCGCGGCCGTGGATATGCGGATCGACGAAGTCCTGCTGAAGGCGCTGCAGCTAGAGCCGGACCTGCGCTTCCGGACGGTGGCCGAGTTTCGCGATCGATTCAAGGAGGCGAAGGAGCAAATGATTGGGAAATCGGCAGATCAAGAGCCGCAGGCGTGGTGGCAGCGGAATCGCGGGCTGGCAGTGGTGATTTCCGTGGCCTTGTTAGGGACGATGGTCACGGCGGGGATGCTGATGAAGGGTTCGCCTGTCCATAAAGCGAGCCCCAGTGCCTCGGATGTTGCCGGAGATCCGTTGTTGGAAATGGGGTCTCTGGAGGAAGCCTATCAGGCATTCGAGGAGAACTTCGCCGCGCTGCAGCAAGCGCGGGAAATCCAGGTCGTGGGTCTGCCGGACGGCGGGTCCGCACCTCCGGCACAGGCCGAAGTGGTGAGGAAATTGGAAGCACGCGACCGGCAACTGCGGGCGACGATCGCGCGGGTGCCGAAGGGTGGAAATTAGCGGGACTTCGGAGGGGGCAGTCCCGGCGGCGTTTGCCACGGTGAACAGGAAGAACAAACAACGCCGGTCTCTGCGCCATCGTTCGCGACGAAGTCGCCCACAGCCTCGGCAAAGGCAAAACCCTACCCGAAATGTCCTGTCCCGGCGTAACGTTGCGAGCCAGTACCACGCCTTCATCAAATATCGAGGCAGTTCTCACTGCCCGGAACGGTGGATGATGCGCTCCCGGGCAATCGTGACAATCCGCGGGTGACCGTCGTTGTTGGCTTGAACTTCGAGCGAAACGGATGTGTTCGCCTCCCCGCGAATGGCCGCCACCAATCCCGGCATATCAAGCTCTACAACATTTTGCCACAGGCCTGCGGCGTTCTTTACTCTCAAGATTCGATCACCTTGAGAAATCCCCCCGTTGCGACTGGCCGCCCCATCGGGCAAAATTTTGGAAACCCAAACACCCTCCTCTGAGTCGGGATCGCCACCTATCGAAATCCCGATCCCAATCGGCGCAATTTGATGGATCGCGGTTTCAGCAATCGCACGGTCCGTGGCGTCTGAAAGGCTTTCGGCCCACATCATACACCCGTTCGTATCCTTGCCCGCCCAGTGTTGGGTAAATTCCTCGAGGGCTCTGCAACGGACTCCAGAGGGTTTCATGTTGGCCAGCAGGCTCGCTGCGGAAATGAAACTCTTGTGGGCTTCCCGCGCCACGATTGCCGCTTGGAGGGGCTCCCGCGACTTTTCCGTCTCCAGCAGGGAGGTCCATTCCCAAGCCGCGACGCTGTCGGTTCCAGCCCATCCTTCCACCAACTTGATTCGAAAACCGGCCAGTTGATCATCGTGCAAGCTGTTGCCCAGCGCCCAGGCCTTGACGGGATCGGTGACGACGAGAACCTTCGCGGCATCTGCGAGCATTCTGGCGCGATCCGCATCCGACATGTTTCGAGCTAGGTATTCGATTTGCTCCGGATGCAATTTCCCCTTCTCCAATAGTTCCAAGGCATAACTTCCCACTCTTCTCCCGCCGGCGAACGCCTGATCATCGGTGCCAAGCTCGGCTTGGCCCGTCCATTGGCACAGCAGGGAGAGTAAGGCCGCGTTCCGGTGCCGGGCCGGCAGTTCGTGCACCCAATCCATGGCCTCCTGCATGTTTAGAGTTGCCGTGTGCCGAAGAGCTCCTTTGATGAAATCATCGCGTTCCCTGGGCCGCTGGATCGTGCCAAGTTTCTTCAAGAAGCCGGCGTTGCCAAGTTTGGCAGCGGCGTAACCCGCCGATTGGCTGGACGAAGAATCCCGCTCAATCACGCTTGGTCGGACGGAATCTGGATTCCCCCGCTGATTCGCTAAGATCAGAAGGCAGGCGAATCCGGCTGCGGCAGCCCCAAATGCGATGGGTTTGATAGAGGCCATGCCGGCGGATGATGATTTCCATCAAATTTGACCCAGCGGTGGATCGTGGCTGCCTATCCTTGGGTTCCCTAGGATTTTGGCCTGTTGGATGTGTCTTTTGGAATCAAGGTGACAGCCGAGGCATCGATTTTGATCTTCATGTCTGCGAGTTCAGCAACCCTTTCAAGGATCTGGCGCAGGGTCTTGCCTTTAAGTGCCAGATTCTTGATTCTCGGCACTTCGCCGTTTTGAGGCAGGCGAACGTGGATATCGACTCCGGCTTTGCCAGCTGCTTCACCAACCTTGTCGAGTTCCCTGCCACGAAGCTGCAGAAAATCAATCGCCTCCTGTAAGGTTGTGTCCTCGAAATCGACACTCGGTACGATGATGCCATCGAGTTTATTCTCGATCACGATCTGGCGCGGATCCTTGGCCGGGACTTTCGCATCCACCTTCTGGCGGGTCTCTTGAGCGGTGGTTGCACCGCCGAGAGCGAGGACCGCGATGATGGCACCGCAGACGATGTTCCAAACGCGATGACTCCGCCGATTTCTTGAGATGTCACGGATGCGGACACGGATCCCGGAACCGCGCTGGAACAATCCAATAAAACCGAGAGTGGAACCCAAATGAAACGTGGAGTCCTGCAGCTTCAGCAGGGCGTGTCCGTATGCCGTCCGATGATCATCGGAATCGAGGGCAAGCACCCGGGCGTCGCAGGCGGATTCGCGATCCTCACGCATCAGCCAAAAAGCGAACCAGAGGATAGGGTTGAACCAGTGAAGGGCCTGGAGGAAACAGATGAGCCAGTTCAGCGGCAAGTCGTGGCGTTTCAGATGACTCAACTCGTGGAGCAAAATGAGACGGCTTTCCGCCGGAGTGAAACCTGAGGGGAAGCCCGCTGGCAGCAAGAGGATGCGGCAGCCAAAACCTGTGACCGCAGGGCTTTCGACTTCGGAGGAAAGCCAAACTTTAGGAGCACGCCGCAATCCCACTGTTTCAGTAGCTGCCACGATTTGTTGGAAAAGCTCCGCATCAGGATCGGCCGCTGACTTCCGGATCCTAACCAGACTCTTGCGATAGGCCATGATGCTCACGGCGAGGACAACGCACGTGCCGAAAAGCCATGCAACCGCCAATGAATTCCAATTTTGCGCCGATACGACTTCAAGCGAGGAAACGGGTCGCACGCCCTCCGAAATGGCGGGACCGAAATCGGCTTTCATTTCGACGACGGACGCGGCGGTCCGGGAAAACGGATGGAATGGAACCGCAGGGAAGAAGGGTAGTAGCAGAACGAGAAGCAACGGAAACCAGAGAGCGTAGCGCCCCCCGGCAGGAAGCCACGGCCGAAGGAGCCATCGCACCGCCAGGATCGGGACGATGAGGATGGAAGCGCGGAGGCTCGCGGTGAGGAGCCATTGGAACAAGCTATCGAGGGCACTCATGATGGGGATTGATTTGGTTTTTTAGTGTGAATCGGTGGATCGGATGGACTCGTCGAGGAATCGCTTGAGTTCGCGCACCTCCTCGGGTGTGAGGCTGGCATCGCGGCTGAAATGGAGGAGGAGCGGCTTCGAGGAACCACGGAAAATCCGCTTGAGAAAGGACTCGCTCTCGGCGCGCACGCAGTCATCACGCACTACAACGGGAGCGAACTGTTTGGGAGATCCCGCAACTTCGCGGATCTCGATCGCTCCCTTGTTCACCAGGCGGGTGAGCATGGTGCGGATGGTGTTGTCAGCCCAACCGTGGGCAGGCCCCAGCGCCTTGGCGACCTCGGAGGCGGTAAGAGGGGACGCGTCCCAGAGAGTTTCCATAACGGGCCATTCGGCTTCGGAAATATTCGGCGGTTCCATGCGGCGACTAGTTCACTACATCCGTAGTGATTTGTCCACTACGTTTGTAGAAAATATTTGCGGGGAAAGCGAACCACCGGTGCCGCGAGCCAGATCTCAAGAAGGTTAGATCTTCTTCCACTTCGATAAAACGGCGCAGTGACGGCGGACCGCCCGACTGCGACGAAGGGGTCAGTCGAAGGGGCAGTCCCGACTAACAAGTGCTCCCTGCCAGAACCCGGCGGGTCGATCCATAGAATGGCTGCCTGCGGTTTCAACCTCCGCGTCTCAGGGCTTCGGAGATTTTCAACTGCATCGCCTGGAACGCGGGGATGGCACCGGCGACGATGCCGAGCACGACGGCCAGCAGGGCACCGATGATGAGGTTGTTAGTTGGGATGAAAAAGATCGGCAGCATGCTGGGTACCGGACTGCCGCCGAGGCTGACCAACCACGCGATTCCCAGACCCGCGAAGCCGCCGAGGATGGCGATGGTGCAGGACTCCAACATCACCAGGATGAGCACGAGGGTGTTGGAAAAGCCCATCGCCTTGAGCACGCCGAGCTCCTCGGTGCGCTCCCTAACGGACTGCGCCATCGTGTTGCCCGCCACCAGCAGGATGGTGAAGAACACCGCGGCCACCACCGCCATGACGATCGATGCGATGTCGCCGATCTGTTGGGCGAAGCCGGCGGCGAATGCTCCTTCGGCCTCGGTCTTGGTTTCGTAAGGCGAGTTGGCGAAGTTTTCGTCGATCTGAGCGGCGATCTGCGCCGCTTGGTCGGGATTGGCGATGCGGACCGTGTACCAGCCGACCTGGCCTTTGTTCTTTTGTCGGGCCTCCTCGAAGTAGTCGTAGCGGAAAAAGAAGCTACTGGTGTCTGCGCTTTTTTTCGAGCCGTCGTAAATGCCGACGATTTCAAACTCCCACGCCGCCATTCCCGCGGGCTGGCCCCAAATCGGTGATTGGATCGGGATGCGGTCGCCGATCTTCCACTTGAAGCGGTCCGCCGTCATTCGGCCGACAATCGCTCCGGTGCGGGTGGCGAGCCACGCCTGTTTCTCCGAATCCTTCAGAACGTATTCCGGAAACATGTCGAGGAACACCTCCGGCTCGACCGGCATGGTGGCGAAGAAATTCTTCGGCTCCCGATAGATTCCGCCGAACCATGTCTGATGGCAGACCGCGCCAACGCCGCTAACGGATTGGATGCGGTTCTTGTAACTCTCCGGCAGTGTCTGGATCAGCGAAACCTTGTGCCGTGTGATCAGCCGGTCCTGCCCGGCCATGCTGACGCCGCCGCCGAGCGCTTCCTTCATCGCGCCGAGAAAGGCGAAGAGCATGAAGGCGACGAAAATGGATAGAAACGTGAGCGCGGTGCGCAGCTTCTTGCGCTTCAGCCCGGCCCAGACGAGTGGCAGGAATTTCATGGCGCGGCTTCGTTGGAGAGTTGGCCCTTGTCGAGATGCACCGTGCGGCTCGCTCTGGCCGAAGCGTGGGGATCGTGAGTAACCATGATGATGGTCTTACCGTGATCCTTGTTAAGCGTCTGGAGCAACGAGAGGATTTCATCGCCGGACTTGCGGTCGAGGTCGCCGGTCGGTTCGTCGCAGAGCAGGACGGTGGGGTCGGTGACGATGGCGCGGGCGATGCCGACCCGCTGCTGCTCGCCGCCTGATAGAGTGCGCGGGAAATGTTTCGCGCGGTGTGTCAGGCCGACCGCAGCCAACGCGGCGGCGACGTGCTGGCGGCGGGCGGCTTTGTTCAGATGGGTCAGCAGCAGGGGCAGCTCGACGTTGCGCTCGGCAGTTAGGGCCGGCAGCAGGTTGTAGAACTGGAAGACGAACCCGATGTGCCGCGCGCGCCAGGCCGCGAGCTGCCTATCAGACAACTGGTCCACGCGGTCGGGGCCGATCTGAACATTGCCGGCGGTCGGCCGGTCGAGTCCGCCGATCAGGTTGAGCAGGGTGGATTTGCCCGAACCGGACGGGCCCATCAGCGCGAGGAACTCCGCTTCGTTCACTGCCAGGTCGAGGCCTGATAGAACGTGGATTTCCTCCGAACCGCGCTTGAAGGTTTTTGTGACGTTGCTGATGCGGACGAGGGTTTCGGGAGAGGTGCTCATCGGGGATTTTCTACAGTGACGGCGGTGCCGTCGGTGAGGGTGGACGGTGGATTGAGAACGACGGTTTCGCCCTGGGCGAGACCGGCAGTTAGAAAGGTTTCGCTGCCGCGGGAATTGGCAACCGTCACCGCGCGGCGCTCGACCTTGCCGTCCTGCACGACCCATGCCACGTCGCGGCCATTGTCTTTTTGCACGGCTTCCTTGGGGACGGAAAATGATGACTTGGCCACGGCCGATTCGGCGGTTTCCTCGCTTTGGAACGCCACTTTCACGCCCATCTGCGGCAGGATTCGCGGGTCGAGTTTTTCGAAGCCAACCCGCACTTTCACCGTGGCCTTTTGGCGGTCGGCGGTGGGGATGATGGCGATGACTTTGCCTGGGATTTTCCACTCCGGATAGGCGTCCAAGGTCGCCACGACGGGTTGCGCGGCTTTCACGCGGTTGATGAAACTCTCGCCGACGTCTACCTCAATCTCTAACGAAGCCATGTCCACCAGCGTGCAAATGCCAGTCCTCGTGAAGCCGCCCGAGGACATCGGGGAAATCATTTCACCCGGTTGCGAATCCTTGGTCGTCACCACCCCGGCGAACGGCGCGCGGATGATCGTGTCGTCAAGCTGCTGCTTCCACTCGTCCACTTGCCGCTCGGCGACGGTGACGTCGGCCTTCAGGCGATCGAGCTTCGCCTGTTGGGAGCCGGCGTCGGCGCGGGCCTTGTTGACCTCGGAAATGCTCACCGCCCGCGCGCCGAGGGCGTCGAGGCGCTTCATCTCGGCATCCGTGTATTCCACCATCGGTTGGGTTTCCGCTAGATTGAGTTTCGCGGAGGCGAGTTGTGCTTCTGCCAGATGGAGGCTGGAAAGGACGTTCGACGCGTCCAGCCTGGCAAGGATCTGGTCCTTCTCGACCTTCATTCCTTCCTCAACCAGAATCTCGGTGACCTTGCCGGTGATCTTCGAGGACACGGTCGCCTCCAACCGCGTCGTGACGTAACCGGAGGCATCCAGCAGGGATTTGCCCGCCCCGCCCGCGCTTTGGGCCTGCACCGTGGCCGTTTTCACGAAAACCGGCTTCGCTCGAGTGAACCACCATGCGCCCGTGCCAGCGATCGCTAACAAAACCAGGAGGATCCACCAGATCCCGCCGCTGCCATCCTTCAGCGGTGTTTGCGATCGGTCGATGCGCAGGGAATCGAGGCTGGGAGACTTGGAATCCATGGGGTGGCCCTTGGATTAGTCGCAAAGTCGCGGCCGATCAAGCCTCCACCGACCCGATGATGCCGATCGCTACCCAACGGAAGTTACGGTGACCACAGGTGAAAGAACCGCCGACTGCCCGTCAGCGTCTCGCTGTAATGCCATTCACCCGCTGATTCGGAAACCGGACCGGGCACCGGCGTCCATTGCCCGAGTGACAGATCATCCGTGAATTCCAGTTTTTCGCCAGTTAGATAGACGGGCCAGCGCAACTCGATCGTGTTGTTTTGGCGGGCTATTTTCAAGGGGCGGCGGATGGCCGGCCGGACGAACGAGTTAGGGATAGGTGGCAGGCCCAGCAATTCGGCGGCGAGGTTGCCGGCATCCACATTGCGCAGGGGTTGATGGGGAAGTTCGTAGCCGGGAATCGTCGCACCGGGATCGAAGCGGTTCTCGAACCACGAATGGGCGTCCGTTCCGCCGGCAATCCCGGGAGCCCAGAGGAAAAAGGGAATCGTCACATCGCCCAACTTGGTGACGTCACCGTGACTGTAGAAGTCGCTTTCTCCACCACCGTGATCGGCCACAATGATGATCGCGGTGTGATCCGCATAGGCGGGTTTGGCCAATATGGCCTGCAAAACGGCGCCGATCTGGTTATCGGCGACATGCAACGCCTCACGGTAGGGCGCACCGGGATCCACGGTCCATCCGGATCCGTGCCCCGCATAGTCAGGTTCCGCGATGTGCAGCATGGAGAAATTTTTGAACTCTCCGGCATCGATCGCTGCGACCAGATACGGCGTTTTCGGCGTCTCGTCCGGTAATGGAAAATCATCGATTTTGTTCCTTCCATTGTCCGCACCGATCAGGTCGGGTGAGCCGAAGGTCGCGTCGTAGCTGTCAGCGATAAGCTTGAGCTTTTCCTTGAAGAAATACGCGCCGGTGGAAAGGCCGCGATCATGTACGACATCGAAGATGCCGGCCTTGTAGGGGACGGCGGGATTTCCGGCGTTCTGGATGTTGTCGCCGGGGACGTAGCCGTTTTCCGTATATCCATGGTGGACGGTGTCGGGAAACCCGGCTGGCTGCAGTGCCGGACGGCTCGTGACCATGCTGATGTGATTTCCGTTGGTGTAGCCCCAGGTGGCGCAGCAGCGAGCGTTGTAGGACGCCGCGCCGTGGTCCCGGAGCCAGACAAACGCGGGCACCTCCTGCGGGGCCGTCTCCACCATCGTGCGTAAAAGGTCGCCCCGCAGGCCGTCCACGCTGATGAGCACGACATGATCGATCGCCGCGGAGCACCGGGCCGCCAAACCGATGAACACGCATGCGAATTGCCATCGGGGGACCATCTCTCAAGGATCGCAGGGCATCGCGGGCAGCACAATCCATCATTGCGGCTAGGAGTCGCATGATCCCACGACCGGCGATGGATCAAGCTTCCACCGATCCGATGATTTTCCGGTAAACCTCCACCTCGTCCGTCGCCACCCGTTTCAGCGCCGGGTCCTTGTCCAGATCGACGAAATACAGGCCGAAGTCCGTGTTCGGATCGAACGGGTGACCCCACTCGCGGTTCGAGGTGATCGACCAGAAATTGTAACCCTTCACGGGCACGCCTTTGTCAATCGCCCGCTCGACCTCGGCGACGTGGGCTCGCAGATAATCGGTTCGCGACACCCCGTTGGCGACCGGCACGCTGCCATTCTCCACGATGAAAAGCTCCTGTCCGGGAAACCACCGGTGAAACCTCCGCAACGCGTGATAGAGCCCCTGCGGCCAGACCGGAGCTTGCAAAAACCGCCCGTGTGCCGCGTCTTCCAACGAGCGGAATTTCCCGAGCTTCCACGTCGGCAGTCCCCAATAATAATCCAGCCCCACGAAATCCTGCGCGCCCACCGCTTCTTCAGGACAGATTTCTATCGGCAGCCGCCCGGACGTCCCGAGATACCACCAGTTCGCGTTGGCGATCATCGTCGTCGTCCCCCAGAACCGCCACGCCCAGTTCAGCCAGCCCGATTTGGTTTCCAGCACTTTGAGCCGGTGGCTCGGCTCCAGCGGGACAATTTCCAAGCACTTTTCATCGTGGAAAATTTCGTAGGCGATCCGTCGCGCCAGCGTCATTTCCAGCCCGTCGCCGCCACCTCCCGGCGATACTCCCGGCGCATCGGTGCGGATCCCGATCCGGATCTTTCCCCGCCGCCGCACCCGCCGCACGTCGCGGCTTTCCACCAAATTCCGGGATTCATCGTCCTCACCGGCGAACACCTCGCGCAGCGAAACAGGCCGCACGGCCTCTTTCGCGACCCGCTCGCCCGGCGACGTTTCCGCGATCTCTTCCTGAAATGCCGCCACCGCCCGGTTCACCCGCGCCATCACCTGCCAATGCCCGTGCGGCGCGACCACCACATAGGCCTCGTCGCTCAGGCTCATCACCAGGAACCGCAGGTCCTCCCCGTCGTCCGGTCCGTCCGGCAGCAGGAAATACGCGTCTCCATAAACTGCGTCCACCGTCCCTGACCGCAGCGCGGCGCGCGCCTCGTCGTAGTTGGAAAAAATCTTCTTCCGGCACGTCGGGGGCAAGTCCCGGGCCCACGCCTCCGGCTGGTTCCCCACACCGATGACCCCGACTTTCCTGCCCGCCAGCGATTCCATGCCCTCACCCTGATAGGCCTCCGTCACCAGCACCGCCTTGCCCGTCCGGAAGTAAGGATCGCTCATCGCGAAGCGCATCTGGTCACCCGCCGTCACCCCGCCGATGACCAAATCCACATCGCCCTTCTCGCTGACCAGCGCGCCCTTGGTCGTGAACTTGAACAACGCTTCTGATAGACCCCGGTGGCACGCGCCGAAATCCATCAGCATCTGCAGCCACGTTGGGAATCCTGTCACCAGCGGGTTCACTCCCACTTTCGCGTCCGGCCGCCGGGCTTGGATCGCCTTGCGCGCCCGCGCGTTTGCCAGGAAAAGTCCGGGGATCAGTTTTCCCACCGCCTCCGCCTCCGCGTCCACGTCCGACCCCCGCGGCAAACCCGGCGGCATGTAGTAACGGCTTTGCCACCACGGTTTGATATAACCGAATGTTAGCTGGCTCGGCTCGTTGAAGGTGATCCAGTAGTCCACCAGGTCACCCAGCGCCGCCGCCACCTCGTCCGCATACCGCGCGAAAAGATCCGGAAATTTCTTTCCGGTCATCCCGCCGTGATCCCGCTCCAGCCAGATCGGCCAGACGAAATGGTGCAGCGTGAGCATCACCTTCATGCCATGGCCGCGCACGCATTCCGCCACTTTCCGGTAATGCGCCAGCGTCTCCGGATCGAAAAACCCCTCCGCCGGTTCCACCCGCGCCCACGCCGTCGAGAATCGGAACAACTTGCACCCCAGCCCCGCCGCCGCCGCGATGTCCTCCTCGTAACGGTTCGCAAAATCCGTCGCCTGCCCGCGTGGCGTCAGCCCCTGGCAGCGTTCCCAAAGATCCCACACGTCTTCGCGCCCGGGATCATGGGCCTCCACCTGATGGTCGGCATTCGCCGTGCCGAAAAGAAATCCCTTTGGAAAAGCCATCGCTGCGGCCCCTATCCAGTCCCTGCCGCCATTCCGGTCAAGGTTCTTCTGTTGGATGGGCGATAACGAAGTTCCCCGTGCGTGTATTACGCGAAGACTTCCCTGACCGCCTTGCCCTTCCCATCCTCCGTGGCGTAAAACGGGCGGCGCTCGACTTCGTACATCATCTCCGGGCTGATGCCCATGGCGGTGAAAATGGTGGCGTGGAGGTCTGATATCGAAACGGGATTCTTGGTGGCGACGAGTGGCCGCTCGTCCGCGGTTGAACCATAGAGGAAGCCCTTTCTCATGCCGCCGCCAAACATCACCACCGAGGTTCCGCCGGTGAAATGGCGGTGCAGGCCGTAATGCGAGGGCAACTCAAGGGTGTCCGATTTCACCGTCGCCTGATCCGTGGCGACCGAACCGGGGACGCCCTCGATCATCGCATCGCGGCTGAACTCGGACGCGATGATGACCAGCGTCCGGTCCAACAGTTTCCGCTCCTCAAGATCCAGGATCAGGCGGGCGATCGGGCCATCGATCTCACGGTGCATTTTCTCCGTCACTTCATGGCCGTCCTTGTGGGTGTCCCATTGGAAAAACGGCACATATTCGGTGGTCACCTCGACAAAGCGCGCGCCCTTTTCCACGAGGTTCCGCGCTAACAGACATCCCTGGCCGAAGCGGCTGTCGCCATACGCGGCGCGGGCGTCCTTCGACTCCAGTTCCAGATCGAAGGCCTTGGCTTCCGGCGACGAGAGCAGGCGATGAGCGCTTTCCATCGAGCGCAGCATCGACTCCTGCTGATAGTCCGACATCAGGTCGCGATGCGGGTTCTGGTTCACCAGTTTTTGGAAAAACGCCCGGCGGTTGGCGAATCGTCCGGGCTCCATACCTTTGGGAGGCCGCACTGCCAGCATCGCTTCTGATGGAAACGGAAGGTTCATCGGTCCGAACTCCGAGCCGAAGAATCCGCCGGTGGTGAAGGACTTCAGCTCCTCGGATTCTCCGATGCCTTCGAGCCGCTGGCCGATGTTGATGAAGGCCGGCATCACCGGATTGCGCGGGCCTAACACCTTCGACATCCATGCGCCGATGTGCGGTGCGGCGACCGTCTGCGGCGGCACGTAACCGGTGTGCCAATGGTATTGATGGCGCGAATGAAGGATGCTGCCGAGATCCGGCTGGACGGCGGAGCGGATCAACGTGGCTCGGTTCATCACCTTCGCGATGTTTTCGAGACCCTTGCAGATTTTGATGTTGTCCACCGAGGTATCGATCGCCGGAAACGTGGACAGCATGTTGGACACCGGCGCGCCTTTGACAAACGGCTGATAGCGCTTGGGATCGAAGGTCTCCGGAGCCGCCATTCCGCCGGCCATCCATAACAGGATGCACGAGTCGGCGGTGGCGGCGGGATGCTTGATCGTTTCCGCCGAGGCGCGCGGGGCGCGGGCCATCAACGCGGCGATGGAGGCGGCTGATAGCTTTTTGAGAAAGTCCCGGCGCGGGTTTTCGGAATCCAAGGCGAGTGGTTGCATGGGAAATTTGAAGTTCAGCGGATGATTTGAAATTCAGGCATCATCAGGACGCTCCAAAGAAAATCCTGGGTGGCGGTGACATCGGGCTTCGGACCTAACAACGAACCGATCAGTTGCATCTCCGCGGTGGTTGGTTCGCGTGAAAATGCCGACCGCCAGACATAAACTGCGAGTTCCCGGGAAGAGGCGAAATTCCTTGCGAGCAGCGAGCGGGCACCTTCCGCCAACCGTTCGTCGAGGATGGAGCCGTTGTTGAGATCCATCGCTTCGAGCGTGGTTAGATCGCCGGGACGGGTGGTGACGATCTGTTCGCGATTCGGGCGGCCAAGCGTCCGCATCAGCAAATCGGACTTCAGCAGCGAGGCACGCACCATGGATTTCGAGGAAGTCATGGAAACCAGCAAATCCGGGATGGCGGCGGTGACCGCGCCCCAGGGATTTTCGGCGATAACCACGGCTGGCTTCCAGTCATTTGAAATTCCCTGAAGGCGTCCGTTAGAATCGGGAGCGCGCGATGTCGCTTCCCAGGTTCCGTCGCTGACGAGTTCCGCCCATTGGCCGTCGCGTTTCAGCAACGCGTGGAAAATCGCGCCGGCCGGATTCGGCCCGGAGCCTTCGTTTTTCACGACCATCAGCAGTTCGTTGTCGCCCGCCACCAGCAGGTCACCCAATGACTTTGACTCGGGATTCTGCCAATCGGGTGCGGTCATCGCCTTCTTGCCATTCACCCACAGCTCGAAGCGGTTGTCCGCGCTGGCGACGGCGAACGCCGCCTGCGGTGCTCTATTGAGCCGGAGTTGTTTGCGGAAGGTGGCGCTTACGCCGGCAGGAACCGGCTTCGTGTCGGTCCAGATCCATGCGGCCTGTTTCGCGAGCACCGGAGCATCGGCGGCCTGGGCCCGCTTCACCGGGGCGTCGAATTTCGCCGGAGCCGTGCCACAGATCTGCCAGATCGCATCGGTGAATTCCTCGGCAGTGAGGCGTTTGGGCCGCGGCCCCTGATAGACATAGTTCGCCTCCTGCGGGGCGTCCTCGAACGACTCCGCCTTCGACTGATAGGCCTGAGAAAGGCAGATGAGCCTGAGCGTTTGTTTCAAGTCATGTCTGTTCTCCGCGAGATTCACCGCGAGATAGTCCAGCAGGTCCTCGCTCCACGGCGCGGTCTGCATGGCATCGACGGGATGGACGATTCCGCGACCCATCAACCGCTGCCACAGGCGGTTGGTGATGGCTCGTGGCGTGCGGCCGTTTTCCGGACTGGTGATCAAGGCTGCGAGTTGTTTCAACCGTTGCTCCTTCGGCAAACTGGCATCCACGGTTCCCAACTCGGGGAACAACCACGCCGCGACGGCGGTCTTGCCGAGCGGCTTGTCACAGCGCGACATTTCCAGCGGCGCATCCGAGTAGATCGCGGCGAGTCCATAAGCGTCGCTCAGCTTCCAGCGGTCGATGAACGAGTCATGGCAGGAGGCGCATTTCAGATTGATGCCGAGAAACGTCTGGCCGACAGACTGCGCGTACTGCATCGGCGTGATCTGTGCCGCGGAAACGCTGCCGCGCCACTTGATGCCGTTGGCAAAGCCCTCGCTGTCCGATGTGGGAGCCACCAGGTTGCGGACAAATTCATCATAAGGCATGTTGTTCCACAGCGCCTGATAGAGCCAGCCGCTGATCTGTTTCCGTCCGCCATCGATGTAGCCGGTGCCTGCGTAATCATTGCGCAGGAGATCATTCCAGAAGGTCAGCCAATGCTCGGCGTAGGCGGTCTTGTCCGCGAGCAACGCATCCACCAGGCGGGTGCGCTTGTCGGGTGTGCCGTCGGCGAGGAAGGATTTCACCGTGTCCGCATCCGGCAGCAATCCGGTTAGGTCCAGATGAACGCGGCGGAGGAATGCGGAGTCATCCAGCGGGTCGGGGCGGGTGCGCTTTTTTTTCGCCAGATAATGATCGATGATCCGGTCGATGGGATTCGTGCGGCCGTCCACCACGGCTGGCAGCGTCGGCTTACGCGGCCGCAGAGGCGGCTCATACGCGGGCTTGATGAAGGCGAATCCAGGCTCCCATTTCGCGCCGCCGGTAATCCAGGCGCGGATCAGTTCCACCTGCTTCCCATCCAGTCCCTCGCCCTTGGGCGGCATCCGCTCATCCTCGTCATCGCTGGTGATCAACTGGAGCATCAGGCTTTTTTCCGGATGCGCGATATCAATGATCGGTCCGTTTTCCGAGCCCGCGCGGAAGGAATCCTCGGTATTCATGGAGAGCCCCGCCTTTTTCTTCGAGTCCGTGTGGCATTTGGAACAATGCTTTTCGAGGATGGGGGCGATCTCATGCACGAAATCCGGTTCGGCGGCCAACGCCAGCAACGATGAGAACCCGAGCCACAGTCCTCCGACCATGCGAATTCTTGTGGGTTTCGGGTGATGAATCATTTTTGAAAAGGTAAGAAGGCAACGGGCAACTTGCGGGACGCATTCCAGGATGCCACGCGAAAAAGTCGGGTCCTCCAGAAGATGGGAGGGCTGAAGCATTGACACAAAAGCTTTTCGCGTGCTTTCGGCGCACTGCCTTCGGGAGCGTCAACCCCTCGCAGCGTTCCCAAACATTCCACACGTCCTCGAGCCCGGGATCATGGGCCTCCACCTGATGGCCGGCATTCGCCGTGCCGAAAAGAAACCCCTTTGGAAAAGCCATGGGCGCGACACCTTTGCAACCGCTAGAGGGCGCGGGGTCAAGGTTGTTCCCATCGTCACCTGCCGTCCCTGACATCCCTCTGAAAACAAAGCGTCTTGATCCGGCCACTAACTCCGGCAACCTTCCCCCATGGTCACGCTCGCAGAAATCGAAACACTGGCGTTCAGTCTTCCGGAGTCCGACCGCGCCAAGCTTGCTGCCGATCTGCTGGATTCCCTGCCGGGCATGCTCGTCGATGATGACGACGGCCTGACAGAAGCTCTCCGTCGATCCGAGGAAATGGACCGTGATCCTTCGACATGCCTGACTCACGAGGAATTCCTCAAGGCATTGGGCCGGTCGGCATGAAACATTACTACGTAATCCTCATGACCAATGCATGTCGTGGTTTCGCTAAACTGAGATCAATCCAGCGCGTCACGCTGTCGATCCTTGGCACCTCCTTTTTCCTGTCAGGATTTTGCAGCGGTCAGATGAACCCGCCGCCGAACAATCTTTCGGCTGAGTTTCCTTCCCGCGCAGGTGAACCAATTCCGAATGTTGATCTTCCCTCTCAAGTTCTCGCGGAAAATGGTCAGCTTACGTTATTCGCAGATTTTATTAACTGCTCGAAAGACGGCTGCCCGCTTTATTTGGTCAACCGCACGGAGAAGGACATTACGATCCCGACCCAGGATGGCCGACTGTTCGTGAAGCTAACTTGCGAGACCAGCAGCGGCTGGGAAAGAGCGCAATCTCATTACTTCAGCGACTGCGGGAACAGTTACTATCCGGTGGCCCTGTCGCCCGGGCAGCATTTCAGAACCGTGGGCTATCTCGCGAAATCGGGAAACTTGGGAAAGGTCCGCTATCAGTTTCATGCGGGACCGGGTGTCGTCTCCAACACAGGCGCCGGATACTGGAGTGAAGAAGACAGAGTGATTTCCAATGCGGATCAACTGGCTGTCAGCGGAGGGCGCGAATTGGATTTGCTCAGTGCCGAAAAAATCGCAGGAGATGGTGCGGATCCTTGGGAGTCAGTCGAAAATTCCATCGCCTACCTCGATTTGGTGAGCCAGTGGCGTGCCCAAGACTTCCTCCACGATCAGCTCCGGAAGGTGAAGGAGTCCACGGAGCGATTGGCCGCAACCGATCCGGAGAAAGGAAAGCGATCTCTAGCCAAGATCGAGGAAATCAGCAAACGCCGACCCAAGCCTGCTGCACCCGCCGACGTCTTGCGGAAGGCATGCATCGATTCGATCAAGTCGAACGGGCAAGGCGACAAAAGCTCCGGAAGCGCGGCCGGCCGGCCATGGATCGCCTGGTATGTTCTCCGCTGGTTGATAGGCGTTGAGATCAGCGAGAAGACCCTTTTCATACCTGCTTGGAAAGACGCGTTCAACTTGGCGGTAGAACGGCTTCCATTGGCAGGTTGGCGAGAAAAAAGCGCGATCGCGGAGTTATTCCAGAATAGCCCGCTGATGGCGGAACATGTGAGGACGGAAGTCCTTGTTACCAACGCAAAGTCCGAGGCTTACTGGCTGAGCGAGGCATGCATCGCTCAACTTGCCTATCGCCGCGCTTACCAAAAGATGGCGGGGATTGGCCTCGGCGCGGATCCTGCACTTAGACTGCGGATCCTTGCTCGATTTTGTGTAGAACCGGGAGCGACAGATATCCCGCGGCGGCTTAGGAGTAGTATTTATGATCCCACCGAGAAGAAATTCTGGGAATCGTGTGTTCAAGCGGATCCATGGGGTAGCACCTTCGTCATGAACTCCGCTACAGGCTTCAACGAGCGGCTCTATCTCGAACCATGGTTGTCTCTGCTGCTGAGAGATGCGCTCATTGAGCTAATTGGAGCCGCGGAAAAGGGACCATTTCCGGCGATGTCCCTGGAGCAGCTTGCAGGGGTTCGCGCCTACATGAAAATCATGATGCGCGATCCCGGTGCACCCTCGATTGCTCTCTTGAAACGGGTCGTTCAGCTCAAGAATACGACTTATGGGAATGATCCGAAAGAGAACGCCAAAGGCCGCCAAGAAGTGGTTCAGGCCGCTGGACGGGAGTTGAGGATGGAAGAATATTTCCGCTGAGCGAATCAACCAACCGTTCTGCAACGAGCTCACCTCACCACCCCGAACTCGAACGCACCGAGATCCGGGGCCTTGCCTTTGAAGGCCAGGCTGGCGTCCACGCCCTTGTCGATGGCGTTGTTGCCGGCCTTCAGTTTCATGAACGGCACGACCGGCAGATCGCCGTTAGGCATCCGGGGCTGGACCAGGTCCGATTGGTTCAGGCTGTGGAAATCCTTGTCAGATAGACGCAGCCCGAGATCGAAGGAGTTCGCCGCCAGATCGCACGCGGCGCGGTTGAGATTGTTGACCTCGGTGCGGCCCTTGTAGCCGAGGTTGTTCGTCATCTTGTGGCCGTGGCCCGGGACGTCCTTCGAGTTGGTGGAGTCGCGGCCGAGGAGGTTGAAGTTGACGCTGTTGAGGTAGGCCGAGTTGTTGATGAAGTCGATGCCACCGGGCTGGTGGTTGGCGTAGAAGCCGGCCGCCTTGTTGCGCACGGCCAGCGATTGGCGGATGATGTGCCGGGGAATTGGCGACGGAAGCTGGCGCGCCGACTTGTCTCCATAGCCGCCCAGCTTGAAGCCGTTGCCGTCGGCGCGGCTTTTGAAGTTAGAGTCGAAGCCGTTATAGAACGCCCAACAGTTTTCGATCAGAATCGGTTCGAAGGTGCTGATGAGATCGAAACCGTCATCGCTGTTGAACCAAGCGCGGCAGCCGCGGAAAATGTTGCCGGTGCTGCCCTTGGGAGCATGAAAGCCGAAGCCATCGACGTTGCCGCCCCGGCCGTTTTCCGAGGTGAAATCGTAATTCCGATAGGCATCGCAGTTGAGCACCAGATTGTCCGAACCTTGGCCTAACCAGAAGCCGATCGCCTGGCCGTCGTGCATCTGGAGTTGTTCGTAAATGTTGTGGCTGCCGTCGTTGTCGAAACAGATCGACTGCGTGTGGCCGGTGATGGTCACCTGCACGCCGGTCACCGCGAGGCCCTTGAAGTGCAACCATGAACCCGTGACATTGAAGGCGGTCACCCGGTTGTCCGGTGGTTTCACCTCGGAAAAATCGAACACCGGTTTCTCGCCGGCGAAGGCGAAATAACAGATCGGTTTGCCCGGCCGGCCGCTTTTGGTGAGATCGATCACCAGCGCGCGGCCGCGCCCGAAGGTCGCGATCTGCTTCTCGGTCATCTTGTAAGTGCCGCCATGGATGAAGACGGTGTCGCCGGGACCGGCGGACTTCTCCGCCCGCTGGACGGTGGCAAAGGGCGCGGCAGGTGTTCCCGCATTGGTGTCCTTGCCATCAACGGCCACATGGAGTTCGCCGGCAAACAGCGATGCCGCCGGGGCAAGCGCTAACAAGGCCGCGAGGAGGGCGGGTTTTCCGGAAGTGATGAATGTCGTCTGCATGGATGGCGGGGTCTCCTGCCGGCAAGTATCCAACCGCCGCCAAAATTGAATACCCCCCATAACCGGGTTAACGTTGTTCTCAATTTTTCTTGCCTCCGGGGAAACGGATGGCTAGGCATTCGCCACGGTCACTGGATCGTATCCCACCCCGATTCAATCTTCATGAAAGCCATGCCCATCAACCTCCACCGGGTCTCCTGGATTCCAGGAGCGGGGCGCTATCTGATGGATTGAAATCCACTCCAGCCGGCCCCGCAAACCACCAGCGGGCTGCCAGACGAATGAGTTAGGAAGCCGCCCGCCACGCCAGCGGGCTTTTTTATTTCCTCCACTCCCATTCGAATCCCCACATGTCCCACGCTCCAAAACCGTCGCCCGTCGGGTTGCTCTGGCAGCTGATGCGCGGCTTCCGCGGCAAATACGCGTGGGCCATCGCGGCGTTGTTCGTGTTCACCGCGATCAATTACGTGACGCCGCTGGTGGCGAGCGCGACAATTGACTTCGCACTCTCGCGCGAGGCGCAACCAGGCGTCCTAACAACCAAGATCATCGCCCTGATGGGCGGCGCGGATTTCGTCAGGGCACGGCTGTGGTTTCCCGCTTTGCTGATGCTGTTGCTCACGATTGTCGCCGGCGGATTCAGTTATTTGAAAGGCCGCTTCGCCGCGCAGGCGTCCGATGGAATCGCCCGCAGGCTGAAGGACCGGCTTTACGATCACTTGCAACGGCTGCCCGCCAGCTACCACGACCGCGCGGAAACCGGCGACCTGATCCAGCGCTGCACGTCCGACGTGGAAACGCTGCGCCTGGCCCTCTCCACGCAGGTGGTGGACGTGAGCAACGCCCTGCTCCTGCTTCTAACCGCACTGCCGGTCATGGTGATGCTCGACGGTCGAATGACGCTCGTTTCCTTCGCGCTCATCGGGCCGATCATCCTCTTCGGCTACATTTACATCGGCAAGGTGAAGCATCTTTTCGCCGAGGTGGCGGAGTCGGAAGGCCAGGTCACTCGGGTGGTGCAGGAAAACCTAACCGGCCTGCGGGTGGTCCGCGCTTTCGCGCGGCAGGACTTCGAGATCGCGAAATTCGCCGAACCTAACAAGCTCTACCGCGACCGCAGCCTGCGCCTGCTGCGACTGATGGCGTGGTATTGGTCGACGTCGGATTTGATCGTGCTGGTCCAGCAAGGCATCGTCCTGTTCACCGGGGCGTGGTTCATTTCGAAAGGCATGCTGACGGTCGGCACCTTGTTCGCGTTCATCATGTTCCTGAACATGCTCCTGTGGCCGGTTAGGCAGATGGGCCGGACGCTGACCGATCTCGGGAAATCCGTGGTCGCCCTGAACCGCATGGGAGAAATTCTTTCCGAGCCGGAGGAAACCGCGCCGCGGAATCCTGCCAGGCAGCCATCGCCTGTCGCTGGGAAAATCGAGGTCACCAATCTCGTCTTCGGCCACGGTGAGGCCGGCGCCGCGATCAACGGCATCTCGTTCACGGTCGAACCGGGGCAAACGCTGGCGATTCTCGGGCCGTCCGGCTCGGGGAAATCCACGATCATGCACCTGCTGCTACGGCTCTATGATTACAACTCCGGCTCGATCCGATTCGACGGCCACGAGCTGCGCGATCTCGACCGCCAGTGGGTGCGCTCGCAGTTCAGCGTGGTCATGCAGGAGCCGTTTCTGTTTTCGAAAACTATCGGCGAGAACATCCGGTTAGGCCGCGGCGGCGCGGCGAATGATGAGATCCGCGAAGCCGCCCGGCTGGCGGACATCCACGATACGATCAACGGCTTTCCCGCCGATTACTCGACCCTGGTCGGCGAACGCGGCGTGACTCTATCAGGCGGTCAGCGCCAACGCGTGGCCTTGGCCCGCGCCTTGCTGCAGAATACGCCGGTCTTGCTGCTGGACGATGCGTTGAGCGCCGTGGACGCCGAAACGGAAGCAACCATTCTCGAAGCCTTGCGCAGCCGCCACGGCAAGCGCACGACCTTGGTGATCGCTCACCGCCTTTCCACGCTGGCGCACGCCGACCACGTGATCGTGCTGGAGAATGGCCGTGTGATCCAGCACGGCACCCACGCCGAGCTGGCCGGACAGGACGGTCTCTACCGCCGCCTGTGGAAGATCCAGAACGCGCTTGAAAATGAAATGTTAGCCACTGCCACACCATGAAGGACGAACCCCAGGAAGATGTTTTCAGCGACAAGCTGGACCTGAGCTTGTGGGCGCGGGTATTCCGCCATGCCTTGCCCTACAAGCGCCTGCTCGTGCCGCTTGCGATTTCCGCCGTGGCCATCGCCTTGGTCGATGCCAGCTTCGCCCTGGTGACCCGCTGGGCGGTGGACGACGTGACCGCCGGGCAGTCCAACCTGTGGCCGCACATGGCGGTTTATGGATTCCTGACGCTGGCTCTATCAGTCGGTGTCTGGGTCTTCATCATTTCCGCAGGCGGGCTCTCGAACAACATGAGCCATGACATCCGCGCGGAGTGTTTCAAAAGATTGCAGGAGTTGGAATTCGCCTACTTCGACCACCGCCCGACCGGTTGGCTCATCTCGCGGTTGACCTCGGATTGCGACAAGCTCGCCCGCATCATCGCGTGGGGCAGCCTCGATCTGGTGTGGGCGGTATGCCTGGTGCTGGTCATCGCCGTGATTCTGATAGTGCTGCATCCGCTGCTCGGTCTGCTGGTGTTGTCGGTGGTCCCGCCGCTGGTATTCATCAGCGCCATCTTTCAGAAGAAACTGCTGCTCAGCTCGCGCGATACCCGCAAATTCAACTCGATGATCACCGCCTCATTCGCCGAGGCGTTGCAAGGCCTCCGCACCAGCAAGACGCTCGTTAGAGAGACGGCGAACCTGACCGAGTTCCAGGGGCTCTCGTCGCAGATGTATGGCGTCTCGATGCAGAACGCCCTGCAATCCGCCGTCTATATCCCTATCGTCCTCACGCTCGGCAGCCTCGCCGCGGGCATCGCCCTCTGGCGCGGCGGGGCGGATGTGATGAATGGATCGCTGACGCTTGGAACGCTGGTCGCCTTCATTTTCTACGCCGGGCAATTCTTCAATCCGATCAACCAGATCGCCCAGGTGCTGGTGCAAATGCAAGGCGCGCAAGCCGCCGGCGAGCGGGTGCTCAGCTTGTTGGCCACCGTGCCCGGCATCAGCGACAGCGATGCGGTTAGAGAACGGTTGGTTCAATGGGACAAGCCGGATCGCCCGGTGGAACTCGCGCCCGACGGACATGCGCGTCACATCGACAGCCTGGAATTCCGCCACGTCGATTTCTCCTACTCGGATGGCGAGTCCGTGTTGAAAGATTTTAATCTAACTGTCGAGTCGGGCCAAACCATCGCCCTTGTCGGAGCCAGTGGCGGTGGCAAGAGCACCATCGTGAATCTCGCCGCGCGCTTCTACGAGCCGACGGGCGGACAAATCCTCGTCAACGGCCACGATCTGCGGGACCGCAGCCTCGGGTGGTATCAATCCAACCTCGGCATCGTCCTGCAAGGGCCGCACCTGTTCAGCGGCTCCGTTAGGGAAAACATCCGCTATGGGAGACTGGATGCGACAGATGCCGAAGTCGAAGCCGCCGCCCGCAGCGTCAATGCGGACGGCTTCATCCGTGCGTTGGAGAGCGGTTATGAAACCGATGTAGGCGAGGGTGGCAACCGTTTATCCACCGGCCAGAAGCAACTCGTTTCCTTCGCCCGCGCCCTGCTGGCGAACCCACGGATTTTCATCATGGACGAGGCCACATCGTCGATCGATACCGAGACCGAGCAGTTGATCCAGCAGGGGCTGAAAGCGATGTTTCACGGGCGGATTAGCTTTGTCATCGCCCACCGGCTATCCACCATCCGCACCGCTGATAGAATTCTGGTCATCGAAAAAGGCCGGATCATCGAGAGTGGGACACACGACGCCTTACTCGCCGCCCGCGGGCACTATCACGCGCTCTACACCCGCCAGTTCAGGCAGGAGCGCGAAGCGAGCTTGTTCGAGGCGGTAGAGTACGCCGATCCAGGTTTCTAGCAAAAGGTGCCTCCCCGGCCCTTCCACTTCCATCCTCACGTCCGGCAGCAGATAGGCCGTGGCCATCAGTGTCTCGCCCTTGGCTTCGTGAAGCACCAGTGATTCGACGAGATCGGTTGCTCCGACCAGATGCTCGAGTGTGCCACGCTCGATCATGATCACGCTGGATCCCGGTTCGTCCATGTTAGGAAAAACGCCGGGCGGAAAATCGTCCGGCGAGACCGCTTCGATTTCCCGCTGCGCGAGCAGTTGTACCCGGAGTTCACGGAGGCTTTTTTCCACCTCGCCATCGGCAGCGCGGTGAATGACGACCGGCAGGGTGTTCATCGTGAATCCCGCGGTTCCGTGCTGCGGCGCACCGGCCCGCACTTGTTCGACCCGCACCGCATCGCTACCGGTTGCTTCCGCCAATGCCTGGCCCCAAGCCCATGTTAGAATGGTCGCGGCGGTGACCTGCATCGCCGTCGCGAGCGCGTCCAGGCGTGTCGCGAAATCGATTCCCAAGGAACGAACGGCCGATCCGTCCTGCAGGGGAGGCAGTTCCACCCCGGCAGGTTCCGGAACCCGGGTCGATTCAAGGAACATCCGGTTCGCCCGCGCGATCGTCTCCGGGGAAGGCCCGCGCCATTTGGAAATTGCGAGATCATCCGCGTTCCCGCCATTCAACCGTGCCAGGAATCCCCGGAGAATCCGTGCGATGGACCGCCCGTCTAACAGCGCGTGGTGGAGGGTCCAGATGAAACGCCGCGTCGCCGGCCAATACACGGCCCGCCACGGCACTTCGTTCGGCGCGAGCAACAGGCGGAGTCTATCAGACTCCAGCCAGGACCCTGTGGACGTTGGAACGGGTTGCGCCAGGTCCAGAAGTTTTACAGGTTCGACGGATTCCATTCCCACGGGCGTCCCGCCGGCGATTCGAAATGTGGTCCGCAGCACAGCGGTGCGGGCGACGGTTTCCTCCCACGCCGCGGCCACCGCCGCGCCTGTTAGGCTGCGGGTCAGGACGATTTCCACCTGCTCCACATGATGACCGGCGCCCGGGGCGGCGAGCGAATCCCCCAGCATCACCCGTTGCAGGGGGGCCAGGCCGGGCAATGGAACGGGTTCGGCAGTCATGGTCGGCAGGGCAGCATTGCCATCGCAATCCCGATCCACCAGCCAAACCCCTTTTCAATTCCTGCCTCGACCCGTCGCTGTCGGTGGGTTATTGGATGGTCTCGTGAAAGGATTCCCCTCCCTCCCTCGCAATGTCCCCCCGGAAATCAACGCGGAGCCTTGGTTACGTCCGGAGGCACGCATCGTCGTGGGCTATCTGTTCCTTGCCAGCGCCTGGATCGTGGGGTCGGATCTGCTGCTCACCTCCTCCGCGTTTGATCAGAAAAAAATTGCGACCCTCCAATCGCTCAAAGGACTGAATTTCGTCGTTGTCACCGCCCTCCTGCTGTATTTCGTGTTGCGCCGGGCGTTTGACGGCTGGCGGATGGCCGAAGCGCGGCGGCGGTTGGTGATCGAGCACGCCCGCGAACGATTTCGCGCGCTGAGTGCCTATGTGCAGGACCTTCGGGAAAAGGATCGGATACGGATCGCCCGTGAAATCCACGATGAACTCGGGCAACTGCTCACCGGGATCAAGATGGAGGTGAGAATGCTCGAGAACAGTCTGGCGGATCGCGACGACCGGATTTTGAACCCCGCCATCGACAAGCTCGTGGAGATCGGGGAGCTCGTGGATGACACGATCGCCTCCGTCCAGACCATCGCCTCCGGCTTGCGGCCCAGCGCTCTGGACAATCAGGGGCTCGTCACCGCCTTGATCGACGAAGCGGAGCATTTTTCCCAACGCGGCGGGATTCCCTGTTCGATCCTGGTCGAGGATATCCCTAACACGATTCCACCCGCGACCAGCACCGCCGTGTTCCGGATTTACCAGGAGTCTCTAACCAATGTCGCCCGTCACGCGGACGCCCGGCGGATCGATTCAAAACTCTCGGTCGAAGGAAATGTCTTAAAGCTGGCGATTCATGACGACGGCAAGGGGATCGATCCGCTCATCCTCGATAACCCGAAATCCCTCGGCTTGATCGGAATGGTCGAACGCGCCGAAGGGGTGGGCGGCTCGGTGACATTCTCCCCCCATCCGGAAAAGGGGACCGATGTGGTCCTGACCGTGCCATTGTAAACCTTTGAAAATCATTCAAATTTACCATCATGAGAGTGTTAATCATCGATGATCACGCCATTGTGAGGCGGGGAATGATTTCCCTGCTGCGGGAGTATTTCCATGAGGACGTGGAAGTCGGCGAGGCGGCCGATGCCAGGACCGGCATGGCTGGGGTGATCGAAAAGCCCTGGGACTTGGTTCTGCTAGACATCAGCATGCCGGGCCGCAACGGGCTCGAACTGATCACGGAAATCAAGCGCGAGAAGCCGGAATTGCCGATTCTGGTGATCAGTACTCACCCGGAGAAAGACTATGCCCTGCGCGCCTTGAAATCCGGGGCGGCAGGCTACGTTTCCAAACAAAGCGCGCCTGACGTGCTGGTCACCGCGGTCAGACGGGTGCTCGGCGGCGGTCGTTTTGTCAGCCAAGCCTTCGCCGAGCATCTCGCGGGGGCGGTCGCGGGCAAGTCCGGCGGGACCTCCCACGAAACCCTGTCGAACCGCGAGCTGTTGGTACTCAAGCTCATCGCCTCCGGCAAATCGATCAAGGAAATCAGCGCTGAACTGGCGTTGAGCGTCAAGACCGTGGCCACCTACCGCAGCCGCATTGCTGAGAAAATGAACTTGTCATCTAACGTCGATCTGACACGCTATGCGATGCAGCACGGCTTGGTAGATTGAAAACCGATCCCCCCTCCACCTAAGCCCCTGTAGGCAAAACTACCTACAGCCAGCTTCCTTTTCTATTGATAAAATAATTGATAAACCGTCTGGCGATTTCCGGCAACTAGACGACTATCCCGATATGGACATGCCAGCGGGCCGTCCAGAATACTTTGCCCGAGTGCCGCAAGTGGGGGTTACGGTCGGGTGAAAAATGGAACGCCGTCTTTCCGGGGGGGAGGGCGGCGTTCTCATGTCTGTCAGAAGTCTCGCCGCGCCGCACGCCTCAGCCTGTGCTGGCGATGGCGATGAGGTGGCGGAGTTCGTCGGCGACGTCGGCAGGGTCGTTCACGGTGGCGGCTACTTCGGCGCGAATGAGTTCGCGAAACCTCACGCGCAAGCGGTGGATGGCGACTTTCACCGCAGTTTCGGACATGCCGAGCGCTTGCGCAGCCTCGGCTTGGGAACGGTTGGCACCGCCGTCGAGCCAGGGCTTGAGCGTGGCGAATGCTTCGGCTTTTCCCGCATGCTCCAACTCTAACACGGAAAGTGCGCGGGCGATGAGCGTGAGCGCCCACTCACGGTCAAATACAAGATCGTTATCCAACACGCCGGGCATCGGCAAACCGGGCGCGGTATCGGTGTCGGAAACGAATGGAACGTGCACCGTGCCACCGCCGCGTTTCCCGGCGACCGCGGCCGCGTGCTGGTTGCGGAGAAAGTTCTTCAACGCGCCTAGCAGGTAGCTGCGGAACCGGCCACGATCGGGATCCGGCGACCCAACGCCGCCCTCGAGCACATGCTCGAAAAACGCATGCGCCCTTTCCCGCGCCGCATCTTCGCCGCGGCCATCGCGGCGGAGAAATGCCACCACCGGTTCGTAGTACGCCGCGCACAAGTCGGAGAGCGCGGCTTTCGCTTCGATGCTTTCGCCGCGGGCACGAAGCACGAGCGTCCAGCGGGTGGGATGGAAGGCGGAATCGGGTGGGATGCGGGGAACGTTGGCCATCGGCTATTTCTTACCCGGGAAATCAACCGCCGCGAGCGTACTCCACCCTATCCTCAACGTAACGATTTCCGTCCCACCGAAAATAGCGCTGCCTCTGGTTGATTGGCGGTTCTCCAGGGATGCTCTCTTGAGTGTAGAACCCTTTCCGCCCCTCGAACTCGTGGTTCCAGCCAACAGGGAAAGTCCCCGGCAGCTTCGCCATGCAGGTCCAGCCATGTTCTGTCAGATCATAGATCAGGATTCCTGATATTTTCATCCCCCGGAAGTCGACTGAGTTCACCTGAATCACCCAATCCTTGGTCTCGTCGTTGTCGAAGTTGCTGAAATCGTTGCCCCAGACATCGATTTTCGCAGGCTTCCCACCTTCTTTCAATTGGTGAGGTTCGACATAGCCGAGTCCGCGCAACAGGTCGTTCAAGTCGTTGCCCGACAACTTCTCCCGCACTTCCTGCGGCAGATTTTTCCGCCATGCGTTCCGATCCTCCGGTTCCGCCGTGCGAGCCGGAACCGCCGCCTCGGGTTTGCCTTCTGGCGGCAGTCCGGCGACAAAGTTTTTCAAGCCATCGCCCGACAGCACGCGATCCGGGCGGGCGGCGATCTGGCGCAGGGACCCATCCGGCCGGACGAAAAACACCCGGCCCCGCGTGAGATCGTAGGTGCGGTTTTCAATGATGGCCTTGTTCTCGTCGGTTAGACTGAATGATATGTCTCCCAGATTTCCACGACTGTCATTGCCGATGGACTGCCAGGTGAAAGAGCCGCCCATATAGCCTTCCCCCACGATCATGAACAAGGGCTGACCACCCACATGCACGGTGGCAGCTTTGTAGTTGCCGCCGCTGGTGGTCTCCGCCCCCAGCTTGCCGTGGAGTTCGAAAGACTCCGCAGGTTGTCCGTTGGTGTCCGTGTTGTGGACCTGCCATCGCGTCTTCTCCGGACGCACGATGGTGGTGGTTTGTACGTGGGTTTCGCCGAATGGGCCGCCCATGGATTTGAGTCCATGGAGACTGGCGACGCGCCACTCGCCCTCCTCGCGCACCACTTCCATTTGATAGCGACTTCCGGCGTTGCGGCCGGAGCGGTTGATGACGAGGCCGTCGATGATCGCGGAATTGCCATTCGAGGTCATTCTTTCGAGAGATGCGATAACCCGGAGGCCGCTGTAAACGTCCATGAATTCGGCCCAGCCATTCTTCCGGTCTAGCAATGCAACTGCGGTCTTTGACAGGCCGCGTTTCACCACATCGATCCGTCCGAAACAGGCCGCGTCGTAAACGGACATCACGGCCTTCTCCGGCGTGCTGAAATCCGGCTGCGTAAGGAGTTCCGGCGCTACCGTAAGCGAAAGCGGCGGCGCGTCGAGCAACCGTGGCGGCTTGAGATCCTCAGGCGTCCGCCACACCGGCAACGCGACCAACACGAGGTGCAGCGCCACACCGCCCGCGACGATCCACACGGCACGCCGTCCGCCCGCAAGTGCGGCCAGCAGCGCGGCCAGTCCGGCCAGGACCGGCAACGCAATGGTAAGATTGCCTCTGAAGTGGCCGCTGTAAACCGCGCTGAGGTGGATCGTATCCGCCGGCAGCATGTCGCGCAGCCGGTAGAGGCAGGCCTTCGCATGAAGGAACTGCTCGCCTCCGCTTGATAGAATCGCCGGTTTCCGCGTCATCGCCACGACGCTGACTTCCGTATGGGGTGAGGAAGTATCTCTCGCCTCGTGCTTGGCCACCTCCCTCACCCCCGCACCGTGTTCGCGCACCACAAGCTGATAGTCATCCGCGAACGGACCGGCCGCCTCCTTCAGCAAGTCCCGCACCTGGTCGTTGGGAAGCCTGCCCGGATTCACCAGCGCCAACGAGGCCGCATTGCGAAAAAAGACCTGCGGCCAATGGTAGTCGAGGCGTTTTGCCAGCGCCGCGCTGCCAATCGTCGCACAGGCCGCCAGCACGAGGCAGACGGTTTCCAAGTCGCGACGCAACCGGGTGACCGGGGAAAGTGGCCGCACCAGATAGAAAACGCTCGCGAGCGCCAGGCTCAGATAGCCGAGGACAAATGCCTGTTGAATCAGCACGGAGCCTTTGTCCGGGAGGAAAGATACGAGGTAAGGACTGGACAGGCCTATGGATTCCAATGTCGAGACGCCAAACACCGACAGCCCGAACTCAGCGAGGACGAGTATAGGAATGGCGATCGCGATGAGCAGCCAGCGGCCGGTTGGTGGCACCCAGCCGCGCCTGATTTCATAAAGCCTCCACAGCGACCCAATCAATCCGAGCACCAATGCCAAACCACCGACCACCAGCGCGAACGCACCACTTGTGCCTCCGCCCGAGCCCCGGAATTTGTCCATCATGTAAAACCCTAACGGCGCGAGCGCCGCGCCGCCGATGAGCAGCCCCAGCGACCACAGAACCAGCCGAGGAAGTTTGGACAACGGCGATTTGCCTTCGGCCGCGTCATCCTTTCTAGCAGTCGCCGTCGCCGCGCCCTGCACGTCGGTCTTCACCTCGGTCGCGCTCTGCTGGCGGAGCTCGCGTTCCTTTTCCAAAGTCCGGAACACGATCTCATCGATGCGCGCGTTCACCGCCGCGCGCTGGCTCGGTGCGGGGAACCTGCCTAACGGCAGCTCGCCCGTCAGCATTTCATAAATCACCACGCCGAGGCTGTAGATGTCCGCGCGGTGGTCCACGTCGCGCGGGTTCTCGTGCTGCTCGGGTGCCATATAGGCGGCGCTGCCCAGCGCGTTGCCGGTTAGGGTTAGAGTGAAATCGCGCTGCGGATCACCGACGATGCGGGCGATCCCGAAATCCGCCATCTTCACCTGGCCGCGGGCGTCCAGCAGGATGTTCTCTGGCTTGATGTCGCGGTGCCACACGCCTTGCTCGTGGGCGAACTGCAGCGCATCGCAAATGCCCGGCACGATCGCGAGCGCCTGGTCCGGCGTGAAGCGTCCGGCCCGCATCGCCTGGCGGAGGTTCACGCCATCGACGTATTCCATCAGCAGATAGAAGAAGCCGCCGCTCTCGCCGTGTTCGAAGACGGTGACGATGTTAGGGTGGTGCAGCCTGCCAAGGACCCGCGCCTCGCGGGCGAAACGTTCCGCGAAGGCCGGGTCGCGTCCCAACTCGGGCGAGAGGATTTTCAACGCGACGATGCGGTCGAGGTTCGGCTGGCGGGCCTGATAGACAAAACCCATCCCGCCTTGGCCGATGAGTTCGAGGATCTCCAGTTGCGGAAACGCGGCGGCGATTTCCTCAACCGTGGGCGCGGCACGACCCGCGGGCACCGGCTCCTCCGCATCGCGCAGCAGGCAAGCGGGACAAAACCCGCCCGGCGCGTTGGGCGGGATGGGATAGTGGCAGGTGGGGCAGATTTGGGGATTCACACAGGTTCCTGACGGACGACTGGCGCGAGGTTACAGGGAATCTTCCGGCTGGCAGCCAAAAGATGCAGCGCCTCACCTCCGCCGCGAAGATCGCCGGCTACGGGTTCTCCGAGACTTTCTGTTTCAGAAAGGGAAGGAGCGGAGAGTCCGGGTGCTGGCTCATCCATTCGCGGACGGCGGCCCGGTCTCCGTCACCGTTCATGGTGTTCAAGACCGTGGATGTTAGAGAAGACAAGTTGAGCTCCGCGTCATGCGGCGCGGCGTTGACGGTCTCGATGATGTTGAGTTTGTCCGGCATGTAGTAATAACGATATTTCTGGAGAGCCTGATGGGTGGTGCTGGTGGGATCGCGGCCGAATTCCGTGAGCTTGATGACCACCTCGCACGCCTGCCCGACGCTCCGCGCGTGATCCGCCTTCCACAGGAGTTTTTCGGTCACCTCGCTGAACAAACTGTTCGCGAAACTCGCATTGCTGGCATCGGCGGAATCCAAGGTTGAGGCATACTGCATGACGTCGTCCAAGGCGCCGGTTCCACCATTCTCGAGGGTGTTCCAGACGAGGTGCCCGACGCAATCCCTCCGCGATTGCGGGGGAATTTCAGCGAGCAGGCCGAGGGCTTGCTGTGGATGGCTCAAGGCGGTGCCGGCGATGACCGCGGAGTAATTCTCATTGGAAATCGCGGTGCCCGCGGCTTCGGCCTTCTTGAGCCAGTCGAGCGCGGCGCCGGGGTCCTTCGAGCTCCAGCCGTAGAGGATGTTCCAGCTTTCGTTCTTCTTTTTATCAAGTCCGGCGGCGAGCTGGACATTCATGGCATCCTCACCCGCGATCTGTCCGCTGCGGAAAAGGGCGAGCTTCCAATCCTCGAAATAGTCCCGACCGGTTTCCGCGGAAAGCTTGCCGAATCCGGAAACAACATCCTTCCAGTTGTCGGCGGTCATGTTGAAAAGGCACTCGGTGAGGAGGCGCCGTTTTTCGACCGGATCGGGCTTCGATGCGGCCAGTTGGGCGAGGCCTCCCAGCTCGGCGGTGGACGCCTGCCGGATCTTCGTGATGCCGGTCGGACCTGGACCGACGCGGGTTGGCCGATCCGGTTTGGCCGATCCGGCCCGGACCGAAGCGGCATCGGGCTTTTCCTTGGGACTCGCGGCAGGCGAGAATGACGCCTTGCCGGCGATGAGTCCGGCGGTCAGCCCGGCGAGAACGTAACCTGCGGGAGCGAGCAATTTCATATCGCGGAGAACTAGACGGAGTGACTGAAAAGTAAACCATTTCCCTTGGTGACGGCGATGAGATGGCGGAGTTCGTCTGGCAGTATTGGGATTCACAACAGGTTCCTGACGGATCGGCACGATCAGGTTACATATTATTTGAACCTCCGTTTTGAAAGCGAACGAATCCATGACGGATGATGCATCGGGGTGGCACCCGCGAGTAAACCTGAGGCTCGAAAATAATTTGTGCTTTGCTGTCCGATTCCCCGTCCGGCGGCTACTGATGGGTAAGTGAACGCTCTTTCCGATCCGCAACTGCTGCATGCCTACGCCGAGCGCCGCTCCGAGGCGGCCTTCGCCGAGTTAGTCCGGCGGCACATCGATCTCGTGCATTCCGCCGCGTTGCGGATGGTGAATGACGCTGATCTTGCGAAAGACGTGTCGCAGGGCGTGTTCGTCGCGCTGGCGAAGAACTCCGGAAAACTCACGGATCACCCGGTGCTGTCCGGCTGGCTTCATTTAACTACTCGGAATATTGCCGCCCAAACCGTCCGCACCGACGTGCGCCGCCGCAATCGTGAAAAGGAAGTCGCCTCCATGAACGCACATCCCGAAACCGACGTCCCGTGGGAGGAAATCGGCCCGCACCTCGATGCCGCGCTCGGCGAGCTGAGCGAGCCCGACCGCGATGCCGTGCTGCTCCGCTATTTCGAAAACAAATCGGCGCAGGAAATGGCGGCGACCCTCGGCATCAGCGGCGAAGCCGCGCAGAAACGGGTGAGCCGCGCCGTCGAGCGGCTGCGTGATAACTTCTCCAAACGCGGCATCACCGCCGGAATCGCGGGACTTTCCGGTGTCATTTCCGTGAATGCCGTGCAGGCGGCGCCAGTTGGTCTCGCTGCAAGCATTCCCGCTTCCGTTGCCATTGCCGCGTCCAAAGCCATCGCCATGACAATGCTTCAGAAAGCACTCGTTGCTACCGCGATCTGCGCTTCGCTCGGAATCGCCATTTACCAAACCAGCCGCGCTTCAAGGTTGGAGGAGCAAAATCAAGTATTGCGACAGGCATTCGGTGGTCGTTCTGGCAGCTCGACTGCGAAAATCGATTCAGCGGGACATCGTTTGGAAACCGAGGCGTCGCCGCGTGCAGCGGATCACGGTGGTGCCGGCGGTTTCAAAGTGCTGGCGAGCGGCGGCGATCCCCATAGTCCCGGCGAGGTTTCTCTCATCGCCCCTGCGGGAAGAGGCATCACCACAGGGGCCGCCGAGGTCGCGAAACTGACCGCGGACGAGAGAAAGACTGTGGATGGAATCCTGCGGGCCACTTGGAAGCGAGTCTCCGACGATTTTGCGACGAGGGCGACATTGGTAAAAACTGAATCCACGCCCGAAGTCGAAATCTCCGTTTTCAGAATCGCTGCCCGGCCCGACCGGGGCAGTGGATATATCGCGGATCTCGAGCACGCTCTTGATAGCACGGTGGGAAGCGCCAAACGGAAGATTTTGATGGGCGGGTTCAAGTCGCGCATTCCTTTGGGAGGATTTGGAGCTTTCGACGTCACCTTGGAGTTCTTCAACAGGGGAGGCAGATTCGGTTATAGATGTTTGTATGCCGATCCGGACTCCGGAAAGAAGGGTCGCGAAGCTTCCGGAAATTTCGACAGCTTCATCGAGAATTTCGGTGATTCGTTCGAAATTCCGGCCACAGCCGAATCTCGAACGATGCACTACCGCTAGAATTGCCCGACACCCAAACCGTGAATATCACCCGCACTTCAGTCGTAACGCTCGCCATTGGATGTCCCCTTGTATTGGCGGTCCTACAAGGCAACCGCGTTTCGAGATTCGAAGCGGAGAACGAGCGATTGCGAGAAGTCATCGATCCAACTTTTCGCACGTCCGGCGTTTCGCGTCACGAAGCACAAGCGCCGGATGAAAAAATCAGTTTCAAAAAGCCCTACGAATCGGAGAGCGCCAAACTGGCCCGTGAAAGGAAAGCCGCAGACGAGTCTATCAGGCAGCAGCAGGCTGCGGAAAAGATCGAGAACGCCAAGCACCCCCGATTTTCCCTGATGGAAACCGGCGGAACCAAAATGACGGCGAAGGCTGCCCAAGCGGCCGGATTGAGTGACGATCAGCAAAACGCCGTGAATGATATTCTGGAGAAAACCTGGGTCAGCGTAACCAATGATCTGGCGGCACGGGCGAGCTTGGTGGAGGCGGAGTCGAACATTGAAACCGGCATTTCGGTTTACATGGTCTTCGCACTCCCTGACAGGGGAAAGGCTTGGCGTGGACAGCTTGAGAATTCCCTCGATGTACAAGTGGGATCAGCCAAACTGAAGATCCTGATGGGAGGCCTGGATAGTGACCTGTCCCTCGCAGGATTCGGAGCAAAAGACGTTCGTTTTGAGTTTTCGGTAAAGAATAGAACCTGCAAATTCGCTTACCTCAATCCTCTGAATGGCGAACCCACCTGTTACGGGTCCTCTACATTTGATGAGTTCAAGGAGAGGTTTGGGGAATCGTTTGAGCTTCCGGATGCGTCGATATCCGCACCCGCACGATGAGCACAAAAAAGGCTCAGCGTATTTCGACTACCTCGCGCTGCGACGAGGTCATACCCGCGCCAGTCGCCGATGGTGATGTCGGCGAATTCGCCGACAGGGATGGCTTCGTCCACCATGAGGGAGCCGTCGATTTCCGGGAAGGAATGCCTGCAATCCGCGCTTTCATCCCAACGTAAGCAGTTTACCTAACAAATTATTCGTCTGGTTTCTTTTCAGAAAGCTCCTTTCGGGCTGCCTGAATGATGTCAAGGCCACGAGCGCGGCCTGCGTTCCAGCCCAGCCTGTGGGCTTCAGACATTTCGCCGTCTTCCAGCCGGAGCGGATTGGAGACGGGGAGCTGCCAAGGATCGACCGGGTTGGCACATGAGGCGAGTCCCGCGTGGTAACCGGCGCTGGCTAGCGCCTTGTCGATGGCGGGATGCGGGCCGGATCGCGTAAGTTCCGGGGGCGGTTGGAGGGTGCCGTCGGCGATCCCTCGTTCCATCATGTCCTTGACCTTGTCAGCGAGCATTTCGCGCAGTTTTTCCTCTTGATAGACGGTGTCGGCGTTGCGGGGACCCGCTGCTTTTCCTGCCGCTTCCGGGAGTTCGGGGGGGAAGGTTCCCTTGAGCAGGGCCTGCTTCTCCGGATCCCAGACAAAGGCGCATTCCAAGGTGAAATAATCCTCACCCGGTTTGTCCTTGAGCTCCGTCCAGCGGGGAAGATTGAGAAATGCCGGGAAATAGGAACGCCGGCTTTCCTCCAAAACCATGCGGAAGCGCAGCGGGCGTTCTGCGGTCGGCAGGGCGGTTAGGATCAGGGCGCGCAAGGCGGCAGTCAGGGTTTCCTGAGGAATATTCGGATGGCCGATGAAAACATCGGATCCCGTCTCGTCGGAGGACGCGTCGCAACTTCCCGGGTAACCATCGAGAATCAACTGGTTGGCCTCCTGCCTGCCGTGGGAATTGAAGACGCGGTAACAGAGATTCGCGGACGAGAAAACCAGTTCGAGCGGGTTCTCAGCCTTGCCGCCGTTTCCCCAAACGGGAAAGAAATCAAAGCCGGAATTCTCGTCGGTCTCGGTGGCCCAGTTTTTGAACGGCACCATGGTGGGCTGCGGGAAATCAGCGGGAGGCACCGCGGGCTTCACATCGGTGAAGACCACCCAAGGGATGCCGCGGGCGTCAGTTTCGATACGGGTTCCGGAGATCTCCACGGGAGGAACCGGCTTGCCGTCCTCGCCAGGCACGGTGACGTATTTGGTGGGAAATTTTGATTCCAGAAACTTGTCCTCGGGAGCTTCCGCGACAATCCGGATTTGAAGCGGATTATCGGGCCTGCCACCCGCGGCGTGAATCACGCACCACAGGGTGGCCGCGATGACCTGCTCTTTGGAATAGGGGCTGTAAGCGGGGACCTTCCAAGGCTTGAGATGAATGATCACGGGATCCTTGGGGGTTTTTCCGAGGTCGCCCTCCTGAACCCAAATACCGGAAACATTGGCGAGGTTCTGGTTGAATTCCGAACCGCCCGCCCATGACAGCGGATCAAGCGGACAAGGGCGGGGCTCGTCAATCACCCCCAGCCGTCCATAGGAATAATTGCAAATCACGGGAACCCTGCCGAGAGGAATGCGCGAAGGATCCGCACGACCGCCAAGATTCACCGGCTGTTGAACCGATGAGGTTCCCACCGCGCTTGCTCGGCAGGCCGACGAGAAAACAAGACTTGCCAGAATGCCCGTCAGACCCGCCAGGAGCGTGGTATTCATGATTTTGATTTCCGGTCTGAACGGGAGGCGGTCCCTGCATCTATCATTTCGCTACAACGAGAACTTGAAATCGCAGAACATGCCCATTTCGCCTCAACCAGAGGCAAGCCAGCTTGACGCTTCCCGGGACGCGCCGCTACCATCCGAGATCCTCATGGGGTTTGGGATCAACGGTCATTCTAATTGGCCACTTTTCCCAGCCTCCATCCATGGGCTCCAATCTCCCCCGCGAGCGAGTGTCTCCCGGGGTGCCGGCATCCCCGAAGATTACCCAGGTCTCGCGGTGCTTCACCCACTGACAGAACCCAAAATAGACCACACCTTTTTTCAATCGGTTTCCATAGCCATAGTCGAAACTTTGAAAGTAGCTGCGAGGCGGTCGATGGAAATGGAATGTTGTAGCATCAACCTCGACCGGCGTGCCATCCGCTTCAGCCACGGTGATCCGGAAACGAAGGTCCGTCCAAATCACCAACGGGAGAACGACCATTATTGCAATGCTCCATGACCTTCGATGGCTTGATCCCAACCACCTTTGGCAGATCAGGGCGAGCGCATGCACGACGCACAATATCGCGGTGAGCACCGTCAATACCACGACTGAAAAGTGCCCCCCCAGGATGGAGATCAGCCTGATCGTCCCGATGCCGAAAATGACCAAACAAATAATGCACCACAGGGGTGGCTTGGGGTAACGGTGGAAGCCCCAAGCGATCCACACCGAGAACGATAGATTCACGATGCACGGGACCAAGGTGACAATAAGTCCTATGGGATCCATAGGACTTATCTCATCTCGCCGCTACAAGGTCATACCCGCGCCAGTCGCCGATGGTGATATCGGCGAATTCGCCGACGGGGATGGCTTCATCCACCATGACGGAGCCGTCGATTTCCGGGGCATCCCATTGGGTGCGGGCGACGCCGGGTTGCTCGACTAACACCCGGACGGCTTTGCCGACCTGGGCTTGGTTCGTTTCTCCGGCGATGCGTTGAAGCTCGGCCATGGCACGGGACCAGCGGCTCTTGCGGGTGGCGTGGTGGATGTGGCCGTCCATCTTGTTAGCTCGGGTGCCTTCTTCCTTGGAGTAGGAAAACACACCGGCGCGTTCGAAGCGGAATTCGCGGATGAACTCCAACAGTTCCTGGAAATCCTCTTCGGTCTCGCCGGGGAAGCCGACGATGAAGGTGGTGCGGATGCCGAGGCCGGGGATTCCGGCGCGCATGCGGCGCAGCAGATCGCGGATGTAGTCGCCGCTGGTCACGCGCTTCATGGCGGTGAGCATTCTATCGGAAATATGCTGGAGCGGGATATCGACGTATTTCGCGACCTTGTCGCACTCGGCGATCGTTTGAATGAGTTCGTCCGACCAATGCGCGGGGTGCGTGTAGAGCAGGCGGACCCAGAAATCGCCTTCGATCTTGTTGATCTCGCGAAGCAGGGTGGAGAGGGACTCGCCTCTGCTGGAATCGACCGGCGAGCTTGGTGTCGGGCGCTTGCCTTCCCATTGATCCATGCCGAAGTAGGTGGTGTCCTGGGAGATGAGGTTGATTTCCTTCACCCCGGATGCGACGAGCGCCTGGACCTCTCTAACGACCGAGTCCTGCGTCCGCGAGCGGTGTTTGCCACGGATGGTCGGGATGATGCAGAAGGTGCAGGTGTGGTTGCAGCCCTCGGCGATTTTCACGTAGGCGAAATGATCCGGTGTCAGGCGGATGCGTGGAGTGGAATAGTCCGGCACATACTGCGGCTTGAGCGTAACGAAATCGCGTGGGTCCTCGGTGGCGGAGGGGCCTTCGGTTTGTTGGACCTCGGCGTCGTTCTTCTTTCCTAGCAGGTTCTCGATGATCGGCGCGACCTTGGTGATCTGGTCGAGCCCGATGAAAGCGTCCACTTCCGGCATGATGCCGGGGAGGTCCTTGGCGAAACGTTGTGACAGGCAACCGGCGACGATGATCTTCTGGCGCGCGCGGTCGGGATCTTCGGTGCGGTCCTGCACCGCGCCGAAGATGGCGTCGATGGACTCCTGCTTCGCCATGTCGATGAACGAACAGGTGTTGATGATGAGGACATCGGCGAGCTCGGGATCCGGCGTGAGCGACATGCCGGCCTGCGCGAGGTGACCGATCATGACTTCGGAGTCGATGAGGTTTTTTGCGCAGCCGAGTGAGATGAGACCGACGGTGGTGGACATGGGATTCGGGAAAGGATGGAGCCCGGAGCGGGCAAAGCGGGGACGCGCGGTAGCGTGATTTCCGTCCGGAGGCAATGAGGATTTTTTCGCGCGGAGGTTTTTGGGAGGCGCTTGGAACATCGAACATCGAACATCGAACATCGAAGAAGATGGCGCAGGGCCAAGCCTAGTCTGAACCTGAACCGCCGCCCCGTGGAACTCTTCAGTTCAACGTTCGATGTTGGGCGTTCGATGTTCGATGTTCACTTTTTAATACTGCGGTGGCAGGATCAGTTCGTCGCCGACCTGCGGCTTGACGGGACCGAAGCCGGGTAGCGGATTGGCGATCGCGCCTTCGGGTGTCACGTCGGACACCTTGAGCTGGCCGAGGATGCCGGTCTTGCGGCGGATCGCGACGATGGCACCGATTTGCACTTGTTCCGGCAGAAGCACCTCAAAGGTGACGAAATCGCCTCCCTGCGGGCTCTCGACGAATTCCCGGATCCGGCCGATCAAGAGTGACTGGGCAATTAGGCGGGCGCGGCGAAGTTCCACGTCCTTGCCTTCGATGTCGCGTTTGTCGAGTTCGAGTTCTGTGGCGTCCTCGACCATTTTGTCGCGTTCGATCCGTTCTTTCTCAAGCTTTCGGATGGCTTCCTTGCCAGCTTCCATCTCGTATTTCATCCGTTCGATTTCGGCGGCATTCGTGTTAGGCGTAGGGTTGCTCATCGGGGAGCTGCGAAGCTGCTGCATTTGCTTCTCAAGCTGGAGCTTGTCCTGCTCGGCCCGGAGTTCTTTCACCTGCTTCTCGAGGCGGGCGATTTCGTCCGGCGGAGTGTTTCTAACGCCGGTTTTCATGCCTTGCCATGAGACCGCCAGCGCACCGAGCAAGAGGGCGATGGTGGCGCCAAGGAGAAGTTTCATCGTGTCCATGGGCGGGACGTTGGCTGGACCGGTGGAGGATGTCAACGCGGGGTGACAACTCCGGAAGAACCCGGATTTTTCAGCATCCAAGTATTGGCGGCAGCGGGGTCGCGTTCTTTCCACGCGTCCAAAGTGCGCTTGTACATCTGGTCGCGCTGCCGTTGGTCGCCGATTCTAGCAATGGCCGAGATGGCGGTGGCGGGGTCGCTACCGAACGCGTGCCAGACGAAATTCTGAATGACGCGGTCGTTCACATCGTCCGGGTAGCGATCCATCAGGGAAACGGCCGCCTTCGGACTTTCCGTGGCGATGCTGCTGATCACCCCGCGAAGTGCGTTGCTGCGGGTGTCCCCGGCGGGCAGAGCGGTGAAGGAACTCAACGCCGCCTGCTGGTCCTTCTGTGCCCACGCGCTGTAAATATCATCCATCCGGCGATCCGACGCTTGGCCGGGATTTGCCAGCAACCACGATGCGGTGCCAGCCGGATCGGTCGCGGCCAGTTTGTCCGCGACGCGCTCCATCGCACCGTTTTTCAGGGAATCGTCCGCGAGCGATGCGATCCAGGCGCGGGTGGCTTCCGATCCCTGTTGCAGAAGATGCGGCAGGATGAAATCGAGGCCCCGGGCGCGTTCCTCGCTGCGGGGCATGCTGGCAAGCAGTTCGGTGGCGCGCGCCGGGTCGGATTGGGAGAGGCCGCGGATAATGCCCGGCAGATAGGGATTCGGCTCATCGCCCTCATGGTTCGATTGCGCCCAGCGGATCGCGGCTTCGGGGTCGGTCGAGGCCCACGAGGTGAGGATGGTTTCCTTGGCGAATCCGCCGCTGGTGTTTTCGTCGGCGTAGGTAAGGGCGGCCACGGGATCGGCCTGCGCCCACGCGGTCAGCAGCAAGGAGTATTCTCCGTTGCGGCTGTCCGTGATTCCAAGGCTGCGGAAATGAGCGACCGCCGCTTCGAAATCACCGGGTCCGAGTTGATCGAGAAATGCGAGCAAGGCGCGGTTTCGTTCGAGCGGGTTCTCGCCACGGACGATCGCTTCGAGCTTGGCCAGACGATCCTTGGAAATGCCGGATTCGCCGCGCTCCGTCTTGGAGGTCCTCGAATTTTTGCGGGATGAGCCACTTTCACCGCCCGAATCCCGGCCCGATGTCCGCGAGGAACGGGTCTCGACAGGTGCGACCCGGCTGTCCGTCGATGCGGTCGAGGACGACACACGACCGGCCATGAACGCTCCGCCTCCGATCAAAACAAGGGCGGCCAGCATGGTGGTGGGGTTGAGTTTCATAAAATCAAACAATGAAAAGTATTACAAGCATCTTAACGCCCCACACCCTTGGATTTTTCCAAAAAGCCTCCCGACCCTCACCCTGCAAAGGCATTGGCGGGCAGTCCCTTGACGCCCATCCCGCGGATCACGAACAAGTGCCCCGCGTGTTCCTCCACCACCGAATTGTGGACGCCGGTGGTGACATAAAGATCGGCAAGGTCCGGTCCGCCGAAAGCGCAAGCGGTCGTCTCCAGGCACGGCAAATCGACGCGCCGCAGCTCCTCGCCGGTTTCCGGGCTGAAACAAACCACGCACGCCCCGTGGCAAAATGCGATCCACAGATTTCCCTCCGCATCGATCGCCATCCCGTCCGGCGAGGAATCCAGATGCGCGGTGGAAACGACGCTGCGCAGGTTCCGCAGGTGGCCGCCGTCGTAGTCGAACGCGAGCACTTCCTTGCGCGGCGTATCAATGTAAAAAACCGTCTCTCCGTCGGTCGACCAGACGATGCCGTTGGAGTTGGTGACAGGACCAAAGGCTTCATGGAGCGTTAGATCCGGATCGAGCCGATAGAGTTTCGCATCACCGGTTTTTTTCACCAGGCTGATGGTTCCGGCGAAAAACCGTCCGTCGGGCGAACACTTGCCGTCGTTGAAGCGGTTGTCGGGTTTGTCCGGTTCGGGATCCGCGATGGCAGTTAGATGCCCCGTTTCCTCATCGAGGAAAAGCAGTCCGTGATCGCCCGCGACGACCAATCCGCCGCTCTCCCGGGGAACCACGGTGCCCACGCGTTGGCCGACATCCCAGGATTTCTCACTGCCGTCCGCCGGATCGAAGCGATGGACCCGGTGGCCCTCGATATCGACAAAATAAAGGGCCTCGCGCCACCAGACCGGGCCTTCGCCCCATTGGCTGCGGATGTTTCCGATCGGTTCAATGGTCACCATGACCGCAGCCTAAAAGCGGGCGGGAATCCGCACCAAGGTAAAACTTTCACTCTCGCCTCACGGCTGACGCTCCGCTTGCCGACGGGCCAAGGCGTTCCGCACATTATCCGAAACGGGATTCTGCTGGAGCCACGCCTGCGCGCTGGCCGGATCGCGCTCCAGCCAGCGACCGAGCGCACGGCGATACATTTGATCGCGCTGCCCTTCGTCGGTGATGCGGGCAATCTGGTTTGCCGCCGTGTTGGGATCGTTCCGGAAGGAATCCCAGACCACGGTTTGCACCACCTCGTTGTTCACGTCGTTCGGATAGCGGTCCATCATCGCGACCGCCGCTTTCGGGTCTTCCTTGGCAAGAGTGCCGACCAGTCCTTCCAACGCGTTGGTCCGGGAAGCTCCGGGGGGGAGGGATTCGTAGGAGACGAGGGCTTCCCGCTGATTCACTTCGGCCCATTTTTCGAAAACGTCGTCCATCCTCTGAGTGGACGCCTCGCCGGGATTGGCGATGAGCCAGGCGGCGGTGCCTTTAGGATCCTTGTCGGCCATCGGCTCGGCCATTTCAGCCATCAAGCTGTTGCGGAGAGTCTCGTCGCTGATGCTGGCCACCCACAGGCGGGCGGCTTCCGGGCCGTTGCTGAGGACGTGAGGAACCATTTCCTCCAAGGCATCGCCTCGCCCGTCACCGCGGGGCATAGTCGTGAGCAGGGCGGTGGCCCGCACCGGATCCGATCCCGCGAGACCGCGGATGATTCCGGCGAAAAACCGGTTGCCCTCGTCACCTTCGTGGTTGGCTTTCGCCCATTGGATCGCCGCTTCCGGATCGGCGGTCGCCCAGGATGTCAGGATCGTGTTGGTGGCGAATCCGCCACGGGTTTTTTCGCGGGCATAGGTGATGGCTGTCAGCGGATCGATTTTGGCCCATGCGGAAAGGAGCAGCGCGAGTTCGCCATCCCGGTTGTCGCCCAGGCCGAGGCTGCGAAAGTGATCGATGGCCTCCTCGAAATCGCCCGGTGCCAGTTGGTCGATGTAGGCCAGCAGCGCGCGATTCCGGTCGAGCGCGTTCTCGCCCTGGACAATCAACTCAAGCCGCTTCAACCGGACTTGCAAGCTACCAGAGCCGGCGCGGTCGCTGCGGACCGCCCGGGCCTTCTCCCCGCCGCTGGTCGCGGAAGATGAAATCGGCGAGCCGGACCTGACCTTGGTGTTTGATTCCGCAGCAGCTTCCCGGTCCGTGGTCGAACCTGGCGAGGTCATGCGGCCGGCGAAGAAGCCGCCGACTCCGAACAGCCCCAAAGCGGCAAGAATGATGGATGGATTGAGTTTCATAATGAAAATGGTCCCAACGCGATAAACGCCGACACTTGGGAATAGTTTCATCGCGATTTTAGAAAACTACGCGAAGATCACCAATCCCGGGCTTTTCTTTCATCTAACTTCCCGGCATCATCCCATCCATGTGCGGCGATTCCCCCACCGAAGTCCTGAAAGTGTGGCTCTACGCCATGGCTTCGGTGCTGCTTGGAGCGTGGTTTGCCCCGTTCCTCTACAACGCGGGCAAAGCCCTCGCGGAAGTCTCGTCCGTCAAGCAAACCAACGGACCGCTGCAATGGCTGGCCGGGATTTGCCGGGCCGCGGATTTTCCGAAATTCTTCGAAACCAGCTTGCTCGGCGCCGCGGTGTTGCTGTTCCTGCCGTTCATCCACTGGCTGCAAGCCGGGCGCCAGAACTTCGAGGGCAGGCATACTCCGGACCGGGCGCGCGGCTGGAACAGCGGTCAGCGCCTGCACGGCAATCCCCGGGGGCTGCGGCACGCGGCGACCGGATTCTTGTTAGTCACTGTGGTGTTTTTGGGGATCGCCGGGGTGTTGACCCTCGCCGGAGTTTTCACTTGGAACCATCACGCCGGGTCCGTGACCATGATCGCACTGCGTGGCTTCGCAGTCGCGCTCGGGCTGGCGGTCTTCCAGGAACTGCTGTTTCGCGGAATCGCGCAGGGGATCTTCCTCCGTGCGATGCGACCGGTGGCGGCCATCGGTCTGACGGCCCTGCTGTTCGCGTTTGTTCATTTCCTCAATCCGCCGCCCGGCTTGAACGTGCCCGACCCGGACGCCTCGCGCGTGGGATTCGAGCTGCTAGATATAATCACCGCACGGTTTTTCGATCCGCTCATCGTGTTAGGGACGTTCGCGCCGCTGTTCGCCCTGGGTGCGGTGCTTGCCTACGCCCGCTGGCGGACGGCTTCGCTATGCCTGCCCATCGGACTGCACACCGGTTGGATATTTGTCAACTCCCTCGTCGGCAGCATGACGGTGGCGGCAAATCCCCAGGATTCCACCCGGGTGATTCTAGCCGATGCAACTCTCCAACAAGGCCTTCTTCCGCTCGCCGGCATCATCGTCGCGGGCTTGCTAACAAATTACCTGACAAGCACCGATGCCGCTGCCGATGCCCCGGCCTGACGACGTCCGCGGCTGGCGGAAGTGGTTGGCCCGCTCGCTCGATCTGCTCTATCCGCCGCAGTGCGCGGTGTGCCGCATGACCTTGTCCGACGGACGGGCGTTGTGCGATGTCTGCGACGCGGATCTGCCAAGGCTAGCGGAGCCGTTTTGCAAATCCTGCGGCGAGTCGTTTCCCGGTGAGATCGAAGGGGCCTTCGCCTGCCCGAACTGCCACCAGCTCAAGTTCGCATTCGAGTTTGCCCGCCCCGCCATGGTCCGCGACGACCGCACATTGGAGATGATTCACCGCTTGAAATACAGCCGCGAACTCCATCTCGCGAAAGACCTTGGCCGACTCGCCGCCGGGTCGTTTGGCGATCCCCGGCTCGCCCCGGCGCTCGCCGGAAAGTGGCCGCTGGTCCCCGTCCCGCTTCATCGCAGGCGCTTCCAACACCGTCATTTCAATCAAGCCGAGGAAATCTCCAAGGTACTCGCAAGCCACACCGGCATGCCCGTTCTCAACGCCTTGCAGCGCGCTCGCGCCACCGGCCACCAGACCGCGCTCACCCGCGCCCAACGCATGGAAAACCTGCGCGGCGCCTTCGCCATCACCCGCGCGGGCCACCACGCTATAGGCCAATCCCAGGCCGGCGCGGTGCTGGTCGATGACGTTCTAACCACCGGCTCGACCGTCAACGAATGTGCGAAAATGCTGCGCCACGCCGGGTTCCGAAGCATCTTCGTGGTCACCGTGATGCGCGGCTAACCGATCACCGGTTTCACGTCGAAGCGCCGCAGGGCGAAGTGGCAGATCACCGCGGTTAGACCCAGCGTCACCATCGGGAAGGGCCCGGAAAACGTTCCCACGATTCCCCAATGATGACTGGCGGCCGCCTGATAGAGCAGGTTGAAGCCCTTGAAGCCCGAGATCCAGCCCGCATGCAGACCGATGGCGAACCACAGCCCTCCCGTCCGCACGCGCGCCCACGCGAGAATCATTCCGCCGAAGAACAGGGTGGCGAATTCAGTGACGAAAAACCGTGGGTTCACGAAATGAAACAGAACCTTCCCCAGCAGTTCGAAACCCGCCATCGCGGAGGCCGGATCGGCGATGACCGAGCCGACCGGCGGTTTCAGGAAATGGACGAAGGCGAAGAAAAGCGAGGTCCCGACACAGGCCGCGACCGGTTTCGAAAACTTCAACCACATCCCTAACAAAACCCCTCGGATCATCCATTCTTCCAGTGGCGATACCACCACCGCCGGAACGATAATCTTTCCCAATAGCTTTCCCAGGCCCGGCGCGCCAGGCTTGGGCGTGAACGCCCCACTCGCCTCCAGGAACATCCCGATCCCCCACAACATGCCGGCGGCGATGATGCAGCCGACGCCGATCTGAATCACGGCGGATCGCCAGGGCACCGCAGCGCACGAAATCACTTTGGAAACGCACTCGGACCGCACGATCTGGATTCTCCAGAGCAACCCCGGCAACGTCATCACCGCGGATAACAGCAGCGCCCGGTTGAAGAACCGGCCGAATTCCGCCCGCCCGCAGGCCGCCCCCAGCCACTCGAGAACGCCGGGCAAATCCTCGGTTGCCGCGGAATCCGCGAGGCATTTCCCCGCCTGATAGAGCCATGGCGCAAGGGCCCCAGCCAGCACAAGTGATAACATCACCCACAACATGACCGCACCAGCCTCGGATAGGAAAAATCGCTTCAAGCGCCGTATTTTTGAGTGCAACCGCAAGATTTGTCCAGAAGTGCTTGCAACTAAATTGGATTCGGCCGCCGCAAAAAAGCCGCCGGGAGGATTTCCCGGCGGCTGTTTGGAAAAAACAAGCACATCCTAACGACTCAAAGCCCGCGCAAGGTGGTCTTGACTGCCTCGAAGTTTGGCATGTCGCTCGGGACGTCGAGGACCTCGGCGTATTGCACCACGCCGGACTTATCGATCACGAATGCCGAGCGTTTCGCCACGCCGCCCATGATTAGATTTTTCGTCGGCAGGAACTGTTCGTACGCCACGCCATAGGCCTCGGTAACCGCGTGCTCGTAGTCGCTGAGCAGGGTGATCGTGATGCCTTCTTTTTGTGCCCACGCTTCCTGCGCGAACGGGTTGTCGCCGGAAATCCCAAGCACCTTCGCGTCGAGCGCGTCATACTCGGAAATCCCGTTGGAAATGCCGCACAGCTCGGTCGTGCAGCCGCCAGTGAAGGCCATGGGCACGAACAGCAGGATGATGTTGGATTTCCCGATCAGCTCGCTCAGTTTGACCAACTCGGGGCCGTTGGCGGTCTTGGTGACGAGGGTGAAATCCGGGGCTTTGTCGCCGACTTTGATGGACATGGTGGTTTGGGGATTGTTTGAAGTGAGGCGGCATCATAGAACGCCGCCCTAGGATATGTCATACCAATTTTCAAATTTTGGCCAACACCTTGGCTGCGGCAGCGGGATCGGCGAGCTGATGGACGACCTCGGTCACGCCCTCGCCAGCGGCGGGCCGGACCTGAAAATGCTTGGCGGCGGCCAACCCGCCCGCATTCCCGAGATGAACGCCGTCTGGCGGCGGCGGCTTGAAGAGCTGATGGAGGAAATGGGTGGCCTCGAACGCGCCCTCACCACCTACGACCCGCCGCGGGGAAATCCCCATTTCCTAGAAGCCATCGCCACCCTTTTCCGCGAGACCTTCGGCTGGAATCTAACATCCGACAACGTCGCCATCACCAGCGGCGGCCAGACCGCCTTCTATTTCCTCTTCAATCTCCTCGCCGGGGAAATGCCCGACGGCAGCCGCCGCAAGATCCTGCTGCCACTCGTCCCCGAATACATCGGCTACGCCAACCAGGGCGTCAGCGGCGATTTGTTCCGCGCCGTCACCCCGCTCATCGAAAAAACCGGACCGCACGAATTCAAGTATCGCGTCGATTTCGACCAGCTTGAAGTCACTCCCGACATCGCCGCGATCTGTGCCTCGCGCCCGACCAATCCCACCGGCAACGTCCTAACCGACGAAGAAGTCGCCCGCCTCTCCGCCATCGCCAAAGAGCACGGCATCCCGCTGATTATTGACAACGCGTATGGCGCGCCCTTTCCCGGCATCATCTTTGCCGATGCTACGCCGTTCTGGGAGGACCACGTCGTCCTCACGCTCAGCCTCTCGAAACTCGGCCTGCCCGGCACCCGCACCGGCATCGTCATCGGTCCGCCGGAAATCATCCGCGCGCTCGGCTCCATGAGCGCCATTGCCGGCCTGTCGAATCCTAACATCGGCCAGCAAATCACCCTGCCGCTGATCAAGTCCGGCGAGATCCTCCGCCTCAGCCGCGAGGTCGTCCGGCCGTTCTATCTGGAAAAATGCAAGCTCGCCCGCCAGGCCGCCATCGAAGCATTCGGTGACGACATCGAGTGGTTCATGCACCGCAGCGAGGGTGCGTTGTTCCTCTGGTTCTGGTTTCCCGGCCTGCCGATCACCTCCCAGCAACTCTACGAACGCCTGAAACAACGCGAGGTCCTCGTCATCCCCGGCCAACACTTCTTCTTCGGCCATGAAGATCCCAACTGGTCTCACCGCCACGAATGCATCCGGGTTTCCTACGCCATGGATGAAGCCGTCGTTAGAGACGGCCTGCGGATCATTGCCGAGGAAGTGAGGGGCGCTTGGAGAGCGAGCTGAAAACCCGTAACATCGGTGAGAATTGCGGAATCCTAGGAGCGCTTCGCGGCGTCGGCTTCGATCCAGGACCAGAGGTTTGCGAGGCCGCTCTTCACGTGATCCTTGGCGGCTGATAGATCGCCGCCCGGCGCGTGTTTGCCGAACAGATAGAATTTGATCTTCGGCTCGGTGCCGGACGGACGAACGGCAAACGAACGGCCGTCTTCCAGATCGACGAAGAGCATTTTCTCTTTCGGCAGCATGTCGCCCTCCTGGTCGAAGAGATCCTGCTTTGCGAAATCCCGGACGCGGAGGACGGCGGAGCCATCGACTTCGGTCGGCGGGTTCTCGGCGTAGGAATTGGCGAGAGCGGCGATCTTGGCGGCGCCGTCCGCGCCTTCCATGACGAGTGATTTGCCGATCTCGAGATAGTAGCCGTATTCGGTGTAAACATCGTCCATCAGTTCTGTCAGTGTCTTGCCGACGGATTTCGCGTAGGCGGCGACCTCCGCGAACATGAGGGTCGCGCCATTGGCGTCCTTGTCACGGACGGCATCGGAGCCGAGGTAACCGTAACTTTCCTCGCCGCCAAAGACAAAGAAGCGCGAGTATTCGAGGCGCAGCGCGCGGGTCTGGGCTTCCGTTAGGGAGCGGTAGTCACCCTTCTTGTCGGCGGGGATGGCTTGCTCGTATTTCCGCAATTTCGCGGCGATGTATTTGAAACCAGTTAGGGTGTCCACAATGCCCACGCCAAAGCCATCGGCGATGGCGTGCTGGAGTTCGGTGGTGACGAAGGTTTTCACCAGCACCGCACGGTTGCGGTTGGCGTTGGTGAGCCAGCCGAGTTCGAAACAGCTTTTCAGGCGGTACCAGGCCATCAGCGAACCGATCTGATTGCCGGTTAGAAGAACCATTTTCCCGGCGCCATCGCGGACTGCCACGCCCATCCGGTCGGCATCGGGGTCGGTGCCAATGACGATCTCCGCGCCGGATTGTTCGGCGAGGTCGATGGCCATTTTCAAGGCGGGTCCGTTCTCCGGGTTAGGCGATTCCACGGTCGGGAAACGCCCGTCCTGCACGTCCTGTTCCGGAACGGTTAGAACTTCGAAACCGAAATCACGCAGCATCGGCACGTTGATGTGGCCGCCGGTGCCGTGGAGGTTGGTGAAGACGATCTTGGTGGATGCCCCCTCCAGCAGCGAAGGTTGCAGCAACAAGGTCTTGAGGCGTGTGATGTAAAGCGCGTCCATTTCCGCGCCGAGGATCGTGATGGTGCCGCGGACCGGCGCGTTGTCGTAGCGCTCGCTGGTGATCGCGTTCACTTCCTTGACGATGCCGTCGGCATGGGCATCGACGATCTGCGCGCCGTCGTTGAAATAGGCCTTGAAGCCGTTGTCGTGCGCCGGATTATGGCTGGCAGTTAGAACGACGCCGGCATCGGCGCGGAGTTCGCGCACGGCGAAAGAAAGCTGCGGCGTGGAGCGCGCGCCCTCGAACAGATAGGCGTCGCCGCCGAGGTCGGCGGTGACTTTGGCGCAGAACTCCGCGAAGTCGCGCGAGAAGTGGCGGGTGTCATGGGCGAAGACGAGCACCGGCTTGCGGTCCGGTCCGGCGAATTGCTTGGCGTAGGCGATGAGCCCGCGGACGGCGCGGCTGAGGTTGTAGTAATTCATCGTCGCGGTGCCGGTGCAGGGATGCTCGGGACGGCCGTTAGGTCCGCCGGCTCCTTGCTCGGCTTTCGTCACGACGCGGCCGATGGTCCGTCCGCGCAGACCGCCAGTGCCGAACGCGAGGGTTTTGAAAAAGCGGTCATTGAGTTCCTCCCATGCTCCGGCATCCACCAATTCCTGGACCGCCAGCGGCGCGACTGCGCTCGTCGTCCCGTCTAGCAGGGCAGTGATGTTGGATTTTGCGGATTCCAGCAGGTCTCCATTGGCAACCGCGGCGGCGAGGGGGTCGGTGATAGCGCTCATTTCAAACCCGATGGTAGGAGGAATCCCGTTCATGGCAATCCCGGTCGTGGCGGATTTTCCGCCGCAAGGATTACTGCGGAGTCAGTTCCAATCTCAATGACTCACCGACAGCCGCATGAAACGGCTCGGGCCGGATCCATCCACGATTGCGGTGCGGATTTGGTTGGCATCAGGGGCGGAAATTGTGACTCCGTCCGTACTCCAAGCCTTCGTATCAGCACTGGACTCCACGGCGTAGGTGACGCCCTCGCGGCCCGCGTAGAAACTCAGGCTCATTTGATTCGCGGCGATCACCGGTTGTGGCAGACTGCCGCCCAGGTTCTGGTTAGGATCGAGATTGAGGGCATAAGCCATCAGCAGGGACACTCCGTCGCCGTCGGAATCTTCCTTAAGGCTTGAGGTGTAGGAAAATCCTTGGGAGACCAGCCAACTAGCCACCGCCGTCAAATTGCCAAAATTGACGGCTGGGTAGCCCGACCATGTCGGCGAGGTGAACGCCGTCGCGCCATTCAGGTAATAAACCTTGAACCCACTCGCCGCGCCTTGAAATACACCGGTTCCCATGCTGGGGGCATTGCCAACGAACGCGGCACTGATCAGGCTATAACAGTAGCTGAACGCGTAATTGCCGACATGGGTTACGCTGGCTGGGATGCTCACTTTCGTTAGCGAACTGCAACTGGTGAATGCGTAATCACCGATGCTGATCACCCCGGACGGGATCGCCACTCTCTTCAGCTTGGAGCAACCGAAGAACGCCTCGTTCCCGATGCTGGTCACGCCGGTGGGAATCTGGCAGGCTCCGCTTGTGCCGGCGGGACATTGAATCAATACGGTTTGGTCTTTGTTAAATAAAACCCCGTTGTTGCTGCTGAAGTTCATATTGGCCGCATCCACTGAAATGAACTTCATGTTGCTACAAAAGGAGAATGCGCTGGCACCAATGACTGTCACGCTCGATGGGATCACCGCGCCCGTCAGCCCGGAATTGGCGAACGCGCGAACGCCAATGTGGGTCACGGCCGGCGGGATCGTCACGCTGCCCAGCCAAGGGCAATAGGAAAACGCGCGATCCCCGATATTCGTCACGCTTGAGGGAATCGACACGCCTGTCAGCTCGTCGGCTCCGTAAAACGCATCAGCTCCGATTGTCGTAACGCTTGAAGGGATCTCATAATCTCCGCTCACCGCGATGGGATATTGCATCAACAGGCTCTTTGATTGATTGAATAAAACACCATTCATACTGCTGTAGCTAAGGCTTGCCGGGTCCACCACAATCGATGTCAGACGTGTGCAAACGCCAAACGCCCTGCTTCCGATGCTGTTCACGCTGGACGGGACCATTACGGTTGTCAGCGCGGTTCCGGCGAATGCATCACCTCCGATCGTGAGCAGACCGGAAGGAAGCGTCACGCTCGCCAACCCGCCGCAATAGGTGAATGCATTGATCCCGATAGTTTTCAGACCCGGCTGTAACGGGAGGCTCGTCAGTCCATAGCAGTATTCAAATGCGCGACTGCCGATAGTGGTTACACTTGAAGGGATGGTCAGGTTGGTCAGTCGCTCGCATCTGGAGAACGCAGAGCTATCGATGAGGGTCACGCTTGAGGGGATCGCCACGCTGGTCAGTTGGCTGCGTCCGGCAAACGCATTCAATCCAATGCGGGTCACGGGCTTGCCGGCGATAGCCGCCGGGATGACCACGTCATTCGGGCCTGTTACGGAGTAGTTTGTGATGGAAATGGCGTTCCCGATGACGATGTAAGTGAAATATCCGGACTGGTCCGCGAACACGAAGTTCACCAGGCAGATCATAAACCCCGGAATCAGCCACGGGCCGGAACGCCTCCGGCAACTCTTGAAAAGTTCGTTCATCACTGTTTGAAATCATGTGGAGCGTCCATCACCGCGGCAAGCCAATCCTAACACTCCATTCAGGGCGTTCGCGCCTCGGTCCAAGCCGCCCGGGATGGCGGGGCGGGACTGAGGACGCACCGGATTTCGTATCCGCGCACGCCCTGGGGCTTGGCTGTGCTCCAACAGATTGTTCCCAGGACTCCCGAGGCGGATTCTGCAAGATTCCTAATTCACCGGTGATCCATTTAAGTTTCGACCGGCGGATCAATTGCGGCAATTGCGGGAGTCCCGCCCTGCCGCTTGACTTCCGATTTCGAAAAACTAAAGAAAGCACCCATGAAAACAGTCCTTTGTCTGGTCGCCATGATGTTCTGCCTCGCTCGCCTCGACGCCTCGATCCTCAGGCTGGACGGCGATCTGACGTGGAACGTCACCGAACCGCAGTGCGAATTCAAGCTGAAGGGCGAGCTCCAGAACCTCAACGGAGTGGGCACCGGCGTGATCAAACTGGTCCTCTGGGCCACGGCTGCGCCCTATCCGTCGGCGGGTACCATCGTCGGCGAATTCCCGCTCGGCCAGCTCTACGCCAATGAGTCGTTCAGCGATTTCATCGTGAAAACCAAGGCCAACGTGCCATTCCTCAACGGAACCTTCTATTTCACCATCGCGGTGGTCGAATACACGCCCGCGTTGGGCTGGAGAAACATCATGCTGGTGCCCACCGGAACCAAGGCGCTCTCCAATGGTGACTTCGTGGGCCAGAAAAAATGGATCTTCCCGATCGCACCGGTGGTCGCGCCGCCTGCATCGATCAAGAAAGGAAACGTCATCACCCTAGTCGAGCGGGCTACCGACGAACGGAATGCGTTTCCGATAGGTTGGCGGGAGCGGGTTACGCTGAGCGTGAAGGGTTCCAGCACCATGAAGTTCTCCAACAAGTCGAGGGACGCGACAATCCGCTACGAATACGCGGTCAGGAAGGCCGAATACCGGAACAAGAACGTGCCGTTCGGCAAATTGGTCCTGAGTGACGACGACAACGACGACTTCAAGAGAACGGTCAGCTTGTTCTTCCAAGGACCGGACCGTGGGACCTACAAAAGCGTCATCATCAGCAGCCTGTGGGGCGGGACAACTTTTTCCACGACCACCACTTGGGGCACCTTCAAGTTCGAGTGACGGGTGCCGTGCGGATTTGGAACTAACAGCCTAGTCGGCGGCGTGGCCCGCGCCTAGGATCCGCCGCCCCCATGCTTCGCCTCCTTCAAAACTCCGTCGCCAAACGGGCTGCCCTGCTGGATTCCACGACCAATGCCGTGCGCCTCGTCGATGGCAGCGGCGACGGCCTGCCCGGCATGATTCTGGAAACCTACGCGAACCGTTGGCTGGTCTCGACCACCGGCGATCATCTCGCGCCAGCGGTTAGGGAATGGCTTCGCGACCAGGCGCTCTCCTGTTATTGGAAACGCCTGGACCAACATCAGAAAGAGTCGCCGTCCCATCTATCAGGACCGCCGGTGGACGAGCCCTTCCTGATTTTGGAAAATGGCGTGGCTTCCGAAATCTCATTCCAGTCCGGATACTCGCAGGGCATCTTCCTCGACCAGCGCGACAACCGCGCGGAAGTCCGCCGCCTGATGGCGCCCGGCTTGCGCCTGCTCAACACCTTCGCCTACACCGGTGCCTTCTCGGTGGCCGCCGCGATGGCCGGGGCGGAAACCACGACGCTCGATCTATCACAACCGTATCTCGATTGGGCGAAACGCAATTTCACCCACAACCACCTCGATCCCGCGGCGCATCATTTCTGCAAGGGCGACACATTCCACTGGCTGCGCCGATTCGCAAAACAGGGCCGCACCTTCGACGGCATCGTGCTGGACCCACCCACGTTCTCGCGGGATGAAAAAGGCAAGGTCTTCCGCGTGGAGGAAAACTTCGGCGAACTCGCCGCCCTCGCCGCCGAGCTTCTAACACCGGATGGCTGGCTGCTATGTTCGACGAACTGCCGCAACCTCGGCCTCAATGATTTTCAGAAGCAACTCCGCAGCGCGACGCGCCGCCCGATGAGCGCCCGCCATTCCAACATGCCGCCGGATTTCACCGATGAGCCCTATCTGAAGTCCGTGTGGTTGAAGTCATGACTGAAGAACTGCAACTCTTGCGCGACATCGTGACCCGTCTGGAAGCGGATGGGATCGACTACATGCTCACCGGCTCTGTCGCACTGAACTGTTATGCCCAACCCCGCATGACGCGCGACATCGGCCTGGTGGTGGCTTTTTGTTTGAAGGATGTGGCGCGGATTGAGGACATCCTCGGGCCGGATTACTATGTTTCAGAGGACGCCGCCCGCGAAGCGGTGTCCAGTCAGAGCAGTTTCAACGCCATTCATCAAATCACGCTGATCAAGGTGGACTTCATGGTGCGGAAGCAAGACGCCTACCGGATGCATGAGTTCACGCGGCGCATGCGGCTGAAGGTGGCGGATTTCGAGGTCTGGGTGGTGAAGATCTGATTCTCTCCAAGTTGCATTGGGCCAGGGAATCCATCTCCGAGCGCCAGCTCGCTGATGTTGAGAATCTGGTTGCGACCGGGTGTGACACCGACTACCTACGCGCATGGTCAGCCGAATTGAACCTGACAGATATGCTGACACGGGTTTTGCCGTGAAAGACACCGCACCGGAGATCAACTCCATGATCTTCGCGGCGATGATGGGCAAGACTCCGGAGGAAAGGCTGTTAATGGGATTCGACATGATGGCCACCGCCCGCGAGTTGGTGTGGGCAAGCCTTGGTAACCAAGGAACGGATGACGAAAGGAGAGCCGAGTTCTGCCAGCGTTTCCACGGCATGGCTTGCCCTTGGTAATCCATTCAGGAACACCCTAACTCATTGGAAAAGCCCCTTCTTTCGGAAAAACGGCTGTTGCTCCTCCTCGCGGCGGTGCAGTTCACGCACATCATGGACTTCATGATCATGATGCCGCTTGGCCCGCAGTTGATGCGTGAACTCGATATCTCGCCCCAACAATACGGCGGACTCATTTCCTCGTTCGCGCTCACCGCGGGCATCGTCGGGCTGGCGGTGGCTCCCTTCACCGACCGTTTCGACCGGCGCAAGCTGCTGCTTTTCTGTTATGCCGGATTCACCCTGGGAACCCTGGCCTGCGGGCTGTGCGACAACGGCACGACTTTGCTCTGGGCGCGCGCCGTGTGCGGCGCGTTCGGCGGAGTCAGCGGGGCCACCATCATGGCCATCGTCGCTGACGTGGTGCCGCCGGAACGGCGTGCGCGCGGGATGGGGATCATCATGACGGCGTTCTCCGCGGCTGCCGCGCTGGGAGTTCCATTCGGACTCAAGGTCGCCCAGTGGTGGAAATGGGAGGCACCGTTTCTCCTCGTTGCGGCCGTCGCGGCAGTGGTGTGGGTCGGGTTGTTCCGGGTCCTCCCGCCGGTGCGGGGACATCTAACCGGGGACAAGCACACCTCAGGCAAGGATTTCCTCGAACTGCTCCGCAACGGCAATGCCTGGACTGGTCTGGCGCTGATGGTTGCGATGATCTTCGGCCATTTCACGATCATCCCGTTCCTGTCTCCCTATCTGGTTGGAAATGTCGGTTTGCCGGAAACCAGCCTGTTTCTGGTCTATCTAACCGGCGGACTGGTGACGATATTCACCGGGCCGTTGGTCGGCAGGCTGGCCGACCGCCACGGGCGACTCAGGGTCTATGTTTTCCTGGTCGCGGGGGCATGTACAATCATCCGCTTGCTCACGTCGAGCGGTCCGTTGCCACTTTGGCAAACGTTGCTGCTGGCGGCGTTCTTTTTCACCTTCGCCAGCGGCCGCTTCGTGCCGGGACAAGCGGTGATTTCGATGGCCGTCCCGTCCAACCGGCGCGGAGCCTACATGAGTTTGGTGGCGTGCTCGCGCGATCTCGCGGCAGGTCTAACATCCTTTGCGGGCGGCCGCATTGTGTCGGAAACGGCGGATGGACGGCTGTTAAATTTCGATCGTCTCGGCTTGCTGGCGATCAGCGCGAGCCTGGTGAGCTTGTGGATTTTCAAGCAGGTGAGGTCGGCGGAGTGATCGATCGTCACAAATTCCGTCACTGACAAGCGGCGTGATTCCCTGTTTCATCCGCCCGGATGACCTCCTTGAGTGAAGAGCACGCCCAATTCGCGCGCGAGCAACTGGCAAACGGTTGTGATACGATGGCGCGGCGGTTGGTCGGACTGCTAGACTCGAAAGGCCGCGTCGCGGAGGAAGTCCACGCCATCCGCAAGCTCGGGAAATCGCTGCGCGGCGGCTTTTCGCTGTTCCGGCTCGGCAAAAACTCTGCCAAGGAAATTCAGGTGATCGGCCGGCTGCTATCCGGTCCGCGCGATGCGGTATCGCGGCTGAATACGTGGAACAAACTGGCTTGGAGTGATGATGCTTCGGCTGCCACCGCCATCTTCGGCCTGCTCGACCAGCAGACTCACACGGCGGCCCGCCGCCCGCCGCCGGAAACCATCGCCTGGTGCATCGAACGGGTCACCGCCGCTCGGAAAAATCTGGACGAATTGCCACTGGAGGATTTGCCCTCGCGACTCGAGCTCGGACTTCAGAAACTCAACCGGCAGGTCGCCAAGCGCTGCCGGAGCCTCGACCATCGCGGCAAGGAAGATTTCCACGACGCGCGCAAGGCGCTCAAGGCCTATCTCGGCGCCCTTGGATTTCTGCCGGAAGGATCCGTCACACCGCATCCCGACATGATCGAACTCCCCGAACTGTTGGGCGATGAGAACGATCTCGCGACTCTCTCCGTCTGGCTGGATGAACATGGGTTCACGACGGACTTCGTGCCGTCTTTGTGGGACAGGCTAACAGAATCCCGCGAGCGGCTGCGGAAAAAAGCGATGCGCGACGCGGCGCGTCTGGGGTCCATGGACGCCGGTTGACTCGCGGGGGAGGGGAGGGGTATTTTCCACAATTCCCACGCACTGGGGTTGCGCCGGGGGCAATTTCCTCTATGGAAAGGGCGTCCTGATCGGTTTCAACTTACCCCTCCCAACTTCATTCCTCATGTCCGCCCGCCTAGACTTCCGCAGCCGCCACCTTGGTCCCGTCGGTTCCGACCGCGATGAGATGATTCGCGAAACCGGATATCCCTCGCTCGCCGCACTCATCAACGCCGCCGTGCCCGCCGGCATCCGCATGGACAAGGCGCTCGGCCTTCCCGCCGCCCGCTCGGAACATGACGCCCTCGCCTGGCTCAAGTCGATCATGGGAAAAAACAAGGTGCTCAAGTCATTCATCGGCCAAGGCTATTCCGGCACCCACACGCCCGGCGTGATCCAGCGGAACATCCTGGAAAATCCCGGTTGGTACACCGCCTACACGCCCTATCAGGCGGAAATCGCGCAAGGTCGTCTTGAGGCATTGCTCAATTTCCAAACGATGATCACCGATCTAACCGGCCTGGATGTTTCGAACGCCTCACTGCTCGACGAAGGCACCGCCGCCGCCGAGGCGATGAGCCTGGCGCTCGCCGGGAAGCCCAAGGGCACTGCGATCTTTGTGTCCGACCGCTGCCATCCCCAGACCATTGACGTGGTCACGACCCGCGCCGAGCCGTTGGGCATCGAGGTGATCACCGGCGACTGGCAGACCTTCGATCCCGCGGCTTGTGACGGGCTGTTCGCGGTGCTGGTGCAGTATCCCGACACTCGCGGCCGGATCGACGACTTCGTGGATTTCTTCGCTGAAGCGAAAGCGGCTGGAGCTGTGGCCATCGTCGCCGCGGACCTGCTCGCGCTAACACTTCTGAAGGCACCCGGCGAATTCGGCGCGGATATCTGTGTGGGTAATTCGCAGCGCTTCGGCGTGCCGATGGGTTTCGGCGGACCGCACGCGGGATTCATGGCTTGTGCCGACGCGTTGAAACGCAAGATGCCGGGCCGCCTCATCGGTGTGTCCGTCGATTCGCGCGGCAAACCGGGCTATCGACTCTCATTGCAAACCCGCGAGCAACACATCCGCCGTGACAAGGCGACTTCTAACATTTGCACCGCCCAAGTGCTGCTGGCGGTGATGGCGTCGATGTATGCCGTTTATCACGGGCCTGAGGGACTCAAGCATATCGCCAACACCGTCCACGCCCGCGCGGCCGCACTCAAGTCGGCGCTCGCCGCCTCTGGCGTCGTGGTAGAAGTCGGTCCGTTTTTCGACACGCTTGTCGCCAAGGTTCCCGGCCAGGCGGACACCATTCTATCAATCGCCGCGACGTCAGGGATCAATCTCCGCCGCATCGATGTCGATCATCTTGGAATTTCATTCGACGAAACCTCGACGGCCGATGACGTGGGCACGATCGCCGCCGCGTTCGGGGCGAAGGCGAGCGCCCATGAGGAGCCGGGAGTTGCATGGCATTTGTCCCACGCCCGGACTAGCGATTTCCTCACCCAGAAAGTCTTTAACAGCTATCATTCGGAAACGGACATGCTGCGTTACTTGAAGCGTTTGGAATCGAAGGATCTGGCGCTCAATGAATCAATGATCGCGCTCGGTTCCTGCACGATGAAGCTCAACGCGACCTCGGAAATGATGCCGCTGAGCTGGCCCGAAGTTGGCTCGCTGCATCCCTTTGTGCCCGCCGACCAGAGTCAGGGTTATCGTGAAATGCTCTCGGTGTTGGAAGGCTGGCTGGCGGAAGTCACGGGCTTCGCCGGGGTTTCCCTCCAACCGAATGCGGGCTCCCAAGGGGAATACGCGGGGCTGTTAGCCATTCGCCGCTATCATCTTGCGCGGGGCGATTCGCATCGCAATATCTGCCTGATTCCTGTTTCCGCCCACGGCACCAATCCCGCCTCCGCGGTGATGGTGGGAATGAAAGTCGTCGGAGTGAAATGCGATGCCAATGGCAACATCGACGTCGCCGACCTCGCGGCCCGCACTGAGGAGCACCGCGAGAATCTGTCAGCACTGATGGTGACCTATCCATCCACCCACGGTGTGTTCGAGGAAACCATCCGCTCGATTTGCAAGATCATCCATGATGCTGGCGCCCAGGTTTACATGGACGGCGCGAACATGAACGCCCAGGTCGGACTTACCTCGCCCGGCCTGATCGGCGCGGATGTATGCCATCTCAATTTGCACAAAACATTTTGCATCCCTCACGGCGGAGGCGGACCGGGCGTTGGTCCGATCGGTGTGGCGGCGCAATTGTTGCCTTATCTTCCCGGTCACCATGAACTGGATAACAAGGAAGGCGCGGTTTGCTCCGCGCCATGGGGCAGCGCATCGATCAACACCATTTCATGGATGTATATCGCCATGATGGGTCCCGATGGACTCACCGAAGCCACCCAGGTTGCCATTCTCAACGCGAACTATATCGCCAAGCGGCTCGCGCCGTTCTTCCCGATTCTCTATACCGGCAATGAAGGTCTGGTCGCCCACGAATGCATCATCGACGTCCGCCCGCTATCCGACGCGAGCGGGATCACCGTCGAGGATGTGGCCAAGCGGCTGATGGACTATGGCTTCCACGCGCCGACCATGAGTTGGCCGGTCGGTGGCACGCTGATGATCGAGCCCACCGAGTCTGAATCCAAGCCTGAGCTGGATCGCTTCTGCGATGCCATGATTTCCATCCACGGTGAAATTTCCGCAGTCATCAGCGGCGATCTCGATGCGAATGACAATCCGCTCAAGCACGCGCCGCATCCTTGTGAAACGGTTTGTGGCAACGACTGGCCGCACGCCTACAGCCGCGAGCAGGCGGCGTTTCCCTTGCCCTATCTCCGCCAGCACAAGTTCTGGCCGTCGGTCGGCCGAATCGACAACGTCCATGGCGACCGCAACCTGGTCTGCACCTGTGACTCGGTAGAAGCCTACGCCGCGGCGAGCGCCTGAGTGCTAACAGACCACTCATGCGATCCCCATCCCCCATTGACTGGACCACTTGGAATGGCGAAATGCTCGCCACCATTTTGTTTGTTATCAAGGACGGGCAGATTCTCCTCATTGAGAAAAAGCGTGGCTTGGGTGCGGGTAAAATCAATGGTCCGGGAGGCAAAATTGATCCCGGTGAAACGCCGCTGGAGGCCGCGATCCGTGAAACCCAGGAAGAGCTTTTAATCACTCCCCACGGGGCAAGGAAGCTGGGGGAGCTGCGGTTTTCCATGTCGGATTGTCCGGACATCCTATGCCATGTCTATCGGGCGGACGACTTCAGCGGGACGCCCACGGAGACGGATGAAGCGGTGCCGGTGTGGACCGCGCTGGATGCGATTCCCTATCACCGGATGTGGGAGGACGACCGGCATTGGTTGCCATTGTTACTGGATGAGCAGTCGTTCCTCGGCTGCTTCATCTTCGAAGGCGATCATTTGCTCTGGAGCGAGGTGAGCACCGACGTCGCATGGTAGCATGAAAAAGGCCGCTATCCTTGATCAAGGATGGCGGCCGATTTGGATGAATGATTGAATCGATTAGAGCGAAGCCTTGAGCGAGCCGAACGAGGCCTTGAGCTTGGCGAGTTCGGCTTCCGCCTTGTCGATCTGGCCGCTCAGTGCGAGCAACGAGCTAAGCTTGGCACTGAAGCCACCTGATGCCGCGCCGTTCGCCTTCTTGGCTGTCTTCGCTGCTTTCTTGCCGGGAGCTGCCTTGGAGGCTTTCTTGGCCACCTTGTTGGAAGAGCCCTTTACGCCTGCGGACTTGAGCCATGCCACCACCGTTAGTGGCGAGACACCAAACTTCTTGGCGGCTTGGCTTGAACCACCACGGCCGTTTGCCGCATTGTAGGAAGTCACGAAATCGGTAAGCTCTTTCTTCAGTTCGTCTGAATAGCGTGAGCCGAGTTTGCTCTTGCCCGCGGATTTAGCAGCTTTGGCAGCCTTCGCTGCTTTAGGGGCCTTTGCGGCTTTTGGAGCCTTTGCTGCTTTCGCAGCCTTGGGAGCTTTAGCGGCTTTGGTCGCTTTGGGAGAGCCGGCAGCCTTCAACCAGGTTGCGACGGTTAGCTGGGAAATCTTGAACTTCTCCGCTGCCTTGCTCTGGCCACCGCGGCCGTTGGCGGCATTGTAGCTCGTCGCGAAGTCAACGACTTCCTTCTTTTGGGCGTCGGTATAACGAATACCTTTGGTGGATGCTTTTTTGCTTGTAGTGCTCATGACGCACCGAACCTATAACTCGCGCACAAGCTAGCAAGCCAAAACTGATCCGTGCGGCGGGCATCCGCATGTCAGAAAACTCAATCCGTTATCTTCCCGCGCGAGATGATATTCTTGAACGTGGAACTGTCATTCATGTCAGTGAGCCAATAGTCGCAGCCGTCCGCCACCATCGGGCGTGCGACCACACCGCCGAAGCCGATGAAAACATCCACATCCGGCCGGGTTTCCAAGTCTGACATTCCATCGCCCATCATCATCACTTGCTCCGGCAGGAGTGCTTGTTTCCACTCGCGGATCACTTCATTTTTACCGAGGTTGCGGGTCGTCGGATAGTCCGCGCCATAGCCTTTGTATGAACCATCATCATGGAAATAGAGAGGCACGGCTTCCACATGATCTATCTCAAGGTGGCGTGCAAGCGGTTGAATCAAAGGGGCGAAGCCGCCCGACAATATCACCGGCAGCCAGCCGTCATCCTTCAATTCGCGAATTCGTTCGGCCGCGCCCGGCACGATCGTGGCCAGATAAAGATCCGCGACGGCATCACATAATGTGCGGTCCGGCCGGATCATTTCCATCCGCCGGGGAAAGACTTCACCGATGGGAATCTCGCCGTTCATCGCGGCATTCGTCAGGTCCACAACCTGCGCGAAGACATCATCGCCTTTGCCGCGTGCCAGTTCATCAATCCCTTCGATGGTCGAAAGCGTGGAGTCGCAATCGATGAAAAACAATTTGCCGCGGCGCTTGGTGGCGGGGTGAATGATTAATTCCGTTCCTTCGTCCACCAGGTCGAACAGCTCGATCATCGCGGCGTTGCCGAGACGGATGCAGCCATGGCTGGACGGGTTGCCAAGCTGATCTTCCTCATTGGTGCCGTGAATGTAAATATAGCGGTCGAAGGTATTCGCATTCGCGGGCTCCAAGCCGTCGAGGCGCAGGATCCGGCTGAGGACGAGATCGCTTCCGGCAGCATCGCCGGGTTGCCACACGCCAATGGGAACCCGCGCATTGAAGATGGTTCCGCTGGGTTCACCTGCCCCGATTTTTTCAGCAATCCGGAAGCGCCCGGTCGGCGTGCGGTAACTATTCATCACGAAACCCGTACCCTTGGCTGCCGTGGAGATATCAAATTGGCGGATACATGGGTCGCCTTCGAAGACTTTGAGTGTCTGATCGTCGATGGAAACTTCAAGGCGGCGGGTCGGCTTCATGGTGGTGTCAGAACAAGCAGGGCATTGTGTCCGCCCATTCCGTGGGAGAGTTTATAGATTGGCCCGCTGGCATCAAGCATCTGGTCGGGTAGATGGAATCCGCAGGGCATCGATCGTCCGGCAAGGTTGGGCGGCAGTTTCCGATCTTGTAGAAAGCGCGCGAGGATCACGCTTTCCAACAGTCCGCTGGCCCCGATGGTATGGCCGGTGAAGGGCTTCAACAGATGCAAGGTGGGTCGCGAACCGGGAAACGCACGACTCAAGGCAGCTGGTTCCGCGATCGCTTGCACGGCGGTTCCCGTGGCATGAGGGCACACCGCGGCGGGTGTTCCGTGAAGTTCGATCGCACTTTCCAACAGCGCCGGAGTGCGTCCGCCGTCGGTTGGAATGCCAACCGGATCGCAGGCATCCGCATTGCACCCATAGTGAACCAGGCGCGGGAAATCTCCATCATGCCACTCGATGGCCATCGCTGCCGCTCCCTCGGCGGGAATGAATCCGGATGATCCGGGATGATAGGGATTCAGATCCAATTCATGCGCCAGCAAACCTGAAGCGGCATAGTTATCCAACAGAATTGGCACCAATGGCAGATCCACCGCCACCGCAAGCGCGCGGGAAGCCATGCCGGAGCGCACCAGCATCATGGCGATGCCGATGGCGTCGAGGCCCGCCGCACAACCGCTCGCAAGGACATGGTTGGGTCCGGTGATTCCAAACTCGATGGTGATCGCCGAAGCCGGCTCGCTGTGGATCGTGTTGCTCGCGGCCATCAGTTTGAACGGCCTGCGGCCCGGCCACGGACCTAACCAACCCGCGGCATTTCCCCGGCTGGTGCCGACGACCAACGCCGCGTCACGCAACTCATCATCACTCCAGCCCGCAGCGGCGATTGCCTGGCGGGCAACGTGCAGCGCGGCCATCGTCGCCGGACTCCACTTGCGACTTACCAGCAATTTTCGCGGCTCGATCCATGCCCCCGGCCGCGTCGCGTGCGGGCTTTCGCTGCCTAGCAGTTCACCCAATCTCCGGAACGGCACCTGGCCCGCAAGCACCGACTGATAGTGTGATGAGACGTCGGCACCCAGCGCCGATAGAGCTCCGAGACCGGTGATCGAAAGGGAGTTGGATGCGGACATTCGTGCCAGCACTTATAAAGTAATCTGTGCGCCGAGCTCGACCACGCGACCGGGAGGAAGTTGGAAATAGGCAGTCGCCGGGGAGGCGTTGCGGGCCATCGCCGCGAACATCGACATGCGCACGCGGTCGCTGAAGGTCGCTTTTTTCCCGACGCCGTAGCTCTCCCTGCCAAGGAAGTAAGTGGCTTTTGCCGCTTGAATTTTCCTGGCATCCCTAAGGCGAGCCTTCAATGCCGCGGGAACATCCGGGGTTTCCGTGAACCCGAACCGGATCGTCACGTTTTGCATGCCGCAGCCGAGATCCTCATACTCCAGAAGATCCTCCTCGGCCGCCTTGGGCTGGTCGGTGGTCTTCACGTGAAGCAGAATCACCCGTTCGTGAAGCACTTGGTTGTGCTTCAAATTATGCAACAACGCGTTGGGCACCTGGGTGCCCTTGCCGCTCATATAGATGGCCGTCCCCGAGACCCGATGGATCTTGCCCTTTTCCAATTCCTTCAACAGATCCGCGATCGGCAACGACGCCTTCACGATCTGAGCATACAAACGTTTGCGACCCCATATCCAAATGAGCATCATGGCCATCACCGCCCCGGCGACCGTTAGTGGCAACCAGCCGGATGGATAGATTTTCAAGCTGTTCGCTGCGAGGAACGCTGCTTCAAACGTTATGAACAAGCTGGTCACCAGGCCCGCCTTAAGCTTGGACCATCCCCACACAGCCCGTGCCGCGGAAAAGAACAGCAACGATGTGATGGTCATCGTCACCGAGATCGCGATGCCATACGCGCCGGCCAGCGCGCTGGATGTCTTGAAAGTGAGCACCAGCAGGATGCAGGCGACCGCCAATATATGATTCACCGCCGGCACATACACCTGTCCGACCGAGTGCTCGGATGTATATAAGATCTGGGTCCGCGGCATGCATCCGAGTTGCACCGCCTGGGTCGTCATGGAAAACGCGCCTGATATCAGCGCCTGGCTGGCAATGATGGCCGCCGCCGTCGCGAGGAGGGTCAACGGAAATTGCAGCAGCGGCGGGGCCAGCAGGAAGAACGGGCTGCGGATCGCGGAGGGGTCCGCCGTCAGCAGCGCGGCCTGCCCGAGGTAATTCAACACGAGCGCCGGAAACACCACCGAGAACCACGCGACGCGGATCGGCTTGGTCCCGAAGTGACCGATGTCCGCATAGAGCGATTCGCCTCCCGTCACCGCCAGAAAGACCGCGGCTAACAGGGGAAACGCATGCCTCCACTCGCGGAACATAAATGATATTCCCTCCCACGGGCTGATTGACCACAGAACCTGCGGATGCGCCCACAGCATCCGGATTCCAAGCGCGGCGAGCGTGACGAACCACAACAGGATCACCGGCCCAAACAATTTTCCCACGAGACCGGTCCCGAACCTTTGAATGTAAAATAGCCCCGCCAGCAGGAGGACGGAAAGTGGAACCGCCCAGTGCTCAATCTGCGGCGCGCTCACTGCCAGACCTTCCACCGCGCTGAGGATCGACATCGCGGGAGTAATCATCCCATCCGCGTAAATCAGGGAGGCCCCCGCCAATCCGAGCAGGAGGATTTTTTTCGGATCCTTGCCACCCAGGCTTTTGAGGGCGCTGCGGATCAGGGTGGAAAGAGCCAGCACCCCGCCTTCGCCCTTGTTGTCCAGCTTGAGAATGATCAGCAGGTATTTCACCGAGACCACCATGATCAGCGACCAGACAATCAGAGACGCCGCGCCAACAAGGTTGTGCGGATTGATCGGCGCGCCATGGCCGCTTTCCAGCGAAAAACACTCGCGAAATGCATAAAGCGGGCTCGTTCCGATATCACCGAAAACAATCCCCAAGGCTGCGATCGTGCTCACCGCGAGGTGAGGTTTGTGGCCCGCGTGGCCTCCGTGTGAGTCAGTCATCGTCGCGAAGCGGATCGCTCGCAGCCGTTTCAAACCATTTCCGGCCGGGGGTGACCAGTCAATTTACGCGGCCAGCCTCGCCCGCAAAATCCCGATCATAGGTCTTGGCGGGGCCGCCCGGTCCGCCCACCCTGCCGCCGACTTACGAATGAGCACGGTTTTGGAAACAATCGATGGCGGCACCCGCTATCTCGAAAAACGCGGAATCGATGATGCCCGCCGCAACATGCAAATGCTCGTCGCCCATCAGTTAGGCTGCACCCGGATGGACCTTTATCTCCAATTCGACCGCCCGATGGAGGAAAGCGACCTGATCCCGCTGCGCGAAACCTTGAAGAAGCGCGGCGAAGGCATCCCGATCCAACACCTGATGGGCAAGGTCTGGTTTCATAAGCACGAATTCAGAACCGATGCCCGCGCCCTGATTCCCCGCCCCGAAACCGAGGAACTCGCCGAGTGGATTCTGAAATGGGAACTGCCCGCGGATTTGCAGATCCTCGACATGGGCTGTGGTTCCGGAGTGCTCGGGCTGTCGCTCGCCGCCGCCCGTCCCGGCTGGAATGTCACTCTCGCCGATGTTTCCCCGGACGCACTTTCCCTCGCGCAGGAAAACGCCGCCGCCTTGGAACTTCCGAACGCCACATTCCTTCAGAGTGACTTGTTCTCTGCCACTGACGGTTCCTACGACGGCATCGTCGCCAACCTGCCCTACGTCCCGGAAGCCGACCGCGCCACGCTCACCCGCGAAGTCATGCACGATCCGGCGCTCGCCCTTTTCTCCGGCCACGATGGCCTCGACCTCATCCGTCGCTTCATTCCCGAGGCATTCCACCGCCTCAACCCCGGCGGTTGGCTGGTCTTGGAGATCGGTCACGATCAGGCTTCACAAGTTGCTGAAATTCTTAAAGCTTCCGCTTTCACCGCCATCGAAGTGAAAACCGACCTCTCCGGGGTCGCCCGGTTTCCGTTCGCCAGGCGGCCTTGAAGAAGTTGAGAGTCTGGGGTTGAGAGTTGAGAGAAAGATGAAGAGTCCCCCTCTTCTCTGTCTCTCAACTCTCAACCATCAACTCTCAACCCCCTCTTCTCTGCCTCTCAACTCTCAACTCTCAACTCTCAACTCTCAACTCTCAACTCTCAACTCTCA
>JAZKGW010000040.1:20262-36825 GCA_040385685.1 Verrucomicrobiota bacterium | reverse complement strand
CGTCGGTTGCCAGCCGGATGATCTCCAGCTTCAACTCCGCCGCGTCCTCGGCCGGCGCGGCTTGAACCGGGAAGAATTCAATCAGTTGTTCCGCGCTGACCCAGGCATCGGGAAAGTCAGCGAGGACTTTGAAAATCTCGCCATCCATCGCCCCGTCCGAGCGGTTCTTGATTGCGGTGTGGCAAATCGCCAGGGCTTGATCCCGGTCGCGCCAGGAAAGCTCCCCTAACCGCTTGGCGAGGAACAGCGGGTCCCTGGCACCCACGGCCTCCATCCACACGCGCCGCAGCATCCCCGTGCCCACGCCGAACTGCCGGCCGCGGATCATGTCCCAGCCTTCCTGCGGATTGTTCGCCAAGGCTTCCGAAAACACATCCAGCAACGGGCCGCAGGGATCGAAATCGGGTTCGCCATCACTATCCCAGGCCTCGCCCAGGGCGGCTTCGATGGCTGCAGCCAGATCCACTTCCGCCCAGGCCTTCAGCAAATCCCGCTGCAACCGGATGCGTTCCTTGGTGGTGTATTTCCCGTTGCGCACCGCTTTCCACGCACGCGCGTATTCGCTGCCGTGCCATTCCTCAGTCGGATAGAAGGTCGTTCCTGGCAGCCCGCGTCCCGCGGACGGCCCGGATTGCGACTGCTTCGTCGCGGAGGAGGGTTGCCGTGGAAATACCACGCCGGACTGCCATGCCAGCAAGCCACCCGCCGCCGCTAACAGCAGATGGCTCGCCACGAGAATCACCCTGGATCGCCTGGTCATGGTTTCTTCGGATAGAATTGTTCGCTCAACAGACGGGCTTGGGCGGGATTCTGTTCCGAGGTCGCCCAGATCACCGAGTTGATCGCCGCTTCCCTGTGGATCCCCGGCGGCATTTTCTTCACCCACTCCACGTAGTCATCGCCGTAGCGCCACAGATTTCCACGTGCCTTGATGTTCCAGCCCTTGAGTTTCGACTCCTGTTCCTCGGGCGTTGCCGCGTCGGGAACATCGGCGAGGAAGCGCAGGAAATCGTCCGGTGAGGCGTTGCTGTGGCTCATCCAAGTGGATTCCAGCAGAATCTCGCGCCGCTTTGCTACCGGAAATCCGTCGAGCAATGGCAGCGCCTTCTTCGGATTCTCCTCCGCGAGCTGGTGATACAAGGTCACCCGCAGGGCCTCCTCCCCCGCTTCCGGAAGAGCGGGCAGCCCGGCACGCACCGCGGCCACCACTTCGCCTAACAACACCGTGTCGCTCCGGAATTCAAACCGCCAATCCCGGCCATCCTCCAAAAGCCGCGTGACATCGGCGGCCACCAATTCATTGACCAGCTCCTGCCTGGATTTCCCCTCGGAATCCGCCTCCGCCCGCAGGATTTCCAACCGCTGGTCGATGTCCAGCGCGGCCACGCCGAGAACCACCCGCTTCAGATCTGGCTGCTGCTCTTCCGCCACCATTCCCTTCAGCTCGCCACGCCTGAGCATCCCTAACACCCACTCGGCGGCCGGCCCGCCCGACGCGGCGAAGCCCGATAGAAGCTCCACCTTGTCGCCGTCCGCGCGCATGCGCTTCACCCGCTCCAACAGTTTCTCCTTTTCCTCAAACCGGGTGGCACCGCCGACCAAGCGGAGATAGTGCCCGCCATTGTAAGCCGGGTTGTCCGAGACCAATGGCTGAGCCCGAAACGTGCGGAACTCGGAGCGGTTGGGACTGCGGAAAATCGTGCCATCCACTTTCTCAAACAAGGTGAACCCGCCACCGGCATACATTTCATCGAGCGTGAGTTCGCACAAGGTGCCGAACATCACCTCGCTCTTCACCAGCCAGCCCGCGGATTTGAGCACGCCGTTTTCCGATGCGATCTCACGGAAAACAGGCTTGAGCAGGGCCGGCAGGCCTGCCGCCTCGCAGGTGGGATCGTTCATCACAAAGCTCACCGCCTCCACCGGATTCTCCTTCATCCAATGCCACACCCGCACCTCCACCTCCGCCAGCCGGGCCTCCTGCTCATCGTCAGTTAGACCGTCCCGCCAGTCCGCGCCGGCCAGTCCTTGAACCGCCGAGACCACCGCACCTCTCAGGTCCTTCGCCGCCGGCAAGCTACCCTTGAGCTCCTGGAATTTCGCATGCATTCCCGACCGCTCGGCCACGAAATCCGCGAGCAACTCATCGCCATCGCCCGACGGCGATTGCGGGCCGCGGGCCGCGAGTTTCGTGTATTCGGGGGCACCCGCGTGCTTCGCATCCGCATAGGCCGCCGCTTTTCTAACTACGCCGTAGCCCAACGTCAGCGCGAATAAATGGGTCACCAGCAGGATTTGGGTTTTGCGGGTCATGGGTGAAAAAATCGCCAGGGCATTCCGGCCCTTTTGAACAACCCAAGTTGTAATCTTTTCCCGTCCCGAGTGGAAATCTTTAAATCACCCGGAGGGCCAGGACTTTGCCTAATTTTTCTTCAACTTCTCCCATGCCGCCCGCCGGCTTTCGGCTTCCGCCTTTAAAACGGGATCGGAAACCCGCGCCATCGCCCACTCCCACTTGGTCGTGTCGTCATGAAAGCCCATGGTGGCTTGCGAATACTGGACATACGCGCGGTCCCGCCATTCTCCCGGTGGGATTTGTCCAATCCAGTCAGGCGCAGTTTCCAAATTGTTCCGGATGTAGGGTCCCACGCTGCTTTCAAACAGTCGCCCGGTCTCCCTGCGAATGGGCAAACTGATCGCCCATACCGCCACCTTTTGGGCATCCGTCGACGCCATTCTGTCGATCTGCTGCGCGACTTCCCCGCGAGCCACTGTTCCCCACGCTTCTCCCTCTATCATGAAATCGATGAGAGCCATTGTCTTTTCCGGCTTGGGAAAAGAATAGTTCCCGTCGTCTGTCACCGCGGCGAAAAGAACGTCGCCAATCGCCGCGGCGGGCAGGCCGGCGAGCTCGGCTTCGATTTCTCCGACGGATTTGCCGGAAATTTGTTTGCCTAAGTTCAGCGCGTGCAACCGAAACATCCGCTCGTCGACCGGATCGGTATTCAGGACAAGTGCCTTCAGCCGTTCGGTGGCCCCTTCGGGAAAAAAGCGAGGCGTTGCCGCGTGGAAAAGATCTTCCGCGCTCATGATCTCCGCCGGGTAGTGCGTGAGAATCTTGAGAAATTCGTCATAGACCTCGTAGCCCGGACGCTGGTGCACCGAGTTGGAGCAAGTCGTTAGAGCCCTCTGCCTTACGTATGGCTCAAACATCTCCAATTTGCCCGCCAGATAGAATGGATCGCTCTTGCCCACCGCGTCGATCCAGACGCTAACCAGCATGCCGATCGCCAATTCGAACCCCTCTCCATGAATCATCTCCCAGCTCGCGTCAGGGTCCTCCGCCAGGGATTCACTCATGGCATCCAGCAAGGGTCCGCCAGGAACCAGCATTGCGGAACTGCCCATCTGCTTATACTCCGCGACCCATGATTCCGCCAATGCCGCCTCGATCGCCGCGTGCAAATCAATCTCCGCCCAGTTTTTCAGCAAATCCCGTTGCACCGCGATCCGCTCCGGCTTGGTCAATCTCGCCGTCCGGACCGCGCTCCAGGCTTGTGCATATTCGCGGCTCCGCCATTTCGCCCGCGGCCGATCCGTTAGAGAAGAGTTGGTTGTTGGCGTTTGCTTCGATCCCGCGGTAACGGTTGCCTCCGCGGTCCCCCCGCCCCGAGTTTCCCGCGCCAGGAAAATACCCGCGATGATCATCACAACGTGGCTGGCTAGCAGTTTCATGATAGCTCGCTTGCTCACGGCTGGTGGGATGAAAACTGTTTTTCCAACTTGTCCGCCTCGGTCGGATTCCTTGCCCGCGTTGCGGAAACAATCACATCGATCGCGGCACTTCGCTGCACGTCGGCGGGCATTGCTCTGACGGAATTCAGGAAAGCACCGTCGTCTTGAAGTAGCCTGCCTGCATGGTAAACCAGGCTGTTCCGGACGCTCTCCACCTCCTCGGCGGTCCTTGGTTCTGGCAGAGTCGCGAGGAAGCTGGAGTAGAGACGGGGATCCGCCCTCCCAAGTCCTTGCGATCCCCTACCAAAAAGAACCCCGCGTCGTTTCTCCTCCGGGAAACCCGCGATCAGGGGCAACGCTCCCGCTGGATTTTCCTCTACCAGTTCCAGATACAACGCTTCGCGCATCGCCGGTTCGCCCTCGGCGGGAATCCCGGATAACTCGGACTTCACTTCCGTCAGGACCTCGGCGGCGGTCACGTCGCCATGGTGGAATTCGTAACCCCAGTCGCGGCCGGTTTTCAGCAATTTCTTCACATCGCCGCTCACCATTCTTGAAATGCGGTCTTCACGGGATCTCCCGGCAACCCTCTGCGAAGCTGGCACCTTCGCCAATCGTTCTTCAAGCGGGACGGCACCCTCCCCAATCATTCGATTCGCTTCAGATTTCGCATTGTCCGTCGCGAAGCCTTCCAAGTCTCCCCGGCTCACGGCCTCCAGCAGCCATGTTGCGGCCGCTTGGCCGGATCGGGCGAAGCCCGCTAACAGATCGGTCTGAAATCTCCCTGCGTGCAGGGTCTTCGCCATCTCCAACAGCTTTGACCGCTCGTCGAAGCGCACCGCCTCGCCGATTCGACGGAAAAAAGGATCAAACGAACGGCCGGAAAAATAGGACCTTTCCGAAAGTCTGCCAAGATAAGCGGTTTGGCCGGGATCACTCTCCATCGACTTGATTAGTTTCCCCGCCAGCTCGATTCCGTCGCCTTGCTTCATCGCCGCCAACACCGAATCGCCAAACAGCGTTACCGTCGCCGGTGACTTGCTCAGCCACGCGACCGAAGCAGGCAGCCCGCTCTCCGCAATGATGTCCTTGAACACGCGCTCGCTGAAATCGGCTGTCAGCCTGTGCTTGATACAGGTTTCGTTAGTGACGAAGAAGTCCATCGCCGGCACCGGATCCTGCCTCATCCAGTGCAGCGCCCTCACTTCCACAATTACCAAACGATGGGACCGCTCGCGATCCGATGAAGTCCTGCCCAAACTGCGGTTGAACACCTCGATTTCTTCCACCGCGGCCGCTCTAACGTCGCCAGCCACCGGTAGCGATGCCTTGAGAGCCGTGTATTTCGAGTCCTTGCCCGGAGGTCTTTCCACCTGACCGTTCATGAACATTGCCAGCAGTTGCTCACCATCCCCGGAGAATGCGGTTGCATCACGGATGCCGGACTTTGTCCTCAGTGGTTTGGCGCTAGCGGTGACAGTGGGTCGTATCGGCATCTCCCGTGCAATCCCAAAGGCCAAGCCGAGAGCGCAGAGGTGAGTTGCTAGCAGGATTTGGGTTTTCCGGGTCATGCTGGAAAAAGACGACGCCATGGTCCGGCACGCTCGATTGATTCTTCTAAACATCATCGATCCATGCTGGAAGTCATTAATTCAAGCGAGCCGAAGCGGGCACGTTCCTTGCGATTTCACTTCACCCCGCGGATCTCCAGCACCCGAACCGCCCCTGAATCCCCGCCCTTCAGTGCGCGCGGATACACCGCGTTGCCGAGAGAGTGAACGATGTGCGCACCGCCGTGGATTTCCTCACGCTGGATCACGTGCGGATGGGAGCCGACGATCAACGAGACGCCGCGGGCCACGAGCCAACGGGCCCAGCGGCGCTGTTCGTCACCCACCCGCCGATCATACTCGCTGCCGCCGTGGACCATCACGATCACCTGCTCCGCCGCAACCCGCGCCTTTTGGAATTCCCGTTCGAGGATCTCACGATGGAGCGGCAGCACCGCGACCCCGGCATGGTCCGGCCCGGCAGCGCCGGTTTCGAAATAGCTGATGCCGAACACGGTCATCCTAACACCATGGCGTTCCACCCGCCATGGCCGGCAGGCTGCCTCCTCGTTCCTGCCCGCGCCGAAACACGCGATCCCCGCACTTTCCAAGGCTTTCAGTCCCTCGATGACTCCCTCCCGCCCGGCATCCCCGGCGTGGTTGTTCGCCAGAGAAACGGCATCCACTCCGCGCGTCTTCAGCCAACCTAACCGGTCCGCCCGAAAGCGGAAGTCGTAGCGAAGTTTGCCGGCAGGTTCGCGCATGGAGGGAATGCCTTCCAGGTTCACCACGAAGGCATCGGCATCTCCCTTGCCGAAACCACCGATCACCTCGCGATCGTCACCGGTCAACACCACGTCCCCCGCGAACGCGATCCGGCAGGTCGGCCGGGAAAGTGGCAAGCGCAGCGAAAAAACCGGGCGCGTTTCCGCCAGTTTCGCCAGTTCGACGATCTCGGGAAATCCACCGAGGTGATGCACGACGAGATCGTTGCCGTCTAACACGCCGAGCGGCCCGCGGTCCTGCCAGATCGCCGCGACGTGCCTGCCGAAGTCAATGACGATGCCACGCTCGATCTCGGATTGGGAAATCTTCACGTCGTCGGCGAGCTTCACGTTCTCCGCCTTGGTCGCGAGCTGCGCGCGCAGGCGGCCGGGATCGCCCCATGTTAGGGGGATGCCGTTGCGCCGCCAGGCGTGGATGAAGAGGTTCGCGCAATCGCTGCCCCAGCCGGATTCCACGCCGGATCGATCGCCCGCCGCCACTCCGGCGATGCCGAAAACATAAGGCATTCCACCGCATTCCGAGACCGCGCCGCGGAATCTTTCGGCCGTGCGGATGCGCAGCTCGATGGCGGGAGCGGGCTGCCAGCCGCGCGGGGTTTCAACTTCCGCTTCGATGAGAAACCGCCCGCCGGTCGCGCGCCGCCAAGACGTGGGATCGAGTTGAAAATCCGTACTTTCGCCCAAGCTGCGGCGTTTTTGATAGATCCAGCGGGCCGGGGACTTTGAGAAACTCTTGCCGAGACCGGTTTCCGGCAACAGGTCGTAGGCCTGCCGCGCCGGTTCCAACAGAAACCAACGGGTTCTGCCGGTCGCCTCTAGGCTGCCATCCACTCGCAACACCGGTTCCTTGCCGAGCGGAAACCGCCACACATTGTCGCTGTCCATCTCGCCGCGATCCGGCACGATGCGGGTCGTGCCGGACTCATCCGCCCACGCCGATGAATTCCACGTGCGCTTCCGATCGGTGATGGTTAGAGATTCCCGGAGCTGTCCCAATTTCATCCGGACTTCCGGCGAGGCGTTGCCGAGATCCCAGCGTGGCGAGTGATGTTTCAGCTCCGTTGCTTTGAGCGAATGGTCAGGGCGATCGTCCAGCGACGCATCCATCTCCAGCCTCATACCGCGGGTATGGCTGACAGCCTTGACGGCGAGTGAAACCAGCGCGTCCGCCTCGGCATCGTCGGTGAGCCAGGGTCGTGAAACAGCGAAAGCCACGCCGGCCAGTCCCGGCCAATCCATGGCGCGTTCCCAGATCGCTTCGAAGTTTTTCGAGCGGTCCTCCGGCTTCATTCCGGCGAAGAAATCGAGATCGATGGCGAGAATGATCTTCCGGATTCCCGGCTGCCATTCGCGAAAACCTTTCAGATCGCAAGTCTCCCAGCGATGTTCCAACGATCCTGCCGATCTCGGTTCGACCTCCAACCTGCCATCCAGCGAATCCGTGGCTTCCCGATTCTTCGCCGCGCGTTCCTCGTCAGCCAGCGCCGGAGCGGCCAGCCACAACACGCTGTCCAGCGGCCGCGGCATCAGCGGCTCGATCCAGTTGAAGGCTTGGACGCGGCCGTTCTTCCGCCAGTTCTCCACCCGGACCGCGCGTTCCTTTTCCGATGGCACGCGCCGCAATTCCTCGCGGATTTCCTCGGAGCGCTCCACGGCCGAGGCATCCGAGTGGGCGTCTATCAGAACGAGGACATGCGGTTCATCAAGATCAAAATTCCGCGTGATCCAGCCCGCGGTTTCGGCGTGGTTGTCCGCGATGAACACCGGCAGCTCCTGCCCGGCGCGGGCGAGAGATGCGGTCGCGGCGATTGCCACCAGAAACCTAACGAGTTGGTTCAAGCTTGGGTTTCTTGTCGAGCCTGACTTCCAAACTCACTCCGCTGATGCAGAGATCTTCAAATTTCGAACCCAGCCAGACCTCTTTGAAAGTCAGCCGGATCTTCTTCACCGCCTTCGTGTAGCCGACGATCGGAATCCGGCAAACTTCCTTGGAGTCGGGAATGTCCACGCTGAATTGATGCTCGTCATTGAGATCGACCAGGATTTTTTTCGGCCGGGCATTCGCGTGGAAAATCTCGTCATCTTTGACGAGCCCGGGCGAAATCGAAATGACGGCCAAGGGCTTGGGGGCGACAGGTTTCAACTCCAACCATTCACCGACTCCGGATCCCGCCTTGCCCTCGCTCCAAGTTCCGCCGCCCTTGATTTTTGCGGCATCGTATGTCTTCCCGTCGGCAGGAGCGAGCACCGAGCTGGCCCTCACCTCGTAGTTGGTGTGGGACATCAACCACTGGCTGCCTCGCTCGACGTAGCGGGGCTGACCATGGTGATTGTTAGTTACGGGAGATGCCTCGATTTCCAAATCATCCGCCAGTGTCGGCTCCAAGTTCTCAAAGTTCCAAACCCAGTTCTCGCCATCCTTTTTGAAACGATTCACCGGCTTGAGGACTTTGAGTTCCTTCGGATCGATGCCCGCGGGTTTCAGAGTGATCCGTCCGGTGCCGATGGTCCCCGCCCAACACGCGGCAGTGGATAGACGATAACGGAACAGGGCCGGGCCTACCGAAGTGTCCGAGCTCATTCTCCATCCTTCCAAGGGATAGTCGCTGCTAAAATGAATCATCACCGGCTTTTCCTCGCCTGCGGCAAAGGTGATTTCCGAAATCAGCCAGCCAGCGATGCCTTTGAAGCGCTTGTCATCGCTTGCCGTTTCTTCGCCCTGCCATTTCGCAGTCACGGGAGTTCCTGAAGCGGAAATGACGTAGTTCTGACAATAGCGGAGCTTATCCGTCTTGGTGGCAGCTCCCGTCAAGTCCTTGTCAAACGACTCTTCCACCGGGAAGCCAAACCGCACCTTCACCTTCTTGTCCGTCTCGTTGCGCATCAGGTAGCGGACTTCGACATCGGCGGATTTCGGGCCGAGGGCAACGGTGAGCTTTTCATCCAGAATGCGGATGTTCTCTGTTTCCTTGGGTTCGAAGCCGGCGACATCGCCCGCCCGCTCAACCCCGCCGCGAAAGTAGCCGCCGCCATTTGCGAAGACCGGTTGGGTCAGGACCGTGAAACCGATGGCGAGCCACACGCTGATTCTCATGGCCGCATGCTCACTAACGAAGACGCGGAGTCAAGGGTGTAACTGAAATTGGCGGGCAGACACAAGGAGCAGCGGAATTCGTCCGCTCATGAGCATGAGGTGACAATGAGATGAGAAAAACCGCTAGACATTGGCTTTCCATGCACCCGGCGGTCGGATACCGCTGCTCCTTGGTGCCCACCACACTGCGTTGCTCCCCGCGCCTGGCGGCTATTTCCTCAGGGCGTCCGATTTTTTCCAAAACTCCCGCCCGGCGGCGGTTTCCATGTCGGCGAGCAGCCAAAGCTCACGGGCGAGCGAAGCGTTCGCGATGAGGTCGGGCGGCGGACTTTTTTTCCATTCGGCGTAGTGGACGTCGCCATTGGTTTTGGCCCGCTTGAGAAGGTAGTCCTCCTTGGTCCAGCGGTAGAGTTCGAGATCGGCCTCGGTCATGAGGTGCGACCACTTGAGCGGATCGCGGTAGGCGCCGGTCTCCCGGGACAACAGCCCTTCCGCGGCCTTGCCCATGAGTTTCGCCTCGTCCAGATAGAGATCCTCGCCCGTTAGAGCGTGGAGTGAAATGTAGGCGCGAAGCATGAGGGCGGCGTTGTAGGTGAGTTGATCAGGGTTCATTTTGCCGGTCACGACGTTGATCGCATCGCTGAACAGGCCGTTGTCGGCACGCAGGGTTGCGGTGGTCCACTTGACGATCTTTCCGCCGTCGGTGATGCGCTTCCCGGCGTCCTTGGGATTGCTGAACTTCGCGACGCGGAAACAGCCGACGGCGGCAGGGCCGTTGACGCAGGTGTTCTTCGAGTCGCCGGTGTGATTCTGATGCCACCAGATGCCGCCGCCGCCCTTGTCGTCCCAACCGCTCATCACGAAGTCGAGGACCTCCACGGACCGCTTGAGGTAGCGGGACTCACCGGTCATTTCATAGGCTTCGAGGAACATCATCACCATCCAGGCGTTGTCGTCGTAGTATTTGTCGTTGCCCCCGCCAGCGGTTGGGGCGGGTTCGTAGCCGGGAATGGCGGCCTTGGTGTCCCAGTAAGATTCCATGCCATCGAAAAACTTCCGCATGATCGACTTGTATTTCGGATCATGGCGGGCGGCACCGACCACCGCGGAGAACATCACCCCGGAGCCCCAGATGTAGTCGGGAGAATCCTTGTCAATCGCTGTCTTGTAGAGGTCCCGCTTCTTCATCCAGAAATTCTTGTGGATGTAGTCCGTGACCTCCGCCGCCTTCTGCGCATAGGGTCCGGGTTGGGTGAGCTGCGCGGTCGCGCTGTTAGCGATAAATATACCCAGCGCCAGGATGCATGTGGCGATGGCTTGGATCGTTCCGGTTTTCATGGGGCAATGATCCGTCACCAGACGCATCTTTGCCAGCGGTTCTGTCAGGTGCCGGATCGATGGTCACGCGCTTTTTCGCTTCCCGGACAAATCCGCCCCCGCCAGTCTCGCGGCCATGAACTTCGGCATCATCGGCACGGGCACGATCGGTCGCTTCCACGCCCAAGCGATCCGGGCCATGGATGGCGGGACGCTGCGCTCGGTTTACAATCCCCGGGCGGAAAGCGCCGCCGCCCTGGCCGCGGAAATGGGGGTGGCGTGCCACTCCGACCTCACCGGATTTCTAGCAGACCCGGAGCTGGACATCGTCACCATTGCCTCGCCGTCCGGCGCGCATTTCGAGACCGCGCTGGCCGCGTTGCGGGCGGGCAAACATGTCATTTGCGAAAAGCCCCTCGAAATCACCACCGGGCGCATCGACGACCTCATCGCCGCCGCGGCCGCCAGCGGCAAAACCCTGGCCGCCATCCTTAACCGCCGCTTCAATCCCGCGATGGCGGCTTTCAAAGCGGCCTGCGATGACGGGCGGTTAGGAAAAGTCGTTTCCGCGTCCTGTTATGTGAAATGGTTCCGCGACCAGGCTTACTACGATTCCGCCGCGTGGCGCGGGACTTGGGCGCTCGACGGCGGCGGAGCGCTGATGAACCAAGGCATTCACGCCATCGACGCGCTGCTGCACCTCGCGGGGCCGGTTAGATCGGTGCAGGCCAACAGCGCTTGCCTGGCCCACGAGCGCATCGAGGTGGAGGACATGGCGGTCGCGATTTTGGAATTCGAGAGCGGCGCCCGCGGCGTGATCGAGGGCTCGACGTGCAGTTGGTCAGCAAGCGGCCATCCGGCGCGCGTGCAGCTTTGCGGCACGGAAGGCTCGGTCTTTTTAGCAGATGAAACTTTCGATGTCTGGGATTTCAAAAACGAACGGCCCGAGGACGCCGTGATCCGGCAAACGCTGATGCGCGGCGATCAAGCCACCCTCGGCGCGAACGATCCGAAGGCGATCGAGTTTCATGCCCACCAGCGAAACTTCGAGGAAGTTGTTAGAGCGATCCGTGATAGCCGCGAGCCGAGCACGTCGGCACGGGAAGCGAGAAAAGCGGTGGCGTTGATCGAGGCGATCTATCAAAGCGCGGCGGGCGACGGCGTAAAAATCAGACTCTAGCGATTCAAACGAACACGGACGGCTCGCGATGCGGGCCGTCCGGTCGGTGAGTTGGAATTCAAATCCGGCTGCTGCCGTCAGATCTCTTCTTCCTCGGACTTCTTTAATTCGAGAGGACTGATGAAGCCACTGTCGTCCACATCGCGCTTCTCGAATTTGCGCAGGGTTTTGGCAGATTTGACCTTGGGCGAAACCAAGTAGCCGAACTCTTCGAGCGACAACTCTCCGTCGTCATTAAAGTCGGCGAGTTTGAAGCGGCTGAGATCGGACTTCGGTTTTTCCTCAAGCGCGCGATAGGCGTCCCATTCTTCCTGGGAGATCACTTTATCCGGCTTCGGATCACCGGGGATTAGCTCACCGGTGATCGGATCGACGGCGGGCATCCCAGTGTTGGGGTCGATGTTCTCTGCGAAGGCACCGGAGACGTCGATGGGCAGGAAGCGCCTGCGGATTTCCACAAACGGAGTGCCCGGCCCACGGGTGGTGGCGAACTCGAAGATGGTCAAGTCGCCGCTGGCATCCACATCCGCCTGGGCGAACGTGAGGTGATGCGTCTTCGGTTTGGATCCCGCTTCAGCGGCCACCGCAACTCCACTGGCGACAAGGGACGCGCCAATACTTAATAATGCAAGGGTATGGTGTTTCATAGCATCTCCATGAAAGATTCGGGACCGGCAACCGTCAAGGAGCGCCCGTTACGCGATCGCGTAATGGACATCCGTCCTTGCGCGACAACCGGATCTAACCACCGAGCGGAAACTCCGGGACGCACTCGAGCTTCACCTGGTAGAGCGCGGCAATTTCCGGAGCATCGGATACATGATAGACTTCGCGGTAATAGATTTCCTTGATGCCATACGCGCATAGCGTCTGCATGCAAGCGGTGCAGGGCATGGTCGTGGTGGCGACGATCTTGGCTTCGCCGCGGCGAAACAGGCTGCACAGGTTCACCTCGGCATGGAGCATGAATTTCTGGCGGGCGTCGCGGTCGTCCCAGAATCCGGGCGGCGGATCGTAGCCCGGCGCGAGACCATTGTAGGCGGTGCCGATCACCCGATTGTCGAAATCCAGAGCCGCAGCGCCGACCTTTCGATAGGGATCTTCCGAACGCAGGCTGGCGACGTGGGCGAGGGCCATGGCGTATTGGGGAATGGACAGGCGGCTGGCGGGCATGGGCGGAGGATGATTTGAGGAGAGCGGACTTTCAACCTGCATCTTGCCTCGCTTTTTCGCTTCGCTGATCGGTGGTGATCGCCCAGCGTCCGCGTGTGGACCGAACCCGATCCGGAGTGTTGGCGGCGCTGGCCGCGTTTTTCCTGTGGGGAATTCTGCCAATTTTCTGGAAGCTGCTCGATTTCCTGCCGCCGCCGTCGATCGTCGCGCAGCGGACGCTGTGGTCGCTTTTGCTGGTGCTCGTCATTCTGTTCTGGCGCGGCGAAGGACGTGCATTATTGGCGGCCCTGCGATCACCCCGCGTGCTCGGCTGGCACCTTCTATCAGGCAGCCTGCTGGCATCCAACTGGCTGCTCTATGTCTGGGCGACGTTGAACGATCGGATCATCGAGGGCGCTCTGGGTTATTACCTCAATCCGTTTTTCAACATGCTGTTCGGTGCGTTGTGGTTCGGCGACAAGAACAGCCGGTGGCAGCTTGCCGCGATCGCTCTGGCGCTGGGTGGAGTGGCGTTGCAAGTGCCGGCGGTGGGCCATTTCCCATGGGTCGCGCTGACGCTGGCGATAACGTTCTCCCTTTATGCGGTGGTTAGAAAGCGGGCGCCGCTCGGGTCGTTGACGGGGCTCGCTGCGGAAACCAGCCTGCTGGCGCCGCTGGCGTTGATTTGGCTCGTCATTGCTAACAAGAGCCCCGCGGACGCCTTCGGTGGAAGCGCGATGCATGCCGCTTTGGTCGTCGGCACCGGACTGGCCACGGCGCTGCCGCTGCTGTGTTTCGGCCATGCGGCGCGGTCCATCCGCCTGACAACGTTGGGTATCCTGCAATTCCTGGGACCGACGATTCAGTTTTTCATCGGCTGGAAACTGTATGGTGAGCCGATGACCGGGGTGCGATTGCTTTCCTTTGGGCTAATTTGGCTGGCAGTGGGGATCTTCGCGGCTGATGCCGCGAAATCACCGGTCAATGACTCACTTCGAGGCGCATGAAGCGCTGGGTTCCGGATTTCGCCACGGTGGCCGTGCGGATCTGGTTGAGGTCCGGAGCCGACAGCGTCACGCCTTCGGTGCTCCAGTTCAGCAGGTCGCTGCTGGCTTTGACGACGTAAGTGATGCCCGCCGTGCCCGCGTAGAAACTGAGGCTCATTTGTTCGGAGCCGAACACTGCCGCAGGCAAGGAATTGCTGACGTTCGGATTCAGATCCAGCGCATAGGCCATCAGAAGATTCACGCCGTCGCCATTGGCATCCAACATCAGATTCGAGTTGGCGGGCAGCCCCTTGGAGACCAGCCAGGATGTCAGCGGGTCGGCACCTTCACCCGTTCCGGTCGCCGGATAACCCATCCATGTCGGGGAAGTAAAACCGGTGGAACTGTTCAGGAAATTGATCGAAAAACCGGAGGCGGTGAGTTCGAACACGTTGCTCCCCATGGTAGGCGCGTTGCCCATGAACGAGGCGAGGACCAGCTTGACGCAACCGGAGAACGCCTGGGTTCCAAGGCTTGTCACTGTGCCGGGAATGCCAACGCTGATGATTTCGCCGCAATAGCGGAACGCTTGGGGACCGATGCCGGTGATACCGGAGGGAATGTTAAAACTCCCACTCATGCCAGCGGGACAGGTGATCAGCAAGGTTCCCGCCTTGTCCGTTAGAAGTCCGCTGACCGCGCTGTAAACCGTATTCGCCGCGGCAACGGTGAAACTGCTGAGCGAGCTGCACTCATCGAACGCGGAAGGGTGGATGCTGGTAACAGCGGCAGGGATTTCCACGCTCGTCAGCCCCCGGCAGTTGGCAAATACCTTCTCGCGCAAGATCGTCACGCTGGGGGGAATCGTCACGCTGGTCAGGCTGCCGCAATACTGGAACGCGTACGTACCGATGCTGGAGATGGTAGAGGGGAGAGTCACGCTGGTCAGCCCGCTGCACCCGTTGAAAGTCGATGTTGGGATACTCGTCAGACTGGACGGGATCGTGACAGTAAGCAGCGAGGTACAATTTCCAAACACACCCGTTCCCAAGGTGGTCAAGCTGGATGGAATTGTCACGCTCGCGAGCGCCGTACAGGTGCCAAACGCAGCGTTTCCGATGGTCGCCACACCGAAAGGCAGGGACACGCTCGGCAACGAGGTGCAAAAGCTAAATGCAGACCTTCCAATGGTGGTCACACTCGCCGGAATCGTCACATTCGTCAGATTCGAGCAATCGCTGAATGCAAAATTGCCGATGCTTTCCACACCGGAAGCAATCGTCACGCTGGTCAAATTCTTGCATGTGACAAACGAACTGCCCGCGATAAACTTGACCGGATGGTCCAACCCACTGATCGGATCATGGATCGTCGCCGGGATCGCCATCGCACCCTCGGGATCCGCGACGTGGCCGGTGATGGTAATGATGTTGGTTACGGGGTCCTTTTCGTAGGTGAGATTGCCAGAAACGGCGGCCGCTGCGGCACTCATCAAACACAACAAAATGCTTGTTATCTTCGACCCCAGGCAGTTGCGGCCGACAAGCATCTTCACGGCAGAATTTTGCGAAAAACGCAAGATTGGAAGGGATGAACAATGGGACGTGGTCATTTCGATCGATGAATTATCAATATACTCAAACAATGGCAATCCTCAGTTTCAAATTTTAAAAAGTTAGTCCAATAAACATGAATGAAGATATCGGAATTGCTGCGGTCGAAGATACGGCAACCGCCACGCTGGGTCTGGACTTCTTGCAAGCAATCCTTGCGAACGCAGGCCGGACCGTTTACCCAACGTCCATGCAAGATGAAGTTCGCGCACTGTTAATTCTCCAGGACCGGGACCGCCGTTTGTTAGCGCTGGCCAGGGATCTCGAAAAGCTGCCTCAGGACGAGGCCCGGGCGAAGTCAAAGTTGGCAAGCGATGAAGCCGCCGTCACCAAAGCCCACCAGGCGCTGCTCGAGTGCGAGCTGCGGGTGAAAAAAATCGAGCTCGATGCGGAGACCCGCCGGACGACGATCAAGCGCTTGAAACTGCAGCAATTTGAAACCCGCAAGAACGAGGAGTTTGTGGCACTGGGTCATGAAATCGTGCGCTATGAGAAGGATCTGGATGATTTTGAAACCAAGGAACTGGAAGCGATGGAAGAGGTGGACGGCTTCCGCAGCGCCCATAAAGCCGCTGAAACCGCGCGGGCCCACACCCGCAAGCTGGTGGAGGAAGACTTGGCCTCGATCAGCCAACGCCATGCCCGGATGGCAGCCGATCGCCTCGAAGTCATCGCCGAGCGCGAAAAGCTCCTCGCCAACGTTCCCGAGAGTGTCATCCCTTTGTACAACCGCCTGATGAAAACCAAGGACGGTCTGGCAATCGCCCCCCTGCGCGATGGGAAGTGTGAAGGCTGTCACATGAGGCTCATCGCCTCCACGGTGATGAAAGTTCAGACCGGCAAGGAGATCGCCCAATGCGAGGATTGCGGGCGGATACTCTATATCGAGGAGTGAACTATACCGTTAGTAATATTCCTTGCGGCGCTCTTCCAGAAGCACCAGCCAGTTCATCATGGTGATCGGCGGCAACTCCGCCGGGTGACGGATTTGGCTGAGGTTGACGGTGATCCGGTCGGAAGTGAGATCGGTTCCACTGCCGCCCTTCGAATCCAAGGGGCGGATCTTGGGAGCCTCTGTGTCCCCGCTATTTACCTTGTCCACTTTTGCCAGCGAGCCGATTTGCCCGCGAAGATCGACGAACAATGCATCG
>JAZKGW010000040.1:0-20252 GCA_040385685.1 Verrucomicrobiota bacterium | reverse complement strand
GCTCCCATATCTCTTCTCCGGAGTGAACAACGAGCACGGCGGGTAATAACTTCCGGTGGGGTTGGACGCAGTGATCGCGGGCGTGCATCCCGCAGGTGGAGTGGTGGGCACGATGTTGAAATCATCGCCGATATAAAGCCGCAGGTTGGTGACCAGTGAGAAGCCCTTGGTGAACGGAGTTAGATCGGCACATTCCTTGATGAGGACCCCATAGTCGTTCGCAGTACAGGGGATCGAAGGCTTCCTGGTGAGATCGTTCAGTCCTGACACGGAGTAGTCCACGTTGACGACAAGCGAATTGTTGATGTCCGGTCCCGCGGCACCGATCCTGGTGAGGAATGCCGGGAATCGTTCCGGATAGACGCCGACACACTTCTGCCCGCTGTTGAGGGGTACGATTTCATAGGGAGATCTCGGCCTCCAGTAACCTTTTTTGGTAGTTCCTACCAGAGGGTCTGTAAAGGTAGCGTTGTTTAGTGTGATTGTTCCGCTGAGGCCTTGAAGGAAGGCAAATCCACCGCTATCCCCATAAGCCACGTCCACCGGACGGCCCGCATCAAGCACAGAAAGGTCCCTAATGTCGCCTTCGTTGCCGAACGAGACATAACCGGGAGGCAGGCTTGTCAGAGTTGCCGAGGACATAAGGGGTATTTTCATGGAGGATCTGCTGCCATTGGCCAAGTAGTATTGGAAACGCAGCATCTTTGGGGTCGCATTGGTGGAACTTTGCACCTCGGTGATGTCCATTCGCATCGCGCACTGCTGTGCGCCGATGGAATAGTTGTTCCAAGAGGTGGAGGACAACACGTTGGTGGCAACGTGATTCCGTGCGCCGGACGTTTCGACCGGGTCATTTTCAACCAGATCAAATCGATCGAAAAACTTGGCACCACGATTGATGGGGATGAAGGCTGCGTGGCCGCTCTCGGATGCAAGCGACACCGGGAAAAACGCCCCCTGCGTGGCTTGATAATGGGCTTCCCGGACTCCGGCGGCGAACGGATCGGCGGCGAGGACATTTCCATCGACGGTTGCGCCAGCGTCAAAGCTCATGCTCCGGCGGCTGGCAAAGGCGGTGATCGGGGTATTCCCCTTCACCTCGGCTTTGCCGGTGAAGATGCCACCATCGATGTTCACGTTCTGCCAGACGTTGCCCGAGGCATATTGGCCGAGTGACATGAAGGAGGCCGCCGAAATGGAGAGTTGCGACGGAATTTCATAAATCGACAGCACAAAATTCCGCTTGGATTTCGCCAGAAAGGTTTTGTCATCATCGTGATCGGTCACATCCACCGAGAATGCCCACCAGTTGCGTTTCGCGACGAAGGCCTCGCCCGGTTTGGCATAACCGAAGCTGATATCCGGATACTTCAACCTGTTGAACCCGGAATAGGTGCCGACGGCCAGTCCATATGCGGTGGTTCCGTTACCGTTTAACGTCTTTGAGTCCAAATAACTCTCGGCGAGAGTTCCATAGACCTTGTTGGTGGAGATGATCGGATATAGCAAATCAGCGTCCTTCGTTTTCGAGTCGCCGGCTGTCAGCGGCGGCGGATAACCGGTGCCCAAACTCCGATTGATACCGATCGAGACCAATCCCGTTTCGCCTGGGACTGCCGAGAAAATCCTAGTGGGATCAGTCAAAGTGGAGTCCCCCGTGTTGGCGAGTTTGAGACCGGCGATGTTGAGGGAGCCGAGAATATTGGGAGAGCCACCTGAACCGTCTTGGATCGCCTTTCTTGCATTGGCCAGTACGAGGGCCTCGGTGAAAATATTCTGCCAACTCAACGGCTCCTTGGTTCCGGTAGCATCCGAATTCGCCTGCATCGCCCGGATCGCCCGGTTGGGAGTGATCGCCACGATCGCGCGCAAGATCGCCTCTTCCTTTTCACTATAGTCCAGACGGAGTTGCACTTGGGACTCGATGGCTTGCGCGCTGAGGGCCCGGTGATAGGCAGACACCATCAGTGCTGTTAGAACTGCGCCGGTGGTCAGAACCAGGAGGAACGAGATATAGCCGGCCTGGTGGCGTCTGGAACGAGAAGTTTTCATTGTTGCATGGTTCCGGAGTAGATGATTTCTTCGAGATTGGGTCCTGTGAGTATCATTCTGAGCACGCCACTATCCATCCTGAAGGCCACCTTGCTGGGCGCTTTGGTCACTGCCCACAGGGGCTCGCCCAGCACGCCGGTGACCGGCACGACGTAATAGTAAAGTGCGAGGCCCGAGCCCCGGTTTTCAAACGACAGGATGGTCGCCCGCATCGTGCCATCCGGCTGGCGGAAGTTCAACACCGCCACCGGCGACTCCGTCAGCCGCGGGTTGGCCCCTGAAAGCGCGTCCGCCACGGAATCGTGCAACCGGAAACGATCCGCTTTTCCCACCAGACGACTCACGTAGGTGCTTACGATCGGCGCCTCCTCAGTTAGAAACCCCTGGGCTTTGAATATCTTCAGGAACGCGAGCTGTTGGTTGAACAACGCAAGAATCATGGTCCCGATGGCCAAACCCATCATGATGGCGACCGACATTTCTATCAGGGTAAATCCCCGGCGTTTGCGCTTGGGGGTGGTCTTCATTGGGATCGCAACACGGTTCGGGATTTGGCGTAAGTCCGGGTGCCAATTTTGTAGGTCAGCACGCTTTGCGCTTTCCACACTTTCATGGCTGCAGGGTTGGTGGCCAGGGAGCCGGTGCCGCCATCGATCGGATAGTTCCCCGTGTCGGCGACGCGGGTCCGCATCACCGTTCCATTGATGGGGACGTTGCCTGGCAGGGCACCGATCTTGACCACCGTGCTGCTGGTGTTCGGATAGTTGGGCCATGGGGAATTGGCGGCCAGCAAGGCGTCGAATGGAATCCGCTCGGCGTAGGCCCGCTCGTAAGTCATGTAGGCATCCGTCACCGACTGCTGCATGATCCACTGGCGCGGGTGGAGGATATTGAGGGAAAGCTTGAGCAGAACGAGTCCTAGAAGCGTTAGGATGGAGAGGGCGATCATCGACTCGACCATGACAAAACCGCGCCGTGGCGATCGCGTCTTGCGGATCGGGCGGAAAAGTCTGAACCTCCGCGCATGTGCGGGCACTTTGGCAGATGGGCATTTTACGCCACCGTTTTCTTGCTGTCGGTCGGTCAGGGCGTCGCCCAGGCCGTCCTTGAGCCACCCTTCGGGCTGCGGTGGGGAGATTCTCCTGAAAAGTTGATCACTTGGGCTTCGCGGCACTCCCTGAACGTAACCATTTCGCTGCCCGGCGATCAACCCGCGATGCGGGTTCTGAGAATTGAGCCGAAGAAGGGATTCCTCCCGGAAACTCAAGCCGGCGCGGTGGAGGGACGTTTCCTCACCGGCAAGCTCTACGAACTGACCGTCCATTACTTCGACCCCGAGGCCTCCGCCCCTCTGATGGAGTCGCGATTTGAAGCGTTGCGCAAACAAGTGGCGCTCGAACACGGCGCTCTCCTGACCAACCAGCAGCGCAGGACGGTGGAGGATCAATTTGTGACAAGGATTCAGTCGTTTCATCGGGAGCCGGTGAAGGGCTTGTTCCTCCTCCTGGCTTACACCGAGGTGGAGGATTTGTTGAGGAAATCCAAGGAGGCCAGGTTTTCCCTGATCTATCGGAATGACAACTTCAGGAGTGAACTGTTGAAGGAAGTGAAACAGCCGTGAATCACTCAATGGTCGTGAACGAACCGTTCATTTGGATGGTGCGGTCCAGGTCGAAGGTAACATAGGCAATGTCACCCGACGGGGTTCGCATCCGCTCGGTTCCGAATGGTGTCACGGTGATCAGTTCCATCGTCCAGCGCCCGTCCGAGTCGAAGACGGAATCGTAATTGGTCAGGCTAAGAACCTTATCTTCGGGGTAATCTCTGGTATTGGTGTAGCCTGATCCCGGCACAATCTTCCCGGTCATGCCGAGTCGCTGCTCCCCTTTATAAACCTGGGCGTAACTCCTGGAACCGGGATACAAATCCTTCAGCGTGAGTGTCACGGCGGGCAATGAGAATCGGATTAACTGGTTCTGGGCAATCCCGGCGATAGCCGCGTCGGCCGTCGGCCAGACTTGGATATACTGGGAGGCAAGTTGCGATTCAGGGGCTTGGTAATCTGCAAGCGAGAACACCGAAAAGCGCTCTTCCCCGCGAACCTTGAAGCGATTCGCACCGGGAATCGAGTTCACCAGAAATGTCAGGTTTTGAACACCGTTGGTGGTGATGGAAGACTGGGTCAGCAGCGTTGCCTGGTCGCGGTCGATGCCAACTCCAGTTCCGCCGGCACCATACGACTGCACGTGACGGAAAAACTTGACGCTCTTGGACGGCTCCGGATCCGTGGCACCGGTGCGCAGCCCGCTGATGGTGACATCAACATAGAATGGCTTATCGGCGCGAACTCGCGGGGTTGCAGAGGATCCATCTTCAGAGCGGACAACCACCGTCGCGATGGGGACATAAGTTCCCACGTAACTGCTGGAGAGCAAATATTCCGTTAGTCCCGTTTCTGAGGAGGATTTCATGGTCCACAAGTCGAAGCGGGCCCCTCCCGGATTGATCGCGAGATCGGATAACCGAGTGCCGTTGGCCGCAACTGCGGACGAGGCGTCCCAGGTGACATCGGATGGCATCTGGTATTGTCGGATGTAATTGGAGTAACTAAAGGTTTCAACCGCGATTCCCGAGCCACACGAAAGTGATGCGACGATGATGCTTCGAAAGAGAGTTTTCATGATTTTGGAGATATGGGAGCTGTTTTTTCCTCTGGAACTTTAAGTGGAAGAACCGAGATGGGTCCGCCTTGGTAGGTGGCGACTATCAGGTTTCCTGATTTCGACAGTTGCTTTTGGGTTTCCTCGGGGAGGGGACTGTTTCCTTCCGCTTGGGTCCGTGAAACTTCGACGGTGGTGATCCAGCCGCGGTTCAACGCATAGAACTCGGACCAGGCCAGGAGCTTCGCGCCCGGCAGGTACTTGAGACGTTCCGCTAGATTTTTGGGGGCCTGTAGCACCGCTCGTTTGGGAACCAAAGTGACAGCCCCATTGAAGCAGATCAGGTCGGACGCGCCGAGCAGACTCTTCGGTTTGTTCACGGTGGAGGGGTCGGGACCTTTCGATGGAGCCTGCTTGAGCATCGGATCGTTCTGGGAGGCCTGACGATACTTCGCCACGAGTTGTTCATGGGTGATGGAATCGCGCATCTCCGACTTGGGTGCGGTCTCCGCGTGGCCGATGGATGCGGCAATGGTGCCGAATGCTGAAATAAGGATGGCTGCTTTCATGGGAGTTAACTTGGAATTACCTGATTTCATCATCCACGCCTTTGGAAAGATCCACCATACCATTGGGGCCGCCTTGACCCGCACCGGGGTTTGACACGTCCACACCATCCAGGTTGTTGCCGTGGCCGTTGTTGGGATGACTGGTGCTGAAAGTCACGAGAAGCACCACATCCTGGAGATCGAAACAGGGCGAATTCCGGTTGACCTGGCCAAGCTCCATCAGGATCAACGCACTGAGCGGTCCAACATTCACCGTTCCCGTGGAATTCAGGTAGGGCTTCAGATAGCTTTTCAGGTTGGACGATTGGTAAAGCGGAAGCGAGGTGGGAATCGTAGCCCCGTTGACCAATGCGATCACCTGCATGTTACGGCTCCAAGTTGTGTAAAAGGGAGTTGAAGCGCCGTTGATGAAGTAGCTGGCCCCGAAATCCACAGTCTGGCCCGCACTCAGTTTCTTGATGTAGAGCCGCTTGGACGGATCCACATCTGCCGCGGTGCCATAGAATATCTGCTTGTAGCTGCCCCGGCTCAAACTCACGCGAATGTCGACGTAATGCGGCAGTGGGTCCTGGGTGGTACTGCAGGCGGTGACACCGTTGCCAACATTCTGCACGGTCACGTAGAGCGGTTGAGAGGGAGTCAAGGTGCCGGGAGGATTTACCTCCACCAAAGGTTCCGATCCGTCGTTTCCGCCACCGGATCCTCCGCCACCTAGGCCAAAGCTGGCAGGATACAAAATGTCCCAGGTGAGGGTCGGTTTGGTGCCTGTCTGCACGACAGACGGATAAGCTGACAACTCACCCCTGGGAGCGGATGGAATTGTGTATGTGGTGATGGGATCAGCAGCGAGGACGCGTGTGGACGCGACTGCGCAGAAGGACAATACGGCGGCCGGTACGGCGGCCCAATGGCTGGTTTTCATGGCTGGTTGTTAGGGTGCGGATTCAGGGAAAGCCTTCCACCTGGAACCTCAGAAGCGGGACGACTTCTGAGAGGTGGGCGGCCCGGTTCGGGCATGGGCAAGGGTCAGTGAAAAGATTTCAGATGAACCCTGCCAATTCGGGACAGAACCCCGATCCGGGCCGCCTGAGGGGCTGTTGGCAAGACAGCACCTCAAGAAAGAGTGGTGTTTTGATACAATTGACGGGTGGGTCGTTTGGATCGGGTTAGGGGTTAACAGCAGTTGTCTTGGGAGAAATTTCAGTATTGCGGCAGGTCCGGTTCGCGGGACCAGTTTTTCCAAGGTCCACGCGGGACTTCCTGGTCATTGGCGAAACGCCACTCGACGGACTGCCCGCTGCGGAGATTCAGAAAATCGCGGACGGCCGGGCTCAGGTCGATGCCAGCCGACTGGTTGCGGTTGCCTCGCGGAGATTCCTTGCCGAAAACGTACTGCCAGTGATCCACCTCGAACGGCCCCACATCCTCCCACTGGGCGAAGCAGACTTTGCCTTTATGATGGATGGCGACCCAACGGCCCTTGCAGACGGAAATTCCATCGCCGCGGTAGCTTTCCCAGAACCACGGGATCACCTCGGATGCCTCCGGGCGATGGACTCCACCTTTGGCCACGTCGTTGTAAGGAAGTGCCACGTAAAAGGGATTGAGAGACGGAATAAAGCCGGCAGGAAGATAGCCGTCCCGGCGGTCGGGCTGATCGTATCCCCCGAAGTTCGCCTGCCAGTTCTGATCCCAGGCACTCATCGTGTTGGGAGTCGGATTGTTCTCAGTAGGCAATTCTCCGACCCAGAACACGGTCGCCACCACATTGCGCTTCCATGGGGCGGACGAGTGAAAACCGCTTTGCGGTTGTTCGATGACCACCCGCGCGGCGGCCGGCACGCCGAATGGATCGCTAAGTGCTGGCAATGCCTGCCGGCGGTCATCGAGGAAATCTTCATGAACACTCGACAAGCGATCCGACAACCGGGCTCCCGCAGCAGTCCCGATCAGGGCGGCGCTGGCAATTCCGGTTGTGATCCACAAGTTTTTCATTGCTTCTAAGGGAAGAGGTTGAAGCTCTCGATGGCTTAAACTTGCCGCTAGAGTAAAATTTTAATGAAACTTAACAAGAAAAAAGTTTGACGATTTTTGAACACAATTTCAATTGTAGAGTCTTCGCCATTTTTCCTTTGTTTATAAGGATTCTCAAGCGTGACACTTCTCAAACAATTGGAGTCCGCTGACTTGAAATAGCAGGGAAATTCGCCTGCATTCAGAATTGGAGCGCCTTTCTCTAGCGTATCCGGTGCGCCAATCCAGCTAATTTTTGCAAATATTGAACGTATCTAAAGCTTTATCTCCCACGCAATCGCGTGGGGCATTCAGTGTGCTGGAGTCACGCCTTGTTGATTCCGAAGCGCCGCTCCAACTCTCTCATTCCGAATTCCGTGAGGGTGGGCCGGCCGTCAGACGCGCAATAGGGCAATTCGCAGGCAAACAAATCCGCAAGGAGTTGCAAAGTTTCCGACAACCGCGGAATCCTCCCTGCCGAGGCTCTTTTTGCCAGCACCTTGGCCAGCCGATCCACGGCGAATCTGGCTCCCGGGGCCGAATCGTGAAGAAGCTCGTCCATCAGTGCCCCGAGGAAGGGCCGCGGGTCAGGCACGGGCAAACAGGCCGGCAAACTGTGGATTTGCAGCGTATTTCCGCCGAACGCCGCCACCTCGATGCCAGCTTCCTGCAGCGCCATCCGCTCGCGAAGCACGAGATCCAGATCCCTTGGATCGAGCTCCAGCAGGACTGGCACGAGCAGCCCCTGGGTTTCCAAAACGTCGTTGCCGGGGTTGACGAGCTTCTCGTAAAAAATCCGATCCCAAGCGGCCTTCGGGTCGAAGATTACTAGTCCATCCTCGCTTTCCAGCAGGACAAACCGGTGATGCAACATCCCCACCACCCGAAAATCAGGCACCCTCCCCTTTCGCTCGTCTGGTACCGCTTCGTTCTCGGAAACAAGCGGAACCGCCAATTTGTCCGCCCACTCCAACAACACCGGCGCGGGCGGCTGGAAACTTGCGAGAACCGGCACGACCTCCACCGCGTCATCGGGAAAAACAAACTCCGCAGGCGGTCCCCTCCTTGGCGCCACCTCCCGCGCCTGCGGGCGCAGGCCGATCGCCACCGCCTCCAGGATGGCGTCCCGCACCTCGACCGGCCGATGGAACCGCACTTCGCGCTTCGCGGGATGCACATTCACGTCCACCAGCGTCGGCTCCAGATCGATCCACAACCACGCCGCCGGATACATTCCGTCCGAGATCGCACCGCGAAATCCTTCCGCCAGCGCCCGCGAAATCACCGCATCCTCGACCGGCCGGCCGTTGAGGAAAACATATTGGTGGCGCCTCCCCTTCCGCGCGTGGCTGGCGGGCAGCAGGTAGCCAACCACTGAAATTCCGTTGCCATGGGTCAGCGGCAGACCGATCAGCTCCCGCGACAAATCCGGCCCCAGCAATTGCCGCACCCGGTCCACCGCCTTCGCCGCCGGGGGCAAATCGAACACCTCGCGGTCATCCCGCCTGAGCCGAAATCTGACATTCGGCGCCGCCAGCGCGTGCAACCGGAGTTGATGCTCGACGTGCGCCGCCTCGGTCGTTTCCGCCCGCAGGAACTTGCGCCGAGCCGGCATGTTGTAGAAAAGCGCTTTCGCCTCGATTACCGTGCCCGGCGCGCAACCGGCATCCCGCACATCGCGGACCTTTCCGCCGTCCACCAGGATTTCCGTGCCCGAGACCGAATCCGTTTCCCGCGTCACCAGCCGGAACCGCGACACGCTGGCGATGCTCGGCACCGCTTCTCCACGAAATCCCAGCGTCATGATCGCCGCCAAGTCCCCTGCCGTCCTCAGCTTGCTCGTCGCGTGACGCTCCAGCGATAGCAACGCGTCCTCGCGCGACATTCCGCAACCGTCGTCGCTCACCCGGATCAGGGCTGAACCGCCGCGATCGATGTCCACCCGGATTTCCCGCGCCCCGGCGTCAATGCTGTTTTCCACCAACTCTTTCACCACCGAGGCCGGGCGCTCGACCACCTCGCCCGCCGCCACCTGGCTGGCGAGAATGTCGGGGAGCACGCGGATCTTGGGCACGCGGGGAGACTTAAGAGTCCAGATTCCAGAGTCCAGAGTTTCCGCCTCTTGTTTCTTGTCTCTGGTCTCCGGCCTCTTCAGTCTCCCGCCGCACCCATGGCCGGCTTTTTCAAATCCTTACTCAACAAGATCACCAACCGCGCGGAAGTCGACTGGGACGACCTCGAAGCCGATCTCATCAGCTCCGATCTCGGCATCGGCCTCACCACCTCGATCATCGACGAACTCCGCGACCTCGGCCGCGAAGTTTCCAGCGAGGAAATCCTGGAGGTCACCCGCCGCCGGTTGGCCGAGCGCCTGCCCGACAATTTTCTGCCACCCCTCCCGCGACCAGACGGCAAACCGTTCGTCATTCTCGTCGTCGGCGTGAACGGCACCGGCAAAACCACCTCCTCCGCCAAGCTCGGACTCTGGCTCACGAAACGGAAGCGCACCGTCATCCTCGCCGCCGCCGACACCTTCCGCGCCGCCGCCGTCGAGCAACTCAAGCGCTGGGGCGAACGCCTCGACCTAACCGTGGTGACCGGAAATCCCAACGCCGACCCGTCGTCCGTCTGTTTCCACGCGCATCAGAAGGCCATCGCCGCCAAGACCGAGTTCCTCATCTGCGACACCGCCGGCCGCATCCACACCCGCCACAACCTGATGGAAGAGCTCGGCAAAATCCGCCGCACGCTCGCCAAGCAGGATGAAACCGCGCCGCACCTCACGCTGTTAGTCGTCGATGCCACCACCGGCTCCAACGCGATGAACCAAGCCAAGGAATTCCACAAAGCCAGCCCGCTCGACGGCCTCATCGTCACCAAGCTCGACGGCTCCGGCAAAGGCGGCATCGCCGTGACCATCCACGACCAGCTTGGCATTCCCCCGCGCTTCCTCGGCACCGGCGAGGAGCCCGAAGCGTTTTCGATCTTCGAGAAGACGGCGTTTATCGAGGAGATTTTGTGAGGCCATGTGAATTGGCCAGACGGAACTCAGGAATTAGTTCTTCGGCTTACCCTCTTCGGATGGAGAGACCTGTTTGCCATGGTTGGTGAAAACCATCGACTCCAGATAGAGGGAATGCGCGCTTACAAAGATATAATCCGGTGCCCCGCCGCGATGTTCCACTCGAATCGTCGCACCGATTTCAGGAGCGCCCTTCACGCGATCCAGCGTTTCGACCGCAACTCCAATCATGAGTTCTCCGCGGTCGTCCTTGAATCGGACGTCACAGAGAAACCCATTACTCCCCTTCTCGGGATAGTTCGGGTAAACGAGTAAAACCTCGCCTATCGAAACGAGCAGAGGGGATTTTGCGATCTCCTTGCGCGAAAGCTCCACCTGCGACACAGAGCATCCCGCCTTTGGATCGAACCACACCGAAAAACTCCGATGCAGCGAGTCATCGGTGTAGTCCAAATAATGCCACACTGTTGTATCGAGATTACCCCAGCCTCCTGTTCCTTTGCTTTGCGGTTTACCCAAAATCAAAACGACGTCCTTTTCCGAAGTCGCCTTTGTGATCGACTCCGATTGTTTCCTGAGCTCGGCAAACCGCTTTAAGGAAACAGCAGGATCCTTGGATTCAGCGTGGAGCGGTGAAACGAGCACTAGCAAGGCGACCACAAGAGAATCCATTGCGGGATCATAGCCCCGCATACGGAATTGTTATGTAACTTCTTGGTAAATTCTCAAGCGAACGTCCGATAGGAAGCACCGAGCAGATGGAACGCGGTTAGGAGTCGTTGTTACCACCACTCTTCCATCCCGGAAGGATTTCGGAAATCGAGATTTCACTCACTTCAAAAACACTTCCCGCGCCTTCGCGCCCTCGCCGGGACCGACGATGCCGCGCTGCTCCAGAATGTCCACCATCCGCGCTGCGCGGGTGTAGCCGAGGCGGAGGCGGCGTTGCAGCAGTGAGGTGCTGGCCTTCTGTTCCTGGCGCACCACTTCGATGCATTTCATAATGAGCTCTTCGTCTGCTTGCGAGACGTCGTCGTCTTCATCGTCGTCGCCATTTTCGCCATTGATGGTGGCTTGGATTTCTTTTTCAAACTGCGGCTTTGCTTGGGAGGCGCAGTGGTCGATGAGCCGCTCGATCTCGGCATCGGTGACGAAAGCACCTTGTGCGCGCTCGAGTTTGGCGGAGCCGGGTGGCAGATAGAGCATGTCGCCCTTGCCGACGAGTTTGTCCGCGCCCTTGGTGTCGAGGATGACGCGGGAATCGAGGGCGGAGGAAACTTGGAAGGCGATGCGGGACGGGATGTTCGCCTTGATGATGCCGGTGACCACGTCCGCCCGCGGCGTCTGGGTGGCGATGATGAGGTGGATGCCGGCGGCACGGGCCTTTTGAGCGATCCGTGCGATGCACATTTCCACATCGGCCGGGGCGGTCTGCATGAGGTCGGCAAGCTCGTCGATCAGGACGACAATATAGGGAAACTTGGTGGGAATTTGCTCTTCGTAAACTTCCTCGTTGTCTTCATCCGCTTCGGGGCCGAGATCGCCATCGATGAGAGCCGCAGCCAGCGAGTTCATCTCCTCGTCCGGTTCGTCTTCCAGCATCGACCACGGTGGCGCCTGATGGCTGCTAGGGATTGTGGGATCGAGCAATTCACTTGGATCGAATGGAACCTCAGGCTCCGGGCCGTCATCCATCAGTTCTCCTTCCGGCTCCGGCACGGGAGCTGGCTTTTCCTTCTCCTTGATGGGACGGGAGTTGAAGCTGTCGAAATTGCGCACGCCGACTTTGGCGAAAATTTTGTAACGTTTCTCCATCTCGTTGACCACCCACTTGAGGGCGGCCACGGTCTTTTTCGGATCGGTGACGACCGGCACCACGAGGTGCGGCAGTCTGTTATACATCTGCATTTCCACCACCTTGGGGTCGACCATGATGAAGCGCAGCTCGTCCGGGCTGAACTTGAAGAGCATGGACGCGATGATCGAGTTGATGCAGACGGATTTGCCGGACCCGGTGGCTCCGGCGACCAGGCAGTGCGGCATGGCGGCGAGGTCGGCGATGACCGTGTTCCCATAGACGTCCTTGCCCAGGGCGAGCGGGATCTTTTTCTTGGAGGAGTTGAAGTCCGTGGAGTAGAGCAGCTCGTGGAGCGGCACTGCGACTTTCTTGCTGTTCGCAATCTCGATACCGACCGTGTCCTTGCCGGGAATAGGGGCGAGGATATTGATCCGCTCCGCACAGGTCGCGCGGGCGATGTCCGCTTCTAACTGAGAGATACGGGAAACGCGGAGGCCGACGGACGGATAGATCTCGTAGCGGGTGATCGTCGGACCACGGGTGATGGGACCGGCCGTCACGTCGATACCGAAGGCCTTCAGCGTATCGATGATGATCTGGCGGGTCTCTTCCTTGTGATCATCATCGGAATCCGAGTCTTCCACCTCGGGCAGCGGGTCGAGCAGGTTGAACTGCGGGATCTCGTAGTTAGGGAACCGGCCCTCCTGGAGCCCCTGATGTTCCGGAGAGGGTTTGCGGCTGAACGGGTTTTTCCCGATGAGTTCGGGGTCGATGGCACGGCGCTGGGATGCGTCGATGATCTCGGGAGTGGGGATTTCGCGCAGCGGAAGCATCGCCTGCGGGTCTTCATCTGCCGCTTTGGCTGAGGTCGCGGATTTCGCAGCCTCGCGCTCCTTTCGCCGCTGCTCGCGCTGGCGTTCGCGCTCGGCGAGCATCTCTGCCTCGCGGGCCGCGACTTTGCCGGACTCGCTGCGGCTTTCGCGCCAATCATGGAATTTCATCCGGGCCAGCCGGTAACAGGCCTTGGCGAAACGCACCGGCTGCTGGCCGGTAAGCATGATCAACGCCACCAGATAGGCTCCGCCAGTTAGAACGAGGGTGCCGGCGCGGCCGATCACGTTGGTTAGAACGAAGCCGCCCAGCCCGTCACCGATGACGCCACCCGGGCTGTTTAGATTGCAATGACGAGCCCAGTCCTTGAAAAAGACGTCCGCGGCGTGAAGCCAAGCCGAGGCCGCCAGCAAAAGGATGCAAAGTCCCATCACCGCCCGCGGCCAGATCCGGGTGTCGAACGCCAGCTTGACGATGCCGAACCAAATGAACCCCACCGACACCAGATAACTCGCCGCGCCGAACAACAAGATCTGGATGAAGCCGAGAATTCCCCCCACCGGACCAATTAGATTTTCTCCAGATCTTACCGTATTTCCCGATTCCGCCCGCAATGGCCACCATTTCGGCAAATCCGCCGGACTGTATTTCACCAGCGACAGCAGCAGCAACAAACCCGCCGTGATCCAGATGATCCCGGTGATCTCGTTCGACCATCGCGTCGGTTCGGGGAGCTCACCCCGCTTCTTGTTGTCCTTGGCTGCCATCCGGTTTCGCTGCGGGCACAGCATCCCCCCACTCCCGCCCGGGGGCAAGATTGTTTTCATAGGTGGAAAATAAGGGATTCCGTAGTAATCCGCGCTTGGACCTCCCGCACCGCCCAACCAACCTCGCGCCGTGCGATTGCTCACGCTGAAAATCCAGGAACCCCTGCCCGGCCTCGTCCTGCCGGAAATGGCCGCCGACCATGGTCCGGAGGAAGCGGCCCGCCGCTACCGGGCCATCGCGGTGACTACCCTCCGCCAACTCCGCGGCCTGGCAGATGCACGTCTCCGGTTGGCCATCGAACCGGACGACGCCCACGAGGCCGTCCGCTTCTGGCTGCTTCCCCGCTTGGCGGAAAAATGGCAGACCCACGAAACGGTGTTCCGCAGCGACGGCTGGGAGATCGACTTCGGCGGAAATTCCGACCCGTTCCCGATCCGAGCGACGGGCGAAATCCTTTGCCCGTTCCTCGGTGCCCGCTGGGTCCACGCCGCGCTGTTAGGACTTGGCCGCACGACCCACCGCGTGATCGGTCCGGCCGTCGAGGGCGGCGAGTATTTCCGGGCGCACGCCGAGGAAGCTCCAGCAGATCTCCCGCCGCGCATCCTCCCGGAACTCCCGGTCATTCTAACCAGTGACCACTGGCACCAGGCTCTCGACAGCGCCCTCGGCCCTGCATTGAAGCGGGCTTGGGAAGAGGAGGCATGACGGCCGGACCGCGAGTCTCCAGACTCGCAGCGAAAGCGACGTCAATGAGCAGCGGCATCCGCCTCGACCGCTTTGTCCTTCCTTTCGCGGGCGAGTCTGGAGACTCGCGGTCCCATCCTGGCTCCGCCCATCACGCCTAGCAGAAGACAGAGGAAAACGGCGAGCCAGGCGAAGCCGCTGCCGGAACGCTTGAGCTTCAGATCAATCGCCATTGGACGCTTGCCGTCCACCTGCACGCTGCGTCCGAATGTTAGGACGGTGCCGCGTTCGGGAAGCGTGACATCGAGCGCGACCGGGGCGGGCTCGGCGGCGAGCTGTTGGGTGACGATGCGGTTGGCGATGTCCTTGAGCGCGGTGTTTTCATCGGCGGTGTTGCCTTCGAGAAAACGCTCGAACTGTTTGGGATCGTAGTTGAAGCCGCCGCGGAGGACCGGGTTGGCGTCGGCGGCGCGTTGGAGCTGCGCGTTGTCGGCCTGCGGGGCGGAGAGCTTGTTATCGATCGCCAGCTTCTGGCGGCGGGTGTTAAGGCCGAGCACCGCTCGCTGGGTCATGAGCTGGCGCTGCTGGACTCGGGCATCTTCACCGGATGCGGCGTCGAGTTGGTTGCTGCGGACGGCATTGCTGAAAGCCTGACTGGCTTTCTCCTGATCGCCCGCCTTCATCCAGCTGGTCGCCTGATCGAGCAAGGCCACGGCGCTCTTCGAGTCGTTGTCCTTTTTCTCCCGCACGAACGACTGATAGTCCTCCAGTTTGAAGGAACCCATCGCCGCTTGTTCCTTCAAATCGAAGTCACCGCCATGCTTTGTCATTTGCCAGCCTTCCGGCACCAGCACGCGCCATGTTAGATTTTCCATCGGCACATCGAGGACTGGTCCTTCGAGCCGCTTGCCTTTGGCGGTGCCCGCCGAGTAAACGAAGCGCACCGTTGCGGGACGGCCGGCTTCGGGCGATGGGAAGACGTAGAACAACCACTCGTCGCCCTCTCTCACCAGGGTCGCTCCCTCATCGTTCACGAGCACGTTGAATAGCGCGGCACCCTGCGGCAGCTTCAGGCGCAGCGTGCCTTTGGCGACGACCTGCATTTTCAAATCCACCGCCGTCAGGGCATCGCCCGCGGGCGACATCAGGGTTGTTAGCATTCCCTCGGCGACCCGGAGCTTTTGTAAATCGGCGAGTTGATGGCGTTTCAAGATCACCGGCAGGGGACCTTCCGGATCCGCCACCCGGAATGCCATCAGCGGGGCGACGTTGCCAGCGGTCTGACCAAGCGTGGATTGCACGACCGCCCAATCCACCCGTTGCCAACCGCGCGGCAAGGATCCCGCTTCCAGCTCCAACCGGCCGCCGGCGCGAATCGCGGCGAAGTAGGAAAGCTGCCGGACTTGCTCCAGCACGACGGGTTGGATCACCTCGCTGCCTTCTTCCTTGCTGGAGCTTTGGTATTCCAACTCAACGCTGGTTTCACCCGCGACCCCGCGCTGAAAGTTGATGTCCCAAACCCCATCCTGTCCCGCAACCGGCACGAGGTCCGCCACGGCGGCACCGTTCGCCCGCACCGTCGCGGCGGCGGTGGCATCGAGTCCGGGAATGCGGACGCGCAGCGATTTGAGCGCGGCGTTTTCGATCTTATAACCGATCACGACGCGGGTGAGCATTTGCCCCTCGCGCAACGTCGCTTCGTGAAACACCTGCGCGGTGACCCAGGGATCGAGGCGGCTGATAGAGAGACCGAGCGACCAATCGCTTTGCAACAACCGATAGGCCAGCGCCCCGGGCCGGGCCGCCGCGCGGGCGGAGTCTTTGGGCGCATCAGCCAGCGCGCGGGGATCGAGCTGGGAAACATTGCGGCGCTCCACGGCCCGCACTTGCAGGCCGCGCTCGGGAACAATCGTGACCACGCCGGTTTCGCGCGAGGCATCGCGCAATGACAACCGCGGGACCTGCCACTTTTCCTGCGCTCCCGGCGCGCGGGCAGTTAGAGTGATGCTGAACTCGCGCTTGCCCATCGTCTTGCCGGAGAGATGCAAGGTCAGGACCCGCTTGTCGGGGCTAACCGTCCATTGGCTCAAGCCCTCGCCGGTGGCGGTTTCGACGTCCAATCCTTCCGGCAGATCGACCGCCAGCCGGAACACGCCGGAGCGGGTGATCGTGACAGTTAGGTCGGTGGCAACCACCAGCCGGTCCTCGCCGAGCGAAACAAGCTGCCAGGAATCCGCCCGCAGTTCGGGAGCGACGGCGGCGACTTTCACATGCGCCATGACGTCGCCCGAGCCATAACGGAAAGCGTGCTGGAGCAGCGCCAGCGGATTGCCCTGCTTGTCGCGTGGCAACAACCTGGCGTTGAAATCCTCCGGGTTTACCCTTGATAGACCTTCGACGTTGATCGTCTCTGGTTGCGCTTCCTCGCCGAAGGCCAGCGCGAGAAACCCGATTTCACCGGCGGAACCGGCAACCCGGATCGGTGCGAGATCGAGATCCATCGGCAATGTTCCCGCGCCGCGCTGGGTCTCGATCGTTAGACCGAAGGCCTGGTCCTGCGCGGGTTCGATCGGCACGCGGAGTTCGCGCTTTACCGGATCGAAGCGCCATGGGCCGACCGGTCCATCGATCACATCGCTGACGGTGAAGCCCGCCGGCACCGTCATCACTAACAGCGATACCCGGCCCTGCGCCGGACGGATCGAGACGCGGTGGCGGCCGTTGACCACGCCGGGTCCGGGCAGGTAGAGGTTGGAGACTTCCGCGAAAAACTTGGTTTCCTCGCTGCCGACATCGCGTTGTTTCGGGCGGGCTTGCAGCGTCACGGGATCGGCCGGGCCGAGTACCAGCACAGCACCGCTTTCATTGGCTGCCAGCCCCTCAAGGGTGGTCACCTTTGCCGCACCGGGTGAGAAAAACTCCCAGCCCGCCTGGTCCCAACGCAGCGTCACCTGCCGCAGTGCCGCAGGGCCACCGGGCAACACCCAGCCCTTGCCCGGATCGGTTAGCGGCATTTCAAACACCGCCTTGCCGGTCATCCGGCCCGCGGCATCCGCGACGATGAAATAGGCGTCCTTGTCATCCAGCGGGGCTTTCACCACACGTAAGCCGGCCCCCTCGAAACCGCTCAGCACGGCCGGCGCACGCAATAACAGAAATCGGTCACCGACCTCGCCACGCAGCGTCACGTCCATGGTGCCACGCAGCCGGCCGTCGCGGATTTGCCAATCCTGGATCATCGATTCCGCCGGTTTGGCCCCGGGGATTTCCGCGGCGCGGGCATCGTTGAAACAGAACCCAGTTAGAATGAGAAGCGCCGCGACCACTTCCGCGACCTTGGGTTTGCGCAAATCGTGGATGGCCTGCCAGAGCCGCGGCAGGAACCACGCCAAGGCAACCGACGCGACGATACCGAAGAACAATGCCGCGCCGCCACGGATCGAGAGGAATGCGGCCCCCGTAAGCGCGAGTCCGCCCATTTTCCACCAGCGATCGCCAGTTAGAATTCCCCGCACGGCGATGACCACCCCGAGCGTGAACACCAACCACATCCCCCACCCCGTCCGCGCCATCCATGGGGCGACATTGCCGATTTCCACCGCCACCTCGCTGCCAGCCGCCACCACCGGCGCGGCATACTCCAACACCGCGGCATTGCCACGGCTGGTCCCCGCTGCCGACAGGCCCAGCCCGAAGGCGGTTAGGATGAAAACCAAACCAAAGAGCAGCGAGAGAATCCGTCGCACCCCGGTGGCCTGCCCGCTGCCGAAGACCACGGCACCGATGCCTAACATGAGCAGCGCTCCCACATTCCACGAATGCCGGGCGAGCCATTCCCAGCCGCTTTCCGCGAGGCCGGGCCGCACCAGTTCCGCAGTGCCGCCGCGCGGGACGAGCTGGCGGCCTTCGTCACCGGTGATCGTCCACTCGCCGATGACGACGGGAGCCGCGAGCTTCGGGGCTGCCAGGCGGGGGTGCCTCGGGCGATCCGCCCGAGCGCCGTAGCGCAGGGTGACTTCGACGGCTTGGTTCGGATCGATCTGCGAGGGCAGCGGCACCAGCGTTTCGCCACGGTCGGAGCGGGCGTTCACGGACTCGCCGTTGACCTTGGCTTCCCACAACGCGGCCCCGGTTGGCAAGGTCGCCCGCAAAGCGCTGCGGCCTTTGGATTTCACGAAGAAGCGGGCGTCGGTCACCCACTGGCCATCGCGCGAGACCTGGCTGGAGAGCTTGAGGAAATCGACGACCTGCTCGACCGTTTCACCCGGCTCGAACCATTCGATCTTCATCCCGATTTTGAAATCGCGGGCGGTGTATTGCCACGCTGCCAGAGTGGGCGCGCTGCTGAGCAAGCGGAATTCCGCGGGCAGTTCGGTCGGGTCGATCGCGAGCAACGGTCCCTCGCTAACAGGCTTGGCGAATTTCACCTGCAACGGACTCACCACCTGGACATAGCCGCGCTCCGCCTGGACATCGAGCGGGCGGACCACTCCGGGTGTCAGGTCGCCGCCGCGGGCGCTCATCGGTTGTTCGAAGGTAAGCAGGACGGTGCCGGTGCCGAGGACCGGCCGCGACAGCGGGACAATCACCGTGTTGCCCTCGCGCCGCCAATCGCGGCCGACGTTCTGGCCGGTGACGTCGATGTTGCCAATGTCGGCGGGCACCGAAATCTTCCACTCGGTGGCCGGCGCGCCGACGACGAAATAGTTGATCAACACGCTGCCATAGGCCGCGCCCGCCTTGAGCGAGTAAAGATGGAACACGTCCGCCTGGATGCTTTGACCGAGCGCCTGAACATCGAGACCGACCTGCCACGCGCCTTCGCGCAAGCGGAACGCCTGTTGGAGTCCGTTAGTTTTCTTGGGGAAAAACGTGATCGGCACCTCGGCCACGCCGGTCATCTTGCCAGCCACTAACCGATAGCCCGCCGCCGCGACGGCACCGACATAACCGCGCCGCGATTTCACGCCGGGAAACCCGAGCGGTTGGAGTTCCCAAGCGCCGGCCTTGACCGCCTCGTTCTTCTCTAGCCGTACGCTGACGAGCTGGCGGTTCATCACCGCCTGTTTGAAAATGATTTTGAGCCGGCGTTTGCCATCCTTCACTTCGCTGGCCACCGCATAGTCCGCCACCTCCGCGCCGGTGACCGAGGCCACCGCGTGGTCGGCGGGGATTTCCAATTCCCACTCGCGCAACGGAGCCTCGCGGATATCCAGCTCCAGATCGGCGGACACCCGGCGGTCGGTCTCGGCGAGTTCATAGACGGTGACTTCGGTCACGCTGACTTCGGGCAATACCTGATCCGCCAGGATGGCATAGCTGTATTCCGCCGACGGAAACCGATAGACGAAAACCTGCCGCAACTTTTCATCCACACCTCCGGGGAATTGGCCCGGCGCGAGCTGGATCAGGCCCTTGGCATCGGCGACTTCGATTCTAACCGCACCTTCGTTCGCCACCCGCAGCCAACCGCTGTGGCGCAGCGAGCCGAGCTGAATCATCCGGAGCGCCTCCGCTCTAACCGGAAATCCGCCGAGCGCCGCCTGCGCCTCGATGACGATCCGGCCGCTGCCTTCGATGGGCCGGCTTAACTTCACTTCCAGCCGCCGCTTGCCGGCGGAGGAATCCTCAGGGTTGTTCACCGCGTCGACCTGCTCGTCGCGTCCCTCCGGATAGTTCTCGATGACCACCTTCAGCGGACGCACGACGGCGAGCGCCCGCGCCGCCCGGCGGTTCAGGTCCTCGCGCACCGTGTGCTCGAGGAGCGCAATGTCGATGACGTTCTCCTTCTTGGCGACGCCGATGCGCGCGCAGAAGTCGCGCACGGCTTCGGGTGTGAAGCCGCGCCGCCGGAT